>NZ_CP046914.1:0-1200000 GCF_009789675.1 Paraburkholderia acidisoli | reverse complement strand
CGGATGGCGGAACGAAAATGGAATGGGTCATGGCGGCGATAGCGGGCGAAGCGAGACGCGGTGGCTGCGTGGCTGCTGCGTTGCGTGAGACGAATTCCGACAGATGCGGGCGGCGAGGCGAGAACGCAAGTTACGCGGGGCTGCTGGCTGCGCGCGCGGTCGGCGTCGGCGTCGGCGTAATGCTTGATCAACGCATCGATCGTCGGCGGATTAAACCGGCAGTTAGTAGCAAAACTCCGCGCGACGCTTCACTGTGCCGTTGCGCGCGCCTTCGTCACTGCGCCCGCTGCCGCTCTGCCTCGCGCGCTTCCCACGCGGCCAGCGCGGCGCGATACCGATCCATTTCTTCCTGATAGAGATCGAAAATGCACGGATCGCAGCCGCTGCGACAGCAGTCGTCTTCACCCGGACGTTCGGGCGGTTCGGGGCGAGGGTCGGTTGGGGTCAGCGTGGACAAAGACATGGGCGCTCGGGCGTCCTGATGAACAACGCTCAGTATACGGGAGGCGGCTGAAGCGCGTTGGCGGGAGGCGTCTGAGGCGCGCTGGCGGGAGGCGGCTGAGGCGCGCTGGCGGGAGGCGGCTGAGGCGGGCTGGCGCGCCCGCAGCTGGCCTAAAACGCTGCCGTAATCTGGAACCCGACTGTCCATCGCGCGGTCGGGAATCCTTCAGGCTTGTAGATCGGCGTCCCGGCAAACAGGTCATACGAGACGCCGACATATTTCGCCGGCACGCCGCCGCGAATGCCAACTACCGCGCCTGCCAGTTGCGTCCCCGCCAGTGCTGCCGTGTTCGGCCCGAACACGCGCCCGTAGTCGATCCCCGCATACAACGTCTGTCCGGTCTGGAACACCGGCCATTGCAGTTCGTTGCGCCAGTAAAACCCTTTCTCTGCTGCGAGCATCGTTTCGCCGTCGAAGCCGCGCACGGTGTAGCGACTGCCGATGGTCAGGTCGTCGATATAGAAAAGCGTGTCGTTGGTGAACTGGCCGTGGAACGTCGTGACGTACCGGAATGACTGGCTCGCGATGGCGAACGGCACCGACAGGTTCGCGTCGAGCACGGCCATATGGAAGCGGTACGTCGGGCCGTCGATATACGGGTCCGGCGTCGCGCCGAGTCCGCCGATACCCTGACGGTAGGCGAGTGTGCCGTCGAACTGCGCCGTGCCGAAGTAATGCCGGTCGGTCGCGCCGAGTTCCAGAAACGTGTTGTTGCGCGCCTGGGTCGGTATTGTCGTGTCGTCGATGAAACTGTCGCCGAAACGCTTCGATAGCTGAATGTAGCCGCCGAGCACGTCGTTCTGGCCGCGCGAGAGCACGCGCGCGATGCGCAGCGCGGCCGTCTGTGAGTTGCCGCTCGATACGAACGTGTCGTTCACGCCCGCGATGTTCTGGTAGTACGTGCTCGTGTTGCCCGAGAGGGTCGCCGTCCAGTAGCCGAATGGAACGGAGTACGAACCATTGAACCCGTGCGAGCCGAGCGCCTTGTTGCCGAACGATAAATCCTGATTTGCGCCGACCGTGAATACGTCGTTCAGGCCAAGCGGGTTGCCGCCGCTGTTGTTGACGGTATCGCCTTGCACCGTGACACTTGCGCCGCTGATCTGGCCGCTCTGCGTATTGAGGAGCACAGACGTGTCGACGGCAACGTTGCCGTTGCCTGTGATAACGCCGCCGCTGTTCACGGTCTGGCTGCCGCCCTGCACGGTCATGTCGCCCGTGCCGAGATTGCTGACGAGGCCGTTCGTGTTGTCGAGCGCTGCAGCCTGAACGTCGAGCGTGCTGGTGTCGCCAGCCGAGCCCGTGCCCGACTGGATCTGTCCGTTCGTGTTCGTCAGCGTGCCGCCGCTCGCGAGAGCCAGCGACGAGAGCGAGCGAACCGAGCCCTGCGTGTTGTTCAGCTCGCCCGCGATGTTCGCCGCGATCCGGCCTTGCGCGGCGAGCACGCCGTTCGCGTTGTTCAGGCTCACAGCCTGGGCCGCGATCTGGCCCGCCGAAATGATCCGGCCGCCGACGTTCGAGAAGTAGCCCGCGCCATTGCCCGGTGCAATGGTGAGCGTGCCCGTTCCAGCGTCGATGATGGAACCGCCGTCGTTGATGAGCGCGCCGGGTGCGAGCGTCAGGTCGGTGCTGTTGGTCTGGAATGTGCCGCCGTTCGAGTTGTCGAACGTGCCGCTCACATCGAAGCCCGTCGCCAACGCGCCATATTGCGTGATGTTTCCGCCGTGATTCACCAGGTCGATGGCGTTCAGCGCAAGCTGGTTTGCTTCGATATCGCCGCCGCTGTTGTCGAGCGTCGTCGTGGTCGTCAGCGTGAGGTCCGGCGCGACGATTGAGCCACCGCTGTTGGTCAGCGAACCTGTGCGGATGCTCGCGTTCGTACCTGCACCGATCTGGCCGCCGTTGTTGTTGAGCGCGCCGCTGGTGAGGGTGCTGTCCGTGTTCGACAGCAGTTTGCCGTTCGCATTGTTCAGCGCGCCGCCGACCGTCGCCGTCAGGCCGTTCTGCCCGATGATCGAACCCGCCGCGTTATTCAGCGTGCCGCCCTGGATCGAAGCCTGGCCGTTCGTGGCGATCCTGCCGCCGAAGTTCGATACCGAACCCGCGCCGTTGCCCGCATTGATCGACAGCCTGCCGGTCCCGGCGTGCGTGATCGTGCCGCCGTCGTTGTCGAGCGAGGCGGGGGCAATCGTCAGGTCCGTGCTGTTCGTTTGCAGCGTGCCGCCCGCGGAGTTGTCGAGCGTGCCGGTCACGTCGAGCGTCATCGCGCCGGCTCCGGTCTGCGTGATCGTGCCGCCGTGGTTCACGAGATTTGCGGCGTGCAGCGTGAACTGGTTCGCGCTCGCCGCGCCGCCGCTGTTATCGAACGTCGCCGCAGAAAGCACGAGCGAATGCGCCGCACCAAACTGGCCCGCGTTCGTAAGCGTCGACCCGGCCGAAAGCGTCATGTCCGCGTTGGTCGCGAACGTGCCGCCGTTGAAGAGCGTCTGCACGGCGCGCGCAATCAGCGACTGCACCGCCGTAATCGAGCCCGCGTTCGCGATCTGCGCACCTTGCAGCATAAGCGCGCCATTACCGCCAATGGACCCGCCCGCGCCGTTGTTCAGCAGGCCGGTCGTCGTGATGGAAACGCCATCCGCGTTCAGCGACGCAACGTGACCGCCCGAGTTGTCGAGCGATCCACCGGACAAGCCGAGCGCGCCCGCCGCCTGCATCGTGCCGCCCTGGTTGTCCGTCGCGCCGGTAATGTTCGCGGTCAGCGTGTTACCCGAAACGATCTGCCCGCCACGATTGGAGAGCGCACCCGCGGTGATGGTCTGCGCACCGCCCGACGACATCGCGCCGTTGTCGTTCGTGAGCGTGCCCGCCGCCCGTGCGCCGAGCGCGCCACCCGCCGTCGTGGTCGCGCCCGACAGGTTCAGGTCGCCGTTGTTCGCCGCGAGTATGAGCGCGCCGTTCGCGGAATTCGTCGCGCCCGCGAGATTGACCGCCGCGCCGCTCACGCTCGCGTTGCCGCCCGCGACATTGCGGCCGGTCGCAACCACATTGCCGGATGCGTTCACGTTCAGGTCGCCCGTCTGCGCAAGCGAGCCGTCGCCGTTCACGCCCGCCGCGAGCGTGCCAGTCGAATTCACCGAACCGGCGCTTGCGGTTGTGTTCTGCTGCGCGGCAATCATGCCGCTGTTGGCCAGCGCGCCAGACGCGGAAAGGTTGGCGTTCTGCTGCGCGTAGGTCGTGCCGCTGTTGTCGATATCCTGCGCGTTCGCAACGATGTTGCCGCTTGCGTTCGCCTGACCCGCCAGTACCAGCCTGCCCGCCGAGGTCAACACGAGGTCGCCGGATTGTGCGGCTGTGATGCCCTTAAGCGAAATGCCGACGCCGGCTTCCGTGCCAACAAGCACAATGCGGTTCGCGTACATGCCGCCGAGATTGCTGACGTCGATCGAGACACCCGGCGCGGGGCCGTCGCCCGCTATCGGCGTGGCATTGAGCGTGTCGTAGTCGACGCTGTTCGCGCCAGTCACGACGTTCAGGTTCGTCTTCGCGTAGACCGCGGCATTGGCCTGCACGGCGCGCGCGAGCAGATCGACCTGATCCACGCCCGACGCGTTCAAACCCGCACCGCTGATCGCGATATTGCCGCCCGTGACATTGAAGCCCGCGAGCGAGCCGTCTGCCGCATAGTTCGGCGTGCCGGTCGTGAGCGTTGCGCGGCTCGTGTTGATGAACGTGCCGCCGTTGACGGAAATGCCCGAAGGATTCGCCAGGATCACGTTCGCGCGCTGGCCCGCGACTTCGAGCGCGCCGTTGAACTGCGACGCGCTCGAACTGTTGACCTGATTGACGATGACCCGCGCGGCCTGTCCCGGCGCGAAGTTCGGGTTACCGTTGATCATGCCGCCGAGCTGCGACTGCACCATCGTCGGCGAGTTGTTCAGGATCGCGCCGCGCTGCGGCACGTCGAACCGGTTATAGGTGTTGACCGATACGCCCGCGCCGGACGGACGGTTGATGTTCACCTGATCGAGGCCGTTCGGCGTCTGGATGACCGAAGGCGCGTGTGCGCCGCCTGCCACGATCTGCGCAAACGCGAGCATCGGCGCGAGCGCCAGCAATGCAGCAGGGACAAGACACCGCAATGAGCGCCTGACGCCCGACCGTCGCGCCCCGCGTGCCTCCCCGGATTGGCCCGATGCCGTCGCCGTTTCCCCGACAGCCATGAGCATGTTGCGCGAACGGCTATAGACCAGCCGGTAACCCCGATTCATCGAACCCACCCCGCAAGAATTTAGCTCGCGATTCTTGCGGGGGGCCCGAAAAATAGGTGTGGAGGATCGTTAAAGCACGATGCTTTTCGGAAACGTCCGAATAAGGTTATGCGCTATGAATCAAAACGTTGCGTTCAGCCCACGGGGAAGCTTCACGAGTGCGCCTGCGGCGCGATCCAGAAAAACGGCGCGAGTCAACGAGAACCCGGACCGCCTTATCCCCGCCCCACGAACGGCATCTTCGTCGCCATCACCGTCATGAACTGCACGTTCGCGGAAAGCGGCAGTTGCGCCATGTGCAGCAGCGAATCGGCGACCACCTCCACGTCCATCAACGGTTCCGCGGCAATCTCGCCGTTGGCCTGCGGCACGCCGCGCGCCATGCGCTCGGCCATTTCCGTCGCCGCATTGCCGATGTCGATCTGGCCGCACGCGATGTCGTAACGCCGCCCGTCGAGCGACACCGACTTCGTGAGGCCGGTGATCGCGTGCTTGGTCGCCGTGTACGCGATGCTGAACGGCCGCGGCGCGTGCGCCGAAATCGAGCCGTTGTTGACGATGCGGCCACCGCGCGGCGTCTGCTGCTTCATCAGCCCAAATGCAGCGCGCGTGCACAGAAACACGCCGCTGAGATTGGTGTCGACCACGGCACGCCAGTCGTCGACGGAAAGCTCGTCGATATCCACGGCCGGCGCGTTGCGGCCCGCGTTGTTGAACAGCAGATCGAGCCGGCCGTAACGCGTGCGAATGGTATCGAACAGCGCATCGACGGCGGCCGCGTCGGTCACGTCGCACGGCACGGCCAGCGCTTCTTCGCTACGCTCGTGCGCTTCCTGCACGAGCGCTTCGAGCGGCGCCGCGCGGCGCCCCGCGAGCACCACCGTAAAGCCGTTCGCCAGCAGGCGGCGTGCGCACGCGCGGCCGATGCCGCTGCCCGCGCCCGTAACGAGCGCCACCTTGCGTTGAATCGTTTCACTCATCGTTGTCGGTTCCGTTGGGTTGGCGCGCTCAGTCGAGCGGCCGGTCGTTGGGGTTCGCGAACAGCGCTTTCATCTGCGGCGAAAGCGGGTAGTCGAGATTCACGCCCGCGGGCGGAATCGGCGATTCGAACCAGCGATGATAGAGCGCGAGCGCCTCGCCCGAGCGCTGCATGTTCGCGATGGTGGTGTCGGCGAGACGCTTGAACGCCGCGTCGCCGCGCCGGAACATGCAGCCGTAGACCTCGTACGTGGCCGGCGTGCCGACGATCTCGAACTCGCGCGCGTCGCTCACCGCGCGGGCACTCCGTGCGACCGGCTGGCCCGGCGCGTCGCCGGCCACGTAGCCGGTGGCGAGCGCCGCGTGCAGCAGCGGCGCGTCCATCACAAAGGCCACGGCGCGGTCCGCACGCACGGCTTCGAACGAATCGGCGTGCGACCTCGCGGCGAGAATGCGCATGTCCATGCCGCGCTCGACGTTCCAGCGGCGTAATCGACGCTCCTCCGACGTGCCCGCCGTGGTGACCACGGTACGCCCGGCCAGATCGGCGAAATCCTTCACGGGCGAGCCGCGCCGCACGAGCATGCGCACACCGTACTCGAAGATGCTGTCCGAAAACGCGACGTCGTTCTCGCGCTCGCGCGTGTGGCTCGCCGTGCTGCATTCGAGGTCGACCGTGCCGTTCTGCACGAGCGTGATGCGGTTCTGCGCCGTGACGCTGAGTTCGCGCACGCGCAAGGCGGGCAGCTTGAGCGCGTCGCGCACGGTGGCGGCGATGCGTTGCGCAATCTCGTACGAATAGCCCGTGGCGTGCTCGCCGTCCGCGCGATACGAGAACGGCACCGCCGCCTCGCGCACGCCGATCACGATCGTGCCCGTGTCGCGAATCTTGCGCAGCGTAGGGCTGTCGAGTTCGTCGGCATGCGCGCATGCGAGCGCGCCAGCCGACAGAATCGCCGCGACGAGCGCCCGCACGACCGTGGCCGCGCGACCAGCGCATGCATGATTGATTCGACGATGCCCCCGCACCGCGATGCTCAACCGCTTCACTCCGCCCCCTTCGAACGTTTGCTCTCGTACGATTGTACCGGCGAGGCGAAGCGGGCATGCGCAGGTCAAAATTCCGCGTCACGCGCGCCGCGAGCGCGAGAAGCCGCACGAAAAGCGGAACGTGCCGAAGTCGGGCGTCCGTCGAACACCCACGTCGAACGCTTGTTCTGGACGCGGCGATCAAACCCGGAAGTCGGCGGCCATGTCCTCGTCGCCGCGCGCCACGATCTCGCCCTTGCGCGCGGCTTTCACGAATGCTTCGTAGTCGCGCTCGACCTGATCGGCATAGGCGAACGCATAGCTCACGAGCGCTTCGGCGAACTGGTCGCTCTTGCCGATATACGCGCCGATCTCGATCGACGCGTTGCCCGACTTCGCATGCGCGCGCGCCATCGCCCATCCGCACAAGCGCGCATACCCCGCGAGCAGCGTGCTGTCGAGCAATTCGAGTTCGACCGAGAGCTTCATGTCGCGCAACTGGCGCACGTAGAAATGACGTCCCGAAGGTCCCGTGGTCCAGCCGAGAAAGATGTCGCTCGCCGCCTGCAACAGGCGTTGGCCTTGCACGACGCGCGCGCCTTCGTGCTTGCACTTCTGCGACTTGTAGTACTGCGCAACGACCGACGCCCTCGCTTCTTTCACCTGCAGGAACAGCGGCTTCTCGTGATGGTCGGTGAGCAGCATCACGAGGCAGCGCGTACCCACGCTGCCCACACCCACGACCTTGAAGACGAGATCCTGCATCGCAAAGTGTTCGAGCAGTTCGCGCCGGTCCGCCGCCAGCGTCTTCAGGTAGTCCGCGTACATCGGCTCGATCAGCTTCTTCCAGTCGCCGAGCGCGAACCAGTCGTCCTCGGGTTCGAACAGCGTGTTCGCGCCGTGCATGTGAAAGAGCGCGGGCGGCGCGTCGCGTATGGTCCAACGCTCGCCGTCGCGCGCCGCGAGCTTTTCCAGCATGCTCTCGTGCGTGCGGCCCGCGGCCTTGTCCATGCCACGCCGCAGCAAGCGCCGCCCTTCCGGCGTAAGCGCCGTTTCGATCATGCGGTCGAACGTGATGCGGTCGTACCAGAGATCGAGCGCACCATATTCGGCGTATTCGCGCGTGCGATCGCGATAGCTGTTCACGGCCGTCATCACGAGTTCCTCGGCCACGCCGCGCGAGTAGCGCATGTTGCGCGCGGCCACGACGAGACTCGCCACCAGCCGCTTCAAGTCCCATTCCCACGGGCCGGGCGCCACTTCGTCGAAGTCGTTGAGGTCGAATACGAGTTGACGCTCGGGCGTGGCGAACGCGCCAAAGTTGAGCAGATGCGCGTCGCCGCAAATCTGCATGGCCATGCCGGTGTTCGGCACGTGCGCGAGGTCGTGCGCCTGCAAGACCGCGCTGCCGCGAAAGAACGTGAACGGCGAAACGATCATGCGCCCGTAACGCAGCGGCACGAGATTCGGCACGCGGCCTTCGCTGTTCTTCTGCAGCAATTCGAGCGGATCGCGCTTGAGGTCGCCGGTTTCCTTGTGACTCGAACGCCTGGCGCGCTCGCGCGCGGCGCGCCCCGCCGCTTCACGTTCCGCGATGCTTTTCCCGTTCATGACTTTCTCCGCGTGGTGTCTGTTGTCGTGGGATATTGGCATTGGTTCTGCATGAGCGCGGGCCGCCGCGACCGACCGCTGCCGGTTTCGAGGCGCCGGTCGCGGCACGGTCAGCGTATTTAAGCGCGTGGCTTCCTTTCACGCAAGCGCGCGCCGGTGGCATGCATGCCGCGTGCATCGACGGGTGAAGCCAGCGTGATCGTCGCGCTTGCACGCGAGCCTTCCGCAATTCGTCGATGTCGCGAGGCGAGCCGCGGCGGCGCAGGTCGGCGGGCGCGTTTGGCTTGCCATCGCGCATAAACTCACACGCTTTATCCATAAGCTTCCCTGCATGATTTTGGCCAGAAACTTTAACTGTCGTTAATCATCGGCAGACCCTATGCTCGAATCATCGTCCATCGACTCGGCGAACGGGCTGCCTTTCCCCTATGCCCGCGAACACGCCGCACGGGACACGCGGTTTTCAACGTCATTGGGGTATCAACATGAAGATCTGCATCTTTGGAGCGGGCGCGATCGGCGGCATGATGGGCGTGCAGCTCGCGCGCGCCGGCGCCGACGTGAGTTTCATCGCGCGCGGCCCTCATCTCGCCGCCATGCGCGAAAACGGCGCGCGCCTGCTGATGGATGGTGAGGAATACGTAGCGAACGTGCGCTGCACGTCGGACCCGCGCGAGCTGGGCGTGCAGGACGTGGTGATCGTCACGCTCAAGGCGCATTCGGTGGCGGCCGTGATCGACGCGATGCAGCCGCTCATCGGCAAGCACACTGCCATCGTCACGGGCACGAACGGCATTCCCTACTGGTACTTCCATCAGCATGGCGGCAAGTTCGCGGGCACGCGGCTCGAGAGTATCGACCCGGACGGCTCGCAATGGACACGCCTCACACCCGAGCGCGCGATTGGCTGCGTGCTGTACCCCGCCGCGGAAATCGATGCGCCGGGCGTGATCCGTCATGTCTACGGCAAGAAGTTTCCTATTGGCGAACCCTCGGGCGAACGCACGCCGCGCATCGTGCAGTTGCACGACGTCATGCAGGCAGCGGGTTTCGAAGCGCCGATCCGCGACAACATTCGCGACGAGATCTGGCTCAAGCTCTGGGGCAATCTCTGCTTCAACCCGATCAGCGCGCTCACGCACGGCACGCTCGACGTCATCACCTCGGACCCGGCCACGCGCGCCGTCGCTCGCACGATGATGCTCGAAGGCCAGCGCATTGCCGAACGCTTCGGCGTGAACTTCCGCGTCGACCTCGAACGCCGTATCGACGGCGCCGGTGCCGTGGGCGCGCACAAGACCTCGATGCTCGTCGACCTGGAACATCGGCGGCCGATGGAGATCGATCCGCTGCTCACCGTCGTGCAGGAAATGGGCTTGCTGATCGGCGAACCCACACCCACCATCGACACGGTGCTCGCGCTCGTGAAGCAGCGCGAACGCATGGCATTGCAAGCCGCCTGAGCGTGGCGAGGTTGCAGTCGGGCGGCCGTGGGGCCGCTCTTCTTTTTGCTCCCCTCAAATGAAAAACGGATCGCGAGAATGAGCGATCCGTTTTTCATTGGGCGACGACTCAACGCTATTCCACGCGCGCGTGCGAACTCGTATCGACGATACGCGAGCGGCGCGACCCGCTCAACCCTTCGCACGATGCTTCGGCATCCGAATGATTGGCCTGCGCGCCGTCGTTGACGAACTGCGACCATGCCGCTTGCGCCGAAGGCCGCAACGAGCGGTGGCGGCGGCGCACCAGCATCGTCGTCACGCTGACAACCGGATGCAGCACGCGCGTGACAAGCGCGCCGCCGGGCGCCGGCCAGTGACACGCCGCGCGCGAGCCTTCGCTGCACACCGGCAACACGCCGATACCCATGCCCAGCTGCGCCATGCGCGTCACGCCTTCCACGTGCGCGAACTCCTGCAACGGACGCCCTTCGGGCCGCAGGCCCTCGAGCGCGCGCTGCACGGCCTGACGGCAGCCCGCGTCGCGATTGAGCGTGACGAGCGGCTCGCGCGCGAGATCGTCCCAGCGCAACGCGCCTTGCAACGCGAGCGGATGTTGCGTGGGCAGCAGCGCGCACAAGGGCGTGGCCGAGAGCGGCTGCACGTCCAGATTGCCGCTCGCGAACGGCACGCTTTCGGCAATCACGCCGAAGTCGGCTTCGCCCTGCTCGACGGCCTGCAATACCGCGGCTTGCGGCAAATCCTGCAACTGCAGCGTGAGCGAAGGAAACGCGGCGGCGCAGCGCGCGAGCGCGGCGGGCACCCACGTGGAGGACAGCACGGGATTGCTCGCCACCAGCACGACGCCGCTATGCGCCTGATGCGCGTCGCGGCCTTCGCTGAGCGCCATGTCGATCTCGTCGAGCAGGCGCCCGATGCGCCGCTCGAAACCGCTGCCCGCGAGCGTGAGTTCCACCTGGCGCGTGGTGCGATCGAACAGTTTCAGTTCGACCGCTTCTTCGAGTTCGCGCACGCAGCGGCTGACGGCCGACTGCGTGAGCCCGAATTCGCGGGCGGCGCGCGTGAAGCTGCGTGCGCGCGCCACCGCGACGAACACCTTGAGCTGCTGAAGCGATACGTTCATCGACATGGCAAACTCGCGCGCCTCACTCGCCGCTTTGATTGGTCCAGTGATGCAGGCCCGCGCCCGTATTCGCCGCCAGCGTGACCGACGGTTCGCTGTTCTGCTGCGCGCTGTTTTGCTCCATGAGACGCTGCCGCATGGGCGCAATAATGAACTTGGCGCTGATGCCCGCCGCGATCGTGATGACTGCCGCCGCGATGAACACGGCGCTCCAGCCGCCCGTGGCCGAAAGCACGGATGCCACCGGTACGAGCAGTGCGGCCGTGCCCTTCGCCGTATAGAGCGTGCCCGCATTCGACGCCGCATACTTGCTGCCGAACGTGTCCGCGCAAATCGCCGGGAAGATCGAGAAGATTTCGCCCCAGAACAGGAAGATCAGCGCGGCGAACGTCATGAACGCATAGGGATTCGTGCCGAACTGCATCATGCCGAGCAGCGCGAGCCCTTCGCCCACGAAGATGATGAACATGGTGTTTTCACGGCCGATCTTGTCGGAGATAAAGCCGCACAGCGGACGCGTGAAGCCGTTGCAGATGTTGTCGATGGAGAGCGTCAGCGTGAGCAGCGGCAGCGTGGCGCCGAACACCGTCATCGGCAGACGGGCGAGGCCCCAGTCCTTCGCGATCGGCCCGATCTGCGCCGTGGCCATCAAGCCGCCCGCCGCCACCGCCACGAACGCCGCATAGATCACCCAGAACACGGGTTGCTTGACCATTTGGCCCGGCGTGTAGTCGACCCGCGTGACCATGCGGCGGCCCGCGACAGGACGCGCCACCGGCTTCACGAGCAGGAACGCGAGCACCAGAATGGCCGCGCCCTGCAAGATGCCGAAGAAGAAGAACGTGTGCTCGTAACCCGAACGCGTGATCATGTTCGCGATGGGAATCACGGTCACGGCCGCGCCCGCGCCGAAGCCCGCGGCCGTGAGACCGGCGGCGAGACCGCGACGGTCCGGGAACCACTTGAGCGCATTACCGACGCAGGTGCCGTACACGCCGCCCGCGCCAATGCCCGCGATCACCGAGGCCGCGTACAGCATCGGCAGCGTAGTCGCATACGAGTTGAGCACCCAGGCGAGACCCGCGCACACGGCGCCGCCCGCCACGACCGGGCGCGGGCCGAATTTGTCGACGAGCCAGCCTTCGATCGGTACGAGCCAGGTTTCGGTCAGAATGAAAATCGAGAACGCCAGTTGAATCGATGCTTCGCCCCAGTGATGCCGTGCATTCATGGGCGCGACGAACAACGTCCACGCGTACTGCAAATTGGCAACGAGCGCCATGCATAGCATGCCCACCACCAGTTGAAACCAGCGGTTCGTCCAGAACGGACCGCCTTCGCTCCTCTGACTGATTGCATTCATCTCGCTTGTCTCCGCTATCCATTCATTGCGACTGGCGTTATTGCCCGTCTGCATAAATTTCGGCTTATGGTTTTAATCGTCCGATCGCTGCAATCCGTTTTTTAATCGCCCGATGATTCAAAACTTTCTGGAAATTCGAATTGAAATTCGTCGATCCGTACTCGCCCGGCTGAAACGGAAGATCCCTGAAAACTGCTTGAAACAAGGGCTGTCATGCGTGTTTGCCCTTATGAAATCGCACTTCCAAAGCGTTAACCCGAAGTTGCCGTAAAACGTGGCAGGGCATGCTTCCGCCTTTCAACTCATGCTAGGGTGATTGCTGAATTACTCACAATTAAAGTTTGTTATTATGAGGATTCACGTTCCTTTATGGATCGCTCATGACAATGCGAAACGCCACGCTACGACAGCTGAAAGTCTTCGAAACCGTAGCGCGCCATCTCAGCTTTTCGCGCGCGGCGGAGGAGCTTCATCTCACGCAGCCGGCCGTTTCCACGCAGGTGCGCCAGCTCGAAGAGCACGCGGGCCTGCCGCTCTTCGAGCAACTCGGCAAGAAGATCTATCTCACGCCCGCCGGCACGGAAATGCTGCACTACAGCCGGGCCATCATTCAGCAGTTCCATGAAGTCGACGAGGCGATGAGCCAGCTCAAAGGCGTCTCGGGCGGCAAGCTCAACGTGGCCGTCATTAGCGCGGGCGACTACTTTTTCCCGCGTCTGCTCGCCGAATTCACGCGCCGCTACAAGGGCGTCGAACTCAATCTTTCCGTTCATAACCGCGAACAATTGCTGCACCAGCTCGCGACCAATCAGACCGATCTCGCGGTGATGGTGCGCCCGCCGCACGCCACGGACGCCATCAACGAACCGTTCGCGCCGCACCCTTACGTGATCGTCGCGGCGCCCTCGCATCCGCTTGCGCACAAGCGCGGCATCAAGCTCAGCACGCTCGCCAACGAAGCGTTCATCGTGCGCGAACGGGGCTCCGACACGTGGAATTCGATGGAGGAAGGCTTCGCGGGCAAGATCACGAACCTCAAGATCGCAATGGAGATCCAGAGCACGGAAACGATCAAGCAAGCCGTGATCGCGGGCATGGGTATCGCCTTTCTCTCAGCGCATACGATCAGCCTCGAGTTGCAGGTCGGGCACCTTGCGGTGCTTGACGTGGAAGGCTTTCCCGTCATGCTCAACTGGTACGTGGTGCACCGCAAGAACAAGCGGCTGCCGCCGGTCGCGCTGGCGTTCAAGCGCTTTCTCATGGAAGAAGGCGCGCCGCTCATCGAACACATCACGCGCGTGTCTCAAGCGAGCTTGCATAAATAGATCGTTATGTAAGGTAGCGTATCAATTCAGGATGCCTGATCATTGGCGGCGAGCGGCCGCGAAAGCCGCTCAATCCGGCGCCTGGCGCTGACGCGGTGCGCCGCGACGGCTGCTGCTACGGCGTCGCCGGCGGGGCGTTTCCTGAGCCGTATGGAGATGCGCGCGCCGCGCGCCGCCATTCGAATCGTCGATATCGGGGAGCCATGCGGGCGCGAACGTCCCGCCGCCGCACGCCGCGACGAGCCATTCGTCGGACACATCGGCAAAACTCGCCTGAAAGGCGGTGCGCCAACGTTCCTGCAGCGGCTTCGCTTTCATCCGCAATCGCAAGCGGCGCGAATGGTGCGTGCCGCTCATCAATCGCGCGCCGAGTGCCGCGCCCAATACGCTTGCGCCAATCAACACCGACACACCGAATTCCGGCCGCGCCTGCGCGCTCACGAACGCGCATCCAAGCGCAATGCCGAGCGAGAGTGCAATGCCATACATCGCCGCGTCGCCGCGATGGAAAGCGATGCGCGCGCCCCGATGCGGTATTCGCCTTGACCCGGCGAACACGCCGAATGCGCCGCCAGCGAGCACCGCGCTCGAGGCCACGGCGGCGAAGAGCGCGACGCGCGCGCCCGCGGCGAGCTCCGGGCGTAGAAAGAACAGCACGAACGCGCCCGCGATCACGCTGCTACTCAACGCACCGGCGCAGCGCGCGACGGCGCGCACGCGCCGGGTGAAATCGAATCGGCTCGCGTAGATCAACCCCGCCATCGCGCCCGCTTCCACCGCAATCGACGCCTGGATCGCATGCGCGCTGCACCCCGCGATCACGCCGGGGGGCGCCGTCAACAGCAACGCGAAGAACAGGGCGAGAACGAGGCGCCGCCTGCGCGATGCGTCACGCTCGTCGGCGGCACTCGCGCAGCGTGGCGCGATCCGCGCACGGGCCCAGGGCAACGGCGCGCACGCCGCTAATTGTGCAAATGCACAGATCAGCCATGCGAAGGTCGCGCCGCCGCCCAGCCACGCCAGGTCGACAGCCAGTTGCTCCGGCATCTCTCCTCCTCGTGCGCGACGCGTCGTTGCCGACGGCCTTCGCGCGCGGTTTGCGTTTTTATCCGCTCGACTTCAGGCTCACCACCTTCTGACTGCGTGACGACGCACTCGCGCCGCTAGCCGTTGGCGCTTTCTTCCGCCGCCATCGACGCACGTTCTTCGCGCGCGGCGGCCAACGTGTTGATGAGCGTGCCGATGCCCTGGATCGTTACGTCGACGGTCGCGCCATTGCCGATCGAGCCCACGCCCAGCGATGTACCGCACGCGATCACGTCGCCGGGTTCGAGCGTGAGATCCTGCGAAATCAGGCTCACCTGCTGCGCGGGCGTGAAGACCATGTCGTCGAGCGGATAATTCTGCCGCTCCACGCCGTCGAGCCGCGTCACGACGCGCGCATGCTCCCACTCGAAACCCGACACGATCGCCGGGCCGAGACAACAGAACGTATCGAACCCTTTGGCGCGGCACCATTGCGGGAAGTGCGGATTCTCGGTGATGAGACCGGCCGCCGTGACGTCGTTGACGATGGTGTAGCCGAAGATCGCGGCCTCGGCTTCTTCGAGACTCGCGTCGCGGCAACGCTTGCCGATCACGATGCCCAGCTCGCCTTCGAACACGATCTTTCCCGCATAGTGAGCAGGACGCCGGATCGGCTCCGACGAACCGATCACCGAAGCCGCCGGCTTGATGAGAAAGAGCGGATGCTCGGGCACGGGCTTTTCGAGCTTCGCGGCCAGCGCGTGAAAGTTGTTCCAGAGCGCAACGACCTTGCCGGGCGCGCACGGCGCGAGCGGCGTGAGCGCACGCAGCGAGAGCACCGCGCCGGTCGGTATTGGTTGATCGAGTCCTTCGTACTCGTGCAGATAGCCACTCTCGACGCGACCGAACACGATGCTGCCGTCGCTCGCCATCAAACGCATCCACGTCTCCATGTTTCGCTCCTTCGTTGCCGCGCGGCGCGTAGGTTCGCGCTCTCGCGGCCTCGTGATTCGTTAGTTTTCCGTCGCGTATCGCGCGCTTCGTTGCCGTGTTGTCGCTTCGTTGCCAATGCCCCGGCGAAACGAATACGCGCCGCTCACACCGCGCCTGCCGAATGCAACGCGACGATTTCGTCGTGCGTGTAGCCGAATTCGGCGAGCACTTCGTCGGTGTGCTCGCCGAGCAGCGGCGAGCGCGTGACATCGGTCGGGCTGTCCGAAAGCTTGATCGGATTACCGACGGTGAGATACGAGCCGCGCACCGGATGCTCGACTTCGACAATCGTGCCGCTCGCGCGCAGCGACTCGTCGCCGGCGATTTCCTTCATCGAGAGAATCGGGCCGCACGGAATGTCGTAGCGATTGAGCACGGCCATCGCCTCGAATTTCGTGCGATGCATGGTCCAGTGCTCGATCTCGGCAAAGATCTCCTTGAGCCGCGGCAGACGTGCGTTCGGCGTGGCGTAATCGGCGTGTTCGATCCACTCCTCGCGGCCGATCAGCTTGCAGATGCGGTCCCACACCGGCGCCTGCGCGATGAAATAGATGTACGCGTTCGGGTCCGTCTCCCAGCCCTTGCACTTGAGGATCCAGCCGGGCTGACCGCCGCCCGAGGCGTTGCCCGCGCGCGGCACGGCCTCGCCGAAGCCATCGTTCGGGAATTGCGGATACTCCTTCATGACGCCGGTGCGATCGAGACGTTGCTGATCGCGCAGCTTCACGCGACAAAGATTGAGCACGCCGTCCTGCATGGCCGCGAGCACCTTCTGGCCGCGCCCCGTGTGCGTGCGCTGATACAGCGCCGTGACAATGCCGAGCGCGAGATGCAGACCCGTGCCGCTGTCGCCGATCTGCGCGCCGGAAACGACGGGCGGGCCGTCGTCGAAACCCGTGGTCGAAGCCGCGCCGCCCACGCATTGCGCAACGTTCTCGTAGACCTTGCAGTCCTCGTACGGGCCGGGGCCGAAGCCCTTCACCGAAGCGACGATCATGCGCGGATTGAGCGACTGGATATGCTCCCAGCTGAAACCCATGCGTTCGAGCGCGCCGGGCGCGAAGTTCTCCACGAGCACGTCGCAATCGCGAATCATGCGCTCGAGCACGCGCTTGCCTTCGGCGTTCTTCGTGTCGAGCGTCAGCGAGCGCTTGTTGCCGTTGAGCATCGTGAAGTACAGGCTGTCCGCGTCGGGCAGATCGCGCAGTTGCTCGCGCGTGATGTCGCCACCGCCTACACGTTCGACCTTGATCACATCCGCGCCGAACCAGGCGAGCAACTGCGTGCAGGTGGGTCCCGACTGCACATGCGTGAAGTCGAGGATGCGCACGCCATTCAATGCCTTGCCCATGTCATGTCTCCTTATCTAAATCGTGGCCGGGCGAGTTTTCGAAAATCGGTGGGGTTGCGTGGGCAGCGGCTGTCGCGCGATAGCGCGGGATCTGCGTCCTTGAGCAATACGGTATGTGATATATCACAACGAGGCAAGAGGGGATTTGCCCATCGATTGCGGCGTAAAAATCGGGGGCGCGGCTTATTGCGTATAGGTTTGCGGCGCACTGGAATGTTTTGACGCGACGCACACGAGGGAAAACACCGAGCGCTTTGACCCGCTGATATGCCAGATGTGGTGTGAAAGATTGCCGGTTTGGAGTCGGCGAGAGGTGGGAACGCGATTTCTCTGACGGAAATTGATGCGCATAAAGTTTTTGGGGCGCCAGCGGGCTTAGGCGGAAACGCGCCTTGGCACGACGGTGGTCGACGTCGTTGGGGCGATCGGGGGACCAACGAGGCCGCCGAAGCCACCGAAGCCACCGAAGCCACCGAAGCCACCGAAGCCACCGAAGCCACCGCCAATGATGACGCCGTAAACGCAAAACGGGAGACCTCATCGGTCTCCCGTCTTCGCATTCGAACGTAGCGCTGACTCCGTCGCCGAGCCCGTTTTCTCGGACGATTGCCATGCAATGCCCGCCCTGCCGCCAATGCCCTCGCCACGCTATTCCCAACTTCAACGCTTAACGCGCGGACGTTCGCAACGTCACGCTCACACGCTCGTCAGTCGAGAAAATCGCAGTTCTTCTCGACGAACACGGCCAGATCGAGCGAATGCTGGCGCACCAGCCGCTCCGCCAGCTCGGTGTCGCGCTGTTCCAGCGCCTCGATGATGCGCAGATGATCGACGATCGAACGCGAGGCGCGATCGCTCTGCGAAATCGTCATGCGGCGAATGGCTCGCACGTGCACGAAGATGTTCTTGATGGTGTCCAGGATGATCTGCGACTTCGACAGCTCGACGATCGCCTGATGGAACGCGATGTTGGCGTCCGAGTATTCGGCAATATGCTCGGCCGGCGTGCTGTCGCGGAAATCGTCGAACATGTGGCGCAGACGCGCGATTTCGTCGTCCGTTGCGTGGATCGTCGCGAGGCGCGCGGCCATGCTTTCGAGCGCGGCCCACATCTGGATCATCTCGACGATCTCGCGCTTGTTCTTGCGCACGATATAGATGCCGCGGCGCGGCACCATGCGCAGGAAGCCTTCCTGTTCGAGCAGCGTCATCGCCTCGCGCACCGGCGTGCGACTCACGCCCAGCGACTCGCTGAGCACGCGCTCGTCCAGGCGAATTTCCTCGCGCGACTGATAGATGTCGGCGTCGGCGATAGCCTGACGCAACATCGCATAAGCCTGATCGCGCAAGCTCAGCGTGGCGTTGATGGGTTGCAGCGCCAGCTTGAGCGGCGCGGCTTCCCGTGTGGCGACTGCTTCAGTGTGTTCTGACGACATTCATTGCCTCTTTTCCGACCTGCGGACCGAATTGCGCGCGATACGCCGGCCGCAAGCGCGGCGCTTCGCCCAACCCGACAAACCGGCCGTGCTGCGCCGCTTCAATCGCCTGAAGCGGCAGCCACCTGGCGATGATGGCGGTGGCGGCAGCGCCCAAACCCACGACAGCTGCCCCGAAGAGTGCGAGAGAAACGAAATCCATTTGAAGCTCCGCATGATTGAGTCATCGAATGACTCAATCCTATGCTGCGTCGCCACAAAAAGCAATATTCTGTATGTGATATATCACAAGCAGTCGTTTCTCTACAACACTCCACGCCACGATCGCATTGGATCCCGTCAGTTTCCCAATATATGGAAAGCGCGAGCCGGTTTGCCTGAAAACAATCAATGCTAGATAGAAACGGGGGTTGTCGGCAAGCGCGCGGCGTTCCGTCTGACGCTTCAGCGAACGAAACATGGCGATATCACCAATCCACCGACCGTTTCCGTCGATGCGATTTTCTCGCCGCTTCGATTGACAGCGCCCGCGCGCTGCCCGCACACTCGACAACATGCACACCGCCTCCACCCTCCCCGTCGTCGTCAACACGACAAAACATACGTGGCATAACCACATGGGTTATCCACGGGGATGGTGTGCGTACTAGCCGTTAGCAGTCTGTCGTCACGCAAACCACAGCCCCGCCGGCATCGCGGGGCTTTGTGTTTTTTGGGTGGCAGCGCTCCGTTCGTCGGCTCCTATCATGGAGAAAACGATGGATGACGCCTCACAAGCTTCCCCTCAGCCCGAGTCTTGTCGCGCCGCGCCCGCGACCGGCTTCGATCGCGCGCCGCCCGCGCGCCCGAGCCTCGAAAGCGATCGCTTCGATCACCCTTTGCCCGCGCAATCGGTGCATTTCGCCGTGCCGCCCATGCGCACGCTCACGTTGCGCGTCAAGGCGCCCGCCGCCGTGCGCGTGCATGGCGCCATCGTCTGGATCACGCGTGCGCGTTCGCCCTACGACCATTGGCTGCGTCCCGGCGACACGCTGCGGCTCGAACGCAACGAGCGCATCTGGCTGAGCACGGAAGCCGCGACGCCGGCGCGCGTGACGATCACGACCGCCTGGCAGCCGCCGTTTGCGAAGTTGCGTCGATGGGGCGAGCGCGTGGCCGTGCGCGTCGCGAAGCTGGCACTGCGAAGCTCGCAGGAAGCGTGAAGCGGCGCGGGCACGCGATGTCGATAGCGGTATCGACATCGGCGCAATAGAAAACGCCGGATGGGCCCGCTTGCAACGGCGAGCCATCCGGCGTTTTTCATCGCGATACTGCAACGCGCCAGACCCGGCGCGCGCTCAGAACTTGTGCCGCAGCCCGAGATTCACCATCGTCTGGTTCGACGTGCCCGAGTAGCCGTACGAGCCGATCGACGCTTCGGCCGGCATCGCGCCGCCCGCGCCGTCGCCGGTCTCGCCGCTCGCGTGCTGCCAGCCGGCGGTCATGTAGAGATCGGTGCGCTTCGAGAGGTTGTAGTCCGCGCCGATCGACACCTGATGGTAGTTCGCGGAAGTGTCGCCGTTCGCATGCGTGTAGCTGTAGCCGAGTCCGAGCAGCAGCGCCGGGCTCAGCTGGTAGTTCATGAAGCCCTGGCCGGTGTTGTAGCGCTGCGTGTCGCGGAACACGGAGCTGGCGTCGGGGGCGTACTGCGCGTTGCTGTAGCCGAGCCCGAACGTGAATTGGCCAAGCTGATACTGCGCCGCCGCGCGCGCGATTGACAGCGAATGCGCCGAGGCATAGCCGCTGTTGACCGGGCCGTCGAAGGTGCCGTCCGAGGTGCTCGCCCAGCCGTCGGTGCGCAGCGCGCCCAGCGCCTGGCTGTTCGCCGCGTAGAAGTAGCCGCCCGCGAGCGCGAACGGTCCGCTGGTGTAGGCGACGGCCGCCGAGTACGACTGCTCGGAACCGGTCGAGCCCGCGATGCCGCCGAACGAGTACATTGCCGAGGCCTGCAGACCGTTCCAGTTCGACGTGGTGTACTTGACCGCGTTGTTCACGCGAAAACTGTTGTCGTAATTGTCGACGTCGCCAGCCGTCGCGAAGACCGAGCCGAAATAGTTGTCGGCGGTGATGCCCTGCACGAGGTCGATGAGCGGATCGTACTGGCGCCCCAGCGTGAGCGAACCGTATTGTTCGGCGGTCAAGCCGACGTACGCCTGGCGGCCGAACAACCGTCCGCCCTGCGCCAGCGCGCCATTCGACGGATTGAAACCGTTTTCCAGCTGGAAGATCGCCTTGAGACCGCCGCCCAGATCTTCGGCGCCCTTCACGCCCCATCGCGAACCCGAGAGATTGCCATAGCTCGAATTGCCGAGCGTCCAGAGATTGCTGCCGCCCGAGGCGTGATTCACATAGGTGATGGACGTGTCGATGGTGCCGTACAGCGTCACGCTGGTCTGGGCATGGGCCGCGCCGGCTACCCCGAGCGCGGCGAGCGAGAAGGAAGTCAAGGCGAGTCTTTTCACGTCGTTCTCCTGGCGCAGTAAAACAACTCTTGACTCCAAGGAGACTAAACCTCCGATCGGGCGTTGTAAAAGAATTAAATCGGCTGTCTCGGAATAGTGACAATCGTGTTTCAAATAAGGGCCGATCCGCAATGGGGCATTCACGCGACAGCTGGAACAATGCCCGTTGCCGCTGGCGGAATCCCCCGCCCAGCAAGGCTTGCGGCGCCCGCATGAGTTAGCGCTTCCCTTAATTGTCGCGTAATGCACGCATCATCATTTCGCACGCCCGGTCGATTAAATCGTCGAAAAGAAATTAGCTAACGTCATGGATCGACCACGCGTGAAAGCGCTGAATTCGGCAATTTTTCCCGCTTTTTCGCGGCTTCATTCGTATGAGTGCTGAACCGTATCAAGCTTTATTGCATACGGCCGTCAACCAGCAGGTAGGACCGTGCGTTTTTTAACAAGTCCTTTACCAAACGATTACGTTCCGCCCGATTGCCGAACGAACGTAGCGAAAAAAACGCGTTGTCGCCGCCGGGGAGAATCCAGGCTGGCGAAACGGCGACATCGCAGAGTCACCAGGCCAGATCCATGTCTCAATCGCACCCTTCGCGCGCAGCGCGCGCCCTCGCGGCGCTGCGCCGTCGCGCCGACGCCTTGCCCTTGCAGCGCTGCGTCGCGCCTGCGTTAGCCATCGGCATCTGCGGACTGCTGCTGCTCGTGTTCCAGCACCTGTCGCGCGCGGTCAACTACAAATCGGTCATTCACCAACTCTGGCTGCTCGCCCCCGCCCAATGGAGCGGCGCGCTCGCGGCCACGGCCATCAGCTTCGTCGCGCTCGCGGGCCGCGACGCCGTCGGCCTGCGCTACCTCGGCATGCGCGTCTCGCGCGGCGCGCTGTGGACGGGCGCCATCGCCGGATCGGCACTCGGCAACGTCACGGGCTTCGGCGCGCTGACGGGCGGTGCGGTGCGCTGCCGCGTCTACGGCGGCGCGGGCGTCACCGCCGCGCAAGTGGGCCGCATGACCGCCTTCACGAGCGTGACGCTCGCCGCCGCCACCGCGCTGATGACGGCGCTCGGCATGGTCGGCGCGGCCGATACGCTCTCCGGCCTGCTGCATCTCTCGCCGCTCGCGCTGCGCTGCATCGGCGGCGCGCTGCTCGCCGGCGGCGCCTTGCTGATCGCGCTGTGCCCGGCCAAGGCGCGTGAAATCGCGCCGTTCAACCGTGCATGGCTGCGCTTCGACGTGCCCGCGCGCCGCGACCTCGTCGCGCAATTGCTGCTGGCCGCCGTCGACGTGGTCGGCGCGGGCCTCGCGCTCTGGGCCGTGATGCCGCACGGCGAGATCGGCTTCACCGACTTCCTGACCGTGTATTCCGCGGCCATGCTGCTCGGCCTGATCGGCCATACGCCCGGCGGGATCGGCGTGTTCGAAGCGGCCATGATCTACGCGCTCGGGCCGCACGTGCCCACCTCGGACGTGTTCGCCGCGCTGCTCGCCTATCGCGCGATCTACTTCGGCGCGCCGCTGCTGGTGGCCGCCGCCGTGCTCGCCGTGTTCGAGGGCCGCGCGCTCAAGTCGCCGCTGGGTGCACGCTTCGCGCGCCGCGCCGACGGCGTCTCGCAACTCGCGCCGCTGTTTCTTGCGATCGTCACCTTCGTCACCGGCAGCATGCTCGTGATCTCGGGCGCGACGCCCGCATTCTCGAAGCGCATCGCGCTGCTGCAAACCTTCCTGCCGCTGTGGGTGCTCGAAAGCTCGCAGTTGATGGGCAGCCTGCTCGGCGTGCTGCTGCTGTTCGTCGCGCGCGGTCTGCTGCGCCGGCTCGACGCCGCGTGGTGGCTGGCGCTCGCCATCGCCGTGACCAACCTCGCGCTGTCGCTGGCGAAAGGTCTGGCGTTCGTCGAAGCGGGCGTGCTGTGCGTGCTGATCGTGCTGCTCCTCGCCACGCGCAAGCGCTTCAATCGCCATTCGTCGCTGTTCGCCGAGCGCTTCACGCCCGCGTGGCTCGCCTCGGTCGGCTGCGTGATCGCGCTGGCCGTCTGGGTGATGCTGTTCGCGTTCCGCGACGTGCAGTATTCGCAGCACCTCTGGTGGCAGTTCGCGTTCCATAGCCGCGCGCCGCGTGCGCTGCGCGCGACGCTCGGCGCGGGCGTGTTCGCCGCCGCGCTGGCGTTGTGGCAGTTGCTGCGTCCGGCCGCGGGCCGTTTCGTGATGCCCCCGAGCGAAGACCTCGCGGAAGCCGCGCGCATCGTGCGTGCGCAGGAACGCAGCGACGCCGGCCTCGCGCTGATGGGCGACAAGAGCTTCCTGTTCTCGGCCTCGCGCAGCGCGTTCCTCATGTACGCGAAGCGCGGCCGCACGTGGGCGGCACTGCACGATCCGGTCGGGCCGCGCGAAGAATGGCCCGCGCTGATCCGCGAATTCGTCACGCTCGCGCACGCGCACGGCGGCCGCGCCGCGTTCTACCAGGTGCGCGCCGACGCCCTGCCGCTCTACCTCGACGCCGGTCTCACGCTGATGAAGCTCGGCGAGGAAGCGCGCGTGATGCTCAAGGAATTCGACCTGAAAGGCCCGCAGCGCGCGCATCTGCGTTATGCGCTCAAACGCGGCGAACGCGACGGTTTCTCGATCGAGCACATCGTGCCCGCGCAGATGAGCGCAAGCCTGCCGGTGTTGCGCACGATTTCCGACGCCTGGCTCGAAGACCGCGAAGCGCGCGAAAAGAGC
The DNA here is from genome assembly GCF_009789675.1 of Paraburkholderia acidisoli. NCBI lineage: Bacteria > Pseudomonadati > Pseudomonadota > Betaproteobacteria > Burkholderiales > Burkholderiaceae > Paraburkholderia > Paraburkholderia acidisoli. Next base: position 1,176,313 of record NZ_CP046914.1, on the reverse strand, counting down.
TTCTCCGTAGCCGCGTTCGACGACGACTACCTCGCCCCGCAATCCGTGCTGCTGGTGCGCCAGAACGGCGAGCCACTCGCCTTCGTCACCTTCATGACCACGGACCTGAACACCGACGCGACCGTGGGCGTCATGCGCCATCTGCCGTCGGCCTCGCCGTATGCGATGGAGTATCTGTTCACGCAGCTCGCGCTGCATCTCAAGGACGCCGGCTACCATTCGCTCTCGCTCGGCATGGCGCCGCTCTCGGGCATGGGGCCGTCGCCGCTCGCGTCGTCGTGGCATCGGCTCGCGGGCTTCATCTGGCGCTTCGGCGGCCGTTTCTACAATTTCCGGGGACTGCGCGGCTTCAAGAACAAGTTCGCGCCGCGCTGGGAACCGCGCTATCTGGCCGCTTCGGGCTCGATCAGCGTGTTCATCACCCTCGCCGATCTATCGTTGCTGGCAGGAGGCTGGCGCTCATGACTCACCGTAATTTCACGCTGCCGCGCGCTGCTTGCGCGGCAGTTGGCGCCGCTTTGCTCGCGATTTGCGCAATCCCGCCGGCCAACGCCGCTTCCACGTTCCCATCGGCTTCGAACTCGAACGCGGCTTCGGCTGCCGTCGCGACTTCGACTTCGGCGTCGACATCAGCCAAACCCATGCTCGTGCCCGGCGGCCGTTATGGCGAGGTTGCCGTGACCAAACCCACGGGCGAGATGCGCGGCTTCGCCGTGCTGTTTTCCGCCGATAAACACTGGAGCGCCGCCGATCAAACGCGCGCCACGGCGCTCGCGCACCACGGCGCGCTGGTCGTGGGCGTGGACACCGAGCAATACGCGACCAAACTCGCGGCCGATAAAACCGAGAAGTGCCACAACCTCTATAGCGATGCCGAAGCGCTGAGCCACCAGCTCGAGCGCCAGCAGGGATCGAGCGCCTACTATGCGCCGATCGCGATCGGCAGCGGCGAAGGCGCGCTGATCGCGCAACGCATGCTCGCGCAGGCGCCCGCGAACACGATGGCGGGCTCGGTATCGCTCGATCCCACCGAGAAGCTCGACGCACGCTTCGCGCCGTGCGCCGCCGACCCCACGCTCTCACGCGGCCACGGCCTGCCCGGCTTCTTCGAGCAAGGCGTGACGACGAAGGACGCGCACGTGGCCGCGCCGCTGCAGGCGTTCGCGCCCGGCACGCCGGACGCCGACAAGCTCGTGGCGCTCACCGCGAACCATCTGCGCGTCCAGACCGAAAGCGAAGACGACGTCTCGGATCTGCCGCTCGTGGAACTGCCCGCCGCGCATCCGAGCGACATGCTCGCCGTGGTGATCTCCGGCGACGGCGGCTGGCGCGATCTCGACAAGACCATCGCCGAAGCGCTGCAAAAGCAAGGCGTTTCGGTGGTCGGCTGGGACGCGCTGCGTTATTTCTGGAGCGAAAAGACGCCCGCGCAAACGAGCCACGACCTCGCGCGCGTGCTGAAGACCTATAGCGCGCGCTGGCACACGCAGCACATCGCGCTGGTCGGCTACTCGTTTGGCGCCGACGTCATGCCATTCGCCTACAACCGTCTGCCCGACGCGTTGCGCGCGAAAGTCTCGTACATGTCGCTGCTCGGCTTCGCACCCGACGCCGACTTTCAGATTCGCGTGACGGGCTGGCTCGGCATGCCCGCGAGCGACCAGGCGCTCAAGGCGCGCCCGGAAATCGCGAAGGTGCCGCCTTCGATCGTGCAGTGCATCTACGGCGCGGAAGAAACGGAAACGCTGTGCCCGTCGCTCGCGAACACCGGCATCAACGTGGTCAAGACCAAGGGCGAGCATCACTTCGACGGCGACTACAACGCGCTGGCCGGGAAGATCATCGAAGGGTGGAAGAAGGAGATTGCGGCGCGGGGGTGATTGATCTTCAGCTCACGCCGTTCTGTAAAAAAGCCATGTGTCGAGCAACACATGGCTTTTTCTTTTGGCCCGATCAAACTCGCGCCAGAAGGTATGGCGCGGCTCGAATTACCCCTTCCGTCCCGCCAGATACTGCACGCCCTCCGCACCATAACGCTCGAAGTGCGGCGTGTTGGCGGGCAGATGAAACACGTCGCCCGGGCGATACACGGTCTCGGCGCCATTCACGCTGATGCCAATCTCGCCGCTGAGAATCAGCGCCTTCGCCTCGAACGGGTGTGTATGTTCGTCCATCGTGCCCGCCTCGCGCTTCACGAGCACCGGTTCCGGAAAACCCTCGCTGGCGAGGGTGCGAATGAAAGTCTCGCGGTCCATGGTCGTCTCCCTTTTCTGCTCGAATCTGGTTCGAACGATAAGCCCACACTACGCCAATTCTAAAAGGCGAAAAAAACGCCGGCTCGAAGGCCGGCGTTTTTGTCATCGGCAATCTGCCCGATGGATCAGGCCACCGCGGTGGCGGCCTTCGCGTCTTCTTCCTGCTCCACCGACGAGCGAATCAGGTAATCGAACGCGCCGAGCGATGCCTTCGCGCCTTCACCCACGGCGATCACGATCTGCTTGAACGGCACGGTCGTCACGTCGCCCGCGGCGAACACGCCCGGCACCGACGTTTGCCCCTTCGCGTCCACTTCGATCTCGCCGTGCTTCGAAAGCGCCACCGTGCCCTTCAGGAACTCGGTGTTCGGCACGAGACCGATCTGCACGAACACGCCTTCGAGTTCGAGGTGATGCTTCTCGCCCGAGGAGCGGTCGAGGTAGGCGAGACCCGTGACTTTCTGGCCGTCGCCGGTGATTTCCGTGGTCTGCGCGTTCACGTGCACCGCGACGTTCGGCAGGCTGCGCAGCTTGCGTTGCAGCACTTCGTCCGCACGCAGTTGCGCGCCGAATTCGAGCAGCGTGACGTGGCTCACGATACCGGCGAGGTCGATCGCCGCTTCCACGCCCGAATTGCCGCCGCCGATCACGGCCACGCGCTTGCCCTTGAACAGCGGGCCGTCACAGTGCGGGCAGTACGCCACGCCCTTGTTCTTGTACTCCTGCTCGCCCGGCACATCCACGTTGCGCCAGCGCGCGCCGGTGGCCAGCACCACGCTCTTCGCGCGCAGCGTCGCGCCGCTTTGCGTACGCACTTCGAAGCCGTTGCCCACCGGCACCAGCGCTTCGGCGCGTTGCACGTTCATGATGTCGACTTCGTAAGTGCGCACGTGCTGCTCGAGCGCCGTCGCGAACTTCGGTCCTTCGGTTTCCGTCACGGAGACGAAATTCTCGATCGACATCGTGTCGAGCACCTGACCGCCGAAACGCTCGGCGAGCACGCCGGTCTTGATGCCCTTGCGCGCCGCGTAGATCGCAGCCGCCGCGCCAGCGGGGCCACCGCCGACGATCAGCATGTCGAAAATGTCCTTCTGGTTCAGCTTTTCCGCCGCGCGCGCCGAAGCGCCCGTGTCGAGCTTGGCGAGAATTTCTTCCACGCCCATGCGGCCCTGGCCGAACACTTCGCCGTTCAGGTAGATCGTGGGCACGGCCATGATCTTGCGCTTCTCGACTTCGTCCTGATTGAGCGCGCCGTCGATGGTGACGACTTGCACGTTCGGATTGAGCGTCGCCATCGCGTTGATCGACTGCACGACTTCCGGGCAGTTCTGGCACGTGAGCGACATGTAGATTTCGAACGCGAAGACGCCCTCGAGCGACTTGACCTGCTCGATCGTGTCTTGTTCGAGTTTCACCGGGTGACCGCCCACTTGCAGCAGCGCGAGCACCAGCGACGTGAATTCGTGGCCCATCGGGATACCCGCGAACGTCACCTGGACGTCGGAGTTGGCGCGCTTGATGTCGAACGAAGGGAAACGCGCGTCGCCGGCAGCGGCGCCACGGCGTTCTTCGTACGAGATGCGGCCCGAGAGCGAAGTAATGTCTTGCAGCAATTGCTGCAGTTCCTGCGACTTCTCACCGTCGTCCAGATACGCAACGATCTCGATCGACTGCGTGACTTTTTCCAGGTAGCTTTTGAGTTGATCTTTGAGGTTAGCGTCGAGCATGGCTTTTTTTTCCGGCTAGAGAAGAAGCGGGGAATACGGGGTACGGCACGGGGTCATACGAGAGGCGTTGCGTCCGGGCCGCACGCCGCGTGGGCGCGGCCCGGATTTCCTGCTTATCTACCGCGTTGTGCGATCAGGGCGATCGCACTGATCCTGCAACGCTTAGATCTTGCCGACGAGGTCGAGCGACGGCTTCAGCGTTTCTGCGCCCGGCGTCCACTTGGCGGGGCACACTTCGCCCGGGTGCGATGCCACGTACTGAGCGGCTTGCACCTTGCGCAGCAGTTCCTTCGCGTCACGGCCGATGCCGTTGTCGTGGATTTCGCACAGCTTGATCTCGCCTTCCGGGTTGATCACGAACGTGCCGCGCAGTGCCAGACCTTCTTCTTCGATCATGACGTCGAAGTTACGCGTGATCGCGCCCGTCGGGTCGCCGACCAGCGGGTACTGGATCTTGGCGATCGTGTCCGACGTGTCGTGCCATGCCTTGTGCGTGAAGTGCGTGTCGGTCGACACGCCGTAGATCTCAACGCCCAGCTTCTGGAATTCTGCGTACTGGTCGGCCAGGTCGCCGAGTTCCGTCGGGCACACGAACGTGAAGTCAGCCGGGTAGAACACGACAACCGACCACTTGCCCTTCAGATCTTCATTCGAGACCGGAACGAACTTGCCGTTGTGGTAAGCGGTGGCGTTGAACGGCTTGACTTGCGTGTTGATGAGAGACATGCGTTGATTCCTCGCTCTGGGTTGAAAGGGTATGGACGAAGGTTACGGGAACCGCGTCCGTTTGAAAAATTGGTTGCTTTGATCGCCGGTATAAACCCTGCCTATCAGGCCCCATAGCTTTCTTCGAAGCCCGCCAGACAAGGCTTTGGCGCCGCATCGAGCGGCCCGAGCAACCTTCGGGGCGGTGAGCATACAACGAAACTGCGACATCGCGCCCCATGTTCCGCCCGTTTTTATGCTGCGGTGCGCAAGGCTCGGCAACGCCGCATGGGCTGAGATCGCCGTATTGTCCGGCGGTTCCGTCACCCTGACCCTAACCGCCGTGCATGTCCGTTAGATGATGGCGCCATGCGCACAACGCAAGGTGCGAGCGGCCGTTTGAGGGTGCGTCAAAGCGCGCCACCGCGCGCCCTGGCCACGCGCGCCGCCAGTTGCTCGCGCAAATAGTGCGTGAGCGCGCGAATGGTCACGGACGCCTCGCGATGCTGCGGATACACCGCGTGCAGCGCGTTCGGCGGCGGCATGAAGGGCTCCAGCACCTCCACGAGCAAGCCGGCATCCACCGATCCGGCCACGATGAAGTCGGGCAGATAGCAGATGCCGAGACCCGCCACGGCCGCGTCGCGCAGCACTTCGCCGTTGTTCGCCCGCATCGGCCCATTGATTTCGAGCGACGTGCGCTGGCCATCGACCATGAATTCCCACGGCGCGCGCCCCTGCTGCCCGTAAGGCAGGCACGCGTGCTGGGCCAGATCGGCGGGCGTCTGGGGCGCGCCGCGCCGGCGCTTGTAACCGGGGCTGCAGCACGCCAGCATGCGCACGTCGATGAGTTTTTGCGCCACCAGCGAAGAATCCGCCAGCCGCCCGATGCGCAGTGCCATGTCGAAACCCTCGCCGATCACGTCCACGGTGCGGTCGCTCAGGTCCATGTCGAAGCGCACGTCCGGGTGCTCGCGCAGAAACTCCGCGACGAGCGGCGACAGATGCGCCATGCCGAACGACATTGGCGCACTCACCTTGAGCAGGCCGCGCGGCTCGCTGCGCCGGTCCGACATGGCCTGCCCGGCCTCGGCCACGTCGGCGAGGATGCGCTTCGCGCGCTCGTAGAACTCCTGGCCGAGATCGGTCACGGCGAGCTTGCGCGTGTTGCGCACCAGCAGCCGCGCGCCGAGATCCGCCTCCAGCGCGGCCACGCGGCGGCTCACGAACTGCTTGGAAAGCCGCAGGCGATGCCCGGCGGCCGTGAAATTGCCCGCATCCACGGTGTTGACGTAAATGCGCATGTCGTCGAGCTGCATGTTGATTGTCCACTTATACGTGACGGTGAGTCGTATTTTAGTGCGATTCAACGCGAAATGATTGACCTAGAATTCAATCCATCGCAGCACTGAACGAAACAACGAACCCACCGGAGAGAAAACATGATCGAACTTCGCAAAGCAGACCAACGCGGCCGCGGCGAACACGGCTGGCTCAGCTCGCGTCACACCTTCTCGTTCGCGAACTATTACGACCCGAAGCAAACCGGTTTTTCGGACCTGCTGGTGATCAACGACGACCGCGTCGCTCCGGCGCGCGGCTTCGGCAAGCACCCGCACCGCGACATGGAAATCTTCTCGTACGTGCTGGAAGGCGCGCTCGAGCACAAGGACTCGATGGGCACGGGCTCTGTCATCGTTCCTGGCGACGTGCAACTGATGAGCGCCGGCACGGGGGTGGCACACAGCGAGTTCAACCATTCGGCCGATAACCCGGTGCACTTCCTGCAAATCTGGATCGCACCGAACGAGAAAGGCGCGCAGCCGCGTTATCAGCAGAAGAACATTGCGGACGCGGAAAAGCGCGGCAAGCTGCGCCTGATCCTCTCGCCGGACGGCGCGAACGACTCGCTGCTGCTGCGTCAGGACGCCCGCGTCTACGCCGGCCGCTTCGACGGCGCGGAAACCGCGAAGCTCGAAGTGGCCGCCGACCGTTACGTCTATGTGCACGTGGCGCGCGGCAGCGTGACGATCAACGGCGTCGAATTCGGCGAAGGCGACGGCGCACGCCTGCGTTCGGAACGCGAGCTGACCGTCGCGAACGGCCACGACGCGGAAGTCCTCGTGTTCGATCTGCGTAATATCGAAGTGTCGGAACTGTTCTCGTAATCGATCACGACAGACGACCCATCACAGACGGACCGCGCACCCAACGGCGCGCGGTCCGTCTGCAAACAATCAAGAAAGCATTTCGGAGAATCACCATGCGATACAACCTGTTCGGGCAAGGCAACGACGTCGTCCTGCTGGTCTCGCGCGTCCTGCTCGCGGCGCTGTTCGTGCTGTTCGGCTGGGCCAAGATCACGGGCTTTTCCGGCACCGTCGACTACATGGCGCACGTGGGCGCGCCCGCGCCCATGCTCTCGGCCGTGATCGCCGTGGTCATGGAATTCGTGGTTGGCATTCTGATCATCGTGGGCTTCTACACGCGGCCGCTCGCCGTGCTGCTCGCGCTCTACACGATCGCCACCGCGATCATCGGCCATCACTTCTGGAACATGACGGGCGCCGACCAGATGGCCAACATGATCAACTTCTACAAGAACGTGAGCATCGCGGGCGGTTTGCTGGCGCTCGCCGTGACGGGCCCGGGACGCTTCTCGATCGACAGGAAGTAAGCGCTGATCCGGAGCATTCGGCAGGATTTCGCGGATAACACGCGGCGCGATGCGGCAACGGCATCGCGCCGCTTTCGCGCAGGGTTTGCCGTGTGCGAGCGCAACCACGCGCGATTCGAAAGCGGCGCTTGTTATGCTTGGCGGCGCGACCTTCCCTTCACGCCCGACGCCCCGCTCCGCAATGTCCGACCCGCAAGACAATCTATACACGTATCTCACCTCGCTCCAGCAAGCGGCGCTCGGCGCGCTCAAGCGTCTGCCGCTCAAGAGCCGCGCGGCGCAAGGCACGTTGATGGCGCTGCGCGCGGTGTGCGGCGCGGGCCTCGCCTACGCCATCGGTCACGCCATGCACACGCAGCAGGCGTTCTGGGCAGCGATCACGGCAATTGCCGTCACCCAGCACGATTACGCCGATACCGTGGCGCAATCGCGCGACCAGATCATCGGCGCGGTGGCGGGCGGCGTGGTGGGCTTCGCGGCCGCCACGCTCGGGCCGGAAAACCTCGCGGCGTATCTGGTGGCGGTGAGCGTCGTCATCATCGGTTGCTGGTGTTTGCGCCTGAGCACGGCGGCGCGGCTCGGCGCGATCACGACGACCATCGTGATGCTCGTGCCCGCGCAGGGGCCGGTGTGGGACGTGGCGCTGTTTCGCGTGGCCGAAGTCGCTATCGGCATGGCGTGCGCGGTGCCCGTGTGCTGGATCTTCTCGTTGATCGAGCGGCGCCTTCTGAGTACCTGACGGTATTCGAATACCCACCGGTTTCTCAACTGCACCGAAATAAATCATCTCCGCCTGATGCGCAATCCGGGGCGCGAGCGCTGCGATAATAGGGACGTTGTCGCGATGCGGCGCGTGGGCGCAGCCCCGTGCCGAAATGCCCCCGCGAGCGCGAAATCGTGCGACACTCGCGAGCCGCGCCGGTTTGCCGTCTGCAAAACCATCGGCAGATTTTTCCGGGCGCAGCCGATTTCCATCGCTTAACCGCATTACGTCAACCGCTTCGCGCGCGCAACGAACCCTATGAACACCACCACCCGTCCCGACGCTTCGGCCAACCCGCCTGCCCGCAAGTCCATCACGCTGCTGCAGATGCTCACGATCATCGGCCTCGCCGGTGTGGCCGGCTCGCTGCTGTTCCGCTACTTCCTGTAAGCAGGGCGCGTTCGGGACGCTCGCTATTTCGTTTTTTTGCTTATGTACAAGAAAGGCGTCGCCCTCGAAATCCAGTTCTCCCCCGACCGCCTGAACGACGGCGCCGGCGATCCGTTCTGGATCGACCTCACTGCCGACGAAGCCGCCGCGCTGCTCGACACGCTGCAAACGAAGCTCGCCGCGCGCGACTCGACGGCCCCGCCGCTCGTGGTCGCGCTGGATACCCCGCCGCGCGGCACCGAAGCCGCGCCTGCCGGAACCATCGCGGCATCAGCGCCCGCCGGCACCGGCACCGGCTTCAAAAGCTGGGTCTGCGTGATTTGCGGCTGGGTCTACGACGAAGAAGCCGGCGCGCCCGACGACGGCCTCGCGCCCGGCACGCGCTGGGCCGACGTGCCCGACGACTGGCGCTGCCCGCTCTGCGACGTGGGCAAGGAAGACTTCGCGCTGGTCGAGTTCTGACACCGCGTGGTGCGCGGCGCGGGCCTTACCCGCCCGCGTGCCCGATGGAACCGATAGACCCGACGGCGCCCATCGGCTCGTAAAACAGCGCGAACAATTCCGACTGCGAACTCACGCCGAGCTTCGCGTAAATGTGCTTCTTGTGCGCACGCACGGTCTCGAACGAAATGTCGAGCCGCTCCGCGATCGCGCGCGTGGAAAAGCCGCTCAGGCTCAGCCGCACCACCTCGATCTCGCGCGCCGTAAGCGGCGTGCGCCCGCTCTGCTGCGTGACCGCTTCGAACCGGCTCGCGAATCCCGCCTCGCTCAACGCTTCCTGTTCCGGCGTTGCGTCACGCCCGGCCAGGGCGCTGTCGATGGCGCTCTGCGCGAGGCTTTCGTACGCGAGCCGCTGCCGCATGAGCGCGACCACCCACGGCGCGAACAGCGCGAATTGCGCGATGTCGCGTTCGGCGTAATGGCGCCGCGCGCCCAGCGAAAAAATCAGCGTGCGGCCAATCTCGAACGGCAGGTTGAACTGCACTTCGTCGCCGATGATGTTGCTCTTGAAATAGCGCTGGTAGTAGTCGGTGATACGAAAGTTGTCGGGCGCGACTTCGGCGAGCGTGACGAGGCCCGCGCGCGGCCGCTCGCACGCGTTGATGTAGAACGGATCGAGCTGATACATGCCGTCGAGGTACGCGCGGAACAACAGGTCCACGGCGCCGTCGGGCGTGGGCGATTCGGCGCAGACGAGCGGCGCGCGATCGCGCACGAACACGAGCGCGACCCAGTTGTCGAACGCGACGAAGCGCTCGATCACGCGCGTGAGGCGAGTCCAGAAGTCGGGGCCGTCGAGCGCGTCGATCAGCGTGGCGATGTGATGATGGAACGCGCGATCTTGCCAGTCGCCTTCCATGGGTCCTCCGATCAGGGTAACCCTGCTGGGTAATTCCTGGACAAAAATAACGTGGTGATAATAGCCGCTCCTGAAGCCCGCGCGGCGCTTTCTCGCAGGAAGCGGCGTTTAATCGTGGCAGATGGCGCCGCGATCCGCGCCGATCGATCCGTTATCGACCCGCATTCGCCGCGCACGAGCCTCACGCATCACACGAATCACACTGCATCGCAGGCCATACTGGAGACACGCATGCAACTCGAACTCGCGCAGATTCCCGTCGTGGACGGCGCCGTCGCGCCCAACCTCGCCCGCGTGCTGGACACGATCGGCCAACGCCGCGCCGGCACCGATCTCGTCGTCTTCCCGGAAGCCACGCTCACCGGCTTTCCCACGCGCGACAACGTGCGCGATCTCGCGCAAACGCTCGACGGTCCTTCGCTCGGCGCGGTGCGCGACGCCGCGCGCGCCCACCGCGTGGGCGTGGCCGTGGGCCTCTCCGAGCGCGAAGGCGAGCGCTTCTACAACACCACGGTGCTGATCGACGAACAGGGCGAGATCGCGCTGCGTTACCGCAAGACGCACCTGTGGGCCTCCGACGTGGGCGTGTTCACGCCCGGCGACCGCTTCGAAGTGTGCGAATTCAAGGGCATGACGGTCGGCATGCTGATCTGCTACGACATCGAATTTCCCGAATCCGGGCGCGCCGTGGCGTCGCTCGGCGCGGAAATGCTGATCGTGACGAACGGCAACATGGACCCGTTCGGCCCCGTGCACCGTCGCGCGATCGTGGCCCGCGCGATGGAGAACCAGATGTTCGCGGCACTCGTGAACCGCGTGGGCGACGGCGACGACAACCTTACGTTCCCCGGCGAGTCGGCGCTCATCAGCCCGTTCGGCGACGTGCTCTGCGAACTGCAACAGGAAGACGCCGTGCTGCACGCGAGCGCCGACCGCGCGCTGCTCGCGCAAAGCCGCGAGCACTACAGCTATCTGCACGACGCGCGCGTCGCGCTCGATCTCGTGGACGAGAACGACGCGCAGGGGCGCCGCTCGCTCAACCTGCGCCCGCGCGCGCCGCAAGCGCGCTGATCCACGCGCCGGACGCGCCGCCCATCATGCTCCAGCGACCGCCTCCGGCCACCCGCCCCAAGCCGCACGAGCCGTAGAAGCCACGGCGGCCGCGGCAAACGCCCGCCCCGCCGCACGAGCCGCACGAGCCTTACAAGCAGCACACGCCGCAGCCTTCGCCGCGATCCAGCCCGCCGCCCGCATGGACGGCGCGGCTCGCTCACGCCCGCTCAAACCGCCGCACCCAGGAGACACCCGCACCATGACTTCCGCCTCGACGCCGCCCGCCAGCGGCGCACACGAACCGCATCTCAAGCGCACGCTCGGCTTGCCCTCCGTGCTTCTGTTCGGCCTTGCCTACATGGCGCCGCTGATCGTCTACGGCACCTACGGCGTGCTCGCCGGCGCGAGCCAGGACACCGCGGCGCTCGCGTACCTCGTCGCGCTCATCGCCATCGTGTTCACGGCGCTCAGCTACGGCAAGCTCGCGCGCCTCTTTCCCGTGGCCGGATCGGCGTACACGTACACACGCAAGAGCTTCAGCGCGCACCTCGGTTTCATGATCGGCTGGGCCACGCTGCTCGACTACTTCTTCCTGCCGATGGTGATCTGGCTGATCGGCGCGGCGTATCTGACGGCCGCGTTCCCGAGCATTCCGTCGTGGGTGTGGATCGTCGCGTTCATCGTGCTGACGAGCGGCCTGAACGTGCTCGGCATCGAACTCGCCGCGCGCTTCAACATCGTGCTGATGATCGTGCAACTCGGCATTGCCGCGATGTTCGTCGTGCTGTGCTGCCACTATGCTTCGGCCGCGGCCGGTGCCGGCGGCCTGCTCACCGCGCAGCCGTTTTTCCAGCCGCACGTGCCGCTTTCGGCGACGATGGCGGGCGCCGCGATCGCCGCGTATTCGTACCTCGGCTTCGACGCCGTCTCCACGTTGACGGAAGAAACCATCGAGCCGGAAAAGACCATTCCGCGCGCCATCGTGCTGATCGCGCTGATTGGCGGCGCGATCTTCGTGATCGCCGCCTACACGCTGCAACTCGCGCATCCCGGCGCCGTGTTCAAGGACCCGGATTCGGCCGCGTTCGAAATCGCGCGCAAAGTGGGCGGCGACGTGTTCGTGACGATCTTCCTCGCGGGCCTGATCCTCGCGCAGTTCGCCTCGGGCATCTCGGCGCAGGCGAGCGTCGGCCGTCTGCTCTACGCAATGGGCCGCGACGAAGTGCTGCCCAAGTCGATCTTCGGCTACATTCATCCGCGTTTCCGCACGCCCGCGATCAACATCGTGATCGCCGGCATCGTGGGCCTCATCGCGCTCAAGCTCGACGTGGCGACCTCGACCTCGTTCATCAACTTCGGCGCGTTCCTCGCGTTCACGTCCGTGAACCTGTGCGTGATCCGCCAGTACTTCAGCGGCGCGCCGGGCACCCGCGGCTTCGGCGTGATGGGCGGCCTCGTGTTCCCGCTGCTCGGCGCGATCACCGACATCTGGCTGCTGTGCAGCCTCGAAAAGACGGCCATCGTGCTCGGCGTGGTGTGGTTCGTGCTCGGCCTCGCCTACCTCGGCTGGATCACGCGTTGCTTCCGCCGCGCGCCGCCCGAAATGGCGGTGTGAGTTTCGCGCTTCATTCGGCATCCTGACGATTTTTCCGTCGATGCCGGAAAGCGAAACGGCGGGCGTTCCTCTCGGGCGCCCGCCGTTTTTTATCGGCATTCATGGGTGCCGATCGCTTCGATTACGTCTCCCGCCCCGCGTGACGCGCGGCGGCCATCACTTCGCGCTTCGTATCGAGAATATGCCGCTCGATCAGCGCCACCACCTCGTTCACGTCGCGACGCTTGCAGGCCTCGACGATCGCGTAATGGTCGTCCTGCACCTCGGTCTTTTCCGTGTCGAGCGACATGCGCAGATGCGGGTAACGGTTCGTCGTGCTCAGGCAGTACGCCTCGATCATCTTGCGCAGCCGCGCGTTGTTCGCGGGCGCGCAGAGCGCGAGATGGAACTGGCGATTGCACTCGGCCCACTCGGCGGGCGAACCGGCGGCGTCGTACGCGGCGAGGATGCGCTTCATCGCGTTAATGTCGGCGGCGGCCATGTTCGGCACCGCGAGCCTGGCGGCATACGTTTCCAGCGCCGCGCGTATGTCGAGCAATTCGCAGATCTCGCCCGTGGACATGGCGATGACCACGGCGCCGCGATTGAGCTGATAGCTCACGAGCCCTTCCGCCTCCAGTTGCCGCAGCGCCTCGCGCACCGGAATGCGGCTCGCGCCGAAGCGTTCCGCGAGGCTTTCCTGGCGCAGTTGCGCGCCCGGCGCGAGCACGCCGCGCAGGATCTCGTCGCGCAACTGGTCGCGGATCGTTTGAGGCAGCGAACGCTGACCTTCCTTGGCCTGCACTGTGGTCATGAGCTTGATGAGCGCCGGACGCGCGTGCGTCATCCGACGAAAAAGATTGTCGTCAATATTTTTGCCCGGCGGAATTGGATGCGATCCGCTTCAAAGTGGATATCCAAAATCCACAAACGGATACTCAATTCGGCATCGGAGACCGCATGGAGCGATGTAAACATCTGAAAAACAAGCAATTTTAGCGTATCCGCCAGGCCGCTCCGGTCGTGCTCGAGCAGGTTTCGCCGCGCGCGGCCGGTTTCGCCACGTTTCGCTGTACCGCCGTACCTCTCAACGCGTCCCGGCACGCCGCGCCTCCCCGCGCGGCGCGGGCCCGGTTTCTCCGCCCACACGACGGCGCGTCGAATTGACAAGGGCTTTCGCGTGCGCGCGAAAGCCCGTTTTTTTGTGGCGGCTTTTGGCTGAGCTAATCTAGACGAACGCGGCTCCCGCGCGGCGCCGCCCTCCGAAAGCTTTCGAAATACCTCGAAAAAACGAGCGTTCGGTTGTGCGACACGGAATCAAATTACAATGCATGCCGTCCGATGCATTGCCGTCTAGCCTGCCCCGAACATGTCCCGTATTTCAAAGGTTGTCCCTCATTTGTCCGCTCCGCTCCGTTTTGCCGCCCTCGCCGCCGTTGCCGTGGCGCTCGCAGCCTGCTCGTCGGCCAAGCCCAAGTTCCAGGAAGACCAGCTGCTGAGCAATGGTCCGAACCAGTTTTCGCGCAGCTTCGCGTACGGCAGCGCCGACGCCTGCGAGGCCTCGCGCCGCGCGTTGCTGAGCCAGGGTTACATGACGACGATGACGCACAACGACACCGTCGACGCCAACAAGAACTTCCAGCCCACGGTGGATCAGCACATCGTCGTGGAAGTGCACGTGGTGTGTACGGCCGGCGACGCGACGAATTCGAGCATGGTGTACGTCAACGCGATCCAGAACGGTTACGCGCTCAAGAAGAGCGACACCTCGGCGAGCGTCGGCCTCTCGATTCTGGGGTCGGTTTCGCTGCCGATCCGCTCGAATAGCGACGAAATGGTCAAGATTTCGAGCGAAACGATCCAGTCTGGCTCGTTTTACACGCGTTTCTTCGAACTGGTCGGGCGCTATCTGAGCACGGTTGCGCGCAGCGAGCCCGTGCCGGGCGCTGGCGCGATCAAGGTCGTGCCGCTGCCGCCGCCGGTTGCGCCCATTACGCCGGTCGCCGCCGCCGTGGCCGAACCGCCCGCGCCGACCGTCGGCTCGGCCGCGCCCGCCGTGGCCGCTGCCGCCGCCGCGACGGGTGCCGCCGCGCTGCATGGCACGCCCGCACCCGTGGTGGTGACGACCCAGCCGGCCTCGGGCGCCGCCGCGACCATGCTCGTGCCGCCCGCGATGATGCCGCAACCGGCCGCCGCGGCTTCCGCTGCCGCACCGGCTTCCGCGCCTGCAGCGGCTTCGGCGAGTGTGAGCACTAACACTCAAAGCGCCGCCGCGGCGCAAACGGTCGCGTCCGCGCCTGTCGCGGGCAGCAGCGCCACGGCGAATGCCGGTCACCCGGGCACGGGCGGGGCGTCCGCCGCTCCCGCGGCGTCGTCGCCGGCCAACGCGACCGCGCCTTGAACGGCCCAGACTCCCGCCATCGCGCTCCAGCGCAAAACGGCGTCGCACGGGAATCCGCGCGACGCCGTTTTTCTTTGCGCCATCGACATAGCCGCCCTTAAGGGGCGTTTAGCGCAATCCCGCCATCATCGCGCCCATGCCGACGAGCAGGCCGCCCATCAGCCGGTTGACCGCCCGCAGGCGGCTCGGCCGCTGCAACACGTGACGCAGCCGGTGCGAGCAGAGCGCCATGGACGCCACGCCGCCCGCGAACAGCAACGCGAAGGTCGCCGCCAGCAGCAAGTATTGGCGATTGGCGCTCCACGCGGCATCGGCGCTCATGAACTGCGGAAAGAACGAGGGGAAGAACAGCAGTGTCTTGGGATTGAGCCCCGAAGTCGCGAAACCGCGCCAGAACAACGCGCGACGGTTCGTGTCGTCGTTGCCGCTGTGAGTCGCGTTTTCGAGCGGGACATCCGCGCCCGCCAGGGAGCGGCTGCGCCACTGCTTGCAGCCGAGCCACACGAGATACGCCGCGCCCAGCCAGCGCAGCAGCACAAGTGAGTGCTCACTAATAAGCAGGAGCGAATTGAGGCACAGCGCCGTGAGCACGAGTTGCAGCAGCACGGCGAGCGTGCCGCCCCACACACATGGCAGTGCGCGCCGCCAGCCCGCGTGCAACGCCTGGCTCATGGTGAGGACATTGACGGGCCCCGGCGTATAGACGAGCACGAGCGCGGCGACGAGAAACGAGCAATACAGCTGGAGCGACATCTTGTTGTTCTGGAGGCGAGCGGAAGAATCGACGGTCTGACGGGTGGCCGTTGAAATGGATCGAAGAGTTGCCTCCGTGCCCGGCGGCCGCCACGATTGGCGGAAGTCGGCCTGACGGTCCACCGCGGCTCGTGGCTGCGGCGGCGCGCCCCGCGCCGGTTAGGTGGCCGGGCGGGTCGTGCCGGGCATGGAAGGCATGTCGGAAAATATACCGGGCGCAACGCTGGATTTGCTTCCTGTTTTCAGGCGCTCAGCGCGAAAATTCAGAACGTTCTTCCGCTAAAATGCGCTATCGCTTAACAGGATTCTTTTCGACGATGGCCAGCCGCGAACGCCCCGCCCGCACGCTCGACAATCAGGACCGCAAGATCCTCGGTGCGCTGCAAAAAAATGCCCGTCTCTCGAACGCCGAACTCGCCGAACAGGTGGGCATGTCGACCACGGCATGCTGGAACCGCACGCGCCAGCTCGAAACCGACGGCTATATCGACGGTTACGTGGCGCTCGTGAACCAGCAAAAGCTCGGTTACGCCGACATCGTGATTCTCGAAGTCACGCTCGACCGCCACGAAGACGACGCGCTCGCGCGCTTCGGCGCCGCGCTCGCCGCGTTGCCCGAAGTGCTGGAGGCGTATCTCGTCTCCGGCGAATACGATTACTGGATCAAGGTGGCCGTGGACGGCACGGCCGGTTACGAGCGCTTCCTGCGCGAGAAGCTGTATCGCATCGCGGGCATCCGGCACAGCCGTTCGATGTTCGCGCTGCGCTGCATGAAAGACGTGCCGTCGATGCAAGTTTGATTCGGCATCCAGATTAATTTCGCCGATAAGAAACGGTAGGCGTCGCGCGACGCCCCGTTTTTCAACGCCTCGAAGCGGTCAAGCCGCCAGCTTCGTGCCGTGACTTTGCGCAGCGATCACGCCCGCGCGCGCGTAGCGAATCGCTTCCAGGAGCGCTTCGTGATCGCCCACATGATTCGCGAGCAGCAGAATCAGTTGCGCGTTGGCCGACTGGCTTTGCGCCTCGTCGAGATCGCGATGCATGTCGATCAGCGCCTCGTAGAAGTCGTCGGGACGCGTGAAGTTGGGTTGAGTGTTCAGCATGATGTCCTCGCTTTCTGCATTCGTTCAGGCCGTGCCGGCCACGCACAGCGCGCGCTTCAACGCCGCTTCCACGCGCGCCGGGTCCGCACGCCGCCAGCGCGCGCACACGTGCTGGTCCGGGCGAACCAGATAGAACGCGCCGTCCTGCGCGCCGTAACGCTGCGTGGCGAGCCCTTGGGCGTCGCGCAGCACCACGGTCGACGCGGGCAAGCCCGCGGGCACGGCCGCGTCGCCTTCGAGCATCAACACGAACTTGAGCGGCACGGGCCCACGCGAGAGCGCTTGCAGCATGTCCAGCGTCGCCGTGTCGAAGGCCGCGCCCGCGCGGCCGAACACGAGACCCGCGAACTGGTCGCCGAGATGCGGCAGCAGCCAGCCGGACGTGCCCGAATGGGCGTCGATGATTGGCGCGTCCGCGCAAGACGCGCCCGGTTCCATCGCGCCCAGAAACGCGTCTTCGTCGGGCGTGTTGAGCGTGGATTCGCGTAGCACCGCCGGCACCGAAAGCCGCCCGCTGTTGACCAATTGGCGCGCGAACGGATGCTCGCGCGCCAGCGTGAGCACGGCGTCGCGGAACACGCGGCTCACGGCGCTCTTGGGCGTGATGAAGTCGGTCGAGCGCGTGGAATTGCGGATGTTTTCGTCGGCGGCGTACTCGCGTTCGCTCGCGTAAGTGTCGAGCAGCGTGTCGGGCGCGCGCTGCGCCAGCACCATCGCGAGCTTCCATGCGAGGTTCTCGCTGTCCTGGAAGCCGCTGTTCGCGCCGCGCGCGCCGAACGGCGAAACCAGGTGCGCCGAGTCGCCCGCGAACAGCACGTTGCCGTGCCGGAAGCGGTCCATGCGCAAGCACGAAAACGTGTAGATGCTCACCCACTCCAGTTCAAATTTGACGTCGGGGCCGAGCAGCGCGCGCACGCGCGGGATCACGCGCTCGGGCGTTTTTTCGAGCACGGGATCGGCGTCCCAGCCCAACTGGAAGTCGATGCGCCAGACGTTGTCGGGCTGACGATGCAGCAGCACCGACTGATTCGGATGAAACGGCGGATCGAACCAGAACCAGCGTTCGGTGGGGAATTCGGCTTCCATTTTCACGTCGGCGATCAGGAAGCGGTCCTTGAACGTGCGGCCGTGGCTGTCGAGGCCGAGCAGCTTGCGCAGCGGGCTGCGCGAACCGTCGGCGGCGACCACATAGCGTGCGCGCAGCGTGTAGGGACCATCGGGCGTGTCGATTTCGAGCGCGACATGCGCGTCCGCTTCGCCGGGCGCGCATTGCGTCACGCCCGTCACCTTGCTCTTCCAGCGAATCTCGAGATTTGGCAGGGCCTGCGCGCGTTCGAGCAGAAACCCTTCGACGTAATACTGCTGAAGATTGACGAAGGCCGGCCGGTGATGCCCGCTTTCGGGCAACAGATTGAACGTGTAGACGAGTTCGTCTTTGCGGAACACCTTGCCCACGTTCCAGCTCACGCCTTTTTCGACCATGCGCTCGCCGCAGCCGAGCCGGTCGAAGATGTCGAGCGAGCGCTTCGAAAAGCAGATGGCGCGCGAGCCTGTGGAGAGCGTGCAGTCGTCGTCGACGAGCACGACCGGCAGGTTCTGCTGCGCGAGGTCGATGGCCGTGGCGAGCCCCACGGGCCCCGCGCCGACAACCACTACCGGATGCACGCGCGCTTCGCCATCGCCCTGTTCGTGACAGCGCGCGTATTCGAAGGTCAGCGTTTGATAATCGATCATTGTGTGTGTCTCCTGTCGACCCGAGTTAGCACTTCAGTGCTTACTCGGGTCCCATGCCGCTGTCGATCGCAGTTAGCGTGTCTCACGCTTACTGCGATCCCAGGCAAAGGCGGTCGACCCGAGTTGGCGTGTCGACCGGAGTTGGCGCTTTAGCGCTTACTCCGGTCCCATGCCGCTGTCGATCGCTAGCACGGACGTCTCCGTTTTCCGCTTTCCCGCGATCAATCCTGCAGCGCGTCCCACATTTCCTTGTCGCGCTGCGCGGTCCAGATACGCGGATGCGTGAGGCCGCTCGCTTCGTCGTACGCGCGCGTCACGTCGAACGGCAGGCAATGCTCGTAGATGAACACGTGGCCGAACTTCGGGTCCATCGCCTCGCGCGTGAGCGCCATCGCCCCTTTGAGGTCGAGCTTTTTCTCGACGGCCGCGCGGCCTTGCGCGAGCAGCGTCGTGACGAAGTCCTTCGTATAGTCGAGGCCCTTGTTCACTTCGGCGGGATTGAGCAGCGCGGGGCCGCGACCCGGCACGAGCTTTTCGGCTTGCAGCGCGCGCAGGGCTTCGAGCGTCGCGGGCCACTCGGCGAGCTGGGCGTCGCCGCAATAACAGGCCGCGTCGTATTCCACGAGATCGCCCGAGAACAGCACCTTCTGCGACGGCAGCCACACGACCGTGTCGCCCTTGGTGTGACCCGAGCCGAGATGCGCGATCTTCACTTCGAGCTTGCCGAGGAACAGCGTGATTTCCTTCTCGAACACGAGCGTGGGCCACGTGAGGCCCGGCACCGTTTCGACACCGGCGAACAGGCGCGGGAAGCGCTCGATTTCCGACTTCATGTCCTGCTCGCCGCGCTCGACGATCATCTCGTAGGTGCCGCGGCTCGCGATGATCTGCTGCGCGCCTTCCTCGAAATACGCCGAAGCGCCCAGCACGCGCACCGCGTGATAGTGCGAGAGCACGACATATTTGATGGGTTTGTCGGTGACGCTGCGAATCTTCGCGATGAGATCCTTCGCCATGGCGGGCGTGGCCGTGGTGTCGACGATCAGCACGCCGTCGTCGCCGATGATGACGCCCGAGTTCGGGTCGCCTTCGGTCGTGTACGCGTAGGCGTTATCGGAAAGTTGCGTGAACGTGACCTTCTTTTCTTCGAGGTCGGCCTGGGAAGCGAACGCCTTTGCCATGGTGAGTCTCCGTATCGAGGGGCTCGAAAAGCCGGGGCGGGGCGAACGCGGGCGGCCGGACGCGGGCGCGCCAATCGCAGTGTCTCGCCCCGTTTATATAGTGAATCGAACGGCGGTTGTGCCGGGGTGAGGCCATGATCGCGCTCGTCGTTTTATTTGTCAATAGCGAATTACATCGCTCTTGGTTAATTTCTCACGCACGCCGCATCATGTCGATGTCGACATCGCGGCGTGCCATAGCGCGCCGTCCATCAGTTAACATGGACCTTTTTTAGCCGGAGCAAAGCGCGAATGAGACGTCGCAACGAGAGCGCCGGATCCGAGCCGACCGCCGCGCCCGCGTCCGGGACCGAGACCGGCGCGGAAACCGCCGCCGCGCCGGGTCGCACGCAACGCGGCATTCAGAGCGTGGAAGTGGGCGGCCGCCTGCTGCGCGCGCTCGCCGACGCGCGCGCGCCGCTCGCGCCCAGCGATCTCGCGGCCAGCGGCGAGATCCCGTCGAGCCAGGCGCACGCGTATCTCGTGAGCCTCACGCGCCTCGGTCTGATCAAACGCGACGCGCTGTCGGGCCGCTACGAGCCGGGTCCGCTCGCGCTGCGTCTCGGTTTGCTGCATCTCGCGCAACAGCCTGCGCTGCGCGAAGCCGTGCCGCGCGCGGCCGCGCTCGCGCAGGCGCTCAATTGCAGCGTGGCGCTGTGCATCGCCGGGCCGCAGGGACCGACGATCGTGCGCTACGAGCACGCGAGCCTGCCGCTGCACGTGAATCTGCACGTAGGTACGGTGATGTCGCTGCCGGCCACGTCCACGGGCCGCGTGTTCTGCGCGTTCCTCGCCCCCGAGGCGTTGCGGGCGATGTGGGCGACCCAGACGGCGCAGCCGGTCTGGCGCGGCATGCCGCACGCCGCCCACAACGCGCAGGCCACGCCCACGGTGCCAGCGGCGCCCGACGCCGCGTTCGCCGCAACGCTCGAGTCGATCCGCGCACGCGGCTACGAACGCGGCATCGACGCGCCCAGCCCCGGCGTGAGCAGCGTCTGCGTGCCGGTGCTCGGCGCGCGGCGCGAACTGAGCCTGACGCTCACGGCGATCGGCGCGAGCGGCGCGCTCGACGTGCGCCCGAACGGCGCGGTCGTGCGCGCGCTGTGCGACGCCGCCGCCGAGATCGCCGCAGCCGCTTTTCCATCGACATCGACATGACCCGAGTGAGCACTCACCAGGCGCCCGAGGCCGCAGCAATCGCCGACACCACGGAACCCGCCGACGCCGCCGAAAAGCCTCAGCGCGGCATTCAGTCGCTCGACGTGACCGGCGACCTGCTCGCGGCGCTGGTCGCGGCCGGCGCGCCGCTCTCGCTGCGCGACCTCGCGGCGGCGGCAGGCATGGCGCCCGCGAAGGCGTTCCCGCATCTCGTGAGCTTGCAGAAGATCGGCCTGCTCGCGCGCGACGCGGCCGGCCGTTACGAAGCCGGACCGCTCAGCCTCGAACTCGGGCTGATCGGGCTCGCGCGCCTCTCGCCGGTGCGCGAAGCCGACGCCGAACTCGTCGGCCTCGCGGCCGTCACGGCGATGAGCGTCGCGCTCGCGGTGCCGGGACCGCTCGGGCCGACCGTCGTGCGGCTCGAAGAATCGGCATTGCCGCTGCACGTGAGCCTGCGCCCCGGCACGGTGATGTCGCTCGTCAATACGGCGATCGGCCGGGTGCTCGCCGCGTGGCTCGACGACGACGTGCGCGCGGCGCTGCTCGCGCAGGACGCGCTGCGCCTCGCGGGCGCGAATCCCGGCGACGGCGCGACGCCCGATTACCTCGCGCGGCTCGCGACGATCCGCACGCTCGGCCTCGACACCGCGCTCGACAAGCCCATTCCCGGCATCAGCACGGTGGCGGCGCCGGTGTTCGACCACACGGGCAGCGTGTGCCTCGTGCTCGCGGTGATGGGACCGTCGGGCAGCCTCGACATCGCGCGCGAAGGCTCGGCGGCGCAGGCGCTCGTGGCCGCGGCGGAACGCCTGTCGCGCCGGTTCGGGTATATGGCGGACGCTGCTATCATCGCCTGACAGAACGCCACCCCCGCACGCGTCGTCGTGCACGCAAGCCCATGCCAGGCGTCGGCAACGGCGCCCTTCGATGCCGTCACTCGCTGCGCCGGCAGCCGGCCATGCCACACCTCGAGGACCGCCGATGAGTACCGCTTCCCCCGCCCGCGCGACGCGCCAGGTCGCCGATCTGCCCTGCCCGCGCGGACTGCCCGTCATCGGCAATCTCTTGCAGCTTGCGCCGCCGCGCCTGCACCAGATTCTCGAACAGTGGGCCGCGGAACTCGGCACGCCGTATCGCTTCCAGATCGGCAATATTCCCATCACCATCTGGACCGACACCGAGCTGATCCAGCAGATCATGCGCGAGCGGCCGCATCGCTACCGGCGTTATCAACCGGTCGAAGCCGTGTTC
The DNA here is from genome assembly GCF_009789675.1 of Paraburkholderia acidisoli. NCBI lineage: Bacteria > Pseudomonadati > Pseudomonadota > Betaproteobacteria > Burkholderiales > Burkholderiaceae > Paraburkholderia > Paraburkholderia acidisoli. The sequence goes on along the minus strand of NZ_CP046914.1, from coordinate 1,154,169 downwards.
GACGAAATGGGTTTCAACGGGCTCTTCTCGGCCGAAGGCGCGGCGTGGGAACCGCAGCGCAAGCTCGTGATGCAGGCGCTCTCGATTCCCAACATCAAGGCGTTCTACCCGACCCTCGCCGAGATCACGCAGCGCCTGCACGCGCGCTGGCTGCGCGCGGCGCAACGCGGCGAGATCGTGGAGATGACCGAAGACCTCAAGCGCTTTACCGTCGACGTGACGAGCGCGCTGGCGTTCGGCGAAGACCCGCGCACGCTCGAGCGCGATCACGGCGTGATCCAGGAGCATCTCGAACGCATCCTGCCGGGCGTGATGGGCCGCATCAACGCGCTGTTTCCGTACTGGCGCTACGTGAAGCTGCCGCGCGACCGCGCGCTCGATCGCTCGCTCGAGGAGGTGCATCGCTACGTGCGCGCGATGCTCGAACGCGCGCGCGAACGCCTGCGCGACGATCCGCCCGAAACGCCGCCGGATGCCCCGGCCATGCCGCGCAATCTGCTCGAGGCGATGCTGATGCAGCAGGCCGCGGGCGCGCCCGTCACCGACGCGCAGATCTGCGCGAACGCGCTCACGCTGCTGCTCGCGGGCGAGGACACGACCGCCGATTCGATCGCGTGGACGCTGCCGTATCTCGCCGCCGACGCTGGTTTGCAGCGGCATCTGGGCGAGCAAGCGCAGCGCGTGCTGGGCGCGGCGACCGTGTGCCCCGACTACGCGACGCTGAAGGACCTCGACATGTTCGAGGCGATCTGCATTGAAGCGACGCGCTTGCGGCCGGTGGCGTCCGTGCATTCGTTCGAGCCGCTCGAAGACGTTGTGCTCGACGGGGTGGCCCTGCCGAAGGGCACGCGGATGTTCTTCGTCGCGCGGCCCGCGATGCTCGACGCGAAGCATTTCGCCGATCCGCTGCGCTACGATCCGTGGCGCTGGATGAAGCGCGAAGCGGGCACCGGCGCCGAAGAAAAGGCGCATGACGTGCGCGCGTATCTGCAGTTTGGCGCGGGCGCGCGCGTGTGTCCGGGGAGGCATCTCGCGACGGTGGAAATGCGGCTCGCGCTTTCGATGCTGATGAAGTCGTTTAGTGTGGAACTGGCGATCGACGAAGCGCAGATTCGTGAGGTGCAGGCGTTTACGATGGTGCCGGAGCGGATGCCGGTGAGGTTGAGGTTGCGGGACAACACGCCGGCTGCCCCGCTTTAAGACTTCGCGCTAACGGCGCGGCGCGCTCACCAGACGCCCGGCGAGCGCGCTCAATGCCTGGCTGTGGTACAGATCGAGACACTTCAGCAAGTCGAAGCGAACGCCTGCGATTTCCGCGTCGGCCAATGGGTTGTGATAGTCGAGCGATAGATAATGATTGACCAGCGCGTTGATTGCATCTGGCGCGGCGTTCAAGTCGTATTCGGTCCAGTCGCGCAACGCGCTTGCGCTGCTGCCGGCGTCTTTGGCGCTGTTGCTATCGTTCTTGTAGGCCGTCGCGATACACGTGGCGAGCACCATGTCCTTGAAATTCTGCGTGGTGCTTCGCGATGGCGCTTTGGGCGAAACGCCGTTTGCCCAGGCAGCCCCTGAACCCAGCGCGAACAGCGCAGCGATCAACGCCACGACGGAACGCTTTGTCACATCAAGCTCCAAAAGTTCGCGCGATCGGTGCGATATTTCACTTCCGGCTCGTTGAAATAACAGTGGTCGTAGCAAGATTTTCCGTCGAATAAGGTCGCGTGTCCGGCCGCATCGGACCAGCCAGAAACCTCGAACAAAATCACACCCTTCTTTTCCGCGAGCGTTCCACCACCCGAAGGGGGATACGCCACGACTTCCGCTTGCCCCCAACGATGCTTGAGAAACACGATCAGATCTTTGACGCGAAAAAAATATTGCCGCTTGTCCGCACCCGATACTGTTTTTCCCGTCATGGCCGGAATTGCCAGCCCTGCTTCGTTCAGGATATAACTCATGCGGACCGCACAAGTATTGCTCCAGCGAGTGGCGACTTCGGGGCTATTTATGTTTTTTGCCACATTGCCGCCAATGACTTCGGCTACTTTTTTGCCGGGATCAGCAGGATCGTAAATACGCATGGAGGCTGCCCACGCAGCCGAAAAGGACGGTCGACTCACTTTTCACCTCGTTTTTCATCGCGGCGCGCGACGAAGTGAGTAAAAAAAGCGAGCCTAAGCGGGAATCGAACAGACCGACTCAGCCAACTCCCTATCGATTGATTCAGCTCTCGTAAAGAGTGCGAATAAGACTCAACCGATTTATTCGCGTCGTATTTCAGCCCTATTCACCGTCCCCCCTCCGGCACCCCCACCGCCGCCCCGTCGTCCGCGACGCCATCGCTTCTTGCCTGCGCGTCGCGCATTTTCGCCAGCGCCTTCGGCCCCAAACCGAGCGACACGCCCAGCGCCAGCGCGTCGAGCACCGCCAGATGCGCGATGCGCACCACGGCGGGCGCATGCGGATCCGCCGCGGCGGGTACGCGCAACAGCAGCGGAATGTCGACGACCCACGCGAGGCGCGAGCCCGCGCTCGTGAGCGCGATGGTGGTCGCGCCACGCTCCTTCGCGATCTGGATGCTCTCGTTCACTTCCACGCTGCGCCCCGACTGCGAGATCGCGAACGCCACGTCGCCGGGTTCCAGCAGGCCTGCGTAAAGACGCTGCAAATGCGCGTCGGTGAAGGCGCTCGCGGCAATGTCGAGCCGCAGCATGCGCAGCGCCGCGTCCTGCACCACGAGCCCCGAGCCCGCGCCCACGCCGAAGAAATACACGCGCCGCGCGCTGCCCAGCGCGGCCACGGCCGCCTCGAACACCGCCGGATCGAGCGACGCGCGCGCGTGCGTCACGCCTTGCACGACCGACTCGGTGACCTTGTCCAGCAGCGTGCCGATCTCGCCGCCCCAGTTCGCGCCGCCGCTTTCGGCCGCCATCTCCGTGGCGAGCGCGAACGGCACGTTGCCCGCCGCGCTCTGCGCGAGCCGCATCTTGAAGTCGCGCAGGCCGTGCGCGCCCACCGCGCGGCAAAAGCGCGTGACCGAGGGCTCGGACACTTCCGCGCGCAACGCGAGTTCGGTGATGCTCGCGCGCATCGCGAAGTCGATGTCGGCGAGCACCATGTCCGCGACCTTGCGCTCGGCGGGGCGCAGCGACTCCGCGACATTGCGGATGTGATGGATCAGGTTGGAGACCGGCAAGCTGTTTTTCCCGTGGAAGAGACGAGGCGCCCGCAATCCTTCGACGCGAGCCGTTGCTTCAATCGAGCCGCTTGCCGCTTTCGGTATCGAACAGATGCAGGTGCGCGAGAGGCAATCCGAGCGTCATGCGCTGGCCCGGCGCAATGTCCGGACGCGCGCGCGTCGTGACGCACCAGGTCGAACCGCCTATTTTCCCGTACAAGTGGGTCTCGGCGCCAGTCGGCTCGATCACTTCGACATTGAACGGCACGTCGCCGCCCGCTTCGACATGCTCGGGCCGCACGCCGAGCGTCACGCGCGCGTTGGCCGGCACGCGGCCTTCGGGCAACGGAATGCGCGCGCCGTCGTCGAGCACGAGCGCCGTGCCGCGCGCGTCGCTCATCACCGCGCCGGAGGCGAAGTTCATCGAGGGCGAGCCGAGAAAGCTCGCGACGAACAGGTTCGCCGGCTTGTCGTACAGATCGAGCGGCCGGCCGATCTGCTCGATACGCCCGGCATTCATCACGACGATGCGGTCCGCCATCGTCATCGCTTCGATCTGGTCGTGCGTGACGTACACCACGGTATTGCGCAAGCGTTGATGCAGCGCCTTGATTTCGGTGCGCATCTGCACGCGCAATTTGGCGTCGAGATTCGACAGCGGCTCGTCGAAGAGAAACAGCGAAGGCTCGCGCACGACCGCGCGCCCCATGGCCACACGCTGACGCTGGCCACCCGACAACGCGCGCGGCAAACGCTCCAGATAGCCCGAGAGATTGAGCATTTTCGCGGCCGCCTCGATACGCGGCTTGAAGCCGTCCTCGCGCTCCTTGCGAATGCGCGGGCCGAACGCGATGTTGTCGTACACCGAGAGATGCGGGTACAGCGCATAGCTCTGGAACACCATCGAGATATTGCGCTGCTGCGGCGGCAAGGCGTTCGCGCGCGTGCCGCCGATCGTCAGGTCGCCGCCGCTGATGTCCTCGAGGCCCGCGATCATGCGCATCAGCGTGGTCTTGCCGCAGCCCGAAGGGCCGACGAGCACGACGAACTCGCCGTCGGCGATGTCGAGATCGATACCGTGCACGACCTGATTGTCGCCGTAACGCTTGTAGATGCCGTTCAGTTGTACCGCTGCCATGCTGTCCTCGTGCGTGTGTGCGTGCGTGCGTGCGTGCGTGTGTGCGTACGACGTGTTTTAGTTCGGATGTCTAATGACTCATGCGATACGCGCGACCCGGGCGGATCAATACGGGTCGAGCGTGAGTTCGTTCGCCATCAACCGGTTGCCGGCCATGAGGCCCGCGTCCACGGGCAGCGCCACGCCCGTGATCACGCGCGCTTGCGGCGAGGCGAGAAAGTACGCGGCATCGGCGATATCTTCCGGTTCGGCCACGTCGCCGAGCGGATACCACTTGCTCAGTTCCTCGAAAATCTGCGGATGCTGCGCCACGCGCGCGCGCCATGCCGGCGTCTTCACGGTGCCGGGGCACACGATGTTGGCGCGAATGCCGTGCGGCCCCAGCTCCATCGCGAGCGCCTTCGTGTAACTCACGAGGCCCGCCTTTGCCGCGCTGTACGCGGGGTGACCGAGCGACGTCAAACCGTTCACGGAGCCGATCAGCACGATCGCGCCACGCTTGCGCTCGATCATCGCCTCGCGCACGGCCTCGATCGTGTAGTACGTACCGTTGAGATTGAGGTCGATGTCGCGCCGCCACGCGGCCGCGTCGGTGTGCGCGAGCGTGGTGCCGAGCGCGCCGCCCGCGTTCGCCACCACCACGTCGATAGCGCCGCGCGCCGCCACGCCCTGCGCCAGCGCCTTGAGGACCGATTCCTGATTGCCGATGTCGGCTTCGAGCGCCGTGAGTTTCCCCGCGTCGAATCCGGCTGCGAGCGACGCCACGCCCTCCGCGTTGCGATCGAGCGCGATCACGGCGTCGCCCGCTTCGACAAATCGCTTGCACAGCGCGCGGCCGATGCCGCCGCTCGCGCCTGTCACCAGCACAACCCGGCTCATGTGAACTCTCCGTGCGGTCCGCCGGATCGCGCCGGCAAACCTGAAAATTTCCTACATACGAATGACGTTAGAGGAGGCAAACGCGGGTTAACACGGATCCTACCGCGCTGTTGCGCCGCATGAATTTCCCCTTTTTTACAGCATGTTAGGCAAATTCCGTGACGGAAAACAATATCGAGATTACCAGGTGACATTGTTTTTTTCATCCTGTAGGATTTTTTCAAACAACGCAACCCAGCGCCGGGAAGTCAGCAAACAGGCGGCGGCATAAGCAGGAAAAACCACCCAGCAAGGAGAGAGAGATGTCGTTTCAGGCACGTGCAACCACCACGCTCGGCAAGCTCGCCGTCGCGCTCGCGTTCGCGGGCATCACCGTCGCGGCGCACGCCGACACGGTCCGCGTGACCGTCGCGCACTACAGCGACGCCACCGCCCCGTACTTCGAGAAAATGGCCAAGCAGTTCGAGGCGGCCAACCCCGGCACCACGATCAAGATCGAAGACGTCAACTGGGACTCGCTGCAACAGAAGCTGCAAACGGACATCTCCGGCGGCGCCAACGCCGACCTCGCGATCATCGGTACGCGCTGGCTGCTCGACTTCGTGAAGGACGACATCGCCGAACCGCTCGACCCGTACATGGACGCGAACTTCAAGGCGCGTTTTATCGGGCCGTTCCTCGCGCCGGGTGAAATCAACGGCAAGATCTACGGCCTGCCGATCGCCGCCTCCGCTCGCGCGCTCTACTACAACAAGGACATGCTGGCATCCGTCGGCTATCCCAACGGTCCGAAAACCTGGAACGACGTGATCGAAGCGTCGAAAAAGCTCAAGGCCAAGGGCATTGCCGGCTTCGGTCTGCAAGGCAAGGAGATCGAAACGGACGTCTACTACTACTACGCGCTCTGGACCAACGGCGGCGACGTGGTAGGCAAGGACGGCAAGGCCGCGTTCAACTCGCCGGCCGGCATCAAGGCCGCCACGCTCTACAAGTCGATGATCGACCAGGGCCTCACGGAGCCGGGCGTCACGGGCTATAGCCGCGAAGACGTGCAGAACCTCTTCAAGCAAGGCCGCGTGGCGATGATGATCTCGGCGCCGTTCCTTGCGAAGCAGTTGAAGAAGGAAGCCCCGAACATCAAGTACGGCATCGACCCGATCCCGGTTGGCACGACGGAAGCGACCTACGCGGTCACCGACTCGATCATGATGTTCAAGAACTCGAAGGTGAAGAAGAGCGCCTGGAAGTTCCTCGACTTCCTGTTCACGAAGGGTCCGCGCGTGGAGTTCACGAGCACGGAAGGCTTCCTGCCCACCACCAAGGCCGAAGCCACCGACCCGGCATTCAACGACCCGGACACGAAGGCGTTCGTCGCCCTGCTGCCGCACGCGCACTTCGCACCCACGGTCACCGGCTGGGAAGACACCGCGAAGGCCGTGAGCAACGCGATGCAGTCGATCTACCTCGGCAAGGCCAAGCCCGCCGACGCGCTGAACCAGGCGGCCACGGAAGCCAACAAGTCGCTCAACAAGTAAGTTCGCTTTTACGCAGCACCTGAACAACCGGCGCGCGCCTCGCAACGGCGCGCGCCGGTTTGTCCGCTAACCGCCGTAACGACGTTTCGAAGCCTCGACGATTCGACATGACTACGGGTCCCCTCAAGCCGTCGCCGGCCGAAGCCGCTCCGGGCGACGCCGCCGAACGAACACGCGCCCCTACCCGCATGAGCCGCTCACCCCGTGCCGTTTCCACGCCTCGCGCGCCCTGGCTCCTGATCGTGCCGAGTCTCGTGCTCGCGCTGTTCATCATCAGCTATCCCATCTTCAACATCGTGTGGCAGTCCGTGCACGATGTTTCGCGTTTCGGGCAGATCCGCGATTTCAGCGGGCTGCAAAACTTCTACAACGTGTTCGGCGACCCGGTGTTTTTGACGGCGTTGAAGAACACCGTGATCTGGACGTTCTTCGTGGTGGTGGGCACCGTGGGGATTTCCGTGCCCGTCGCGCTCGTGCTCAATCAGGACTTTTACGGCCGCGGCGTGGCGCGCACGATCATCATGCTGCCGTGGTCGGTGTCGCTCACCATGACGGCCGTGGTCTGGCGCTGGGCCTTCAACGACGACTACGGCATGGTCAACGTCACGCTGCAAAAACTCGGGCTCGTGGCCGGGCCGATTCACTGGCTCGCCACGCCCGAATACGCGTTTCCGGTGGAAATCGCCGTGGGTATTCTCGTGTCGATTCCGTTCACGACCACGATTCTGATCGGCGGTTTGTCTTCAGTACCGGGCGATATCTACGAAGCCGCCCGCATCGACGGCGCAAGCGCCTGGCAACAATTTCGCCAGCTCACGCTGCCGCTCCTGAAGCCGTTCATCAACATGGCGATACTGCTCAACGTGATCTACGTGTTCAACTCGTTTCCGATCATCTGGGTGATGACGCAAGGCGGCCCCGACGACAGCACGCACATTCTCGTCACGTATCTCTACGAACTCGGTTTCAGATTGGGGCGGCCGGGCGAAGCCGCGGCGGTCTCGCTCGTCATGCTCGTCATTCTGTTCGCTTTCTCGGTGGCCTATTTGCGCGTGCAAGGCAAGCGCGGCGACGCACAAGGAGACCTCGCATGAACCGCAAGCTCAAACGTTCCATCTGGTGCTGGCTTGCGCTTTCGCCACTCGTGGTGGCCGTGCTGTTCCCCTTTGCCGTGATGTTCTTCACGTCGTTCAAGCCGGCTTCGGAAGTGTTTGTGTATCCGGCGCGCTGGTTGCCGGTGCAATGGCGCTGGCAAAACTACGTGGATATGTGGCAAGCCGCGAATTTCGGCGTGGCGCTGCGCAATAGCATCGTAGTGAGTTGTCTTTCGACGGCGCTCGCGCTGGCAGTGAGTTTGCCCGCCGCCTATGCGCTCGCGCGCTTCCCGTTTCGCGGGCGCGGCCTGTACCGGCAATTCCTGCTCGTCACGCAAATGCTCTCGCCCATTCTGCTGGTGGTGGGTCTGTTCCGCCTCGCCGCGATGATTCCGTATGGCGACGGCAATCTCGTCGATTCGAAAATCGGCGTGATCGTGTCGTATGCGGCGTTCAATATCGCGTTCGCGGTGTGGATGCTCTCGTCGTATTTCCAGACGGTGCCGCGCGACCTGGAAGAGTCGGCGTGGCTCGAAGGATGCAGCCGCACGGGCGCGGTATTTCGCGTGTTTTTGCCGCTCGCGGTGCCAGCGGTGGTGGTCACGGCCATCTTCACGTTCATTAGCGCGTGGAATGAGTTTGCCGTGGTGTACACGCTCATTCGTTCGCCCGAAAACAAAACGCTCACCGTACAAGTCACCGACATGGTGGCTGGTAAATATACGGTGGAATGGCAATTGGTGATGGCGGCCACGCTCGCGGCCACCCTGCCCGTTTCCGTGGTGTTCGCGTGGCTCCAGCGCTACATGGTGAAAGGTCTGGCGCTGGGCGCAGTGAAATAAGCAGTCGAATAAGCAACGCAAGGCGCGCGCATCGAAACACGATGCGCGCGCTTTTTTTACGCCGCTTCCATCTTTGGCGAATACGGTCGAATGGCGAACTTACTGGTTACTTGCCGAGTTCGTGACCAATCACACCGCCTGCCACCGCGCCGCCCACGGTGCCGACCGCGCTGCCGTTGGTCGCCCGATTGCCGACATAACCGCCCGCGGCCGCGCCGCCGAGCGTGCAGGCGCCGGTGCCCAGCGCGGTAAAGATTACGGTGATGGCGAGAAAAGAGCGCTTGGCGCTGCGGAGCCGGTTCATCGTCGATTCTCCTGATCGATAGGGTTGGCTACACCTCAGCAAACATCGTGCCGCACGCGTGGTGCAGCGTTCGCGCCCTGAAAGCGCTCAATCCATGGCGGCGTGGCTCGTATCGGCGGAAGACGCGCTCGCCGAAGGACGGATCAGCACGAGCAGCGGAATCACCAGCAAGGTCGCGACGAACATCATCTTGAAGTCGTTGAGATACGCGATCATTTCCGCCTGCTGCGTGATTGACTGATTCAGCACGGCCAGGTCGTAACGCGAGCCGTTTTCGAGCATCGGCTGCACGGCCGGATTGAACGGCGTGATATGCGCGGCGAGATCGGAATGGGCGATTTGCGTGCCACGCGTGACAAAGGTCTGCACGATCGAAATGCCGATACTGCTGCCGATATTGCGCATGAGGCTGTACGTGGCGGTACCGTCGGCGCGCAATTGCGGCGTGAGCGTGGAGAACGTGAGCGCCGAAAGCGGCACGAACACGAAGCCCAGGCCGAAGCCCTGCACGACGCCCGGCCACACGATATCCGAAGCGGAAAGCACGATCGTGTACTGCATCATCTGCCACAGCGCATACGCGGAAACGGCAAAGCCGAACAGCAGCATCGCGCGCGCATCCACGTGCTTGAGCATGCGTCCCGCGATCAGCATGGCAATCATGGTGCCCGCGCCGCTCGGCGCCGTCACCAGTCCCGTGGTCGCGACGGGATAGCCCATGAGGTTTTGCAGCATCGGCGGCAACAGCGCTCGCGTGGCGTACAGCACGGCGCCGATTACGAAGATGAAGAACGTGCCGGTCGCGAAGTTGCGATCCTTGAGTAGCTGATAGCGGAAGAAGGTGTTCGGCCCGGACGTGGCCGTATGCACGATGAAGAACGCGAACGAGAGCGCCGCGAGCAGCGCCTCGATGCGAATCTCCAGCGAGCCGAACCAGTCGAGTTGCTCGCCGCGATCGAGCATGGCCTGCAATGCGCCAATAGCGAGCGCGAGCGTGGCGAAGCCGAATACGTCGAAGCGCTGCTCGCGCGCGGGCGTGCGCGAAGGCAGAAACGTGGAAACGCCGAAGAACGCGAACAGCCCCACTGGCACGTTGATGAAGAACACCCAGCGCCAGTTGTAGCTGTCGGTGAGCCAGCCGCCGAGCGTGGGGCCGAGCACGGGGCCGACCATCACGCCCATGCCCCACACGGCCATGGCCTGGCCTTGTTTTTCGCGTGGATTGATGTCGAGAAGAATCGACTGCGAGAGCGGCACCAGCGAGGCGCCGAACACGCCCTGCAACAGCCGCGCAACCACGATCTCGCCCAGCGTTTCCGAAAGCCCGCATAGCGCCGAAGCGATGGTGAAACCCACCACGGCCACGTTCAGCAGCGTCTTCACGCCGTAGCGATCCGCGAGCCAGCCCGTGAGCGGCGTGGCAATGGCCGCCGCGACGATATACGAGGTGAGCACCCACGTGATCTCGTCCTGCGAAGCCGAGAGCGTGCCTTGCATGTGCGGCAGCGCGACGTTGGCGATCGTGCTGTCGAGCGTTTGCATCAAGGTGGCGAGCATGATCGAGAGCGTGATCATGCCGCGATTGAGCGGTGCCTCCGGGTGTGGCGCTGCTTGCGAGACTGCTGTCATCGTGCCGTCATGGTGGTGAGAGCGAAGCGTCGAATAATAATAAGCGTGCTTATTATACGAATCGGCGCCGCCCGCGCAATTGGTATCGATGGGGAGTTGGCGGCCGACATCGCGGGCGCGCGCGCCCGTATAATCGCGCGATGACTACCGACCTCGAAAAGCGCTTCGGCTTCCTGGTGATCGAAGTGGGGCGCCTGTACGGCAAACGTTACGACGAGCTGGCCAAGTCGTCGATCGAACTCACGCGCGCGCAATGCCGCATGATCGCGTACCTCGCCCACTACGGCGACATGAACCAGGCGAGCCTCGCCGAACTGCTTGAAGTCGCGCCGATCTCCGCGGGGCGGCTGCTCGAACGCATGGAGGAAGGCGGCTGGGTCGAGCGCACGCCCAACCCCAACGATCGCCGCGAACTGATGGTGAGCCTCACGCCAAAGGCCGAGGCTGTGCTCACGGGCGCGCGCCGCGTGGGCGACGAGGTGCAGTCGGAAGCGCTCGCGGGCTTCACGCCCGAGGAGGCGGAGCAGTTCAGCAGCATGCTTCAACGCGTGCGCAAAAATCTCGGCGTGCTGGTGGAGCGCTGAAGGCATTGCGCCTTCAGCGCGGCTTCTGCTTCTCCGGCTCCGCGTTTAACGCAGACGCACGAGCGTCGACTTCAACTCCGTGTACTTCTCCAGCGCGTGCAGCGACTTGTCGCGGCCGTTGCCCGACTCCTTGAAGCCGCCGAACGGGAAGTTCATGTCGCCGCCTTCGTCGTAGCAATTCACCCACACCGTGCCCGCGCGCAAGCGTCGCGAGATCTCGTGCGCGTGCGTAAGATTCGCGGTCCACACCGCCGCCGCCAACCCGTAAGCGCTTTCGTTGGCGATGCGCACCGCTTCGTCGATGGTACTGAACGTGATGACCGACAGCACCGGCCCGAAAATTTCCTCGCGCGCGATCTTCGTGTCGTGATGCGTGTCGAACACCGTGGGCTCGACATAGAAGCCGCCGCTTTCCGCATTCACGCGCTCGCCGCCCACCAGTAGTTTCGAGTCCTTGCGGCCCGCATCAATATAGTGCAGCACGCGATCGAGCTGGACCTTGTCGACGATCGCTCCCATCGACACCTTCGGATCCAGAGGATTCCCAGGGATATACGCTTTGGCTGCCTCCACGAGCTTGGCCAGAAAGACTTCCTTGATCTCGCGATGCACGAGCAGACGCGAACCCGCCGTGCACATTTCGCCCATGTTGTAGAAGATCGCGCTGGCCGCGGCACTGGCTGCACGGTCGAGGTCGGGGCAATCGGGCAGTACGATATTGGGCGACTTGCCGCCCAGTTCGAGCCACACGCGCTTGAGGTTCGACTGGCCCGCGTACTGCATGATCTGCTTGCCCACGTTGGTCGATCCCGTGAACGCGATGCAATCGACATCGCTATGCAAGCCCAGCAATTTGCCCGGTTCGCCGCCGCCCGGCAACACGTTGAAGACGCCCGCCGGAATGCCCGCTTCGTGCGCGAGTTGCGCCACGCGAATGGCCGTGAGCGGCGACTTTTCAGAAGGTTTGAGCACGACGCTATTGCCGGCCGCGAGCGCGGGACCGAACTTCCACGACGCCATCAGGATGGGGAAATTCCACGGCACCACGGCGGCCACCACGCCGATGGGTTCGCGCGTGACGAGGCCCACGAGATGATGATCGGCGGGCACGACCTCGCCGCCCACCTTGTCGATGGCTTCCGCGAACCACTCCACGCAATACGCCGCGCCCGGCACGTCCACCGTGGTGGTGTCGCCGATGGGCTTGCCCGCGTCGAGGGTTTCGAGCAACGCGAGTTCGTCGAGATGCTCACGCATGAGCGCGGCCCAGCGCTGCAGCACGGCCTTGCGGGCGCGCGGATTGAGGCCGGCCCACACGCCCGCCTCGAATGCGCGACGCGCGGCGCCCACGGCCGCATCCACGTCGGCCGCGCCACAGTCCGCCACGTTGGCCAGCACGCGCGAATCGATCGGACTCACGCACTCGAACGTGCGGCCCGAATATGCGTCGCGATACGCGCCGTCGATGAATGCGCGACCTTCGATCGATAGCGTCGCGGCCTTGTCCTGCCAGTAAGCGAATGTTTTCTTTTCCATCAGGATGCCTCAATGATTGACGATTCGCGGCGCGCACCGCTGCCTGCGCGGCGTACACCGGCGACTCGAATACGCGCGTTCGGAACGATCAGAAAGTGGGCGGCGAATTCGCCGAGACCACTTCGCAGATGTCGTCCGCGCTGGGATTGCGGAAACGGTGCGGGAAGCGACTTTCGAAGTAATAGCTGTCGCCGGGGTCCAGCAGCCACGTGGTGCTGTCCACGGTCAGTTCGAGTTGGCCCGATACGACCACGCCGCCTTCATGACCGGCGTGGGTGAGCATCTCGGGACCAGTATCGGCAAGCGGCTGATACACCTCGCGAAGAATGCCCATGTTGCGGTCCCTCACGTTCGCGCCCGCCAGATAGAACTGGATCGACTCGTTGCCGAGGTTGGGCATCTCGCCGCGCCGCGACACGATGCTCGCGCCCTCATCCAGATCGAACGTGAAGAATTCCGCGAGACTCATGGGAATGCATTCGAGCAACTTCTTCAACGAACCCACCGAGGGACTGACTCGACTTTGTTCGATGAGTGAGATCGCACCATTCGTCACGCCCGCGCGTTTGGCCAGCTCGCGTTGCGAGAGACCGTATCGTTTGCGAACATGCCGCAAACGCGTGGCGACTTCGGTGGAGACGGAGGCGGACTCGGACACGTGGAAGACCGTTGGCAGAAAGCGCGCGTGGGCACGACGCGGCGGACGTGTTGAATATTCTAATCAGTTTGCCGTTTTTTGCGTCAGTACAAACCCCTGTAAGTTATTCGAAATATCACGAAGCGTCACTTCTTGTAGGCGTCTATTCCGCATAGAGAGTGAGTTCTCTAATAAGAGTCATCTCTCGATTGAACCCATCGGGAAAGTGCTGACATAAAAAACGTAAAAAAATAATTGACGCCCTTTTTGGCTCGTATATGCTGGACTACAGATCGAACAGCCCTTGTTTAAGGCACGTTGCGGCGCAAAACGCGGCGTGCAAGGCAAAGAACCTGAGAGTCGATCGCATTCGGTGCGCAATACATTGATCGCTCAATATGTGAATGATTCAATGCATTGAACATATCGAATGTTTTAAATCGAACGTCTAAATTAACGTAATCAGCGAGTGTTATTGTGAGAGTCCGTGGCCCTCTGGTGAGATGGGATCGTAGTCATGCGAGGTGTCTTCGCAGTGACTGCACCGCCATCGCCGACGGCACTAGCGGCAGGCTTGCCTCTCGCCTGTTCCTGTCCGTCTTCACAATCCTTTCCCGTCGCTCGGTGCGTCGTCACAACGCCGTCTCCGCACGCGCGTTCATCGCCGTCCATACGGACGAAGTCGCGTCGCTCCTGCCCTAGCGCCTTTCCTTCCCGCGCCGTTCGTTACTGCCGTCTGTCTGTTTTTCGTCGTCTTTTCGCGGCCTGCTGGCTCGCGCGAAAGCGTCGCGGCTGCGCTCGTCTGAACACAGTCGCACCGCATACCGGCAAGAAACGAACCGCCTACCTGATCTCCACGCGCAGCGCCATGCGTTAGCGTCGCTACGCGCATAGCATTCCGGGTTTGCCGCTTTGCCTGCACCGCAAAGCCAGCAAGGTCATGTCACGCCCGCCGATATCATCAAGATCTCGCGGGCCTGGAAGTGAAACGTTAGTTATGCGAACCAGACCATTGATAGGCATTACCGCCGACCGCACGATGATGGGCCCGCATGCCTCGCATGTCAGCGGCGAGAAGTACCTCCTTGCCGCCGTGGACGGCGCGGGCGCTCTCGCGTTCGTGCTGCCCGCGCTCGGCGAACGCCAACGCGCCAGCGACATTCTCGAAGCCGTGGACGGCCTGCTCTTCACGGGCAGCTATTCGAACGTGGAGCCGCATCGTTATGGCAGCCAGGCGAGCGAGACGGACACGCTTCACGATCCGCATCGCGATGCCACCACGCTGCCGCTCATGCGTGCCGCGATCGACGCAGGCGTGCCCGTACTTGCGATTTGCCGCGGCTTTCAGGAGATGAACGTGGTGTTCGGCGGCACGCTGCATCAACAGGTGCACGCGGTGGCGGGCTACACCGATCATCGCGAGAACAAGGCCGACGCGCTCGATCGGCAATACGGACCCGCGCATACCGTGAAGCTTGCTGAAGGCGGCCTGCTGCAACAACTCGCCGGGAATGCGCGCGACGTGCAAGTCAATTCGCTGCACGGCCAGGGCATTGAACGGCTCGGCGCGGGACTGGTAGCAGAAGCTTACGCACCCGATGGCCTGATCGAAGCCGTGATCGTTGCGCGCGCAGCGACTTTCGCGCTTGGCGTGCAATGGCACCCGGAATGGAAACACGCTGAAAACGCCCTTTCCACCGCGATTTTCGGCGCCTTTGGCGACGCCTGCCGCAACCGCATGCTGGCGCGAACACCGCGCGCCAAACACGCTTGATGCCGGCCCCTACAGAACAGAGAGAACGATCATGCACGACATCGACGAATTCCTGAAGAAACACCGCATCACTGAAATCGAAGCCATCATTCCCGACATGGCGGGCATCGCGCGCGGCAAGATCATTCCGCGCAGCAAGTTCGAGTCGGGCGAATCCATGCGGCTGCCGCAAGCGGTGATGATCCAGACCGTTACCGGCGACTACCCCGAAGACGGCAGCCTCACGGGCGTCACCGACCCCGACATGGTGTGCGTGCCCGACGCTTCCACTATCCGCATCATTCCGTGGGCGGTCGATCCCACGGCGCAGGTGATTCACGACTGCGTGCACTTCGACGGCTCGCCCGTGGAAATCTCGCCGCGCCGGGTGCTGCGCCGCGTGCTCGAACTCTACGAAGCGAAGGGCTGGAAGCCCGTGATCGCGCCGGAACTGGAGTTCTATCTCGTCGACATGAACAAGGACCCGGACATTCCGCTCGCGCCGCCGATCGGCCGCACAGGGCGCCCGGAAACCGGCCGCCAGGCGTATTCGATCGAAGCGGTGAACGAGTTCGATCCGCTCTTCGAAGACATCTACGAGTACTGCGATATTCAGGAGCTGGAAGTCGACACGCTCATTCACGAAGTGGGCGCGGCGCAGATGGAAATCAACTTCCTGCACGGCGATCCGCTCAATCTCGCCGACCGCGTGTTCCTCTTCAAACGCACGGTGCGCGAAGCGGCATTGCGTCATCACATGTACGCCACGTTCATGGCGAAGCCCATGGAGAACGAGCCGGGTTCGGCCATGCACGTGCATCAGAGTCTCGTGAGCTCGGAAAGCGGCCAGAACCTCTTCACGGGCCCGGACGGCAAGCCCACCGACATGTTCCATGCGTATATCGCGGGTTTGCAAAAGTACACGCCCGCGCTCATGCCGATCTTCGCGCCGTACATCAATTCGTATCGCCGTCTCTCGCGCTTCATGGCCGCGCCCATCAACGTGGCCTGGGGTTACGACAACCGCACCGTGGGCTTTCGCGTGCCGTATTCGTCGCCGGCCGCGCGCCGTGTGGAAAACCGCATTCCGGGCGTGGACTGCAACCCGTACCTCGCCATCGCGGCCACGCTCGCGGCGGGCTATCTCGGCATGACGCAGCACCTCAAGCCGACCGAACCGCTCGTGAGCGACGGCTATTCCCTGCCCTACCAGCTGCCGCGCAATCTGGAAGAAGGCATCACGCTGATGGCCGGTTGCGAGCCGCTCAACGGCATTCTCGGCGAGAAGTTCGTGCGCGCGTACCTCGCGCTCAAGGAAACCGAATACGAAGCGTATTTCCGCGTCATCAGTTCGTGGGAACGCAAGCACTTGCTGCTGCACGTGTGAAACGACAAGGAGACAAGACATGAGCTATCGAATCGACGCCCCGGCCAGCGCAATCGAGGACATTCCCACTACGTTGCGCGCGCAACCATCCCGTTCGACCGGCGAATACCGCGCGCTCGACGCCGCGCATCACATTCATCCGTTCTCAGACATGGGCTCGCTCAACAAGGCGGGCAGCCGCGTGATCGTGAAGGCGAAAGGCGTGTACCTGTGGGACTCGGAAGGCAACAAGATCATCGACGGCATGGCGGGCCTGTGGTGCGTGAACGTGGGTTACGGCCGGAAGGAACTCGCCGAGGCCGGTTATCGGCAAATGCAGGAACTGCCGTTCTACAACACGTTCTTCAAGACCACGCACCCGCCCGTGATCGAGCTTTCCACGCTGCTCGCGCAAATCACGCCCGCGCCGTTCAATCACTTCTTCTATTGCAACAGCGGCTCCGAAGGCAACGACACGGTGCTGCGCATCGTGCATCAGTTCTGGCTCACGCAAGGCAAGCCTTCGAAGAAGGTTGTCATCTCGCGCCGCAACGCGTATCACGGCTCGACCATCGCGGGCGGCACGCTCGGCGGCATGGGCTACATGCACGAGCAGATGCCGTCGAAGGTCGAGAACATCGTGCATATCGACCAGCCGTATTTTTACGGCGAAGCCGAAGGCAACCTGACGCCCGAGGAATTCGGCCTCGCGCGCGCGCAGCAACTCGAAGCGAAGATACTCGAAGTGGGCGCGCAGAACGTGGCCGCCTTTATCGGCGAGCCGTTCCAGGGCGCGGGCGGCGTGATCTTCCCGCCTTCCACGTACTGGCCGGAAATTCAACGCATTTGCCGCAAATACGACGTGCTGCTGTGCGCCGACGAGGTGATCGGCGGCTTCGGCCGCACCGGCGAATGGTTCGCGCATGAGCACTTCGGCTTCGAGCCCGACCTCATCACCATGGCGAAGGGCCTCACCAGCGGTTATGTGCCGATGGGCGCCGTGGGCCTTCATGACCGCATCGCGAAAGCACTCATCGAGAACGGCGAGTTCAATCACGGCCTCACGTACTCGGGGCATCCCGTGGCGGCCGCCGTGGCCATCGCCAATCTCAAGCTGTTGCGCGACGAAGGCATCGTGGCGCGCGTGAAGTCGGATACCGGTCCCTATTTCCAGCAGCGGTTGCGCGAAACCTTCGCCAATCATCCGATTGTTGGCGACATCGCGGGCACGGGTCTCGTGGCCGGCTTGCAACTCGCCGAAGATCCGGCCACGCGCAAGCGCTTCGCGAATGGCGGCGACGTGGGCACGATCTGCCGCGACTTCTGCTTCAACGGCAATCTCATCATGCGCGCCACCGGCGACCGCATGCTGCTCTCGCCGCCGCTCGTGGTCACGCACGGCGAGATCGACGAAATCGTGTCGAAGGCGAAGCACGCCGTCGACGCCACCGCGCAACAACTGGGTCTTTCCTAACGCCACTTGTCCAACGGCGCGCGGCACACGACGGGGTGCCGGCGCATGCGGGCGGGTGAAACGCCGCGCGCCGAACTTGACCTTCTGGGGAAATCAACATGAGTGTGAGTCATCTTCGTCATGCAGTCGCGATCGCTGCCCTCGCCACGTGCGCGGGTCTCACGGCCACATCGAGCCACGCCGCCGACACGGAACTGAACGTCTACAACTGGTCCGACTACATTGCGAAGGACACGATCCCGAACTTCGAAAAGCAAACGGGCATTCACGTCAAGTACGACAACTACGATAGCGACGACACGCTGCAAGCGAAGCTACTCGCGGGTAGCTCGGGCTACGACATCGTCGTGCCCACTTCGAACTACATGGCCAAGCAGATTCAGGCCGGTGTGTACCAGAAGCTCGACAAGTCGAAGATTCCGAATCTCGCGAACCTCGATCCCGTGCTCATGCACATGATCGCCGACGCCGACCCGGGCAATCAGTACGGGGTGCCCTGGGCCTATGGCACGGACGGCATTGGCTACAACGACGAAGCGGTGCAGAAGGCGTTCGGCGGCAACGCGCCGACCGACACGTGGGCGCTCGTGTTCGACCCCGCGAATCTCTCGAAGCTCAAGGGCTGCGGCGTCTCGTTCCTCGATCAGGCCGCCGACGTGTTCGCCGCCACGCTGCAGTATCTGCACAAGGACCCGAACAGCACGAACCCCGCCGACTACCAGGCCGCGTATGAAACGCTCAAGAAGGTGCGCCCGTACATCACGCAGTTCAACTCGTCGGGCTATATCAACGACCTCGTGAACAACGACATCTGCGTGGCCGTGGGCTGGTCGGGCGACGTGGGCATCGCGCATCGCCGTGCGGAAGAGGCCAAGCGCTCGTATCACATCAAGTTCTCGAACGTGAAGGAAGGCGGCCTGCTGTGGTTCGACGTGATGGTCGTGCCGAAGGACGCGCCGCATCCCGAAGCCGCCATGAAGTGGATCAACTACATCTCGGACCCGAAGGTCAACGCCGCCATCACCAACGAGGTGTTCTATCCCACCGCGAACAAGGCGGCCCGCCAGTTCGTGACGCCGGCCGTCGCGCAGGATCAGACCGTGTATCCGTCCGACGACGTGCTCAAGAAGATGACGCTGATGAAGCCGATGCCGGCCGAAATCCTGCGCCTCGAAAACCGTCTCTGGTCGCAGCTGAAAACGGGCCACTGACGCACCGATCCCGAAGGAGAAGGAAGGAGACAACGCGCGGAGGAGGGATCGCTCGACCCCTCGCCGCCTGAAGTTCGCATGCCGTAGTCCGCTCGCGCGACGCCGCCCATTGAAGAAACGACGCGCGCGAGCCTCCTCAGCTCCGTTCGCAGTACTGATTTCCGCGAGCCGCTCACGCGCCCCGTGCGGGCCGGCTTGCGCCTGAAAAACGTACTGCGATCAGAAAGGAACCCTGCTTACATCATGAATTCGACGTCTCAAGTCACTGCATCGGAAGCCGCGCGCGCCAGCGCCAGGGCGTCCAGTCACGACGCCTTCGTGCGCATCGAAAACGTCGTCAAGAAGTTCGGCGAAAGCATCGCCGTCAACAACGTGAGCCTGAACATCGCGAAGAACGAACTGTTCGCACTGCTCGGCAGTTCGGGCTGCGGCAAGTCCACGCTGCTGCGCATGCTGGCCGGGCTGGAAACAGCGACCTCCGGCAAGATCTTCGTGGATGGCGAAGACCTCGCGGCACTGCCGCCGTATCGCCGCCCCGTCAACATGATGTTCCAGTCCTACGCGCTGTTTCCGCACATGACGGTGGAGTCGAACGTCGCGTTCGGTCTGAAGCAGGAGGGCGTGCCGAAGAACGAGATTCGCGAGCGTGTGGCGGATGCGCTCCATCTCGTGCAGATGAGCCGCTATGCGAAGCGCAAACCGCATCAACTCTCCGGCGGCCAGCAACAGCGCGTCGCGCTCGCGCGTTCGCTCGTCAAGCGTCCGAAGCTGCTGCTGCTCGACGAGCCCATGTCGGCGCTCGACAAGAAGATCCGCCAGAAGACGCAGCTCGAACTCGTGAACATCATCGAGAAAGTGGATGTCACCTGTGTGATGGTCACGCACGACCAGGAAGAGGCGATGACGATGGCGAACCGTCTCGCAGTGATGAGCGAAGGCCGCATCGTGCAGATCGGTTCGCCAGGCGAAGTCTACGAGTTCCCCAATAGCCGCTTCTCCGCCGAATTCATCGGCTCGACCAATCTGTTCGA
Source organism: Paraburkholderia acidisoli (assembly GCF_009789675.1). NCBI lineage: Bacteria > Pseudomonadati > Pseudomonadota > Betaproteobacteria > Burkholderiales > Burkholderiaceae > Paraburkholderia > Paraburkholderia acidisoli. The sequence goes on along the minus strand of NZ_CP046914.1, from coordinate 1,133,978 downwards.
AGGCAAGGTCGTGGAGGACGAGCCCGATCACATCTACGTGGAAAGCGAAGACCTCGAGGCGCGCATGTACGTGAGCCACGGCGTAACAGGTCCGCTCGGCATGCCGGTGGGCATTTCCGTACGTCCCGAGCGCGTGCGCGTGACGCGCGACAAGCCCGGCGCCGCACACAACTGGGCGCGCGGCGTGGTCACCGACGTGGCCTACATGGGCAGCTACTCGCTCTATCACGTGCGCTTGCCGGGCGGCAAGGTCGTGGTCTCGAATCTTTCCAGCTCGCATCTCATGAACGAAGGCGCGCCCGCCTGGAACGACGACGTGTACGTCTCGTGGTCGCCGGCGAGCGGCGTCGTGCTCACGCAATGAGGAGGACACGTCAATGAGTACCTCGCTTACCCCTTCGCCGCGCGCCACCACGGCGCCGAATACCGCGCGCGCCACTGTCCTCACGCGCTTCGCCCGACGCTTCGTACCTTCAGGCCGCACGACCGTGATCGGCGTGCCGTTCCTGTGGCTCGCCGTGTTCTTCGCGCTGCCGTTCGTGCTTGTGCTGAAAATCAGTTTCGCCGATCAGGTGATGGGCATTCCGCCCTACTCCAACCTCGTCGAAATGAAAGACGGCATGGTGCATTTCGCACTGCAACTCGGCCACTACGCGTTCCTGCTGCAAGACAGCCTCTATATCGCCACCTATATCAGCTCGCTGAAGATGGCGGCGGTCTCCACGTTCTTCTGCTTGTTGATCGGCTATCCCATCGCTTACTACATCGCGCGTTCGAATCCGGCCACGCGCAACTTGCTGATGATGGGCGTGATGCTGCCGTTCTGGACGTCGTTTCTTATTCGCGTATATGCGTGGATCGGCATTCTCAAGGACGACGGCCTGCTCAATCACGCGCTCATGGCCATTGGCCTGATTCACTCGCCGCTGCGCCTCTATCACAGCGACGCGGGCGTCTATATCGGCATGGTCTATTCGTATCTGCCGTTCATGGTAATGCCGCTCTACGCGCATCTCGTGAAGATGGATCTCACGCTGCTCGAAGCCGCGTACGACCTCGGCGCGAAGCCATGGGTCGCATTCACGCAGATCACCTTGCCGCTCTCGAAGAACGGAATCATCGCGGGCAGCCTGCTCGTGTTCATTCCCGCCGTGGGCGAGTACGTGATTCCCGAACTGCTGGGCGGCGCGGACACGCTCATGATCGGCCGCGTGATGTGGGACGAGTTCTTCAACAACATGGACTGGCCGATGGCCTCCGCCGTGACCGTGGCGATGGTGTTGCTGCTGCTCGTGCCGATGGCGGTCTTTCAGTACTACCAGGTCAAGGAACTGGAGGAAGCGAAATGATCAAGCCCAATCGAACCCTGCAATCCGGCGTGCTCACGTTCGGCTTTCTGTTTCTCTATATCCCCATCGTCAGTCTCGTCGTGTACTCGTTCAACGAGTCGAAGCTCGTGACGGTATGGTCGGGCTTCTCGCTCAAATGGTATGCGGCGCTTCTTCAGGATGACGAACTGCTTTCCGCCGCGTGGCTCTCGCTGAAGATCGGCTTGATGACGGCGTTCGCCTCGGTGGTGATCGGCACGTGGGCGGGCTTCGTGCTCGCGCGCATGGGTCGCTTTCGCGGCTTCACGCTTTACACGGGCATGATCAACGCGCCGCTCGTGATTCCCGAAGTCATTCAGGGCATTTCGCTGCTGCTGCTGTTCGTCGCGCTCGAACAGATGCTCGGCTGGCCGAAGGGGCGCGGCATCGTCACGATCTGGATCGGTCACGTCATGCTGTGCGTGTCGTATGTGGCGATCATCGTGCAGTCGCGCGTGAAGGAGATGAACCAGTCGCTCGAAGAAGCGGCGCTCGATCTCGGCGCAACGCCGCTCAAGGTGTTCTTCGTCGTCACCTTGCCGCTCATCTCGCAGGCGCTGCTCTCGGGCTGGCTGCTCTCGTTCACGCTCTCGATCGACGACCTCGTGCTCTCCGCGTTCCTCTCGGGCCCGGGCTCGACCACGCTGCCGCTCGTGGTGTTCTCGCGCGTGCGTCTGGGCCTCAATCCGGAGATGAACGCGCTCGCCACGCTCTTCATCACCGCCGTCACGATCGGCGTGATTGCCGTGAACCAGTTGATGAGCGCACGCGAAAAGAAGCGCATGCGCGACATGCAACTCGCCTTCGTCCAACCCGACCCCGCCGAAAGCCTGACGCCGCCCGCAACCGCCGTGGGCGCGCCGATCGGGCGACGCGCTGCCTGACCCACTCGAACGACTCTGCCATAACGACAAGGAGAATTCCCAATGAAGAAGAAGCTAATCTGTTTGCTGGTGGCCGGGGCACTGCCTGGGCTCGCATTGGCGGACTCGACCAGCGAACAGATCAAAGCCCTGCAGGCGCAGCTCAATGCGCTGCAAAAGGAGGTGAAGTCGCTCAAGACCGAGATCGCACAATCGAAAACAGGCGGGAAGAATGCGCCAATCGTGGCGAGTAGCGCGGGCACGGCGGCGGCACCCGCGCCCGCCATCGACATTAGTTCGCCCGATTACGGCAAGGCGCCCGCGCGCCTGACCAACGACGACGTCGACTCGATGAAGCAGCAGATCGCGAGCCAGCAACTCAAGGTGGATTCGCTCACCGACGCGGCCACGACCGGCCCGCTCGCGGGTCTGTCGATCACCGGCTATCTCGACCCCACCTACTTGTATAACCGCGCGGGCAGCAGTTCGTCGTTCCTGTTCGCGAATCACGAAAGCGTCTACAACTACTTCAACAGCACGTTCGGCGATCTCTATCTCGACATCAAGAAGACGTTCGGCGTGGGCCCGATGGCGCCTTCGGCCGAAATCACGCTCATGCCCAATCGCGGCAACGGCATCACGCTGCTGCAGGACTCGCACGGCAATATCGGCAACAACATCCTGAACACGGCGGTCATCACGATTCCGATGACGTCGACGAGCACGTTCGTCGCCGGTTTGATGCCGAGCTTTGGCGGCTACGAAGTGCAGCAGTCGAACCAGATGCTCACGCTCACGCACAACCTGCTCTACGACTTCTCGGACCCGGGCAGCTACGTGGGCGTGGGCTGGAACTACACGCCCGACGGCAGCAAGTGGGCCTTCAAGTTCATGGTGGGCAACGAGCAGTACCGCACCTATGGCGCGACCACGCAAACCGGCCAGAACGCGCTGGGCGACCCGATCACCGCGAGCAACAAGATCCCGACCTTCACGGCACGCGCGGACTACACGATGTCGAGCGCGCTCGATATCGGCGGCTCGGTCAACGTCGGGCGTCAAACGCTGCCAAGCGCGTTCGACGCCACCTCGGGCACGACGACCTATGGCGTGGGCGGCCAGGCGGCGAGCTCGGGCGGCTACTTCCTGTTCGGCGAACTCGACGCGACCTACACGCTCGCCGACATTCAATACAACGCCGAACTCGATTACGGCCAGCAGCAGCGCGCCGCATTCAACGGCGGCAACGCGCAGTGGTACGGCTTCTCGCTGCTCGCGCATCGCAAGTTCAACGCGCCGGTGGTCGGCCGCATGGGCGCGACGCTGCGTTACGACCTGCTCGCCGACACGAAGAACGGCGGCGGTGGCGGCGGCGTCGCGTTGAATTCGAACGGCATGGACCCGTACAACGGTTTCGGCATTGGCGCGGATTGCCTCGCGAATTCGCAGGCGGGCGGCGGTTACGGCTTCGAGTGCAAGGGCGCGGTGCGTCAGGACGTGGCGCTCGATCTGCTGTTCTACCCCACGCAGGCGATCACAGTGAAGGTCGAATATCGCCACGACTGGTCCTCGCAGCGCGTATTCCTGCGCAACGACGGCTCGTACAGCAAGAGCAACGATCTGCTCGGCGCGCAGTTCATCTACTCGTTCTAACAGCGCGACGGCGGGCGACCCGCGTCGTTCAGTGGCCACCCGCCGCGCTTTCTCTATGCTCAAATTCGCGAATCAACCGCACGCGCCTTCGTGGTACGCGGCCACCGTCAACGACACCACGCCGCATTCCGCGCTCGAAGGCTCGCAGCACGCCGATGTCTGCGTGATCGGCGCGGGGCTAACCGGCGTATCGGCCGCGCTCAATCTCGCCGAGCGCGGTTATTCCGTTGTCCTGATCGAAGCATCGCGCGTGGGATGGGCCGCGAGCGGGCGCAACGGCGGGCAATTGATCGGTGGCTTTGCCTGCGGCATGGACACGTTCGCGCAATACATGCCGGAAGCCGACGTGCGTCTGATGTGGGGCATGGGCCAGGAAACGCTCGAGATCGTGAAGCGCCGCGTGGCACAGCATCGGATCGACTGCGCCTTGACCGAAGGCTATTTCACCGCCGCGAACAAGCCACGCGACACGCATGCGTTACAGCAATGGCGCGACGAGGCCGCGCGACGCTTCGGCTATCACGGCTTCCGTTATGTCGATGGCGAAGGCGTGCGCGAGTTCGTGCAATCCGCGCGCTATCCCGGCGGCCTCTACGATCCCGATAGCGGCCACCTGCATCCGCTCAACTACACGCTCGGGCTCGCGCGTGCCGCGAGCGCTGCGGGCGTGTGCATCTACGAGAACTCGCCGGTCACGCGCTTGCGCGAGGCGCGTGGCGCGCACGTCGTCGAAACCGCGCGCGGCAACGTGCGTGCGAAGTTCGTCGTGCTCGCGTGCAACACCTTCGTAGGCGATCTCGCGCCCGCGCTCGCCCGCAAGATCATGCCCGTGGGCACCTACGTGATCGCCACGAAACCGCTCGGCGCGCAACGCATGAGCGAACTCATGCCCGCGCAGGCGGCCGTGTGCGACAGCCGCTTCGTGCTCGACTACTTCCGGCCTGCACCCGACACGCGTTTGCTGTGGGGCGGCAAAGTGAGTTATTCCACTTTCGCGCCGCCCGACCTCGGCGCGGCCATGCGCCGCGACATGCTGAAGACGTTTCCGCAACTCGCCGACGTCCAGATCGATTACGCATGGGGCGGCTACGTCGACATCACCATGAATCGCGCGCCGCATTTCGGCCGCCTCTCGCCCAACGTGTATTTCGCGCAAGGCTTCTCCGGCCACGGCGTGAACACCACGGGGCTCGCGGGCCAGTTGATCGCCGAAGCCATCCACGGCCAGGCCGCGCGCTTCGATCTGTTCGGCAAGATCCGTCACCGCGATTTCCCCGGCGGCGCTACACTGCGTACCCCTGCGCTCGTCCTCGCGATGGCGTGGTATCGAATGAAGGATCTGCTTTGATGACACTCGACCTCGACGCCCAGGCGGACGCCCTCGCCCGCCACTCGTACTACGAAGCCACCGCCACGCGCCCCGCCGCCGACGACCCCGTGCTCGAAGGCACGCTCGACGCCGACGTGTGCGTGATCGGCGCGGGCTTCGCCGGGCTCTCGGTCGCGCTGGAATGCCGCGCGCGCGGCATGTCGGTGGTCGTGCTCGACGCGCATCGGCCGGGCTGGGGCGCCTCGGGCCGCAACGGCGGCCAGACGCTGGTGGGTTTCGCGAAAGACGACGTGCTCGAACAGCAGCTCGGCGCGCGCGGCATTCGTGCGGCCTGGGCGTTGTCGGTCGAAGGCGTGAACCTCGTGCGCGAGCGCATTGCGCGTTACGGCATCGACTGCGATTTCACGCCGGGCTACGTGACCGTGGCAACCAGACCGAAACGCGTGCCCGACCTGCGCGCGTGGATGGATGCCGCGCACAAGCGTTGGGGCTACGACCGCCTCGAGTGGCTCGACACCGACGCCACGCGTGCGCACGTGGCCTCGCAGCGCTACATCGCGGGCGTGTTCGATCCTGTCTCCGGACACCTGCATCCGCTCAAATACTGCCTGGGTCTCGCCGATGCCGCACGCCGCGAAGGCGCCCGCCTGTTCGCGCATTCCCGCGCCACCGAAGTCGTGCGCGGCGCGCAACCCGTCGTGAAGACGGCGCACGGCGAAGTGCGCTGCCGCTTCGTGGTGTCGTGTTGCAACGCCGCGCCCGGCGGCGTGCTGCCCGAAGCCGTGGCCGCGCGCATCGCGCCCATCGCCTCGTACATCATCGCCACGGAACCGCTCGGCCGGGACCTGGCCAACTCGTTGATCGCGCAACGTTCTGCCGTGTGCGACAACAACTTCTTTCTCGACTACTTCCGCGTTTCCGCCGACGACCGCATGCTGTTCGGCGGCCGCGCCGACTCCACCAGCGCGGCGCCCGACCAACTCGCCGCCGCGATGCAGGCGCGCATGACCGGCGTGTTCCCGCAACTCGGGCACGCACGCGTGGAATACGCGTGGGGCGGTTTCGTCGACGTCACGCGCAATCGCGCCCCCGACTTCGGCGCCGTCGATCCGAACTACTTCTACGTGCAGGGCTTTTCCGGTCACGGCGTGGCGCTCACGGGCATTGCCGGGCGCGTGGTGGCGCAGGCCATCGCCGGCGAACACGCCGCGTTCGACCTGTTCGCGAAGCTGCGTCACGCGCGCTTTCCGTTCGGCCCGGCATGGCGGCGGCCCGCGCTCGAGATCGGCATGCTGTATCACCGCGTGATGGAGATGTTCTGAGCGGCGCGCGGCAAGCGATGGCGGCCTGCACGAAAGGCCGCGCTGTTATACCCTTGCGAAAGTTCGCGGCGCGCGCCATGCGCGCCGCGTTGCTTTCAATCGGCTAAACACTTGGCCAACCGCAAGGAGCAACAGCAATGGACTACGTCAGGTTCGGCTCGACAGGGCTGGAAGTTTCGCGCCTTTGTCTCGGCTGCATGACCTACGGCGTGCCCGAGCGCGGCACGCACCCGTGGACGCTCAATGAAGACGCGAGCCGTCCGCTGATCCGCCAGGCGCTCGATGCCGGCATCAACTTCTTCGACACCGCGAACACGTATTCGGACGGCACCTCCGAAGAAATCGTGGGCCGCGCGCTGCGCGACTTCGTGAAGCGCGACGACGTCGTGCTCGCCACCAAGGTCTTCAACCGCATGCGTCCGGGCCCGAACGGTCAGGGCTTGTCGCGCAAGGCCATTTTTGCCGAAATCGACAACAGCCTGAAGCGCCTCGGCACCGACTACGTCGACCTCTACCAGATTCACCGCTGGGACTACAACGTGCCCATCGAGGAAACGCTGGAAGCGCTGAACGATGTCGTGAAGGCGGGTAAGGCGCGCTATATCGGCGCTTCGTCCATGTACGCGTGGCAGTTCAGCAAGGCGCTCTACACGTCGCGCGAACATGGCTGGACCGAGTTCGTCAGCATGCAGGATCACGTGAACCTGCTGTATCGCGAGGAAGAACGCGAAATGCTGCCGCTGTGCGCGGATCAAGGCGTGGCCGTGATGCCGTGGAGCCCGCTCGCGCGCGGCCGTCTCACGCGTGACTACAACGCCACCAGCGAGCGCGAGGAAAGCGACACGTTCGGCAAGACGCTCTATGGCGCCGACGCCGACCGCGCGATTATCGAGGCCGTGGCGAACATTGCGAACGCACGCGGCGTCTCACGCGCGCAAATCGCGCTCGCGTGGCTGCTGAACAAGCCCGTGATCACCTCGCCGATCATCGGTGCTTCGAAGCCCAAGCATCTCGAAGACGCCGTGGCCGCGCTCTCGATCAAGCTCACCGAAGAAGAGATCAAGGCGCTCGAGTCGCCGTATCTGCCGCACGCCGTCGCGGGACACAAGTAAGTCACTGCGCCCGCAGACACTCGTGCACCACGCGCGCGAGTGTCTGCATCAGCGTGTCGGCGGCGGCGGGCGAGGTTTCCGCATAGCCGAGCAAAAAGCCGTTGTAATGCGCGGCGGCGGCATCCATGCAAAACGCGCTCAGCGGTGAAAGAAACAGACCGTGCGCGCGCGCGGCGTGGCTCACGTCGACATCGGCCAGCGGCGCGTCGAGGCGCACGCTCAAATGCATGCCGCCCGCGTCGGCGGAAATAGTCAGGATTCCTTGTAGATGTTTGCCGATGGCGGCCACGAGGCCGTCGCGACGTTCTTCGTAGAGCTTGCGCATGCGCCGCAAATGGCGCGCGTAACGGCCGCTTTCGATGAAGTCCGCCAGCGCGAGCTGTTCGGTCACGCGCCCCTGGCGCGCGAGTGTGCGATGCGCGGTCGCGATCTGCGCGGCCACGCCGGGCGGCACGATCATGAAGCCGAGCCGCAACGCGGGAAACAGCGTCTTGCTGAAGGTGCCGAGATAGATCACGGGGGCGTCGTCGGCGAGACCCTGGATCGAGGGCAGCGGCGGGCCGTCGTGGCGCAACTCGCTGTCGTAGTCGTCTTCCACGATCCACGCGCCGCATGCACGCGCCGCGTCGAGCATGGCAAGCCGCCGCTCGAGGCTCAATACGCAACCGAGCGGATACTGATGCGACGGCGTGAGATAGACGAGGCGCGGCGGCTGCGTTTGCCAGTCTTGCGCGCTCGCGGCCATGCCCGCGGCATCCACGGCAATGGGCACGAGTTGCAGCGCCGCCGCCGCGAACGCCACCCGCGCGCCCAGGTAACCGGGGTTCTCGATCCACACGCGTTCGCCCGCGTCCGCGAACAAACGCGCACAAAGGTCGAGGCTCGTTTGCGTGCCGTCGGTGACGAACACCTGCTCAGGCTGGCAGCGCACGCCGCGCGAGACGCGCACGTACTGCGCGATGGCCTGGCGCAATTCCGGCAGGCCCGCGCTGTCGCCGTAGCCGAGATCGCTTGCGCGCACGTCGCGCGACGCCCGCTCGACGGCACTGCGCCACTGCGCGAGCGGGAACGCATCGAGCGCGGGCGTGCCGGGACGCAGCGCCGTGGGGCCCGCGTGACTCGGGCGGCGCGGCGGCAGCGCGCGAGCGCGACGCGAAAGCAAGGGCGCCTCGGCCTCGTGCGGCGGGGGCTTCGGTTCGCGCGACGACGCACCATTGGCCGGGTCCGCGCCAACCGTGCGAATCCTGTGCATCGTGCCGTTCGTGCCGGTCGCGCCGGTCGCCAACTTGACGGCATTGACAACGGAGCCATGCCGCGTTGCGCTCACGAAACCCTCTTCCACCAGACGCTCGTACGCATAGAGCACCGAATTGCGCGCAATGCCCAGTTGCTCCGCGAGCGCACGGCTCGAAGCGAGCCGCGTGCCGCAACCGATATCGCCGTCGAGAATCGCGCGGCGCAGGCTCTCGTACAGCAAATCCTGCTGCGTGAGCTTGCGCACGGCGCGCTCCGCGTAGGCGGCCATCATCAACGCGTAGTCCAAGCTCGTGGCTCCATGTTTCGTGGTTTTGGTGGGGCTAACAATGGTGCCACAGATCCCTTACGCTTCGACACCGTTATGCGTTACCGCATCCTCTTCATCAACACCGCCAGGAGACTGCCATGACCGAAGCGCTCACCGTACGCGCCGTCACCCCCGCCGACTACGACGCATGGCGTCCGCTCTGGGACGGCTACAACCGCTTCTACGGACGCTTCGACGCCACCGCGTTGCCCGAACCCATCACGCGGATCACGTGGTCGCGTTTCTTCGACGGCTACGAACCCATGCATGCGCAGGTCGCGGAACGCGGCGGCCGCCTGCTCGGTCTCGTGCATTTCATTTATCACCGCCACACGCTGCTCGACGGGCCGATCTGCTATTTGCAGGATCTCTTCACCGCTGAGGACGCGCGCGGCCAGGGCGTCGGGCGCGCGTTGATCGAGGCCGTCTATGCGCACGCCAAAGCGTCGAACTCGGCGCGCGTGTACTGGCACACGCACGAAAGCAATCACACGGCCATGCGTCTTTACGACGACGTGGCGGTGAAGCCGGGCTTCGTGATGTATCGGCAGGACGTGTGAGGCGCATTCGCGGAAGCGATTCGAGCCGCATGAAAAACAGGCAACGTTCGCGACCCATCACCGGAATCGCGTGAATGATCGGCTCCAAAAATCAAATGGAGTCCGAACGTTCATGCCGAACTTTCGCGCCACGACAATGCCTCATGAATGCGCGATGCGAGCGCGACAATTCGCCGTACACGTGCGTGTCACGAGGAGCTTGCTTGTCGGCGTACACATCCTAGACTGTGGAATTGCCAGCGCGAAAAAGCCCAACTTCCGGAGATGCCATGCGACTTACGATCTTGATCAACGGTTCCGATCCGACCGTCAATCATGACTATGCGGTGCTCTGGCTCGACACCGACCAGCGCCGCTGGTCGCGCGAGTCTCACGAAGGGATCGACCTGCCCGAATGGGGTGAAGTACGCGACGTGGACGGCATCACGTCGCTGTGCGCGCCGCTCGAAAGCGAGCCGCTGTGCACGCTGCGCGGCCTGCACGTGAATCGCCGCCAGGAAATCAGTTCCGCGCACGGCGACGCCACCTGGGCGTGCGAACGTTCGCGCGCGCAAATGGCAGGCCAGTGGCGCCTGCAAGCGGTGGATCGCCAGGTGGTACGCGCGGAGAATGCGCTGTTCGCCGGTTGATTTGCCGTTGATCTGCCGAAACGTTTGTCGATCTGACTGATTGCTGTACGCCCACGTCGCCATGCGACGTCGCGGCTTCCGAACATCCGCACGAACGCCCGCTCTGGCAGCGGGCGTTTTTTCGTCCCCGATCGCTTTCGCCGATGCCCATTGCGTGACGCCGCGCAGCGTTGCGGTCTGCACGCGCCCGATGGCGCCCGCTATACTTGCAGCCCGCCTGATTCCTCCCCATCAGTCTTTCGATGAAGAAGCTGTTCGCCTCGTTCGTATCCACCGCGAAATTCGCGTTGTTTGCCGCTTCGTTCGCCGCCGCGAGCCACGCCCACGCCGCGCCGGCCTGCTCGAGTTTCGTGCCCGATGGTCAGTTCCCGACGCTCACGAACGCGCGCATGGCGCCGAAAACGCGTCTGCTCTGCTATTCCGATTTCGTCGTGCTGCACTCGGGCATCACGCACGGCCCGCTGTGGTCGGCGGAACATCTCACGCGCGATCATCTGGAAGATGCGAAAGACATGACGCGCACGAATCGGTTCTTCGAGGACGACCGCCTGCCCGCTGGCGAAGGCGCGACGCTGGCCGACTACAAGCGCAGCGGTTTCGATCGCGGCCACATGAGCCCGGCGGGCAATCGCTGGAATCCGCAGGCCATGGCGGAATCGTTCTCGCTGGCGAATATCGTGCCGCAGAATCGCGAGAACAATCAGCGCTTGTGGGCGCGCATCGAAACGGCCGTGCGCAAGCTCGCGAGCCAGTACGGCGAGGCGTATGTCGTGACCGGCCCGTTGTTCACGGGCGCGCAATTGCAAACGATTGGGGCGACGCGCGTGCTGGTGCCCACGCAGATCTTCAAGGTCGTGTACGTGCCGTCGCGGCAACTGGCGTTTGCGATCGTCGCCGATAACACCGCCGAAAACCGCTATGCCGTGCGCCCCGTGCGCGACCTGGAAACGCAGAGCGGCATGGCGTTCCCCGGCATTCCCGCGAACGTGGCGGCCAAGACCAACGTGTCCTTCAACGGCAACCGTTTTACCGTGAGCCGCTGGGGCTTTTGAGCGCTCGCCGCGCGCCTGGCTAGAGATCGAGCCGCGACACCTTCGAGCCTTCGAGCGACACGCCAGCCATGAGGCCCGCGTTGGTGAGCACGAAGGCTTCGATCGGGTTGATCGCCGTATTGGTGTCCACGCTGCCGTTGGCGCCCATCTTCACCACGGCGACGGTCGCGTCGGCGCCCACTTTCCAGCCGCTGCTGCGCTTGAAGCGGTCGAGCGCGGTGCGCGTCATGAACGCATAAACGATGGTGCGCGACTGCGCGCCGATCTGCGCGCCGAACGAGCCGCCCATCGTCGAGAAATAGCCGAGCGTGCTGCCTTCCGCGCGCAACGCGCCGCGCCCGTACTCCGCGCCGATCACGAAGCCCGCGCCCACCACGTCGGGAAACACGAGCACGCCGCGCGCCTTGGCGATGAGTTCGTACGAGCCCGGCACCGTGCGATAGAGACGCGAGAGCGCTTCGTCCACGCCTGCGTCGATTTCGCGACGCGCGGCGGTGTTGTTGGCGGACGACGACGGACCCGTGGTCGTGCAGCCCGCGGCGGCGGCGAGCCACGCTGCGCCCAGCGAGCCGGTGAGAAAGGTTCTTCTGTTCATGCGGTTTCGTCTTCCTGAAACGACTGTTCCGACGCTGGCCGGTGATTGCCCATCCGGGCGGTAACGCGTGCCGCCCTTACCGCGGCAACTGCGAAAGCGGGTCCACGGGCTTGCCGTCTTCGCGCATCTCGAACACGAGCGTGGCTTTGCCTGCGCTGTCCGTCGCGCTCGCGGCGATGACCTCGCCTTGCTTCACGGCGTCGCCCTGCTTCACCAGCAGTTTGCCATTGCGGCCGTAGGCGGTGATCAAATGCGCGTCGTGTTTCACGATGACGAGCCGGCCATACGACTTGATGCCGCTGCCCGCATAGACCACGCGACCGGGCGCGACGGCCCTGACGTCCTGTCCCGCCGGCCCGGCGATCACCACGCCCTTCGACTTTGCCGTGAACGGCTGCGCGACGCTGCCTTCGATCGGCCAGACGAAGCGCGGGCTGCGGGCCTCGGTGCGGGCTTTCACCTCGGCTTTGACTTCGGCCCTGGGTTCCGCTTTGGGCTCGGCTTTGGCGCTGTTCACAGCGACCTTCGGCGCGACAGAAGCCGCATTCGACGGCGCCGATGTCGCCGCCGCTTTGGCCACGGGCGCAACCGCTGCCGCACTCGCTGCACCGGCCACGACCGGCGGCGCCACGCGCAGCAGTTGTCCGGTCTGGATCTTCGCGTCGGTGGGCAGCTTGTTCCAGCTTGCGACGTCGGCGGGACGCTGGTTGTGCGCCTTGGCCACGCGATACAACGTGTCGCCGGGTTTCACGCGATACAGGCCGGACGTCCCCGCCGCGCGCTCCGCACCCGCGTTCGCGCCACCGATCGGCGCGACGACGACGGGCGAAGCCACCGGCACCGGCGACGTTTCCACGCTGAGCGGCGTGCCCTTCGCGCCCGCGCCGGGCGATGCCTGCGAGGTGTCGCCGCCCGACGTGCGCCAGGGCGTGATCGTGCAGGCGCTCAATGCCAACGTGACGCCCAGCAACGCCGCGACCCCGGCGAAGCTCGTGGCGGCAACGCGCATGTGAAGCTCCGCGCGCACCGTCACGCCCGCGCTTCCACGTGTTGCGCGGCGCAACCCGCGTCGCCGGCGCGCGCTAATTGATCCAGCATTCCCATCGATGACTCCCTGCCCTGCGGGCGCGATTCGCGCCGGTCGGCGCAAGTGCGTCATCATCACTGGTTTGCCCGTTCACGCTGCGGTTTAGCGCGCGCGGTTTGATGTGCATCAGCACGTCGAAAGCCATGTCATCTTGCGCTGACCTTGACGTAACAAAGTTCGCCAATCGACGTAGGAAATGAGGAAGCGCGGACGGGTATTCGACGCGCCCACGCGCGGCTTCCTATAATGCGGGCCGCACCATCGCGCACGGCACAAGGAGAATCGACGATGTTCGACGCATACGCAAACGACGCAGACGTCCTCAACGTTCAAGGCGACGCGCTCACGCTCAGCAACGGCAGCACGCGCGTGACGCTCGAAGGCACGCTGGCGATCACGCGCGACAAGCGCGGGCTCGCGGCCGCGCTCGCGCTCAAGGCCGCCATCGACGACATCGTGAAGAAGTTGCAGGCCGACCCGCACTTGCCCGCCAGGGTCGCCGACGAGCCGGACGCGAAACCCGGCGTCGTCGATAACCCGTTCAACTGAGCGGCGCGCCAGGCGCGCGCGCCGCGTGCGTCAAAACGGCTTGCCTTCGCTCTCGCTCCACGCGCGCGCCATCAGCGTGTTCGACGGCAGCGTTTCGTCGAGCAGTTTCTTCGCGGCTTGCGCGCCCGCGATCGGCAGGCCGGTGGGATCGATCGCCCCGATCTGCGCCAGCACCGAAGCCTGATCCCAGTAGATGTGCTCGTTGTAGAGCTTGTTGCCGCGGAAGCAGATCACGGCCAGCATGGGCACTTCGAAGTAACGGCCCGTGGGTTTCAGGCCCGGCAGCAGCCAGTCGATCTCGCGGTCGTGCGTGCAGCAGAAGATGAATTCGTCGACCACGCGATCCGAGCCGATCGTGCGCGAGATCGGGATCAGGCGCGTGTCCGCGGGATTCGAGTGCACGAAATGATGCGTGTAGAAGCGCTTGAGTTCGTCGTGACCCACGCCGCCCGTCATCGTCGGGATATGGTTGACGTAGGGCTCGGCGACCATCGTCGGCATCACGTCGTCGGGATTGCGCGCGACGAACTCGTGATAGCAATGCTCTTCCCAGAGCGCGTTGAAGTCGTAGATCGGGCCAAGCACGCGGCGCAACATGGCGAGCGTGCGCGAGTACGCCATCATCGTCGCGGCCTTGTCGAAGCTCGGGCGCGCGGGTGAAGCGAACGCGTGATCGCAGCCCGGATACGTGTACAGCTCCACGCCCGGTTGGTCCGCCAGCGCCTGGGCGATGCGCTCGCGCGTGGCGGCGTCGCAATGGGCGTCTTCCGCGCCGAAGTGCAGCATGAGCGGGCACTGAATGCGCGCGGCTTCGTCGAGATAATTTTCCAGGCCGACAGCGTAATAACCGATCGCGCAGTCCACGTCCGTGCGCGTGGCGGCCAGATAGGCGAGCCGTCCGCCCAGGCAGAAGCCCACCGTGCCCACCTTGCCGCGATGCTGCGGATGCGCGCGCAGCGCAGCGATCGTCTGCGCGACGTCCTGCATCGCGAGATCGACGTCGAACCGTTCGTAGAGCGAGTACGCCTTCTGCGCGTCGGCGCCTTCGTAGCCGAGGTCGACGTTCGGCTCCAGGCGCCAGAACAGGTCGGGCACCATCACCACGTAGCCTTCCTCGGCGTAGCGGTCGGCGAGCGCGCGCATCGTGCCGTTCACGCCGAAAATCTCCTGCAACAACACGAGGCCGGGACCGCTGCCCTCGGGCGGCAGCGCCGTGTAGGCGCGAAACTCGCCGCCGTCGCGCGACTTCACCTGGGTCCATTGTCCGCTCATGGGTGTCTCCTTGTTGGGGTGTGGGGCGCTGGTTGGCGCGATGGCTTCGATACTTCAGTGATTCGGTGATTCGGCGCTGCGGCGCTTCCAGCCGCCTCCGCCAGGCGTTGGCGACGCACCGGCAGTGAGTGGCAATCAGGCCCGGCCGAATCCGCCGTTCGGCAGCAGCGCGGGCAACGGCGCCTGGCCGCGTATCCACGCGTGCTGCGCGAGTTCGGCCATTTCACGGTCGCCGCGGCTGTCGCCGTAAGCGTACAGCGTGGCGGGAGCGTTCGCGCCCCACCACGCGCGCAGCCGCGCGACTTTCTCCGGGCCCCAGCAGTTTTGCCCGGCGAGGTGCCCGGCATACACGCCGTCGCGCCAGGCCAGTTCGCTCGCCAGCACCGTGTCGATACCCACAGTGAGCGCCCACTTACGCAGATAAATCGACGGCGACGCGCTCACGAGCACGACCTCGTGGCCGAGCGCGCGATGTTCCTGCACGCGCGCGAGCATCTCCGGGCGCAGCAGCGCGGGCAGTTTTTCGTCGACGAAACGCTGCGCCGCCGCTTCGAGCGTCTCGCGGCGCACGGCGCCCAGCGCGGCGTAGAGAAAGCGCGCCTTGGTGGGCCCGCGCTGCGACCAGCCCGGTTTGATGCCGATGAGCCACGGCAGGCAGCGCAGCGCGGCCATCACGAAGCGCGCCGGTCCGGCGGTGTCGAGCATGAAGGCGCGGAAGCTGTCGGTGGTGGTGATGGTGCCGTCAAAGTCGAAGGCGGCGACGACGCGGTCGGTCATGTGTCGTGTCAAGAAAGAGAAAGAAGAAAGTCGGTCTGGCGTCAGTCGCCAACGGGATTGGGGGCGCAAATCGCGGGGACATTGTCGGCGCAAACGCGAAGCGTCCGCAATGCGCGACGCGATGTGAGCGCTCGCTCACTGCGCATGCCGCGCCAGGCCGTCCGCATCGACGATCTCGATTTCGCCGTAGCGCAGCGCGAGCAGCCCTTCCCGCTCGAACTGGCGCAGGATCTGGTTCACCGTCTGGCGCGACAGCGCGAGCATGAGCGCGAGTTGCTCCTGCGGCACGTTCACGACGCGGCGCGCGGCGGCTTCGCCGTATTCGTCGGCGAGCAGCAGCAAGCGGCGCGCGACGCGGGCGGCGGCGGGCAGCAGCGCGGTCTCCTCGATGGCGTCGAACGCGAGGCGCAGCTTCTGCGCCAGCAACACGCCGAACGCGTGCCAATAGGCGGGCGTCGCGTCGAGCAAGGCGGCCAGCGCCGCGCGCGGCACGTGGAAGAGCGTCGCGTCGCGCTCGGCGTAGGCGTCGTGGGTGCGCACACCGCCGTCGAACAGCGCGATCTCGCCGAACCAGTGCGCCGGGCCGACCACGGCCAGCAGCGCCTCGCGTCCGCCGATCCCCGCCGCGCCCACGCGCACCGCGCCGTCGAGCACGCAGTAGAGGCCGTCGTCGGGGTCGCCGCGCATGAAAAGGCGCTCGCCCGCCTTGAGCGCGCGCACGCGGCCCGCGTGGCGCAACGCGTCGCGCAACGGCGCGGGCGCGGCGCGAAACCACGCGCTACGGTCGAGCGCCTGGGCGAGCTGGGCGTCTCGCGCGGCGTCGGACGAGATGGAACGTTCGGCGGAAGGTTCGGGCGGAGAATCGGCGGGAACGGTCATCGGGTCGGAAGCCAGCGCGCAATGCGTCGAGAGTGGAGGGTCGGGAAACGTCGGCGGCGAATGTTGGTGGCGGATGTTGGTGGCGAATAACGTTGGCGAAGACCGGTGGCGAATGAGCGGCGAAAATCGGCGGCCATACGCGATTCAGGCCTGTATCGGCGAAACAACCCGCGCAGCCCGGGTGAAAACCCGCAATTGTCGGGCAGGCGAAGGTCTGCGCCCGGCCGCCCGTCGATCATAATGATTTTGGAGACAGAGAGGCACCCATGCGAAACCTGACCGAGCAACTGACGCAATACGCCGCCTATCATCGCGATACGCGCAATATCGGTACGCATTTCGTCGGCATTCCGCTGATCGTGCTGGCGCTCGCGGTGCTGCTTTCGCGTCCCGCGTTCGCCGTAGGCGCGGCGGGCAGTGCCGTGAGCGTCTCGCCCGTGTGGCTCCTGTTCGGCGCGGCCACGCTCTATTATCTCGTGCTCGACGTGCCGCTCGGGCTGATGATGGCCGTGGTGTCGGCGCTGTGCGTGGCGTTCGGCGGCTGGGTCGCGCCGATGAGCACGGCGGCGTGGCTCGGCACGGGCGTGGGCCTGTTCGTGATTGGCTGGATCTTCCAGTTCGTCGGCCACATTGCGTGGGAGCACCGCAAGCCCGCGTTCGTCGACGACGTGATCGGCCTCATGATCGGGCCGCTGTTCGTGCTCGCCGAGGCGCTGTTCAGCGTGGGCTGGCGCCCCGCGCTGCGCGAGGCGATCGAGGCGAAGGTCGGCCCCACCCGCATCAATCCGCCGCGCGAACAGGCCGCGCGGTCGTGAGGCCGCAGGCGTGGGCGCGCGCCACCGACGCTCGCTGAAAGCCGCCGCACGCCACCGGCGTGCGCCATCGACATCGATTGTCGTGGCCGCAACGCACGCCCGGCACGCCGCGAGCCGCGTGTCGAAAGCGCGTCAGCGCGACAAGCGCACGAGCCGCGCGCCGTGCAGCGCCGTGAGCGCCACCGCCAGCCAGATCGGCACATAGGTCGCGAGCTGGCGCGCGCTCAGGTGCTCGCCGAGCATCGTCACCGAAACGACCACGAGCAACACCGGCTCGACGTAGCCGAGAATGCCGAACAACGCCATCGGCAGCAGGCGGCTCGCCTTCAGATACGACGCGAGCGCGACCGTGCTCAGCACGCCCAGGCCCGGCAGCAGCACGAACGCGAGAAAGCGATGCGCGTCGAGCTGCGCGAGCGAACCGCCCGCGCGCACTTCGATCACGGCCACCGGCACGAGCAGCAGCATTTCCACGGCGAAAACGACGAGCGAATCGGCCTGAATCCTGCGGCGCAGCACGAAATACGGCGGATAGCCGAAGGCGACCAGCAGCGTCGGCCACGAAAACGCATGCGTCGCCCACAGTTCGTGCGCGCAGCCCACGGCCGCGCACGCGACCGCCATCCATTGCAGCGGTTCGAGCCGTTCGTGATAGTAGAAGCGCCCGACCAGCACCATGATCAGCGGCAGCAGGAAGTAGCCGAGCGAGACCTCGAGCAGGCGCCCGTGCAGCGGCGCCCACAGGAACACCCACAGTTGCGAGCCGAGCAGCGCCGCGCCCACCACGAGCGCGAGCAGCGTGCGCGGCTCCGTGACCATGCGCGCGAGCAGCGCGCGCAGTTGCGGCCCGCGCCGGCGCAGCAGCAGCAGCGCGAATGCGCCGGGCACGGTCCAGAGCACGCGCCACGCGAAGATGTCGAGACCGTCGAGCGGCGCGAGCAGCAGCGTATAGGCCGACATCAGCGCGAACAACGCCGAAGCGCCCGCGGAAAGCGCAATGCCGCGCCCAGGCTCATAGGTGTTCATGGGCGCGCTTCACGGCAAAGGAAACGGGAACGGCGAACGGTGCGCGCGGTGAAAGTGCGCACGGGTAAAAGCGTTGTCATTTGAATCGTTTATTGAATAAGACGCGCGGACGTGTCGTCCGTGGCGAGACCGCATTCTAGTCGGGTTCGCGCCGCGCGCGGGGACCGCCGCGCCTTGAATGGCCGGCGTGAGCGCGGCGGGCATGGACCATGCGGCACTTCGCGATTCGCAGCGCAACCGCCGATTTAGTCCGTGCAGATGCCGTGACGATGGACTAGAACGTAAGTCTCGCTGCGCCCGCGCGCCGCTGCCGGCCTTGTTGCCGCCCGGACGACGCCTTCGCCATTCGCTCGCGCGCCGCCTCGCAGCGGTCGACATCGTGTTCGACGCAACGAGGCAGGCCGCCGCGAATATGACGCCTCAAGACGCTTTCCGCATGTCCAACGCCCCCTGGAGCCCGCATGACCCTTCCTGCGCCCCGCCCCGCCGTTGCCGACCCCGCCCGTTCCAGCGCCAGCGAATTCGCCGCCGATGTGCGCGCGGGCCTCGCGCGCGCGCCGCAAAAGGAACTGCCCTCGAAGTATTTGTATGACGAAGTGGGCTCGGCACTTTTCGAAGTGATCACCGTGCTGCCCGAATACGGCGTCACGCGCAGCGAGGAAAAGCTGCTCACGCGCTACGCGAGCGAGATTGTCGAAGCGCTGCCCGCCGACGTGAAGGTGGCCGAACTCGGCAGCGGCAGCGGCCGCAAGACGCGCCGCATTCTCGAAGCGCTGTGCCGCAAGCGCCCGACCTCGTATTACCCCATCGAAATTTCGCGCGCCGCGTTGCAGCTTTGCCAACGCGAACTCGCCGACATCGAGCGCATTTCCATCGTCGGTTACGAGCGCGATTACCTCGCGGGTCTCGCCGAGGTGAGCCGCCAGCGCAAGCCCGGCGAACAGCTGTGCGTGCTGTTTCTCGGCAGCACGATCGGCAATTTCGTGCGCCTCGCGGCCACCCGCTTCCTGCGTGACATTCGCGCGATGCTGCGCCCCGGCGACACGCTGCTGCTCGGCACCGACCTCGTGAAACCCGTGGATACGCTGGTGGCCGCGTACGACGACGCGATCGGCGCGACGGCCGCGTTCAATCTGAACATCCTCTCGCGTATCAATCGCGAACTCGACGCCGACTTCGACCTGCACGACTTCGAGCATGTGGCGCGTTTCAATCCCGACGTGCGCAGCATCGAGATGCATTTGCGCGCCAAACGCGACGTGCATGTGCACGTGGGCGCGGCGCGTCTGGACATCGACCTGCAGGAAGGCGAGACGATCTGGACCGAAAGCAGCCACAAGTATCACGCCGACGAAATCCCCGCGATCGCCGCCGACGCGGGCTTCACCTGCGAGCATCAGTGGGTGGAGAAGGATTGGGGTTTCGCGGAGAGCCTGCTCGCCGTGCACTGAACGCGGAGTGGTTGATACGCGCATGCGCCAGAAAAAAAACGGTGCGCCACCTGGCTGGCGCACCGTTTTTTTACGTGCTTTTTTCGTCGATACCGCGCGCGACCTCAGTGCTGCTCGAAGCGCTCGTAGCGTTTTTCCGTGCGCTGCTCTTCGCTTTCCACCGAACTCACGCGCGCGGCGGGCGGCCCGTGACGCAGCCACGACAGCATGCGGTCGACCTGGTTCGCCGAGCCCTGGATCACGGCTTCGACCGAGCCGTCTTCGAGGTTCGCGACATAGCCGCGAATGCGCAGCGCGTGCGCCTGGCGCACCGTCGCGTGACGAAAACCCACGCCCTGCACCGTTCCACGCACGCGCACGTAGTACGTTTCGAGGCGCGCGTCCAGATCCGGTTCACTCATCGTTCGTTACTCCTGCTAGCTCTGCCGATACGGCGGCATTGTAGACGTCATCGCTCGCGCGCGCAGGCGGGCAGGATCGCGCGCGCCGCGTACAATCCGGTGCCACGCCATGACCCCACGGCGTTCTGAACCGCCGTTGATCACACCCGAAAGCGAATCTGCAATGACCGACACCTCCCGCGCCAACAAGGACCTCGTGCTGATCACCGGGGCGTCCGGCTTCGTCGGCTCGGCCGTCGCCCGCATCGCGCTGGACAAAGGCTACGCGGTACGCCTGCTCGTGCGCGCGACCAGCCCGCGCAAGAACTTCGAAGCGCTCGACGTGGAGATCGTCACGGGCGACATGCGCGACGCCGCCTCCATGCGCAAAGCCCTCGACGGCGTGCGCTATCTCTTCCACGTGGCCGCCGACTATCGCCTGTGGGCGCCCGACCCGCACGAGATCGAGCGCGCCAATCTCGAAGGCGCCGAGGCCACCATGCGCGCGGCGCTCGCGGCGGGCGTGGAGCGCATCGTCTACACGAGCAGCGTGGCCACGCTCAAGGTCACGAACTCGGGCAACTCCACGGACGAAACCTCGCCGCTCACGGCCGAACAGGCGATTGGCGTGTACAAGCGCAGCAAGGTGCTCGCCGAGCGCGCCGTGGAACGCATGATCGCGAACGACGGGCTGCCCGCCGTGATCGTCAATCCGTCCACGCCCATCGGGCCGCGCGACGTGAAGCCCACGCCCACGGGCCGCATCATCGTGGAAGCCGCCACCGGCAAGATTCCCGCTTTCGTCGATACGGGCCTGAACCTCGTGCATGTCGACGACGTCGCGAACGGCCACTTTCTCGCGCTCGAACGCGGCAAGATCGGCGAGCGCTACATCCTGGGCGGCGAGAATCTGCCGCTGCAGCAAATGCTCGCCGACATCGCGGGCATGGTGGGCCGCAAACCGCCGACAATCACGCTGCCGCGCTGGCCGCTGTACCCGCTCGCCATGGGCGCCGAAGCCGTGGCACGGTTCACGAAGCGCGAACCGTTCGTGACCGTCGACGCGCTGAAGATGTCGAAAAACAAGATGTATTTCACGTCGGCGAAAGCGGAGCGCGAACTCGGCTATCGCGCACGGCCGTATCGCGAAGGCTTGAAGGACGCGCTCGCGTGGTTCCGCGAGGCGGGGTATCTGAACGCCCGATAAGCGCCGCCAGGGCGCAAGATCGAGCGGTCGATAACGCGAAGGCGGCACGCAAGCAAGGCGCACTTTTAAGTCACTTTTATTGATCGCACGTCAACCCTACGTAATTTGTTACAACTTTTGTTTCAACATGCCTGCAACGGCAGGAAGGCATTGCGCGCGCGCTGCGGGTAAAATCGCCGGTCTTATTTGAGAAGCCACGCATGAATCTTCAAGACCAGATCGGCGTGCTCGAAGCGGGCGTCGATCAGCTCCTTCAGGCCGCCGCTGCCGCGCACAGCCCGCGCGCGGGCGTCCAAGCCGCCGCGGAACCGATCTCCGCACCGACCGAAACCGCCGCCGCCGCAGTGGGTAACGCCGTCGGAAATGCAGCCGGAAATGCAGCCGCGAACGACGCCGGGAATGGCGCTGCCCACGCCGCCAGCGCCACGGTCGATAGCGCCGACGCCGCCCCGGCGCCCGCCGCCGCACCGAACCACGAAGCCAACGCGCCGGGCCACGACACCGCGATCCCGCCAGCGCTCGAAGCCACCGCAACGGAAACCCCCGAAGTGACCGCAGAACCCGCCGCCCCCGCCGCCGAAGCCAACGCCGCCGCGGAACCCGAACTGCGCGTGGCGCGTCCTTCGCAGAACGAAATCACGCTCACGATCGGCGACCAGACGGTCACGCTCAATGCGCTGCAAGTGGGTCAGATGGTCGAGGAACTCGCCAACGCGCGCGCTTCGATGCAGCCCGAACCGCCGCCCGGCATTCCGCCCGGCTGGCGTTTCGTCTCGACGAAAAACCCCGTCATGGCCGTGCAGAAGCAGTCGAACGGCGACCGCCTGCTGGTGATGCGCCACACGGGTCACGGCTGGGTGCCGTTCACGTTCTCGCCCGACATGGTCGTGCAGATGTACATGATGCTCACGCAACGCTGAGCGCACGCATCGGCAGAATGCGCCGATAAAAAAAGCCGTCGGAAACGACGGCTTTTTTATTCTGGCGCGTAGCCAAGGGACAACGCGAATCTCAGCGTTGCACCGGCGCCTGCACGCGCGCCTTCCACTGGCCGCCCTTGCCGCGCCAGAAGCGCCACGCCGAGGCGAATGTCGCGCCCACGTAGAACAGCGCCACGAGCGGCAGGAACGGCGCCCACAGCGGCGAGCGGCGGTAGTACGCGAGCATGGGCGCGTAGGCGCAGCACATCAGCGCCCAGGCGAGCCACGCGGGCCAGCCCTGCGGCCCGAGCGCGAGCGCGATCACGGGCGGCGCGAGATAGATCACGGCCATGCCGAGCAGCGTGCCCGCGAGCTGCCATGCCGAGTAATGCAGCTGCGTGAACGCCGTGCGGGCGATCATGTTCCAGATGTCCTTCCACGAATCGTAGGGCCGCAGCGAAACGCTGTTCGCCGCCACGTCGAGCCGGATCGGATGACGCCCTTCGCCGCGATGCTTGATGCGCGCGGCGAGGCTGCAATCGTCGATGAGTTCGGCGCGAATCGACTCGATCCCGCCCGCCTCTTCGAGCGCCTTGCGCCGCACGAGCATCGTGCCGCCCGCCGCCGCCGCCGTCTTGTTGCGCGGATTGTTGACCCACGCGAACGGATACAGCTTCGCGAAGAAGAACACGAACGCGGGAATCAGCGCCTTTTCCCAGAACGAGTCGCAGCGCAGGCGCACCATCAGCGAGACGAGATCGCGGCCTTCCGCGAGCGCGCGCACCACGAGTTGCGCGACGGCCTCCGGCGGATGGCCGATGTCGGCGTCGGTGAGCAGGAAGAAGTCGGCGGGCAGGCCGAGCGTGCGCACGGCCTCGATGCCTTGCGACTGCGCCCACACCTTGCCCGACCAGCCGGCCGGCAGCGGCTTCGCGCCGATCACGCTGAGCTTTTCCGGGCATTGCAGCGCGAGCGCGGCGGCGCGCGCGGCTTCGGCGGTGCCGTCGGTGCTGTGATCGTCGATCACGACCACGTGGAACTCGCCGCCGTAGCGCTGCTCCAGCAACGAGGTCACCGCTTCGCCGATGGCGTCGGCTTCGTTGCGCGCGGGCACCACGGCGCAGACCGCGGGCCAGCCGCTGGCGGGTTCGACGAGCGGCAGCGGCGCGGCCGGGCGAGCGCGCCAGAAGCCGCCGCGCGCGAACACGAGCACGAGCCAGATCAGCAGCGAAAGACAGGAAACCGCGAACAGAATCAGCGTTGTCATGCGTTGTTACTCTCGATCGAAGGCGCGCGCACGCCCACCCGGCGCGACAGCCACATGGTGGCCGTGCGCATCAGCACCACGGCCCAGTCGGTGAAACGCAGCGCCGGGCGCGCGCGGAAAACGTCGTAGCCGTTGCGCTCGATCACTTCGAGCAGGCGCAGGCCGCCGTGCACGACGCTGCACAACTCCAGCCCGAAGCGGCCCGGCACGCGCAGCGCGAGCGGCGCGCCGCTCAGCATGAGCGCGCGCGCACGCGCGACCTCGTTGGCCATCAACGCGCGCCAGCTCTTGTCGACGACGCCCGCCGCGATCTGCGCTTCGGTCACGTTGAAGCGTTCGCGGTCGGCGAGCGGCAGGTACACGCGGCCGCGATGCCAGTCGGCGCTCACGTCCTGCAAAAAGGTGATGAGCTGCAACGCGGTGCAGATCGCGTCGGAGTCGGCGAGATTCTCGGGCGTGGCGGCATCGATCAGATGCAGCATGAGATGGCCGACCGGGTTCGCCGAGCGATGGCAGAAGTCGAGCAGCTCGAAATGGTCCGCGTAGCGCGTGGTATCCACGTCTTGATCGAACGCGGCGACCAGGTCGTAGAACGGCTCGAGCGGCAGCCGGCGCGTGCGCACCACACCCGCGAGCTTCGCGAACAGCGTGGGGTGCACGGGCGCCGGGCGCCCTTGGGCCACGGCGTCGAGGCCGTCGCGAAAATCGGCGAGGCGCCGGTGGCGTTCCTCGGGCAGCCAGTCGCCTTCGTCCGCGATGTCGTCGAGCGTGCGCGCGACGTGGTAGATCACGCCGACAGGCGCGCGCAGCGCCTTCGGCAGCAATACGCTCGCTACCGGAAAATCGTCGTAGTGGTCGGGTTCCATCGGGCGTCCAGAATGGGGTCGTATCCTCGCGTGCCATCCCGGCGCCGCGCAGGACGCGATAGTTTAAGGGCTTACGCGCTATGTTGCACCGCGCAAAGCAATCGCGTCCGCCGGATGCGCGTGCCGGTTCGCCATCGACCGGAATCGTGAAAACGCGCAAAAAGTCGGGCTTGACGAACAGTGCGGCGAGCTTGCGCAGCCTATATAAGGAGTATCGGCAGCAAATGTGGCAGGTTTAACCGCGATTGTTCTGACTTAATCGTCTTAATGGCGTGTGCCAAGGCGTAAGAATCCGTGTGAAATTCGTGTCGAATCAACGGAAAACGGCACACCCGGGCGGGCGGAACACCACGGCCGTCGCGTGGGCGCCGCACCCTGCCGCGCGCTAGTCAGCAAAGGCGCGGCGATGGAGTTAAAATGCGCCCTTGGTTTTTACTCCGTCACCGCTTTCGACGGATTTTTGCACCTTACTAAATAGACGTTGCGGCGATCGCGAGCCTGTTCCGGCTCGCTTCCAGACCGCAGCGGTCGGAGTTCTTCACCCTATGCGAGTGATCCTTGCCCAACCCCGCGGCTTTTGTGCGGGGGTTGTCCGCGCCATCGAAATCGTCGATCGCGCATTGCAGAAGCACGGCGCGCCCGTCTACGTGCGCCATGAGATCGTCCACAATCGTCACGTGGTCGAGAACCTGCGTAACAAGGGCGCCCGTTTCGTGGAAGAGCTGGACGAAGTGCCGGAAGGCGCCGTGGCGATCTTCAGCGCCCACGGCGTGGCGAAAACGGTGGAACGCGCCGCCGAGGAACGCGACCTCGACGTGCTCGACGCCACCTGCCCGCTCGTCACCAAGGTGCACGTGCAGGGCCGCCAGTACGTCGGGGCGGGCCGCACGCTGATCCTGATCGGCCACGCCGGTCACCCGGAAGTGGAAGGCACGATCGGGCAGATTCCCGGCAAGGTGCTGCTCGTGCAGAGCGAAGCCGACGTCGCGAAGCTCGATCTGCCGCTCGATGCGCCGCTCGCGTACGTGACGCAAACCACGCTGTCGGTGGACGACACGCGCGGCATCATCGACGCGCTGCTCGCGCGGTTCACCGACATCGTCGGTCCGGACACGCGCGACATTTGCTACGCCACGCAGAATCGCCAGGCGGCGGTGCGCGAGTTGTCGGATCGAGTGGAAGTCTTGCTCGTGGTGGGCGCAACGAATAGCTCGAACTCGAATCGCCTGCGCGAAATCGGCAGCGAAACGGGCGTGCCGAGCTACCTCGTCGCCGACGGTTCGGAAGTGAAGTCCGAGTGGTTCGCGGGCGTGCAGACCGTGGGTATCACGGCCGGCGCGTCGGCACCGGAAGAGATGGTCGAGAACGTGATCGACGCGCTGCGCGCGTTAGGGCCTGTCGAGGTGTCGACGATGGCGGGCCGTGAAGAAAAAGTCGAATTCAAGCTGCCGTCGAAGCTGTTGCAACCGCTCGTCGCACGCGAAGTTTAAGGAGGACACTCTTGTCTATTCCGCTGCTCCAGAAAGTCCGCGTTGGCGCCTACATCTTTCGCCAACATTTCGGCGGCAACAAACGCTACCCGCTCGCGCTCATGCTCGAGCCGCTGTTCCGCTGCAACCTCGCCTGTAACGGCTGCGGCAAGATCGACTATCCCGATCCCATCCTGAACCAGCGCCTGTCGCTGGCGGAATGCCTCGAAGCCGTCGACGAGTGCGGCGCGCCGGTCGTTTCCATCGCGGGCGGCGAGCCGCTGCTGCACAAGGAAATGCCGCAGATCGTGAAGGGCATCATGGCGCGCAAGAAGTTCGTGTATCTCTGCACGAACGCGCTGCTCATGGAAAAGAAGATGGACGACTACGAGCCGAGCCCGTACTTCGTCTGGTCGGTCCACCTGGACGGCGACCGCGAAGCGCACGACCACTCGGTCTCGCAGGAAGGCGTGTACGACAAGGCCGTCGCGGCCATCAAGGAAGCCAAGCGCCGCGGCTTCCGCGTGAACATCAACTGCACGTTGTTCAACGACGCGCAGCCGGAGCGTGTGGCGAAGTTCTTCGACACGGCGCACGCTATCGGCGTGGACGGCATCACGGTGTCGCCGGGCTATGCGTACGAGCGCGCGCCGGACCAGCAGCACTTCCTGAACCGCGACAAGACCAAGAACCTGTTCCGCGAAATCTTCAAGCGCGGCAACAACGGCAAGAAGTGGTCGTTCAGCCAGTCGAGCCTGTTCCTCGACTTCCTCGCGGGCAACCAGACCTACGAATGCACGCCCTGGGGCAACCCGGCGCGCACGGTGTTCGGCTGGCAAAAGCCCTGCTATCTGGTCGGCGAAGGTTATGTGAAGACCTTCAAGGAACTGATGGAAACCACCGAGTGGGACAAGTACGGCACGGGCAAGTACGAGAAGTGCGCGGACTGCATGGTCCACTGCGGCTTCGAGGCCACCGCCGTGATGGACACCGTGGCGCATCCGCTCAAGGCGCTGAAGGTCGCGATGACCGGCCCGAAGACCGAAGGCGCATTCGTGAAGGACATCCCGCTCGAAGGCGCGCGTCCGGCCGAATACGTGTTCTCGCGTCACGTCGAGATCAAGCTCGAAGAGATCAAGCACTCGGCCAAGACGAAGAAGCCGGTCACGGTCGCGGCAAGCTAAAACCCGCTTCCATACCGGTTTAAAAAAGGGCGCAACGGTTTATCCGCTGCGCCCTTTTTATTTGGCGAATGCGCTTCGCATAAGGCAGTTATAATCGGCGTATTCAAAGCATTAATGCGCAATAACCCGTAGCGCAAAAATTACATGCGAGCCGCCGCACTCAAAAAATAAACGCACGCGGTAAAACTTGCTGTATCCTCATTTTCACTGAGTCTCGCGCGCAATCACCCGCGCGCGTCATCCGGCTCTTTCCCGCCTTACGCGGCCCGCGCCGCCAGCCTTTCCCAGCCGCCCCCGCAAGCCTGCACGGCACTTTATTTTTTCGGCCAGCCCTCAAGTTCCAAATTCTTACGCCGATTACGCGTGCGTGTAACACCGCTCTGGATTTTCATCTGCCAATTAAAAGCCACATATGCCATCAAATCCACGTTGCTGGCCAATGTAATCTAACTGAAAATCTTTGAGCCGTATTAAGCACCAGCCAGTCATGGATTAACCGACCTCAACTGGAGCCATACCGCAAGTCCCGCCGTTAATCATTGATTAGCGCCGGTTCTCTTCCAGTTCTGGTCTGACACATGACTGCTTCGATTCCCCACGAAATCCTTGCCGTGCCCGCGGCAGGCGATCACGCGTCCACGGGCGCAAACGCTGTCGTTCCCGCCTTCGTACCGGCTGTACCCATCGCCGGTCCGGTTTCCGCCAGCGCGCCGGCCAAACCGCCGTTCCCGCGACCCGCGCCCGTGCCCACGCAGGAAGCGCTGCAAGGCGTGCGTTTCGATTTCAACGACGGCTGCCGCGTGGTGCTGCCCGAAGGCGAATGGCACGTCGTGCTGCGCGACTACGAAACCGACAACGTGCTGTTCGAAACCGATATCGGCGCGGGCACCGTGGCGAGCGCGAAAAAATACTTCGTGCCGTTCGAAGTGCAGATCCAGCAGCGCGGCAAGCACGCCGACGCCGCCTTCATCCATCGCTACGACGCGAAGGACCGCGAGGTGCTGATCCAGTTTCCGGTGGGCACGCTCGGCGACCTGATGGGCTGGTTCCCGTACGCGGTGAAATTCCAGCGCCAGCACGGCTGCAAGCTGACCTGCGCGATGGGCGCGCTGATCGCGCCGCTGTTCCGCCGCGCGTATCCCGAGATCGAGTTCGTCACGCACGAAGACGTGCAGCCCGAGCGCTATTACGCGACCTACAACGTGGGTCTCTTCTTCGACGACGTGAACCACGTGTTCCAGCCCGCCGACTTCCGTCACGTGGGATTGCATCGCACGGCCGGCCACATTCTGGGCGTCGATCCCGAAGAGATGCGCCCGGAACTCGTGCTGAAGGACGAGAGCCGCCCGATCGAGGAGCGCTACGTCTGCATCGCCGTGCAAAGCTCGACGCAGTGCAAGTACTGGAACCACCCCACGGGCTGGCGCGAGATCGTCGCCTTCCTCAAGGCGCAAGGCTATCGCGTGATCTGCATCGACCAGAAGGCCACGCACGGTTCGGGCCTCGTCTGGAATCACATTCCCCACGGCGCCGAAGATCAGACCGGCGACATGCCGCTCGAAGAACGCGCGCGCTGGCTGCGTCACGCCGACTTCTTTGTCGGGCTTTCCAGCGGCCTCGCGTGGCTCGCGTGGGCGTGCGCGACGCCGGTCGTGATGATCAGCGGCTTCACGATGGAGAACAACGAATTCCATACGCCGTTCCGCGTGATCAATTACCACGCGTGCAACGGCTGCTGGAACGACGCGAGCCAGCGCTTCGATCATCAGGACTTCTTCTGGTGTCCGCGCCACAAGGACACGCCGCGCCAGTTCGAATGCACGCGGCTCATCACGCCCGAGCAGGTGAAGCGCACGTTGCGGCGCATTCCCGGCTTCGGCGTGAATGCGGCGGCGGACGACGCGGCAAACGAAACGGCGATCGCGGAAGCGAACGCCTGACGCCAACGCAGCGAGCCCACGCTTCCCGCCAGCAGGACACCACCCAGACACGAGCGACATCGCATGCCGATGGCCGCGGCCGCATCGACGCTCGTCGCCTGAATACACCGGAATGCCGTCCACCGAGAGACGGTTTGCACGAGAGACCAACGCCTCGTCGGGCGCGCACGCGCCTCGGGGCGATACACCGTAGTCAACAACAATGAAGCCGATTACCTTCCGCCGTAAATTCTGCCAACACGTCTTCGGCAATCGCCGTCGTCGCGTGTCTCGCCTGCTCGCGGGCCTGTTTTCGCTGCTCGGGCTGCATGCGGTCATCGCCACGCCCGCGCTCGCGCAAACCTCGAATCCGCCGAGTTTCACCGCCGACGTCACGAGCGGCCACACCGTCATCGGCGAAACGGTGACGAGCGGCACGCAAGCCATCGAGAACGCCGGGTCCGCGATCAGCGTCAGCGTCGGCGACAGCGGCCTGCAGTTTGTTTCCGCCGGCGGCAGCACGAACGCCACGAGCGTGAACAGCGGCGGCACGCAAACCGTGCGCGGCACCGCCACGGCAACCACGGTCTACGCGGGCGGCACGCAGAACGTGTCGAGCGGCGTGGCCTCCTCGACCACGGTCAACTCGGGCGGCACGCAAAACCTCTCGGGCGGCACGGCCACCTCGACCACGATCAACGCGGGCGGCGCGCAAAACCTCTGGGCCGCCACCGTGACCTCGTCGACGGTGAATGGCTCCGAAGACGTGTATTCGGCCGGCCACGCCAACTCGTCGACGATCAACGGCGGCGGCATGCAGACCGTGCACAGCGCGGGCAGCGCGGCCACCACCGTCGTCAACTACGGCGGCGCCCAGGTCGTGCTGGGCGGCGGCACCGCCACGGGCGTGACGGTCTCGGGCGGCGGCCACGAAGTCGTTTCCGCCGGCGCCTACGTGAGCGGCCTCACGCTCTCGTCGGGGTCGACGCTGGCCGCGACCACCTCGGGCACGATCTACGGCACCAACGCCAACGGCACCAGCTTCAGCACGACGGGCGGCGCGGCCACCGGTTACGTGCTCACCGACGGCAGCAAACTCGACGTGCTTTTGGGGCAACGCTCCAGCGGCACCGTCGTGAGCGCGGGCGGCAACGAAAACGTGTTCGTCGGCGGCTCGGCCGCGAACACGCAGATTCTGGGCGGCACGCAAAACGTGAGCGGCGGCACCGCGACCTCGTCGACGGTCACGAGCAACGGCACACAGAACATCACGGGCGGCTTCGCGACTTACTCGAACGTGCGCAGCGGCGGCACGCAAACGGTCTCGGGCGCGGGCACCGCGGTCTCGGCCACGGTCAGCTCGGGCGGCAGCCAGGTCGTATCGAATGGCGGATCGGCGTCGTTCACCACGGTCGGCTACGGCGGCAGCCAGAGCGTCGCGGGCGGCACGGCCACCTCGACCACGGTCAACTCGGGCGGCAGCGTGGGCGTCTCGAGCGGCGGCACGCTCAACACGGTGCGCGTGAACTCGGGCGCTTCGGTGAACGTGCAGGCGGGCGGCTATGTGAGCGGCTCGGTGCTGAGCGGCACCAACACGTACTACGCCACGCAGTCGGTGGCGGGCGTGGAAAGCGGCACCACGGTCGGCCCGGCTTCGGTCGACACGGTGCAGGCGGGCGGCGTCGCGAACGCCACGCTCGTGAGCGGCACGTACGCCACGCAATACGTCAACTCGGGCGGCGCGACCAACTTCGCGGTCGTCTCGAGCGGCGGCAACGTGGACGTGCGTTCGGGCGCGAGCGCGACCTCGGGCACCGTGAATTCGGGCGGCACCTTCACGGTCGAGTCGGGCGGCACGGCCACCGGCATCGTGCAGAACGCGGGCGGCGGCCTCGTGGCCACGACCTCCTCAACGGTGCTCAACGGCACCAACACGCGCGCGGACAACGGCAACGCCTTCACGATCCAGGACAACGTCGCGTCGCACACGCAGATCGTCGGCACCGGTCATCTCACGGCGCTTTCGGGCGGCACCGCGCAAGACACCATGTACTCGGCGGGCGGCATTCTCCAGGTGGACGCGGCCGGTACCGCCGATGTCGTGAGCCAGGGCTCCGGCGGCCAGATCATCACCAATACCTCCGCGACGATCACGAACGCGTCGACCACGGCGAGCGGCAGCTTCTACGTTTCGAACAACGTGGCGTCGAACGTGGTGCTCGACGGCGGCGCGGCCAAGCTGACCGTGAACAGCGGCGGCTTCGCGAGCCAGACCACGCTGATCGCCGGCACGCTCCAGGTGGACGCGGGCGGCTCGGCCGACGTGGTGTCGCAAGGCGCCGGCGGCGGCCTCATCACCAACACCTCGGCGGTCATCACCAACGGCACGAACCGCAACGGCAACTTCACGGTGTCGGGCAACGTGGCGAGCAACGCGGTGATCGAATACACCGGCGTACTCACCGTGCTGTCGGGCGGCAGCGCGACGGTCACGGAGGTGGGCAGCGGCGGCAACACCATCGTCAACAGCGGCGGCATCGCCACGACCACGCGGGTCGACAACAACGGCCGCTTCGAAGTGGATGCGGGCGGTCTCGCGGACGGCGTGGTGGTCTCGGCGGGCGGCGCGCTCGTCACCAACACCAACGCGACCATCGTCAACGCGAGCAACAAGAGCAGCACCTTCACGGTAAGCGGCAACGTCGCCACCAACGTGATCCTCGAAAACGGCGGCCAGCTGACCGTGCTGTCGAGCGGCAC
This sequence comes from Paraburkholderia acidisoli, assembly GCF_009789675.1. Classification (NCBI taxonomy): domain Bacteria; kingdom Pseudomonadati; phylum Pseudomonadota; class Betaproteobacteria; order Burkholderiales; family Burkholderiaceae; genus Paraburkholderia; species Paraburkholderia acidisoli. The sequence continues at coordinate 1,102,103 of NZ_CP046914.1, read as the reverse complement.
CGCGTCGAACACGCTCGTCAGCAGCGGCGGCAATCTCACGGTGTCGGGCGGCGTGGCCAACAACGCCACGATCACGTCCTACGGCACGGCCGTCGTGAGCGGCGGCACGCTCAACAGCGCGGTGGTGAGCAGCCTCGGCACGCTCACCGCGGCGGGCGGCGTGACCAACGACACGGTTGCATCGACGGGCGGCACGGTCTACGTGCGCGGCGGCGTGACCAACAACACGACCATCGGCAGCGGCGCGGTCGAATACGTCTCGGGCGGCGTGGCGAGCGGCACGACCGTCCAGACGGGCGGCGTCGAAAACGTGACCGGCGGCACGACCAGCGGCACGCTCATTTCGGGCGGCACCCAGAACATTTCGGGCGGCACGACCTACGACACGAACTTCCGTAGCGGCGCGCTCAACGTGTCGGGCGGCGTGGCGAGCAACACCAGCGCGGCCACCGGCACGACCGTCAACGTGGTGGGCGGCACGACCGTGGGCACGCAACTGGCCTCGGGCTCGACCGAAGCCGTGACGAGCGGCACGGCGAACAGCACCGTTGTCAACAGCGGCGCGACCCAGACGATCGCGCAGTACGCGCGCGCCTCGGGCACGCAAATCCAGGGCGGCGGCACGGAAACCGTGAGCGGTTCGAGCTATGGCGCGGTGGTGTCGTCGGGCGGTCACCAGAACGTCAACGGCAGCGCCGCCAGCACGACGGGGGCCACGGTGCTCGCGGGCGGCACGATCGCGCTCGCCAACAGCGCTTCGGCGAACAGCGCGCAAATCCAGGGCGGCACGCTCTCGGTTGCCACGGGCACGCGCGCGTCGTACAGCAATGTCACCTCGGGCGGCACGCTGTCGATCCTGAACGGCGGCTCGGGCAGCTACAACACGGTCGGCTCGGGCGGCACCGAAGTCGTCTCCAACGGCGGCGTCGCGACCGGCGACAGCCTCGTGGGGGGCACCCAAACCATCCAGTCGGGCGGCGTCGCCAAGTCGACCACCATCGGCCTGAACGGCGAACAGGACGTACTCGCGGGCGCGGTGGCGAGCGGCACGACCGTTTCGTCAGGCGGCCTGCAAGACGTGAGCGGCGGCGTGGCGAGCGGCACGACCGTGCAAGGCGGCACGCAGTCGGTGGAAGCTGGCGGCGTGGTGTCGTCGACCACGATCTACAGCGGCTCGCAAACCGTCAGCTCGGGCGGCACCGCGAGCGGCACGGCCGTGTACGGCGGTATCGAACAAGTGCTCGCGGGCGGCCACGCCTCGGGCGGCACGGTCAATGGCGGCGGCACGGTCGCGGTGGCGTCGGGCGGCGCGGTATCGGGCCTGACGATGAATTCCGGCGGCGCGCTCACGCTCACGGGCGGCGGCACGGCGCTCGGCGTGACCGAAAATTCCGGCGCGATTCTCACCGCCGATACGGCGGGCCTGCTCTCGGGCACCGGCCCGAACGGCTCGTCGTTCCGTATCAGCGCCAATGTGGCCTCGGGCGTGCAGATCATGAACGGCGGCAGCCTCACGGTGCTGTCGGGCGGTTCGTCGCTCAACACCGTGGTCGGCAGCGCCGGCCAGGAAAACGTGCAGTCGGGCGGCGTGACGAGCGGCGCGAGCGTGCAGGCGCACGGCACCCAGCAGGTTCAGGCGGGCGCGCGAGCCGTTTCGGCAACGGTCGCGGGCACCCAGACCGTGGATGGCACCGCCAGCGGCACCATCGTGACGGCGGGCGGCAACCAGAACGTCGACGACAACGCGAGCGCCTCCGGCACCGTGATCAAGACGGGCGGCACGATGACGATTTCGGCGGGCGGCGCATCGACCAATGCCGTGATCTCGGGCGGCACGCAAAACGTGCAGAACGGCGCCACGGCGTCCGGCACCACCATCAGCGCGGGCACGCAGACCGTGGACGGCATGGCGACCGGCACGGTCGTGAGCGGCGGCACGCAGAACGTGAGCGCGGACGGCGAGGCCGACGGCACGCAGCTCTACGCGAACGGCTCGCAAAGCGTGCTCGGCACGGCCAACTCGACCTCGGTGCATTCGGGCGGCACGCAAACCGTGAGCGGCGACGGCTATGCCGACAGCACGCAGGTGCTGGCGGGCGGCGTGGCGAGCGCGGTGTCGGGCGGTTCGCTCGGCGGCACGGTGGTTTCCAGCGGCGGCCGGGCGATCCTCGGCGACGGCGGCTCGTCGTTCGCGACCACGGTGCTGTCCGGCGGCGCGCAGAGCGTGCTCGCGGGCGGCGAAGCCGACTTCACCACCGTCTCGGGCGGCGGCCGTCTGAACGTGACGGCCAACGGCAGCGCGGGCGCGGCTTCGGTGCTGAGCGGCGGCACGCTGGCGGTTTCGGCGGGCGCCACGGCAACGGATGTCGATCAACGAGCGGGCGCGGCACTGATCACCGACACGGGCGCGAACGTCGACGGCCAGAACGCCAACGGCGCGTTCTCGATCATCAGCGGCGTGGCGAGCAACGTGCTCGCCGAAAACGGCGGCTCGCTCAACGTGGCCTCGGGCGGCAGCGCGCAAGCCACCACGGTGGGCTCGGGCGGCACGCAGAACGTCGCTTCGGGCGGCGCGGCCAGCGGCACGCTGGTGTCGAGCGGCGGCACGGAAACGGTCGCCAACGGCGGCAGCACGAGCGCCACGACGGTGTTCTCGGGCGGCACGCAAGCAGTCGCCTCGGGCGGCGCGGCCAGCGGCTCGGTGCTCTCGGGCGGCGCGCAAAACGTGGCGGGCAGCGCGACGGATACGGTCGTCGCGGGCGGCGGCACGCAAACGCTCCTGAGCGGCGCCAGCGCCGACAACACGAGCGTCGGTTCGGGCGGCGCGCAGGTGCTGAGCGGCGGCGTCGCGAACGGCACGACGGTCACGACGGGCGGCATGCAGATGGTCTCGGCGGGCAGCGCGGTCGGCACCGTGCTCTCGGGCGGCAGCCAGGGCGTGGGTTACCTCGGCTCCGCCAGCGACACGACGGTGGGCAGCGGCGGCACGCAAACGGTCGCGCTCGGCGGCACGGCCACCGGCACCGACGTGCAGTCGGGCGGCGCGCAAACCGTCTTCATGGGCGGCACGGTCGCGTCGGCGCATATCGAAAGCGGCGCGCAGCAGAACGTCGGCGCCGGTGGCGTGGCGTCGGGCAGCACGGTCGATGCGGGCGCGACGCAGGTCGTCTCGGGCACGGTGGTCGACACCGTGCTGTCCGGCACGCAAACGCTCTACGGCAATGCTTCGGGCACGACCGTGGCGGGTTCGGGCGCGCAACAGAACGTGATGTCGGGCGGCTCGGCCACGGGTGGCAGCGTCGACGACGGCGGCACGCAAACGGTCGCTTCCGGCGGCACGGCCGACGGCGCGGCGATCGGCGCGAGCGGCACGCAGAACGTCTCGGGCACGGCCACCAACACGGTCGTCTCGGGCGGCGCGCAGAACGTCGCAACGGGCGGCGTCGCGATCGGCGCGACCTTCGACGGCGGCACGCAAACCGTCTCGGGCACCGCCAGCGGCACCACGCTCAACGGCGCGACGCAAACCGTCGCGGCGGGCGGCACGGCCGCGGGCACGAGCGTCAACAGCGATTCCGTGCAGACGGTCGCGAGCCTCGGCTCGGCAACCGGCACGACCGTCAGCTCGGGCGGCGCGCAGAACGTGCTCGCGGGCGGTGTCGCGAGCGGCACGTCGCTGGAAGCGGGCGCGCAACTCACGCTCACGGGCGGCGGTCTCGTCGACGGTCTCGATCAGCAGGCGGGCGCCACGCTCGTCGCCGATACCTCGGGCACGATCCTGCACGGCAGCAACACCTCGGGCGCCTTCTCGGTGCAGAACAACGTCGCCTCGGGCGTACTCGTCGAAAACGGCGGCGGCTTCACGGTGCTCGCGGGCGGCAGCGCCTTCGGCGACTACGTGGGCAGCGGCGGCACGGAAACGGTCGCCTCGGGCGGCATGGCGAGCGGCACGACGGTCTCGGGCGGCACGCAAAGCGTGGCGGGCACGGCCAGCGGCACGGTCGTGGGCGCGGGCGGCACGGTCGACGTGGCCTCGGGCGGCGTCGCCAACGACACGCTCGTCGCGAGCGGCGGCGCGATGCACGTTTCGGGCGTGGCGAGCGGCACGCAGATCGGCGCGAGCGGTACCGTCGACGTCGCTTCCGGCGGCCACGCGAACGCCACGCAGATCACGAGCGGCGGCACGCTCACGGTGTCGTCGGGCGGCGCGGTCAGCGCCACGCAGATCGGCGCGGGCGCGCTGGAAACGATCGCCTCGGGCGGTCTCTCGCAGGACGCCACGGTGTCGAGCGGCGGCACGCAGTCGGTCGCGGCCGGCGGCACGGCGAGCGGCACGACGGTGTCGGGCGGCGGCTTGCAAGACGTGCAATCGGGCGGCGTCGCGGCGGGCACGCAAGTGCAGTCGGGCGGCTTGCAGAACGTGCAGGCGGGCGGCAGCGCGGTGCTCACGCTGGTCGGCAGCGGCGGCACCCAATACGTGCAGACGAGCGGCACCGCGCTGAACACGACGGTGGCGAGCGGCGGCACGCAGAACGTGGCCTCGGGCGGCATCGCCTCGGGCACGCTGGTGAGCGCGGGCGGCACGCAGAACGTCTCGGCGGGCGGCAGCGCGGGCGCGGTCACGGTCGCGAGCGGCGGCACGCAGTACGTGTCGTCGGGCGGCGTGGCAAGCGGCGTGGCGGTCACCGACGGCGGCACGCAGTCGGTCGTCTCGGGCGGCGCGGCGAGCGGCACGAACGTGTCGAGCGGCGGCACCCAGGCGATCTCGTCGGGCGGCAGCGCCACCAGCTCGGTGGTGTCGAGCGGCGGTTCGCAAACCGTGGTCTCGGGCGGCGCGGCCAGCGGCACGCTGGTGCTCTCGGGCGGCCAGATCACGGTCTCGAGCGGCGGCACGGGTGGCAGCATCACCGTGCTCGGCGGCGGCTCCGCCACGGTCACGGACGCGGGCAGCGCCACCATCGCGCAAAGCGCGGGCGCGGCCTTCACCGGCAACACCTCGGCCAGCGTGAGCGGCAGCAACGCGAGCGGCGCGTTCCAGGTGGCGGCCAATTCGGCCAGCAACGTGCTGGTCGAAAACGGCGGCACCTTCACGGTGCTCTCGGGCGGCGTCGCGCACGGCACGAACGTCGGCTCGGGCGGCACGGAAGTCGTCTCGGCGGGCGGCCTCGCGCAAGGCTCGCTGATCTCGGGCGGCACGCAAACCGTCTCGTCGGGCGGCGGCGCGGTGAGCGCCACGGTCAGCGGCGGCGGCACCCAGCAGATCGCGGCGGGCGCGAGCGCGCAAGGCACGCTGGTTTCGGCGGGCGGCACGCAAACCGTGGCGGGCGTGGCGAGCAGCACCACGGTCGCGGGCGGCGCGCAGAACGTCTCCTCGGGCGGCGTCGCGCAAACCACCGTGGTGTCGAGCGGCGGCACGCAAACCGTCTCGTCGGGCGGCGTGGCCAACCAGACGACGCTCGCCACGAGCGGCACGCAAACGCTGCTCGAAGGCGCGGTCGCGAGCACCACGGTCGTCAACAGCGGCGGCACGCAGAACGTGCTGGCGGGCGGCGTGGCGAACGACACGACCATCAACGCGGGCGGCTTGCAGTATGTCGACGGCGTAGTCATGGGCTACGCGAACAACGCCGTGGTCAACAGCGGCGGCGTGCAGCAGGTGGCGTTCGGCGGCACGGCCACGGGCACGCTCGTGAACAGCGGCGGCTTGCAGGAAGTGCAGGCCGACGCCATCGCCAACCAGACGACGCTCGCGGGCGGCACGCAGGTGGTCAGCTCGGGCGGCACGGCCACCGACACGACCGTCGACGCGGGCGGCACGCAGCTCGTGCACTCGGGCAGCACGGTGTCGAACACCGTGGTGAACAGCGGCGGCACGCTCACCGGCGACGGCGACGTGGCCGGCGTCACGGTCACGAGCGGCGGCCTCGTGCAGAACCTCGCGAGCGCGAGCCAGGGCATTGTCGCGAACGGCGGCACCGTGCAGGTCGATACCAGCACGGCGGCGAACGTGGCGGTGAACGCGGGCGCCACGCTCTACGGCAGCGGCACGCTCACGGGCAACGCCACGATCAACGCGGGCGGCACGCTCGCCGCGAAGACGCCGGGCAGCCAGTTCCATATCGCCGGCAATCTGGCGATGAACGACGGCGCGCAGTTCGTGGTGAGCGCGACGGCGGCGGGTCAGGCGGGCAGCGTGGCTGTCAACGGCGACGTCACGCTGGCGGCGAGCGGCACGAACGGCGGCGCGAAGGTCGTCGTCAGCGCGGGTCCGGACAACTGGAAACCGAACACGACGGTCGCGATCCTGACGTACACGGGCACGCGCACCGGCGAGTTCGCGGGCGTCACGACCGACTACGCGTACCTCGCGCCCACGCTGAGCTACGCGGGCCAGGAAGTGGATCTCACGCTGAACATCGCGTCGATCTTCTGGCAGACGGGCCTGTTCGCGGGCTTCGGCATGGTCGGCCAGAACCAGAACCAGTTGCAGGTGGCGAGCGCGCTCAACCGCATCTACGCAAAGGGCGCGGGCGGCAACGACGTCACGGCGGCCTTGCTGATGCAATCGACGGCGGGCGCGCGCAGCGCGCTCACGCAGATGGCCGGCGACGAAGGCGCGAACCTGCTGCGCGTGGCGCGTCAGAACACCGAGGCGCTGCAGAACACCGTGGGCGATCGCCTGACGGCGGCTTCGATGGCGCGTCCGTCGAACGATCTGTGGGCGCAGGTGCGCTACGGCCAGTCGCACAATTCGGGCGATTCGTCGGTCGGCAGTTCGGCGCTCGACGTGCGCACGAGTTCGCTCACGATCGGCTACGACCGCGTGGTGTTGCGCGACGTGCGGGTGGGCGTGGCCGTGGATGCGGACTACAGCGATCTCGGCTTCAACGAGCCGGGCGCGAGCGGTCATGCGAACGGCTGGCAGGCACTCGTGTACGGCGCGTGGACGCCGGCGGAACAACCGTTCTTCGCCCGCGCCATGGTGGGCACGGGACGCTGGGCCGACTCGGTGAACCGCTCGGTCACGCTCGGCACGCTGAACGGCAACCCGCGCGGCAGCGTGCAGACGCAATCGACGACGGCTTATGCCGAAGGCGGTCTGAGCCTGCATCTGCGTGACGACATGACGCTGCAACCTTACGTGGGCGTGCGCTTCGGCCACTACGGCCAGGCGGGCTACACGGAAAGCGGCGGCGGTCTGTTCGATCTCGCCTACCAGGGCACCGGTCAGGCGGCCACGACGGGCGTGGCGGGCGTGCGCTACCTGTTCACGCAGCAGCGCAGCGGCGGCGGCACGAACACGTGGGAAGTGGACGCGAACGTGCAGCAGCGCTTCGGCAGCACGAGCCAGACGGTCAACGCGTCGTTCGCGAGCGCGCCCGACTATGTCTACCAGGCGGGCGGCACGCCGCTGGCGCGCACGATCGCTCACGTGGGCACGGGCGGCGAGTGGACGGTGGGCAAGCACGCCTCGGTGTTCGCGCGCGTTTCGGCGGACCTCGGCAACCACGAGCAGAACTACAGCGGCGTGGCGGGCTTGAACTGGAAGTGGTAAGCGGCTGGCTGATCTGAAGTCGCGTTAAAAAAGGCGCAACGGTTTCACGACCGTTGCGCCTTTTTCTTTGTGTCGATGTCGACAGATAACGCGCGCCTTATCGACGCTAATTCAGCGACACGAATCTTCACGAAATGTGTCGCGCGCCCGCGTCATGCGACGCGGCGAATCGGCGAGCACGGCATCCACGCCCGCGCATGCGGCCGCGCGATAGTCGGCCTCGTCGTTCACGCCGATCGCGACGATATGCACGTCGGGCCGGGTGCGAAAGCACTGCACGGCGCGCGCGCTCCAGAGTTGCGCGTCGGGGACTTTCGAATGCGCTTCGCCCAGCGTGTAGTGCTCGGCAACGTCGAGTTCGCGCCGCCATTCGAACGCGGTCCATGCGCCCGCGGGCGGCGGCGCTTCGCAACGCCGCGCGAGCGCGAGCGTCACGAGCCGCGTGCGCGTGGCGTCGCGCGCCTCGAACACGCGCGCCTGCGGCCACGCGGCGAACGCGCGCTGATAGTCCGCTTCGGTCGAATAGAGGAGCACGCGCGGCCACGCGTTCGCCGCGTCGAGCACCTGCGCCACGGCACGCGCTTGCGGCGCGGCGGGCAGCGCCTTCATGTCGAGGATCACGGGCACGTTGGGCGGTATCGCGGCGAGCGCGGCGGCGAGCGTGGGAATGGGCGCGGGCGTCCGGCGCCAGGGGTCGTTGGCGTTGCCGTTGGCATCGGCGGATTGAAACCGCCAGCCCGCGTTCACGCGCGCGAGTTCGGCGGCCGTTTTCGCGGCCACGGGACCGCGCGCGTCGGTGAGCGCGGCGAGATCGGCGGGGCGATACAGCACGGGCACGCCGTCGCGGCTCAGCTGCACGGTGAGCCAGATCGCGTCGGCGTGATGGGCGAGCGCGAGGCGGATCGCGGCGAGCGTGTTCTCGGGCGCGTCGCCGGTGCCGCCGCGATGCGCGATCACGAGCGGCGCGCGCGTGGGATGGCTCGACGGATCCGTCGACGAAACGACCGGCGAAGTCTCACGATGCGCCGGGCCGCTCGTGCAGGCGGTGACGCAAACGCTCGCGCCGATCGCCATCGACATGACAAAACACGCGGACACCACGCGAGCGCGCATGAAAAAAATCCTGTGTGGAAGCCGGAAGCCCCGCTGCAAACGAGACGGGCGGCTCGCATTGCGAAGCCGCCCGTTATGACACCGACACGTGCGCAGACGTGTTGAAGTACGGTACTTAACTGCGCGCGTTGTGATCGATGAGGAACTTGATGAGCCCGTCGATACCGCCCTTCGCGATCTGGTCGGCGAACTGCGTTTGATACACCTGGATGAGCCACGCGCCCATCATGTTGATGTCGTAAATCTTCCAGCCGTTGCCGCTCTTTTCCATGCGGTAGTCGATGGCGTCGTCGCCGCCGTTGCTGATGACGTGCGATTGCACCACGGTGTCTTTCGCGTTCGCGCCCGTGTTGGACGGCACGAACTTGAAGGTGACCTGCGTGTCGCGAAGCTGCGCGAGCGACGAGGCGTAGGTCTTCACGAGCAGGAGTTGAAATTGCTCATAGAGCTTCTGCTGTTGTTCGGGCGTGGCGGTGGTCCACGCCTTGCCGATGGCGATACGCGTGGTGCGCTGAAAATCCGTGGCCGGTACGAAATGGGTCTCGACCACTTGCGTGATCTTGTTCATGTCGCCGCCCTTCGCTTGCGGATCGGCTTGCATTGCCTTCACGGTGCCTTCCACGGCAGCTTTCACGACGGCGTCCGGCGAGGACTGCGCGAAAGCGGCGGTCGATGCGCCCGTGAGACAGGCTGCGGCGAGAAATGCGGTCAAGTAACGTTTCATACGCTCTTCAGGAACAGTGAGAATCAGGCGCCGGCCCGGCGCGGCAGTCCCGCGCGACCGGCTGGGCCAGTATAACGGCTTTGACGCATGCGCTCTTTGGGCGCCGCCGCGCCCCTGCATGCGCACATGCCGCGTCACAACGGTCGGGGCCGGTATACTTGAGCGCTTCGCGTCAAAAAACTTAATTGACAAGGCCCCCTCGCCTGTATGTTGAAGCCATTCATCGTTCACCTCGTCGCCTGGTCGGTGCGCCGCGCGGCGTGGGTCATCACACTTGCGATCGTGCTTGCCGTTCTGTCCGGCGTGTACGTCGCGAAGCATTTCAAGATCAACACGGACGTCAGCGGTCTCGTCGAGAACAACGCCGAGTGGGCCGCGCTCAGCGACGCCAAGGACAAGGCGTTCCCGCAACGCGCCAGCTCGCTGCTGGTGGTGGTCCAGGCCGACGCGCCTGAACTCGCCGACGCCGCCGCCGACAAGCTCGCCCAGGCGCTCAAGCAGGACACGCGCGAATTCAGCTCGGTGTCGCAGCCCGCGGGCGGCCCGTTCTTCGAGCACAACGGCCTGCTGTTTCCGTCGACGCAAACCGTGCTCACCACCACGGGCCAGCTCGTGCAGGCGCGGCCGCTCGTCAATCAGCTGGCGAAAGACCCGAGCCTCGCGGGCCTCGCGGGCACGCTCACGACCACGCTGCAATTGCCGCTCACCATCGGCCAGGTGAAATTGCCGCAAATGGCGCACCTGCTGGGCAGCGCCGCCGACGTCGTCGACCAGGTGCTCGCGGGCAAGCCCGCCGCGTTCTCGTGGCGCGCGCTCGTCGACAAGGACGCCGCCGCCAAGCCCGCGTTCTCGTTCGTGACCGTGCAGCCCGTGCTCAACTTCGCGGCGCTCAAGGCGGGCGCGAACGCGGCCGAAGCCATTCGCGCCTCGGCGGCCGCGCTGCATCTCGACACCGAATACGGCGCGCACATCCGCCTGACCGGCGAACAGCCGCTCGCCGACGACGAATTCGCCTCGGTGCAGGAAGGCGCCGCGCTCAACGGCATCATCACGGCGATCGTCGTGCTCGTGATCCTCTGGCTCGCGCTGCGCTCGGGCCGCCTGATCGGCGCGGTGCTCGTCACGCTCGTGGTGGGCCTCGTGGTCACGGCCGCGCTCGGGCTCATGATGATCGGCTCGCTCAACATGCTCTCGGTCGCGTTCATGGTGCTGTTCGTGGGTCTCGGCGTGGACTTCGGCGTGCAGTTCGGCGTGAAGTACCGCGAAGAACGCTTCCAGGACAACCGGCTCGACGCGGCCATTCTCAAGACGGCGCGGCTGATCGGCCTGCCGCTCACGCTCGCCGCCATCGCCGTGGCCGAAAGCTTCTTCTCCTTCATGCCCACGGCCTACAAGGGCCTCTCGGAACTCGGGCAGATCGCCGGCGTGGGCATGTTCGTCGCGTACTTCGCGAACATGACGCTGCTGCCCGCGCTCATCAGCGTGTTCAAGCCGAAGGGCGAGCGCGCCTCGCCGGGCTTCGCGTTTCTCGCGCCCGTCGACCGCTGGCTCGCCGAGCATCGCAAGCCGGTTCTGATCGGCACGCTCGTGGTCGTGCTGGGCGCGTCGCCGCTGCTGCTGCACTTGCGCTTCGACTTCAATCCGCTGCATCTGAAGGACCCGCATACCGAGTCGATGGCCACGCTCATCGCGCTCAAGAATTCGCCCGTCATTTCGATCAACGACGTGAGCGTGCTCGCGCCTTCGCTGGCCGAGGCCGACCAGATCGCCGTGAAGCTCGCGAAACTGCCCGAAGTGGGCCGCGCGGTCACGCTCAGTTCGCTGATCCCCACGGAACAGCAGCAAAAACTCATGCTGATCTCGAGCGCCTCACAGCAACTGATGCCCGCGCTCACGCAGCAACCGTCGTCGCCCGTGACCGACGCGGTGCGCGTGGACACGCTCAAGCGCGCAGCCAACCAGCTCGCGCTCGCGGCCGGCGATCATCCGGGACCGGGCGCGGCCGAGGCGAAGCATCTGTCCGATTCGCTGATGAAGCTCGCCGCCGCCAGCCCGGCCACGCGCGACGCCGCCGAGCGCGCGTTCAGCCTGCCGCTCAAGCTCGCGTTCGCGCAGCTCGAACGCCTGTTGCAGCCGACCGAAATCACGCGCGAGAACCTGCCGCCCGAGATGGTGCGCGACTGGGTGGCGCCGAACGGCCAGGCGATCGTCGACGTCGCGCCGCGCGTGCCGCCGGGCGTCGATTCCAACGACGACGCGATGCTCGCGCGCTTCTCGCACGCGGTGAAGCAGGCGGAGCCGCGCGCCATTGGCGGCCCGATCTCGATCCTGCACTCGGCGAACGTGATCATTCTCGCGTTCCTCCAGGCGGCGGCCTGGTCGGTGCTGCTCATCACCGCGCTGCTGTGGATCACGCTGCGTCATTTCGGCGACGTGCTGCGCACGCTGATCCCGCTGCTGGTTTCGGCGCTGGTGACGCTGGAGTTGTGCGTTGTGTTCGGTATCCAACTCAACTTCGCGAATATCATCGCGCTTCCCCTGATGCTGGGGGTGGGCGTCGCGTTCAAAATCTATTTCGTGATGGCATGGCGCGCCGGTCAGACCGGCCTGCTGCATTCGAGCCTCACGCATGCGGTGCTATTCTCGGCCGCGACCACGGCCACGGCGTTCGGCAGCCTGTGGCTTTCGCATCATCCGGGCACGTCGAGCATGGGCAAACTGCTCGCGCTGTCCTTGTTCTGCACGCTGATCGGCGCGGTGGTGTTCCAGCCGGTGCTGATGGGCAAGCCGCGCGCGAAGCGCGCACGATCGGATATTCAGGGGATCGACCGATGAAGAAAAATTACGCCGCGCTCACCATGGCGGCGGCCAGCCTGACGCTCCTCGTGACGTCGGGTTGCGCCACAGGTCCCGACCGCAAACCGGGCGACCCGTTCGAACCCGCGAATCGCGCCATTTTCACGTTCAACGACGCACTCGACACGCACATCGCGCAACCGATCGCGAAGGGCTACCAGAAGGTCACGCCGCAGCCGCTGCGCCAGGCGATCACGAACTTCTTCTCGAATATCGGCGACGTGAGCAACTTCGCCAACGACGTGCTGCAGTTGAAGATCACCGACGCCACCGAAGACCTCATGCGCCTCGCCATGAACACGACCTTCGGTCTGGGCGGTTTGATCGACTTCGCGACGCCCGCCGGGCTGCCCAAGCATCACCAGGACTTCGGTCTGACGATGGGCCACTACGGCGTGCCGGCCGGCCCGTATCTCGTGCTGCCGCTGTTTGGGCCGAGTTCGGTGCGCGACGGCATCGGCATGGGTGTCGAAACGAAGTTCAACATCCTCAACTACATCGAGCCGGCCGTGCGCAACCCGATGTACGTGGCGCAGTTCGTGAGCGCGCGCGCCGACCTGCTGGGCGCGACCGACCTGCTGCAACAGGCCGCGCTCGACAAATATTCGTTCGTGCGCGACGCGTACCGCCAGCAGCGCCAGTCGCTGATTCGCGGCTCGCAGAGCAACAATGCGCCGCTGCCGGACTACGGCGATCCGGGCGATACCGGCGACGGCGACACCGCGAAACCGAACGGCGGCGCGGGCGGCTCGAGCGACAAAAACGGCTTGCCGAATTACGAGGATCCGGGCGAGTCGAACGGGGCTTCGGGCGCGGCGGGTTCGTCGGGTTCCTCGAATTCGTCGAATAGCAACGGGCTGCCGAATTACGAAGATCCGGGCGAATCGAGCGCGGGCGCGGCGGGTGCCGCGGCGGCGAGCGGCGCGGCGGTGAACGGTGCGGGTACGGCGGCAGGCGCCGGGCCCGGCGCGGCGGCAGCGGCGGGAACGGCTGGCGTGGCGGCGGCGGTGCCGGCTGCGGCGGCTTCCGCGCCCAAGGCGGCTTCGGCGGCTTCCGCGGCTCAGGCGGCTTCGGCCGTGAAGGCGGCGCCCGCTTCGGCGGCGTCGGCGGCCACGGCGCCTTGATGAGATCGCAAGAGCGGCGGCGTTAGACGAGCAGGATCGTGTCGCTGTAGCGGGCGACCTGCCGGTCATGCGTTATCAGCCGCAGCGGCTCCGTAAGCGACTGCGCGACGATCAACCGGTCGAAGGGGTCCTGATGGTGCAGGGGCAACCCTTCGACCACCACCGTGTGCTCGGCCTCGATCGGTAACAGCCAATAGCCGGCCGCGCGAAAATAGCCTAGCGCTGCCCGCCCGGATACGGGCATGTCGCCGCGCTGTAGCGAATACTTGATCGCGATTTCCCAGACGCTCGCAGCGCTTACGTGGATCGTCGTGGATTCGGCGAGGATGATTTCCCGCGCGGCGTCAGGCAACTTCGGGCTGTCGGTGATTGCCCAAAGCGCGATGTGCGTGTCGAGCAAAACGTTCAAGCGCCGCCTCCATTGAAAAGAGCGGCCACTTCGTCGTTATACGTGTCGATATCGTCCGGCACCTCGAATGCGCCTTTCGCCACGCCAATGCGGCGCTCCACCGGCGCAACCTCTTCAAGTGGCACAAGGCGCGCCACCGGGCGACCACCTCTTGCGATGATGATTTGCGGCTCACGCCCGAGTTCGACGTCTTCAACGAGACGCGACAACGCAGACTTGGCTTCGAGCATGTTGACGGTTTTCATAGTACGCCTCCAATCGCTCAGATTAGTCTAGTCTAGCTAAATCGATTAACCAAGAAAACGGGTTGTTCGTCCCAAAAAACAAAACCCGTCAGCCCCAAAGGCTGACGGGTTTTTATTCCAGCGCGAACGCCAGCAGGGGCTCAGTGCGCCGCCGCGTCCTCGTGTTCCGCTTCACGCTCGGCTTCGCGCGCCGCTGCCAGCGCCGTGGCATCGGCCGCCGTTTGCACGGTCTGGCGATAGCGCTCGTAGGCTTCGTCGGCGTAACGGATCTGTTCGCGGTTGTGCGGCGCGGGCAGGCCGTCGGCGCCGAGGTTCACGAACACCATCTTGTCGATCGTCAGAATGCTCTTGCGCGTGATCTTGTTGCGCACTTCGGCGCGCAGCGTGACGGACGTGCGGCCGAAATGCGTGGCCGTCATGCCCAGTTCGATGATGTCGCCCTGGCGCGCCGAGCTGACGAAATTGATTTCCGAGATGAACTTGGTCACCACGCGCTGGTTGTCGAGCTGACAAATGGCGTAGATGGCCGCTTCCTCGTCGATCCAGCGCAGCAAGCTGCCGCCGAACAAGGTGCCGTTGGGATTGAGGTCTTCCGGCTTGACCCACTTGCGAGTATGAAAATTCATGACTGATAACTCCCCGATTCGTGATCTGCCCCTCGATTCGAACAGAACCTAGGGTTAACGCCGAGATGTTACCAGAGATAGGGGTTTTCCCTAGTATTTCAATATTCGCGTGCGTTCAATCCGGAAAAAAAGCCGCCGAGTCCACCAGAACGCGCCGCGCGAGCGCCAGCGTTTGCCGCGCGGCCCTGGCGTCCCCGGCAATGCGCAGCAGTCCGCCCAGTTGCGACGGGTCGCGCGCGAGTTCGCGGATCACGGGGAGAACGGCGGTCGTGCCGTCGTCGCGCAGGCCGGCCATCGCGGCTTTAGGCAAGCTGCGCCAGGCCGGATCGACGATCGCGCGGCATACCGCGAACGGCACGCCGTGCGCGGCGGCCGCGGCGGCGGCCAGGTGCGATTCCATGTCGACGGCCAGCGCGCCGCTCGTGCGATGCAGCGCCGCTTTTTCCGCCGCGCCGGTGAGCGGTGCCGCCACGGCGGCTTCCACACCGCGCCGCACCCTCGCCGCGAGCGGCGAGGCCATGAGCGCTTCGGCCATGCGCGCGCTCCACGCGGCATCCGTCGCGACGCGGCCGAACGGGCCTTCCACGGCATCGGCGATCACCAGGGTTCCCGGCTCCAGGTCCGGCCCGAGACCGCCCGCCGTGCCGAAACTCACGATGCCCGCCGCGCCGCCTTCGAGCGCCTGCGCGAGCGCCGCTTGCAGCCAGTCGGCGCGCGCCGCGTAAACGGCGCGCACGCCGTCGTCGCCCTTGCCCGCGGCCACGCGCGCTTCGAACGCCATGCCGGCGACCGCGATCACGGGCAACACACGCGCAGGAAGTCGAGCATTCACGTGCAAAGCCCGGGTCACAGTCCCACCGTCACACGCGTTTCACCGGCGCGCGTGAGGTTGCGGTAGCGCGCGAGCGCCCACAGCGGGAAGAACTTGCGATAGCCGTGATAACGCAGATAGAACACGCGCGGGAAACCGGTGGCCGTGAAGCGCGTTTCGTCCCACAGGCCGTGCTCGCGCTGCGTCTTTTGCAGCCAGTCGATGCCGCGCGCCACCGCCGGGTGCTCGACCTTGCCCGCCGCCATCAGGCCGAGCAGCGCCCAGGCCGTTTGCGACGCCGTGCTGGCCGCGCGTTCGTAGCCGCGATACTCGAGCTTGTAGCTCGTGCCGTCCTCGCCCCAGCCGCCGTCGTCGTTCTGGATCTGGATCAGCCAGTTCGCGGCGCGCTGCATGCGCGGATCGCCGTGTTCGAGACCGGCCGCGTTGAGCGCGCTCAGCGCCGTCCACGTGCCGTAGATGTAGTTCATGCCCCAGCGGCCGTACCAGCTGCCGTCGGCTTCCTGTTCGTCGAGCAGATAGTTGTACGCGCGCCGCGCCGGTTCGCTCGCGGCCGGCGTTTCGCCGAGTTGCGCCAGCATCGACAGACAGCGGCCCGAGACGTCGGCCGTGGGCGGATCGAGCAGCGCGCCGTGGTCCGAGAACGGAATGTTGTTCAGATACTCGTGGGTGTTTTCCGGCTCGAACGCGCCCCAGCCGCCGTTGCTGCTCTGCATGCCGACCACCCATTCACGCGCCCGCGCAATGGGCGTGTCGTAGGCGTGCGCGCGGTCGAGCTTGTCCATGCGATCCATCGCGGCCACGACCACGGCCGTGTCGTCGACATCGGGATAATGCGGGTTCGCGTACTGGAACGCCCAGCCGCCCGGCCGCACGTCGGGGCGGCGCGAGATCCAGTCGCCGCGCACGTCGAGAATCTGCAGCGGGCGCAGCCATTCGAGCCCGCGCCGCGCCGCTTCCTCCGCGCGCGCCTCGCCGGTTTCGAGCAGCGCGTGCGCGGCCAGCGACGTGTCCCACACGGGCGACAAACACGGCTGCACGTAGGCTTCCTCGGTGTGCTCGGTCACGAGCTTTTCGAGCGACTGGCGGGCGATCGCGCGGTGCGGGTGATCGGCCGGATAGCCGAGCACGTCGTACATCATCACCGCGTTGGCCATCGCCGGGAAAATCGCGCCGAGGCCGTCTTCGCCATTCAGACGTTCGTCGACGAACGCCACCGCCGCGTCGATCGCGCGCTGGCGCAGATACGACGGGAACAGCGGATCGGTCACGCGCAGCACGCCGTCGATGGTGCGGAACACGCCGAACCAGCCCTTGCTCTGATGCGGCGCGCGCGCGTTCAAACCAACGGTCACGGGCGCGCAGTGGAACAGTTCGTCGATACGCACGCCGCGCGGGTTCTTCGCGACCGGCCGCTTCGCGCCCAGCACGAGCAGCGGCACGATCACGGTGCGCGCCCAGTACGAGACCTTCGAGAGATGGAACGGGAACCACTGCGGCAGCAGCGTGATTTCCACGGGCATCATGGGCACGGCGTACCACGTCACCACGCCGAACAGCGCGAGCAGGATGCGCGTGAACACGTTGACCTGCTCCGCGCCGCCCGCCGCGAGAATGGCCGCGCGCGCGCGCACCATGTGCTCGGCGTCTTCGGCGTCGCCGATCATCTTGAGCGCGAAATAGGCCTTCACGCTCGCGCTCACGTCCATCGCGCCGTCGGTGAACAGCGGCCAGCCGCCGCCCGGCAGTTGAATACGGCGCAGGTAGCGCGCGATCTTCTGCTCGAGTTCGAGGTTCGCCGTTTCGCCGAGGTAATGCACGAGCAGCACGTATTCGGCGGGAATCGTGGCGTCGGCTTCGAGTTCGTAGACCCAGTGGCCGTCGGCGCGCTGGTCGGCGAGGATCGCCTCGGTGGCGCGCACGACGGAAGCGTCGAGCGCGGCCGCACCTTGCGCGGCCACGGGCTGCGGGCGCGCGGTATCGGCAAACTCAGCGGCGAACGCGGGCAGGGGCGTGGAGACGGGATTCGGCGTGACGGTGTCAGCGCTGGCAGGGCGGCTGACAAGCTCGTCTTCGGTTGGCAGGGCGTGGGATAAATCGTTCATCGGCGTTCCATGTTCTCCGTCAGCAGCAGATCCGCGGCCTTGCGGCCGGAGCGAATCGCGCCTTCGATCGTTGCGGGCAGACCGGTAGCCGTCCAGTCGCCTGCGAGCATCAAATTGGTCCAGCGAGTGCGCGCCGCGGGACGGCGCCACTCTTCCTCGGGCACGGCCGCGAAGGTCGCGCGCGCGTCGGCGGCAACGCGCCACGCGGGCATCGGCTCGAGCGGCAGCGTGGCGGCCGCGGCCACCTCGCCCCAGACGCGCCGCGCCAGCACCTCGGGGTCGAGGTCGAGCACGTCGCGCGCGTCGTGGATCGTCGCCGAAAGCCGGGCGTCGCTCGCGCACAGCCAGTTGGCCGTGCCGTTGACAAGCGCCATCGGCGTGACGAGTCCGGGCGGCGCCGGCACCGCGAAATGCACGGTGACGATCGCCGTATGCTGTTGCGGCGCCTGCAACGCGGGCACGAGCGCCGCGGCGGTTGCGCCGGGCACGGCGAGCACCACGGCTTCGTCGGGCGCGAGCGCGACGCGCCCATCGGCGAAATCGAGTGCGGCGACACGCTGCGACGCGTCGTCGTACACGATCTCCTTGAGCGGCGCCCCGAGATGGATCGCCGCGCCGCCGTGCTGGAGCATGCGCAACGCCGGATCGACGAACGCGCTCGAGAGCCCGCCGCGCGCCGCCAGCGGCCGGAACGCCTCGCCGCCCGCCGCCAGCGCCTCGCGCAGCATCGCGCCGGCCAGTTCCGCGCTGCCGTGGCGCGGCTCCACATTGAGCGCCGAAACGAAGAACGGGCGCAGCAGGCGGTCCCACAGCAGGCCGTCGCAGCGCATGGTCTGCTCCATCGTGCGGCCGGGCTTCGCGAACAGCAGCGGCAGCAGCGCGAGGTAATCCGCGGCGCGGGTGCCGGGCACGCGGGCGCGCGCGTCGCCGATCCAGAACGGCATGCGCGAGCGCGCGAAACGCACTGTCCAGCGCGAGCGCGCCGCCAGATCCATGAATGCGAAACCCGGCTCGCTCGCGCCCGCCAGCGCTTCCGCCGCGCCGATCGCCCGCACGTATTCGAGCGTTTGCGCGTGGCCCGCGAGCACCAGATGGTTACCGCTGTCGAGCGTCGCGTTGAGCGTGCGGTCGTAGTACGAACGGCACCGTCCACCCGCCTGAGCGGCCGCCTCGTAGAGCGCGACCTGCACGCCGCGCCGCTGCAGGCGGGCAGCCGTCGCGAGGCCTGCCAGCCCCGCGCCGATCACGTGGACGAGCCGCGGCATCAGAACAACCAGTAGCGCGCGACGATCCACATCAGCCGCGCGCGCGGCTTGCTGACTTTCGTGCGCGGCAGGTCGAACCCGCGTTTGACCGTGCGTTCGAGCAGCACGCGATAGACGCCGGACATGATGCGCGGCGCCCTGACTTCGGCGCGCGGCGCGGCGTCCATGATCGCGTCGGCTTCGGCGAAATGCGCGAGCGCGCGCTGCACGAGCGTGTCGCACACGCGCGGCAGTTTCGCATCCGCGGCGATCTGATGCGGATTCGACGCGCCGATACCCTCGCGCGCCAGCAGTTCGCGCGGCAGATAGCAGCGGTTGATGTCCGCGTCTTCGTCGATGTCGCGCAGGATGTTCGTCAGTTGCAGCGCGCGTCCCAGATGGTGCGACAGCGCGCGGCCGGGCGCCTCCTGCATCCCGAAAATTCTCACCGACAGGCGGCCCGCCGCGCTCGCCACGCGGTCGCAGTAGAGATCGAGCGTGGCTTCGTCGGGCGCGCAGATGTCCTCGGCCGCGTCCATCGCCATGCCGTCGATCATCGCGTGGAAGTCCTCGCGCTGCAGCCCGAACGTATGGATGTGACGCGTGAGCGCTGCCAGCGAGGCGCGCGGCGTGCCGGCGTAGCACGCGTCGATGTCGGCGCGCCACTGGTCGAGCGCCGCCGCACGCTCGGCGCGCGGGAGGTCGCTGTCCGCGATGTCGTCGACAGCGCGGCAAAAAGCGTAGACCTGATACATGGCGTCGCGCTGCGCGGGAGGCAGAATCCGCATCGCCAGATAAAACGAGCTGCCCGACGAAGCGGCGGCGGCGTCGGTGTGTTGTGTATCGTCCACGACGAGGTTGGAAACGGCCAAGACGATCTCCGCTGGGGGCGCCCTCGGCGGGGCGTTGCGACAATTCGGGCCCGCTTTGCTGCGGGTCGCCCGCGCGCGCGGACACGCGCGAGGCACCCGGCCCTGAATTCGTCTTGCACAAGAAAGACGGCAGGCCGGAAACGGGCCAAAGTATATCAACGTTTGGGATGCCCCGCAGGCAGCGCGGGGCCGCCGGGTGCGAGGCTTGCGTGGGCGGCCGTTTCTGGCCGGCGCGTTCGGCGCGATGGCGCGGCGGGGCGGCGCCTGCGCGTCAGGGAATCGCCGGTGCGCGCGGCACGGAACGGTGGCGCATCGAGCGAAATCGAATGGCGCTAGCGGCGTTAGCAGCGCTGGCGGTCCAAGCGGCTAAAGCGGCTCAGGCGAGCGCGACCGAGCGGTTGCGGCCCTGGCGCTTGGCGGCGTAGAGCGCCGCGTCGGCTTCGGTGATCATGCCTTCGTAATCCGCCGAGCCCGTGCGCGCCGTGGCGGCGCCCACGCTGGCCGTGACGGGCACGATCACGCCCTGCACCTCGACCGGTTCGTCGCCGATGGTGCGGCGAATCTTCTCCGCGACGTACAGCGCGTCGTCGAGCGGCGTACACGGCAGCAGCAGCGCGAATTCCTCGCCGCCGAACCGCCCGAACACGTCGGTGTTGCGCACCACGTCGGCCACGCGCTGCGCCATCGAACGCAGCACGATGTCGCCGGCCACGTGACCGAATTCGTCGTTGATGCGCTTGAAGTGGTCGAGGTCGAACAGCAGCATCGACAACTGGCCGCCATAACGTTGCCAGCGCGAGAATTCGTCGGCGAGACGCGACTCGAAATAGCGTCGATTGGCGATGCCCGTGAGGCCGTCGCGATCGGCGTATTCGCGCAGCTTCGCCACGGCTTCCTCGCGCTCGCGCTGCATCACGCTCACGTGCGTCACGTCGGAAATCGTCACGCACACGGCCACCACCTCGCGGCCATGCATGAGCGGCATGAACGTGCAGTCCTGCTGCATGTAATCCACGCCGCCCGTGATGGGCCGGTCGTGATCGAACTGGAACAGATACGGCCGTTGCTCCCACGAGCTGAACGCGAAGCTGCCGAGCTGGAACACGCTCTCCACCTTGCGCGTGAGCCACGCGCGCGGCAGATCGGGGAAACGTTCGAAGATCGACCGGCCGATCACGTCCTCGGCCGCGAAGCCGCTGTGGTCCTGCATGAAGCGGTTCCACGACAGCACGCTGAGGTCGCGGTCGACCACGAAGATGCCGAAACCGACCCGCTCGACGACGAGATCGGACAGGGAGGGCAAACCGGCTTGGTCGTTCATAGGCTATGCAGCAGCGCGTCGATGGCCCGGCTCACGACATGAATCGATTCCTCGGCCATGAGCATGACGAGGTGAGCGCGGAAACGGTGATCTTCCAGCGCGAAATTGACTTCCACCAGCAGCGCCACGTCCCACGCGAGCAGACCCGGCTGGAACACCTGGTCGAGCATGATCGCCTCGCCGAGCAGGCCCGGCTGCGAGAACACGGGCAGGCGGCCGAGCTGGTCCAGCATCGACGAGACACACGCGCCCGTGAGCACGTTGGCCACGTCGAACATCAGCTCTTCTTCGCTGAGATGATCGTCTTCGCTGTGCGCGTAAGGACCGCCCACCAGGCTGCCGAGCGAAGCGATCTCGCCGCTGCGGCAGATCACCAGCGCCTCGCCCTTGATCTCCGAGCGGAAACCCTGGCGCACGGCGGCCACGGGACCGTCGATACCGGTCATCTCGCGCAACGCGGCGGCGGCTTCCGAGACCGCGACCACGCGCACGCGCGGCACCGAAAGCTCGATGAAGGCGTTGAGCAGCCCCGAGAGGCGCGTCGCCGCCTGGCCCATGCCGAGATTGGCGATTTCCTGGAGCGCGTCGCGCTGAAGTTCTGTGAACACTCGATCAGGCATACAACCCGTACTCCTTCAGGATGGGCAGCAGCGCCTCCTGGGTTACCGGCTTCGCGATGAACGCCGCCGCGCCGAGCGCCTGCACGCGCTCGCGGGCGCGCGGCTGGACGTCCGCCGAAACGACGATCACGAACGTGTTCAGGTCTTCGTGCTGCAAGGCTTCGAGCACCTGAAACCCCGTCATGTCGGGCATGGTGAGGTCGAGAAACATGACCTCGGCACGACCGTCGCGGTAAAGCGCAAGCGCTTCTTTTCCGTTCGACGCGTACGAAATCTCGACGTCCCAGCCCTCGGGCAGCGCCTTCGTGAGCACCTTGCGGGCTAACAGCGAGTCATCGGCGATCACGATGGGCAAGGACATTGGATATGCTGATTGAGTGTGCGTTGGACGGAGTGCGTTTTGTCGTATTAACGGCGGCGCGCGCAATTACTTTAGGGAAAATTGTGCGGAATTTGCGTTATGCGTAATGCATGAAAGGAACGGCGGGGCGACGGGCCTGCGCGCATAGGCGAAAGCGTGCGGCCGGTGCGTCGCGCGATGGACGCCGGCGGCCCCGGAAATTCGGCAATTGGCCGAAAGGCCCCTCTTCTGCATGGATGCAGCCCCGTAGCACGGCCGCGCGCATTGGTCTGTGGCGCAGCGCTCATGCAAACACGTTAATTATCGTGCACGCGATTCTCGAATCAAATTGAATCAAATGCAACTCGCCGATAACGAATACGCGAACAAAATTAACTCCACTTGGCGAAATTTTCGAAATAATTGATCGATCCCTTAAATAATTTCCGTTGATTATCCTTTTGTGTACGTTTGCGCTTCGCCGATTTTCGCGAATTTAGGCAACTACGAAGGAAAATTAACTTTCGAGGTTTCTTTCGAAATATTTGAGACTCGCCCGCGATATCCGTCGCGATTGCACATCTCGCCGAAGCATCGCCGCCGTCGTTTATCATGTAGCGGTCTTGCCGCTTTTTTTCAGCCCCTTTTTCCGTCCGATGATTGCTGACCGGCCCGAGCGGCCCGACGAACGCCCTCTCACGCCGCCGCCGCGCACTGAAGACGTGCCGTTTCCGGCCGCGCCGGGACACGACTTCACCGTGCGGCGCCGGACCCTGCTCGCCTTGTTGCTCGCGGCGATCGTGCTGCCTTGCATCTACGTGGCCGCCATGGCCTGGAGCGATCTGCGCACGCGTGAAGCCGACGCCACCGACGTCACGCTGCGCACCGTGCGCGTGGCCGAGGAGCACGCGCTCAAGGTGTTCGACATGAACGAGGCGCTCGACGCGCGCGTGGTCGAACTCGTGCACGGCCTGAACGACGACGGCATTCGCGCGAACGAAGCGCAGATCCACGAGAAGCTCAAGTCGATCGGCGGCGGCTATCCGCAAGTGGCGGCCGTGTCGATCTTCGGCCAGGACGGCGACCTGCTCGCGAGCAGCCGCTACGCCGAACCGCCGCCCGTCTCGATCGTCGCGCGCGACGACTTCATGGGCATTCGCGACGGCCGCGTGATCGACCACGTTTCGCGCGTCATGCAGGCGCAGGTGAGCGGCGAAGCCGTCTTCAACACCGGCGTGGCGCGCCGCGATGACGGCGACGCCTTCGCGGGCATCGTTTCCGTGGCGCTGCGGCCGAGCTACTTCAGCAAGTTCTATCGCGAACTGCTCGGCCCCGATTCGCCGATGGATCTCGCGCTCGTGCGCAGCGACGGCGCGATCCTCGCGCTCGAACC
Organism: Paraburkholderia acidisoli; assembly: GCF_009789675.1. Taxonomy (NCBI): domain Bacteria; kingdom Pseudomonadati; phylum Pseudomonadota; class Betaproteobacteria; order Burkholderiales; family Burkholderiaceae; genus Paraburkholderia; species Paraburkholderia acidisoli. Next base: position 1,078,727 of record NZ_CP046914.1, on the reverse strand, counting down.
GCCGTCGCGCACCCGCTCGCAAACCATTACGCCGATGTCGCCGCTGCACTCGGCGCTCATGCGCGGCAGCGACAGCGGCGTCGTGCACATGAAGTCGGAATTGATCGGCAGCAACGTGATCGTCGCGTACCGGCGCGTGGGCGCGTACCCCGTCTACGTGACCTGCGCGTATCGCACGCCCGCGATCTGGGCCGCGTGGTACGGCCATCTGAGCGTGCTCATCATCTCCATGTTCATGCCGTCGATCGCGCTCTGGTGCGTGATCTGGCTCTCGCTGCGCCGCCTCGCCGCCGAAGAGGAGGCGTGGGAGCGCTGGCAGGCCGAAGCGTCGATGCGGCGCTCGATCGAATCCGCGTACCGGCAGTCGCGCAAGATGGAAGCGCTCGGCAATCTCGTCGGCAGCGTCGCGCACGACTTCAACAATCTGCTGATGATCGTTTCGGCCAACGTGCAGATCGCGCGGCGGCGCGGCGCGGCCGGCCTCGACCGCGAATTGTCGGCCATGGAACGCGCGCTCAAGAGCGGCCAGTCGCTCACGCGCCAGTTGCTCGGCGTCGCGCGCAAGCAGCCGCTGCGCAACGAAACCATCCACGTGGGACGCTGGCTGCCGGCGTGCCGCGAGTTGCTGGGCGCCTCGCTGGGCGCGAAGGTCTCGCTCGTGGTCGATGTCGCCGACGACGTGTGGCCGGTGCTCGTCGACGTCGCCGAATTCGAACTCGCGCTCATCAATCTCGCCGTCAACGCGCGCGACGCGATGCCCAACGGCGGCCGCTTTACCGTGAACGCGCGCAACATCAGCTTCCGCCCGAACGAAGGCTTTCCGCTCGACGGCGACTTCGTTCATCTCTCGCTCGAGGACACGGGCACGGGCATGCCGCCCGAAGTGCTCGCGCGCGCGTTCGAACCGCTCTACACGACGAAGTCGAAGGGCACCGGCACCGGTCTCGGGCTGCCGCAGGTGTTCGCGTTCTGCGAGCGCTCGGGCGGTCTCGCGGCCATCGACAGTGCGATTGGCGCGGGCACGACCGTGCATCTGTACCTGCCGCGCTCGCTCGCCGAGCCGGTCGCGCCGCGCGTGAACGAACCGGGCGAGGAAAGCGCCGAGGTGAAGCAGGGACTCGGCGTGCTGCTCGTCGAGGACAACGACGAAGTGGCGGCCGGCACCGAGGCGTTGTTGCAGATGATGGGGCACCGCGTGACCTGCGCGAGCGACGCCGCGAGCGCGCTCGCGCGCATCAAGGCGCCGCCTGGCGAGGACGAACGCACGCCGCGCTTCGACCTCGTGCTCTCCGACATTCACATGCCGGGCACGATGAACGGCATCGATCTCGCCGAGGCGCTGCAAAGCCTCGAGCCCACGCTGCCCGTGATTCTCGTGACGGGCTACGCCGAGGAACTCGAACGCGCGCGCAACGTGGACGTGCGCGTGCTCTCGAAGCCGTTCGACATCGCGCTGCTGGAGAAAATGCTCGACGCGATTCGCGGCGACCGCCAGACGCGCGCGCGGGACGCCACGCACTGAGGCACGGCGGATCGGCGCACGGCACGCGATTTGCGGTGCTTCGAGGGATATTTTTCCCGCGTAGCCATTCGAAGGAGATCGCCATGAAACAGACCGTGACGGGCCTTTTCAAGTCCTACGACGAAGCGCTGCACGCGCAGGCCGCGCTGCTGCAGCGCGGTTTTGCGGCCAGCGAAATCGACTTGCCCGCGCAGAACGAGGGCGTGCTCGCCGGCATCGAACGCCTCGTAACGAGCTTTTTCTCGACCACGGGCGACGTGCGTCAAACCACGGCCGAGCAGCAAGGCGAAGCCACGCCACCGCTGGGCGAAAGCGTGCGCATCGGCGTTCATGTCGACGACGAGGTGCACGCCGAACTCGCGGCGGAAACGCTGCGCGCGGAACATGCGCTCGAAGTCGCGCGCCGCGGCGCGCCGTGGACTTGGCCGGCGGCATCGACGGATCACCCCGCGGTGCCCGACGCACAGCGCGAGCATTCGGCGCTCGACGAACTGGGATTGGGCGATATCGCCGATGCCATGCGCCGCCGCGCCCACGCCGCCGCCACGCCGCCCACCGAAGCGACGGCCTCCACTGTGACGCCCGCGGCCACGCCTGTTGTCGACACGATCAATCCGGTCGATCCGCTCAACGAGGCCGAAGCAACCGTGCTCACGGCCGCGAGCGCACCGGGCGCGGGGGCGGTGATGGGCGTGCATCACGTGGAGGTCGTGGACGCGCCCGTGGTCGAGGCGCCGGTGGTGAACGTGCCGGCCGCGCCCGAGGCGAAAGCGCCCGCGCAGGGCGTCGCGCCGCAGATTCCGAACGAGTTCCTGGAGTTCGAGGAAGCTTCGTCGGAACCTCATCCGGAACCTCACGAAGCGCCGGCGAGCCCGGCGGCCAGTCAGACGCAGCGCCAGGCAACGGGGCAATCCGCGGATCAGGCTACGACCCCGGCGCCGGGGCAGCCGCCGCGCACGTTGCACTGAGCGCGGCAGTCGCCGTTGTGGTGTCAGGCGTCAGCGGCCGAGCTGGCGCTTGACCCACGTGACGTAGGCATCGACGAAACCCTGCAGGAATTTGCGCGTATCGTCGCTAACGATTTCGCCTTTTTCGTTGATGCGCGAGGTGTCGTGCTTGATGAACATCTCGGGCTGCGCGAGCACCGCCACGTCGAGATACGCGAGCACGTTGCGCAGATGCTGCTGCGAAAGCGCCGTGCCCATCGCGCCCAGCGATGTCCCGAGCACCGCGCCCGGCTTGCCGCCCCACGAATTCGTGCCCCACGGGCGCGACCCCCAATCGAGCGCATTTTTGAGCACGCCCGGAATCGAGCGGTTGTATTCGGGCGTGACGAACAGCAGCGCGTCGGCGGCTTCGATCTGCTTCTTGAAGTTGCGCGCGACCTCGGGATAGTCGGCGTCGTAATCCTGCGAATAAAGCGGCAGCACGCCGATATCGAGATATTCGAAGCTGAAGTCGGGCGGTGCCAGCGACGTCACCGCGTGCGCGAGTTGGCGATTGAACGATTCCTTGCGCAGACTGCCGACCACGACTGCAATTTTGTATGCCATCTCAGTGTCCTCATCGGGGTTTTCTTCGGTACTCGGATCGCGCGCGAGAAACGCGGCGGAAGCAGGCACCATCATAGGCGCGCGCGATTTCTCACGTCGCGTAGGAGGACGAGACGGAACGCAGCGGACTGCCGATGTGGATAACTCGAGGGGCCACTGATTTATCCACAATTTTTGGGCATAAGGTTGTGGACAACTTACCCGCAGCGCCGGTGTGGCCGGGCCTCGCTTGGGATTCGCCCGCACGTTTTCAAAGGTGCATATTGTGTGAGCTTTTCGCGTCGATTTCGATGCGAATCACGTCGCGCGCGGCGCTTTATGCCGATTGTCGGCATGCGCGCCGCACGGTACAGCGAACGTCCGGGCAGCCGAGGCGTGGCGGTGTCGGGTGCGTTACGCGAGCACGTTCCAGAGCACCAGCGTGAGTACGAGGCCGACGACGGACACGATGGTTTGCAGGATCGACCAAACGAAGACGGTTTGTTTGAGTTGCAGGCCGAAGTACTCGCGCACCATCCAGAAGCCCGCATCGTTCACCTGGCAGAAGAACACCGAACCCGCACCGATGGCCAGCGCCATCAGCGAGCTATGCGGCGCGCTCAAACCGGTGACGACGGGCGCGACGATACCCGCCGTCGCCGTGGTCGCGACCGTGGCGGAACCGGTAGCCTGACGCAGGGCCACGGCGATCAACCATGCGAGCAACAACAGCGGCAAGTGCGCACCGACGGCGATCTTGCTGATCGTCGTGCTGATTCCGGCCAGCACGAGTGCCTGCTTCAAACCGCCGCCCGCGCCGATCGTGAGCAGCAGGCCGGCGATGGGCGGCAAGCTCTTGCGCAGAATGCCGCCGACGCGATCGCGCGGCATGCCGCGTGACCAGCCCAACGCCACGATCGCAAACAGAACGGTGAGCCCGAGTGCGATGAGCGGCTCACCCAAAAAATCCAGCGTTTCGTAGGCGAGCGTTTTCGGCGTGAGCGCGAGGCGCGCGACCGTTCGGCCCAGCATCAGCAATGCGGGCAACAGAATCGTCAGCAGCGAAACGCCGAATCCGGGTGCGGCAAGTTGCGAATCATGACTTGTAAAAAGTTTACCGAGATCTTCCGGTTCGGCGACATGCATCCGGCGCGACAGCCACGAACCGTAGATCGGACCGGCGAGCACGACCGCGGGCAACGCGACGATCAGACCCAGACCGAGTGTGATGCCGAGATCCGCATGCAAGGCGCTCACGGCGATGAGCGGACCGGGATGCGGCGGCAGCAGCGCATGCAGCGTGGTCATGCCCGCAAGCGCGGGAATTGCGATGCGCAAAATCGGCTGCTTCGAGCGACGCGCCATCACGAAGATGATCGGCACCATCATCACGAGACCCACTTCGAAGAACAACGGCAAGCCGATGATGACCGCGACGAGCGCCATCATCCACGGCAGCGCACGCGGCGTGGAATGGTCGAGCAGCGTGGTGACGAGCCGGTCGGCCGCGCCGGACTCGGCCATGAGCGCACCCAACATCGCGCCCAGCGCGATGATGATGCCGACGTCGCCGAGCAGCGCGCCCGCGCCTTTGCTGAATGCGCTAGCGATGGCTTCGAGCGGCAAGCCGGCCGCAAAACCGGCCGCGAAAGTCCCGACAAGAATCGACAGGAACGGGGCGAGCTTCAGCGCGCTGATCAGGATGACGATCAGTGCGAGACCGAGCACGCAGGAGAGGATGAGCTGGGTGTCGTGAAACGACCAGGCAGCAAGGGTGGTCACGGGCTTCTCTTGTTGTCGTAATGGGTTTGGAAAACGCGGGGGAAACGCGAATGCTTATTCGAACAGCGCTTCGATGTTTTCGGTTGGCCGGCCAATCACGGCACGGCCGTCGCGAACGACGATCGGTCGTTGCAACAGGATTGGGTGCTTTGCGATGGCTTCGTACAACGCTTCATCGGTGACATGCTCCGCGCCGAGGTTCAAATCGGCGTACTCCGTTTCGCCGGTGCGGACCATCTCGCGCAGCGGAACGCCGAGCAATGCACGCAGCGCCTTGAGTTGATCGACGCCAAGCGGTTGCTTGAGGTACTCGATGACTTCGACGGTCTCGCCGGCGTGACCTTGTGCGACGAGTTCGCAGGCTGCGCGAGACTTCGAGCACCGGGGGTTGTGATAGATCGTGATCATGATTCGTGCAAAAGCCGAGAGGGTAGTGGGTTGAGGCGTAGACGCCGCGATTTTACCGGGCGAAGCGTGAAGGGCTTGGGCGGACGCGCAGCCCATATTGGCGCCGGGGGCTTTATGCGCATAAAGGTTGGTGTGCTCGGTGTGGTGCTGCGCGGTGGCTTGCATGGCGCGGGCACGTTCGCAGATCTCGCCGACGTGTATGCGTTTTGGAATCGCGAGCGCGAGATGCTTCGCTTCGGCAAGCGGCTTTCATCATGGGCTTCTGATGTTTCTGGCGCGTTGCCTGCCCGCCCGAAAAATCTCGACGGGGCGGTGCACCGAAATTAACGACGTTAGATGACAGCGCGACAACGCAATCGACCGCTTCACTTCTACCCGGGAGCAAGGACCCGCATGTGAAGACGGCTTCGACACGATGAGCAGCAAAGGGGGCTTTATGCGCATAAAGCCCCGGCCGCCACCTTTATGCGCATAAACCTCATCCGAATGGCTAAATCTGGACGATATTTCGTAAAAATCATTGAATCGAAAAACATTCCAGGTAGAATTCGAAGCCAACAGGAAAAAGGAGAACTCCAGGTGGCAGCTGAGATCATCGCAGTCACGCAGCAAAAGGGCGGGGTCGGCAAAAGTACGATCGCGATGCATCTGGGTGCTGCGTTCCACGAAAAGGGCAAACGCGTGCTCGTCGTCGACGCGGACGGCCAGAACACCCTCGTTCACTGGGCTAGCGCATCGGCCGACGGCGAAGCCGGTATTCCGTTTCCTGTGGTGAACCTTTCCGAAGCCGGCGGCCAGATCCATCGCGAGATCAAGAAGTTCATCGGCGACTACGACATCATCGTCGTCGACTGCCCGCCCTCGATCACCGAAAAAGTCTCAGGCGTCGTGCTGCTCGCCGCGACGGTCGCCGTCATTCCAACGTCGTCGTCCCCGGCTGACTACTGGTCGAGCGTTGGCCTCGTCAAGTTGATCCAGCAGGCCCAGGTGATGAATGAAGATCTGCGCGCCGTGTTCCTGCTGAACAAGACAGAAGAGAAGCGCATGCTCACGCGCGAACTGAAGCGTGCGCTGGAGGAGTTGGGATTTCCGCTGCTGAAGACGCAGATCCCGACGCGCGAAGCGTACAAGCAAGCCATGGCGCTTGGCCAAACCGTATTGCAGATGAACGACCGCGGCGCCCGGCTTGCCGCGATGGAAGTGCGCGCATGCGCCGACGAAATCGCGGCGATGCTCCCCTGACTTTATGCGCATAAAGGACCCTGAATGAAACCCTCCCAATTCGCTAAAGGCTTCCAGGCACGCCCGGATACGACGAGCAGCGAGAAGCGCACCGCCCTCGACCGCCTCAACGCCATCGACGGCCTCGTCGAGGACAAGCCGAAAGCTCGCGAGGTGACGGGCCGCGCGAGCCAGCCGGTTGTCGACGCCGTCGTGGAGGCACCGGTCATCGTTGAAAACGAGTCGGCCGAATACCACGCGTGGCGCGTCCAGCACGCTTATCGCCCGGGGCAAATCATCGAACTGCCGCTGAAGGCGATCAAGCCCAGCCCGTTCAATCCCCGCCATTTCTACCTGAAGGGGTCGATTGCCGAACTGGCCGTCAATCTCGCGAAGCAGGGTCAGCAGCAGGCCATTCACGTCATTCCCGACTATCAGACGCCGGGCACGTATTACGTGAGCGACGGCGGTCGTCGGGTGCGCGCGCTCAAGGAAGCCAACAAGGAAGTCGTGAAGGCGATCGTCGTCGATCTGCCCATCGGAATCCAGAGCTACAAGCTCGGTTACGACCTCAACGTGCAGCGCGATTCGCAGACGGTGTTCGACAACGCCGTCGTGTGGAAGCGCTTTATCGACGACAAGCATTTCCAGAGTCAACGCGAACTCGCGGACCATCTAGGTCTCGACGAATCGACAGTGGCGGTCGCGCTTTCCATCGGCAAGCTGCCGGAAGCGGTGATGCAGGAGATGGTCGCGCGCCCCGACCGCTTCGGCTCGAACATGGCGTATCAGGTCGGCCGCTACCACGGCGCGCGCGGCACCGAATCCACGCTGCGACTCATCAATCGCATCGTCGCCGACGATCTGAGCACGCGGCAGGTTGCCGATATCGTCAAGGGTCGCGCCAGCGCCCAGGAAACGCCGAAACCGGCGGGACGTCAGCGCTACGCGCAACGACTCGAGATCAAGCTCGATGGGGTATCGGTCGGCGATCTAAAGTCGTATGGCGACGACCGGCTCGAATTGCGCCTTAAGGGACTGTCGAAGGATCGCCGCGACGAGATCCTGCAGCAGATCGAGCAGATCCTGAAGACGAAGTAAGCGGCCAGTGGTAGACGATCCCGGCGAGCATGCCTTCGATCACGAAGGCTTCGCCGGTTTTTTTTCAAAAAGGCACTGCGGGACGATTCTCCGGCAGAACGCCGGAGCGAGAAGGTCAGCACGCCGCGATCAGGCCGCGCGAGTCTGATTCAGCGTGAAGGACAGCAGATCGCCATCCGTGGGTGCGCCCCACGTCTTGCGGGCAAGCCAGTCGAAAAACGCCGAGTCTGCGAGCTTCGAATCCAGCCCACGACGGCGCCAGTCGTCGCGCAAATGCGCGCCGAGCCCGGGCAACTCATCCGCTTCGAACGATTGCCGCGCGACTTCGCGCTCCGCGTCGCCCTGCTCGTCGTAGAGCGCGCGCGCCTCCTTGCGACGCCATGCGGCATATTCGTCGAGCAAACGCGCCTTCGGATCGTCCGCGGTCACCGAGGCGGTCACACGTCCCGCGGCCGGCGCCGCGCCGGCCTGCGTCTCGACCGGCGGCGCATAGCCCTTTTTCAACGCGTCCTTGAAGAGAGCCGCGGCGCTGCGCACGGGCGGCAGGCTCGTGCTGCGCATGCGCTGCTCCGTCAGTTGCAGGGCGGCGCGAATGCGGTTTTCCTCGCTGTCGGCGTAAAGCGACTGGGCTTCCTTGAGCGGGATGCCGATCTTGACCATCCGGTCCACGAGCGTGCTGTCGAAAACGTTCGGATGTTCATCGAGCGCGAGCATCGGTTGCTTGCGCTCGGTCACGCGGAACTGGATCTCGGCGACGCGCCGTCCTTCGCGATGCTCGATCAGCTCGACGAAAATGTTCGTGACGGCATTCACTTCGGCGATCGCGGGCCGCAGGTAATCGCGCTTGAAGTATTTGTATTCGCGCTTGGCCTCGTCGCCGGCTTCGGTATCCGGCGTGCCGGAAAGGATCGGCCGCCACCATTCCCACGTTTCCCGCATCGTCAGATGGCTGGGATTCGTGAGATAGCGCACGCAGATCTCGTAAAGCGCGAGACCCGCGCTGCTGCGCAGCTGGCTCTGGAACTGCAGACTCAAGCGCGCATACTGAACCGGATCGAGCAACTTCTTCTTGATCTTCGGCGCGAACGAGAACTCGACCCAGACCCGCCGCGTGGTTGGGTCTTCGAGAATTTCGGCGTCGGCGATCAACGTGGAAATGCCCCACTTGCGCCCTGGCTTCTGGCTCGACGTACCCTGGCTCCATTCGACCTGCACCGACACCATGCGACGCAGGTGTTCCTTCACGAGCGCGGTATCGTTCGAGTCGAAGGCCGAATTGGCGACGATGTCCGAGAGCAGCGCACGATAGGTGTCGCCGGACTCGTCCGCCTGCTGGGCGACGGCAAGCAGCACGTTGAACAGCTTGCGCGTCAGGAGGGTGATTTTGCCGCTTTTCGGCTGGATCGCGATCGCCTCGACGGCTTTGCGCAATTCCGCCGAACTGGGACTCACCACATCGGTTTTTTTCACGCGCTTCGTGGCCATGCGTCGAGTCGAGGAGGGAATTTCGCGAAAGCATACCGTCTGGGGTGATAGACGTCTATAGGGCCTATCTCACCATTCCTGGTGATGCGCGATCCGAGCGGCGAACTCACCGCCAGGCGATCCCGAAAAGCCTCACCTCAGCGCAAACCCGCGCCCGGCCTGGTGCTTTGACTGTTGGGGATTTGCCCGTTGGCCGCGTTTTGCGACCGGAACTCAAGGTCCAGAATGCCTCCCGTATTAGCTCACCTCAAAAATTTTGCCGGAAAGAGCCGTATTGGCTGACCGCGGGAGGCGGTGAAGTGAAGTGGCCGCCGTTCGGCGCATGATGGATTGCTTCATGACGCATCAACGCCCGCGAAGCGCTCTATCCCAGCCTTTTACCAACAGAAATCGCTGAATTTTGGCGTCCAGGCGTGAAATCGGCTCGCCATCGGCGCAGAATTTCGGTTTTGGATCCCGAAAATCCCCACCTTTCCCGCTTGCGACGATGAGAATCCAGCTTGCCGGGATCCTTACCCAGTCGCGTTTGAGCGTGTTTTCGTTCCCGGAAAATCTCACCTTTGACGTAGGGAGAGCGATTGAAGCCTGGGCTGCGAGGGCTCCCGAAAAGCATCACCTGTTTGATGGCTTTAGCAGAAAAATCAATAGAATCCACCACTTATCCACAAACGACGAAGCAGGCAGAACATCGCGCAGCGCCCCGTAAAATCTCACCTTAAACCACCCGATACGCAAGGCGCGGCCAAAAAACAGCCCGAACCATGACTCCCGTAAAGCCTCACCTCAGGATTCCAGGAGCGTCAGTCCATTCCGGAAATGTTCACGTAAATCCGGGCCTTCTAGCGCAGTGACCGCCCACTTCTTCCTGTATTGCCTCACCTCAAGGCTTTTGCGGGCACAAAATCGCTCCTGCAAAGCCTCACCTCAAGCGCCTTTGCGTGCCGTGAAGTCTGCATAAATCGCACCACCGACCACCGGTCCCGAAAACTCTCACCTTGGAGCGGCGCAATGACCGCCAAGGCGAGTGCGATACATCGAAGCCAACTTCGGTCCGGTCTTCGATCTCCCGAAAATACTCACCTCAAGCCCGAAAAAGCGGCCGAGGGCGCGGATTTGGCCTCGAAGCCCCGAAAAACCTCACCCTCACGGCGATTTCTTTCCTGATTAAACTCACCTGCGCTGCCGAGCCCCGCTAATTCGACCCAAAAACTCACTCAATCGACGGTCCTGAATCCGCTCACTGTTGCATTTCCCGTAACAGCGTCATATTTTCCGCGTATCGCCCAGCCGGCCGGTATCATCCTCCCGAATTCGCTCACCTTTGCCGCGGAGTCAAGAATTACGGCGCTCCCGAACCCGCTCACGACCTTTCCCGCTGTTCCTCACCCACAGTCCCGAACCCCGTCACCGCGCAATCCCGCAAGCGCTCACCAGGCTTCCCGTAAAGCTTCACCTGATCGCCCGGAAAGCCTTGCCTGGTAAGGGTTTGCCTTGGCGTTAACGTTTTTAATAAGGTATTAAGGGTGTTTACTTTTATGACTCTCAAGCATCACGAACCCCGCGAGTCGCCCAAGATATCCACACTTCCCCCCAACACCGACGATGACGCTCGCGTGAAACAATCCGTACGCGTAGAATGAATGCGAAATTTCGTCGGTTTATCAATGCCTTATGAAACAAACCTCGCTTTGTTTCACGATAGTCAGGCGACATCGCCGCGATAGAAACGGTCGAATCGCCCAAGAAAGCGCCGCGACCGCCTAGCGGAGCCAGGACCACGAAAATATGTAGCAAATAACACGTAATTTGTTATTATTCGGCCACTCCCCTGCCGAGAATACGAATATGCGTGATCAAGACCGCGAGGTTATCCGCGAAGAACTCGACAAACTGCGCGCAAACGGTGCGCGACGGCAGGAGTTGTCGTTGCATGCCTGCAAGCGTTTGTTCTTCGATTTCGAGATTCGCCCGTCGATGGCCACCGTCCGCGATCTGACGCAGACCGGCAGTGCCAGCGACATTCCCAAAGACATCGAGCTGTTTTGGCAGCGCATTCGCAGCACATCGAAAGTGCGGGTCGGTGCGGGCGCGATTCCGCCTGCGCTCGAAGAACGCGCGGGCGAGTTGCTGGGTGCGCTGTTCGAATCATCGCTGGCGCTCGCGCGCGAAGCCTTGCAAGCCGAGCGTGCCGAATTCGAAGCCGGACAGCGCGACGCCGAGCAGGCCACCCGCGAAGCCGAAGCGCGCCGCGCCGCCGCCGACGAGATGCTTCAGCGCAGCGAAGCCCGGACCGAAGCCGCCTACATTCGCGTTCGCGAGCTCGAAAGCCAGCTTGCGGCCAGTTCCGCGCAAGGCGTGCTGCATCAGGGCAATCGCGATGTCTTGCTGCAGCGGCTCGAAACAGAGAACGAGTCGCTACGTCAGCGCATCGAAACCGAACAAACGACGAACGCGGGTTTGCGCGACCGTATCGACGGTCTGCACGAAGAGATGCGCAAGAGCACCGAGCACTACGCGCAGCAAATCAAGGACGCCCTCGCGGAAGCCGAGCGGCGCGTCAAGCCGATGCTCGTCGAACTCGACTCGTTGCGCTCGATGTCGTCGACATGGCAGGCCGCGCAACGCGACGCGAGCAAAAAGGAATTCGACTTCATCCAGCAGATCGCGACCGCGAAGGCGCGCGCCGACCGGCTCGACGCGATTCTGCGCGAACGTTCGGATGAAGTGGATGTGTTGACGCGCCAGGTGTCGGCGCTGCGCGGGCAACAGGGCGTCGATGCCTCGGTGGCCGCGGTGTTGTGCTCGCTGGCCGAGGCCGGCCGCCTCGGCGAGAGCGAAATCGCGCAACTTGGCAAAGCGGTGGATGGTCACGTGAGCCTGCCGGCGCGGTGCCCCAATTGTCAGGAAGGCGAGCCGGAACTCGCGGAGGTGGAAGACGGCTTCGAGCTGTCGTGTCCGGAATGCGACTACACGTCGGGCCCGGGCGCCTCGCGGCTCGAAGCGCTCGCACGCTTTGCGGGCAAATCGGCGTCGCGCGTCAAGGTTTGAGGTGATGCTTTACGGGAGCGATTACGGCGCAGGAGGGTGAGGATATACGGGGCGCGTTGCCAGCTGAAACCGCCTGCCCGTGGGACTTTGCCGTATCGGCGTCACGACTCAACGTGATCGGCATTTGCCGCTGGCGAAGTCTCGCGTTCGCTCCATGCCTGCCAGGACCGGTAGAGCCGACCGGCCGATATGGGTTGCAGAAACCCGAGCCATTGCCCCACCTGATCGGTTTCTACGCCGCGTTCGAACAGATCGGCCGCGAAGGTATTGCGCAACGTCTGCGGACTCGCCCGCTCCGCGCGCGTTTGCGCGACGCCCGCTTCTTCCATCAAGGCGTCGATGGCGCGCAGCACGGTGGCCTTGTGCATGGGCCGGCCCGAAGGCGAGCCCGGAAACACGAGTTCGCCCGGCAAATTAGCGAGCCTTCGCGCTTCGAGCCATGCGCCGAGCACGTCGACGGCGAACGGCGCGAGCCGGGTCACGCGCGTGAACGCGGCATTGTCTGCCTCGATCGTCACCCACTCCGAACCGATCGCGACGCAGTCGAGTGTCAGCGCGATGGCGTCGCCGGTTTTTAAGCCACCGCCGAGAAAGATGGCGACGAGTGCGCGGTCGCGCCGCTCGCGCCAGCGTTTTGCCGCGGACTGTTCGACCAGCGGTGAAAACAGCTTGCCGATGATGGCGGCGCGTTCGTCCGCATTGAGAAAGCCGGTTGGCTCGTTTTCGCGCGCATTGCGCCACGCGGCCTCGCCGTCTTGCGCAATGAAGCGCGCGGGATTGGTGGAGGCCAGTTCGATTTCGCGGATGTGGTCGAGCACGCGTTCGATCAGTCGAAGATAGCGCAGTCGTTGCGGCTTCTTCACCTCGAGGCTCGCGACGAATTCGGCGATCGTGCCGGTGTCCACTGTCATGATGGTTTTGCGCTTGAGCGCGAGCCACTCGAGAAAGCGCCCCCATTGCACGCGGTAGACGTCGGCGGAAGAGCGGCGCAGATCCTGGGAAACCAGCCAGGCGTCGAAGGCGCCGACCGGATCGCGTTGCCAGTCGGCTCGCCGTTGATCGAAGAGGTCGCGTGAGGATGTAGAGGACACCATCTCTATCACTCCGTTAGTTGCATTACAGGTGATTATAGCGATAGTGCGCGCCGTCGGTCATGAGCCGGTAAACCGTGCGTTCTCAACTGCCACTAGCCGCCCCAGGCACGCATGCGTTTGACGGCCTCGTGACGCCTGGCCTGCTGGCGCGCAGCCTCCGCGCTTTGCGCCGCGCGTTCATACGCCGAGACGGCGAACGCAAATACCGCGGGCAACGCGTTCGATTGCCCGAAGTCCACGGTTTCGTCGGTTTCCGGAAATGCCAGGTCGTCTGGCCGCTGAAACAGGCCGAGCATGATCGCGTCGTGGCGGCTCGCAAAACCGAGATCGGCGAGCGCCTCGGCTTCGACGGCGTGCAGCAGGCGCCACGTGAGCGGCACGTGCTGGGCGATATAGCGTTGCGCGATGCTGCGAACGATGTGTTCGAGATCGCGGGCGGCGGCCTGAAAACGCAGGGCGGCCAGTTCCTGTTCGGACTGCGGTGGATGGGCGGGCGGGAGTGGCATTGACGGCTCCGGTCGGGCATTTACTGTATAAATATACAGTATTCGAGCCGATTACGCAGCCTCATCCGTTCGGCTAGCCGGGCGGCCGCACCTTCAGCCGTGAATCACCACGAGCAGCGCGCGCGCCTCGCCTTTTCCGACATTGCGGATCGCGTGCGGTTGATCCGCGATATAGCGCGCCGTGTCGGCGGCCTTGATGCGCTGCATGGCGCCCGCCGCTTCCACTTCCAGACTGCCCTGCAGCACCGTCAGATGCTCGCGCGTGCCGGGCTCGTGCGCGTTCGACACCAGCGCGCCGCCGGGCTTGAGCGTGAGTTCGTACCACTCGAAGCTGCCGGCCAGTTCGATCGGACCCCACACGCGCAGCTGGTAGCCCGCGTCCTGACCGTGCAGCGTGGGAATGTCGTGCGGACCGGCCACCGCAATGGCTTCGGGCGCCTTCGGCGCGGCAAACAGCGAGTCGAGCTTGACGCCCAGCGCGTTCGTCAGCCGCCACGCCACGGCAATGGTGGGATTCGCCTTGTCCCGTTCGATTTCCGATAGCATCGATTTCGAGACGCCCGCCGCGCGCGACAGATCGTCGAGCGTCATCTTGCGCTCGGTGCGCAGGCGCTGGATCTGCTCGCCCACGCGCGGCGGCACCGTCGCCGTGGAAGCGGACGAAGCGGCCGCCGTGGAGACGGCCGCCGTGGAAACGGTAGCCGCCGTGGCCGGCGCTTCCCCATGCGCGGCCGACGACGCGGCGCGCGGTTTGCGGGTGCTTGCGCGTGTGCTTGTCATTCACGGCCTCATCGTTTAGAGTTCGTTCGGTATATCGAACATAGGTTCGAAATAAAGAAAATGTTCGCTCATGGCTGACGGCGACTATAGCAGCCGCGGCCGCCCCTGTCAGGAGCCCGAGACATGTCCGACCCGATGCGTACCCCGTACCTCGACCACCTGCGCGCCACGCTCGAGCAGATCCGCGCCGACGGCTTTTACAAGCACGAGCGCGTGATTGCCACGCCGCAATCCGCCGGCATTCAGCTTGCGAATGGTGCCGACGTTCTCAACTTCTGTGCCAACAATTACCTCGGCCTCGCCAACGACGCGCGGCTCGTCGCGGCGGCGAAGGACGGACTCGATCGCGACGGCTTCGGCATGGCGTCGGTGCGTTTCATTTGCGGCACGCAAACCGTGCACAAGCAGCTCGAGAGTGCGCTCGCGGCGTTCCTGCAGACCGAGGACTGCATTCTCTATTCGAGCTGCTTCGACGCGAACGGCGGTCTGTTCGAAACGCTGCTCGGCGACGAAGACGCCATCATCAGCGACGAACTCAATCACGCGAGCATCATCGACGGCGTGCGGCTCTCGAAGGCGCGCCGCTATCGCTACAAGAACAACGATCTTTCGGACCTCGAAGCAAAGCTGCAGGAGGCCGATGCCGCCGGCGCGCGCTACAAGCTCATCGCAACCGACGGCGTATTCTCCATGGACGGCATCATCGCCGACCTCAAGGGCATCTGCGATCTCGCCGACCGCTATGGCGCGCTCGTCATGGTGGACGACTCGCACGCGGTGGGCTTTATCGGCGAACACGGCCGCGGCACGCCCGAACATTGCGGCGTCGCGCAGCGCGTGGACATCATCACGGGCACGTTGGGCAAGGCGCTCGGCGGCGCCTCGGGCGGCTATGTCGCGGCGAAAAAGGAAGTGGTCGAATTGCTGCGCCAGCGTTCGCGCCCGTACCTGTTTTCGAACACGCTCACGCCGAGCATCGCCGCCGCGTCGCTGGCCGTGCTCGAACTGATCGCGAGCGAAGAAGGCGCACAGCTGCGCCGCCGCGTGCGCGAAAACGGCGCGCAATTCCGCCGCGACATGAGCGCGCTCGGCTTCACGCTCGTGCCGGGCGAGCATCCGATCATTCCGGTGATGCTCGGCGACGCGCAAGTGGCCTCGAAAATGGCCGACGCATTGCTCGGCGAAGGCGTCTACGTGATTGGCTTCTCGTATCCGGTCGTGCCGAAGGGCCGCGCGCGCATTCGCACGCAGATGAGCGCGGCGCACACGCCGGAGCAGATCGGGCGGGCCGTCGACGCCTTCGCGCGCGTGGGCAAGCAGCTCGGCGTGATTTGATAGGGAATCCGAAACAATGAAAGCACTCGCCAAACTCGAACGCGCGCCCGGTCTCACACTCACGCGCGTGAAGAAGCCCGAAGTCGGTCATAACGACGTGATGATCAAGATCCGCAAGACGGCGATTTGCGGCACCGACATTCATATCTGGAAGTGGGACGACTGGGCGCAGAAAACGATTCCCGTGCCCATGCACGTGGGCCACGAATACGTGGGCGAAATCGTCGAAATGGGCCAGGAGGTGCGCGGTTTCGCCATTGGCGATCGCGTGTCCGGCGAAGGGCACATCACCTGCGGGTTTTGCCGCAACTGTCGCGCGGGGCGCCGTCATTTGTGCCGCAACACCACGGGCGTGGGCGTGAATCGCGAGGGTGCGTTTGCCGAATATCTCGTGATTCCGGCCTTCAACGCGTTCAAGATTCCGCCCGAAATCAGCGACGACCTCGCGGCCATTTTCGATCCGTTCGGCAACGCCACGCATACGGCGCTGTCGTTCAATCTGGTCGGCGAGGACGTGCTCATCACGGGCGCGGGACCGATCGGCATCATGGCCGTGGCGATCGCGAAGCACGTGGGCGCGCGCAACGTGGTCATCACGGACGTCAACGATTTCCGCCTCGAACTCGCGCGCAAGATGGGCGCGACGCGCGCGGTCAACGTCTCGCGCGAATCGCTGCGCGACGTGATGGCCGAATTGCACATGACCGAAGGCTTCGACGTGGGCCTCGAGATGTCGGGTGTGCCCAGCGCGTTCACGGCGTTGCTCGAAGCCATGAACCACGGCGGCAAGGTCGCGCTGCTCGGCATTCCGCCCGCGCAAACCGCCATCGACTGGAATCAGGTCATCTTCAAGGGCCTCGAAATCAAGGGCATTTACGGCCGCGAGATGTTCGAGACCTGGTACAAGATGGTCGCGATGCTGCAAAGCGGGCTCGATCTTTCGCCGATCATCACGCATCGCTTCGGCGTGGACGACTACGAAAAAGGCTTCGCGGCGATGCTCTCGGGCGAAAGCGGCAAAGTCATTCTCGACTGGGCGGCCTGAGTCTTCTCGCCAGCGGTTTCATGGCGATGCCCCCGGCGCGGGCTGCGCGAATTCGGCCTCGATGCGAACGCCGACATCGTCGCCCACGGCCGGGAACCACGTCGACAAACCGAACTTCGCGCGGCTGAAATGGCCGCTCGCCGCGAAGCCCACCGTGGGTTGCTTCGTGAGCGGATTCGGCGCGTAGCCGTTGAGCGTGACCTCGAGCGTCACGGGTTGGGTCACGCCGTGGATCGTCAGATCGCCCGTGAGCGTGCCGCGCCCCTCGCCGGTACGCTCGAAATGCGTGCTCACAAAACGGATCTGCGGATAACGCGCCGCATCCAGCATCTGCGCGCCTTTCACCATCGTATCGAGCGCGGCCACGTTGGTGTCGAGACTGGCGGCGTCGATCGTGGCGTCGACCGACGCGGTCTCGAGTCCGCCCGTGCGCCAGTCGAGTTGCGCCTGCGCGCGGTCGAAGCGCATGACGAAGCGCGAGTAATGGAAGTGATCGACGTCGAAGATCACGCTCCAGTGATGCGCGTCCATTACGTAATGACCCGGCGGCACGTCGGCTTCGGTGCGTGTGACCGTGTGCGTGACCACGCGCAGCGGCGTGCACGCGGCGAGGCTCGCCGCGCAAAGCGCCGCGCCTATTGCCAGGGTCACGGCGAGCGCCGCGAGCCGTGATCGCGCAGATTTCATCGCTTTCTCCCCAAAAATCACCCAGAACCGCGTGCGGCGCGGCCGCCATCACGCTAAAACGGCTGGCGTGTCCCATCTCTTCCCACTTTATCGACATTTTCTTTCGCGGCGCACGAGCGAGAAAAACGCTTGACGACGGAGAATGATCGTTCTACTCTGCGTCTGGGGAGAACGATCATTCTCCCCAAAATTCCGCAAGTGAAGTCGAGCCACGCCCAACCATGAACGCCACTGAATCCACCGCGCCGCAAGCCGACGCCCGCGAACGCCTGCTCGAAGCCGCCGAAGCCCTGATTTACGCGGGCGGCATTCACGCCACGGGCGTCGATGCCATCGTGCGTGCCGCGGGCGCCGCGCGCAAAAGCTTCTACACGTACTTCGAATCGAAAGACGCGCTCGTGGCCGCCGCGCTCGAACGGCGCGACGAGCGCTGGATGCGCTGGTTTATCGAAGGCACGCTCGCCCGCGCGCGCACGCCGCAAACGCGCCTGCTGGCGATGTTCGACGTGCTGCGCGAATGGTTCGCTTCGGACGGCTTTCATGGCTGCGCGTTTCTCAACGCGGCGGGCGAGATCGCGTCGCCGGACGATCCGATTCGCCGCGTTGCGCGCTATCACAAGGAACGGCTGCTCGAATTCGTGCGCGAACAAAGCGATGCGTGGGCTGCCGAAACCGGCGCCGACAGCCGCGTGGCCGCGCGGTTCGCCCGCCAGTGGCTGATCCTGATCGACGGCGCGATCGGCGTGGCGCTCGTGAGCGGCGAAGCCGACGCGGCGCTCGACGCCCGCACCGCCGGCCGTCATCTGCTCGACGCGCTCGCGCCCCAAGACTCACACCGTAGTGCGCCGGCCCGGCGCGCCCATCCCCGCAAGGAGCAAGACCATGAGTGATTCGAACGAAGTGCGCCCGCCGCTGCCTCCCTTCACGCGCGAAACCGCGATCCAGAAAGTGCGCGCCGCCGAAGACGGCTGGAATTCGCGCGATCCGCAGCGCGTGGCGCTCGCCTACACGCCGCAAAGCGTATGGCGCAATCGCGCGGAATTCGTCACGGGGCGCGAGGCGATCGAGGGCTTTCTCGCACGCAAGTGGGCGCGCGAACTCGACTATCGCCTGATCAAGGAACTGTGGGCGTACACGGACAATCGCATCGCGGTGCGCTTCGCGTATGAATGGCACGACGATTCGGGCAACTGGTTCCGCTCGTACGGCAACGAGAACTGGGAGTTCGACGAAAACGGTTTGATGGCGCGCCGTTTCGCCTGCATCAACGATCTGCCGATTCGCGAAGCCGATCGTCTCTATCACTGGCCGCTGGGCCGCCGTCCCGACGATCACGCGAGCCTGAGCGACCTCGGTCTCTGAGCGCGTTTTCGTCGCCTGCCCATGCGGCCTGGCTCTATCGACAAAGCATTCATCGCGCCGACTCACGCCGCTGGCATCATGGCGGCGACGTGCGATGGACGCATCGCGGCTCGATTCGAGCTGCGATTCCATTGCACGCGCATCGGCTTGCGGTACAGTTTGCGCTTCACCTCGTACCCGCAACCCGAGAACAACAACGGGCCCCAAGCGGCCCGGCGCAAGAATGGACGGAGAGCCCATGCGGTTTTGGCAGAAGCAAGGTGGCGCGGCACGCACGCGCACGTCGGTCGATACCCCACAGCAGTACGCAGGCAAAAGGACGCGCGCCGTTGCGGCGGCGCTGCTCGGTTCGCTGCTGATGCTGGGCGCGGCGCCCTCGGCGCAGGCGGCGGACTGGTGCAGTTCGGGTGTGTGGGTCGACGCCATGGTCGCGTCGTATCACATCAACCCCGACAAAGATTTCGAGCAGTTCAATCCGGGGCTGGGCGTGGAATGCTGGATCAACGACCAGTGGGCCGTGACCGGCGGCGGCTTCCGTAATTCGCTGCGCCGGCCGTCTTGGTACGCGGGCGGCGTATGGGCGCCTGAATTCCTGCACTGGGGCTTCGTGCGGCTCGCAGCCATGGGCGGCATTATCAGCGGCTACAACTACGGCAACTGGGGTCTCGGCCGCAATCACACGATCGGCCCCGTGGCCGCGCCGCTCGTGATGGTCGCGTACAAGCGCGTGGGTATCAACTTCATCGTCGTGCCGCCTATCCCTTCCGACGACCTGCCGTTCACCATCGGCTTCCAGCTGCGCTTCAAGTTCTAGCTCTGGCGCCGGCGCTGCGAATTGCGCACCGGCTCCCGCAAACTCTCACCTTTGCCCGCGCGTTGCTGGCGCGAACCTGTCACTCGTGCCATGTTCGCGCCAGCAACGCGTCACGCCCTGGCCCTAACATACTTGGCTTCGCGTTCGAGCACGCGCCAGGTGGCGCGCGCAGCAAGACAAAGGAAAAGCATGAAGACGTTGATACGCACACTGATCGCCGCCGCCGCGGTTTCGCTCACGGCATCCGCCATGGCCGCGGACGGCCCGCAACCTTCGTGGTTGCCCGCATCCGCTATCTCGCGCTTTCAGGGCGCCAGCGCGATCGTGGAAGGCGCGAGTGGCGCGAATGTGAAATCGACGCTTTACGTCTTCATGGACCCTAACTGTATTTACTGTCACCTGGTGTGGAAAGCGCTGCAACCGTATGAAGCCGCGGGCTTGCAGGTGCACTGGATTCCGATGGGCTTCCTGAAGCCGGATTCCGCTGGAAAAGCGGCCGCTTTGCTGGAATCGAAGGACGGCGCCGCGTTGCTCAGGCAACTCGAAACGCACTATTCGGAGAAGGACGAATCGGGCGGCATTGCACCGCTCGCGAATATTTCCTTCGACGATCAAAACCGCCTGAACGCCAACGTGCAGCTCTTTCAGGATCTGGGTTTCGACGGTACGCCCACGCTCATCTATCGCGGCTCGGGCGGACGCTGGGCCGATATCAGCGGCCTGCCGAAGCTGAGCCAGTTGCCCGGCATGCTGAACCTGCCCGCGCAACCGATCACCGATCCTGAATTGCAAAAGTATCGATAAACCGCGCGAGCGGTGAGGTCAACGAAGCATCGTTATCTCACCGCCCAACGCGAAAAGGTGAGGAGTTCCAGGAGAACGCGCTCAGGGTGAAACTTGACCGCGCAACGAACGCACCCTCCCGAAAACCCTCACCTTTGTGTTTCGGCGCGGCGGCGAGCGCCTTGAAGCAGACGCTAGAACTTGTAGTCGGGGTTCTTCGGATCGAACGCTTCGGCGTCGAACTGCTTTGGCGTGATGCTGTCGATCACGATCTTCTCGAAGATCTCGCCGTCGTCGTTATACGCTTCGACCGTGCGGAAATACGGATGCCGCAGGTCGAGCCCGAGCGTCTGCTTCTTCGCGTAGAACTGCGGCTTGCCGCTCGGCGAGACATAGGTGAGCGCAACCACGCGCACGCCGTTCACGGTTTTCACTTCCACCTGCGGCTTGTACGAGGCGCCCACTTCCACGTACTTCTTCGCGTCGGTCATGAACTGGCTCACGATGAACTCCGTGCCGAGGTCCGTGATCTTGTGATTCGACTGCGAGCGCGCGAGCGTGCCGTCCAGCGCGGTCCACATTGGCATCACGCCGAGCAGGCCGCCCAGATGGCCGTACATTTCGTCGCCGCGCTTCGAGGCGTCGTAAATGACTTCCTCGCCCGAGTGATCGCCGTCGGGCAGCCATTTCGCGTAGATACGCAGCGGGTCGTGCTCCAGCTTCACGAGCATGTGCGCGGGCTTGCTCGGCCACTTGCCATTCAGACGCTCCCAGCGCGAGAGCGTGAATTCATACGAGGGATACCCCGAAGGCCCGAGCTTGATGAGCGTGGGCACGACCACGGGATCGAGCGCCGAGAACAGCGCGGTGAGTTGCGCGTCGTCCATCTTCACGAGCGCGCCGCTCTTTTGTGCATGCTGTAGCCACTTCACCTGCTGCTCGGGGCTGAGCTTCGCCACGTCGGCCGCCGATGTCGATGTCGATGTCGATGTCGATGTCGATGCCGGTGACGCCGGGGCGCTCGCCTGCGTGTCCGCCGGTGTGTCGCTTTGTGCCCCTGCCGATGTCGTTGCGAGCGCAACCACCGCGCACGCGATCAGGTGCCGTCCGTTGTACGTTTTCATCGTCTTGTCTCCCTGTATTGAACTCGCACGCGTCACGCGCGCGGCTCGAGCTTCGCCACTTCTTCGTCGCGCAGCGCCCGCCGCAAGATCTTGCCGACGTTGGTTTGCGGCAGCGCCTCGCGGAACGCCACTTCGCGCGGCATCTTGTAGCCGGTGAGATTGCGGCGGCAGTGCCGAAGGATCTCGTCGGCCGTGAGCGAGGCATCGCGCGCGACGACGAACACCTTCACGCGCTCGCCTTGCGCCGCGTCGGGAACGCCGATCGCCGCGACCTCGCGCACGCCGGGAAGCATCATCACGACTTCCTCGATCTCGCTCGGGTACACGTTGAAGCCCGAAACGAGGATCATGTCCTTCTTGCGGTCGATGAGCCGGATGAAACCCTGCGCATCCATCACGCCGATATCGCCCGTTGCGAGCCAGCCTTCGTCGTCCAGCACGCGCGCGGTTTCGTCGGGGCGATTCCAGTAGCCGAGCATGACCTGCGGACCTTTCACGCACAACTCGCCCGCCTCGCCGACATTGGCCCACGAGCCGTCCTCGCGGCGAAAGCGCACCTGCGTGGACGGCACCGGCACGCCGATCGAGCCGTCGAAGTCGCGCGGGTTCTTCAGGTCGACGGGATGCGTGGCGACGATCGGCGAACACTCGGTGAGCCCGTAGCCTTCCACGATCGATTGACCCGTGACGGCCTTGAAGCGATCGGCCACGACCTTTTGCGTGGCCATGCCGCCCGCCATGGCGAGCTTGAGCGCCGAGAAATCGCGCCGGCAAAACAAGGGGTTGTCGAGCAGCGCGTTATAGAGCGTGTTGATCGCGGTGATGCCCGTGAAGGTCTCGCGGCGCAGGATCATCATCATGCGTTTCGTGTCGCGCGGATTCGCGATCAGGATGTTGCGGCCGCCCAGGCCGAGAAAGATCAGCGCGTTCACTGTGAGCGAGTAGATGTGATACAGCGGCAACGGCGTGAGTACGGTTTCGATGTCGCCGTCGAGTTGCGACGCCGACCACGCCTTCGCCTGCAGCACGTTCGCGATGATGTTCGCGTGAGTGAGCATCGCGCCCTTGGCCACGCCCGTGGTACCGCCCGTGTATTGCAGAAACGCGAGATCGCCGCTCGTGCGCGCCGCATTGGCCATGGGCCGCTTCGCACCGAGCGCGAGCGCGTCGCGCAGGCGTACCGCATTCGGCAGCGAGTACTTCGGCACCATCTTCTTCACGCGCTTGAGCACGAAATTGAGCAAACGTCCCTTGACGTTCACGCCTTCGGAGAGCAGATCGCCGAGCGCCGTGACCGCGATGTGCTCGACGCGGGTGCCGGGCAGCGCCACTTCGAGCGTCTTCGCGAAGTTCTCGAACACGACAATCGCGCGCGCGCCGCTGTCGCGCAACTGGTGCGCGAGTTCGCGCGGCGTGTAGAGCGGGTTCACGTTGACGACCACGGCACCCGCCTTGAGCGCGCCGAACAGCGCCACCGGATATTGAAACGTGTTGGGCAGCATGATGGCCACGCGCTCGCCGGGCTGGATGCCCACGCTTTGCAGCCACGCCGCGAACGCTTCGGCCTTGCGCGCGAGCGCGCCGTATGTGAGCGAAGCGCCGATGCTTACGTACGCCACACGGTCGCGGAACGCGGCCGTGCATTCGTCGAAGTACTGCGTAATCGTTTCGTACTGCGACGGATCGATCTCGCGCGGCACGCCGGGCGGATACGCGTCGTACCAGATACCGTCGGTGTCGGGCGCGCCAAAGCGCGGCGCCTGCACCTCGAGGGGCACGGCCATGGTTGTCTCCTGATTGTTGTCGATGCCGCTTCGCGCGGTTCTTTCGACGATAGCAGGGCGATCCCGCTATGGCTCGGCTTTAGTACCGAGCAGTCGCTCTAGCGCCGCCGGGCATGCCGCGCCGCGCAATGTCCTGTGCCGGTTGCTCGACGCGAATCTCGCGCGGGCTGCTGGCGTGCGCCGTGCCCGCGATGGCGGAGAGCAGCCAGTCGAACGTCGTGCAGGGCGCGGTGACGGGCAGCATGTGGCCGCCGCTCACGACCTTGAGCGTGACGAGTTCCGACTTGCGGCGCAGCGCGTCGCCGTGACGCCGCCAGTCGAGGACCACGTCTTCACGGCCGAACAACACGTCGATAGGAATAGTCAGTTGTCCGTAGCGCTGTTCCATCTGCGCGAGGTCGTCGGCATCTTCGATCGCGACCAGATCGGCAGAAGCACTATAGAAGCCGCTCGGCCGCAGGCTCAGCAAACCGCCGCCGCGCGTGGGGAAGTCGTCGGGCACGGGCTCGGGGGCGAACACCTGCTTCAGGACGGCGGCGCTCGTGGCGAGACCCACGGGCGTGGCGAAGGTGCGCGAAACGAAGCGCCGTACGGCCTTCGAGCGCAGCACGAGGGCGCGGAACGCCTTCGGGACTTCGGTTTGCACGTGCGTGAGCGGCGCGATGAGCGCGATGCGCTCCACCGCCCGCGGGTATTCGAGTGCCACGGCCAGCGCAATCGCGCCGCCGAGCGAATGGCCGACCAGCACGGGCGCTTCGAGCCGCATCGTTTCGATGAAGCGCGCCACCGTGCGCGCCTGCGCATAAATATTGGCCTGCGATTGCGCGCCGCGCGTGGAATAGCCCGCGCCGGGGCGATCGATGAGAATCACGCGATGCTCGCGTGCGAGCGCAGCGATGGGCAGCCACGCGAAGTTGCGCATCTGTCCGCTCAGGCCGTGCACGAACACCACGGGCGGTCCCTCGCCGTATTCGACATAATGAATGCGGTCGCCGTCGACATCGACGAGCTTGCCGTCCATCGGCACCGACGCTTCGATCACGCGTGTGGCGCGCTTCGTAAAGATGGCGAGCACGACGCTCGTGGTCGCCGCAACGACGACAACGGCACCCACGACAGCCAGAACGAGTGGACTCACGGGTTCACCTCGGTGTGCAGGGAAGATTCGTTGGGATGGAGCGGTTGCGCACTCGCGCAGCGCGCCGCGAAATGCATGAAGCGCGCGGCGATCTGCGGCGCTTCGCTCACCACGGCCCAGTGCGGTGCGGCGATGATCTCGCGCTCGTAGGCGCCCAGCCAGCGGTCGAGGTCCTCGGACATCGCGGGCGTGACGTATCGATCGAAGCGCGGCACGATGAATTGCACCGGCACGCGCGTGCTGCGTTCGCGCGGCTTGCGTGCGCAGGCGCGGAAATTCGCGCGATACAGATGCAGGCCGTTGAGCGAGTTGCGCAACTGAAACGGGTCGCGTTCCACGCGCACGCGCTCGGTTTTGCGCACCCACCAGGGCCACAGCTTCGCGCCGCCGCCGCGCCACACCAGTTCGGGCACGAGCGGCAGATGAAAGAACGCGATGTACCACGACTTCAGCAACTGCGAAACGTTACGCGGCTTGCGAAATACATGGTCGAGGCAAGGCCCCGATATCGAGGTGTACGAAATAATGCGCGACGCGAACGCGGGGTCGGTCACCGCTTCCCAGCTCTGGATCGAACCCCAGTCGTGCGCCAGCAGATGAAATGGACGCGTGCCGCACGTGGCGTCGGCCACGGCGGCGAGATCGCGTGCCAGTTGCGCCAACGCGTAGCCCGAACGCTCACAGGGCGCTTCTGACGCGCCCATGCCGCGCACGTCGTACGCGATCACGCGAAAGCGCGTGTCGAGTTCGGCGCGCAACGCGTCCCAGACGCGCGCCGAATCGGGGTAACCATGCACGAGCACAATGCAGGGTGCATTCGCGGGACCGCTCACGTAAGCCGCGAGACGCACGTCGCCGGACTGGACGTACACGGTCTCGCACGCGCTGCGCATCATCGCGCTCACACGGCACGCGGCGAGGCCGCCGAATGCAGCGGGACGCGTCGCGGCGCGGCTTGCGCGGCATATTGCGCGTTGGTGGCGTCGATCTGCTCCACGAGCGGGTCGATGCGGTCGAGATGACGCCGATTGTCGTGATCCCACGGATGAAAGCCGGGCTTGAAAAAGCGCAGCCATTCGATCGCGATGCCGGGGAACACGCCGTGACGAGGGCCGTATAGGAATTTCACGAGCTTCCACATGCCACCGGTCTTGCCGCGGCGCCTCCGGTGCGCGCGCAACAATGCGCAGTGATAGTCGAATACGATGAGCCAAAAGAGAACCGTGGTCGCAAGCATCGTTCCCGTGCGCATCAAATAGCGCTTTACGCCGGGCTCGATCACGACATTCCACACGTCGAAGGATACCGATTTATGTTCGGTTTCTTCCAGTGCGTGCCACAGCCACATCTGCTTGTAACCTTCCACCGACCCCTCGATGCGTCGGCTCGAATCGTCGAGCAACAGGTCGGCGAGCATGGCCGTGTAGTGTTCGAGCGCAACGGTTTGCGCGAGTTGCAGCGAAGGCGGCAAGACCTTGCGCGCGAAATTGAGGATTGCCCAGAGCCGCTTGTCGAGCTTGTGCGCGGGCAGGCCGGCCGCCTGCAGCAAGTCGTTGTACTCCACGTGCTCGCGCGTATGCATGGCTTCCTGACCGATGAAACCCATCACCTGACGTTTGAGTTCGGGGTCTTCGATGTGGTCGCGATAGTGCCGCACGGAGTCCATGAAGAAGCGCTCGCCAGCCGGAAACAACAGCGAAAGCGCGTTGAAGAAGTGCGTGACCGGCACGCCTTCGACGTGCCAGTCGCAAGCCCTTTCGGGTGGTAGCGCGAAACGGACGTCGCGTCGAATCGGCATCATGATGTGGCTCCCTGTTTTGTGCCTGCGTTGTTATCCGGTTACGGCGTGGCCGCGGAACTGCGCGACGCGCGACGGCGCGCCTTGGCAGCTTCGCGCCGCGCGCTCATCACGACGAGCGCCTGGTAGGCGGCCGGCAGCGTGCGCGCGAGCCAGTCGGCGGCGCGGGCGTCGCGGCCGATCAGCACGCGGCGTGCGTTGTGCTTCACGCCGTTGAGAATGGCGCGCGCGGCGTCGTCGGCGCTCGTGATGAAGAACTTCTCGAATTCGTCCTTGCCCTGCTGTTCGCTCTCGACCATGAAGCCGACCATGTTCTGCGCCACACGGCTCGATTGCGCGATGTTCGTGCGGATGCCGCCGGGATGCACGCAGGTCGCGGACACGCCGCAGCGCATCATGTCGAGTTCCTGGCGCAGCGACTCGGTGAAGCCGCGCACGGCGTATTTGGTCGCGTTGTAGCCGCTCATGCCGGGTTGTGCGAACAAACCGAATACGCTGGACGTGTTGACGATATGACCGTCGCGCGCGGCTTTCAGATGTGGCAGAAACGCCTTCGTGCCGTGCACCACGCCCCAGAAGTTGATGTTCACGATCCATTCGAGGTCGCTGTACGACATGCCTTCGATCGTGCTCGACAGCGCGACGCCCGCGTTGTTGAACACGAGATTCACGCCGCCGTGTTCGGCCACGGTTTCCTCGGCCCACGCGAACACGCTGTCGCGATCGCTCACGTCGAGCACGCGCGTGCTCACGCGTACGGCGGGCGCGAGCGTCTGCACGATGCGCGCGGTTTCTTCGAGCGTGGGCGCGTTGCGGTCGGCGAGCGAGAGATGGCAGCCCGCGGCCGAAAGCTGGAGCGCCAGGGCGCGGCCCATGCCCGAACCGGCTCCGGTGATGGCGGCGACCTTGTTGTCGAATCGTTTCATGTGGCGGGCTCCGTAGTGTTCGATTGCGTCGATGCCGTGCGTTCAGGCCGCTTCGGTAGGCTGCGCGGCCACCGCGAGCGCCGAGGCGGACGCGTCGGCGCGCGCGGCGCGGAACACCTGATAATCGGCGATGGAAAAGTGCGCCGTCGCACGGCGAAAGCGCCACGTGAAGCCCGGCCACAACGTGGTGTTCTTGCCGTTGCGCGGGTCGATATACCAGCTCTTGCAGCCGCCCACCGACCAGATCGCGCGGCTGAGCTTCTGCTGGATGCGCGCGTTGTAGCGCGCCTCCACCTGCTCGCGCACTTCGATCGAATCGGCGGCGTCGGCCTTCATGGCGGCGAGCGCGCCCAGCACGTATTCGATCTGCGACTCGATCATGAAGACCATCGAGTTATGGCCGAGACCCGTGTTCGGTCCCACCAGCATAAAGAAGTTAGGATAGCCAGGCAGACTCGTGCCGAGATACGCATGCGCGCCGTTGCACCACGTATCGACGATATCCACGCCGCCGCGCCCGACGATCGCGCCGCGCGGGAACGGATCGGCCACCTGAAAGCCGGTGCCGTAGATCAGGCAATCCACTTCGTGATGCGCGCCGTCGGCCGTGACTACGCCCGTGCGGTCGACGCGTTCGATCGGATTCGTCACCACATTCACGTTCGCGCGCGAGAGCGCCGGATAGTAGTCGTTCGAAATCAGCACGCGCTTGCAGCCGATCGTGTAGTCGGGCGTGACGGTCTCGCGCAACGCGGGATCGGCGATTTGACGGCGGATATGGCGCAGTGCGAGCTTCTGCACGTTCTTCATCAGCGAAGGATGCACGGCGAAGCCGAGCACACGCGATTCGAGCATCCAGTAAAGGCCGGTACGCGCGAGCTTTTGCGTGAACGGCAGCGCGCGGAACATCCATTGCTCGAACGGCGAGAGCGCGCGGTCGGGCTTGGGCATGATCCACGGCGGCGTGCGCTGGAACAGCGTGAGCGCTTGCACGCGCGGCGCGATTTGCGGCACGAACTGGATCGCGCTCGCGCCCGTGCCGATCACGGCCACGCGCTTGCCTTCGAGCGCGTACGCATGATCCCAGTGCTGCGAATGAAACGTCTTGCCTTCGAACGTGTCGAGGCCGGGGATCTGCGGCAGCGCGGCGCGTGACAGACCGCCCATCGCCGAAATCAATACACGCGCGGTTAACCGCTTGCCGTTCGCGAAGCTCAAGCGCCAGACGTGCGCGCGTTCGTCCCACGTGGCGTTGCTGAGTTCGTGGCCGAAATTGAGCCACGGCGAAAGGCGGTATTTGTCGACGCAGCGATTGAGGTAGGCGCGAATTTCCGGCTGGGGCGCGAACATGCGCGTCCAGCGCGGATTGAGTGCGAAGGAGAACGAATAAACGTGCGACTGCACGTCGCACGCGCAGCCGGGGTAGTGGTTGTCGCGCCACGTGCCGCCCACGGCGTCGGCTTTCTCGAACACCGCGAAGTCGTCGTTGCCGCTTTGCAGCAGCCGGATCGCCATGCCGAGCCCGGCAAACCCGGTGCCGATAATGGCGATGCCGACCGAATCGCGTGAACGGGCTGGTGCGTTCATCCTGGGCGTCTCCCTTTATCCATCTTTGACTGTGACATTGATGGATGTAAACATAGTGCGATCGGCGCCGTTTCGCAAGAGGCTAGATGGAGCGTTCTAACCGCGCAAAACGGGCTTTATCGACAGGGACGGAACGTGCGGAAACCGCGCGCAGCGGCGCTTCCGCGCGATTCGCGGACGCGGAGGGGCGCGCGGGAAGAGGAAAAATCAGCGCTTCTTGAGCGCGGTTTTCTTCGCGGGACGCGCGGTTTTGACCGCGGGTGTGGCGGCGCGAGCGGGGCTTTTGCGCCCCGCCGTTTTCGCGGCGGTGCGCTTTTGCGGCGGAGACGCAGGCTGGGGCTGCGGCGTGGGCACGCCCGCTTCGGCCGTTGCGCGCGCACGCAGTGTCTGGTCGAGGATCGTGGCCACGCGGCCGCCCAGATAGTCGCTCGACTGGGCTTCGAGCGCGCGCACGATCTCGTTCTCCACGAACACGGTGGAAAGCGGCCGCAAACGCCAGATGGCGTCGACGAGCGCGGGCATGTCGGTGGCGGGCGGCAGCGCGCCCTGATCGTAGCGGTCGAGGTGGCGCACCACCATCGCCACGAGCACGCGCGCGATGGCGTCGAAGTGCGGCCGCGTTTCCTCCATCACGTCGAGCAATTCGCGCGCGGGAATGCCTTCGCGCACCGTTGCGGCGGCCGCGTCGAGCATGGCGGGATTGCGCGTGACGAAGGAGAGGCCCTGGCGTTCGAGCAAGCCGAGTTCGGCGAGCCGCGTGAGGCTGCTGGGCGCCTGCGGCCCGAACAGCTTGATCAGTTGCGGCAACGAGTAAGTCTTGGGCCGCACGTGCGACCACGGGCCGCCAATGGCGTTTTCGAGCCCGAGGATCGAACGCAGATCGCCGCCGTCGTCGATCGCCTTGATGAGATCCTGAATGTTGGCGAGGGTATAGCCGCGCGCCAGCAGATGATTGATGAGCTTGAGCCGCGCGACGTGCGAGTCGTTGTAAATGCCCACGCGCCCGCGCTTTTCGGGCGCCATCAACAGATCGCGGTCCTGATACGCACGCACGTTGCGCACCGTCGTGTTCGCCACGCGGGCGAGTTCGTCGACGGTGTATTCGCTGTCGGGCGTGGCGTCGGTCGAGGCGGACTTCGGCGCGGGTTTGAGCGATTTCGGCATGCAGCGATTCTAGCGCGAGCGGCGGCGAAGGCGCGAGCGCGCGTCTTCGCACGACCGTGCGCCACGTCATGCGTACGCTTGCGCGAACATGAGTTCGTCTGCCGATGAAACCTTTGCCGTGCGGTCGTTTCGTCGATCTCCGCACGGCCACTGCGCGCCTCAGAAGCGGTAAGACAGCGCAAGGAACGTGATGAGCGGATCGGCCTTCAAGGTGGCCTTGCTCACGCCGAGTTCGCTGCCGTCGGCGGCCTTCACGATCACCGAGGACGTGGTCTTCAGCGGAATATAGGTGAGCGACGCCACGATGCCGAGGTGCGAGGTGATGTTGTAGGTCGCGCCCAGGTTGAACACCGGCTGCCACGACGAAGAGGCCTTGGCGCTGATCTGCGTTTGCCCCGGCTTGCCCGCGCCGGCCGCGAGCACCGCGCCCAGATCGTCCTGCGTGGCCTTCACGAAGTTCGGGTTCAGCTGAATATCCGAGAACCAGTTGTACGACACGCCAAGGCCCACGAACGGGCGGAACTTCGCGTCGGCGTCGCGGAAGTAGTACTGGAAGATGACGGCCGGACTCCACTGCCGCACGCTCTTGACGATGGGGTTCGTCGCCGGATCGTTCAGATCCTGGTTGCCGAGCGCACCGGCCGGGCCGGGCGGCCGGATCGTGCCGTGACCGTAGAGCTTGAAGGTCGGCGGCACGCCCGCCACCGAGGTCACCGCGATATGGTCGGTGAAGAAGTGGCTGATGACGAGACCGGCCGTATCGGCATTCGACGTCGACAAGCCGGTGCCCGCCGAGGTGAACGAATTCGGCAGCCGCAACGGCGTGTTGATCGGCACGGGCGCGACGTTCGTGGTGAGCGGGGTGCTCGACTGCTGCGGCATGACGTGAAACCAGCCCAATGCGACCACGTTGTCGCCGGCGTGCTGTGCATGCGCGCTCATCGACAGCCCAGCGGCCAGCGCCGCTACTGCAATGCGTCTCATGATGTCCCTCCCAGGAGCGGGTGCGCCTTGTTCGCGCGCGAGTGGCGGGCGGCGTTTCATTGCCTCGTTCCGCACGCGTCTCGCGGCCCGGCCGTCGCGCCTTTGTCTGGCGCAATGGCCGGGAGCGGCCACCTCGTTGCGGGCGCCTTGAACAGCGCCGTCGATTGTTTAGTGATACTTACTGTACGAACGCACCGGCCGTGAAGTACGGCGCCGATGGCGTCGTCATGTCGAGGAAGCCGAACACGCCGCCCGTGAAGATCATCTTGCCCGTGGGCGTGCTGCCGGTCGAAGCGCCCACGTGCGTGGTCGTCGCGATGCCGGGCACGGCTTGCGCGAAGTTGAGGTCGAGCGCCGTGGCGAGCGCGGCCTGCGAGGCGTTGAATGGATCGAGCAGGGTGGCCTGCGTGCCGCTCAGCGCGAGCGTGCGGTAGTCGAACTGGCTGTCCACGCTGATGTACTCGCCATCCTGCGAGCCTTGCGCCACGCTGGTTTGCGGTGCGAGGATCGAGATGCCGGATTCGTCGTCGGCGACCGGGCCCACCGCGCCGCTTTGCGGATCGACGCCGATGGTCGGATACGCCACGCCCGTGCGGATCAGCACCGGCACGAGTTGATTACGCAGCTTGCCAACGATCATGAAGCCTTTCGCGGCCGGTTGCGTGACGACGAGCGTGGGCTTCACCTGCCCCTGGAAGTTGTCGGTTTCGAATGCGCCGCTGCCGTCCGCCGACTGCACGAAGTTCGTGCCCGGCTGCTGACATTTGCCCGCATTCACGCCGGTGTTATCGCATTCGCTCCACGTGCCGTTGGCGTTGATCGTGATCTTCGCGTCCACGGCGGCGGGCAGGAAATTCTGCGAAGGCACCTGGTGGTAGCCCAGCTGGTTCCACGTGCCGGCCACGTTGGCGATATTCGTTTCGATCGACGAGAAACCAATGAACGGGTAATACGGGAACTTGGTGTCGGGCACGACGCCGATGCCGCCCGAACCCGCGAACTGGATCTCCGCGCCGGGGATCGTGCCGCCCGCCACGCCTTCGCCGATAAACACGCGCGCCGGACGGTTCGGGTCGAGGCTCGCGCCGTTCAGCTGGAACGCGCACTGGTTGAGCTTGGCCGTGGGCAGCCCCGTCTCCTGCGTGAGCGTGCCGGTCGCGACCTGCCCTTTGCGCGTGGGCGTGACGGTGCCCGTGGTTTGCGGAATCGGCGACTCCACATAGGTGATTTGCCAGGTCTTCTTCGTGGTGTCGAGTTGCAGTTTCACGAGCTCGCCGTCGCCGCCGCCGCCGGTGTACACGGTGCTGTAGTCGAGCGTGGTGGGACACAGGGCCGTTTCGACGAGCGGCGGGCTGCTGCTGCCGCCGCCTCCGCACGCGCTCAATGCGCCGGTCATTGCAACGGCGATCGAGAGCGCCGCAAAGAGCTTCCATTTCATACCGCGTCTCCAGAGTATTGTTGTTGACGGGCGCGCACGACCTGCTCGCGCGTCCGTTCGAACGTGCCCGGTGTTTGATTCGTAGTGCGAATTACGGCTATTTGCGTGCAATCGCGACGCCGTGGAAGCGTCGCGATTGGGTGTTCCGTTACTGAGGCTGGATCAGCGCGCCGACACCGAAGTACGGCTGATTGGGTGTCGCGCTGTTGGCCGAGGTGGAGACCACGCCGCCGTTTTCCTCGCCGTTGATGAAGATGCCGTAGAGGCCGCCCACCGCGATCAGGTTGCCCGCGTTGCCCGCCGTATCGGTCACGCCGATCAGGCCGGGATGCGTTTGCGTGTAATCGAGCGTGAACTGGCTCTGCGTGACCATCGTCGATGGCTTGAGGAAGCCGCCCTGCTGGCCGTTGAGGAGCGTGGCCGTGTAGTTGAAGTTCGAATCCGCGCCGATATAGCTGCCGTCGAACGCGCCCGAAGCGAGCTTGGTGGCGGGGGCGAGCAGCGCGATGCCCGATTCGTCGTCCACGGCGAGCGAGGTGAGATTCTCGTTCACGTAGCCCGTGCGCACGACCACAGGTACGGTGACGCCGTTCAGCTTGCCGATGATGAGGTGGCCCGTGCCCGCGTTGCTATTGGCCAGTAACCTGGCGGCAAACGGCGTGGGCGTTTCGATATGCGGCGCGCTCGCGGAGTCGAAGTAACTGCCGCTCGCGCTTGCTGTCCACGTATTCGCCGCCGTGGCGCAACTCGTGTTGGTCGCGCCGCTCGGCACGCTGCAATTGCCGGCCGCATCGTACTGTTCCTGCGTGACGGTGGCCGCGGGCGCGAAATTGCTCGTGGGCAGGATGTGATACGAGAGCGCGTTATACGAGCCCTGCAAATCGGCGATATTCGTGCTCACCGAAGAGAAGCCGACGAACGGATAAAAGTCGAAGGTTCGCGCCTGTTGGCCGCCGAAGAAGATGTTGGCCGTGGAGTCGCCGTCGATGTACACGGTCGCGCCCGGAATGCCGCCGCCCGCCACGCCGAAGCCCACATACACCGTGGGCGGATTGCTGGCGTTGTACGCCGTGGTGTACGTGCTGCCGTTGATCGTGCCCGTGCCCGCCTGAAGCTGGAACGCGCACGTGAGTTGCGCGGCGGTGGGCAGCGCGCCCGTGGGCGGATGTTGCACGGCGCCCGTGATCGTGAGACCGGCGCGCGTGTTCTGCACGGAAGTCGTGGCCACGGGAATGGGCGAAGTGAGGTACGTGAGCGAATACGTCATCTTCGTGGGGTCGATCTTGAGGCTCACCACTTCGCCGCTACCTGCGCCGCCAAGATACGTGTTGGCTGCGATGTCCGCCGCCGAGGGGCACAGCGCGGTGGCCGTGCTGCCACTCGCGGGCGGTCCCTGATTCGCACAGGTGGAACCCGAGCATTGCGCGGGATTGATCGGTGCCGGGTCACTCGCGTTACCACCACCACATGCAACCAGCAATGGGGTCGCTGCTGCGGCCAATACCATGCTGCGGACAATGCTCTCCAACATTTGTCTGCCTCCCTGTGTCGTAATTATGCGCAGAAGATTGGATCATGACATCAGCCGCTGTCAATTGAGCTAACCGTCTAAATCGCTGCGTGTGTTCGCTCTCGGCTTGTCGTTCCTCGCTTTGCGAAAACGGGAACGGGGGTTTGTCCCGATGCGAATTCGTGGGTCCGCGGCGAGCCGATGCAAGTGCCATGCCTGAACCTATGCTTTCATGCAGCGTGGATAAATAGTTGCGTGCGAAACGACTTTGAGTGTTGTCATTTTTCAGTGCGTTTAATTCGGAATGCAGATTAAATTTCCGTCGATGGCGAGAGGCGCCGGTGCATCGAAGCGGTGAGCTTTTCCGGGAGTTAAAACGACGTGAAGGCGCGAAGGGTGAGCCTTTCCGGGACGCCGCTGCTGCGTGAAGTGAATGCCGTTCCGCTCACTCGTGCGATCGAGCCGCGTCACAAGAAAGTCGTTTTATGCAATTCCGAAGGTGAGTGTTTGCGGGAGTCATGTTCTCACTGAGGTGCGCGCGAATCGATTATTTCTCGCACTATTGCCCTGTGCGATGTTACGGCGCGAAGAAACTGTTCCCTGCGTTACGTAACACCCAGGTGAGTGTTTCCGGGAACAGGTTACGCGCGAGGTCGTGCCGCGACGAATTGCTGCGCTGCGGCAGGTTTGGCGCGCCGGTTGGAAGATCGGCGCTATAGTCGATCGACGCGCGCATTGCGCTGGAGTGTCCTCATGCGCTTTCTCGACAAACTATGGCCGCGCGCTCACGCGAAGCCCGAGCCCGAATCGGCACTCGTGGCCGCGCTCGTCGATCGTTTGCTCGTGCTCAGTCCCACCCTCAAGCTCGTGCCGCAATGGCGCGAACGTCTGGCGCCCGCGCTCGCGCAGTCGGTCGAGTTCGTGCGCGAAGCCGTGGCGCGTCTGCCGGCCGCGCGCGAAGCGAGCGCCGCCGCGTGGATGAGCGACCCCGCCATTCATGCGTTCTTCGCCGCGCCCGAAGAGGTCGCGCACGTGCTGAGCCGTTCGCCGGAGTTGCACGCGTGGTTCGACGCGCATGTGCTCGCGCGCGAGGCGTATGGCGTACTCGGCATGGGGCTGATCGAGCGGCGCGGCTTCGGGGTGGCGCAGCATGGCGATCAGGTGCACACCGACGTCGCGCAGACCACCTTGAGCTTCGACGATCATCAAATGCGCGTGTGCGGCGAAACCGAAGCCGACTTGCGCGAACAGATCGTGCTGCGCGTGGTCGAGCAGATCGGGCTCGAAGCGCTCGCGCGGATCGGTGCCGACGAGTCTCGCCGCGATGCGCTCGAACAGGAGCGCGCGCTGTTGCGCACGCGCCTCCAGTTGCTCACGCGCCACGGCGCCGGTACGCATGCGATGCTCGGCGCGGCGGCGGAACCGGACGCGGCCGAAGTCGCGCGGGTGGAAGCGCTCATCGCCGAAAACGAGCGCGCGCGCGCCGCGCTCGGTCTCAAGAGCGAAGCGCTCGAACACGAGCTGGCGGTGATCTGCGAAGCGCTGTCCCGTCCGGCGCAGCACGCGAACGTCGAGATGCGCGCCGTGTATCTGAATGCGATGAACATCGTGGTCGAGGACGGCGCGGCGCGCGGCGTGGCGCCCATCGTGTTCGCATACGCGCACGTGCCGGCGAGCCCGCTAGGAAAACGTGCTTTTTCGCTGATTCGTTTCGCGCGCGCCGATCTGCAACCGCTGCCGCGCCTGTTCGACGCGCATG
Organism: Paraburkholderia acidisoli; assembly: GCF_009789675.1. Classification (NCBI taxonomy): domain Bacteria; kingdom Pseudomonadati; phylum Pseudomonadota; class Betaproteobacteria; order Burkholderiales; family Burkholderiaceae; genus Paraburkholderia; species Paraburkholderia acidisoli. The sequence goes on along the minus strand of NZ_CP046914.1, from coordinate 1,043,010 downwards.
CGCGCTTCGTGATCTGAGCGCGCGCAGAAGCGGATCGACGCCCGAAGGTGAGGAAATACGGGAGCACGGATTCGGGAGTGCGAACGGTTCGCGCGCGAACCGCATCGGCATCACCTCAACGGCGTGCGTTCGCGCGGTAATTCGTCGTCCCAGGTACGGGAAAGCCGGCTGTCAGGCGAAAAATATTTTCCTGGGACTCCCAGGTTAGTCGACGCAATCCTGCTGTATCGCGGTCATTTACATGCGAAACCTTGCGCGCAGTTCTCCTGCAGGCGCGAAAGGTGAGGCTTTTCGGGAACGGGACGATGACACGTCGAAACGCGTGAATCGAGTCATCGATACGCGAAAAAAAGCCCCTGAAAAAGGGGCTTTTCAAATATCGCGTATCGGCCGATGGCCAGGCGCGCTCGCCAAAGGTGAGGCTTTTCAGGAGTCTTGCGCGGGCCACGCCAACACGCCGCTTGCGTCGATATCGAAACGCAGCACGCTGTTGTGAGCGAGCGAGGGGCGGTCGTCGGCGGCGATGTCGAACGTTTCGCCCTCGATTTCGATGGCCACGTAACGATCGCCGTGGCGCAGCGACGTGCCCGCGGCACGCCCTTGCCAACGGCCTTCCGGCGCGGCAACGAGCGCGCGCGGCAGCACGCGCCACATCACGCGCGTACCCGTTGCGAGCGAGGTGTCGGCGCAGGGCAGACGCAAGCCGCCGCGCGTTTCGATCGTGCCTTGCGCGGTCACGACGCCTTCGCCCACGTTGTGCAAGCCGAGCAACTCGGCCACGCGCAACGTGGCGGGACGCTGGAAGACCTCGTCGATGGCGCCGGCCTGGAGCGCGCGCCCGTGCTCGATCACGAGCACTTCGTCGGCGAGCAGGGCGGCTTCGTCGGGATCGTGCGTGACGATCACGGTAACCGCGCCGATCTCGCGCTGGAGCGTGCGCAGCGACTGTTGCAGGCGGCGGCGGCGCGGCGTGTCGAGTGCGGCGAACGGTTCGTCGAACAGCAGCAGCTGCGTGTGACGCGTGAGCGCGCGTGCGAGCGCGACGCGCTGGCGCTGGCCGAACGAAAGCTCACGTGGCAAGCGCTGCGTGAGCGCGTCGAGACCCAGATGCGCGAGCCAGTAACGCGCGCTCTGCGCGTCGGCATCGACGGGAAACGCGAGTTGCTGCGCCACCGTCATGTGCGGAAAGAGACCGTAGTCCTGCGGCATATAGCCGATCTGCCGGCGTTCGGGCGGCAGTGCGCCGAGATCGGTGGTGCCGAGCGTGACCGAGCCCGCGTCGTTGGGTTCGAGCCCGGCGACAATGCGCAGTGCCAGCGATTTGCCCGAGCCCGACGGCCCGATGATCGCGAGCCGGCGCGTTTGCGGCTGCCACGCGACGTCGAGCGTGAACGCGCCCAGCTGCCGGCGCGCCGCGAACGCGAGCCGCAGGTCGGGACGTTCGGCGGCGCTGGTGGCGGGCGTGAACGCGGTGAGGTCGTCGCCGTTGTCCTGGCTCACCGCTTGCGTCGAGCGCGCGCCGCGGCTGTACACCGAGAGCACCGCGCAGACGATGGCGATGGCGAGCGTGGGCAGCAGCAGCGGCATCATCGCGGGCAAGCCCTGGCCGCCGAATACGACATACGTGTAGACGGGCAGCGAATACGGGTGATACGCGACCATCACCGTGGCGCCGAATTCGCCGAACGCACGCAGCCAGGCGAGCGCGAGACCCGCGCGTATGGCGGGCCACGCAACCGGCAACGTCACGCGAAAGAAGCGGCTCGCGGCGTGATGGCCGAGCGTGGCGGCGACGTCGTCGTACACGGGGTCGACGGCCGTGAACGCCGAACGCGCGGCGACGATGAGAAACGGCGCGGCCACGAAGGTTTCGGCGAGCACGACGCCCGTGAACGAGTCGGTGAGCGCGCCGTTGAAGAGCTGGCCGATGCCGCTATACGGCCCGACCAGAAAGAGTAGCAGCACGCCGCTCGTGAGCGGCGGCAGCGCGAGCGGCAGTTGCACGACGAAGCCGAGCAGCGCGACGGCGCGTGACTGCGAGCGCGCGAGCCAGTAACCGAGCGGCACGCCGCCCACCAGAATGACGACGGCGGCAACGCTCGCGCTCGCCGCCGAGACCGCCACCGCCGACCAGGTCTGGGACCAGTCGACACCGGCCCAGTCGGCCTGGCCGATTTGCGGAATGCTGGCGAGAAACGGCGCGCACAGATAGACCGCGAGCAACGCGCCGAGCCACCAAAGCGGCCTTGCGGCGCGCTGCGCGGGTTGCGTCATGACGCGGCGATCACTGCTGCGCGGCGTCGACCACGGCTTGCACCGAAGGCGGAATGGCCGAAGCCTGGCCGTTCACGCTGGGCCTGGTCACGTCCACGCCGTGCTGCGCGAGCAGCTTGCGGCCTTCCGCCGAGAGCAGGAAGTTGACGAAGCGCGCGGCGCCGGCGTTGTTCGGCGCGTCGTTGAGGATCGTGAGCGTGTAGTTCGCCTTGATCTTGAGTTCGGGCGCCGGGTGAATCGCCGGAATCTTCAGGTCCGAGGTTTCGGTCGAGTAGAAGAAGCCCGCGTCGAGCTGACCCGACTGCAAACGGCCGACGAGCGTTTCTTCCGGCAGCACCTGCTCGGGATTTTCGGGCGCGCCGAGCACCTTCTGCACGAGATCCGGCTGGTTATACGCCTGCGCCGCCTTCGTCATGAGTTCGACGGTGAACGCGCCCTTCGGGTCGAGCTTCGGGTCCGTGCGGCCGAGGCGAATGCCCGGTTCCTGGAGCACCTGATCCCACTTCTTCGTCTTGAAGTCGCCAGCGAAACGGCTCTTCGGGTTATAGCCGATCAGCAGCGGCGATTCGGCGAAATTGACGTACCACGAAACGTGATTGCCGTTGGCTTCGCCCATCAGGCTCGCATTGACCTTCGGGCTTGCGCTGATGAACACGTCGCCGCGGCGCAGCTTGCCCTTCACTTCATTGGCGATCTTGTTCGAGCCGGCCGCGTAGCCCTTGAAATGCAGGCCCGTTTCCTTTTCGAACGCGGGGCCGACGCTCTTTTCCATGAGGTTCACGAGCGAGCCCGCGTAGAGCACGTTGACGTCGTTGTCGTCGGCGAACGCGTTGGCGCTCACGCCGATCACACCGGCCGTTACGACGACTGAGGCAAGCAGCTTACGGATAAACATGTTCGATACCCCGTACCGTTATAAAGGCCCATATATTACGATGGTCTGCTGCATTCATGTACGCATCCGAATGGCCAATTTTCGGCCGAATGACTGGGCGCGCCGCGTGGACGCGGCTACACTGGGCTTCCGTTCGATTCCTTCACCAGACGAAACCGGCGTGTCACGCGCCGGTCATTCACGGAGACCCTCATGCGTACCAGCGCCCGCAATCATTTCTCCGGCCAGATCCGCGCGATCAAGGCCGGCGCCGTCAACGACGAAGTCGCGCTGAGCGTCGAAGGCGGTCTCGAGATCGTCGCGATCATCACGCATGGCAGCGCGGCGTCGCTCGGGCTGGCCGCGGGCAAACCGGCCTTCGCGCTCGTGAAGGCTTCTTCGGTGATCCTCATGGTCGACGGCGACGCGAGCAAGGTCTCCACGCGCAATGTGGTGGAAGGCAAGATCACGGCGGTCACGAAGGGCGCGGTCAACGCCGAAGTCGTGCTGGCGGCGGCGGGCGGTGCGCAGATCGCCGCCATCGTGACCAACGAAAGCGCCGATCGTCTCGGCCTCGCGGTGGGCAAGACCGCGGCGGCGCTGTTCAAGGCGTCGAGCGTGATCGTCGGCGTGGAATAAGGGCGGCTTCGGGTCGCGCGATGAACGCCGAAACGCCCGATTTCGACGCGCAAGCGCTCGCACGCAGCGAAGCGCTAAGCGGTGCGCCTTCGCAGCCACGGTCCGAAGATGCGTGGCTGTTCGCGCGGCTCGTGGCGGCGCGCGAGGTGCGCGGCGAACTGGCGCTGCTCGGTTTGACGCAGGCTGAGCTGGAAGCGCTGGCGGCACGGCATTTCGCCGGCGCGATCCCTGCGATGGGCGTGGAAGTGCCACAAGCCATGGTTCTCGCGGATACCCCGCACGCGCACTTTGCCGCCGCCATGCGCGATTTCCTGCTCGGCTTCGCCGCGCCGCCTGTCGATCCCGGCGACGCGCGCTGCCTCGCGTCGATCATCGCGAACGCGTGTCTGCGCCCCGACCATCTGTGGCGCGATCTCGGCCTGCGCGGTCGCGACGACGTCACGCGCATGCTCACGCGGTTTTTCCCCGAGATCGTGACGCGCAACGCCGAAGGCCTGCGCTGGAAAAAGCTGCTTGCGCGCGAATTCGCGTTAGCGCGCGGCGAGACGCCCGGCCCCGCGCCCGGTTGCCCCGGTTGTGAGGATTTCGGCTTCTGTTTTCCGCACGAACACACGTTGCAACGTTAGCCGTCTGGCCAGGTTTGTCGGCCAAAACCCATCGTGTATGCTTTCGCGCATGACCAAACCCACCACAGATCCCACGCAAGCCGGGCAGGACGAAGCCGCGAACGGTGAGCCGCAGGTGCGCTTTCGCATGCGCATCACGCAGGGCGACACCATCGCGCTCGGGCCGGGCAAGGTGGCGCTGCTCGAAGCCGTGCGCGAACACGGTTCGATCTCGGCGGCGGCGCGCAGCATGAACATGTCGTACCGGCGCGCGTGGCTGTTGATGGACGAACTGAACCGCGCGCTCGCTTCGCCGGCTACCGTCTCCGAGCATGGCGGACAAAGTGGCGGCGGCAGCGTGCTCACGCCGGTGGGCGAGGCCATCATCCGCCTCTATCGCAGCATCGAGGCGCAGGCCGCCACAGTGTGCGCGCCCGAGATCGACGCGCTTACCAGGCTCATCAAGCGTTAGGCCGCTGCCGCGCTGCTCGCTTCACGCATGGCGAACCCTGAGCCTTCGTCGCGTCGGGCGTCAGCCGTGCCGCAGGCAAAAACGCGAAAGCGGCACGGCGGCGAGCGTCGGCACGTCGTTCGCGGCGTTTTCCGCATGGGCCGCGCTTGCCGGGTTGGCGTAAAGTCGCAGCATCAACTCGACAAAACTGGCGAGGCTCGCGGTGCGCAGCGGGTAATACGTCACCTGATGTCGCTCGCACACGCGCTTGAGCGTGTTCATCGAATCGTGGTCGATACAGTCGACAGGAAACACCGCCAGATCCGCATTCGTGAGCGCGGCCGCGAGCAGGCCCTTGCGGTCCTCGAGGCCACCGTCGTGCACGGTCAGTTCGCCGCCCGCCGCGGCCACCCAGCGCCGCAGCGCGTGATTCGAGCCGGGCCGCCCGCCCACATACACAATGCGCCGGTCCTTGAGCGCGTCCTGCGCGAGCGCGCGCGGGGCGGTGTCGTCGTTGGCCTGGGTGGCGTGTTCCATTGCGTCCGCCTCGGCGCGCAAGGCGTCGATCAGCGCGTGCGCCTCGTCGAGTTGCGCGCGCAGCGTGTGCAGCGTCTGAGCGTCGGCGTTGGCGCGTTGCTCGGCGGCTTCGCGGCGGCTTGTATGCAGCGCGAGCCGCGCGTCGCGGGCCGCGAGCGCGGCCTCCAGCGCTTCGATCTGCGTATGCGCGGGCGCCGCCTCGCGCGATTGCTGTTGCGCGGCGGCGCGCGCCATCTGCGTTTCCAGTGCATCGCGCGCGTCGTCGCGTTCGCGGCTCATCTCGTGCAGGCGCGCTTGCTGGCGCTCCACCTTCGTCTGCAGTTCGGCGTTTTCCTTTTCGAGCGCCACGAGCCGGCGCAGATCGGCGCGATTCGCGGCGCCCACGAGGTGCGAGAGCATGTGCAACTCGCCGAACGCCGCCTGACGCACTTCCATCGTCGTGGCCGGATGCGTCATCAGCGCCCAGTAAGCGGGCGGAATGTCGCCGTTCGCGAGCGATTCGTTCCAGAGCGCGAGCACGGCCTCGCCGTCGCGCGCGCCGGCAAAGCGCTTCACCGCACCCGCGTAACGCGCGTCGAGCGCCTTCTGCAGCGCTTTGCCGCCCGCGCCGCCTTCGATCGCGAGTTCCACGGCCGCATGATGAATGTCGAGATCGCTGGCGCGCTGGCTGTCGAGCGACGTGAACTTCGGCACGAGCTTGCGTAGCTCGTGCGTGCTCAGGCAGGTGCCGATGATGGAGCAATGCAGATGCGCGTCGAGTTCCACGAGGCGCGTGCGCTGGCGCGAGGCACGCGCGATTTCGGCCTGCGAGGGACCGCAGCAGTCGGCGGGCGCGAAGGCACGCAGGTGCGCTTCGTTCGGCGAGGCGTCGGTTTGCGTGCGGGCGAGTCGAAACGGCGGTGCGTGCATGATGACCTCTGATCCGATGCGGGACGCAAAGCGTCGATGCGCGGGGCGCGATCTGGCGCGGCGATAGCGCGCGTGCCATGACGCGGAAATCCGGCCCGCGACATGCCAGCAGATCGTCGCAATATACCACGGAATATAACGAAACTTCCGTGGCCTAAGAATGCGAATACCTCGGCTAACTTGCTATTAAGATCGGCTTACGTATCCTATCTAACTGCGAATGCCTGCTTCGCGCCATTGGCGAAAAGCGCGTTTTAAGCCGCAGCGACACCCAGTGCCGCATGCTGCTCCAGCACGTGTTCGACGCCCAGCCCAACGAACGCCGCATCCAGCCGCTCCAGTTCGCCGACAGTACGACGCAGCGCCTCGGTATCGAGACAGAACGCGTCGCCGAACAGCGCATCGCGGGTTTTGTCGAGGCGGCGGGCGTCGCGCATGGCGCGTTTGAGCTCGCGCTGCCGCGCAAAACCGGCCATCTCCACGCGCCGCGAAAGCGCGAGCAAGAGCGGCTGCAACGAAGCGCCGGGCGGCTGCGCCGTCGCCGCGCCTTGCGCGAGCATGCGGTCGAAGCGCTCGATGCTGTTGCGCAAGCGCCGGAACGCATCGATCACGTCGCGTATGAGTTCCGCGCGCTCGTAGCCGCGTTCGTACCCCGAAAGCGGGCGCAGCGTGGTGAGGGAGGCCGCGAAGCCGTCCGCGCCGTTTTGCGACGCCGTCGCGCCCATGAGGCGCCGACCGCTCGCCCGTTCCAGACTGCCTTGATCCATAGCGTTTGACCCGTGAGAACCGGGCCGTCGTTGCGTTATATTCAGTAGGATATAACGAACGGGCGCGATCGGGTGGTCCGTCGACCCATGCGTGTGATCAAAAGCTGACATGCCTGTGACGCGGTGACGCATGCACTAAAATTGTCGACCTCGCGCCTTGCTGCTTCGCGCGCCCGACCTCACGCTCTTTCCGGCTGTTCATGACCACTTCCGCCCCCGACGACGCCAACGCCCCGTCCGACGCCCAGTCCAGTCTCGTGCGCAATCGCGGTTTCCAGCGTTTCTACGGCACGCGCGTGCTTTCCTCGCTGGCGTTCCAGATGCTCGCGGTCGCCATGGGCTGGCATATCTACGCGCTCACGCACAGCGCCTTCGCGCTCGGTCTCGTCGGTCTGGCGCAGTTTCTGCCGATGTTCCTGCTCACCCTCGTGGTTGGCCACGTGGCGGACCGCTACGACCGGCGGCGCATCGCTTCGACTTGCCAGGTCATCGAATGTGCGGCGGCGCTGACGTTCGCGGCGGGCACCGTCGGCGGCTGGTTGAGCGCGCCGCTCATCTATGCGCTGGCGGCCTGCGTGGGTGCGGCGCGCGCGTTCGAATCGCCGGCGGTGTCGTCGCTGCTGCCCGGCGTCGTGCCGCGGCCGCAACTGCCCAACGCCACGGCGTGGTCGACATCGGCGAATCAGACCGCGAACATCGTGGGCCCAGCGCTCGGCGGTCTGCTCTACGGCCTTGGCCCATCGCACGCGTTCATCGCCTGCACGATCGCGTTCGCGCTGGCCGCCGTGCTTTCCGGCACGATCCCGCTGCGCGCCAAGCCGCCGTCACGCGCGCCCGTGACGCTCGAATCGGTGTTCTCGGGCATCGCCTTCATCCGCTCGCAGCCCGTGATTCTCGGCGCGCTCTCGCTCGACCTGTTCGCCGTGCTGTTCGGCGGCGCCACGGCGCTTCTGCCCGTGTTCGCGCGCGACATCCTGCACGCGGGACCGATCGCGCTCGGCTTGCTGCGTTCGGCTTCGGCGGCGGGCGCGCTGGCGGGCTCGATCTGGCTCGCGCACTTCCCGCTGCGCAACCGGCCCGGCATGGCGATGTTCGGCGGCGTGATCGTGTTCGGTTTCGCGACGATCGCGTTCGGCCTGTCGCACAACATCGCCATTTCGCTGGTCGCGCTGGCGGTGCTGGGCGCGTCGGACGTGGTGAGCGTGGTCGTGCGCACGTCGCTCGTGCAGTTGCGCACGCCCGACGAAAAACTCGGCCGCGTGAGCGCCGTGAATTCCATGTTCATCGGCACGTCGAACCAGCTTGGCGAGTTCGAGTCGGGGCTGACCGCCGGATGGTGGGGCGCGCAGCCCGCCGTGCTGGTGGGCGGCGTTGCGACCATCTGCGTGGCGCTGTTGTGGATGCGGTTCTTCCCGGCGCTGCGCGACACACGCACGCTCGAACGCGAGGAAACGCCGCGCGCGACGGCAAGCGCGAATTGATCGGGCGATCGGCGCGCGCAGGATTTCAAGCCCTTTGCCGCGCGCAGCGTTCGTGGCTGTGGCTCGGCCGTGGCTCGAAATTGGCGGCTGCGTCCAGCTACGGCTGATGGGCTGAAAAGCGGGATCGGCGCGATGGGTTCGATCGGCGAGCACAAGCTAAAAATCGCTCGAACGAGATAACACCGGCCTCGGCCGATTCGGGCCAGGTCACGCGGACGCACACGGCGGCTCGCAACGGGCCGCCGCTCGTCGATAATGACGGCTTGTCGTTTTTTCCGTCATGTCACTGATGAACCACGCCCCAAGGAGCGCCGCATGCGCGTAGGTCGCCCCGTCAAGGCGCTGCCGCAGCCGCTGTGCGATTACTGCGGCGCGAAGGCGCTGCTCGCGCGTTTCGGCGACGAGCCTTATCCGTATCGCGACGATCACGGCCCGCTCTGGGTCTGCCCGCCCTGCGAAGCGTGGATCGGCGTGCCCGCGCGCAGCACGCGCAACGTGCCGCTCGGCCGCCTCGCGAACGCCGACCTGCGCGACGCCAAGAGCCGTCTGCACGACGCACTGGAGCCGCTCGTCGCCGCGAAAATGCGCCGCGACAACGTCAACGCCTTCGAGGCGCGCGGCAAGGCGATCCGCTGGCTCGCGGGCGAGCTGGGCTTCGAGCTGCCCAATCCGTCGATCCACCTGCTGACGCTCGAGCAGTGCGACCAGGCGATTCGTCACATCGAGGCCTTCGTTGCCGCGCGGCGCGCCGAGCCCGATTCGCGTCAGCCCACCCGCGACGACTGAAACGCACGATGACGCATGCACGCCGCATGCGTCGCCCGTCTGTCTTTCCGGCTGTAACGGATATTTACATACGAATAAGGTTTTCCGGCTTAACCTTCGGCGCCGCGTGCCGTTATTGCACGGACTAGATTCTTCACGCGCCCGTACCTTATGGCCAAGACGATTCCTTTCCCGCAGCGCGCCCAGGCGCGCAGCCGCCGCACCAAGACCATGTTGCTGCCGATGCCGTGCACGGCCGCGAACGATCTCGCACTGCAGGTGCATCTCGCGCTCTCCGCGCTGCGCCTTGGCGGGAGCCTCGACGACGCACGCGCGCTGCTCCATGCTCACGTGCTCGCGCAATCGATTGCGGACGCCGGTTACGGCACCTTCGAAGCCGCGCAGATCCAGGCCGCGGACGCCGCGCTGCTGCAATGCTTCGAACGCGGCAACACGGGCGGCGGTTGGCAACTCGACCCGAGCGAGTTCGAGGCGCTGGCTCACGTCATCACCGTGTACGACGCGCAGCTGCAAGGCGCGCCGATGTGGGTGCTGGCCGAGGCGAGCGACCGGCTCGAACGCATGAGCGCGGGTGAATTCGGCCAGTCGCGCATGCGCCGGCACGCCTGACATCGGCGTAAAAATCGGCGTGGAATTTGGCGTCGATCAACCTGTGCGGCAAAGCCGGGCACGGCGATTGCAAACATTCCCGCGTGGCTGTCGATAGCGGCGGCGCGAGGTAGGCGGTAACGATTTTCCCGTCGACGAGACGAGCCCGCGGTGCATCTGGCCCGCTTATCGATCGTCGATTGAAAGCGCTTTGTCAGTTGGCCGGGAACGTCCGTCCGCTGGCGTTGTGGCGGCATTGGCACGAGATTTGACGCAGGCTGCGAATCGTGTTGACTTCGGACAGATGGCGTGACTAAAATTCGCCCGTCTTAACAAAAGGGGCTGACGCCTTGGACAGTAGCAGTAGTCGATCTTCGAACAGTTTCGCTGCCTGACCGGCAGGACGTCCGCGCTCCCTTTTCTCTCAGCCGCCGTCTTGCCAGCCAGGCAGATGGTGCGCGTCCCGCAGTAAATCCTCGTGCACTCAAATTAGCGTCGACCGACGCCGCAGCGCCAGTCCGCATCGGGCTACCAGGCGCAGCGCGCGGCCGATATCGCGCTGTGGGCCGCCGTTTTGGCGCGTGCTCGCGGCACGGTCCGATCGTTTCGCAGCGTTCGAGTTTTCTCGCGCGACGACCGGATCGACACTTGCGCGCCCGCGCGCCGTTTCGCTCCCGAACGGCCGAACCGTGCGCCGTGCGTCGCCGTGACGATAAGGAGGAGTTCCGTGTCTGACAGTGACAGTTATCCGTTATGCCGCTTCCTTTCGACCCTGAACGGGGAAAGCGGGCAGACGTGAGCCGTAGCGCGCCACTTCCACACTGAATGCGCGCCGCCGGGTCTGCTGGCTTTCCTCCCAATACGTCCCTTTCGACGTGTGGAGATCCAGCATGAACTTCGGCCTTCTTCTGCCGCGCCTGCCGCAAACGCAATCCAACCTCCATCCCGATGTGATCGGCGCGCGTGACCGCACGACCGCGCGCCCGTTCACGCCAACGCCGCAACGCGACGCCTCGCGGCTCGCCGCGCGCTGGCGCGACGTCCGCACGCGCGTGTTCCGCGTCTGACGCCGTATCGAATCAAACCGATCCCCGCGCGCACGTCTGGCAACCCCGCAGACCGTGCGCGCCGCGCGAGGGCTTCGCGCAACCACTCATCGCCGGTGCTTTACATGAAACAGTCCAACTGCAATTTGCGAACGATCCGACGCGCAGCGCACATTCGCGCCGTTCCGTTCGCCGCCGTTACGTTCACTGCCACGGGAGGCCGCTAATGGATTTCGGCTTCAATCTGAATCGCACGGCCAACGCCTCGGCGTGGCGCGTGCTGCCCAATCGCTGGGACTTCGTCGCCTTCCCGCTCATCATCTGTCTGATCGCGATGGCGGCCGTGGGCTTTCACGAGACGATGGCGCCCATCGCCGTGCTCAAGGCGCAGCCCATCTCGCTCGACCCGGCCAATCTGCCCGACTACGCGATGCGCACCACGCTGCGCATGCTCGCGGCCATGGTCGCGTCGCTCGTGTTCACGCTCGTCTACGGCACGCTCGCGGCCAAGAGCCGCCGCGCGGGCATCGTGCTCGTACCGATTCTCGACATCCTGCAGTCGGTGCCGGTGCTCGGCTACATCTCGTTCACGGTCACGTTCTTCCTCGCGCTGTTCCCGTCGCGCGTGCTGGGCGCCGAGTTGGCCGCGATCTTCGCGATCTTCACGAGCCAGGCGTGGAACATGACGTTCAGCTTTTACCAGTCGCTGCGCACGGTGCCGCGCGATCTGGACGAAGTCTCGCGCGGTTTCCACCTCACGGGCTGGCAGCGTTTCTGGAAGCTCGAAGTGCCGTTCTCGATGCCGGGCCTCATCTGGAACATGATGATGTCGATGTCGGGCGGCTGGTTCTTCGTGGTGGCTTCGGAAGCCATCACCGTGGGTAACAACACGATCACGCTGCCGGGTATCGGCGCGTACCTGGCGCAGGCCATTGCCGAAAAGAACCTGCACGCGATCGGCTGGGTGATTCTGGCCATGGTCGTGGTGATCCTGGCGTACGACCAGTTTCTGTTCCGCCCGCTCGTGGCGTGGGCCGACAAGTTCCGCATGGAGAACACGAGTTCCGGCGACGCGCCCGAGTCCTGGCTGCTCGACCTCGTGCGCCGCACGCACCTCATTCACCGTTTGCTCGTGCCGATGGGCTTCATGCTCGCGACGCTCGCGCGCGTGCCGTTCCGCGTGCGGCTGCCGAAGTCGCTGCCCGTGGTGACGACCGTGAGCAAGCGCTCGCGTCTGGGCGATATCGTGTGGGCGGTGTGCATCGTCGCGCTCACGCTGTTCGTGGTGTGGCGCGTATTCGCCTACGTGCGCACGGGCGTGACGCTCGACGAAGTGGGCCACGTGTTCGTGCTCGGGCTCATCACGCTGCTGCGCGTGATTCTGCTGATCGCCATTGCCTCGGTGATCTGGGTGCCGCTCGGCGTGCTGATCGGCCTGCGCCCGGCGCTCGCCGAAAAGATCCAGCCGCTCGCGCAGTTTCTTGCGGCGTTCCCGGCGAACCTGCTGTTCCCCGTGTTCGTGATCGTGATCGTGCGCTTTCACCTGAACCCGGACATCTGGCTCTCGCCGCTGATCGTGCTCGGCACGCAGTGGTACATCCTGTTCAACGTCATTGCGGGCGCGAGCGCGTACCCGAACGACTACAAGGAAGCGGCCACCAACTTCCGCATTCGCGGCTGGCAATGGTGGCGCCAGGCCATGCTGCCCGGCATCTTCCCGTACTACATCACGGGTGCGATCACGGCCTCGGGCGGCGCGTGGAACGCGAGCATCGTCGCCGAATTCGTGCAGTGGGGCGACACCAAGGTGACCGCGCACGGTCTCGGTTCCTACATCGCGCAGATGACCGCCGCCGGCGATTTCCCGAAGATCATTGTGGGCATCGCGATGATGTCCCTGTTCGTTACGCTGTTCAACCGCGTGCTCTGGCGTCCGCTGTACACCTACGCCGAGTCCCGGCTGCGACTCGATTGAGATGGAGTGACCTGTCATGCTGAATCCGAAAATCGTCTCATCCGACCTGCTGCCCTCGCGTCCCACGCCCGGCCAGGAAGTGCTCGCCGTCAAGAACGTCTCGCGCGGCTTCGCGAAGAAAGAAGACGAGCGTCTCGTGCTCGACGACGTCAACCTCTCGCTGCGCGAGGGCGAGATCGTCGGTTTGCTCGGCCGCTCGGGCTCCGGTAAATCCACCCTGCTGCGCATCATCTCGGGCCTCATCGAGCCGACCGAAGGCGAGGTGAACTGGCTCGGCAAGCCGCTCGAAGGACCGGCCGAAGGCGTCTCGATGGTGTTCCAGACCTTCGCGCTGTTTCCGTGGCTCACGGTGCTGCAAAACGTGGAGGCGGGGCTCGAAGCGCAAGGGGTGGGGGCGCGCGAGCGTCGCGAGCGCGCGCTGGCGGCCATCGACCTGATCGGTCTGGACGGCTTCGAAAACGCCTACCCGCGCGAGCTCTCCGGCGGCATGCGCCAGCGCGTGGGCTTCGCGCGCGCACTGGTTGTCGATCCGGCCTTGTTGCTGATGGACGAGCCGTTCTCGGCGCTCGACGTGCTGACCGCGGAGACGCTGCGTACCGACCTGCTCGATCTGTGGACGCAAGGCCGTCTGCCGATCAAGTCGGTGCTGATCGTCACGCACAACATTGAGGAAGCCGTGTTCATGTGCGACCGCATCCTCGTGCTGTCGTCGAATCCGGGCCGTGTGGTCGCGGAAATCAAGGTGCCGTTCAAGCACCCGCGTAACCGTCTCGATCCGGCGTTCCGCAAGCTCGTGGACGACATCTACGCGAAGATGACGGCGCGCGAAGCGGCCGAAGCCACGCAGCGTCGCCTTGAAGTGAGCAGCCGTTTGCCCGACGTATCGACGAACATCATGGCCGGCCTGATCGAAACGCTGGCGGCCGCGCCGTACCATGGCCGCGCCGACATGCCGGAAATCGCGCGCTCGCTGCATCTCGAAGTGGACGATCTGTTCCCGATCGTCGAAATGCTTCAGCAGCTGGGTTTCGCCGATGTGCGCGAAGGCGACGTGCTGCTCACGCCGCCCGCGCGCGTGTTCGCCGAAATGGGCACGCAGGCGCGCAAGCTGATGTTCGCCGATCATCTGCTGCGCAACGTGCCGCTCGCGGCGCGAATCAAGAAGGTGCTCGACGAGCGGCCGGGCCACCGCGCGCCGCGCGTGCGCTTCGAGCAGGAGCTCGAAGACGTGCTCTCCGACGTGGCCGCGGAGGAAACGCTCGACACGGTGATCGACTGGGCGCGTTACGGCGAAGTGTTTTCGTACAACGACCAGACCGAGATCTTCAGTCTCGAAGACGTGGAGGCGTAAGCGTTAGCGCGGCGTGTCGCGCTATCTCCTGCTGCATTCACTTGCATGAAAAGAGCCGGGCCGATTCGTCGCCCGGCTTTTTTATTGGCGCCGATATCGCCTGCGTGCGCGAAAGGTGAGCCTATTCGGGAGCCTGCCCGCGCGACGACATTGTCGCGATGACACCGCTCGCATCTCATTGATTGGACGGGGTTCTTTTCGAGACGCGCGTGACGCGACAGGTGCCGCGGCACGCTAAAGGTGAGCGTTTTCGGGAGATTGGCTGCGGCGCGGGAAGGTGAAGCCGGTGCGCGTGAATGGCGCACCGGCTCGAGTTGCATGACGCGATATCAATCGCGTTGGCCGCGCCTGGCGGTGGTGCCCAGGCGCGCCTGATCGAGTTCGACGGCGCGCGACTGCGCCAGGCGGGCTTTAGTTGGGCTTGCCGCTCAGTTTGTCGCGATTTTCGTTCGAGCCGCTGCGGCCGTTGCGCGGTTTGGACGCGCCGGTTTGCGCGGACTTCGCGGCGTCGCGATCGCTTTCGTCGTCGGTTTCGTCGTTGTCATCGCGACGGGAGAGGCGCCCGTACTCCGTGCCTTCCACGTCGCTGTCGCCGCCCATGCCGATCACGAAGTTGCGCTGCGGATTCGCGAGCGCAATGCCGCGCTCCGTGAAGCGCACCAGCACGCGGCGGTTGAATTCGCGTTGCACGCCCCAGCGCGACGAGTCCTTGCACTGGATCTGGCCGACGAGCGTGACGCTCGCGCCATCGACGGAATCCACGCCCCAATACGCGAAGTCGCCGAGTATGCCGTTCTTGAACGCGTCTTCCTGGCGCAATTCCGCGCCGATCTGCTTGAGCGTTTCAATGGCGCGCTCGAGATCCTGGCCATGCGCGATCACGACCTTCACCGCCGCGTTGCCGATGCCGCGATTCGTGTTGTTCACCGTGGTCACCGAACTGAACGGTACCGTGTAGAGCGAGCCGTCGCCGCCGCGCAGGCGCACCGTGCGAATCGACAGGAACTCGACCGTGCCCGAGACGCCCGCGACCGTGACCCAGTCGCCGACCTGCATGGCGTTTTCGGTGAGCAGGAAGATGCCGGTGATGAAGTCCTGCACGAGCTTTTGCGAACCGAAACCGAGCGCCACGCCGAAGATACTCGCGCCGGCAACGAGCGGCGCGGTGTTCACGCCGAGTTGCGAAAGCGCCGTGAGCCCGACCACCACGAGGATGGAGACGAGCAGCGTGGTGCGGAACATGGGCAGCAGCGTGCGCAAACGCGCGGCACGCACGAAGTCGCCCGCGTCGGTCCACGCGTTGAGACGCCGCTCGGCCGCGCCGTTCGCGAACTCCCAGATCGCAACCGCCGCGACGATGGCGATGGCGATCGTCAGCAGCGCGGAGCCGAGCAGGTGGCTGATGGGCGTGAGCGCGAGAATGCGCGTGGGGCGCAGGCCCCACACATGGAGCAGCATGTCGATGCTGACGATCCAGATGACGGCGATCACGATGCGGCGCAGCGCCGGATAGTAGCGATACGCGCGTTGCTGCGCGAACGTCATCTTGTCGCTGCCGTCGCGCAGACCGAACACGCGGCTCAACGCGCCGAGCAGGACGATGGCGCACACGCGCGCGCCGAGCAGCACGACGAGCGACAGGCCGCCCGCGCGCAGCAGTTCGGCATAGCCGCCTTGCAGGTCGAGCGCCCACACGAACCACAGCGCGAGCACGACGAACAGGGCGGCGAACGCCCAGATGTCGGCGAACCATTGCATGAACCACGCGAACGAGCCGTGGCGCGTGGCGGCCACGTGCATGGCGTCCGCCACGGGGCGGCGCAGTTGCAGGATCATCAGCGCGAGCGCGAGGTGGCCGATCAGCGTGACCACCTTCACAAGCGCCAGGTGAGCTTCCTCGGTCATGCCGAGCGGCACGGCGGCCGCCACCGCACCGCCCACCGCGCCGATCGCGACGATACGCATGAGCCAGCGCTGCGCATAGGCGGCCCAGTCGTCGGAAAGCGGCACGAGACGCAGCGACGCCGCGTCGGGTGCGAACAGCAGCTTGCCGAAGATCACGAACGCGCCGGAAATCACGAGCGTATCGACGAGATCGCCCACCGCTTGCGTGGGCGCGGCGTCTTCGGGGCCGAACAGCGAGAGCACGCCGGCCGCGCACAAACCGAACGCGACCACGGGAATGGCGTCGAGCAGCAGCACGAGCAGCGCGGCGGGCAGGCGCTGCAACAGACGCCAGTGATGCGCGCCGCGCAACTGGTGATAGGCCTCGCGCGCGAGGGCCGCGGGCGTTTTTGGCGAGAACTCGTGTTCTTCTTCGGCGGCGATGGCCGTGACGGCCGCGCGCGCGGCCGCATTGGCGCGCGCGTTTGCGTTGGGGCCCGCGTTCGGGTCGCCTTCGGCCTTGGCGGCTGGGTCGGCGGGTTCCATGCCGGCGGCTTCGCGCAGGGCGTCGTCCTGGGCTTGCGCCTTCGCTTCGGCTTTCTTCGCGGCTTCGGCCGTGGATTCGCCGCGCGCTTCGGCGGCGAGCGCGACGCTCGTGCCGGTGGCTTCGGGCGTTTGCGGCTGCGGCGCGGGCGCGCTGCCCGCTGGTGGTCCCGAGGGCGCGGTCTTCTCCTGCTTCGCGGCCTGATGCGCGGCGATCGCACGCTGTGGCTTGCCGAGCGCGCGCCACAGACCCATGCCGATGGCGAGCGCGGGCACGAGCGTGAGCAGCGCCACGCGTAGCAGGCCGAGCAGCAACGTATGGCCTTCGGGCGTGCTCAGGTGCTCCTGCCACCAGTCGCGCGCGGACCAGATGCCGAGCAGCGCCGCGAGAGTTTGCCGCAAGTGATGGCCGACCATGCGCGCACCGTGCGCGGCGTGGTCGGCGATCTGCACGACGAGGCCGTTCGAACGCAACGCGCCCGCGAGCGGCGTGGAAGCCGCCGTGGCCGCCGAGGCGCTCGTGGTGGTCGCCGCTGCGGCGGATGCGCTCGCACTCGCGCTTGCGGCCGTTGCGCCGGAAGCGGGCGTGGCGAGCGCGCCAGCGGCGGCGATGGCGCGCAGCGTGTCTTCCACGTGGCCGCGCTGGACCGGGTCGTTGAGCACCTGCAATGCCGACTGCGCCTGGCTGGGCGTGAGCACGACGGGCGCGGCGGGGTTGGCGGAACTGGCCGAACTGGCGGGGTGCGCGGTCGAGCCAGGCTTCATCGCTGAACCGAGCGCGGCGGCGGGCGAGGTGACCGCCGCCGCATTCGACGCGTTGAGCGCGAACGTGGCGCACGCCAAGCCGGCGAGGAGGGCGCGAAAGCGCGAACGGGAGAATAGAGAGAAGGACATCCTTGGCATGGGCTTACGGGTCGTGAACATCATCGACCGATAGTGGCGGCGGAAAAAGTCAGCCGAACGACATAGGCGCGATTGACAAGTTTGGCGCGTCGGACGCGTCGGGCCTTGCAATCGACGGCGATCGCGCCAAAGACGCGACGCGCCGGGCGGCATGTCAGGCACGGAAGGCCGGCAATGCGATCGCTCCCCATGGGGCGGCGATTGCCGCAAACGTCCGAACGTTCGCCGCGCTGCCGCAATTTTCATACCGGCATAGGGCCGGATGGCCGCGTGTGAAAAGGGGCGAAACAAGGGCAACACAAGAGCAAACGGCGGCGAAATTCACGCGCGCGGACGCGATCGGCAGCGGGCTGAAAGCCGGCGTTCGCCAGTGAAACCGCGAACGCAGCGCCCAAGTATGCCGGTTTCGCGCCTGCGATGCGGTCCAAACGCGCAAACGCACGGTTCGGGAAGCAGGCCAAAACCTGTGCGAAACGACGGTGCAAACCCTGCCACGGGTTTTGATCACTGGCGCGGGCAGTGCGTCGGGTGCTAACGTGAATCGCTCGATCCGCACCATCTGCACGACCGGCATTACCCGCGCTTTCCGCAGCAGCCACAAACCCGCTTTCGCACTTCCCGAAACTCAGCCAGGCCCGCAAGAGGCCGACGAGGAGCACCACGCATGAACAGCGTCAGCATGGCGGACGTGCGCAAGCTGAGCCGCACGCAATTGATCGTCGCGGCGACCATCGGCAACGCGCTCGAATTCTTCGATTTCACGGTCTACAGCTTCTTCGCGCTGACGATCGGCAAGCTGTTTTTTCCCACCATGTCGAGCTACGGTCAGTTGCTGGCCTCGGTGGCGACGTTCGGCGTGGGATTCGTGATGCGCCCGCTCGGCGGCGTCGTGATCGGCGCGTATGCCGACCGCGCGGGCCGCAAGCCCGCCATGACGCTCACCATCTTCATGATGGCGCTCGGCTGCCTGCTGATCGGCCTCGCGCCCACCTACGCGCAGATCGGCGTGGCGGCGCCCGTGCTGATCGTCTTCGCGCGGCTGTTGCAGGGCTTTTCGGCGGGCGGCGAAGTGGGCGCGTCCACTACGCTGCTGATCGAGGCGGGCACGCCGCGCAATCGCGGCCTGCTCGGCAGCTGGCAGTTCGCGAGCCAGGGCCTGGGCGTCTCGCTCGGCGCGCTCACGGCAGGACTCCTGACCACTTTCCTTTCCGCCGATACCCTGCTCGCGTGGGGCTGGCGCGTGCCGTTCCTGCTGGGCGTGGCGATCGCGCCGCTGGGCATGTGGATTCGCCGCCGTCTCGACGAACAGGCGCCCGCGCGTACCCGCACGGTGCGCATGCCGATACTCGCGGTGCTGCGCGATTACTGGGCGCGCGCCGCGCTCGGCATTTTGCTCACAATCGGCTCCACGGTCACCGCCTACGTGGTCACGTTCTACATGCCGACCTATGCGATCCACGAGCTCAAGGTGCCCGCGCCCACGGCATTGCTGGCGGGTCTCGTGTCCGGCGTCGTGACCTTCGTGGTGGCGCCGCTCGCGGGGCTGCTGTGCGACCGTTTGAGCCGCCGCACGCTGGTGTTCTGGCCGCGCGTGGGCGTGGTGCTGTTGATCTACCCGGCGTTTCTCTGGCTGGCCAGCGAACCGAACGCCACGCGTCTGCTCGTTACCGTGGGCGGCTTGAGCGTGCTGCTCGGCTTACAGGCCGCGCCCGCGATCACGATGCTGCCCGAGATGTTTCCGCGCCGCGTGCGCGCGACGGGCATGGCGATCGTCTACAGCATCGGCGTGGCGATCTTCGGCGGCTTCGCGCAAGCGATCGCCACGTGGCTCATCAAGGCCACGGGCAATCTGCTGGCGCCTGCGTGGTACGTCATGGCGTGCGTGGCGCTCTCGTGTCTGGCGCTGCCGTTCATTCGCGACCTCACCGGCAAGCCGCTCGAAGATTAAACCCGGCGGCGCGCGGCTTCGAGATTCGTGTCGAGTTGCCGCGCGAGACCGTAGAGCATGCCGAGCGACGGCGCGGCCACCCCCACGCGCTGCGCGAGTTCGAACGGCGCGCCGAGCAGGGCTTCCACTTCGAGCGTGCGGCCCGCTTCCACGTCTTGCAGCATGGAGGTTTTGAACGCGCCGAGCTTGCGCGTGATGGCGTGGCGTTCCTCGATCGTCATCGCGAGCCGGATGCCGAGCTTTTCGCCGATAGCGCGGGCTTCCGCCATGATCGCGCTGACGAGGCCCAGCGTGAGCGGGTCGTCGAGGATCACGTCGGCGGTCGAACGCGTGAGCGCGCTGATCGGGTTCATCGTCATGTTGCCCCAGAGCTTGGCCCAGATATCGGCCTGAATGGGCGCGCCGGCCGTGACGTCGAAGCCCGCTTGCGCGAGCAGGTCGCGCGCTTCCTGCGCACGCGCCGCCATCGAAGCCGAACCTTCGCCGACGATCAAGCCGTTGCCGTTGCCCTTGCGAATCACGCCCGGCCCCGCGATCGCCGACGAAAGATGCACGACGCAGCCGGAGGCCTGCGCAGGCGGCAGCGCTTTCGACACGATACCGCCGGGATCGACGGATTCGAGCGGCTGTGCCGCTGGCGCGCCGTTCACCGCTTGCAGGAACCACCAGGGCACGCCGTTCATCGCCGAAACGATATGCGTGTTGGGCCCGACGAGCGGCGCGAATGACGCCGCCGATTGCACGAGCGCCTGGCCCTTGAGGCAAACGAACACGATGTCCTGGGCGCCGAGCGAGGCGGGGTTGTCCGTGGCGTGCAGCGGCTGCGTGTAGCGCGCGTCGCCTTCGACGATGGTGAGGCCGTCGCGGCGAATCGCTTCGAGATGCGCGCCGCGCGCGACGAGGCTCACGGCGTTGCCCGCGCGCGCGAGCCGCGCGGCGATCAAGCCGCCGATCGCGCCGCCACCTACGACGGCGATGGTCTGCTTCGGTGTGCTCAACGTGTTACTCCTTGTACGAAGGATCGATGCGCTCGACGCGGCGAATCAGCGCGTCGAGCACGTTCTGCCCGGCGCCGTGCGCGGGCGAGAACTGTAGCGAATCGCGCGTGGCGCGTTCGGTGATAGCGGGCGAGATCGGCAGCGTCTGGCCGCGCATGGCGTGCGTGACCACTTGCACTTCGCACGCGCGGTTGAGCGTCCAGAGCAGCGCGAACGCATGCGCGAGCGTCGCGCCGTGCGCGAGCAGACCGTGGTTGCGCAACACGAGCAGGCGCTTGTTGCCCATGGAGCGAAGGAGGCGCGATTTTTCGTCGTCGTGCACGGTAATGCCTTCAAAGTCGTGATACGCGACCATGTCGTGCAGTTGGGCCGAATAGAAGTTCGTGTACGCGAGGCCTTCTTCCATGCACGCTACCGCGAGCCCAGCCGTGGTGTGCGTGTGCATCACGCAATGCGCGTCCTCCACGTTCGCGTGAATCGCGCTGTGAACCACGAAGCCCGCCGGGTTGATCGGATACTCGCTCGGGCTCAGGATATTGCCCTCGAGATCGATCTTGACGAGATTCGAGGCCTTGATTTCGTCATACGTGAGGCCGAACGGATTGATCAGGAAATGCTTGTGCGGGCCGGGCACGCGTAACGTGATGTGATTGAAGATCAGCTCGGTCCAACCCATCATGTGAAACACGCGGTACACGGCCGCGAGCTGCACGCGCGCTTCCCATTCCGCGGGCTCGCACCACGCAGGGCGCGCCATGTTTGCATTCATGATCGTCTCCTCGTATCTCCGCATCGAATGATGCCGATGGTATGCTCAAATAAATGCGTGCGCAAGCATCAAATTTTGCATGAAGCGCCTGAATAAAAAGGCTTCTGTCGATGCTATGCTAACGCCGTAGCCGAATTTTCGCGGTATTGTGAAGCCAGCAGCGAACCAGGATGGGAAGACGAATGACGGGGAAACACAGTATCGAAGCACTGTTCACGTACCGGTTGCACGTGCTCAAGAAGCAAACCGATCGCGCAATGAACGACGCGTTCACGGCTTCGCTTTCGCTTTCGCTGACCGAAGCGCGCCTGCTGCTTACAGTGGGCGCGTTCGGGCCGCTTTCGGTGTCGGACCTCGGGCGCCTCTCGAATCTCGATCGCAGCCAGGCGAGCCGCGCCACCGACGTGCTCGAACGCAAGGGCCTGCTTGCGAAGACCTCGAACGAGGCGGACGCGCGCGGCGTGCTGGTCGCGCTCACCACGCAAGGGCGCAACCTGTACCGGCGCGCGGCCACGATCTCGAAGTCGACCAACGACGCCATTCTCGCCACGCTCAGCGACCACGAGCGCGAAGTGCTCGACACCGTGCTCGCGAAACTGGTCGAGAACGGCAGAGAGAGCGATTGACGTTCACGCTTCAAACGAAGTCATCAGGATTGCGTATCAAACGAAATTGAAGCCGATGCCGCCTAGCGGACCGTAATCGGCATGGAACGTGTCGCCCGCGCGCGCGGCAATGGGCGCGGTGAACGAGCCGCTCAGAATGATGTCGCCGGCTTCGAGCCGTTCGTCGTGACGGGCGATCTTGTTCGCGAGCCACGCCACGCCCGTGGCGGGATGATTGAGCACGGCGGCCGCCAGGCCGCTTTCTTCCACGGCGCCGTTCTTGTAGAGCAGCGCGCCCACCCAGCGCAAATCCACGTCGAGCGGTTTGACGGGCCGGCCGCCCAGCACCACGCCGGCGTTGGCCGCGAAATCGGAAATTGTGTCGAACACCTTGCGCGGCGCCTTGGTCTCGCGGTCGAACTGCTCGATGCGCGCGTCGATGATCTCGATGGCGGGCGTCACATACGCCGTGGCGTCGAGCACGTCGAAGAGCGTCACGTTCGGTCCTTGTAGCGCGCGGTTCAGCACGAATGCGAGTTCCACTTCCACACGCGGCGCGATGAAGCGGTCCGCGCGAATGTCGCTGCCCGCGGCAATGAACATGCTGTCGAGCAGCGGCGCGTAGTCGGGTTCGTCGATCTGCGAGGCGCGTTGCATTGCCCGCGACGTGAGGCCGATCTTGCGCCCCTTGATCACGTGGCCCGCCGCGAGCTTGAGCTTGACCCATTCGCGCTGAATGGCGTAGCCGTCGTCGATCGTCATGGCGGGATGGGCGCGCGAGAAGTGGCGCAGTTGCGTGCGCGTGCGTTCGGCTTCGTCGAGTTGCGCGGCGAGTTCGCGAATCAATTGCGGGTCGAGCATGGCAGGCTCCATTCAGGCGGGCAGCGGCGTGACCGGCAGGATCGCGTTGATCTGCCCGGTACCCGAACTGCCGAAATAAGGCGTGACCACTTCCGCGCGGCCTTCGTAACGGTCCCAGCCGAGCGCGCCCAGCAGCATGGCCGTGTCGTGCATACCGCCTTCGCCCCAGCACTTTTCGTTATACATGGGCAGCATGCCGCAAAAGGTTTTCCAGTCGCCGCGTTCCCACATTGCCACGACATGGCGATCCGTCGCTTCGAGAAACGGGTCCCACACCTTGTGCATGAATTGCTCGGCCGTGCCGTTGTTGGCGAAGTGATGACTCAGCGAGCCGCTCGCGAGAATCGCCACGGTACCGTCGTAGCGCTCCTCGATCGCGCGACGCACCGCAAGGCCGAAGCGCGCACTCGTTTGCAGGTCGTGCCACATGCACCAGCCCGCCACGGATACGGCGCGAAAATGCTGGTCGCCGTTCATGTAGCGCATGGGCACGAGCGTGCCGTATTCGAGGTCGAGCGTGGTTTCGCTGTGCGCGCGCGTTTTCACGCCCAGCTCGTTTGCGACATCGGCGATCAGATGGCCCAGTTGCGGATTGCCGGGATACGCATACGGCATGTTCTTGATGAAGTGCGGCAACTCGTTGCTCGTGTACACGCCTTCGAAATGCGGTGCGCAATTGATGTGATATTCGCTGTTCACGAGCCAATGCACGTCGAACACCACCACCGTATCCACACCGAGTTCGCGGCAACGGCGGCCGATTTCATGATGCCCGTCGATGGCGGCCTGGCGGCAGCCCTTGTGCGGTCCGTCGAGTTCCGAGAGATAGAGCGAAGGCACATGCGTGACCTTGGCGGCGAGCGCGAGTTTGCCCATGGCGATTCCTTGACGCGCGTGCGCGCTTAAACGCCCCAATGCGGAATGTGATGCGAGCCGAGCGACATGCACACGTTCTTCGGCTCGAGAAACACCTCGTAGCTCCACGTGCCGCCTTCGCGCCCCACGCCCGACGCCTTGGTGCCACCGAACGGCTGACGCAGATCGCGCACGTTCTGGCTGTTCACGAAGCACATGCCTGCTTCGACGGCGGCGGCCACGCGCAGTGCGCGCCCCGCATTTTCGGTCCACACGTAACTCGACAAGCCATAGGCGATGTCGTTCGAGAGGCGGATGGCGTCGGCTTCGTCGTCGAAGGGAATCAGGCACGCGACCGGCCCGAAGATCTCTTCCTGCGCGATACGCATGCGATTGTCGACATCGACGAATACGGTCGGCTGCACGAAATTACCCTGTTTCAAGGCCTCCGGCAGCGCGGGTGCATCGAGTCCGCCGCAGGCGAGCGTGGCGCCTTCCTTCGGACCGAGTTCGATATAGCTACGCACTTTCGCGAGATGCGCGGCGCTGATCATCGGGCCGACGAGGGTGCTCTCGTCGAGCGGATCGCCCACGCGAATACGTTTGGCGCGCTCGATGAAGCGTTCCGCGAACTTCGCGTAGATCGAGCGTTGCACGAGAATGCGCGAGCCGGCCGTGCAGCGTTCGCCGTTGTTCGAAAAGATCATGAACACGGCGGCGTCGAGCGCGCGTTCGAAGTCGGCGTCGTCGAAGATCACGAACGGCGACTTGCCGCCGAGTTCCATCGAAAACTTCTTGAGGCCCGCGGCCTGCACGATGCGATTGCCCGTGACCGTCGATCCCGTGAACGAGACCGCGCGCACGTCGGGATGCGCGACGAGCGGCTCGCCGGTTTCCTTGCCGTAACCGTGCACGACGTTCAACACGCCCGCGGGAATGCCGGCTTCGAGCGCGAGTTGGCCGAGCATGGCGGCCGTGAGCGGCGAGAGTTCGCTCATCTTCAGCACGGCCGTGTTGCCGAACGCGAGACACGGCGCGACCTTCCACGTGGCCGTCATGAACGGGACATTCCAGGGCGAAATGAGCGCGCACACGCCCACCGGATGAAACAGCGTGTAGTTCAAATGCGTGGACGTGGGGTAAGTGTGGCCGTCCACGGCCGTGCACATCTCGGCGAAATACGTGAAGTTGTCGGCGGCGCGCGGCACGAGTTGCTTGCCCGTTTGCGAAATCGTCTGGCCCGTGTCGTTGGTCTCCGTCTGCGAAATCTCGGGCACGTTCTTCGCAATCAATTCGCCGAGCCTGCGGATGACCTTGGCGCGCTCCGCCGCGGGTTTCGCGGCCCACGCGGGAAACGCCGCTTTCGCGGCACGCACCGCGAGATCGACGTCTTCCGCGCCGCCGCGCGCGACTTCCGCGAGCACGTTCTGATTCGCGGGGTTCACGGTTTCGAAGTAGTCGCGTCCCGCGCGGGACTGACCGTCGATGAGGTGTTCGATTCGCATGGCTGAGCAATCCTTGAAACAATGCGTGGCCGGCTCAACGCCCGTAGTCGGCGTCGCTGGCGATGGTGTTGACGAGGCGTCCGAGACCGTCGATTTCGCACACGACTTCGTCGCCGGCATTGACGTTGACGACGCCTTCGGGCGTGCCCGTGAGAATGACGTCGCCGGGCGCGAGCGTCATGAAGCCACTCAAATATTCGATGAGTTCCGCGATGCCCGTGACGAGATCGCGCGTATTGCCGCGCTGCGTGAGTTCGCCGTTCACGAAGGTGCGCAGTTCGAGCGCGTTGACGTCGGCGATGTCGGCGGCGTCGACGAACCAGGGGCCGAGCACCGTACCGCCATCGCGATTCTTCACGCGCAGATTCGGGCGGTAGTAATTCTCCAGATAGTCGCGAATGGCGTAGTCGTTGGCGATCGAATAGCCGGCGACGTACTGCATCGCGGTGTCGCGCGTGACGTTTTGCGCGGTACGGCCGATCACGACCGCGAGTTCGCACTCGTAGTGCATGAAGGTGACGTCGGCGGGGCGGCGCGTGGTGCCGCGATGACCGATCACGCTGCCCGGTCCCTTGAGAAACACGAGCGGTTCCTCCTGCTTCGAGAACTGCAATTCTTTGGCGTGTTCCGCGTAATTCAGGCCGAGGGCGAAGATCGTGCCGGGTTCGAACGGCGCGAGCCAGACCACGTCGTGCTCTTCGCACACACGGCCGTCCGCGAGGCGCACCTTGCCGTGGTGTGGCGTGGCTTCGTGAATGGCGCCCGCATAGGCAACTCTGGCGCGCATCATGCCGGGTCTCCCGCCGCGATGAACGCGATGTCGAGTGCAGGCCACGCGCCGATCGTGAGGGTGGCGTGTTCGCCTGCGTGGACGATGGGGGCGTCGTGCGGCACGCCGAGTGTCAGCACGTCGCCGGGCGCGAGCGTCATGAAGTCGGTGACGTCGGCGAGCAGTTGCGCGACACCGCGCACGCAGGTGGCGGTGCTCGCGTGAAACGGCGCGCGGCCTGCGATGTCGACGCGAATCGCGAGATCGTCAGGATCGCTAACGTGATGGCGCGCGGTCACCGCCGGGCCGATCACGCAAAAGTTGTCGCGCGCGCGAAAGCGCACGGAAGGGCGATACACGCTCGCATGCGGGACGCACAGATCCGCGACGAGCGTGTAGCCCGCGACGTAGTCGAACGCGTCGTGCGGCGTGACGCGAGCAGCCGTGCGCCCGAGCACGATGCCGAGCGACGCGCCCACCTGCACGCCTTCACTGCCCGGCACCGGCACGCGGGCGCGGTGCCCGGCCAGCGTGTTGCGCGGCTTCAAATAGAGAATGGGCGCACGCGGCGGCGCCTTGTAAGGCGGCGCGTTCGCGGCTTCGCCGAGTGCTTCGAGCGCCGCGCGGTCGTTGAGCAGCGTGCCGTACACCGCGCCGTGCACGGGCGCGCGGCACGCGGCGCCTTGCGCAAGCAGGGCGTGCACGCTTGCGGCGTCGGCATCGCGCGGCAACGCTTCGTCTTGCAGATGAATCAGATGATCGGCAACGGAAAACATGGGTTGGCTTCGCTCACCGAAAACACTAATATGTGAGTGAT
The DNA here is from genome assembly GCF_009789675.1 of Paraburkholderia acidisoli. Taxonomy (NCBI): domain Bacteria; kingdom Pseudomonadati; phylum Pseudomonadota; class Betaproteobacteria; order Burkholderiales; family Burkholderiaceae; genus Paraburkholderia; species Paraburkholderia acidisoli. The sequence continues at coordinate 1,016,270 of NZ_CP046914.1, read as the reverse complement.
AGTGCGCTTGCCGCCATCGGCCGTCAATCGGCGATGCGCGATTTTCGGGTTTCCCCTGGCGCATCCCGGCGATCCCTATTCCTTGTTTTCGAGCCGTCATGTCCGATCACGATCATTCGCAATCGTCCACGCGCGTCGCGCACCGCAACTTGCCGATGCTGTTGTTACGCGCGCGCGAAAAGATGATGGAGCGGTTTCGCCCGCTGATTACGTCGCACGGGCTTACCGAGCAGCAGTGGCGCGTGATTCGCGCGCTCAACGAGAGCGGCCCGCTGGAGCCGCGTCAGATTTCGGACATCTGCACGATTTCGAGCCCGAGCATGGCAGGCGTGCTCGCACGCATGGAAACGCTCGGCCTCGTGACGAAGGCGCGTTTCGCCGACGACCAGCGCCGCGTGCTGGTCTCGCTCACGAAGAAGAGCCACCAACTCGTGAAAGCGATTTCAAAGGAACTGGAAGCGCGCTACCGGACGCTGGAAGAAGAGGTCGGGCCGGACGTGGTGGAGCGCGTGTATCGCGCCATCGACGATCTGCTCGCCGGTCTCGAATGAGGTGAGGGCGAGCAGCCGGGCGCGCAGTAGCGCTTAAGGTGAGGTTTTACGGGAGAACGGAAAACGCAGCAGTGCGCGTTAGCCCAGCGCCGCGAACGCGTCGTTCAATTCGGTGGCGTGGGTGGGGCGCACCACGCGCGCCACTTCGACGCCGTCGCGCAAAAAGATCAGCGTGGGCCACAGCTTGACGCGAAACGAGCGGCCGAGCACACGGCCCGGCCCATCTTCCACCTGAATGCGGCGCACCTGCGGATGTTGCTCGAAAGCCGTGCCAATCAAGGGTTCCGCGCCCTGGCAGTAGCCGCACCAGTCGGTGCCGAACTCGACGACCGCGGCGCCGGAAAGCGCTTCGACGTCTTTGCGCGAGGGCGCGTTGGTGGCGTAGCTCATGGTGATTCCTTGCGTGAGGTTTTGCATACGATACCGCAATGCGTCGCTTCCTTCAGGCGACCGCTTCGCGACCGAATCACGCGAAGGTGAGCGTTTTCGGGAGTGAGCGCTGCGGGGCGCGGGCGCGCACCATTGCGCGTTCGTCAGCATGCCGACACATTGAGCGGCGGCGTGACATCGACAGGACATCTACACGAAAAAGCCCGTAAAACGCGGGAAAAACGGGGTTTTCAGGCTCGCGAGGGTGAGTGCTTCGCCATCGATCGTCGCACTTCACGAGGTGCTGGCAATCACGTTCAGGCGTAACGGTGAGCATTTGCGGGAGCACGCAAGCCGCGGCGATCCGGCGGCACAGAACCTGCGGTGTCAGTCATCGCGCGAACGCCGCGTGGTATCGACGAGCCTTGTTTTCAAGGCCTTTTCTCGCGATACGGCTTGAAAGCCGCGCGTGAAGCGACATCGCGCCGCGTACCCGCGAGCGACGCTGTCAACGCAAAGGTGAGAAGATTCGGGGGCGCGGTTGATGAGTTTTGGCGCGCGAGCGCGTCGATAGACGGCTACGCGCGATCGGTATATAAAAGAGTGATGCAGGATTCTTTCGATTACTTGTCAGCAAGGGGATAGAGTTCATCATGTCGAGCGACGACACGCAAAAGCAGGACGCTCAAAAGACTGGCGCGGGCGCGCCGCAACCCGACTTCGAGCATTTGAACGCGGCGTTCACGCACGTGGACGAAGGCGTGCGGTCCGGCAATATCGCCGCGGGCGCGGCGAAGGGCATTGTCTATAGCCTTGTCGAAACCCTGGGCGCGCTGGTTGGCGATCCCGATCTGCCGCAACACGCGCGTTCGGGCTACGAAGGTCTGCTCGAAGCCGCGCGCGAGTTGCGCTCGAAGCTCGAGCATTGAGTTAGCTACGCTTCGAGCAGGGCGGCCGCCAGGCCGTCCGGCGCGGCGCCAATTTGTAGTTCGGGCGTGCCGTGCCAATCCGCACAACGTTGCAAGGCCCGGCGCAAGTCGGCCACGAGACGGCCGCTCACGCGCACACCCGGCTCCAGATGCAGCGATTTCAATTCGAAGATGCCCTGCGCGCGATGCGCTTTCGCGTCGGCGCGACCCACCAGTTTCCCGCGGCTCAAGATCGGCAGTACGAAGTAGCCGTACTTGCGCTTTGCCGCCGGCACGTAGCACTCGATCGCGTAGTCGAAGTCGAACAGCGTCACCGCGCGCTTGCGGTCCCACACCACCGGATCGAACGGCGAAAGCAGCGTTGTGACCGTCGAGGCGAGCGCGCCGTTCGCGGCATCGGCGATAAGCGGCGCATGGTCGCGATGCACGAAGGCATCGGGTTTCCAGCCTTCCACGCGTACGGGCACGAGTTCGCCCGCGTCGGCGAGCGCGTGCAGGGCGCCTGAGTACGGGCGGCGCGGCAGGCGGTAATAGTCGGCGGCCCAGTCGGCGCGAATCACGCCCAACGCGCGGCACGTGTGCAGCAGCAGCGCGCGTTCGGCGTGTTCGCGCGGCGGCAGGTCGCGCGCGTCGTTCCAGTGCGGCAACACGCGCTCGGTCACGTCGTAGACGCGATGGAAATTCTGCCGCTCGGCCACCATCAGCGCGCCAATGGCGAACAGCACTTCGAGGTGGCGCTTTTCGGGCTTCCAGTTCCACCAGCCGCTGCCTTTCTCGCCTTCGGCCCGCGCGAAATCGGCGGAACGCACGGCCCCTTGCGCGCGTATGTGTTCGAGCAAGGCGCTGATTTCCTCGCGATACTGTTCGTGCCACGCGGCCGCGTATTTCCAGCCCATGCCCGAAGGATCGAGCATGCGATGCCGCAGCAGCCCGTAATCCTCGATCGGCACGAAACACGCCTCGTGCGACCAGTATTCGAAGAGTTTGCCCGCGGCGAGCAGCGCGTCGAGCCAGCGTGGCTCGAACGCGCCAATGCGGCTGAACAGCACGAAATACGGGCTGCGCGCGACCACGTGGATCGTGTCGATCTGCAATTGCGCCATGCGGCGGATCGCGGCGAGCACCTCGTCGGGCGTGGCTTTGCGGCGCGGCGGCACGAGCAGCCCCTGGGCCGCGAGATGCAGCGTGCGCGCCGCGCTCAGCGGCAGGGTGGGCGTGTTCGAATGCGTGTCGATGGCGGCATCGACGGACGCGTTGATGGACGTAGCGCGCTCGACATCGACATCGCCTTCGCCTTCAGGCATTGACGGCCGCCGCCACGCGCACGGGCCGCAGGGCTTCGAGACGTTGATGGATCTGCGCGACCACGGCCGCGCCTTCGCCCACGGCCGCCGCCACGCGCTTGGTCGAGCCCGCGCGCGCGTCGCCGATGGCGTAGACGCCTTCCACCGAGGTGGAGAGGCTGCACGACTCGTTGTCGCCGGTGAGCACGAAGCCGTTCGCGTCGAGCGCGACGCCGCACTCGCGCAGCCAGCCCGTGTTCGGCTCGGCGCCCGTGAAGAGGAACAGGTGGCGCGCGTCGAAGTGATCGACGCCTTGCGGGCACGGCAGCTTCAGTTGCACGGAGGCGAGACCGCTGTCGTCTTCGCCGAGACCGCCGATCTCCGTGCGCGGATGCACGTTCACGTTCGCGAGCGAAGAAATGCGGTCGATCAGGTAACGCGACATCGTCGATTCGAACCCGGTCTTGCGGATCAGCACGTCGATCTGGCGCGCGTGCGTGGAAAGATAGACGATGGCCTGGCCCGCCGAATTGCCGCCGCCCACGAGCACGACGTTCTCGTGCTTGCAGAGCTTGGCTTCGACCGGCGACGCCCAGTAGTACACGCCGCGGCCGGTGTAGCGATCGAGTCCGTCGATGGCGGGCTTGCGATACACGGCGCCGCTCGCGATCACGACGGTATGCGCGCGCACGTCGCCGCTACAGGTTTCGAGCCGGCGAGGCGCCTCGTCGCAATGGAGCGCCTGCACGTTCACGGGAATCGCGACGTGCGCGCCGAACTTCTGCGCCTGCACGAATGCGCGGCCCGCGAGTGCCTGACCCGAGATGCCGGTGGGAAAGCCGAGATAGTTTTCGATGCGCGAACTCGCGCCCGCCTGACCGCCCGGCGCGCGCGAGTCGAGCACGATCACCGAAAGCCCTTCGGACGCCGCATACACGGCCGTGGCGAGACCCGCGGGACCGGCGCCCACCACGGCAACGTCGTAGACGCGTTCGCCGTCGAGTTCGGGCAGGATGCCGAGGCACGTGGCGAGTTCCGGCGAGGAAGGATGGCGCAGCACGGAGCCGTCGGGGCAGATCACGAGCGGCAGGTCCTCGCAGCGCGCGGCGAAGCGTTCGACCACGTTCAGCATGCTTTCGTCGCGTTCGTCGAGCACCGAATACGGATGACCGTTGCGCGAAAGGAAGCCTTGCAGCGAGACCAGCGCGGGATCGTTGTGCTTGCCGACGAGAATCGGGCCGCCCGCGCCCTTTTCGATCAGCGAGACACGGCGCAGGATCAGCGCGCGCACGATGCGTTCACCGAGTTCGGCTTCGGCGACGATGGCCGCGCGCAGGCGTTCGGGCGGAATCAGGATCGCATCCACGGGTTCGAGCGCCATGCCGTCCACGAGCGCCGGGCCGCCGGACAACTGGCCCACTTCGGCGAGGAAATGACCGCGCCCGTGTTCGACGATCAGGCGCTCGCGGCCGAGCCCGTCGTGCTGCGAAACTTTGACGGAACCGGAGAGCAGCACGAACATGCCGGGGCCGGTTTCGCCAGTGCGAAACAGCATTTCGCCCGCCGCCCAGTGGCGGCGCTCGCCGAAGCGGGCGAGGCGCGCGACTTCGGCGTCGGTGAGTTGCGGGAACATCTGGTGCATCCGCGTGGAGAGCGTCGAGAACGGCGCTTCGGCGGGTTGCGGTTGCGTGTCGGAAAGCTGGCTCGCGGCGGGCGCCGCGTCGGTGTCTTCAACCTCGGTTTCGGGAATCGTGCCCATCTGGTGGTTCTCCACGTGCGGGCGGCGGCGGGAGCGAGCCGCCCGGATCAGACAGCTTTAGGCGTGATGTTGACCGGAACTTCGTTGCGCGCCTGCATTTGCAGCGACTCGAGCGTGCGGCCGGCGTCGCGCCACGCGTCGAGTCCGCCGAGCAGCGGCAATACATCGACATAACCGGCCTCGACGAGCTTCTTCGCCATCCAGGCCGCGGAAATTTCATTGGGGCAGGAGCAGTAGATCACGAGCTTCTGATCGAGCGGATACTTCGCGAGGATCTCGCTGAGCTGGCGCTCGTCGGCGAAAATCGCGCCCGGAATGACGTACGGATCGAGCTTGCGCTTTTCCTCCGAGCGAATGTCGAACACCACGGGCGGCGGCTTGGCGCCCATCGCCCGATAGAGATCGTCCACGGTGATACGCGCATTCGCGAGCTTCTTGATGAGCTGGCGGCGGCGCTGCCAGCGGTACGCCGCGTAAAGCAGCAGCAACACGACGATGACGACGGCCACGCCGCGCCCGAGGCGGCTCGCGCCCGCCATCAGCATGTCGATTTGCGGGGCGAACATCACGCCGATCAACAGGCCGGTGCCCGACCAGAGCGCCGCGCCGATGCCGTCGAACCCAATGAACTGGCGATACGGCACGCCCATCGCACCGGCGAGCGGCACCGACACGAGCGACAGACCCGGCACGAACTTCGCCACGGCGAGCACGCGCACGCCCCAGCGGCCGAAAAAGCGTTCGGTCTTTTTCACGCAGGTGTCGCGCGAGAGCGAGAGCTTGCAAAGCGTCTTGAGCGTGTCGCCGCCGTAAAGACGGCCCGCGAGGAACCAGACGCTGTCGCCGATCAGCATGGCGAAGATGGCGAGCGCGAGCACCGGCGCCACCTGCTGGCCGACGAGGCCGGGATGCATGGCCGCCATCGCGCCGAACAACACGAGCGCGGGCATCGCGGGCACGGGCAGCCCAAGCGATCCGGCGAGAACATTCGCGAATACCAGCGCGGGCCCGTAGCGCGCGAGGAGGTCATGTAGCATCGGCTTACTTCCAGCGTTCCAGACGGGGAAAGGGAAACAAAGTGGAAGATTAACGTAACGATTATGGACGCATTTCGAAGGCGTGCAAGGAAGGCCGCACGCGTGCGTCAGCGTACCGGCCTTGCGCGGCAGGTACGTGAAAAAAGCGCCGGATTCGAAGCCCGGCGCCGGGCGTTGCCCGAAGGGCGGCAACGCTTGCGTTCGCACCGCGCATGCGCGCGGCCGGACGCCGAAAGACAGCGCAAACCGCAGCGCGCGAGTGCGCTCCCGCAGTTTGCCATCGACAACGTTTGCCCGCGCTTTAGCGCGTGTGCGACTCTCCCGGCAGCTCCGCGCCTTGCGCGCGAATGGCCGCGATCAACTCCGCGGGCGTGATCTCGTAACGCACTTCGCGGTGGATACCTGGCTTGCGTTCGTCGACTTCGATCAGCAAGAGGCTTTTGCCGTCGGCCGCCGATTCGAGGCGCAGTGAACGCAGTTCGCGCCCGGTCGCGTCGTCATGCTCGGTGAGCAGGGTCATGTTTCCGGAAGACCCGGTCGTGCGCATTGAATAGTCCTCTTGCGTTGGTGGTCGAACCATTGTAAGGGGGCGGCCGCGCGGCGTCTTTTACGAGTGAGCGCAGGCGCACACTGAGCCGGACGGCTGCCGCGCCGCATCCCCGGCAAGCCAGTGTAACGCGACTCGTCACCGCAACGGCCCATTTTTGCGCGCTGTGCAACGTTGCATGCGAAATGCGTTGCGCTCGACGTCGCTGTCATGGTTGTGACGCAAAGCGTCGTCAAGGCGGGCGCGGCACCAAGAAAAAACGGCTCGCCCGGGCAGGCCGGGGAGCCGTCGAAACGCCGTTGTTACTCGGATCGGCGCCCAGGTGCTGGGTGCCGACGCTTTGCATGGTGCCGTTGGCGAAAAGCGCTGTCGAGATGGGAGTTACGCCGATCTTTCAGAGGAATGAGCACGCGAGAGCGTTGGCCTGGTACGCGGGTTTGCTGGCCTATGCCGCCCGAATCACCTCAGGTCGTTCGGGCCGCCCGAGTTGCTCAATGCATGCTCCGGGCATTCAGGCGACTCAACGCGCACAAGCCGCTCAAGCCGCGAATTCGTCGAAATCGTTCGTGCTCGGCGCGTGTGCGGGGCGCGCGCGTTGCGGTGCCTGCGTGCCCGCGACGGTGAAGAGCCGCACGGCTTCGTCGAGCACGTCGGCTTGTTCGGCAAGGCGCTGCGCGGTGGCGGCGGCCTGCTCGACGAGCGCGGCGTTTTGCTGCGTGGCGCTGTCCAGATGCGCGACGGCCTGGTTGACCTGGCGTATGCCTTCGGCCTGCTCGCCGCTCGCGTTCGCGACTTCGACGATGATCGACGAGACGCGGCTCACGGCTTCGTCGATGGAGCGCATTTGCGCGGTCGTGCTGCCGACGAGGCGCGTGCCTTCCGCGATTTCGTGGACGCTCGCATCGACGACCTGCTTGATTTCCTTCGCCGATGCCGCGCAGCGTTGCGCGAGCATGCGCACCTCGCCCGCCACGACGGCGAACGAGCGGCCCGCCTCGCCCGCGCGCGCGGCTTCCACAGCGGCATTGAGCGCGAGGATGTTGGTCTGGAACGCGATGCCGTCGATCACGCCGGTGATGTCGGCGATACGCTGCGAGGCCTGCGTGATGCCCGTCATCGTGCGTTCCATCTGGCCCGCGATCGAACCGCCTTCGGCGGCGGCCGCTTGCGCGTCGCGGGCGAGATCGAGTGCGCGGGCGCTGGCTTCGGCATTGGCCTGGACCGTCGTCGTCAACTGATCCATCGTGGCGGCGGTTTCCTCGAGCGAGGCCGCCTGCAATTCAGTGCGGCGCGAGAGATCGAGATTGCCGCTGGAGATTTCGTGCGCGGCGTCGAGCATGCCGTCGATCTGCGAGCGCACGTCGTAGACGATCGCCGTGAGATTGGCCTGCAGCTGATTGAGCGCCTGGAGCACGTCGCCGAGATCGTCGTTGGCCGCGATCGCGAGCGTGGCCGTGAGGTCGCCCGCCGCCATGCGAGTCGATACCGCCGACATCTGCGCGAGCGGTTCACCGAGATGTCGCGTGGTGAGGCGCCATGCGGCGATCGCGCTCACACCGGCGGCGCCGAACGCGCCCCAGAACGGCAACGGCGGCAAGCCTTGCCACGCGATGCAACCCGCCACCGCGAACACGGCCGCGACCCCGCCATAACCGACGGCGATGCGCGTGGCGACCGGCACGCGCATCAACGCCTGCATCGCCCCGACGAAGCCTGTGCGCACGATCGCGCCGTGCCGCAGTTTCACGCCGCGCAAGTGGCCTTCGCGCATCTTGGCGTACAACGCTTCGGCTTCGCGGACCTCGTCGCGCGAGGGCTTGACGCGCACGCTCAGATACCCGACCACGCGGCCCTGCTCGGAGACGGGCGTGACGTTCGCGCGAACCCAGTAGTGTTCGCCGCTCTTGCGGCGGTTTTTGACGAGCGCGGTCCACGGCCGGCCCGCCTGAATGCTTTCCCACAGGTCCGCGAACGCTTCGGCGGGCATGTCGGGATGACGAATGATGTTGTGCGGCTTGCCGATCAACTCGTCCTTCGAGAAGCCGGATACCGCGACGAACGCGGGATTGCAGTATTGAATGCGGCCCTTGAGGTCGGTCGCGGAGACGAGCATCTGCGAAGCGGGATAGTCGTATTCCTGCTGCGTGACGGGCTGATTGTTGCGCATGAGATTCCTTGCAGACGGGCCTCGCTGGGCCCAACAACACGTCAGGTTCTAACGGCATTTATCCGTATGAACTTTAGGGTTTATGCGGATCGATGCCGCTTGGTCATGCGTTGCGGATGGATGCCGATGCAGCCCGCGATTTCGTATTGCGATCAAGGCATTGGGTGAGATGTTGCGGGAGGTATGCACAGAGTTATGCCCGTTTTGTGTGGATAAGTCGGGCGCGTGCGTGAGAGGCCGCGGGTGCTCGTGAAATGTGCAAGTTGAGCGGTGAGGGCGGCGTTTGTGTTTGGGATCAGCGGGTTAGCGCGGATGTGCAGCGGTTGTGCACAGGGCTGTGAACAAAAACTGTGGACAAGATCGGGCGCGGTGATGCTTGCGGTGACAGTGCGGGGGATTCGTTTGGGTTCAAGGAGTTGCGTAGTGTGTTCAAGGGTTACGCACAGGGGTGTGCACGGAAACGGTGGAAAAGAATTGCTTGCAGCGCACAAGGCCCACAAGCATTTGTTCTGTTTGGTTTCGACAACTTAGTTGTTGACACAGCGGTTCCGCTTCTTCGTAGAATCGGTACGCCGCAGATGTTTTGTGGGGAATATCGTGGGGAAAGATCGTACTCAAACCATCACCGAGGCGCAGTTGCTGGCGCTGACCGTCGCTGACAATGACCGCACTGTGCGTGACGGGTCGGGCCTCTCGGGCAAGGTGCATGCCGGTGTGAAAGGGCGGGTCAGCGTGCATTTCCGGTATCGCTACCGGTTCGATGGCAAGTCACGCGAGATGCCGCTTGGCGCGTGGCCCCGTGACTCGCTTGAATCAATACGACAGCAGTTCGATGAAACGAAGCTGCGTGTTGAGTGTGGCGGTGATCCGGCGGGTCAGAAGAAGGCCGTCATCCATAAGATCAGGCTGGAGCAGGCCGAGATCGTTCGTCAGGAGCAGCAACTGGCAGAGCGAGAGCGCCAGCAGGCAGAGCAAACCCTGACTGTCCAGGCCATGTTCGATGAATGGCATTCCGAAGCAATGGCGGAAAATACAGCGGACCATGCGGAAGCCGTGCGCCGTTTGTTCGAACTGCATCTGCTGCCTCGGGCAGGCGCGCTTCGAGTCAGCGATGTGAAGTCGGAGCATATCCGGCAAACGTTGGTAGCGCTCATTTCGGCAGGGAAGATATCGAGGGCGATCTCGCTGCGTATATACGTAGATGCGATGTTCTCGTGGGCAGGAAAACGCCGACCCTGGGGGTTGCTTTTCGACATCAGCCCGGTCGAGTCTATCAATCTCAAACGGCTGCTACCCGACGGATATCAGGACTGGTCGGATCGCGTGCTCGTTGACGACGAAATTATCGAGCTGCGCAACCGCTTCCAGCTTCTGCGCCATGCCTTCGAATTCCGCGATGGTTCACGCAGGGGACTTGCCACGCCAATACGTCGCGAAGAAGAACTCGCTGTGTGGATCACACTTGCAACCATGGTTCGGATCAACGAAATCTGCTCGGCACGCTGGCGCGAGCATATAAATTTCGCGAAAGCGACCTGGTTTATTCCGCCTGAGCATGCGAAGAACGGTAAAGGCCATACGATTTTCCTGTCCGCGTTCTCCATGAAGCTGTTACGCGAACTGCATACTATGACAGGGCGCACGCCGTTTTTGCTTCCACATCCACACGATTCCGCCAAGCCGTACACCACCGCAATTCTCCAATGCGCCATCGGTGCACGTCAGAGCCTTGGAAAGTGGAAAAAGAAAAGCCGCATGTCGGGGATCACAGCAAGCTCGCTGGCCCTGCACGGTGGGCCGTGGTCGTGGCATGACCTGCGTCGAACGGGTTCGACAATCATGCAAGGCTGTGGCGTTGACGAGCGTGTGGTGGACCGATGCCTTAACCACAGCATTCATTCGCAGGCGCGCAGAAAGGGGCTAGACGCGCGTTTGCTTCGGACATACCAGCAATACAACTTCGAAAAGGAAATGCGACAGGCATGGGATACGCTAGGTGAGTACCTGATGAAGCTCGACGGGATACCTGCACAGATCAATGGTCCAGGTGCGGTTGTGGTGGCAAACGATGATGTTGGGCCTCAGCAGCTCGAAAGCGCTTAATCCGGACGGACGCAGCGAACTGCGTCCGTCTTGAAGTTCGCAATCCGTTATAGATAGCTTTCGTTAAATTGACTGATAATATTTAATGTAGGAAAATATTCATATTAGATGAATGGGTTGCATACACGCCGCTCGGCCTCGCAGCACCCTACTCCGAAAGTCTCACTTCTCTGCTCAACGATTCGCAAACATCTAGCGCGTCATTATTCTTACCAAACTGATTAAATCAGTCCTAACCGGGGCGTGGCGTCGTCACGTCTTTTTTATTGCCAAAAAGATTAGTTATCGTAACTAAAAGAGATAACCATATATCGTCCGGAAATAAGCAGTCGCTAATCCGTTCTCTTCGTGGTGCAGCGGATGTAGAGCGTTCGCTGCTGACGAATACCACCTGAACTACTGCATGCATTACGGACAGAAGGGGTTCGGCGTGTGGCTGCGGGTGTGGTGGGATCGCCGCTTCGGTGAAGTGTTCAACCGCTTCACCCGGCCACACGGCCAGCGCATCACGACGACGCAACTGCGTCAGCTCGTGCGGCTATGGATCACCGTGCGCGCAGCAAGTCACTTGTACATGCATGGGCGTCATCTGGAGACGAGGCCATTTGTCATGACGGGTGAGGACGTCTTGCGCTTTGTCGCCACGCTGGAGCGTGACTTCGATTGCGTACCGATTATCGAAGGCGTGCTGACCGCAGACTACTGGAACCGCTTCTCCATCACTGCCCCAACCCGGCCATGCGCCGGGTTGGGGCAGTGATGGAGAAGATTGAAACCACCGATGCGTTCGTGCTGATGCAGTTCGCTCGCGACACCGCGCATCTGAGGGGCCGCAAGCTCGATGAAGCGGTAAAGGCCGAAATGCTGTGATCGGCACACCCGTGAAGCGGCAGCTTGAATTGAGCGGACACGAATCGCGTGACGCGATTGACCTGATGCGCCGTGCTTTCTACGCATAACAAGGAGCCAGCCATGCCCAGCTATTTCAACATGCACCTGAATGACGGCACGCCGGACGGAAAGCGCGTGCGCACGCAGTGCCGCCGTTTCTCGCACTGCATCGACAACGTGCGCTACTGGTTTGCGCTGCACGGTAATACGGTCAGCCATATCGACTCGGGCCTCAGGGTCTGCGATGCCACGTCTGCGTACACCAACCTGCACTTCGCGGCGCAAGACGAGCTGGCAGTCGCGCGCCGCTCGCTTGACCGTCTGGTGGAAAAGCATGGCGCGGCCCGTGTCGCCAGCGCGTTGCGCGCCGCCGAGCCAAAGCCGTTCCCTGTCATCAAACCGGCCCGTCGCGCAGTAGCCAGCGCCACGCCGGCCACAAATCACACCCTGTGATTTTTCAGGAGCCAGTCATGAACATCATCGCATCAACCATGTCGTACGCGGAGTGCTATCGCATCAACGGATCGCTGCCGCCTGAGCGCATCGAGGATTTGCTCGACGGGAAGCGTGTGCTGGATCAGATCGTCAGCGTGCCGGGTGAACTGGATGAGGCGCGCGGCTGTTTCTCCGGCGAGGACTTTGCGGAAAAGATACTCAAAGGGCTACGCGAGCTGGCGAAACGCGTGCGTGGTGAAAACCGGGAGACATTGAGCGGGTTGATTGAGGAGCTGGCGCAGTTGCAGACCACGATTGCGGGTCAGGCCGAATACGGCATCGAAAAGATCGACAGTGCCCGCGAGATGGTGACGAGCGGGAAATAATAGGGTGTGATTTTTCTTGTTATTAAAAAGGATAGCGAATAATGATGATTGATAAATCATATCGTTCTATCACGCAGGGGGGCGGCGCGGCTTATCGAACTGGATGTGGCGCTGCGAGCCCTTGAAGTTGCTGACTGTGACGAGCAGCGCGACGCGTTGCTGGCCGGTTTCCTGTTGCTGAAGAAGCTGGAACTGGACGTGTGTGCCGTGCTCGCACGCCAGTGGACTGTCGAAACGCTTGTGTGCGACGGAGCATTCGATGACGTGGGCGCGGACTGGTTGTCCGTGGCGTTCGATGGCGAGACGTATTGGGTGAGGTAGGGCGACCAACGGCTAACGGCTATCCGTATCGCCGCGCCGTGCAGCGTCACGGTCGCGGCAAAGACTACGATAGGAGCAAAACCACGTACAAGCTGACGTTATGCGAGCAGGCGAACGTGCTCGCACGCATTACGCTCACGTCATCGCCGGACTTGACACGCAGCGAAGCGATTGCCGCCGCGCGCGAGAACCGCGCCACCGCCATGCAGGTACTGGAGATTCGCAACAGCCTGCAGCGGCGCGCCAAAAACGGTATCGGGATAGCCCGTAGCGAGGCGAGGCGCGCTCTGGAACTGGCGGACGAGAGAAGCGAGGGCGTGCGGTGGTAGAAGACGAAACGCTAAGTACTAGCGCGACAAGAGTTGTTTGGGGCGAACATTGTCGTCGCGTTGATGCAGCATGAAACCACTTTCCCCATAACATTCGGGAACGACACTCCAATTGATATGACGCTCAACGCGAGCGAAATGCTGGCACTATCACCGTCGGTCTAAGAAAAAAAGTTTTGCGTTGCTCGTGAGAGACAAACACTGAACGAGGTAGACCCGCTTCTTCGGTTAGTAGTCGCTCGACTCTCCCTTCCACTCCGTGTTGAGCTTGTCTATATATTGCAGGAGCAATGTCTAAGTCTTGCTGCCTTATCGGGTCATTTATTAATTTTATAAGATGAAAAATATAGTTAATAAATTCGCTGGGAGATAGGAGAGCTAATTTTTTGAGCGAAATAATGAATTTCGTGCTCGCGAAATCCCGATGTGGAAATTAAACGGAAAATTTTATGATAGTCATTATTCATGCTATTCCCAATGTTTTACCTACCTCGTTGACAATAGATGTAATTCTCGGCGTAACGCACCAGCTCTGGCCGTTTCTGTCAGTTGCGGATTCCGTGTAGTCGACGTTTGCTTCCAAGACTTTAGAGACGTGGAGGGTGTTGGCAAGTGTGGCGGGACCAAAATCCGGATCGCTCCGCAGAGAGTTCTCTACTGTTGAATCGTAGCCTGACGTTTTCACTCCATTCAATAGAACAATTAATTTCGGCTTTTTTGCAAGCTGAGGAAGCTCTTCTAAAAAAATCGATTTAGCAATTTTAATCCGAGCATGGAATATCGATCAGGACAAACAGGAACAAGTATATGCGTCGCAGCTTGGATTGCGCAGATCGTCATAAACGAGCTGCTCGGATTGCAGTCAATGCAAATTAGCTCTCGTTCGGTGCGCGCGTTTTCGATGAACTGAAGAATGCGGTTTTTTACCGGTTCGAGTATTTTTGCGTCAGAGATCATCGAATACTTAAAGAGATCAAAATCGCCTGGTACCAAGCGAAGATCGATCTCTGGATTAATATCCTGAAGTGTCTCAGCTTGATAGAGACATCTTCGAGATTTGGCGGCCGTCCGAGTTTGCTGCTAACCTTGAAAATTGATGGAGCAGTACCGTCTTCCATTACGGAAAAGATCGTGCGATTTACCGCCTTATACGCTTCGTAATCTGTTTGAGACACGACCGCTTGAGTTAAATTGAAATGTGGATCGAAATCAACCAAAAGTACTCGTTTGCGCAAATGCGAATAGAGATGCCGAAACACATTTGCCGAGATGTTTGTTTTGCCAACGCCACCCTTTCATATTCAATACAGCGACTACAGGACATAGTGGTTTTTTCGCTTTGGTACTCACCAAAGTTCTCCCCGGTCTAGATACTGCATGGTTGTCTTCTCTTCGTCTTTCTCATGACGTCTTCCCTTTTTGATCAGGGTAGACAGAAGCTTGACAGGGTGTTCGTCGTCGGACTCTCCTTGAGGATCGCCACGAGTTCCAGGGTGGTGAGCGGGGGCGGGCGGGACATGATTAAAATCATGATGCTGTATAAATATACAGTATCATAAAAATCACAGGGTGTGATTTTCGGAGAGATCCGAAGGTAGTTTTCGCTCAGAAGGGGGATGGTTGATAGATGGACGTCCAACTAACCCGTGCCCGGCAGAGTTACCCGGAATGCATGCCTTGCGGGTCATCGCATCGATAGCAGCTTTCATTTTCCTGACCCAGCGCAACGCTTGCAGTAGTCGCAACCAGCAAGTGACTTGCAGCGCGACATAATCGACGGAACGACAGCGGCTAGGTCGGGTTAATAAATTCGTATACCTAAGTAAATTTGAGACGTGAGAGATGGACCCGGATTTTCCCGACTACTACCAGAAAGAGCTGACGTACATTACTGATGCAATCTGTGGCGATTTCGCGAAGGGTTATGTCAAGGTCGCGGCGAGGCTGGGCATTCAGGGCGGCGAGATCAAAGACCCTTATGTAGGGCGGCTGGCGCAGTCATTTGCCTTTGTCACTGCGGGTTCGCAGATGCGCATCGATCGGTTCTCGCATGAAACTGCGCTGCGCCAGCTCGACGGCGTGGACATCAACTATGCTGCGCCGCTACCGTCTCTTGGCGTCGCGCGCTTCTGGCCGGACGAAAAAGGCGCGTATCGCGCGAAAGGTCTGGTTTTACCGCGCGGCACGCGGCTGACCATGGGCGAAGCCGCCGAAGGGCAGGCGGAGTGTGTGTTTCGTACCACGCAACCTGTAACGATGTGGCCGGTCGGGATCACGCGCGTGAAGCCCACCAGCGTCCCTGCCGATATTCCGCAGCTTTACCGCTATCTCCACGAGAGCCAGGACGCCGTGCGCGTAAGGGGAGCATTGCGGCTGCGCTTCACCACACTCAACGGCACGCCGCTTTGCCGCCTCGATGGGCTGGACCGGTTGCCTGTTTACCTCTGCGGCGAAGAACGGATGGCGTCGCAACTCCTCGAACTGATCCACACGAGCGTCATCGGCATTGTGATGGGGGTGCCGGGTGCGTTTGAGGATGGAGAACTTCACGGCATGAACCGACCTGGCGTTCCGCAGATGCACGTGGAATACGAAGGACTGGAGCCCGATGAAGGTTTGCTGAGGCCAGTCCGGCCGAAGTGGCACGGGCACCGGCTGGTTCACGATTTTTTCGCTATGCCGGGTCGCTTCGGATTTTTCACGCTCACGGGCCTCGCAGTGGGGCTGAAGCGCATCAGTGGGGCAGAGTTTGAAATCGTACTGCTGCTCTCGCGAGAAGCGGCGATGCTGGACCAGCAGATCAGTGCGCAGGATTTCGCCCTCTATTGCGCGCCGGTCGTCAACCTGTTTCCCGCAATAACGGAGCGGGCCATGCTCGATCCGGAGAAGCGTGAATTTCCCATTGTGCCGGTCGTGGACGAGTGTGTCGGGTTTGATGTCCATTCGGTTGATGGCGCGCGCGGTCAGATCGATGAGAATTCCCCACAGGTGGTGGCACTGCAGTGTGGCCGTGTGCTGGAGACGGACGTCGCTTTCCCTGACGCAGCCAGGGGGCAGTTGGTCGTTGAGATCACGCATAACGGTGCGCGTGATGCGTCCTACTCCAACAGCTACAAGGCCATTCCCGCCGACCGGCGCTTCCGGCTCGAGCTGCAGCCGGAAACCTGGCCCAAAATCGGCGGGACGCTTTCTGCGCGAATTTGCAGTCCTGACAAATACACGTACGCATACCTGAATTCAGCCGGCTATTACGTCGTTCGCTTCGACGTGGATTTCGCCGACTGGCCCACGGGCGGTGAGAGCGTGCCGCTGCGTCTTGCCAAACCCTTCGCTGGAAAGCTGCAAACCGGTTTCCACTTTGTCGCACTGGACAACGACGAGGCGACGATTTCATTTAGGGATGTTGATCCTGACAAGCCCGAAATTTCGGGATTTCATCACCACAGCCAGGCCCGTGATCTGATCACGATGCTCGACATGCGCCAGTTCCGGACCGATGCAACGTGGACCCTTGGTGTCCTATGAACAGCGAGCATGGGCAGCGGAGGAACTGGGAATGTGCAGTCGGAACGCAACGAAAATTGTAAGGGCCGCTGTTTGCGCGGATAACACACCCTCTTCACACCCCAAGTAACGTACCAATCCCGCCACTTTTTCAGGACAGCCATTTCCCCGCCGATGCGATGATATGCGCCCCTCGCCGCAGGCCATTGCAATGAAACTCCCGATGCTGTTCAAGTCGCTGTTCGAGACCGATTCGACGCCCGCTGCTCCTCCGCTGCCTATCGTCGAAGCCGAGCGCGAACCCGAGCCCGTCATTCCGGCGCCCATCGCCGCGAAGGTGCAGCCGCTACGGGTCGAGCAGCGCGCCGAAGTCCCCCACGATCCGCTGCTCGACAGTATCGACACACTCGGCGACATCGTCCTCGCGCTGGATGCGCAACTTCGCGCGGAGCGCATGACTAACACGGCGCTGCATTCGCGCTTGAACGGCGAGTTGAACGCACTGCGCAACGTACTGCGATAGCCGCCGCCATCACCGCGCGGCAAGGCACGCGCTTGCGCGCGCAACGCGAGTCTGGCGCGAATCCGTATTGGCCGCCGGCTCCGCCCGAATTGCGCCCCAAATCCGTGCATGAAAATAAATAGAACGCATGAGGTTGAATGCAATAGGTATTGCTCACGAACCTTTCGATTTCATTATTTTTTCATACATGAAAATTAATCTGACGAAACGAGAAAACGAAGTTAAGTTATTGATAATTAAATATTTTTGGTTTTTTACTAACTCATAAAATCACTCGTTAAAACCGAAAAGCCACACTTTCCCTGCCCCAAATACACTTCGCATTGAAACATGCGGAAACATATGGAATGATAGCGATTCTCATTCCCCGGCTCGATCCGGGACTTTCGAATAACAACTAGCCAGCCAGGCATCGTTACCCGTGTCTTCGGGACGCCCAGCAAGCCAGAGAACCCGTGCCGCTCGCGCTCAGACAGCGCATCGTTCGCACGGGCTTTGCCTAGACAGGGATCCCATGTTGACCAGGACGCCGCTCGCGAGTGCGCTCGCGCTGGCTTTTGCCGTACCGTACGCAACGACCGCCTTCGCGCAAAGCGCGCCCGCCGTCACCGCCACCACGGGCACGGCCGCGCAAGTCGCGCAAACCGCGCCGGCCACGCCCGCCCCGGCCAACGCCACGCTGCCCACGATTGCCGTCTCCGGCCAGGCCGATAATCAGGACTTCCAGGCAGAGACGTCGACGGTCGGTGCGAAAACGCCCACGGCATTGCGCGACATTCCGCAAACAGTCACGGTCATCAACAAGTCGGTGATGCAGTCGCAAGGCGCCACGTCCTTTCAGGACG
This sequence comes from Paraburkholderia acidisoli, assembly GCF_009789675.1. Lineage (NCBI taxonomy): Bacteria > Pseudomonadati > Pseudomonadota > Betaproteobacteria > Burkholderiales > Burkholderiaceae > Paraburkholderia > Paraburkholderia acidisoli. Next base: position 998,291 of record NZ_CP046914.1, on the reverse strand, counting down.
CGCTGCGCAACGCGCCCGGCATCACGATCGGCGGCGCGGAAGGCGGCCAGATCGGCAACAACATCAACCTGCGCGGCTTCACGGCGCAAAACGACATCTATCTCGACGGCTTCCGTGACCGCAACCAGTACTATCGCGACACGTTCGATCTCGAGTCGATCGAAGTGCTGTACGGTCCTTCGTCGATGCTGTTCGGCCGCGGTTCGACGGGTGGCGTCATCAATCAGGTGACGAAGCAGGCGGGCCTCAAGCCGATCACCGAAGTGTCGACGACGATCGGCACCGACGACCGCTATCGCACCACGCTCGACGTCGATCGTCCGCTCGGCGATCATGCGGCGTTCCGCCTGAATGCGTTCGGCCAGTCGATGGGCTCGTCGCGCGACGAGATGAAGAACAAGGATTACGGCTTCGCGCCCGAGTTGCGCTTCGGTATCGGCACGCCGACGGAAGTGACGATTTCCGCGCTGATCCAGCATAACTACGACATGCCCGACTACGGCGTGCAGTCAATCAACGGTCATCCGTTCGCGCAGTCGAAGAGCACCTATTACGGCCTCACCGACGACCGTACGATTCAGGACGTGCAAACGGTGCAGGCACGCGTCGATCACAAGTTCAACGATCAGTTCAAGATCAGCAACCAGACGCAGTTCTCGCACTCGCTTACCGACGCGCGCGAAACGGCGGCGGGCGCGGTGCTCACGGGGCCGCTCTCGTCGAGTACGGCGCTCTCGAACGGCAATTACACGAATCTGCCGCTGCAGAGCCTGTACGTGAAGCTCGCGAGCCACGATCGCGTGATCGAAAACCATTCGATCTACAACGACACGATGGCGCAGTACAAATTCAACACGGGCTTCGTGAAGCACGAAGTGATCGCGGGCGTCGAACTCGGTCACGACAGCTACACGAATCAGGCCTATACGCGTAACAATCTGCCGATCGTTTCGCTGCTCAATCCTGTGTATATCCCCACACCGTCGAACGTTACGCAGACGGTGGGCAATCACGCGGAGTCGGGCGCGACCACGTTCGCCGCGTACTTCAACGAAACGATGTCGCTCGGCGAGCACTGGAAACTCATTGGCGGTCTGCGCTGGGATCGCTTCCAGGCGCATATCGGCAATACGATCAGCGCGCCGCTTTATGCCGATCAAACCAACTCGTTCACGAGCGTGCGCGCCGGCGCGATTTATCAGCCGACCGACTGGCAGTCGTATTACTTCTCGTACGGCACGTCGTTCGATCCGTCGCTCGAAGCGTTGACGGTCACGAACAACACGCAGAATCTCGCGCCCGAACATACGAAGTCGTATGAGGTGGGCAGCAAGTGGGACTTGCTGGGCGGCAATCTTTCAGTAACTTCCGCCTTCTTCCAGCAGGAAATGGATAATGCGCGCACGCAAACGTCAACGGGCGAATACACGCTCGAAGGCGATATTCGCGTGCGCGGTTTCCAGGCGGGCGCAACGGGTCACATCACGAACAAGTGGCAGGTGTTCGCGGGCTACACGTACATGGACGGACTGGTGCTGAAGGCGCTCGACGGCACACAGGGCCACACGCCGGCCAACACGCCGCGCAATACGTTCACGCTGTGGACCACATATGCGTTCACGCCGCATTGGGAAGTGGGCGGCGGCCCGACCTATATGTCGTCGCGTTATGCGGCGAATACGAATTACGTGGAAGTGGGCGGTTATACGCGTTGGGATGCCATGGCGGAGTACCACGAGAAGAAGTGGGACGTGCGCCTGAATCTGCTGAACCTCACCAACAAGTTTTATTATGACGCCCTTATCCAGTCGGACGGAGGGCGTTCGGTGCCGGGCATTGGCCGCACTTTCCTCGCGACGGCCGACTACCGGTTCTGATTACTGCGCGTTACGGCGCGCACGGTTGTCACGCGAAGCCCGCATCATTGCGGGCTTTTTGCACGTTCGCACGATGCGTTGCGCGCGCGTTGCGTGACCTCAGCGAAGCAAGCCACGAAGGAAACGACGATGCTGGTTCACGTCCCCAACGTACTGACCCCCGAGCAGGTGCGCGCGCTGCGCGCGAAGCTCGACGCCGCCGGCGAAGCCTGGGTGGATGGTCGCGCCACGGCCGGCTGGTCCGGCGCGCCTGTCAAGCGCAATCAGCAGATCGCGGAGCACACGCCCATGGCGCGCGAACTGGGCGACGCGGTACTCGCCGCCATCGAGCGCAATCCGCTCTTCATCAGCGCGGCGCTGCCGAACCAGGTGTATCCGCCGCTTTTCAATCGCTATGAAGGCGGCATGACGTTCGGCAGTCATGTCGATGGCGCGGTGCGCGTGCTGCCCAATGGTGTGAAGTTGCGCACCGACGTCTCGTGCACGCTGTTCCTCTCGTCACCGGACGAATACGACGGCGGCGAACTCGTGGTGGAAGACACGTATGGCGTGCAGGAAGTGAAATTAGCTGCGGGCGACATGATCGTGTATCCGGCCACGAGCCTGCATCAGGTCAGGCCCGTGACGCGCGGCGCGCGCATCGCGAGCTTCTTCTGGGTGCAGAGCCTCGTGCGCGACGACACGAAACGCGCGCTGCTCTTCGACATGGATACCGCCATTCAGCGGCTCAACGCGAGCGACGCCGACGCGCAAGCGCGTCGCAGCCTTGTGGGCTGCTATCACAATCTTTTGCGACTCTGGAGTGAAACATGAGCATTACCGATACCGCCGAGATCGACGCGCCCGCCGCGCCGCTCACGCATCTCGACGCCGCGCAGCGCGAGGAACGCGCGAAGCGTTCGCGTCGCGCGACCTTCATCAAATGGTTGCGCAAGGTGCATGGCTGGGTCGGTCTGTGGGGCGCGGCGCTCGGTCTGCTGTTCGGCACCACGGGCTTCGTGCTCAACCATCGCATGGAACCGCTGCGCATTTCGCCCGGCGCGCCGCAAGTGTCGAGCATGCAGATCGACGTGCCCGATCCCGCGCCGGAAACGCCGCGCGAAATGGCCAAATGGCTGCGTTCGCAAGCCGACCTGAAACTGCCCGCGCGCATGGGCCGTGTGCAGAAGGAACCCGAGCACAAGGTGGCCTGGGGCGATCGCACGGTGGTGCAGCCCGAGCATTGGCAGATGATGTTCATCTCGCCGGACCAGAACGTGACGGTCGAATACTGGGTGGGCAACGACAAACTCACGCTCAAGCGCAACGAGAACTCGTTGGTCGCGACGATCACGAATCTGCACAAGGGCGTGGGCATGAGCGTTGGCTGGGTGCTGTTCATCGACAGCTTCGCGGGCGCGCTCATCCTGCTCTCGCTCACGGGCGTGCTGCTGTGGACGGAACTCAACAAGCGCAAGACGATAGGCGCGGTGCTGCTGCTCGGCTCGATCGTCGTGGCGGTGTGCGTGGGACTCGCGTAAGCGTTCGCGTATAGCGATGTCGACAAAAAGGCGCTGGGAACAGCGCCTTTTTTCTATTTCTTCTTACTCTTTCACACCGCGCTTGCGCAGCAAGTAGGTGTCCATGATCCAGCCGTTCGCTTCGCGAGCTTGCGCGCGCACGCGAACGATCTCGTCTTTCACGGCATCGAGCGGTCCCGACATCAGGATCTCGTCGGGCGTGCCCACATAGGCGCCCCAGTAAATGTCGAGGTCCGCGCCTTCGAGTTGCGTGTAAGCGTTTTGCGCGTCGAGCATCACGACGGCGCTGTCCACGTCATGCGGAAAGCCGCCTTCCGCGAGCCGCCTTCCCGTGGTGATGTTCACCGGACGCCCGATGAAATTGAGCGGCACGCGATGTTTGGCCGCGAGCGCCTGCACGCTGCTGATACCGGGAATCACTTCGAAGTCGAACGCGAGCCGCCCTTCGGCCAGGATCGCGTCGAGAATGCGGATCGTGCTGTCGTAAAGCGAGGGATCGCCCCATACGAGAAACGCGCCGCATTGGCCCGCGCCGAGTTCGTCTTCGATCAGACGCTCGAATACCGCTTGCTTGTCGCGATTCAGTTCATCCACCGCCGCCTTGTAATCGATGCCTTCGTCGCGCCGCCGCTCGGGACTCGTGGCTTCGACCATGCGGTAATCGTGATCCTTGATGAAGCGCGCGCAAATCTCCTTGCGCAGCGCGACGAGCTTGTCTTTGGCCGCGCCTTTGTCCATCACGAAGAACACGTCGGCGGCATTGAGTGCGTTGATGGCTTGCACGGTCAGATAATCGGGGTCGCCCGCGCCAATGCCAATGACAAGAATGCGTTTCACGTTGAAATTCCAGTAAACATGTTGCCTGGCCGCGATGATAACGCGAGTGCGGCCATGGGTAATTTTCTTCAATACGCTCGCGCGCGGCGCGCTTACGCTCCACGGTATTTGATTTCGCCGCAGGGCGTAACGAGGAATGCCGTGAATCAAGCCGTAACTAACGCGTTGTCGATGGCCGCTTTCGCACTGGCCACGTCCATCACACCCGGGCCCGTGAATGTCGTCGCGCTGAGCGCGGGCGCGCGCTATGGATTGCGCGCGAGCCTGCGTCACGTCACGGGCGCTACCGTGGGTTTTGCGTTGCTGTTGCTGCTGATCGGGCTCGGCATGCATGCGCTGCTATTGCGCTGGCCGTTTCTCGCGCGCGCGATCGAATGGGCGGGCGTGGCATTTCTGCTGTACGTGGCGTATCGGCTCGCCATCGACAGTGGCCGCTTTGACACCAACGATTCCGCGCGCGGCCCTTCGTTGATGGTCGGTGCCGCGATGCAATGGCTCAATCCCAAAGCGTGGCTCGCTTCGGTGGCGGGCGTGGGCGCTTACGCGGCGAGCGGCGAGCCTGCGCTCGTCTGGCAATTCGCCGCGATCTATTTCGTGGTGTGCTATCTGTCGATCGCGTGCTGGGCGTGGGCGGGCGCCTCGCTGCGTCACGCATTGCGCAAGGCCGCGCGCGTGCGCTTCGTGAATCGCGTGATGGCCGTGCTGCTCGCGGCGAGCGCGATCGGGTTGTTACTGCATTGACTGCGCGATAAACGTACTAAACGCGCGCGCATTCAAGCCGGCATCACCCGCGATACTGCCCCGGCGTGGCCGCCACGAACTGACGAAACGCGCGCTGCAAATGCGCCTGATCGGCGAAACCGGCTTCGGCGGCAACATCGGCTATGGCATGACCGCGCCGCAATTGCGCACGGCTGAATTCGATGCGCCGGTTTACGACATACGCGTGCGGCGTCATACCGTATTGCTCGCGAAACGCACGAATCAAATAAGACGGCGACAACCCGGCGGCCGCGCAAATCTCTTCGAGTTTGAGCGCGCGCGTGTAGTTGTCGTCGATGAATTCGGCGGCGCGCGCGAGACGCCCATTCGGTTCGCGTGCATTCAGCGGCGCCGGATTGAGCGACTGCTGAAGCCGCGTGAAATACGTGGTGAGCGCGCTTTCCTTGCGCAGCGTACTTTCGTGCGGGTCGACGAGCAACGCATAAAGGGCATTGAGTCCGTCGAACAATGCAGGCTCATGCGTGAGCGTTTGCACGAACGGACGAAAACCTTCTTGTGCGCCAAAGCCCAGTTCGTGCTGCAATTTCGCGAGCCATGCCACGTCGACATAAAACATGCGGTACGACCACGGCGCGTCCGCTTCCGGATTGCACGCGTGCGCGACTTCGGGATTGATGACGACAACCGCGCCCGCGCCGATATGCGCGAGCGTTGCGCCGTTCGAATACGTGCTGCGGCCGCCCGTGACCGCGCCAATGGAAAACGTGCGATGCGCGTGACGGCCGTAACGCACCTTGCGGCCATCGGCGATCGCGCGCACTTCGACGAACGGCAGCGCGGCATCGCGCCAGAAGAAGGGATCGGTGCTCGACGTCATGACATGGCTCAAGCGAATCGGACATTCCATCTTAGCGCAACGCATTGCTGCGCGAGCGCGTGTTAGCCTTGAAGGTCCTCGTCGATGCGAACCTCGCCATGAACGAACCGAAGCCCACGCCATTCACGATTCGCCCGCTGATCGAGCAGGACGCCGCGGCTTTTCACGCCATGCGTCTGCATGCGGCGCAAAACTATCCGGCGGGCATCGTGCCCACGTACGAAGAAGAGGCGGCGTACACGCACGAGCAGAACGTCGCGCGCGTGCGCACGAGCGAGACGCAAATTGTATTTGGCGCGTTCGATGGCGAAACGCTCGTGGGCATCGCGGGCCTCATGCGTAACGCGCGGCAAAAGGAAGCGCACAAGGCGTTCATCTGGGGCGTGTTCGTCGATCCGGCGTATCGGCGCACGGGCCTTGGCCGGCAATTGCTGGTGCGCGCGATTGCCGAAGCGCGCGAGCGCGGCGTGATGCAGGTGAATCTCGTAGTGAGTTCGCAAAACCCGCGCGCGCAGGCGCTCTATCGTTCGCTGGGTTTCGTACGCTATGGCGTCGAGCCGCGCGGCCTGTGTATCGCAGGCGAATATGTCGACGACGAACTGATGGTGTGCTTTCTCGACGATCCCGCCGTGCCCGACTGAGTCACGCGAGCGAAACGGGCATGGAAATAGGGCCAATGTGACGGAATAACAACATTCATCATTTCGTCATACCTAACCGTCAATATCCACCGTGAATAAATTGGCCGCTATTGCCATGAGTCGCGCAGTCATAGCGCGGCCGGCAAACGAAGGCCCGGGGATTTCGACATGACCATCCGTCATCGCATTACGCTTCTCATCGTCCTGATGTTCGTTGCGCTGACCGCCATTGGCGGTTACGCGGTTTATCAGGCTCGCCGCAGTGCTTCCGACGTACGCCAGGTGACTCAAGGCGTCGTGCCGAGCGCGCTCGCTTCTTCCGATCTCGTGTCGCTCGTCAAAGACGTGCAGCTCGCGACCATGACGCTCGTTTACGCACCCGACGCCACCGTGGCGTCGCTCGCGCAGAACGACCTCAAGGCCAAGGAAGCCGCGTTGCGCGCCGCGCTCGAAGTGCAGCGCAAGGCCGCCGCGAGCCACGCGCAGGACGGTCTCGTTTCGCAGGCGCAAGAAAGCCTCGCGAACTACTTCTCGGCGATCGACGACACCGCGAAGATGAAGGAGAGCGGCAAGAACGAACTCGCGCAAGCCTACCTCTTCGCAAACGTTGCCGAGTATCGCGACGAACTCGAAGGCATCGTCACGACGATGCGCGTGGAAAAGAACCGCCAGAAAGACGACGCGATCAACACGCTCAACGGCACGCTCGACACCACCACGAGCGCCATTGCCGGCGTGACGGGCGGCGCCGTGCTGCTGCTCACGATCATCGGTCTGCTGCTGTATCGCCAGATCACGCGCCCGCTCTCGCGCATGCAGGAAGAGATGAGCGAGATCGCGTCGAATCAGGACTTCACGCGCCGCGTGCCGGTTGGCCGCATGGACGAGATCGGTCATTCGATCGTTGCGTTCAACGGCATGATCGAGAAGATCCAGCACAGCTCCGCACAGCTCAAGCGCAAGACCGCCGACATTCAGGCGATGTTGCAGAACATGCAGCAAGGTATTCTCACCGTCGTCGAAGGCGCGACGATCCACAGCGAGTACTCGGCGTACCTCGAAGCGATCTTCGAGACCAACGACATTGCCGGCCGCTCGCTCATGGACCTCGTGTTCTCGCACACGGAACTCGACGCCGACACGCTTTCGCAGATCGACGCCGCCGTGTACGCCTGTCTCGGCGAAGACGACGTGAACTTCGCGTTCAACCAGCACTTGCTCGTGAACGAAGTCACGCGCACGCTGCCGGACGGCCGCGCCAAGGTGCTGGACCTGAGCTGGTCCGCGATCACCGACGAAAACGACGTGGTCGTGCGCCTGATGCTGTGCGTGCGCGACGTGACGGAACTGCGCGAACTCGCGGCCGAAGCGGGCGAGCAGAAGCGCCGCCTGGAAATGATCGGCGAAATTCTCGCGGTCAACGAAGAGAAGTTCCACCACTTCGTGGACAGCGCAACGGACTTCATCCACGAAAACGAACGCATCATTCGTCAGCACGATTGCGCGGACGCCAACGCGATCGCCGAGCTGTTCCGCAACATGCACACGATCAAGGGCAACGCGCGCACGTACAGCCTGCAGCACGTCACGGGCGTGGCGCACGAAGTCGAGCAGCGTTACGACGCGCTGCGCCGCGACGACCCCGATCACGTGTGGGACCAGCAGGCGCTGATCGACGATCTGGCGCGTGTAAAGGCCGCCGTCGAGCATTACGCGAGCATCAACTCGGTGAGCCTCGGTCGCGGTCCGCGCACGGAAGCCGACGAAGCGAACATCAGCATTGCCCGCGACGCGATTGAAGCGACGCTGCGTATCGTGGAGCACACCGACGACAACGACCTGCACGCACTGCGTACGATGCGCGCCGAACTGCGCCGCACGCTGCGCGGCATCGGCACCGAGCGGGTGGAAGATGCGCTCGCGGGCGTGACGGAATCGCTGCCGTCGCTCGCGGAAGAACTCGGCAAGATCGCGCCGGTCGTGAGCATCGAAGACCACGGTTATCGCCTGCGTAGCGAAACCTCGGGCACCGTGCGCGACGTGTTCATGCATCTGTTGCGCAACTCGCTCGACCACGGCATCGAAATGCCGGCGCAGCGCCGTGCACAAGGCAAGGGCGAAGCGGGTCATATCCAGATCGACATGAACGTGCTGGACGGCGCGCTGCACCTGACGCTCGGCGACGACGGCCGCGGCCTCGCGCTCGCCCGCATTCGCGGCATTGCCGTGGAGCGCGGCTGGATCGGCGCGGACGAAGCGGTGAGCGACGACGTGATCGCCGGCTTCATCTTCCGCTCGGGCTTCTCGACGGCGGCGCAAGTGACCGAAGTGTCGGGCCGCGGCGTGGGCATGGATGCGGTGCGCGCGTTCCTCGAACGCGAAGGCGGCGCGATCGACCTGCGTTTCACCGACGAGCGCACCGGGGCCGAATATCGCCACTTCCAGACCATCGTGCGTCTGCCGCAGGCATGGGCGGTGCAGGTCGGCGACGTGGCTGAAGACAAGCAAGAAGCGCTGGTCGCCTAAGCGCAGTCGGGGGTTGCCGTGGTTTTACCGTACTTGATGGGAGGCGTGGCCGGCGCCGTGCTGGCCGCGATCGTCGCGTTCGTGCTGAGCCGCCGCGCGCAGGGCGCGTCGCGCGACACGTTGCTCGCGCAACAATCGGCGCACGCCGAAGCGCTCGCGGACGCCGAGGCGCTGGCGGCCGGGCAGCACGAAGCGGCGGCGCAGCAGCAGGCCGCGTTCGACGCGCAGATCGACTCTTTGCGCGCCGAACTCGCGCAGCGCCGCTCCGTGGCCGACGCGCTCGAGGCGGCGCTCGCGAGCGAACGCCAGCGCGGCGACGACGCCATGAGCCGCGTTGCGCATATCGCGAGCGAGGCGGGCCGCCTCAAGCTGATGTCGTCCACGTTCGAGCGCTGGCACGAGCAGATGATCTCGCTGATGGCGCAGAACCAGGACATGCACCGCAAGAATCAGGAGCTGTCCGCCATCGTGAGCCACGTGCTGATCGTCTCGCTCAACGCGTCGATCGAAGCGGCGCGCGCGGGCGCGGCCGGGCGCGGCTTCTCGATCGTGGCGGGTGAAGTGCGCACGCTGGCAACGCGCTCGCAGGAACTCTCGAAGAGCTATCGCGACAGCCTCAACCGCAACGATTTGATCACCGCCTCGACGTTCCAGGACATCCAGGCGGGCGGCAAGATGATCGCGGCCTCGCTCGCGAGCGTGGAAGCCGCCTCGACGCAACTGTACGCGCAACTCGAAACGTCGCGCGCCGGAGCGCCGGCATGATCGGCGACCACGCGAAAGACAGCTTTCAGCGGATCTTTACGGCCGCTGCACGCACGCGTCTGGTCGCGCAGGAAGGGCAGTCGTGTGAAGTCGTACCGCGCGCGAGCGACGAACCGCAGGGCGAGAACCTGGTCATCCTGACTATTTCGTCGATGCAGTTTCGCCTGATCGTCGCGTTGCATTTCGAGGACGACGAACGCACGCGGCGCTATTACGTCGGCGACGCCTCGCGCGCGCTCACCGAATGCTTCATGGAGTACGGCAATCTCTGTTGCGGCGCGATGAATCAGCAACTGGTCGAGCATTTTCCCGACCTCGGCATGTCCACGCCGTATGCGCTCGGCAGCGCGTGTTTGCCGTATCTGCGCGAATTGCAGCCCGACTATGTGCAGTCGTTCTCGCTCACGCTCGACTACGACGTGAAGCTCGGCGCGACGCTCTGTGTCTGCACGCAAACGCCGCTCGATTTCGTGGTCTCCGCAACGATGGAAACGCAGGACATGGGCGGCGAGCTGGAACTCTTCTAAGCAGTTCGCCAGCACTCTCAGCAACACATTCAGCAGCACATCAGCAGAAAGGAACCATGAACGCGAACAAGACGGTCAGCAAGCTGTTGCTGCTCGAAAGCGACGAGGCGCGCGCGCAAGCCATCGCGCGCCTGTGCGAACAACATCATTGCGTGTGCGTGCCGGTGCGCCGCGACGCGCTTGCCGCCGAACTCAAGACGCACTACGACCTGGGCGGCGTGCTGCTCGGCGAGGACTTCGGCGGCTCGCACGAAGCGGCGGCGGCCGTGGCCGTGGCGCTCCAGGCGGAACGCCCCGAACTGCCGATCGTGCTGCGTCTTTCGGCCGGCACGAACAGCGACGACCTGCCGGAGACGCTGCGCGACGCTTCGCGCGCGAGCTGGTGCGACGCCGACGATGCCTCGCTCCTGACGGCGCTCGACGCGCAGGTGTTTTCGCACGATTATCCGGACCCGCTCGTCGACGGCATCACCGACATGACGTTCGGGCGTCTGCGCGGCCTGTTCCCCGATCTCGACGTGAACTGGGACGCGCCGAGCGTGGTGCGCGACCGCATCATCTTCGGCGAAGTGCTCACGCTGATCCCGATCGAAACGATGTGGTGCCGCGGCTGGCTGCTGATGCAGACCGAAGAGGCGCCGCTCATCGAACTGTTGCCGGCACGGCCGGGCCGCGACGAAAGCAGCGACTTCCGCGATGTCAACGGCGTGCTCGGCGAACTCACGAATCTCGTGTGGGGCGCGTTCCGCAATCGCTATCTCGGCAACGCGAACGGCACGAGCGAAGCGGGCACGACGCGCGCGCAGGTGCAGGTGCCGCTGCTCATCAACCATCGCCGGCACTATCTGTCGTTCGGCTCGGACAATCCGCAGCTGTGCATCAAGTACCGGCTCACGTGCCCGAACACGGGCCGCGAAGTCGTGATCGATCAGCGCTTCGTGTTCAGCCTCGGCTGGTCGCGCGAAGGCTTCGACGAAACGGCCGCGCAAGCCGCCGCCGCCGCGGTGGAAGAGCAGGAAAGCGGCGAACTCGAACTATTTTGACCCGTTGGTTCGACCCGACGGTTTTGACCCAAACGTTTTGACCCAAAGTGCGCCGTAACGGGCGTGAAGGAGAAGCACAACATGGCAAAGATTCTGGTGGTGGACGATTCGAGCACGGTTCGCGACGAAGTGGCCGGCTTTCTGCGCAAGAACGGCCTCGAAGTCGATACGGCCGTGGACGGCAAGGACGGCCTCGCGAAGCTGAAGGCGAACCCCGGCGTGAAGCTCGTGGTGAGCGACGTGAACATGCCGAACATGGACGGCCTCACGATGGTCGAAAAGATCCGCAGCGAACTCTCGAACACGGCCGTGAACGTGGTCATGCTGACGACGGAAAGCAGCCCGGCGATGAAGGAACGCGGCAAGGCAGCGGGCGTGCGCGGCTGGATCGTGAAGCCCTTCAAGGGCGAAGCAGTGCTCGAAACGTTCCGCAAGCTCGCGAGCTAAAGCGGTCGCGATGCCCGCATGAAAAAAGCCTCGGCGTGGTGAACGCCGAGGCTTTTTTTATCGCGCTCGAACCGGGTGAGCGCGACCGAACCTTATGCCGCGATGGCGTGGGCTTCCGTGTCTGCGCCCAGCGTGGCCGATTTCGCCGGGCTCAGCAGCACGGGAATCGACTTCGACGTGGGCGTGCCCGCACCGTCGGCGACGGACGAAAGCGGCACGAGCGGATTCGTTTCCGGGTAGTACGCGCCAAGGCAGCCACGCGGAATGTCGTACTCCACGAGCATGAAGTCTTCCACGTGGCGCACCACGCCGTCGTCCCACACGCTCGTGATGTCCACGTGCTGGCCCGGCTCGAAGCCGAGCATCGTCAGGTCTTCGCGGTTCGCGAACAGCACGCGGCGCAGGCCGTACACGCCGCGATAGCGGTCGTCGAGACCGTAGATCGTGGTGTTGTACTGATCGTGCGAACGCGTGGTCATGAGCGTCATGAGCTTCTGGCCGTGTTCGGCGCGCGCGCGGTGGATCGGCGTGTCGAGCGCGATGCCGTGCACGACGAATTGCGCCTTGCCGCTGGGCGTTTTCCACACGCGGTCGCGCGAGGCCACGCCCAGATGAAAGCCGCCCGGCTTCTTCAGGCGCTCGTTGTAGTTCTGGAAACCGTCGAACACCTGCTCGATGCCGTCGCGAATCTTCGCGTAGTCGGAAGCCAGATCGAGCCAGTCGACCTTGTCGCTGCCGAGTGTGGCGTGCGCCATGCGCGCGACGATAGCGATTTCCGAAAGCAGATTGGCCGATGCCGGGCGATTCATGCCGTACGAGATGTGCACCATGCTCATCGAGTCTTCCACGGTCACGCCTTGCGCCACGCCGTTCTGCGTGTCGATTTCGGTGCGGCCGAGCGTGGGCAGAATCAGCGCGTCCTGGCCGTGAATCAGGTGGCTGCGGTTGAGCTTGGTGGTCACGTGCACGGTGAGCGCGCACGAGCGCATCGCGTCGAAGGTGCGCGGCGTGTCGGGCGTGGCGATCGCGAAGTTGCCGCCCAGACCGATGAACACCTTCACGTGGCCTTCGAGCATCGCGTGAATGGTCTCGACCACGTCGTAGCCGTGTTCGCGCGGCGGCTCGAAATCGTAGGCCTTCGCGAGACGGTCGAGAAACGCCTGGGTGGGCTTTTCCTCGATGCCGACCGTGCGGTCGCCCTGCACGTTCGAATGGCCGCGCACCGGGCACAGGCCCGCGCCGCGACGGCCGATATTGCCGCGCATCATCATCAGATTCGAGAGCAGCTGGATCGTGGCCACCGAATTCTTGTGCTGCGTGATGCCCATGCCCCACGTCGAAATGACGGCCTTGCCCTTCACGTAGATGTCGGCGAGCTTGAGGATTTCGTCGACGGCCAGGCCCGCTTCGGCCACGATCGTCGACCACGATTCGGCGCGCAGGTCGGCGGCGAAGGCGTCGAAATTCACCGTGTGTTCGGCGATGAAGCCAACGTCGAGAATGCGTTCCGTGCCTTGCGCGAGCGCTTCGTCGTCGAGCTCGATCACGCGCTTGGCCACGCCCTTGATGAGCGCGAAGTCGCCGCCCACGCGCGGGCGGATGAACACCGAGCTGATCTGCACGCCCTTCGGCGAAAGCATGTCGAGCGTGTGCTGCGGGCTCGCGAAACGTTCGAGGCCGCGCTCCTTGAGCGGATTGATCGAGACGATGGTCGCGCCGCGCTTCGCGCATTCGCGCAGCTCGCCCAGCATGCGCGGGTGATTCGTCGCCGGATTCTGGCCGAAGATCAAGAGCGTGTCGGCGTGTTCGAAGTCGTCGAGCGTGACCGTGCCCTTGCCGATGCCGACCGTGCCCGGCAAGCCGCGGCTGGTGGCTTCGTGGCACATGTTCGAGCAGTCGGGGAAGTTGTTGGTGCCGTACATGCGCACGAACAGCTGGTACAGGAACGCGGCTTCGTTGCTCGCGCGGCCCGAGGTGTAGAACGCGGCGCGGTTCGGATCGTCGAGCGCCTTGAGGTGCTTCGCGATCAGTTCGAACGCGGCGTTCCAGTCGATCGGCACGTAACGGTCCTGCGCGGCGTCGTAGACCATGGGGTCGGTGAGACGGCCGTGCTGTTCCAGTTCGTAGTCCGATTGCGCCATCAGTTCGCTGACCGTGTGCGCCGCGAAGAAGTCCGGCGTCACGCGCTTGCTGGTTGCTTCCGCCGCCACGGCCTTGACGCCGTTTTCGCAGAATTCGAACGTCGAGGCGTGCTCGCGGTCGGGCCACGCGCAGCCGGGGCAGTCGAAGCCATTGGGCTGGTTCTGCTTGAGCAGCATGCGGTAGTCGCCGCCCGTCACCTTTTCCTTGATGAGGTTGATGGCGACCTGCTTGAGCGCGCCCCAGCCTGCGGCGGGGTGGTGATACGGCTCGATGCGACCTTGCGGCTTCTTCATGGTGCGATTCAGTGCGTTAGGCGAGGGCGGTCTGCCCGATGACCCAAGGCTACTGTGTTCCTGCTGCGCCGGAGATCACAGAAAAACCGAAAAGCAAGGAGTACAGTTGCGGCGATTTGTCTTAGACTGCGGGTTTTGGCCTGCCGCTTTTCGCCGCGCACCGTGACCGTCTCGCCCGTGACCCGCTACGAACAACTCGCCGACGATATCGAGGCCGCCGTGCAGCGCGGCGTGTTCGGTCCCGGCGAGCGCGTTCTTTCGGTGCGGCGGGCGAGCCAGCAGCACGGCGTGAGCATCAAGACCGTGTTGCACGCGTATGCGCTGCTGGAAAGCCGCGGCGTGATCGAATCGCGGCCGCAGTCGGGCTATTTCGTGAAGGCGCGCAGCGTGGCGGCCGCGCCACCGGGCCGCCAAACCGCCGCCGATGCGCGCGCGGCCGGTGCGCTCAAGCCGCGCCGCGCGGGCGTGTCGAAGGCGCCCGCGCCGGCTTCCGTCGACGTGAGCCGGCTGGTGCTTTCCACGCTGCGCAGCATTGGCGCGCAGGACGCGGTGCCGCTCGGCTCGCCGTATCCCGACCCGGCGCTGTTCCCCTGGCGGCGCATCAATCAGTACGCGAACGCCATTGCGCGGCGCCACGCGAGCTGGAATCTCATCGACGATCTGCCGCCCGGCAATCCCGAACTGATTCGCCAGATCGCGCGGCGTTACGCCGAAAACGGCGTGAGCGTCGATCCCGAGGAAATCGTCGTGACCGTGGGCGCGACCGAGGCCATCAACCTGAGCCTGCAGGCGGTGGCGAAGCCGGGCGACACGGTGGCGGTGGAGTCGCCCACGTACTACGCGATGCTGCACGCGATCGAGCGTCTCGGCATGCGGGCGATCGAAGTGCCCACGCATGCGGGCACCGGCATCGACCTCGACGCGCTCGAACGCGTGCTCGCGCAGCAGAAGGTGGCCGCGTGCATGGTGATGCCGAACTTCCAGAATCCGCTCGGCTTTCGCATGCCCGACCTGAACAAGGCGCGGCTCGTGGCGCTTGCCGAGGCGCACGACTTGCCGGTGATCGAAAACGACGTGTACCAGGAGCTGTATTTCGGCGAGACGCGGCCGTCCTCGCTCAAGCAGTTCGACACGCGCGGGCTCGTGCTGCATTGCGCGTCGTTTTCCAAGAGTTTGTCGGCGTCGTATCGGATTGGCTGGGCGTTGCCGGGGCGGTATCGCGCGCAGGTCGAGAAGCTCAAGTTCCTCAACACGCTCACCACGCCTTCGGTGCCGCAAGTCGCGCTCGCCGACTACCTGCGGCACGACGGTTATGATCGGCATTTGCGGCGCGTGCGGCGCTTCTACCGGCAGCAAGCGCGGCTCATGCGCGCCATGGTCGAGCGCTTCTTTCCGGCGGGCACGCGCAGCTCGGAACCGCAAGGCGGCTACGTGCTGTGGGTGGAATTGCCGCCGCGCGTGGATTCGATGCGGCTCTATCAGGCGGCGCTCGCGCAGGGCATCACCATCGGGCCGGGTTATATGTTCTCGATGCGCAATGAGTATCACCATTACATCCGCCTCAATTACAGCTACCCATGGACCGCGCAGACCGAAGCGGCGCTCAGGACGCTCGGCGAGCTGGTCGCGAAAATGGCGTGAGGAGACAGACGATGAACGACGAAGCGAACGACGGCCCAGACGATCGGGAAGATCAGGGCGACGAGAGCGATCAGGGTGTCGATCCGGTGCTGGTGGCCGTGCTCGAACAGCTTTGGCGCGCCGAACGCGAAGCCCGCACCGGCGACGAACGCGCGCGCCGCGCGTGGTCGCTCGCCAAGCTCTCGAAGCAATCCGGCGTACCGATGAGCGGATTACGCAGACAATTGACGGCGCTCGTGGACAGCGGTCTCGTGGTCACGACGTTCGCCGAGGACGGCAGCGGCTCGGCCAGTCTTTCCGAAGACGGTAGGACGTTTTGCGCGGAAGTGTTTGGCGAAGGCGACGAAGGCGGTGAGGGCGGCACCCGTGGCGGCGAGGGCAGCCCGCGCGAAAACTAGGCGCGCCAGGCAAGCCGGCTCGCAAACCCGTAAGCTACGCGAGCCAACCCGACTTCTCGCCAAGGCCATGGACTATATCGACAGCTTGCGGATCTTCCGCTCCGTCGTCGAGGCGCGCAGCTTCACGCGCGCCGCCGACATGCACAGCCTCACCACGCCCGTCGTGTCGCGCGCCATCGCGCGGCTCGAAAAGCGCCTGAACAGCCGCCTGTTTCATCGCAGCACGCGCGCGGTCTCGCTCACCGAAGCGGCCGAGCGTTTCTACGAAGGCTGTTGCCGCGTGCTCGACGATCTCGACGCGCTCGAAGCCGACGCCACCGTGCAAACGCGCGAGGCGAACGGCGTGTTGCGCCTCGTCGCGCACACCACGGCCACCGTGAACCGGCTCGTGCCGCTCATCGCGAGCTTCAAGCGCGCGCATCCCAAGGTCAATCTCGACGTCATGCTCACCGAGCGTCCCGTCGATCTGATCGCGGACGGTTACGATCTCGGCCTCGTGCTGCCGTTCATGCTCAACAACGATTCGACCGTCACGCGCCTGCTCGAGCGCATTCCGCTCACGCTCGTGACCACGCCCGCGTATCTCGCCGCGCGCGGCACGCCGCACCATCCTGCCGATCTCGCCGAGCACGCGTTCGTGCCCATGCCGCCGTCCATCCGCAAGCCCAACCTGGCGTTTCGCGTGGGCGACGAAGAAGTGATCGTGCCCATGCGCCACGACATCGCTTCGAACAATCCCGAGTTCAACCGGGCGATGGTGCTGGAGGGCTTCGGTATCGGCATTCTGCCCACGGCGCTGGTGCATCAGGACCTGAAAAGCGGCGCGCTCGTCACGCTGCTCGACGACTTTCCGATCGTCGACATGTACATCGAGATTCGCCTCGCCTACACCACGCGCACGCTATTGCCCGCGAAAGTGCGCGCGTTCATCGACCACGCCACCTCGTTTTTCGACGATGTCACTCACGACGCGGCCAATGACGCGAGCCACGGCGCGCCCCTCGCAGCGAAGGCGAAATGAAAGTTTCGCTGCGCCCGAGCGGCCATTGTTGTCGGCGCGACCATAATCTGATGTCGGGTCTGACCATTGTCTTGCGCGATTGCGCGCTCTAATCTGTGCATATGCACAATGACGCGTCAACCCTGCTCGACTCAACCGTCGATCAATCGCCCGAACACGACGACTGTTTCGCCGTGCGCCAGGCGGCGCGTCATCTGTCGCAGCTTTACGAGCGTCATCTGAGCGCGGTCGGCCTCACGCCCACGCAGTTCAGCATTCTCGGCGAACTGGGGCGCATGTCCAGCCTGACGATGGCGGAACTCGCGCGGTCGATGGTGATGGAACGCACCACGCTCGTGCGCGCGCTGCGGCCGCTGTTGCGCGCGGCGCTGGTGACCGACACGCCGCACGACCGCGAGCGGCGCCGCCGTCTCGCGCTCACGCCGGCGGGCCGCGCGCGGCTCCACGCCGCGCACGTGCATTGGCGCGCCGCGCAGGACGAGTTCGAGCATCGCTTCGGCGCGCAGCGCGCGGCGTGGCTGCGGCGCGAGTTGTTTCGCATCACGCGCGCGGTTTAGCTTCAAGGGTTGCGTCGCGTGTTTTCGCGGCGTTTTTTCATCTTCAGCAGTGTATATGCACAGGTAAACGACATGTCGAGTCCTTCCACTCCCGTTACGGGCGAGCCGGCCAAGGCGCAAGCCCGCACGCGCACGTCGCGCATGCGTCTCGCGCTTGGCGCGGTCGTGCTGGTGCTGGCGGCCGCCGCCGGCTACTGGTATCTGGTGCTGCGCTTCATCGAAAGCACCGACGACGCCTATGTGGGCGGCAACGTCACCGTGATGGCGCCGCGCGTGAGCGGCTTCGTCTCCGACATTCTCGTGCAGGACAACCAGCGCGTGCACGCGGGCCAGGTGCTGCTGCGTCTCGACGCGCGCGACTACGACGCGAAGCTCGCACAGGCGAATGCCGAAGTCGCGAGCGCGCGGGCCGCCGTGGACGAACTCGAGGCGCGTCAGTCGCTGCAACAGGCGGTCATCAATCAGAGCCAGGCCGAAGTGCGCGCGTCGAACGCGGAACTCACGCGCAGCGGCGAAGACCAGACGCGGTATCGCGCGCTCGTGAAAGACGACGCGGTGTCGAATCAACTGGTCGAACGCGCCGACGCCGACTACGCGAAAGCGCAGGCTTCGGTGGCGAAGAGCGGCGCCTCGGTGCTGGCGGCGCAGCGTCAGCTCGCGGTGCTGGCCGCGCAGATCGGCGACGCCCAGGCGCGTGTGCAAACGGCGCAGGCGAACCAGCGTCTCGCGCAACTCAACGTGGAATACACCACGCTGACGGCGCCCGTCGACGGTTATATCGGCAATCGCACGGCGCGCGTGGGCATGCTCGCGAACGTGGGCGTGCCGCTGCTGACCGTGGTGCCGGACGCGGGCCTGTGGGTGGACGCGAACTTCAAGGAAGACCAGCTCAGGAAGATGCATGCGGGCGATCGCGCCGACGTGGAACTCGACGCGTCGAGCGGCACACTGCACGGCACGGTGGAAAGCCTCGCGCCGGCCACGGGCGCGACGTTCAGCGTGCTGCCGCCCGAGAACGCCACCGGCAACTTCACGAAGATCGTGCAGCGCGTGCCCGTGCGGATCCGCCTCGACGTGCCGCAGGGCAGCGAGCACGCGCTGCGTCCGGGTCTCTCCGCGTACGTGAAGGTGCATCTCGCGAGCGCGCAAGACGCCGCGCATTGAGGAGTACTGCGATGAACGCCACGACCCCTGCCGTCGCGCCGAAAGCGCCCCACGAGGCGCACGATCCCACGCTGGCGCCGCACGAGCAGCCGCTCGCGCAACGTGCCTTCGCATTCGCGCTGATGTGCATCGGCTTTTTCATGGCCACGCTCGATATCCAGATTGTCGCTTCTTCGTTGCGCGATATCGGCGGCGGCCTTTCCGCGAGCCAGGACGAACTCTCGTGGGTGCAGACCGCGTATCTGATCGCCGAAATCATGGTGATTCCGATGTCGGGCTGGCTCTCGAAAGTGTTCTCCACGCGCTGGCTGTTCGTGGCCTCGGCCGTGGGCTTCACGGCCACGAGCATGCTGTGCGGTCTCGCGTGGGACATCAACTCGATGATCGCGTTTCGCGCGCTGCAAGGCGCGTTGGGCGCGGCAATGATTCCCACGGTGTTTACGACCGCATTCGTGCTGTTTCCCGGCAAGCAACGCCTGATCGCCGCCACGACCATCGGCGCGCTCGCCTCGCTCGCGCCCACGCTCGGCCCCGTGATCGGCGGCTGGATCACGGACCAGTGGTCGTGGCACTGGCTGTTCTATCTGAACCTCGTGCCCGGTATTGCCGTGGCCGTGCTCGTGCCGAAGTACGTGCATATCGACAAGCCCGATCTCGCGCTGCTCAAACGCGGCGACTATCTCGGCATCGCGCTCATGTGCCTGTTTCTCGGCTGCCTCGAATACGTGCTGGAAGAAGGGCCGCGTAAAAACTGGTTCGGAGATTCCGTCATCATTGCGTGTACGTGGATCTCGGCGATCAGCGGCTTTCTTTTCATCGTGCACGCGCTCACGGCGAAAGAAGCCATCGTCGATTTGCGTGCGCTGAGCGTGCGTAACTTCGGCATCGGCAGTTTGCTGTCGTTCGTCACCGGCATCGGCATTTTCGTGGCCGTGTATCTCACGCCGCTGTTTCTCGCGGAAGTGCGCGGCTATAGCTCGCTGCAAATCGGTTTGTCGCTGCTTTCGGTGGGCGCGTTCCAGCTGATGTCGATTGGCGCTTACGCCTACTGCACGCGGCACTTCAGCATGCGGTCGCTGATGCTGTTCGGCCTCGTGCTGTTCGGGCTCGGCTGTTATCTGTACGTGCCGCTCACGCACGACTGGGGCTGGCAGCAGTTCCTCCTGCCGCAGGCGCTGCGCGGTATCGGCCAGCAGTTCGCCATTCCGCCGATCGTGACGATGTCGCTGGGTTCGCTGCCGCCCGCGCGGCTCAAGTCCGCGAGCGGCTTGTTCAATCTGATGCGGAACCTCGGCGGTGCGATCGGCATTGCCGTGAGCGCGACCATGCTCAACGACCGCCTCAACTTTCATTACCTGCGCCTGAACGAGCACATTTCCGCGGGCGTGCCGCAAGTGCAGGGCTTGCTCGCGGGCAGCACGGCGCACTGGAACGCGGTGGCCGGCGACGCGCTCGACACCACGCAGGCGGGACTCGCGCAACTGCACGCGCTGGTCCTGCGCGAGGCGCTCGTCATGACGTTCTCCGACACGTTCTTCATGCTCTCGCTGTGTTTCGTGGTCGCCATTGCCTGCGTGGCGTTTTCGCGGCCCATCACGATGGGCGGTCCGTCGCCCGACGCCCATTGAGTTCTTTGCCGAGGTTTTCTATGTCATCCGCTGAACGCTCGCGCTCGCTGTCGAGCCTTTCCATCCAGCCGCTGCGCGCGATGCTCACGGTGCTCGCCGCGGCGGCACTGGCCGCGTGCGCGCTCGGCCCGGCGCAACACGCCGATCTGCCCGCCACGGTGCAACAGACAGCGCCCGCGGCATGGCGGATCGACGCGCCGCAAAATGCCGTCGATGCGCGTACGTGGTGGGCGCAATTCAACGATCCGACGCTCGATGCGCTGCTCGCTTCGGTATTCGACGGCAACCTCGACTTGCAGGCCGCCGCCGAACGCGTGAAGCAGGCGCAGTCGATCACCACGCAAAAGCACGCGGTGCTGCTGCCGCAACTCGACTTCAAGGCGCAAGGCGCGTATGCGCGGCAAAACACGCCGCCGCCGCTCGGCTACGTGAAGCAGGCGGGCGCGGGACTCGCGCTCAGCTGGGCTCCCGACGTGTTTGGCGGCGAGCGGCTCGACCTGCTGGCGGCGCAGGCGAATCTCGTGGGCCAGCAGCATGCGCTCGATGCGGTGCGCCTCGCGCTCGCGGCGGACACGGCTTCGGCGTACGTCGATTTGCGGTGGGCCCAGGCGGAACTGAAAATTCTTCAGGACAACCTGGAGATCCGCAAACACACCTTGACGCTCACCCAGGATAGGCTGAAATACGGGCTTTCCACGCAACTCGACGTCACGCGCGCGCAGACGCAGTTGAGCGAATTGCAGGCACGCCTGCCGCGCGCGCAATCGAGCATCGACCATCAACTGAACCTGATCGCCGTGTACACGGGCCGCACGCCGGAAGCAGTCGCGCAACTCGCGCTCGCGCGGGCCGCGTCCATTCCCGTCGCGCCTTCGAACGTGCCGCAACTGCTGCCCTCGGAAGCGCTGCTGCGCCGCCCCGACGTGCAGGCCGCCTACGCAACGGTGCAGCAGCGCGCGGCCGAAGTGGGCGTGGCGCGCGCCGAGCGTTATCCGAAGTTCTCGCTCAACTTGAGCGACGGCGTGCTCGCCGCCTCGTATCTCGGCATGCCTGCACTTACCGACAATCTGTTCAGCGCGGCGCTCGGCGCAACCAGCCCGATCTTCAACGCGGGCCGTATCACCGCCGACATCGATCAGAGCGAAAGCCGCATGCGCGAATCGCAGCTGAAGTTGCAGCAGACGATGTTGCAGGCGCTGCGCGAAGTGGAGGACAGCCGCAGCGATCTCGTGAGCGCGGGCGACCAGACGCAGCAGCTAACCGACGCGGTGACGTCTTCCGCACAATCGCTCAAGCTCGCGAATCAGCTCTACAAGGGCGGCGCCACCGACTTTCTCGATGTGCTCAGCGCGCAGCAAACCTGGCTCGCCGACGAAGACCTGCTCAACGACGCGCGCCGCGAACACGCGCTCGCGGCGGTTGCGTTGTATCGCTCGCTGGGCGGCGGCTGGAGCCAGAGCGGCGACGTGATCGCCTCGCGCGAACCGGCTGCGGCCATGTGAGCACGCTTCAATTGACGCGGTCATGGACGCGGCAAGCGACGCGTTATTCGGCGAGCGCGGGCGCATTGCCCTCGCGCGCGAGCGAGCGCCATTGCGCGGGCGTCATGCCCACGTGGCGCTTGAAACCGCGCTGGAACGCGGCGTCCGATTGATAGCCCACGAACTCGCCGATCTCCGCCACGGGCTGATTGCCCTGCGCGAGCATGCGGCCCGCGAGCGTCATGCGAATGTCCGTGAGCACGTCGGAGGCGGAACGGCCGATCGCTTCGTCGAAGTGCCGCGCGAAGGTCGCGCGCGACATGTGGCATAGCTCGGCGAGTTCGGGCAGCGTCCACGCCTTGCCCGGCGTTTCGAACATGGCGTCGATGGCGGGCTGCAGGCGCGGGCGCTGCGCGAGCGCGAGCAGGCCGCGCGGCGGCGCGTCGGTGTCGCTCGCATAGCGCAGCGTGAGCGCGAACAGCGCGCCCGAAAGATGGTTCACGAGCGACACGCTGCCGGGCGCGGCTTCGTACGCTTCGTCGCGCAGCAGCGCGATCAGACGCACGAGCCGCTCGGGCACGCTGCTGCCTTCGCGCGCGCTGTGCACGACGAGCCGCGCGGGCAGATTCTCGCGCAGCAGCCGTTGCGGCACGGCGGGCAGCAGGAAGCGCCCGCACAGCACGTCGGCGGCGGCGCCTTCGCCCGTATTGGTTTCCACGGTAATGCCGTGTTCGAGGCGTTTGTCGGCGGGCGCGGGCTCGGCGCCGCTGCCGTCGTGCAGCACGTGCGGGCTGCCGGACGGAAACAGCACGATGTCGCCCGCCTGCAAGGCCGTGGGCGCGCCGTGCGAATCTTCGACGATGGCGCGGCCCGAGAGCAGCACGTGATAACGAATCTCGCGCGCGTCGGCGGCGCTTTGGTCGATACGCCACGGCGCGCCGAAATGGCAGCGCACGTCGAGCTTGCCCGCAACGGGCATCAGCGCAAGGAGGCGACTGAGCAAATCCATGATAGGCGGATGAGACGATCGAGCATGAAGTCGCGCCATTCTGGCATTAAAAGACCCGCAACGGGCGAATAGACTGGCATCAAGCCGTCGACGATGGCCCGCAATTTCATCCCCGTTAATCAGGAGTCGCTCATGTCCCGTCTTTCCGCCATTCAGCCCGATGCCGCCACCGGCGAAGCCGCCGATCTGTTTGCAAAGATCCGCAAGGCCGTCGGCAAGGTCCCCAATGCCTACGCCACCATCGGCACGCATAGCCCGGCCGCGCTCGGCGCGATGCTCGCCACCGAGGCGGCGATCAGCGCGGGCACGCTCTCGAAGGCCGAAATCGAAACGGTCAAGCTCGCCGTGAGCGAAGTGGCGGGCTGCGATTACTGCGTGGCCGCGCATACGCTCGCGGGCAAGTACGCGGGTTTGTCGCCGGAAACGATGAAACTGGTGCGCGCGGGCGAGCCCAGCGGCGACGCGAAGCGCGACGCGCTCGTGCAGTTCGTGCGCGTGCTCGTGACCACGCGCGGCACGGTGCCCGCAGCGGCTGTTGGCGCGATTCGCGAAGCCGGTTACACGGAGCGTCAACTGGTGGAAATCGCGCTCGCGGTTTCGTCGATCACGTTCACCAACCTCGTGAACCGCATCAACGATACGACCATCGATTTTCCGGCCGTGGCGTAAGTCGTTTTCGTGGATGTCGCGCTCGCCAGGGTTCGATCCTCCTGGCGAGCGCAATGGTGTTTTTCGCCAAAAGCGTTTGAATCTGTGCATATGCATATCTAGAATGAATCTGCGAGCGCGGCATCATGACGCTGCGCTTGCGGCGCAGGCGGGGTTTCGCGGCTGCGTTCTGGAACGTAAGATGGCCGGTCGCCATGGTGGCGGCCAGGCTTGCAAGAGGATGACGACGATGACGAAGCGGGTGATTCGCGAGGAATGCAACTGTTTTGCGCTGCGCCAGGCCGCGCGTTTCGTCACGCAGCTTTACGAGCGCCATCTGTCGCAAGCCGACGTCACGGCCGCGCAATTCACGATCCTTTCGCGTCTCGCCGGCCATCCCGACGCCACGGCCGCCGAACTCTCCGACGACCTCGTGATGGAGCGCACCACGTTGCTGCGCGCGCTCAAGCCGTTGCAACGCGACGGCCTCGTGCTGAGCGCCTCGGCGGAGCACGACACGCGCACGCTGGTGTATCGCCTTTCGGCGGCGGGTTTGCGCCGCTACGACAAGGCGCATGCGCTGTGGCTCGCCGCCCAGGCGGAATTCGAGCGCCACGTGAAGCGCGATCGCGCGAAAGCGTTGCGCGCCGAATTGTTCTCGCTCACGCAGGCCGCAAGCTGACGCAAGGCTTTCGCACGCGGGCGAACTGCGGCGCAAGACTTAGGGGGAAACGCCAGCAATCGGCGCTGGCGTGAAAATGGCATGATGAGGTCTCGACGCTGGATCTGCGCTTCGCCGGATTCTCATGAGACGACATCGACCGCCGCCGCCGAACTTTCTGCGCGACCATGCGCATCCCGCGTGGCGCGATCTCGCGCTGTCCGCGCTGCCCGTGGCGGCATTCTGTATCGTCGTGATCGGGCTCGTGGTGTGGCTCGTGAATCCCGCGCCGCCGCGCACCATCACGCTCAGCGCGGGTCCCACCGACAGCTCCTTCATGCAGATGGCGCAAGCCTATCGCGAGATCCTCGCGCGCAACGGCGTGAAGCTCAAGGTGATCGAGTCGGACGGCTCCGTGCAGAACCTCGACCGCCTGCTCGACCCCAAGCAGCATGTCGATCTCGCGTTCGTGCAAGGCGGGATCGCCGACGGCCGCGACGTGAGTTCGCTGATGTCGCTCGGCAGCGTGGCGTATCTGCCCATGGTCGTGTTTTATCGCGGCTCCGGTTTCACGCAGCTTTCGCAACTCGACGGCAAGCGCATCGCCATCGGCCGCGTGGGCAGCGGCACGCGCGAACTCGCGCTGCGTCTGCTCGATGCGAACGGCATGGAGCCCGGCGGCGATTCGACCTTTCTGCCGCTCGACGGTTTGCAGGCCGCCACCGCGCTCGTTTCCGGCAACGTGGAAGCCGCGATCCTGAGCGGCGATTCCACCACGCGCGCGCTCATGCAACGCTTGCTCGGCATACCGGGCATTTCGGTGATGAGCATCGACGAAGCCAGCGCCTACACGCGGCTTTTTCCGTATCTCGAGAACATGGACTTGCCGCCCGGCGTGCTCGATCTGCGGCGGCGCGTGCCGCCCGAGACCGTGCATCTGATCGGCCCCACGGTCGAACTCGTCGCGCGCGATACGCTGCATCCCGCGCTCTCCGATCTGCTGATCGAAGCGGCCACCGAAGTCAACGGCGCGCCGGGCCTCTTGCAACGCGCGGGCGAATTCCCGAGCGCCGCCGTGCACGACTTTCGCGTCAGCGAAGACGCCACGCGCTACTACAAGTCGGGCAAGAGTTTCTGGTATCGCGCATTGCCGTTCTGGCTCGCGAGCGTGACGGATCGGCTGGTGGTGTTGCTGCTGCCGCTCGCGGTGCTCGTGATTCCCGCGCTGCGGCTGATTCCCGCGCTGTATCGCTGGCGCGTGCGCTCGCGCATTTATCGCTATTACGGCACGCTCATCGCTATCGAACGCGATGCGCTCAAGCACACGAGCGAAGACGAGCGCCGCGCGCTGCGCGACGAACTCGACGAGATCGAGCGCTCGCTCAACACCGTGCGCATGCCGCTCGCTTACGCCGACGCGTTCTATGTGCTGCGCGAGCATATTGGCTTCGTGCGGATGCATCTCGAGACGAACGAATCGCGCTTGCATCCGCAACCGCATTGAGCGTGATGCGCGGCGCGACCAACGTGCCGCGGTTCCGTTCCCGTTGCTTTCTGTCATGCGCGCAAACTTTGATGCAGTTCGCGTAATCGTTGTGCCGAAACATATCTTCGATTGACAGTGCCAGTCTCGCCCCATACTTTTGTGTAGCAAGCGATAATTTTTTTAGAAATCCCTTTGTCGTCTTGTTTGCAAAGATTCGGAGTGCCTGGAGATTGAAATGGTTCGCAACATTGTTTCGCAACCGGGAGGACTGTAACGTGAAATCGTCCGGTGTCAGCCAGCGCTTCGCCTGGCTCGTGTGCGCCACACTGGTGGGCGCGCCGCTGTTCGTTGGACCCGCTGGGCCCACCGCCGCCTTGGCGCAAAGCGCGGCGCATCTCTCCAATCAGCAACTCGACGCGTTGACCGCGCCCATCGCGCTTTACCCCGACGCGTTGCTCGCGCAGGTGCTCATGGCGGCCACGTTTCCGCAAGACGTGCAGGCCGCCGCGCAATGGTCGAAAGCGAATCCCAACGTGAAAGGCGACGACGCGGTGAAGGCCGTCGCTTCGCAACCATGGGACCCGAGCGTGCAGTCGCTGGTGGCGTTCCCGCAGGTGCTGGCCACGATGCAGTCCAAGCCCGACTGGGTCGCGCAGGTCGGCAATGCCTTTCTCGCGCAACCGAACGACGTGATGGATTCGGTGCAGCGCTTGCGCGTGCAGGCGCAGAAGGCGGGCAATCTCAAGACGAACGAGCAGCAGAAGGTGGTCGTGCAACCGGCCACGAGCACCACCACGACACAGACCATCGTGATCGAGCCGGCGAATCCGCAAGTGGTCTACGTGCCCACCTACAACCCCACGGTGGTGTACGGCACGTGGCCGTATCCCGCGTATCCGCCGGTGTATATGCCGCCGCCTCCGGGTTATGCGATCGCCACGGGCTTCGTGAGCGGGCTCGCGTTCGGCGCGGGCGTGGCGGTGGCGAACTCGTTGTGGGGCGGCTTTAGCTGGGGCACGCACGACGTCAACATCAACGTGAATCGCTACAACAACATCAACGTCAACAACCGCATCAACACGAACAACGCCACGTCCAACTGGAATCGCAACACGAACGTGGAGCGGCGCCAGAACTTCAACAACGGCAATCTCAACAACGCGAACCTCAACGGCCAGCGCAACCAGTATCGCGGCTACGACCAGTCGCGCTCGCAGGCCATGCAGACCATGCAGAACCGCACGGGACAAAACTTGAGCGGCAACGCAAGCGAGCGCCTGCAAGGCATTCAGCAAGGTAACCGGCCGAACGCGAATGGCCAGAACGGCAATCGCGCGAACGACCTGAACAACCGGGCGCAAAACGCCGGTGCCAATCGGCAAAACGACCTGGGCGGGCGCACGCAGAACGGCGGCGGTAATCGGCAGAACGACCTCAACAATCGCGCGCAGAACACGAACCGCGACAACGCGCTGCGCGGCGCCGGCGACGGCGGCAACGCGCGCGCCGACCAGCAGCGCGGGCAGCAGAGCCGCGCGTCGTTCCAGGATCGCGGGGGCGCGGGCGGCGGCAATTTAGGCGCGGGCGGCGCGGGGCAGCGCGGCAACTTTGGCGGCGGTGGCGGCCTGGGTGGCGGCGGTGGGCGACTCGGCGGCGGCGGTGGCGGCGAACGTCACTTCGGCCGGGCACGTTGACATTGACGAGGAGCTAACCATGATCCGCATTCACGCACGCCGTCTGCCTGACTTCGCGCTCGCGTTCGGCGCGGCTTTCGGAGCCGTGGCGTTGTTCGCCGCGCCCGCGTTGTTGCCCGCGCATTGGCATCTGGCCAGCGCCGCGCACGCGCAAGCCGTGTACGACACGCCCGAAGCGGCCGCAGACGCTTTCACCGACGCGCTCGCGACCAACGACCAGGACGCGATGAAGCACGTGCTCGGCAGCAACTTCACGGAGTTCATCCCCACGCACAACATCGGGCAGGACGACATCTACGACTATCTGGGCGCCTGGTCGAAAGGCCATCGCGTCGTGCCGGACGCCACACCGGTCGCGGGCAAGGCGAGCGCGCATCTCGAAGTGGGCGACAGCGGCTGGACGCTGCCCATCCCGCTCGTGCAGGCGGGCAAGGGCTGGCGCTTCGACCCGCGCGAAGGCGCGGGCGAAATTCTCACGCGCCGCCTCGGGCGCAACGAGCGCGCGGCCATGCTCACCTCGCTCGCGTATGTCGACGCGCAAAACGACTACCGCAAGCTCACGCAGCATTACGCGCTGCGTTTCGTGAGCACGCCGGGCGCGCGCGACGGCCTGTACTGGCCGGTCGAGCCGGGCGAGGCCGAAAGCCCGCTTGGCCCGCTCGCCGCGTCCATGCCGCATGACGCGAAGGTCTCGCCGAAGGAGGGCTATCACGGCTATCACTTCCGCATTCTCACGGCGCAGGGCGCGCATGCGAACGGTGGCGCGCGCAACTATCTCGACAACGGCGAGCTGGCGAACGGCTTTGCGCTGGTGGCGTGGCCCGCCGAGTACGGCAAGACGGGTGTGATGAGTTTTATCGTCGATCAGGACGGACAGCTGTATCAGAAGAATCTCGGGCCGAACGGCGCGCGGGTGGCCGCGGCGCTGAAGGCGTTCGATCCCGATTCGTCCTGGCAAGCCACCCAGCCGTGAGGGCGCCGCGCCCATACCATGCGCCGCGGTTGCGCTAAGAACGCTGTAAGGTTAATTCGGGCACAATCAATGCAAGGCGAGGTTGGGTATCGCCCGAAACCGGCCGATGCACCTGAGGACAACGAAAGCGGAAAGGGCGGGCACGCTGATTGCTGTCACCCTCCCGCACTCTCATATTCGTGTGGAGATAATCAAATGCAACGACGCAACTTCATGCTTACGGCGGCTGTGACTCTGGCTTCGGGCGGTCTGACGCTCGCGGGCTGTACCACGACGCCTCCGGGTCAAAACAACGCGGCGACGGACATGTCGAAGCGCCAGTCGATCGATTCCAGCATCGACGCCACGATGCAAAAGCTGTACACCACGGTTCAGGGTTCGCGTGAACTCGTCGCGAAGTCGCGCGGCGTGCTCGTGTTCCCGTCGGTGCTGCAAGCGGGCTTCATCGTCGGCGCGCAGTACGGCGAAGGCGCGCTGCGCGTGGGCGGCTCGTCGGTGGGCTACTACAGCACGGTGTCGGGCTCGTTCGGCCTGCAAGCCGGTGCGCAGTCGAAGGCGCTGATCTTCTGCTTCATGAACCAGCAGGCGCTGGATCAGTTCCGCAACACGGACGGCTGGTCGGCAGGCGCCGACGCTTCGGTGGCGCTCGTCACGATCGGCGCGAACGGCGCGATCGACACGAACACGGCCACGAAGCCGGTCGAAGTGTTCGTGCTCACGAACGCCGGCCTGATGGGCGACGTCTCGCTCGCGGGCACGAAGGTTTCGCGCCTGAAGATCTAAACCGGTCCACCGGGCAACGCGACCGGCAAAAAGTGCCGGAACGTGTAAAAAAGGGCAAGGCTCCCCGCCTTGCCCTTCTTTTTTGCGGCTCGCATTCGTAGCGCGCCGCGCGGTTCTTACCGCCGCTGGATTCTGCCGATCCAACGCGATCGGCAAAAATCAGCAACCCGTGTTGCGCACGCGCTCCACTTCGAGACCGAACAGCGGCCGCAGCTTCGTGCCGAGCACGTTGCCCGCGAACGCGCACACGAGCCACAGCCAGCCATGCAGGCTGCCCGAAACGATGCCGCTGAAATACGCGCCGATATTGCAGCCGTACGCGAGCCGCGCGCCGTAACCGAGCAGCAGACCGCCCACGACCGCCGCGATCAGCGAGCGCAGCGGCACGCGCCACACCGGCGCGTAGCGGCCCGCGAGCGAAGCCGCGGCCATGGCGCCGAGCACGATGCCGATGTCCATGACCGTGGTCACGTCGTGGCTGGCGGGCGCCGAGAGCGCGGCCGCGTTCGGGCCGGCCATCCAGTACTTCCAGCTGGCGACGTCCACGCCGAGCGCGGCGAAACCCTTCGCGCCCCACAGCGCGAACGCCGACGTCACGCCCCACGGACGGCCCGACAGCGCGAGCGTCGCGAAATTGAGCACGGCGAGCGCGACGGCGCCCGCGACCATCGGCCACGGGCCATGCAGCCACGGCGAAGCGTGCGGCGCGCGTTCCGTCGCGTTGATCAACTGGCCGTGACGGCGTTTTTCGATGACGACGGTCAGCGCGGCGATCAGCGCGAACACGGCGAGATTGAGCACGATGGCCGGCACCACGCCGAGCGCGTTGACGAGCGAGAGCGGCTTGAGTTGCGGCATCGACGTCCAGAACGGCATGTGCGCCGTGGCGACGACCGAGCCCACCACGAAGGCGATCAGCGTGACGATCATGCGCGTGCTGCCGCCGCCCACGGTGTAGAGCGTGCCCGAGGCGCAACCGCCGCCCAGCTGCATGCCCACGCCGAACATGAACGCGCCGACGACCACCGAGGTGCCCGCGGGCGACACGAGGCCCGTGACCGGATGGCCGAACAGCG
Source organism: Paraburkholderia acidisoli (assembly GCF_009789675.1). NCBI lineage: Bacteria > Pseudomonadati > Pseudomonadota > Betaproteobacteria > Burkholderiales > Burkholderiaceae > Paraburkholderia > Paraburkholderia acidisoli. Next base: position 967,853 of record NZ_CP046914.1, on the reverse strand, counting down.
AACCGGCCGCGAGCGCCGGGAAGAACAGCAGCACGCCGAGCGCGAGCATGACCATTTGCGCGCGCAAGCCCGCGCCGCGACCGTCGGCGATAAAGACGCGCCATGCCGAGGTGAAGCCGAACGCCGCGTGATAGAGCGTGAGGCCGAGCAGCGCGCCGACGAGGTAGAGCGCCGCCTGGCGCGCGCTCACGGTTTGCGCGAGATATGCGGCGCCGAGCAGGACGAGCGCGAGCGCAACGCCCAGCGATTTCGGATTGATGGAGTCGAAGCGGCGCGGCGCGCGCGCGAGCGGCGTGGAGAGATCGGACATGGCGGAACGAGGAACGGATCAGCGGAAAACCGGGCGTTTGGCGACGGATTATGCAAAACGCAAATCGGCGAAAGGAAAACGATAGCACAAGCCGGATTGCCCTCCGCGCGTCATGGATTTCCCCTATTCAGCACGGTCGTTCGGCCGCCGTAAGCCGAAACGAGATGCGAGAGTGCGTTGGGCCGCGCTGGACCGCATCGGCTGGAAGAGAACAATACGCATCGGAGACCTCATGCTCAAAAACTTCACCATTCGTGGCGGGCTGACGCTCGTTATCGGTATCTTCGTCGCGTTCCTGCTGACGGTGATCGGCGTGTCGTATGGCGCGCTCAAGCTCACCAACGACAGCCTGCGCGACGCGCAGCGCAGCGCGCAATCGGCCGGCGCGCTCAAGACGAGTTCCGAGCGCCTGTTGCAGGTGCGCCTTGCGCTCGGCGGCTACGAGACGCTGTTCAGCGTGGGCAAGTCGACCGAAGGGATGCTCGATCAGGCGCATCAGGTCTTGCTCAACTCGAACAAGGAATTCGCGCAGTACAGCGCCGGGCCGTTCGCGGACGCGGACGAAGCGCGCCTCGCGCAGGCCGTGAGCAACGCGCGCCAGGCGCTCGTGGAGCAGGCGCTGGAGCCGGAGTACAAGGCGCTCGTCGACAACGACTTCAACACCTTCCGCACGATCCAGGGCGAAACGGCCGACAAGTTCTACGCGACTTACGCGAAAACGATCGAGGCGCTCGAAACGTGGCAGAACGCGCGCCAGCAGCACGACGCCGAAACCGCCGCGCTGCGCTTCCGGCTCTCGCTGCTCGTGTTCGGCATCGTGGCCGTGGTGGGCGTCGCGATCGGGCTCGTGGCGCGCGCCGGGCTGACGGCGGCGGTCGTCAAGCCGGTCAATCAGGCGATCCAGCATTTCGAGCGCATCGCGGCCGGCGATCTGACCGTGGACGTGAAAGTGAAGTCGAAGAACGAAATGGGCCAGTTGCTCGGCGCGTTGCAGACCATGCGCGACGGACTCGTGGGCACGGTGGCGCGCGTGCGCGGCAGCACGCAGGAGATCACGCACGGCGCGAAGCAGATCGCCTCGGGTAACGCGGATCTTTCCGATCGCACCTCGCAGCAAGCGGCCGCGCTCGAAGAAACGGCGGCGAGCCTGGAGGAACTGTCGGCGGCGGTGCGTCAGAACACCGATGGCGCGAAGGAGGCCAGCGGTCTCGCGCAGGGCGCGCTCGACACCGTCACGCGCGGCGCGAACGTGGTGGCGCAGGTGAACGCCACGATGAACGACATCTCCGCTTCGTCGCACAAGGTCGAGGAGATCACCGGCATCATCGAGGGCATCGCGTTCCAGACCAATATTCTCGCGCTCAATGCAGCGGTGGAAGCGGCGCGCGCGGGCGAGCAGGGCCGCGGCTTCGCCGTGGTCGCGAGCGAGGTGCGTTCGCTCGCGCAGCGCTCGGGCACGGCGGCCAAGGAGATCAAGGAGCTGATCGCGACTTCGGTGGCGACGGTGGGCGCGGGGGCGCGGCTCGTGGAAGACGCGCGCCGCACGATGGACGACGCGCGCAACGCGGTCGCGCGCGTGAGCGGCATCATGGCCGACATCGAAGCGGCCACGCACGAACAGAGCGACGGCATCGAGCAGGTGAACCGCGCGGTCGCGCAGATCGACGAAGTCACCCAGCGCAACGCGGCGCTCGTGGAAGAGGCGGCGGCCGCCGCGCAATCGCTCGAAGCGCAGGCGGATTCGCTGCGCGAAGCGGTCTCGGTGTTTCATCTGGGCGGCGCGGGACAGAGCGGCGCGCAGAGCGTGGGGCAAGCGGCCGCGCGTGCGGGGCGTGGCGCCGCGGCGGTGGGGGCGGCGCGCGCGCCGGCGCTCGCCTGAAGCACGCGCGATCGAACGCTTCCACGCCTTGTCGACGCTGCATCGACGCGTTATCGACGCATTTTTTACGCAGGGTTGGCTCAGGCCAGGACGCATGACCGTTGCCCGCGCATCGGTCGTGCGCGCAAATCGCCATTAAATCGTCATTGAGTTGCGCAACCTTCGCGGTCAGACTGTTGTCGTAGAGCAAGGCGGCCGAACGGTTCGGCCGCACGCCAGCGAGAACTGCGAACGATGCGAGTGTGCGTATTGGGCGGCGGGGTGATCGGCGTAACGACGGCTTACGCGCTTGCCCGCGAAGGACACGAAGTCACGCTCGTCGAGCGTCATGCCGATGTGGCGCGCGAAACGAGCCACGCGAACGGCGGCCAGCTGAGTTACGCCTACGTCGCGCCGCTCGCCGACCCCGGCGTGCTCGCCAAACTTCCCCGCATGCTGATGTCGCGCGACGCCGCGTTGCGCTTCGTGCCGCAACTGGACCTGCATCAATGGCGCTGGTGTCTCGCGTTTTTACGCGCCTGCACGCGCGCGCGTAGCCGTCAAAGTACCGCGGCCCTGCTTGCGCTCGGCTTTCTGAGCCAGCGTTTGATGCACGAGGTCGTGGCGCGCGAGGCCCTCGACTTCGACTACGTGCGCAACGGCAAGCTCGTCGTGTATCGCGACGGGGAAGCTTTGGAAGGCGCGCGCCGTCAGGCCGGGTTTCAGGCCACGCTCGGTTGCGAACAGCACGTGCTCGACGGCGCGGCCTGTGTTGCGCTCGAACCCGCGCTCGCTTCCATCGGCGAGCAGATCGTGGGCGGCATTCACACGCCGGGCGAGGAAGCCGGCGACTGCGACCGCTTCACGCGCGGTCTCGCGCTCGCCGCGAAACGCGAGGGCGCGCATCTCGAACTCGCCACCGAATTCACGGGCCTGCGCACGAAGGGCTTGCGCGTGCTCGCGGCGCAAACGTCGGCGGGCAATATCGAGGCGGACGCGTTCGTCGTGTGCCTCGGCTTTCAGAGTCAGCCGATGCTGGCCGCGCTCGGCGTGCACGTGCCGGTGTATCCGCTCAAGGGCTACAGCCTCACGCTGCCGCACGCGAATGCGCAGGGTGCGCCGCGCGTGTCGGTCACGGACGCGCATCACAAGGTGGTCTACGCGCCGCTCGGCGAGCGCCTGCGCATTGCGGGCATGGTGGATCTCGCGGGCATGAGCGCCCACGCCGACGAAGCACGCATCGCGTTGCTCACGCGCCAGGCACGCGAAACCTTTCCCGAGGCGGGCTTTCCCGAGGCGGGCTCTCCCGAGGCGGGCTCTCCCGAGGCGGGCTCTCCCGAGGCGGCCGATTCCGGCGCGCTGCAGACGTGGACCGGCATGCGCCCGGCCACGCCCGACAGCAAGCCGCTGATCGGCGCCACGCACTTTCGCAATCTGTGGCTCAACACAGGGCACGGCGCGCTCGGCTTCACGCTCGCGCTGGGCAGCGCGCAACTGCTGGCGGACCTGCTCGCCGGACGCGAATTGTCGATCGACGGCGACGCGTTCGCGGCTTCCCGCTAACGCGCCGTATCGGCATCGCTCATCGGCGTCGCGTCGTCATTGCAACGTCGAGGCGGCGCCGCGCACGATCACGCTCTCGCGGCCGTCGATGCTCACGGGCACTTCGCCGCGCACCGTCGCGCGCCGCACGACGCGGCGTGCATTGCCGTAATCGTTGATCGCGTAGTGCTGCGTCGCGCGGTTGTCCCAGATTGCGACGTCGCCTTCCTGCCAGTTCCAGCGCACGGTGTTTTCGAGCCGCGTGACGTGCTCGTGGAAGACCTGCAGCAGATGCGCCGAATCGTGCGCGGAAAGTCCCTTGAGCCGCTGCACGAAGTGGCCGAGCACGAGCGAGCGCTCGCCCGTTTCGGGATGCACGCGCACGACGGGATGCTCGGTTTCATAGACCGTGGACGTGAACACGTCGCGATAGCGCTTGAGTTGCGCGGGGTCGGCGTTCGCGTGCGAGGCCGCGTAATCGTAGGCGTTGGTGTGGAGCGCCCAGAGCGTGTCGGCGAGGGCGCGCAAGGCGTCGGGCAAGTTGTCGTACGCGGCGGCCGTGTTGGCCCATACGGTGTCGCCGCCGAACTCGGGAATCGTCACCGCGCGCAGGATCGAGACTTTCGGATACGCGTCGACGAACGTGACGTCGGTGTGCCACGAGTTGGCGCGCGCGCCGTGCAGCGAATCGAGTTCGAGCAACTGGCCGCCTTCGACCGAGGGCACCGTGGGATGCGCGACCGTTTCGCCGAAACGCTGCGCGAAGGCTTGCTGCGCGGCATCGTCGAGATGCTGCTGGCCGCGGAAGAACAGCACCTTGTGGCGCAGCAGCGCGGCGTGGATGGCGTCGAAGGTCGCGCGGTCGAGGTCGGCGCCGAGACGCACGTTGTCGATGCGCGCGCCGATGCGGCCCGCGACCCGACGCAAGTCGAGCGCGTCCCGTGACGGCCGCGTGGGCGGGACCAACGACTGCGAAGACGGTGAAGGCGATGAAGCGCGCTGCGTGTGAACGTCGGACATCGAAAGTCTCCTCGGCTGAACGTGGAGCGTTCATTCAAGCAGGCTTGCGCGGCGGGTAGAACTGACGATTTCTGCAAAGCTATGCGCGCACGCTCGCGCTATGCAAAGCGAGGCGAGCGATTAAGCGCGCGGCATTGGCGGGCGCGATGGCCGCCTGACAACCTCGAGGCGCACCAAAAGAAAATGCCGCAGACCCGTGAGGGTATGCGGCATTTGCAAGGTGCTTCTTACTGCTTGTTCGTTGGTAGGCTCGATTGGATTCGAACCAACGACCCCCACCATGTCAAGGTGGTGCTCTAACCAACTGAGCTACGAGCCTGTCGAGGCGCGAATTATAGAGACTCGTGCCAACGGTTGCAAGCGCTTTTGTTTGCTAACCTGGATTCGAGCGATTTGCGTCGATGGCGCGTTCGATTCGCGCGGTCGCAACGGCCGTATCGAGGGCCGAACAACGCGCGCTCAAGGAAAACCCTTGATTAGCGTAAGACGAAACATTTCGTCATTGACAAATAAAAGCCGCGCCTTCTATCATCGGCTCACGGCTGGGAAACGCGCCTTCGCGGCGCGCCGGCCACCCCGCGCAAGGCGCGCAAGACGCCACGCATGCATGGTTCGCCACGCCGCGAACCCGAGCCAAGTTTGGAGACAGGCAGATGCCTCAATCGATCGCCCCGGACCGCGCGTCCGAAGCGGCGCGCGCGTTCGGCGCGCCCGCCCACACGTTGTCCCCCACCGACGCCCACGACGACGCGCTGTATCGCAAAGTCTCGGCGCGTGTCATTCCGTTTCTGTTCCTGTGCTACGTGGTGTCGTTTCTCGACCGCATCAACATCGGCTTCGCGCAGTTGCAGATGAAGCACGACCTCGGCTTCAGCGACGCGATGTACGGCCTGGGCGCCGCCGTGTTCTACGTGGGCTACGTGCTCTGCGAAGTGCCGAGCAACATGCTGCTCGCCCGCTTCGGCGCGCGCCGCACGTTCACGCGCATCATGCTGCTGTGGGGCATTGCGTCCACCTGCATGATGTTCGTTCGGAATCCTGTGCATTTCTACGCGCTGCGCTTTTTGCTCGGCGTGTTCGAAGCGGGCTTCTTTCCCGGCATCGTGCTGTATCTCACGTACTGGTATCCGGCGCGCCGGCGCGCGGCGGTGTTCTCGGTCTTTTTCGCGGGCGTGGCGGTGGCGGGCGTGCTGGGCGGCCTGATCTCCGGCTGGATCATGCGCGACATGGGCGGCGTGGCGGGCCTCGAAGGCTGGCGCTGGATGTTCGTGATCGAAGGCTTGCCGGCCGTCGTGCTGGGTTTGCTGGCGGCGTTCTGGCTCGTGGACGGCCCCGAGCACGCGAAGTGGCTGAGCCCGGCGGAGAAGGCGCATCTCGTCGCGCAACGCGACAGCGACAATGCCGAATCCCACACGCACTCGACACGCTCGTTCGGCGCCGCGCTGCGCAATCCGCGGGTTTATCTGTTCGCGTTCATCTATTTTTCGCTGACGTGCGCATCGCTCACGCTGAACTTCTGGATGCCGCTGATGATTCGCGACTTCGGCGTGCACGACGTGCTCTCGATCAGCTTGTACACGGTGATTCCGAATGCGATTGGCGCGGTCGGCCTCATGCTGATCGCCCGCCGCTCGGACCGGCGCGGCGAGCGCCGCTGGCACTTCGCGGTCTGCACGGCGGGCGGCGGCGTCGCGTTGGCGTTGCTCACGCTGCATCTCGCGAGCTTCGCGGCAATGATGGCGATTCTCTCTGTCGCGGCCGTGCTGATCTTCGCCGCGCTGCCGATCTTCTGGGCCGTGCCTTCCGCGCATTTGTCGGGCAAGGCGGCCGCGGCGGGCATCGCGCTGATCAGCAGTATCGGCATCACGAGCGGGATCGTGAGCCCGTGGGCGATCGGCCTCATCAAGACGCACACGGGCAGCATGGACAACGCGCTGTATCTGCTGGCGGCGTTGCTCGTGGCGAGCGGCGCGGCGCTGGTCATGGGCGTGCCGGGCGCGAAGCGCGCGGCTTGAGCGTGAATCGAATGTCGATGGGCGCGCGCGTGACGCGAGTCGCGAACTCACTCGCACGCGCTGCATCGAACCTGAATCACCCCGCCTTGAGCAGCGTGCGCCATGCCGGCAAACGGCCCTTTTCGTCGAGCGATTCGAGCAGCGGCGCGCCGCGCGCCGCGAGCGTCTCCTGCACATCGGCGATGGCGTTGGCGAGTGCGCTCGACATGCCGAGCCCGTCGAGCATCGCCGCGGCTTCGCGCATTTCCTCCGAGCGTCGCTGCCCGTGCTCGACCACGCGGCCAATTAAATACGACTCGTAGCCGTTGTCCCAGCCCACGCCCGGAAAGCTCGCGGCCAGCGAGGCGAGCACGCGATCGTCCACGCCAAACTCGCGCGCGGCCAGCATCGACTGCACGCACATCGCTTCCATGCCCTTGATCATGATGCTGCGGCACAGCTTGATCGCCGAGGCAAGCCCGACTTCCGCGGCCACCGCTTGCGCGCGCATGTCGAGTGCATTGAGCGTTTCGGCGGTTGCCGCGGCGTGGCGGCCGCCCAGCAGCATCGGCACGCGAATGCCTTGCGGCGGCACGGGCGCCATCACCGCGGCTTCCACGTAGTGCGCGCCGCTCGCTTCCACAGCCGTGCTGTTGCGCTGCTTCACGGCCGGCGAAACGGAGTTGAGATCCACGAAGGTTTGACCCGCCACGAGATGCCGCGCGCACGCGCTCGCCACGGCTTCGGCCTGGCTCGCGGTGACGGCCGAGAACACGAGTTGCGCGTTGTCGAGCGCGGAGGCAAGGTTGTCCGCCGCCTGCGCGCCGTTTTCGCTCGCGCGCGTAAGCAGCGCGGCGCGCGTGCTGGCGTTGTCGAGTTTGATGTCGTAGGTCGAGACGTGCACGCCCGCCTGCGACAACGCATGCGCGAAGATCGGCCCGACTTCGCCGAACCCGACGATCGCCACGCGCGTGATGGAAGTGGAATGACTCTGGCTCATGGTGTGACTCGCTATTTCGATGTCGATAAAGCAATGAGGCGGCGCGTGATAGTCAGCGCCGCGTTTCGTGGGTGGATAGGGCGGCAGGTTCGCGCGCCGGTTCGACGGTTGTCGCTTCGACAGTCGCGCGTCCCGCGAGATGCGCCTCGAACTTCTGCCGGTCGAACAGGTTTTCCCATTTCGCCAGCACGAGCACGGCCACCGAATTGCCGATCACGTTCGTGGTGGACGTGGCGATCGCCAGAATGCGGTCGATGCCGAACAGCAAGCCCACGCCCGAGAGCGGCAGGGCGCGCGACGACTGGATCGTCGCGGCGAGTTTGACGAGCGCGCCGCCCGCCGCGCCCGCGCCGCCCTTCGAGGTCAGCAGCATGACCGCGAGCAGCGCGAGTTGCTGCGTGAGGCTCAGCGGCGTGTCGGTGGCCTGGGAGATGAAGCCCACGCCGCACGCCATGTAGAGGCACGCGCCGTCGATATTGAAGCTGTAGCCGGCGGGCAGCACGAAGCCCACCACCACTTCGTCGCAGCCCGCCTGTTCGAGCTTGGTCACGAGGCGGGGAAACGCCACTTCGCTCGCGGCGGTGCCCATCGCCAGAATCGCTTCTTCCTTGATGAGCGAGAGAATGCGAAAGATCGAAAAGCCCGCGAGCCCCGCGACGGCGCCGAGCACCACGAACACGAAGCACAGCGCGCTGGCGTAATACGTGAGCACGTAGCGCAGCAGATACAGCAAGGTCACGCCGCCATAACTGCCCACGGCCGTGGCCATGGCGCCGAATGCGCCGAGCGGCGAAAGACGCATGATGAAGCCGAGCATCTTGAACACCACGGTTTGCGCTTCTTCGATGAAGCGAAACGTGACCCAGTCGGGCTTTGCGCAGGTCGCGAGCGCGAAGCCCACGAGCAGCGAGACGAACAGCACGGGCAGGATGTCGCCGCTCACGAACGCGGCCACGAGCGTGCGCGGAATGATCGAGACGAGAAAGTGCGTGAACGAGAAGTCGCCGGTCGTGCCTGCCTTGATCGCGGCGGCCGCGCCTTCGCTCGTGCTGAACGCGCTGGCGTGCAGACCGTCGCCGGGCCGCACGAGATTGACGATGGCGAAGCCCGTGAACATCGCGAGCGTGCTGACCACTTCGAAATAGAGCAGCGTCTTCACGCCGAGGCGGCCGAGCCGCTTGAAGTCCTTGATATGGCCCACGCCGTGCACCACGGTGCAAAAGATGATGGGCCCGAGCATCATCTTCAGCAGCGCGATGAAGCTCTCGCCGAGCGGCTTCATCTTCACGGCCTGGTGTGGTGCGATCAGGCCGAACGCAATGGCCAGCGCGATCGCGATCAGCACCTGGACATACAGTTTTCGCAGCAGCCTCATTGTCTCCGCCTCGATTCTTTTGAATGGATTTTGCGGGAGACGCGAGCGGTTGGCCGTTGCCGAGCGTTAAATCTGCCGCCTATTTTGTTTATCGGCGATGGTTTCCCGCGCGACTTCGCGGATCGCGTCGGCGAGCTTGCGCGCGGCGGGCGAGGGCTCGAACGCGGCGCGCATCGTCAGGCCGATGTCGCGTTCCGTCTGCGCGAGCGGCACGTTCAGGATCGCCATGTGCCCGGTCTGCAATTCGTAATGCACTTGATGCGCGGAGAGGACCGCGATCATGTCGGTGCGCAGCAGCAGGCCGCGGATAGTCGCGAGATCGGCGGTTTCCACGGCGGGGACGGGCGGTTCGAGCCCGGCGCGCACGAACAGCGCGTCGAGCATCGAGCGCGCGGGCGTGTGCTTGCGCGGCAGGATCCATTCGGCTTCGGCCAGCTGTTCGAGACGCAAACGGCGCTTGCCCGCGAGCGGATGGTCGGGACGAACCAGCGCGACCATGTTCTCGGAGATCAACGGCTCCGCGTGCACGCCGCTCGCCGGATCGGTCGGGCGCAGTGCGCCCAGGATGAAGTCGATATCGCCCGCGCGCAGGCCCGCGACGAGCGTTTCGTAGGCGCTTTCGTCGGTGATGACGTGCACGCCGGGCCAGGCGCGCCGCACGCGCGCGATGGCCTCGGGCAGAATCAGCGTGCGCGAGAACGGCAGCGCGCCCACGGTGACGAAGCCGCGAATGCTGCCTTGCACGGCGGCGATATCGTCGGGAATGTGGCGCAGTTCGTTGAGCGCGCGACGCACGCGCAAGGCGAAGGTCTCGCCTTCGCTCGTGAGTTGCACGCCGCGCGCCGTACGGTGAAACAGCGCCGCGCCCGCGCCGGTTTCGAGAATGCGCATGGCGCTGCTCACGGCGGGCTGGCTCACGCCCAGTGCCTGCGCCGCGCTCGGCATGTGCTGATGACGCACGAGCGCCACGAGCAATTGCAGCCGCCGCGTGTTGAGCAGATACGGCGGAATCGCGCCCGCGGCAATCGCGCGTGCCCGCGTTTGCCGCGCGGCCGACCACTGCGCGAGTTGTTCGAGTTCGGCGAACACGCGGCATGCGCGCTCGTACACGGCGCGGCCGACCGGCGTGGGCAGCATGCCCGACGCGTGGCGCTCCATGAGCGGCTCGCCGAGCGCGTCTTCCAGCTCGCGCAGCGCGCGCGTGACCGCCGACTGCGCGCGAAAGAGCCGCAGCGCGGCGCGGGCCGCGCTGCCTTCCTCCACGACGATCGTGAAGACGCGCAGTTGCGCGAGGTGGATGAGGTCTTGCGGCACGGGAGCGATCACGGTCGCGTCAGACCGGTCACGTCGACGGCGCGGCTCACACCAGCCCCGTTGCGTAGTACACGGCGATCACGAAGAACACGGCGAGCGTCTTGATCACCGTGACCGCGAAGATGTCGCGATACGACTCGCGGTGCGTCAAGCCCGTCACCGCGAGCAGCGTGATCACGGCGCCATTGTGCGGGAGCGTGTCCATGCCGCCGCTCGCCATGGCCACCACGCGGTGCAGCACGTCGAGCGGAATGTTGGCGGCCTGCGCGCCCTTGATGAACGTGTCGGACATGGCTGCGAGCGCGATGCTCATGCCGCCCGAGGCCGAGCCCGTGATGCCCGCGAGCGAGCTGACCGAAACGGCCGCGTTGACGAGCGGGTTCGGAATGCTCTTGAGCGCGTCGCTGACCACGAGGAAGCCGGGCAGCGCCGCGATCACGCCGCCGAAACCATATTCCGACGCCGTGTTCATCGAGGCGAGCAGCGCGCCCGCCACGGCCGCCTTCGTGCCGGTTGCGAAACGCGCCTTCACGCGGCCGAACGCCGTGAGGATCACGAGCACGATGCCGAGCAGCAGCGCGCCTTCCACCGACCAGATCGCCACGACCTGCTTGACCGTGGCCGAAACCGGCGCGTGCAGGCCGGGCAGCACTTCGGGCGGCACGCTCACGGTGTCGCCGTACCAGACGGGAATCCAGCGCGTGAGCACGAAATTCGCCACGCCCACCAGCACGAGCGGCGCGATGGCGAGCAGCGGATTCGGCAGATGTTCGGTCTGCACGTGCTCCGGCTCGTTCACGAGCGAGCTGCCGTAGCCTTCGCCCTTCGCCATGGCACTGCGGCGGCGCCATTCGAGGTACGTGAGTCCCACCACGATGATGAAGACCGAGCCGATCACGCCCAGCGCGGGCGCGGCCCATGCCGTCGTCTTGAAGAACGTGGTCGGGATGATGTTCTGGATCTGCGGCGTGCCGGGCAGCGAGTCCATGGTGAACGAGAACGCGCCGAGCGCGATGGCGCCGGGCATCAGCCGCTTGGGAATATTGCTTTGCCGATACAGTTCCGCCGCGAACGGATACACCGCGAACACCACCACGAACAGCGAAACGCCGCCGTAGGTGAGCAACGCGCATACGGCGACGATCACAGCGTTGGCGCGCGAGCGGCCGATATAGCGGATCGCGGCGGCCACGATCGACTCCGAAAAGCCGGAAAGCTCGATGACCTTGCCGAACACCGCGCCCAGCAGGAACACGGGGAAATAGAGCTTCACGAAGCCCACCATCTTCTCCATGAAGATGCCGGAAAACACCGGCGCGACGGCGGCGGGATCGGTGAGCAGGACGGCGGCGAGCGCCGCGACGGGCGCGAACAGAATCACGCTGTAGCCGCGGTAGGCGGCCAGCATGAGAAAGGCGAGTGCGGCAAGAACGATGATGAACGACATGAAGTCTCCTGCTGATCGAGCGTGAAGCGAAACGCAGCGCGGGCTGCGAGGCGTGATGCGGGATCGCGTGTTTATGATTCGGCGACTCAGGCGCGGCTTTTTTTCGATGCGCGGCGGGCGCGCGGCCATGGTGCGTTGCAGCGATTGTAGCGAAACACTCCGTCCCGATATTGCGAGCGTGGCCGGGCGGTTTTAAGGTTGGAAAATCGGCGTTCGAGCGACGAACGAAGCAAGGAGACGGCGATGCGCGACATCGACGCAAACACGGATTCGCGGGCTGCGAATTCGCGCTATCGACATGACGGGTTTGCGCGTGGGCGGCGTCGCGCGTGGGTCGTCGTCTGCGCGACGCTGCTGGCCGCGACCGGTGCCACTGGCGCCACCGGCGCCGGCGCGCAGGGCGAGCAAGCCACGCCCGGCGCGCCGGCCGCGAGCGCCGAAACCGGCGCCGACGCGAACGCCCGCAAGAACTGGTACGGCGATCCGTTCTTCGCGCTCGCGCGCGACGTGCCCGCGTGTCCCGTGCCGCTCGGCCCGCTCATGACGAAAGCCGAAGCCGACGACGACGCGCACTACCGCGTCGAGCGCGGCACGACCTGCTGGCTCGCGCACCAATGCACGAAGCCGAACTCGTATCTCTACGACGCCGACATCGCCGCGGCCATTCGCCAGCAGTTGCAGGGCGACGCGCGCTTCAAGGGCGCGAGCGTCTGGATCACGGTGCAGCGCCGTTTCGTCTATGCGGAAGGGTGCGTGCCCGCCGGGTTCGACGGCGCGGCGCTCGAACGCCGGCTGCTGGCGATTCCCGACGTCGAACAGGTGTTCGTGCGCGTGACCTCGACGCCGCGGGGCGCGCTCCCGTACAAGACGCTTTCGCCGTGAGTACCGCCGCGGTATTCGCCCGGAATGTGGCCCAGAAGCGACGACGCAAAACGCATCGTGTCACGCCGCGCAGGCGGCTCGCGGCATGGCACAATCGCAACGTCGAAAAACTAGAAAGCCCATCGGGGTGCTCCAATGACTCGTTTCGGTTCGTTGTTTACGTCGCGCCGCTCGTGGCGTCTGCCGGTTGCCGGCGCCTTGCTCGCGGCGCTCGCCGCCTGTAGCAGCGGTCCGCCGCTGTTCCTTTCCGACGGCCGGCCCACGGTGCAGGTGCAATGCCCGGCCTCCGGCGACCGCGATTCGTGCGTGCAGCAGGCGCGTTCGCGCTGCGGCGGCGCGGGCTACGACAACGTCGCGCAGACCACCGAAGGCAACAACTTCACGCTCGTGTTCGCTTGCCGCGCGGCGGCGAAGTAACCAACGCGCCTAGGCGGCCCCACCTAGGCGGCCCCACCTGGGCGGCCCCACCTAGGCGGTCCCTCCGTCCGGCGTGCCGCGCGCGTTGGGCGAGGGCAGATTGAGCAGCAGACGCAGCAGGTCGGCCTGGCGGCGCGTGGCCGTCTTCTGAAAGATCGATTGCAGTTGCTTGCGCACGGTGTCGTGCTGAACGCCCACCTGCGCGGCAATTTCCTTGAGCGCGAGACCCTCTGCGAGCAGCAGCGCGATGCGGCATTCGGCGGGCGATAGATCGAAGGCCGCGGCGAGCACCTGTTCGTCCACGGGCGGCGCCGACCTCGGGTGATAGAACGTCAGCGCCGCGTAAGCGCGCAGCTCGGCCGCCGAGGCGTCGTCGGGCGTCACCACCACGTTGTAGAACGCATAGAGCACTTCCTGCCCGTTCGCGCCGGAATACGCCGTGCCGCTCGTGGCATTCGTGCCGTTCGCGGCCGCCGCGTCGCTTCCATCGCCAACAATCCGCAGCGCCCGGAACCGCGCCGCCGCCGCCCGCGCGCCGCTCGCGCGGTTGCGCAGACGCGCCTCGTTCACGGCGATGTCTTCGAGCAGGCGCGCGTGGTGAGGCGCGGCCAGCGCGAGCCGGCGATTGCGCACGCGCACCAGCGAAGTGACGCGCAGCAACTGCTGCGCGGGCTCGTTGCTGTGCAGGACTTCGCCCTGCGCGCTCACGAGCATGGCGGGCGCGCGTTTGCGGGCGGCGAGCGCGTCGGCGTTCAGCGAGAAGCGGCGCGCGTAGAGCCGCACCGCGCGCGCCAGATGCGGCGTCAGGCGTTCGAGCAGCGCGCGGGCTTCGGCGTCGAGCGGGTCGCCTTCCGCGTCGGCGCTGCACGCGAGAATGACTGTGAGCCGCTGATGATCGACGAGCTTGCACAACGCGACGCAGCGATGCCCGTCCGCGGCCGGATAGAGCGCGAACCCGGTTGTGCCGCTGGCGGTGTCGCCGTTATCGGCGCCGTCGAGTTCGACGCCGCAATGGAGCCACTTGCTCGCCGGAAACGCGCGCAGCCAGGACAGCCGCGCGTCGTCGCGATACAGCGGGCGAATGCGTTCGAGCGGTTCGGCGCTCGCCAGCGCAAAACCGTCGCTCCATGAAAAAAGATCGCGCTGGCGGTCGAAACCGAACAGATGCACCGACGCCGCTTCGATTGCCTCACGCAAATGCGTGCAGACATCTTTCCAGGCGCAAGGATTATCAATGGTTTCGTAAATATCGTGCAGCAGGCGATCGTATTCTGATTCGTTTGTTTTCACGCCAATCTCATAGTTCGAGTCTTGGTCGGGCTCTTCGCTGGATTAATGCTCCCCGCATATCCTTCCACAATTGTGGAATATACAGACGCAATAGCCCCCGTTAATCTGCATTGTTGTGTGGATTCAATTTCAGGCTTCAGGTTGGACCTGTGGCCATCGACATTCCGTGCGGTAACCAACGGATGGTCGGCCGCACCGGTTTTATTCTGGGTCTCGTGTGTGGAAGAAAACGTCTAAATACGCCGGGGCTCGCGTACCGTGTCCAGATAGTGCAACGGACAGGCGCGGCATCAATATCGCACGATTATCCGCTTTAAACGGCGGGCTGGCGAGGCGGCGAAAGGCAGTGCGCGCTTTTCTGGAGTGTGCGCTCGATAAAATTTGTCATTACCGGGGCAGCGATGAATCATCACCAACTCGAAAAGGACATCGAGCATCTCGAACACGTGATCACGCGGCTTTCGGGCAGTGATCGCATTCCGCTTTCGTATTGGCGCGGAAGGCTGGATTCGGTGTCGACCGCGCATCTCGTGCCGTCGCAAATCCAGCGCGTCAAGCGCTTGAACGATGCGTTGCGCGCGCTCGAAGGCCGCGTTCAGCTCGAAGCGTTGCAGCAGCGCGGCCGCTAATCTGGCGCAAATATCGCGCTAATGCGACCTGAAACAAACCGTCGCGTCAGTTTTGTAAAAAAGCGCGCCAGGCGCGACGTTGACACTCCAAACCGGTCACAATGACGCGATCGCGACAAACTGGAGATGACGTTTCATGCCGAGCTACAAGCAATTAACCGCGCAACTGGAAAAGCTGCATAAGGAAGTGGCCGCGGCGCGCGAAAAAGAAGTTGCCCAGGCGATCGCCGAGATCAAGGAAAAGATCGCGGAATACGAAATCACGGCGGAAGAACTCGGTTTTTCGGAGCGTGCGGCGCCCGCCGCTGCGCGCAAGAAGGCATTGCCCGCGCGCTATCGCAATCCTAAAACGGGCGAAACCTGGAGCGGCCGGGGTCGCGCGCCGGGCTGGCTCGCGGGCAAGAATCGCGAACGCTTTCTTATCGCCGAATAAATCACGGGCGCCGTATTCAACCGGCGCCATTCCCGTAAAAGCTCACCATTAAGCCGCGCCCGCCCGCTTCTGCGCCGTTTTCTCGCTGTCTATTCGCGATCGGCGCTGGCGAGCCTGCTCGCTTTGAAACACGGCAAGTGCTTGTTCCGCAACGCGGTTTCGCTCGAAGCCAGCGTGAGCAAGCCGCGCGGGCCTGAGCGTGGTTGCGCGCATCGCCCCCGCATAAACCCCGTATAGCCCCATTTCCCGACCGCTCCCGTAAATCCTCACCGTTCAGCGGCGCGCGCAAACGCCGCTTCGCCAGACCCGGCCCGCAGCGAACATTGAGCCGACGGCCGTAATGACGTGTATCATTCGGTCCCGGCGCCGTTTTGCGCGAGCATCCCCGCATTGTTCCGATCGCTCGTGCTATTTGCCGTTGGGGGCTTGCTGTCATCGCGCCCCGTAACCCGGCAAAACTCTCGCAAGACCGCCGCAAGACGCCGCCCGCAAGCGCCGCCGCGCTCGCCGCAACCATCGCCGCGCGGCCCGGTTGCCCGAATTCATCCGTGATACCCGCCTTATCCATGTCAGTAGCCGAACTCAGACGCCGCCGCACGTTCGCGGTCATCTCTCACCCGGACGCGGGCAAAACCACGCTCACCGAAAAGCTGCTGCTGTTTTCGGGCGCGATCCAGATCGCCGGTACGGTGAAGGGCAAGAAGAGCGGCCGCTTCGCGACCTCCGACTGGATGGAGATCGAAAAGCAGCGCGGCATTTCGGTCGCCAGCTCGGTCATGCAGTTCGAGTACGGCGACGCCGTCATCAACCTGCTCGACACGCCGGGCCACGAAGACTTCTCGGAAGACACGTACCGCGTGCTGACGGCCGTGGACGCGGCCGTGATGGTGATCGACGGCGCGAACGGCGTGGAAGCGCAAACGCTCAAGCTGCTCGAAGTCTGTCGCAGCCGCAAGACGCCCATTCTCACGTTCATCAACAAGCTCGACCGCGAAGTGCGCGAGCCGCTCGAACTGCTCGACGAAATCGAGCAGCATCTGGGCGTGGCGGCGGTGCCGTTCACCTGGCCTATCGGCATGGGCAAGGAATTCCAGGGCGTGTACGACATCCAGCGCGACCAGGTGCGCGTGTTCCGCGCGGGTCAGGAATCGCTCGGCGGGGCGGTCGAAACGCTGCAGAACATCGGCGATGCCGACGGCGAAGCGCGCTTCGGCTATCACTGGAAGCGCACGAAGGAAGAAGTCGAGCTGATCACGGGCGCGACGCCCACCTTCGATCGCGACGCGTTCCTCGCGGGCCAGCAGTCGCCGGTGCTGTTCGGTTCGGCGATCAACAACTTCGGCGTGAAGGAAATTCTCGACGCGCTCGTCGACCTCGCGCCGCCGCCGTCGCCGCGCGCGGCCGTGCAGCGCGCGGTCTCGCCCGACGAAGCCAAATTCACAGGCGTCGTGTTCAAGGTGCAGGCCAACATGGACCTCGCGCACCGCGACCGCGTGGCGTTCATTCGCGTGTGCTCGGGGCATTTCGAGCGCGGCATGCAGCTGAAGGTCACGCGCAACAACAAGACCTTCCGCGCCAACAACGTGGTGAGCTTCCTCTCGCAGCGTCGCGAGACCGTGGCGGAGGCGTATCCTGGCGACATCATCGGTATTCCTAACCATGGCACGCTGAGCCTCGGCGACACGCTCACCGAAGGCGAAGACCTGCAATTCACGGGGCTGCCGTTCTTCGCGCCGGAAATTTTCCAGACCATCGAAGTGGTCGACCCGATGCGCGCGAAGCAACTGGGCGAAGCGCTCAAGCAGCTCGGCGAAGAAGGCGCGATCCAGGTGTTCCGCCCCATTCACGGCGGCGCGACCATTCTGGGCGCGGTCGGCCAGCTGCAGTTCGAGGTGGTGTCGCATCGTCTTTCGGCGGAATACAAGGTGGCCGTGCGCCTGATGCCCGCGCGTTATCGCCTCTCGCGCTGGGTGACCTGCGACGATCCCGCCGAACTGCGCCGCTTCACCGACTCGTACGAGGCGCGCATGGCCTACGACGCGTCGAACGCGCCCACCTATCTCGCTTCGCATGTGTCCGAGATCGAGGTCGCGCAAAAGGCCTGGCCGAAGATCGTGTTCAACGAATTGCGCGAGCATTCCGGCGCGCCGTTCAAGAAGGCGATGTAAGCGCGTTTCGCGCATGTTGCTTGCGCTTGCCGCAAGCCAGAAAACGGCTGCGTTCCGGCACGAACGCGGCCGTTTTTGTTTTGACGCCGATAACGCGTGCGACGCCATGCCGCCGTGCTGTCGCGCCGGCGCCGCGGGCGAAATGCGCGCACCGCCAGGCCGATTCACCTATCCTCCTTCGTGATGGCCAACACCACGAGGAGCGCCTGTGACCGTACGCAATCTCGACGCGATATTCCAGCCGAAATCCGTCGCCGTGATCGGCGCGTCGCGGCGTCCGGGCAGTATCGGCGGCATGGTGTGGGAACGGCTGGTCGAAGGCGGTTTCGCGGGGCCGCTGTGGGCGGTGAATCCGCATCACGCGGGCGAATCGGACAACTTCGACGGGCACACGGTGCTCGCCGACGCGGGCGATCTGCCCGAAGCGCCCACCGTCGCCATCCTCTGCACGCGCCCGGCCACGTGGCCCGCGCTCGTGCACCGGCTGGGCGGCATGGGCACGCGCGCGGCCATCGTCGTGGGCGAAGTGCGCGACGAAGACGACCGCACACACCTGCGTCACGCGCTCGCGGCGGCGCGCCCGCATCTGCTGCGTATCGTGGGACCGGGCAGCCTGGGCGCGCTCACGCCCGCGCTCAACGCGCAACTGGGCGCCGCCGCATCGATCGCGCGCAAGGGCGGCGTGGCGTGGGTCTCGCAGTCGAACGCGCTCACCAACGCCGTGCTGCGCTGGGCCGGCGCGCGCGGGCTGGGTTTTTCGCACGTGATCGCGCTGGGCGGCGAGTGCGACGTGGATGCCGGCGACGTGCTCGACTATCTCGCGAGCGACCCGTCCACGCGCGCGATCCTGCTCGAAGTCGACACGATCCGCGCGGCGCGCAAGTTCATGTCGGCGGCGCGCGCGGCGGCGCGTAACAAGCCCGTGCTGGCGTTGCGCAGCGGCCGCGACGACGCCGGCGACGCGCTCTACACGGCCGCGTTCCGGCGCGCGGGCCTCGTGCGCGTGGACACGCTCGACGACCTGCTCGACGAAATCGAAACGCTCGGCGTGGGTCGCGTGGCCGCGAGCGACACGGCCACGCTCATCACCAGCGACCGCGGCGTGGCCACGCTCGCGCGCGACGCCTTCCTGAAAGCCGGCGACACGCTCGCGCCCTGGAGCGCCGAAGCGCGCGCGGCCATCGAAACCGCGCTGCCGCACGCGCAGGCCGGCAATCCGCTCGTGCTCGGCGACACCGCGAAGCCCGAGCATTTCGGCCTCGCGCTGCAAACGCTCGCGCCGCAGCGCTCGACGGGCACCGCGTTCGTCGTGCACGCGCCCACGCACAGCGCGCCCGTGGAAGCGGTGGCGCGCACGCTCATCGAGCAGCAGCGCTTTGCGTATCGCGGCATGCTCGCGTGCTTCTTCGGCGGCGTGGACGAGGCCACGCGCGACGCGCTGCACGCGCACGGCATTCCCGTGCACACCACGCCACGGCGCCTCGCGCGCGCGTTCGCGCGTCTCGTCGACTACCGGCTCGGCCGCGAATTGCTGATGCAGACGCCCGAGACCCTGCCCGCGCAAGGCGCCGCCCTGATCGAGGCGGCGCAGGGCGAGGCGCGCGCGGCGCTGGCACGCGGCCAGGCGGCGCTGGAAGGCGAGGCGGCGGCGCGGCTGCTCGGCCGCTTCGGGCTGCATTGCGAGCCCGAGATTCATGGCGATGCGGGCCCCGGCGTGAAGCCCGTGGTGGACGTGGCCGTGGAGTTTCGCGACGACGACAACTTCGGCCCGGTGTTCCACTTTGTCGCGCCTTCGCCCGACGGCATGTCGCCGCCGTTGCGCGTGTATAGCCTGCCGCCGCTCAATCCGGTGCTCTCGCGCGATATCGTGGCGCGCTCGCCGTATGCGCGTTACGTGGCGCCCGAGCCCACGCTCACGGCGCTCACGCAGCTCTCGCAGGCCGTGTGCGAGGTGCGCGAGATCGTTGGCGTGAGGTTGACGCTGCGCGTGCTGCCCACGGCCACGCTGATCGTGGCGCCGCGTCTGCAACTCGCGGAGAAGCGCAGCCGTTTCGCGATCATGCCGTATCCGCGCCGCCTCGAAGAAACGCTCGACTGGCACGGCCAGCGCCTGACGATCCGGCCGATCCGCCCTGAAGACGAGGAACAGCATCGCCGTTTCGTCGAGTCGATGACGCCCGACGATCTGCGCCTGCGCTTCTTTTCGGCGGTGCGCAGCTTCGACCACACGCAACTCGCGCGCATGACGCAGATCGATTACGACCGCGAGATGGCGCTGGTCGCGACCGTGGACGACGACGACGGCAAGCCGCGCACGCTCGGCGTCGTGCGGGCGGTCGCGGACCCCGACAACGAAACCGCCGAATTCGCCGTGGCGATCCTCTCGAATCTCAAGGGGCGCGGGTTGGGGCAGTTGCTGATGTCGCGCATCGTCGCTTACGTGCGCTCGCGCGGCACGCCCTGGCTGGTGGGCGAGGCGCTGCGCGAGAACGCGCCGATGATCGCGCTCGCGCGCCGCTGCGGCTTCACGGTCACGCCAACGGACGATCCGGGCGTGGTGGGCTTTCGCATGGCGCTGGAGTGACGCGCGGCGAACGGTTTTTATCGTCGATATAAAAGCGCGCGGTTCTTGTCGAACCGCGCGCTTTTTTTCGCACGAAGACTTCAGTGCATGGCGTGCCTTCGATACATCAGGCAGCCAGCTTGCCGAGCGCCTCGTCGATCTGGCCGCGCGTGAGCGACAGTTCCTCGAGCCATGCTTGCGCGTACTGCGCGCCCGTTTCCTTTTCGAGTCGCGCGATGGTCGCGGCGCAACGCGCGGTGTCCTTGGGCGTGGCGATGAACGCCTTCACCGACTGGCCGCCCTGGAACGCCTCGAACAGCGGCGCGCGAACTTCGTCGGGCAGCGCGCGCGTGGTCCACTGGTGCGTCTTGCCGTTGAACGTGAGCGAGGGCGGCAGCACGCGCTCCTTGCGCGTGGCGGGAATCAGGCCGAAATTGCGCGCGGCTTCGGCGATCTGCTCCTGCGTGTACAGCTCTTCGGGCGCGATGTCGAACTCGGCGATCGCGGTTTCGACGGTCTTCATCGCGTCGGCACGGTCGTCGCGTTTTTTCTGCGCGCGCGCGACGATATCGCGCAGCTCGTCGGCTTCGTCGGGCGAGATCGTGAAGCTCGCCTGCTTCTGCTGAAGCTCGGAAAAACGCTGGAATTCTTGATCGGTCAGAAGTTTCGCCATGAGATTCGAATGCGCGCGCGCCGCGCTCGAGGCCGAGACGGTGCGCGGGATTTTTTGGAGGGTCGCCATTCTAACCGGTTTTGCGCCCGGCGCTTCCGTCCCCGTCATCGGTGCCGGGTCGACCGAGCTTCGTTGCCGTCGTTTTCATCGCATCGATGTAAGACCCGTCCGATTTTCGCGCGCCGGCTCGCTGACTAACATCGCGGGATGAACTCATCCCGCCCTTCCTCTGCTTCCGCCGCCGCGCGCTCGCACGCCACCACGCTGCTACAGCGCGGTATCGGCCATCTCAACGACGAAAAATACCCGCACGCGCAGGCGCTCTTTCGCGAGATCCTCGCGGAAGATCCGCAGCACGCCGACGCGCTGCATCTGCTGGGCGTGACCCTCGCGCGCCAGTCGCAATTCGCCGAAGCCGAAAAGTCCATTCGCGCGGCGCTCGCCCAGCGCGAGAGCGGGACGTACCGGCGCGATCTGGCCTGGACGCTGCTCTGGCAGGGCCGCGACGGCGAAGCGATCGAGGCGTATCGCGCGGCCATCGGCCATGGCGTGCGCGAGGCGCGCGTGTTCAACAACCTCGGCAATCTGCTCAAGAAGCGCCATTCGATACCGCAAGCCGAGGCGTGCTATCGCGAGGCTATTGCCACCGACCCGCGCTATGCGGTTGCCTACAGCAATCTCGCGATGCTGCAACAGGACGCGGGCCAGCTCGAAGCGGCCGGGGAAAATCTGCGTGAAGCGCTGAAGCTCGACGGTAATTCGCCGCATCTCTGGCAGTGCTATGGCGGCTTGCTGGAGCGCATGGACCGCATCGAGGAAGCCGACGAAGCGTACTGCCGCGGCGGCCGCTGGGAAGCCGCGCAGTACGTGCGGCGGCGCGAGGCGCATTGGCGGCAGCTCGACGAAATCGACACGGCGGCGCTCTCGATGGTCGCGCAAGGCACGGCGGACAACCTCACGCCGTGGTGTCTGCTGGGCATTCCCTCGCTCACGCCGGAACTGCATCGCGACGCGGGCGCGCGCTTCGCGCAAAGCCGTTGGCGCGGCGAACTGGCGGCGCCGTTCATGGTGGCGCGCGGTGCGGGGCTGGCGGCCGCGCTCGCGCGTTGCGCGGCGGGCGAGCGCTTGCGCGTCGGTTATCTATCGGCGGACTTTTACGATCACGCCACGCTGCGGCTGCTGGCGGGCGTGCTCGAATTGCATGACGCCGCGCGCTTCGACGTGCATCTCTATTCCTATGGCCCCGATCCCGATGCCACCGCGCGCGAACGCTTCGCGCACGTGCGCGGCACGTGGCACGACCTGAGCGCGCTTTCCGACGCGCAGGCGGCCGCGCAAATCGCCCACGACGGCGTGCATCTGCTCGTCGATCTCAAGGGCTACACCACGGGCGCGCGCCTCGGCATCACGGCGCTGCGGCCCGCGCCCGTGGTCGTGAGCTGGCTCGGCTATCCGGGCTCGCTCGGCCATGCGCGTCTCGCCGATTACGTCATCTCCGACGCCATCGTTTCACCGCCCGCCATGGCCGCGCACTACAGCGAAACGCTCGCGCTCATGCCGCAGTGCTATCAGCCGGTCGATCATCGGCGTCATGGCGCGGCCGTGCCCACGCGCGCGCAGGCGGGCCTGCCCGAAACGGGTTTCGTGTTTTGCAGCTTCAATCAAACCTTCAAGTTCAACGCGCCGATGTCGGCGTTGTGGGCGCGGCTGCTCAAGGCCACGCCGGGCAGCGTGCTGTGGCTGCTCGATCCCGGTTCCGGGCGTGCGCGCGGCAATCTGCGGCAGTTCTACGCCGATCAGGGCGTGGATGCCGCACGCGTGATCTTCGCGCCCAAACTGCCGCAAGAATCGCATCTCGCGCGTTTGCCGCTCGCCGATCTCGCGCTCGATACCTTGCCGACCGGTTCGCACACCACGGGCAGCGACGCGCTCTGGGCCGGCGTGCCGATGGTGAGCGTGCCCGGCACGCTGTTCGCGGGCCGGGTGGGCGCGAGTCTGCTGCATGCCGTGGGGCTCGACGAACTCGTCGCCCGTGATCTCGACGCGTATTTCCAGATCGCGCTCGGGTTCGCGTTCGACGCGCCGTGGCGCGCGCGCGTGCGCGACAAGCTCGCGGCGGCGCGCGGCACCGCGCCGCTCTTCGACACGCCCGCATTCACACGCGATCTCGAACGGCTTTACATGGCGATCGTCGAGCGCGAAGCGCACGGCACGCGTGGCGATCGCACGCCGGTGATCGCGCGTTAAGCACGTAGCCCTCGTCGCCAAGGCAGGCGCGCGCCGAGCCTCACGCCGCGCCTTCGTCCCGCAACATCGAAAGCGCCTGCACGATCTCGCCGAGCATGCGCGTGGCTTCATCGAGCGAGGGCGCCACGTATTCGTCGATCCGCTTCAGAAACGGGCACGTGAGCGC
The DNA here is from genome assembly GCF_009789675.1 of Paraburkholderia acidisoli. Taxonomy (NCBI): domain Bacteria; kingdom Pseudomonadati; phylum Pseudomonadota; class Betaproteobacteria; order Burkholderiales; family Burkholderiaceae; genus Paraburkholderia; species Paraburkholderia acidisoli. The sequence continues at coordinate 944,525 of NZ_CP046914.1, read as the reverse complement.
CGCCATTGCCTGCCCGGACGGCCCGAGCACGGGAAACGTCACGTCCGTCACGCCAAAAATCTGCTGGCTGTCCGTGCGCGAGAAACCCGTCTCGCGCACGCGCTCGCACGCGGCTTCGAGCGCCGCGTGATCGATCGTCACTTCGCCTTTCACCTTGGTGTGTTCCGCGAGCATGTGCGCCCGCTGCTCCGGCGTTTGCCACGCGAGCAGCGTGCGGCCCGAACTCGTGTCGACGAGACCCACGCGCGAGCCGAGCCGCACCGCGATGCCCCACGTGCCCGGCCCGTCGACCTGGGCGATCACGAGCAGATTGCCGCGGTCGTAGACGGTGAGGTGGCAGGACTGCTCGGCGTCGTTGGCGAAGCGCTGCATGAGCGGCAGCGCCTCGGCGATCAGGCGCTCCATGGGCGGATGTCGATGCGCGAGCGCGAATAGCTTGAGGCTGAGCGCGTAGCGGTCGCCGGCTTCGGAGCGCATCACGTACTGGCGCGCCACGAGCCGCTCCAGCATGCGGTAGATCTCGCTCGCATTGCGGCCGAGCGCCTTGGTGATTTCCGCGCGCGTGAGGCCGCCGCGCTGCTCGGCGAGCAATTCGAGGATGTCGAGTCCTTTGTCCAGCGCGGGCGCGCGGTAGCGGTCGCCGTCGTCGCGCTCGTCTCTATCGTCCTTCTCGTCTTCGATCGCGCTTTCGGGAAGCGGCGGTTTCGCGTGGTTTTTCATTCGAGCGTTCCCAGGGAAATTACGGACCGATGCTGCGCTGCACATTCCTTGACCTTGATCGATGCGTATATGAATAATACGTTCACTGGTGAACATGCGCCAGCGAGACACGGTAGAAAAGCGGCACGACAACGACAGCATCCGACGCATGCGCCCGGTACGAATCGGGCGCGTGCGACCCACAAGGAGACAGACATGGCGTTCGCAAACGGGCTCGTTCGGGCCCGCTCATCCACTGGCGCCCGCACGGCGCGCAAACTCGCGCGCGCGGCCACCCGCGCAACCGGGGCGCTTTGCCTCACCGCCATCTGCGCCGCGAGCGTGGCCCACGCCGCGGACACCGGCAAGGTCGGCCTCGGTCTGCCGCTGCTCACCTCGCCGTTCTGGCAGTCGTACAACAACTACCTCGGCGTCTACGCGAAGCAGATGGGCATCGACATACTCGCGCCCGTCAATTCGAACAACGACCCCGCCCAGCAGATCACGGACATGAACAACATGATCAATCTGGGCGCGAAGGGCATCGTGGTCGGGCCGATCGATTCGGCCGCGATCAGCCGCGCGCTCGACAACGCCGCGCAGAAGAACGTCAAGATCGTGGCCGTGGACGTCGCGCCCACGCAAGGCACCGTGGCGATGGTCGTGCGCGCCGACAACCGCGCTTACGGCGAAAAAGCCTGCAAGTACATTGGCGAGCACGTGAAGTCGGGCAAGGTCGTGCAGATCATGGGCGATCTGGCCTCGGTGAACGGCCGCGACCGCTCGGAAGCGTTTCGCGCTTGCCTGAAGGGCTATCCGGCGCTTTCGCTGCTCGAAATTCCGGCGGGCTGGAAGGGCGACGTGGCGGCGAGCGCGCTCGACAGCCTGCTCACGGCGAACCCCGACGTGAAAGCGATCTACATGCAGGCGGGCGGCGTGTATCTCTCGCCGACCTTGCAAACGCTGCGCCGCAAGCAATTGCTGTTTCCCGCCGGCGATCCGAAGCACATCGTGATCGTCTCGAACGACGGCATTCCTCAGGAGTTCGACGCGATCCGCAAGGGCGAGATCGACGCGACCATTTCGCAACCCGCCGACGCGTACGCGAAATACGGCTTGTACTACATGAAGGCCGCGCTCGAAGGCAAGACGTTCAAGCCGGGCAAGACCGATCACGACAGCACGATCGTGCAGTTGCAGCCGGGCGTGCTCGAAGACCAGTTGCCCGCGCCGCTCGTGACGAAGCAGAACGTCGACGACAAGAACCTGTGGGGTAACACGGTCAAATGAGCGGTCAAATGAGCGTTCCGACGATCGATCCCGTGAGCGCGCTCGCGAGCGCGCCGCCCGTGGTCGAGGCGAGCGGCGTGACGAAGCGCTTCGGCTCCACGGCGGCGCTCGCGAATGTGAGCCTGCGCGTGATGGCGGGCGAGTCGCACGCGCTCGTGGGCCGCAACGGCGCGGGCAAGTCCACGCTCGTGTCGATCCTCACCGGCCTGCGCAAACCCGACGAGGGCAGCGTGCAGTTCAACGGCGCGGCCGCGCCGCCTATTGCCGACCGCGACGCGTGGCGCGAACGCGTTGCGTGCGTGTATCAGCATTCGACGATCATTCGCGATCTCACGGTTGCGGAGAATCTGTTCATCAATCGTCAGCCGAAGAAGCGCGGCGTGATCGACTGGCCGACCATGCGCCGCGAGGCGCGCGCGTTGCTCGACCATTGGCGTATCGACGTGCGCGAGGCGGCGCGCGCGGGCGATCTCACGGTGGAAGCGCGTCAGCTCGTGGAGATCGCGCGGGCGCTCTCGTATGGCGCGCGTTTCATCATCCTCGACGAACCCACCGCGCAACTCGACGGCGAGGAGATCAAGCGGCTCTTCAAACGTATCGACGAATTGCAGCGCGAAGGCGTGACGTTCCTGTTCATCTCGCACCACCTGCAGGAGGTGTACGAGATTTGCCAGGCCGTGACGGTGCTGCGCGATGCGCGTCATATCGTCAGCGCGCCGGTGGCCGAGTTGCCGCGTGAACGGTTGATCGAAGCGATGACGGGCGAGCGCGGCGGCCTCAATGTCGCCGACGCCGCCGCGCGCGCCGCCTTGCCCGCCGGTGCGCCGCTCGCGCTCGAAGTGAACGCGCTGGCGGGCCACGACTATCGCGGCGTGTCGTTCGCCGTGCGGCGCGGCGAAGTGGTCGGCCTCACGGGCGCGACCAGCAGCGGCCGCACGAGCGTGGGCGAAGCCATCGCCGGACTCACGGCGCAGCAGGCCGGCGAGATACGCGTGAAAGGGGCGTTGCTGCCGCCCGGCGACGTGCCTGCCGCGCTCGCGCAAGGCGTGGGCTGCGTGCCGAAGGACCGCCATCACGAAGGTCTCGTGCTCACGCAGTCGATTGCCGAAAACGCTTCGATGACGATCGCGGGCCGGCTCGGCCGCTTCGGTTTCGCGCCGCCCGCGAAAAAGCAGCGCGTGGGCCGCAGCATGATCGAAGCGCTCGGCATTGTCGCGCAAGGTCCGGACCACGCGGTTGCCGGTTTGTCGGGCGGCAATCAGCAGAAAGTGGTGATGGCGCGCGCCCTGGCCAGCCATCCCGACGTGCTCGTGCTCATCGACCCCACGGCGGGCGTGGACGTGAAATCGAAGGAAGCGCTGCTTTCCGTGGTGGATCGCGTGCGCGACGAAGGCAAGGCCGTGCTCGTGGTGTCGAGCGAACTCGACGACCTGCGCACCTGCGACCGCGTGCTCGTGATGTTTCGCGGCGAAGTGGTCGCGGAGATGCCCGCGGGCTGGAAGGACCACGAGTTGATTGCATCGATCGAAGGAGTCGATCTTCATGAAGAATAGTGTTTCCACGCCCGCGTTCGCCGCGGCGCAGGGCGATTCGCCGGCCGCTCGCAACGCCCGCCCGCGCATCGAACTGGCGCGCTTGCGGGACTTCGCGCTGCTGCCCGCGCTCGTGCTGCTGATCGTGATTGGCGGCTTCGTGAGCCCGAGTTTCCTCACGCGCGCGAATCTCATCAGCGTGCTCGGCGCTTCGGCGGCGCTCGCGCTGGTCGTGCTCGCCGAATCGCTGATCGTGCTCACGGGCAAGTTCGATCTCTCGCTCGAATCCACGGTGGGCATCGCGCCCGCCGTGGGCGCGATGCTCGTGATGCCCGCGGCGTCGGCGGGATTCGGCGTGCAATGGCCCGCGTTGGCCGGGCTGATTGCGATTGTCGTGGTGGGCGCGGTGATCGGCTTCGTCAACGGCTTTCTCGTGGTGCGGCTGCGGCTCAACGCGTTCATCGTCACGCTCGCCATGCTGATCGTGCTGCGCGGCATGCTCGTGGGCGCGACCAAAGGCGGCACGCTGTTCGACATGCCGCCGTCGTTCTTCACGCTCGCCACCACCATCGTGCTCGGTTTGCCGCTTTCGGTGTGGCTCGCGGCGGCGGCATTCGCGATTGCCGCGTTCATGCTGCGCTACCACCGCGTGGGGCGCGCGCTCTACGCGATTGGCGGCAATCCCGACGCGGCGCGCGCGGCCGGCATTCGCGTGGAGCGCATCACGTGGGGCGTGTTCGTGCTCGGCAGCGTGCTCGCGGCGCTCGGCGGCCTGATCGTCACGGGTTACGTGGGCGCGATCAACGCGAACCAGGGCAACGGCATGATCTTCACCGTGTTCGCGGCGGCCGTGATCGGCGGCATTTCGCTCGACGGCGGCAACGGCACGATGTTCGGCGCGCTTTCGGGCGTGCTGCTGCTCGGCGTGGTGCAGAACCTGCTGACGCTCGCACAGGTGCCGTCGTTCTGGATTCAGGCGATCTACGGCGCGATCATCCTCGGCTCGCTGATGGTGGCGCGGCTCGCGGGTGGCGACGCGCAGAATTAACGCATGCAGCGGAGAACGAACGTGAACGCAAGCACCGCGCAAACCGACCCGCGCCTCATCCTGCTTTCCCCCGACGACAATTGCCTGATCGCGGCCGCGCGGCTCGCGCAGGGCGAGACGCTGGAGATCGAAGGCGAGCGCGTGACGCTCGCGAAGACGATCGAACTCGGGCACAAGGTCGCGCGCCGCGCGCTCGCGCAGGACGAGAAGGTCGTGCGCTACGGCGCGCGCATCGGCCATGTGACCACGGCGGTGGCGCGCGGCGAGCATCTGCACACGCACAACCTCGAAAGCGATTACCTGCCGACCTATACGCACGACGCGGGCCACGAATTCGTCTCGCACTAGCAGGACTCATGTCATGACTTCAAGCAACGTCACTTCCTCGCCTGCCGGCGCGCCCATGCTCGAAGGCTGGTTGCGCAGCGACGGCCGCAAGGGCATTCGCAACGTGGTCGCGGTTGCGTATCTCGTGGAATGCGCGCATCACGTGGCGCGCGAGATCGTCGCGCATTTTCGCGTGCCGCTCGATGCCTTCGACGATGGCGGCGCGCCCGCTGAAGCGCCCGTGCATCTGATCGGCTTTCCCGGCTGCTTTCCGAATAGCTATGCCGAGAAGATGATGACGCAACTCACCACGCACCCGAACGTGGGCGCGGTGCTGTTCGTCTCGCTCGGCTGCGAGAGCATGAACAAGCATTATCTCGTCGATCAGGTGCGCGCGAGCGGCAGGCCGGTAGAAGTCCTGACGATTCAGGAAAAGGGCGGAACGCGCAGCACGATTCAGTACGGCGTGGATTGGGTGCGAGACGCGCGCGCGCAACTGGCGCTGCAACGGAAAGTGCCGATGCGGCTCGACGAACTCGTGGTCGGCACCATTTGCGGCGGCTCGGACGGCACGAGCGGCATCACGGCGAATCCGGCCGTGGGCCGCGCGTTCGACAAGCTGATCGAAGCGGGCGCGGCGTGCATCTTCGAGGAAACCGGCGAACTCGTGGGTTGCGAATTCCACATGGAAAGCCGCGCCGCGCGACCGGAACTGGGCGCGGAGATCGTCAAATGCGTGGCGAAGGCGGCGCGCTATTACTCGATCCTCGGGCACGGTTCGTTCGCGGTGGGCAATGCCGACGGCGGCCTCACCACGCAGGAAGAGAAGTCGCTGGGCGCCTACGCGAAAAGCGGCGCCTCGCCGATCGTCGGCATCGTCAAGCCGGGCGACGTGCCGCCCACGGGCGGCCTGTATTTGCTCGACGTGGTGCCCGACGGCGAGCCACGCTTCGGATTCCCGAATATCAGCGACAACGCCGAAATTGCCGAACTCATCGCGTGCGGCTCGCACATCATTCTGTTCACGACGGGGCGCGGTTCCGTGGTGGGTTCCGCGCTTGCGCCCGTCATCAAGGTGTGCGCGAATCCGGTCACGTATCGCAACCTGTCCGGCGACATGGACGTGGACGCGGGCCGCATTCTCGAAGGCCGCGCGACGCTCGACGAGGTGGGCCGCGAAGTGTTCGAGCGCACGCTGGCCGTGGCGAACGGAGAACCTTCGAAGTCCGAAGGATTAGGGCATCAGGAATTCATTCTCACGTACAAGACCTTCGAGCCGGTCGGTCCCGCCTGCCTGCCCGCGAGCGCGCGCGTGAGCGTGCCGATCGTCGACGTGGCGTCGCACTGAAAACGGAGAGCGTACGCGATGGCGCAAAACGAGCAGCATTCCGGCGTGACGCAAAAGCGCCGTATCGGCCGCACGGCGCTGGCCGTCACGGCGCTGGGCCTCGGCACCGCGCCGCTAGGCGGCCTCTACCGCGATCTCACGGAGGACGAGGCGCAAGCCACGGTGGAGGCCGCGTGGCAAGCCGGTATCCGCTACTTCGATACCGCGCCGCATTACGGCCACACGAAGGCGGAGCACCGGTTGGGCGCGGCGTTGCGGCGTTATCCGCGTGATGAATTCGTACTCTCGACCAAGGTCGGGCGGCGTTTCGTGCCGCGCACGCACGCGTACGACGGCAGCGAAGGCTGGCAAGATCCGCTGCCGTTCGAAGCGATCTACGACTACACGCGCGACGGCATTCTGCGCTCGTTCGAGGACAGCCAGATGCGGCTCGGCATGGTCGAGATCGACATGGTGCTGGTGCACGATATCGGCCGCTTCACGCATGGCGATCGCAACGCGCACTACTGGCGGCAACTCGCCGACGAAGGTGGCTTTCGCGCGCTCGACGAATTGCGGGCCGCGGGCGCGATCAAGGCGATCGGCTTTGGCGTGAACGAGCGCGAAGTGATCCTCGACGCCATGCGCGAGTTCGATATCGATTGCGCGCTGCTCGCGGGCCGTTACACGCTGCTGGAGCAGGCGCCGCTCGACGACCTGCTGCCCGAATGCGAGCGCAAGGGCGTGAGCATTCTGCTGGGCGGCGCGTTCAATTCGGGCATTCTCGCGCGCGGCTTGCTCGGCGATCTCAAGTTCAATTACGGCGCGGCGCCGCGCGAGGTGGTCGAGCGCGTCGCGCAACTCGACACCGTGTGCCGCGCTTACGATGCGCCGCTCGCAGCGGCCGCATTGCAGTTTCCGTATGCGCATCCGGCGGTCGCGACGGTGCTCAACGGCGCGCGCAGCGCGGACGAAGTGCGCGAGAACGTGGCGTCGTTCGAAACACGCCTGCCGCGCGAATTGTGGCTGGCGCTGCGCGAGAAAGGGTTCGTCGATTCGCGTGCGCCGCTGCCGCAGGTGTGACATGAGCGCGCCCATTTTTATCGACGCGCATCAGCATTACTGGGACCCTGCGCGCGGCGACTACGGTTGGCTCACGCCGCAACTAGCGGCGCTCTATCGCTCGTTCGGTCCCGCCGATCTCGCGCCGTTGTGCGCCGCGTGGAATGTCTCGCGCACGGTGGTCGTGCAGGCCGCGCCCACGGTCGAGGAAACGCGCTGGCTGCTCGAACTCGCGCGCGGCGAAGCGTCGATCGCGGGCGTGGTCGGCTGGGTGCCGCTCGACGACCCGCACGCGGCCACCTTGATCGCCGAACTCGCGCGCGAACCGAAATTGCGCGGCGTGCGGCCGATGCTGCAAGACCTGCCCGACGACGCGTGGATCGCGACCGCGAACACGGCGCATGCCGTCGACGCGCTGATCGCACACGATCTCGCCTTCGATGCGCTCGTTTTCACGCGCCATGTGGACGCGCTCGCCGCATGGCTCGCGCGGCATCCCGCGTTGCGCGTGGTGATCGATCATGGCGCGAAGCCGCCAATTGCAGCCAGCGCGCATGACGTCGTCGATCCGGCCTGGGCGCAAGCCATCGCGCAACTCGCGCGGTTCCCGCAAGTGCATTGCAAGCTTTCGGGGCTCGCGACCGAGGCCGCGCCGGGCTGGACCGAGGCGACGCTCGCGCCGTGGGTCGCGCATCTGCTCGCGAGCTTCGGCCCGCAGCGCTTGATGTGGGGCAGCGACTGGCCCGTGCTGAATCTCAACGGCGACTACGCGCGCTGGCACGCCTGTGCGAACCGGCTGCTCGCAACGTTGACAGCGCGCGAGCGCAACGACGTGTTCGGCGGCAACGCCATGCGGTTTTATCGGCTGAACATGGGCTGAAACGCGTTCCAGCCGGTTAGACAACGTCCGGCGAACGCCACGCGGCACGCGCGCGTCGCCATAATGACGGGCGGCATCGTCACGACTTCTTCTGCGGGTTCATCCCTTCAACGCGGCATGAGGCGCTTACTGCAATACCGGGTATCGCCGCGCCGCGCTTCCAACCGGAGTGGCAGATGGTACAAAGACTGGCCGGCAAGACGGCCTTGATCACCGCGGCGGGCCAGGGCATCGGCTATGCGACCGCCGAGCTGTTCGCGCGCGAAGGCGCCCGCGTGATCGCGACGGATATCCGTATCGACTCGCTCGCGGCGCTCGGCAGCCAGGTGGAGGCGCGCAAGCTCGACGTGCTCGATAACGCGGCCGTGCAAGCGCTCGCGCAGGAACTGGGCGCCATCCAGGTGCTGTTCAATTGCGCGGGCTTCGTGCACGCGGGCTCGATTCTGGAAGCGAGCGAAGAAGATTGGGACTTCGCGTTCGATCTGAACGCGAAGGCGATGTACCGCACGATTCGCGCGTTCTTGCCCGCAATGCTGGAAGCGGGCGGCGGGTCGATCATCAACATGTCGTCGGCGGCGTCGAGCGTGAAGGGCGTACCCAACCGCTTCGTCTACGGCGCTTCGAAGGCCGCTGTGATAGGGTTGACCAAGGCCGTTGCCGCGGACTTCGTGACGCACGGCGTGCGCTGCAACGCGATCTGTCCGGGCACGGTGAATTCGCCGTCGCTCGAAGAACGCATCGCGACGCAGGCGGCGGCGCAAGGCACAACGGTCGATGCCGCGCGCGCGGCGTTCGTCGCGCGTCAACCGATGGGCCGCGTGGGCAAGCCCGAGGAAATCGCGGCGCTCGCGCTCTATCTCGCCTCGGACGAGTCGGCGTTCACCACCGGCCAGGCGCATGTGATCGACGGCGGTTGGTCCAACTAGTCCGTTCGCAGACATTCCGACCACGACGTACATAAGGAACTTGAGACGATGAAACTGCTTCGCTATGGCCCGAAGGGTCACGAAAAACCGGGTCTGCTCGACACGCAAGGCCGCATTCGCGCGCTCTCGGGCGCCGTGACCGATATCGCGGGCGACGTACTGTCCGACGCCGGCCTCGCGCAACTGCGCGCGATCGATCCTGAAACGCTGCCGCTCGTGGAGGACAATCCGCGCCTCGGGCCGTGCGTGGGTCACATCGGCAAGATGGTGTGCATCGGCCTGAATTACGCCGATCACGCGGCCGAGTCGGGCATGCCCGTGCCCACGGAACCGGTGGTGTTCAACAAGTGGACGAGCGCGATCGTCGGCCCGAACGACGACATCGAAATTCCGCGCGGCTCGAAGAAGACCGACTGGGAAGTGGAACTGGGCGTGGTGATCGGCAAGGCCGCGAAGAACGTGAGCGAAGCCGAGGCGCTCGATTACGTGGCGGGCTACTGCGTCATCAACGACGTGTCCGAGCGCGAATGGCAGATCGAGCGCGGCGGCCAGTGGGACAAGGGCAAGGGCTTCGACACGTTCGGCCCGACCGGCCCGTGGCTCGTCACGCGCGATGAAGTTGCCGACCCGCAGAATCTGTCGATGTGGCTCGAGGTGGACGGCCATCGCTACCAGAACGGCAGCACGCGCACGATGATCTTCACGGTCGCGAAACTCGTGTCGTATCTCTCGGAATGCATGAGCCTGCAACCGGGCGACGTGATTTCCACGGGCACGCCGCCGGGCGTGGGCATGGGCGTGAAGCCCGCGCCCGTGTATCTGAAGGCGGGGCAAACCGTGCGCCTCGGTATCGAAGGTCTTGGCGAGCAGTCGCAGAAGACGCGCGCGGCGGAGTAAGCGCCCGCTTGCGTCTTTCGTCGGTGTTTCGTGTCGACGATAAATCCACGCGCGAGGCGAGGTCAGTGAACGCTGACTTCGCCTCGCGCGTTGTGTTTCAGGGCACGCAGGGCACGAGCGACGCGCGATGCCTCTCGCTCAATCGTCGATGCCCTTTTCGCTCATGCGGCTCACGGTGCCTTGCGCGAGCGCGACCAGCCGCTCGTCGCCGTTCTCCATCACGAACACGCTGCATTGGCAGGTCGCCTGCTGACGTCCCGCATGCACCACGCGCGCCCGCGCCATCAACGTGCCGGTGAGCGCCGGCCTCAGATAGTTGATCTTGTATTCGCCCGTGACCACGCGCGGCCCGAGCGCGAGCGCGCCCGCGAACGTGAGCGCATTGTCGGCGAGATAGCTGATCACGCCGCCGTGCACGAAGCCGTGCTGTTGCTTCAGCTCGTCGCGCACCGGCAGCCGCAAGGTGAGTTCGTCGGCGCCCACATGCATGAGTTCAGTGCCGAGCAGCATGCTGAACGGCTGCGCCAGCAGCGCGCCGCGCGCGCGATCCACAAGATCGGTCATCGTCGCATTCCCTGGGCCTATGCCCGCGTGGTTTCCTAACCACTCTAGGAAGCCGCTTACCAGCGCGTCAAGGTGAATTGCGTGACACGTGTAAGGCGATTGTTGCCGAAAGTGCGCCCAATGCTTTCACCTTCATTTCAAAAGCGATCGGTCGCTCTTTTTTGAGCCGTTTTTCGCAGCTTTTCGGCCGTTTGGGCCTCAAAAACAACGTTTGCGCGGCCGATAACCGCTGTGCGGGCCCGAGCGATCACATGCACGGGCCGCGCGCCCAATTCACTGCTATCCCAGGGTTCCCGATGTTCAGCAAGATCAAGGTCGCATCCGGCCTGTTGTGCGTTCTCGTCGCGTTTTGCGTATTGCAGCTCGTGACCGAAGGACTTGGTTTCTGGTCGCTCACGCGCACTCACGACGACGTGGCCGCGCTTTCCAAGGTGGCGTTGCGTCAGGCGAGCGCCGCCGACGAAATCACCCAGCAGTTGATGGACGCGCGCATCAATCTCTCGCGCGCCGGCACGCGCATGGTGCGCGGCGGGACCGTGCCCACGGAGATGGTCAATCACGCGCGCGATCAGCTCAGCCTTGCCGACAACTCGTACGCGGCGCTCATGGACGTGCCGCCGATCAACGACGACAACCGCGCGCGCGTGGCCGCCCTGGCGCAACGCTACCAGGTGCTGCGCAAGGCGCTGGGCGAACTCGTCGACGACCTGAACAGCAACAATCTGCAAGCGTTCCTCGACCAGCCGACGCAGTCGTACCAGGACGCCTACCTCACCGAACTGCATAACTTCGCGCAGTTCAACGCGGCGACCAGCCACGCCTCGCTGCAATCGATCGATTCGCGGCTCACGGTGTTCGAGACCGTGGGCGGCGTGATTCTGATCGTGCTGATCGCGCTCGTGGCGGGCGTGCACCTCGGGCTGCGCCGCGGTGTGGTCGCGCCGCTCGAAGAAGCGGGCCGCCACTTCGAACGCATCGCGCGCGGCCGCCTCGACGAGCGCGTGAGCGCACGCGGCGACAACGAAATCGGCCGTCTCTTTCAAGGTCTCGCGCTGATGCAGGCCAGCCTCGCGCGCACGGTGCATACGGTGCGCGAAACGGCGGGCTCGATTCACGTGGGCGCCGACGAAATCGCCACCGGCAACGCCGATCTTTCGGCGCGCACGGAATCGCAGGCCGCTTCGCTCGAAGAAACGGCCGCGAGCATGGAAGAACTCACGGGCACGGTGCGCAACACGGCCGAAAACGCGCGCGAGGCCAACTCGCTCGCCGAAGCCGCGCTCGACGCGACCGCCCGCGGCGGCGCCGTGGTCGGCGAAGTCGTGGAGCGCATGCGCGGCATCGCGCAAAGCTCGGACAAGATCGCGGAGATCATCGGTGTGATCGACGGCATCGCGTTCCAGACCAACATTCTCGCGTTGAACGCGGCCGTGGAAGCGGCGCGCGCGGGCGAGCAGGGGCGCGGCTTCGCGGTCGTGGCGGGCGAGGTGCGCGGTCTGGCGCAGCGCAGCGCGCAATCGGCGAAGGAAATCAAGACGCTGATCAGCGAGTCGGTTTCGCAGATTCGCGGCGGCTCGGAACTCGTCGAGCGCGCGGGCGAAGCGATGCGCGAAGTGTCGACGTCCATCTCGCGCGCGACGCAGATGATGGCCGGCATCAGTGCCTCGTCGCTCGAACAAAGCTCGGGCATCGACCAGGTCAATCAGGCCGTGTCGCAGATGGATCAGATGACGCAGCAGAACGCCGCGCTCGTGGAGGAAGCCGCCGCGGCCGCGGCTTCGCTGCATCAGCAGACGCAGATGCTCGCGCAAGCCGTGGCGGCATTCGAGATTTCGCCGGCGGTGCTCGCGGCGAATTGAGCTGCCGGGTCGCGGCTCGAGTGACGCGGCTGCCGGCACATTAGCCGGCGTTTTTACCCAAAATGGCGCCGGCGTCGCTCAGACGCCGATACCCATGTACGCCGTGAGCAGGTGATATGGCGTTGTTGACGGCATGTCGGCGCGCGCCACGTTGCCCGCCGCGTCGCGGCATTCCACCCAGCCTTGCGCCGTGAGAAAACGCGGCGCGAAACGCTCGATCTGCGGCGCGAGGCGCGCGCGCACGGTGGCTTCGCCATGCGTGGCGAGCGCGCGCAAATACTCCGTTTGCGCCCAGATCCGCTGGGTCGCATCGATCACGTCGCCGCGCTCGTCGAGCGCGGCCGTCACGCCGCCCGTGGCCGGGTCCACGCCGTGCTCCTCCGCAAAGACGAACGCGCGCGCGAGTGCCGCTTCGAGACCCGAATCGCCCAGCCGCGCCCCCGCGCGCGACGCCAGCCAGAACCATTCGAACTGATGTCCCGGCTCCAGCCGGTTGTCCTGCACGCCGATCGGCAATTCGGCGATGCAACCCGTGGGCGCGTGCAGGAAGCCGCGCGCGACGGCCTCGACGAGACGCGTGATCGCCGTGTCGAACGCGCTGTCGCCGGTGGCCTCGCTCGCCACCAGCCAGGCTTCGACCAGGTGCATGAGCGGATTTTGCAGCGTGCCGCTCGTGACGTTCGCGAACGTGGCGTCGAGCGCCGCGTAGAGCAAACCGTCCGGCGCCTTGAAGCGATCGACGATCAGCGCCGAAGTTTCGCGCGCCGTGTCGAGCGCTTCTTTCACGCCGAAACGCTGGCCGTACGCGGCGCACGCGAACACCACGAAGGCGTGCGTGTAGAGGTCTTTGGTCGTGTCGAGCGGCGCGCCGTTGGCATCGACGCTAAAGAACCAACCGCCGTTCCGGCTGTCCTGAAAGGTGTGGCGCAACGTGTCGAACAGCGTCTGGCAGTGTTCGGCGTCGCCCGCCTGCGAGAACACGAAGAGCTGGCGCGCGCACGCCATGGCGCGGTAGCGCGTGACGGGCAGCGTGGCCGCGCCGTTCGCGTCGAGCGCCTCGAAGGGCAGGCGCAGCGCGGCGTTGAAGCCGGGGCCGCGCCACAGCGGCAGCACGACGCGGTCGAAATGCTCGCGCAGGCCGGCTGCGCTGGGGGAGGGCTGGGTTGCGGTCATCGCGTTCATGGGAAAAGACGCGTCAAGTGTGGAAGTGAGGTCAGCGATTGTACGCTTTGCGTAACCCGCCTTTCCACCGTCCGAACCGCACGCCACCCGGCCACCGCGCCGCGCGCTCCCATCGACTTCCACCAACAGGCGGCCCGCGCCCGCGGCGACCGCCGACGACTTATAAGGAGCAAGCATGATCGGAAACTGGGAACTCATCGCGCGGCTCGTGCTGGCGGCCGCGCTCGGCAGCGTGATCGGCTTCGAGCGCGAGCGGCTCTCGTGGGCCGCCGGGTTGCGCACGCACATGCTGGTGTGCGTGGGGTCGGCGCTCATCATGCTGGTTTCGGCGTTCGGTTTCGCCGATGTGCTCGCCGCCGACCACGTCGTGCTCGACCCCTCGCGGATGGCCGCGCAGGTGGTCTCGGGCATCGGCTTCCTGGGTGCGGGCTCGATCCTGCTGCGCGGCGAGATCGTGCGCGGTCTCACCACGGCGGCGAGCCTCTGGTCGGTCGCGGCCGTCGGGCTGGCGGTGGGCGGCGGCCTGTACACGGCCGCGATCGCCGCGACGGTCATCATCCTCATCATCCTCGCGGGCATCAAGCCGCTGGAGCGCCGTTTCATCACGTTCAAGCAGCGGCGCCAGCTCACGATGCTGGTGGAGCGCGGCGCGCTCACGTTCCACACGCTGCACGACGCGCTCGGCACTTCCAGCCCGCGCGTGAAACAATTTGTGATGCAACAGAGCGACGATTCGCCCGAGCTCGACGAGGTGATGATTACGCTGGGCCGGGTTTCGGCAATGGAATACGAGGCGATCTGCGCAACGCTGCGCCAGTTGCCCTGTGTAAAGGAGTTTCGCGAGGACGGCGCGCGCGGCTGAGCGCGTGGCGGACTCGTGCGCCTTGCTGCGCGCCTGGTGAAAAGAAGGCGAAGGCGCGGCCCGCGCGACGATGCGGCGCGGGCCGATCGCGGGGCGGAAATCTGTCCGGTCATGACGGCATGCGACAATGCGGGCTCGAAAAGAAGGACGTTGCGCGATGGCGGACCGGCCCAGCGCGACGCGAACCGCATTCTTGTTTCATGGCTTCAGATTCATGGCAGATTACGCAGATACCGCATTGAGCCCCTCGCGCCCCGAGCGCAGCGCGCCGTCGAAGCGTCGCGCAACGTCTGATTCTTCCGACTTCCCTCCCGAAACGCACGACGCGACCACGCCGGACGTCGATGCCGGTATCGCCGCGCGCGACGCGCTGGCGGCGGCTTCCGCGGCGATTGCCGCTGCGCAACCGGGGGCCGGTTCGGCCGCGGCTGTGGATTCGATGCATGCCGAACCCGGCGCGCCCGATGCGCCCATACGCCAGGGCACGCTCAGCGGTTTCGAGGTGCCCGAGGGCGAAGCCGCTAGCGCCGATGAGGCCAGCGCCGCGTCCGCGCGCCGCGGCGGCCGCCGAAATGCCGCGCCGGCGGACGAGCACGCCGCCTCGCCGTCGCCCGCCGATGCCGAACCGGCGCGCGTGGAACCCGTGCTGTTTCCCGCCGCTTTTTCGGACACCCCGAAAGCCCCGAGCGCTGCGAATGTCGCGGAGCCGCCCGCGCTCGCGGGCCGTATCGACGCATTGCACACCGCGCTGGCCGACCAGCAGCGTCTCGCGGCCGCTTCCGCGCGCCAGCTCAAGTGGACGCTCGCCGCCGCCACGGCCGCCGTGGTCGCCACGCTCGGCTTCGGCATCGCGCAGTCGGTGCGCTTCGACAGCTTCGCCAACGAATCGCGTGCCGAAACCGCGCGACTCGAGCAACTCGTGCTGAGCCAGCAGTCGGCGCTGGACGGGCTGTCGCAACGGCTGGCGGCGCAAGCGGCGGCGGCTCAGGCCGCGCAAGCCGCCGCGGCCGTGGCCGCCGAGGCGCCCGTGGCCCGGCCGGCGCCTTCGCGCGCGGCACCGGCCGCCGCGCCCGCGCCGGCGAAACGCGCGCGGGCGGCCCGCGAGGCGCGTGAGACCCGTGAGACCCGCGCAGCGCGCGCCGAGCGCGCTCATCGCGCGCAAAAATCGACGCACTGACGCCGATTCGTCCCCGTATCAAGGATATCGATGCGTTGTTTTACTGCAACGCATCGATCCCGCTCGACCCCGTGCGACGGCGCGTCGCAGATTTCTTGTTGCATTGCACTGGCGTTCGCCTAGGGAAAACCCTATACTTCGTCTTGTCCTAGGGAAAACCCTTAACTTGCAGTCAACCGGGAGTCGCCATGAGCTTGATCCTTGCCCTGTTCCAAAAGGTGAGCGACCTCTTCGCATCGCCTTATCTGCCGATGGATTCGGACTACTCGTACGCAGCGCGTCATCGCGAAGCGGAACGCGTACGCCGTTCGCACTACGCACCGTTCGGCTTGCCGCGTGACTGATCGAAGCTGAGGCGCTTCAGGCCGCATGTGCGGTCCAACGCGCTTCTCCGGTCGCACCGCGAAGAACATTCAACGAGGCCGGCTCTCGCAAGGGAGCCGGCCTCGTTGCGTTCGGGGCCGCGCGCCGCGCCGTGGCGGGCTCTCGCCACCGTGCTCGAAACCCGCGCCGTGTGGGCTCGACGACAAGCGCGCGTGGCCCGTGTCATAGTGATGCCGCATCGCCAACCCGGCGCCATCGCTATCTTTCCCTCATGTCCGACACCTACTTCTACGATCCCGCTCAAGGCCACGGCCTGCCCCACGACCCGTTCAAGGCGATCGTCGCGCCGCGCCTGATCGGCTGGATTTCGAGCCGCGCGCCCGGCGGCGTGTTCAATCTCGCGCCGTACAGCTTTTTTGGCGCGTTCGCGACGTTTCCGGCCGTGATCGGCTTTTCGAGCGAAGGGCGCAAGGACAGCATCGCCAATATCGAGGCGACGGGCGAATTCGTCTGGAATCTCGCGTCGAAGTCGCTGGCCACGCACATGAACCAGACCTCGGCGCCGGTGGCCGCCGACGTCGACGAATTCGCGCTCGCGGGCCTGACGCCCGCGCCGGGCCGCAATGTCTCGGTGCCGCACGTGGCCGAAGCGCCGGCGGCGCTCGAATGCAAGCTGCTGCAGGTGATTCGCCTCAATGCGCTCGACGGCACGCCGATGAACAACTGGCTCGCGCTCGGGCAGGTCGTGGGCGTGCACATCCGCGAGGAATTCCTGAAGGATGGCCTGTTCGACACGCATGCCGCGCAACCGGTGATGCGCGCAGGCTATCGCGCCGACTACGCGCAGATCGGCGAGATGTTCCAGATGATGCGTCCGGGCGCCTGAGCGCGTTCCTCGCGCGCCGCGGTGCTCATTCGCGGCGCCGTTGCCGCTCCTCGCGCACGCGCCGATAATGGCCGCACAGCGCGTGGCGCGCGGGGAGACCTTCCATGCAATCTCCGGCGGGATCGGTGGCGGCGCTCAGCTCGGCTGCCGCGACGATGTTTTCGGTCGGCATGATCTTTCTCGGCTACTGGGGACTGCACGAGTCCTCGGCGTGGCGGCCGAGCGACGTGGTGATCGTGGCACTCGCGTTATTCGGCTTCGCGTGCCTCGGCAGCGTGCCGTACATCGCGACTTCGCCCGCCAAACCCGAGGACGAGTCGCGCTTGATGCTGGCGAGAAAGGCGTTTCTGGTGGGCGTGGTGGCGGTTTGGGTTTCGATTGGGGTTTCGGTTATCTGGTGACGCGCCAACCTGCCTGCGTACAAAAATATCCACGTGCCCGGCGCATATACACCGGGCACGTCCCGGCTTTCGTCGCGTCAACGCGTCGCTAGATCAATCTTCCCTCAAAACCGCGCCCGCATCCCCACCGTTCCCACGACCTGGTTTGCCGTCGACGAAGCGCCGCCCGCCGTGTTGATGAACGCGACATAGTGATGCCCGGAGGCGTGCTGGTACATCGCCTCGGCATACACGTCGGTGCGTTTCGACAGCTTGTACACGACCTGCGCATCCGCCTGCTGCCACTTCGGGTCGGCGCCGTACGTGGTGGTGCGATCCACGTGCGCGTCGGTGAAGGTGTACGCGAGGCCCGCGCTCCATGCCGGGCTGATCTGATACTTGCCGTTCACTTCGTAGTTATTGAAGCTCATGTCGCCGTTCTGCGAGCCGAACGCACTCGTGCCCGAGTACTCGCTGCGCGTGAACACGAAGCCCGCCGTCGCCGGGCCGAACGCGTAGTTGATGCCGCCGCCGAACGACCGCAGACGCTGCGCGCCGAGCGCGAAGCCGCCCTTGCCGTTGGCCGTCGATTCGGCGAGATCCACCGCGCCCGCGCTGCTCGCGCTCGCGCCCTGCGTGCCGTTCAGTTGCAGATAACCCGCGGCGATCGCGAGCGGTCCGCGCGTGTAACTCGCGCCAAAGCTATACGCGCGATTCGCGGAGAAGTCGGTCTGGTTCGAGAACGCGTAGAGCGCGCCGAACTTCAGGCCGCCATACGTGTTGCTCGTGAACTTCACCGCGTTGCTGATGCGCAGCGAGTGGTTGAGGTTGTCGTTGTCGAACGGATGCGCGAAGCCGGTGTCGCCGAACGTGCCGGCCGTCGCCGAAAGCGGCGCGACGAAATCGACGAGCGAGTCGTACTGGCGGCCCATCGTGAGCGTGCCGAACGTGTCGCTCGCCAGACCCACATACGCCTGGCGGCCGAACATGCGGCCGTCCTGGCCGGTCTTGCCGTTCTGCACGTTGAAGCCGTTCTCGAGCACGAAGACCGCATGCAGGCGGCCGCCCAGGTCTTCGCTGCCGCGCACGCCGAAGCGGCTGCCGTTGACGTTGCCGCTCGTCGCTTGCCAGAGCGCATGGCCCGCGGCGTTGTTCGTGTACATGATGCCCGCGTCGATCAGGCCGTACAGCGTGACGGAACTCTGCGCGTGCGCGGCGGGCGCGCCGATCAGGCCGAGTGCGCCGATCACGGCGGTGGTGGCGAGCGTGTTGGTGTGTTTCATGTGAGGCTCCTGAAGCGTTGTGATGCATAGCGTGTGCAACAGCGACAGGAGTGTAGGGATCGCGTGCCGTCAGAAAATCGGCTGTGACTGGAGAGGATTCTTCCGCAATCAGGCACGATCAATTCATCGTTTCGTCATATTTTGTTGATGTCGATGTAAGCGCAACAGAAGGCCGGAAGAAAGCCGCGCCTCGCGAGTTTGGTACGATGCACGCTTTGCCAGCCGACCCGACCTGCCCGCGTGAAGCGTTACGTGCCGTTGATCCGCGATCGAATCGCGATGTTGTTCGCCCGCCTGAAGCCCGCCGCCGCGCGGTTCGGCGCGTTGTTGCGCCCTTATCTGGCGCGCGCGTGGCATCACGTGCGGCACCCCACGAAGCGCGGCGTGCTCATTGCCGTGGCGGCGCTGCCCGCGCTGCTGCTGCTCTACACGATCGTGCTGATCCCGTTCACGCCGAGCATCGGTGACATCCGCAAGGCGCGCGTGGACGAGCCCGCGCAAATCCTGTCCGCCGACGGCAAGCTGCTCGCCGAGTTCAAGCCCTCGAACCGCGAATGGGTGCCGCTCGCGCAGATTTCGCCGCATATGGTCGACGCGCTGATCTCCACCGAGGATCACCGCTTCTACGAGCATCACGGCATCGACTTCAAGCGCACGGCGGGCGCGGCGTTGCACACGTTCTCGGGCGACCGCCAGGGCGGTTCGACCATCACGCAGCAGCTCGCGCGCAACCTTTATCCCGACGAGATCGGCCGCGCGCCCACGCTCACGCGCAAGCTCAAGGAAGCGATCACGGCGTTCAAGATCGAGGCTGTCTACAGCAAGCCGCAGATTCTCGAAACGTATCTGAACACGGTGCCGTTCCTCTACAACGCGTACGGCATCGAGATGGCGGCGCGCACGTATTTCGGCGTCTCGGCGGATCAGCTCGACATTCTGCAAAGCGCCACGCTCACCGGCATGCTGAAGGGCAACGCCTACTACAACCCGGTGATCAATCCCGAGCGCGCGCTCGCGCGCCGCAACACCGTGCTCGGCCAGATGGTGAAGTACGGCAAGCTCACGCCCGCGCAGTTCGCGACGCTCTCGAAAAAGCCGCTGCGTCTCGACTTCGAGCGGCAAACCGAAACGCCCGGACCCGCGCCGCATTTCGCGCTGCAACTGCGCAAATGGCTGATCTCGTGGGCCGACCGCAACGACTACAACATTTATTCCGATGGCCTCGTCGTGCGCACGACGATCGACTCCCGGCTTCAGTCGATGGCCACGGCCGCGCTGCGTCAGCACGCGGCGCAACTGCAAGGCGTGGCGAACGGTGCGTGGAGCGGCCGCAACGGCTGTGTGGCGAGCAACGACCTGTTCGCGGCGTTCATGCGCGAGACGCCCGACTACAAGCGCGCGCAGGACGCGGGCGCGAACGACGCCGACGCGCTCAAGCAGCTCGCCGCCGACCGCGGTTTCATGCGCAACCTGTGCAAGACCAAGACGGAAGTGCAGGCGGGCTTTCTCGCCATCGACCCGCGCAGCGGCCAGATCAAGGCGTGGGTGGGCAGCCGCGATTTCACCGACGAACCCTTCGACCACGTGCAGCAGGCGCGCCGTCAGCCGGGCTCGACGTTCAAGCCGTTTGTCTATGGCGCGGCCTACGCGGCAGGCGCGAAGCCGACCGACACGTTCATCGATCAACCGGTCGAAATTCCGTTGCGCGGCGGCGAAATCTGGAAGCCCACCGACGACGTGCCGCCCAGCAACCGGCCGATGACGCTGCGCGACGCGCTCGCGTATTCGCGCAACCGCATCACGGCGCAACTCGTGCAGACCGTCGGCCCCGACAAGGTCGCGAACCTCGCGCGCGCGATGGGCGTGCGCGACAGCCAGCTCGATCCCGTGCCTTCGCTGGCGCTGGGCACGAGCCCGGTCACGCTGAAGGAAATGGTCTCCGCGTACAGCACGATCGCCAACGACGGCACGTATCTCGAGCCGCGCATGGTCACGCGTATCGAGGACCGCAAGGGCGACGTGCTCGCCGAATTCGCCGATGCCTCGCCGCAGCGCGCGCTGTCGGCCGAGGCGGACCGCACGCTGCTCGACACGATGCGCGACGTGGTGAATCGCGGCACGGGCGCGAGCATCCGCTCGCGCTTCGGCATTCGCGTGGACGTGGCGGGCAAGACCGGCACGACCCAGGGCAACACCGACGGCTGGTTCATCCTCATGGACCCGCAACTCGTGGCGGGTGCGTGGGTCGGTTTCGACGACGGCCGCGTGACGCTCGACGACTACTGGGGCCAGGGCGCGCGCAGCGCGTTGCCGATCGTCGGCGACTTCTTCCAGCGTGCGTTGCGCTCGCGCCTCGTGGACCCGCGCGCGCGCTTCGACACCGAGGTGACGCCGGGCGCGTTCGAGACGTTCCGCGACAAGCTGCGCGCATGGATCGATTCGCTGACGGGTTCGCACGAAGCCGCGCCGGCCCCCGCCGCGCCGCCGCATCGTGCGCCGTCGCGCGCGCCCGCGCCGGCTTCGGCGCCGGGCGCGGTGGTTTCGCCGGCATCCGCCGCTTCCTCGGTGACGGAGGTATGGGAAAGCGGTGGCGGCGTACCGTCGGCGGCTTCGGGCGCTTCGGCAACGCGCGATATGGGCTTGCCGCCGATCCTCGGCCCAGCGAGCGCGCCGTCGCCGGCGCAACCCGCGCAGCCTGCGCCACCGTCGTATCCGGCGCAGGAACCTTCGCTCGCACCGACCCCGACACCGGACGTCACCGACCCGGACACGCCGGGCGCGAGCGCCAGTTACACGCCGCCCGTCGCGCAGCCGCAAGGGCAGTAGCGTGCGTTCTCGCAGGCGCCGCCTCGCAAGTGGCGGCGCGCTGCGACGTTCTCATCGGCGAATCGCTTCGACTCGCATCGCGCCGAGTCGAGCCGGCACGCGCGATTCGCTCACGCGCGCCTTTCATCGCGAAAACCGCGACCTCTCGAGTTTGATCTGCCGCAAAGCCTTGGAGCGCCAACGCTCGGTTTTGACAATTCCTGACAGCGCCGCATTTTGAGTTCCGCTAGTCTCGCGGCGGTCCGCATCTGGCTGGCGGCGCGCTACGTGTCGCGTCGCTCGCGCTTATCTATCGAGTTGGAGTCAATCGCCATGTCGTTTATGTCCCGTTGGATTCGTACGCTGTGCATGACCGCGTTTGCGGCCGTGACGGCGAGCACCCTGTTGCCCGCGCTCTCGCTTGCTGCCGAAACCACGACACTGCCCGCCGGTGCCATGGCGCTCGTGAACGGTCAGGCGATCGCGCAGACCACCCTCGACGAAGCCGTGCGCAAGGTCACGAGCAATGCGGGTGCGCCCGACACGCCGCAACTGCGCGCCGCGCTCAAGCAGGATCTGATCGCGCGCGAACTGCTGCGTCAGCAGGCGCTGCGTGCGCATTACGATCAGCGCCCGGAAGTCGCGCAGGCGCCCGCCGAGCAAAAGACCGACGCTGCAATTCGCGCGTGGATCGTGGACAACGTGCGCGCCGCAGCCGTCACCGACGCCGACGTGAAGGCACGTTACGACGCCGTCATCCAGACCTTCGGCAAGGACGAGTACAAGCCGCAGGTGATCGCCGTTGCCGACGAAGCCACGGCGAACACCGTGATCGCGGCCGCGAAGTCGGGCAAGCCGTTCGCCGATCTCGCGCGCGAATACGGCGTGGGCGCGACCCAGGCGAATGCGGGCGCGATGCCCTGGATCAGCCTCAAGCTGCCGCTGACTGAAGGCAACACGCACGGCGTGCCGATGCCGCTCGCGCAGGCGATCACGAGTCTCGCGCCGGGCGAGCTGCTGCCGCAACCGCTCAAGGCCGACGACGGCTGGCTGATCGTGCGTCTGGAAGCGAAGCGCGCGATGGCGATTCCGAAGTTCGACGCGTCGAAGGAAGAGATCCGCCGCACGCTGCAAGCCGAAGCCATGGATCTGGCGATGGCGCAGCGCGTGACGCAACTCGCGCAGGAAGCGACGATCGTCGAATAAGCGCGGCTCGGCCGTGCCCCAAGCGATAAAAAAAGCGGCGCCATTGCGCCGCTTTCGTTTTTTGCGTGTCCGTTTTGGTGCTCACGCTGTTGCGCGAGAGCCGACGACGGCGCGGCCCGCAGCCGCCGTGCGCGATGCGACGCCTGCAACGAACTGCGCGCCGTATCGACGAAACTCAAGACCCGCCGCTCAGTCCCGCACCTTGAACACGGAGACGAGTTCGGCGAGCGTCGTGGCGTGTTCGTTGAGCGCGGCCGCCGCGCGTTCGGCGTCGCCCACGAGCGCGGCGTTCTGCTGCGTCGCCGCGCCGATCTGCGAAACGGCGATATTGACCTGCTCGATGCCGCCCGACTGCTCGCGCGACGCCACGCTGATTTCGCCGATGATGCCGCGCACTTCCTCCACGCGCGCGACGATGTCGCGCATGGTCGTGCTGGCTTCGCCCGCGAGGCGATAACCGGTTTGCACCGTCGCCGACGACTCGGCGATCAATGCCGCGATTTCCTTTGCCGCCGTTGCCGAACGTTGCGCGAGACTGCGCACTTCGCTCGCGACCACGGCGAAGCCCTTGCCGTGCTCGCCCGCGCGCGCCGCTTCCACGGCCGCGTTCAACGCGAGAATGTTGGTCTGGAACGCGATGCCGTCGATCACGCCCGTGATGTCGGCGATCTTCTGCGAGGCGCGGCTGATGTCGTTCATCGTCTCCACCACGCGTTCGACGGCCTGGCCGCCGCCCAGCGCCGCGTCGGCCGCGCTGCTCACGACCGTGTTGGCGCGCGAGGCGTGCTCGGCGTTCTGCTGCACGGTGGAGGTCAGCTCTTCCATGCTCGCGGCCGTTTCTTCGAGGCTGCTCGCCTGGCTCGCGATGCGCGCCGCGATCTCGCCGCTGCCCGTGGCGATGCGCGAGGTGTCCTCGTTCATTTGCGCGGTCGCGCCGCGCACCTGCGACACGATCTGCGCGAGTCCTTCGCCGATCCCGTCGATGGCGCGCGTGAGGCGGCCGATCTCGTCCGCGTTCATGGGCGTGCCGTCGGCGTGCAACGCGGTGTCGCTGCCAATGCGCACTGTGAGGTCGCCCGCCGCGAGTTGACCCGCGGCGTGCGCGGCGGCGTCGAGCGGCCGGCTCACGAGGCGGCGCGCCGCGTAGATCGAGAGCGCCGCGAACGCCGCCACCAGCACGAGGCCGATGGCCGCGAAACGGTCGCGCGTGGCGGTCACGTCGGCCATGATTTCGTCGTCGGCGGCCACGCCGCCCACGAGCCACTGCCATTGCGGCACCGTCACGAACGAGGCGAACTTGTCGCGCGCGTCGTGCTCGTTGAGCGTCGCGTCGGCGGAACGATAGTCGAGCGTGCCTTCGCGCGCTTCGAGCATCTTCGACCACGGCGCGTCGTGGTCGTCGTAGTGACGGCCCGCGGCCGCGGGATGCACGAGGAAGGTGCCGCGCGCGGGACCGTTCGAGGCGTCGATCACGAAGTAATAACCGGTCGCGCCTATCTTGAGCTTGGCGATCTCGCTCTTGAGCGCGTCGATCTGCGCGCCCACGTCCACGCCCACGAACAGCGCGCCGATCACTTTGCCGCTCGCATCGTGGATCGGCCGGTATTGCGTGATGTACTGCTTGCCGAACAGTTGCGCGAGACCCGTATAGCTGCGGTTCGCGAGAATCGGCGCATACGCGGGACCCTTGCGGTCGAGCAGCGTGCCGATCGCGCGCGTGCCGTCCTGCTTCTTGAGCGAGGTCGTCACGCGCACGAAGTCGTCGCCGCTGCGCGCGAAGATCGTCGCGATCGCGCCGCTGCGCGCGAGGAACTGGTCGGGCACGGTGAAGTCGAGGTTGAGCACGTGGTCGCCGGACTTGAAGGTCGGCGTGGCCTGGCCCGCGATGTCGACGGTCTGGCTTGCGTCGAGCGCGAAGTCGCCGGGCAGGAAGCTCGCGAAGAGCGTCATCGCGCGGTCGACTTCGGCGTCGAGCGCGCCGTCGATCAGCGAGATCGACGAAGCCACCGAGTGGTCTTTTTCGGCGATACGCGCGCGCACCTGATCGCCGAGCTGCGTGGCGGCCGTGCGCGTGAGCGCCCATGTGAAGGCCGCGAAAATCAACGCGACGATGACACAGGAAAGCAAAGCGAGGCGCACGCCGACGCTCGTGCGGCGCGAAATACGTGAAAGCATGAAAACGATTCCAGAAGACGTCGGATGGAGTGCGTGCACCAAAAAGCGGCGCTCGCATGACGCATTACGGCGCGTAAGCCCCCAACCTTTAGGGTTGCGCGCGAGCCCGGCGCCGCTGCGCTAAAGCGTTGTATCGAGTGAGATATTTCGGTCGTGCCGCGAGCGCGCGAAGTCGATAAAAGTCCGCGAACGCTCGCGAGCGCGCGCCAAAGCAAAACGGCGCCCGAAGCGCCGTTTTGGTGCAAGACCCGCGCGAGGCGAGCGGGGCCGCGACTTTATCGCCGCGCGCGCCAACTGCGCAACAACAACGCGTTGGTCACGACGCTCACGCTGGAAAACGCCATCGCCGCGCCCGCGATCATCGGGTTCAGGAGGCCGAACGCCGCGAGCGGAATGCCGATCAGGTTGTAGACGAACGCCCAGAACAGGTTCTGCTGGATCTTGCGCCACGTGCGCCGCGAGATGTCGATGGCGGCCGCGACGAGCGCCGGGTCGCCGCGCATCAGCGTGATGCCGGCCGCGTGCATGGCGACGTCGGTGCCCGTGGCCATGGCAATGCCGATGTCGGCGGCGGCGAGCGCGGGCGCGTCGTTGATGCCGTCGCCGGCCATCGCCACGATGCTGCCCGTGCGGATCTTCAGGTCGCGGATCGTGCGCGCCTTGTCGTCGGGCAGCACTTGCGCGTGGACTTCGTCGATGCCGAGCTGCGCGGCCACGGCCGCCGCGCTGCCCGCGTTGTCGCCGGTCACGAGCACGCTGCGAACGCCCATCGCCTTCAGACTGGCGATGGCTTCGCGCGCAGTGGGCTTCACCGTGTCGCCGAACGCGAGCAGGGCGAGCACGGCTTCGTGCGGCGCCGCGTTGGGCGCGATCAGCCAGGACACCGTGTTGCCCGCGCTTTCGAGCGTTTGCGCGCGCGCGGCGAGCGCGGGCGGCACCGCGAGCCCGAGTTCGTCCACCCAGCGCCGGCTGCCGACGGCGAGACGGCGGCCGTCCACTTCGGCTTCGACGCCGCGGCCCGGCACGGCGCGCGCATGGGCGGCGGCGGGCAGCGTGGCTGCGTGGGTTTCGGCTTCGTACGCGCGCACGACGGCCTTCGCGAGCGGGTGATCGCTCTGGCGCTGCACGGCGGCGGCCTGCGCGAGCGCGGCGGCGCGCGTGACGCCCTCGGCGGTGTCGAGCGCGGTGAGCGCCGGTTGGCCGAGCGTGAGCGTGCCGGTTTTGTCGAAGGCGACGAGGCTCACGTTGTGCGCCGTTTCGAGCGCTTCGGCGTCCTTGATGAGCACGCCGTGGCGCGCCGCCACGCCCGTGCCCGCCATGATTGCGGCGGGCGTGGCGAGGCCGAGCGCGCACGGGCAGGCAATCACGAGCACGGCCACGGCGTTGAGGATGGCGGTTTCGGCGCTCGCCCCGGCGAGCAGCCAGCCGCCGAGCGTGACGACGGCGATCGCGAGGATCGCGGGCACGAACACGGCGCTCACGCGATCGACGAGACGCTGGATGGGCGCCTTCTCCGCCTGCGCGCTCTCGACCAGACGGATGATGCGCGCGAGCGTGGTTTCCGCGCCGATGGCGGTGGTGCGCACCGCGAGCGCGCCCTCGCCGTTGATCGAGCCGGCGGTGACGGCGTCGCCGGGCGCCTTCGGCACCGGCAGGCTTTCGCCCGTGATCAGCGATTCGTCGATATGCGTGCGGCCCTCGGCCACCACGCCGTCCACGGGCAAGCGCTCGCCCGGCAGCACGATCACGAGCGTGCCCACGCGCACCTGCGCGAGCGGCACGTCGCGCTCGGCGCCGCCCGCTTCGTCGCGAATGCGCGCGCGTTCCGGGCGCAGCGCGTTGAGCGCGCGGATGGCGTCCGTGGTTTGACGCTTCGCGCGCGCTTCGAGCCACTTGCCGAAGCGCACGAGCGTGATGACGACCGCCGACGCCTCGAAGTACAGATGCGCCATCGCGCCCGGATGCGCGAGCATCTCGTAGACGCTCACGCCCCACGCGGCCGAGGTGCCGAGCGCCACCAGCAGATCCATGTTGCCCGAACCCGCGCGCACGGCCTTCCACGCCGCGCGGTAGAAGCGCGCGCCGAAGCCGAACTGCACGACGCTCGCGAGCACGAGTTGCGCGACGGCGGGCAGCATGGCGTGCGCGCCGAACCACGCGCCGATCATCGGCACGAGGAGCGGCGCCGTGAGCACGGCCGAGATCAGCACGGCGCGCCATTCGCGACGCGCTTCGTCGGCTTTCGAGGCGGTTTGCGCGCTCGCTTGCGCGGCGGCTTCGTCTTCGTCGGCGGCGAGCGGCGTGGCGGTGTAGCCCGCTTTCTTCACGGCGGCCACGAGTTGATCCTGCAGGTCGCCCGTGAGCGGCGCGCGCAGCGCGACGGTGGCCTGCTCGGTCGCGAGATTGACGCTCGCGCCGGTCACGCCGGGCACTCGCGCGAGGACTTTTTCGACGCGCGACGCGCACGCCGCGCAGGTCATGCCGCCG
This sequence comes from Paraburkholderia acidisoli, assembly GCF_009789675.1. Classification (NCBI taxonomy): domain Bacteria; kingdom Pseudomonadati; phylum Pseudomonadota; class Betaproteobacteria; order Burkholderiales; family Burkholderiaceae; genus Paraburkholderia; species Paraburkholderia acidisoli. Next base: position 917,347 of record NZ_CP046914.1, on the reverse strand, counting down.
ATGGCGAACGCGGCGCTTTCGGCGGCGACCGGCACGGCTTCGTAGCCGGCTTTCTCGACGGCCGCCACGAGCGCGGCGGGACCCACGCCTTCGCTGGCTGCGACGGTGGCTTTTTCGGTGGCGAGATTGACCGAGGCGCGCGTGACGCCCGGCACCTTCGCGAGCGCCTTTTCGACGCGTGTCGCGCAGGCCGCGCAAGTCATGCCGCGGATTTCGAGTTCGGCGACGGTGTCGGCGCGCTCGGCAATTAAGGGTTCGTTCATGACGGAGGCGAACGTAGGAGATTCGATGTCAGGAGTATCTACGTTCCCATCATGGGAAGGTCAAGGGGCGATTGCGCGGCGTGGCGAGGTTTTTTGCGCGGCCAACATACGACATATCGGCAAGGCACAATTGCTCGCGTCAGACTTTTCACACCCCTGTGTGGGAGATACGATAGCATCCGCCGGCATTGGCACCTCGTCGCGCGCATTCGCCACGGTCCTTGGGGGGACCCGCGCGCGGCAGACGCCATCGACGTCACTTTCTGGATCTGGACCGCCCGCTTCGCACATAACTTACAAATGACAACAACACGTCGAGAGTTCTCCCTGTTTCGCACCGGCTTCGCACTCGCCGGCTTCGCGCTGATCGCCGCCTGCGCCACCGCGCCCGATACCGTCGCGCCGAAGGTCAGCAACGGTTGGGTCAAGGACGAGGTTTCCGATTCCTACGTGTTCGGCTTCCCGCTCGTGCTGATGGACGTCTCGCGCGAAGCCGCCACCGGCAGCGCGCCCGGCCAGGCCGCGCCTAACACGCTGCGCCATGCGCAATCGCTGCCGCCGGTCGGTGCCTCGAGCCCGCCCGAACCGAACCTCGACACGCTCGCGTCCAGCGGCTGGCTCGACGTCTCGAACGAACCCGTGATCGTCGCGTTGCCCGACTCGCATGGCCGCTATCTCGACGCCCGCGCGCTCGACATGTGGACCAACGTGGTCTGGTCGACGGCGGCCGCACCGGGCAACGAGCGCGTTGCCGGCCAGAAGGCGCAAACGATTGCGTTCGTGCCCGCGGGCTGGAAAGGCACGCTGCCGGCGCGCGCGAAACGTGTGGATGTGAGCACGCGCTACGTGTGGTTCGTCGCGCGCATCCAGACGCGTGGCGGCGGCGACATCGCGGCGGTGCGGCGCCTGCAACGCGGCCTGCGCGTCGCGCCGCTTTCCGCCTGGGGCGAGGGCGGGGCACGCGGGGACGAACCGGGCGGCGCGACGCAGAGCGGCGTTCCCGTGGCGTCCGGCACGCCGGCGGCGCAGGTCGCGGCGCTCGACGCCAACGCTTTCTTCAATCGCCTCGCCAGCGCGCTCGAAGACAATCCGGCCGCGCCCGACGACGCTCACGCGCTCAAGATTCTCGGCGACATCGGCGTGCAGCCCGGCGAGCAGGCGCAATTGCCGGGTGGCGCGAAAGACAAGGCGATCGTCGCGGCGGGGCTCGCCGACGGCCGCGCGCGTGTCGCCACGCCGCCTTCTAACCTGCTGGCCGGCAACGGCTGGCTCTGGGTCGGCGACGATGCGGGCAACTACGGCCCCGATTACGCGCTGCGCGCCTACGCCGCCTACACCTCGCCGGGCCTGCCGACGAGCCGCGACGAAGTGCGCGCGAGCGTGAGCCAGGACGGCGACGGCCACGCGCTCAACGGCGCGAATCGCTACACGATCCACTTCGCGGCGAAGCAGTTGCCGCCCGCGCGCGCGTTCTGGTCGATCACGGCGTACACGCCCGACGGCGCGCTCGACGCCGACGCGCCCGTGCGCGTGGCGTTCGGCGATCGCAGCGGCGCGCGCCGCAATCGCGACGGTTCGCTCGACGTGCAGGTGAGCGCGGCGCGCCCGCGTGGCGCGGCGAACTGGGTGCCGGTGCCGCATGGCGACTTCCGGCTCGTGCTGCGCATGTACGCGCCGAAAGCACAGGCCACCGACGGCAGCTGGCAACCGCCGGTGGTCGAACGTCGTTGATGCGCTGAAGCCGGTATGCGGCGGCTCACGCGCTGATTGCGGCAAGCGCCTGCTTTCGTGAATCTTGCGCGCGCCGGCATCGGCTCAGGCCGATACACCGGCGCGCGTGCCTCGCTTCGCGTCGTTTCGCATCGCATCGAGTCTATCGAACTGGTGATCGACATTGCCGCCCATGTCGATCCGCTTTTCAGCACGGCGCGCGCGCGCAGGGCGCAATGCTCCGCGCAACGTTTCCCTACCTCTGGCACCGGGCGCGCAGCTCGCGGCGCGTACGTTTTACCGACGTGCCTCATGCCATCGGGCCTATACTTCCGCGTGTCGGGGCGGCGCGTCACGCGCTGTCCGTCACCGTCCCACATCGCGCGGCGGGCCAGTTGCCGCGTCATCCGCAAGCACGCATGGCAAGCCTCAACAAAGCATCGCTGAACTCCTCGCTGCAATCGGTGCGTGCCGTCGCACGTGCGCCGCGCACGCGGCAAGTCCTGATCGGCGTGCTGATTTTTATCGTCGTCTTCGGGCTGCTCGGGTTCTTCGCCGCGCCGCCGCTCATTCGTCACGTGGCCGAGCAGCAGTTGAGCAAGCAGCTCGACCGGCCCGTCACGATCGGCCGTATCGCGCTGAATCCGTACACGCTGCGGCTCGAAGCGGACCGCGTGCATATTGGCGAGCGCGGCGGCAGCGGTGACTTTCTCGACGTCTCGCGCGCGATCGTGCAGGCGTCGTGGTCGTCGGTGTTTCGCGCGGCGCCCATCGTGGACGAAGTGCAACTCGATTCGCCGCGCGTGACGATCGTGCGGCTCGACGCGCAGCGCTTCAATTTCACCGACCTGATCGAAAAGTTCTCGAAGCCTTCGCAACCGGCCAGCAAGCCCACGCCGTTTTCGGTCTCGAACATTCGCGTGGAGAACGGCCAGATCACCTTCGACGATCGCCTGCTCAACGAGAAGCACGTGATCGATCGCTGGTCGCTCGGCATTCCGTTCATCGCCACGCTGCCGTCGAAAACCGACATCTTCGTGGAGCCGCTGCTGCGCGCGCGCATCGACGGCGCGAGCACGCTCGCCATCGACGGGAAAACCAAGCCGTTCGCGGCCTCGCGCGAGTCGGAAGTCGAACTGCGTTTGACCGATCTCGACGTGCCGAAACTGCTCAGCTACGCGCCCACGAAGCTGCCCGTGATCGTGAAGAGCGGGCGGCTCACGACCAACCTCAAGCTCGACTTCGTGATGACGGGCGAGAAGCCCACGCTGCGCGTTTCCGGCACGACCGATCTCGCCGACGTGCAGGCCACGGACGCCGCGAACGCGCCGCTGTTGAACGCGCGCAGCCTGCACGTGGCGGCGGCGTCGCTGGAACCGTTCAGCAACCGCTACCGCTTCGACGACATCCAGCTCGACGCGCCCACGGTCTGGCTCGCGCGCGACAAGCAAGGCGTGCTCAGCGTGGAGAAGCTGGCGGGCGCGCCCGCCGCGAAGCCGGAGCAGGGCGCGGGCGCTGCCACGACCAGCCGGGCTGCGGCGTCGGGCGCGGCGGCGGCTTCGGCGCCGGTTTCGGCTTCCGCTTCCGCTGCGTCGGGCGCCGCTGCGTCGGGCGCCGCCGCGACGCAAACCGCCGCGGCCGAACCCGCGCCGCTCGATCTGTCGATCCGGCAATTCGCGCTCAACGACGGCACGCTGCACGTGCATGACGAAGCGCCGTCGCGGCCTGTCGATGTCGATCTCACGCAACTCGCGGCCACGCTCGCCAATTTTTCGACGACGTCGAAGGCGAGCGCGCCGTACACGCTCGCGCTCAACATCCGCGATGGCGGCACGGCCAGGGTCACGGGCGGCCTGAGCCTCGCCGCGCGAAACGCCGACGCCAATATCGCGCTGCAAGGCGTGAATCTGCCGCCCGCGCAGCCGTATCTCGACAACGCCACCGCCGCGCAGATCGTCGACGGCAAGCTCGATCTCAACGCCACGCTCAAGGCGAACTGGGCCGCGCAACCGGCCGCCGTGACCATCGGCCCGAGCACGCTCGGCCTCGACTCGCTCAAGGTTGCCGCGCGCGGCGCGAAAACGCCGGCCATCGCGCTCGCGCAAGGCACGGTCAAGCTCACGAGCGTCGATCTCGCGGCGCGCAAGGCGCAGGTCGCTTCGGTCGACGCCACCGGTCTCGCCGTCAACGTCGAGCGCCTGAAAGACGGCAAGATCGACTTGCTGCAACTGGCCGCGCCCCATGAAGCCGCGCCCGAACGCACGGCCATCCACGCGGCGCAGAAGTCGGTGAAGGAAGGTCCCGCGTGGCATTACACGATCGACGCGCTCAACGTGAGCAACGGCGCGATCAACGTGACGGACAGCGCCGCGCCGCGCCCGGTGAAGCTCGCGATCGCGCCGCTCGATCTCAAGGTGCAGCAGATCAGCGACGACCTGCATCACGCGTTGCCGATCGACCTCAAGGCCACCGTGAACCGCAAGGGCACGCTCGCGCTCAACGGCAACGTGAACCCCACGCCGCTGAAGGCGCAACTGAAGATCGACGCGAACCGGCTCGACGCGGCCGCGTTCGAGCCGTACTTCGGCAAATCGCTCAACGCCGTGATCGCGAGCGCGCTGCTCAACATGAACGGGCAACTCGCGGTCGAGCAGGACAAGGCGTTCAAGGCGAACTATCGCGGCGACGCGGCGCTCGTCGACGTGCGCATGCTCGACAAGGCGACCTCGGCGCAGTTCGCGGGCTGGCGCTCGCTCGCGCTGTCGAATCTCAAGGCGAATTACGACGACGCGCGCGGCACCGACGTCGACGCGAGCCGCGTGACCTTCGCGGGCTTTTACGGCCGCGTGGTGCTCGACGCGCAAGGCCAGCTCAACCTCAAGAACGTGGTGGCGCACGAAAGCGGCGAGGCGAAGTCGCTCACGCAGGACGCTGGCGCCGCCGACGCGGGCAAGCGCGGCCGCGAACCCGTGCCGCTCACGCCGCAGGCCGCGAGCGCGCCCGCGGCGGCACCGGCTACCGGACCCGCGCCCACGGTGCAGGCCGCGCAGGGGCCGCAGCACCCGGTGCGCCTGCACTTCGGCCAGCTCGTGCTGCAAGACGGCAGCGTCAATTACACGGACAACTTCATCAAGCCGAACTACACGGCCGACCTCGTGCAGATCCACGGCACGGTGGGCGCGTTCGGCACCGAATCGACCACGTCCGCGCCCGTGGATGTCTCCGCGAAGCTCGCCGCGAACGGGCCCATCACGATCAAGGGCACGGTGAATCCGCTGATCGCGAAACCGGCGCTCGACCTCACGGCCACGGCGCACGACATCGAACTCACGAACCTCACGCCGTACTCGACCAAGTACGCGGGTTATCCAATCACGAAGGGCAAGCTCAACGTCGACCTGCATTACCAGCTCGCCGACGAGCAACTCACCGCGAACAATCACATCTTCATCGACCAGCTCACGTTCGGCGATCACGTTGACAACGACACCGCGACGAAGCTGCCCGTGCGTCTCGCGATCTCGCTGCTGAAGAACCGGCGCGGTGAAATCGACGTGAACATTCCGGTTTCGGGCTCGCTTTCGAACCCCGAGTTCAGTCTCGGCGGGCTGATCTGGAAAGCCGTGCTCAATCTGCTCGCGAAAGCCGTGACCGCGCCGTTCTCGTTACTTGCGAACGCGTTCGGCGGCGGCGGGGAAGAGCTCGGTTACGTGGAATTCGCGCCCGGCACCGCCACGCTCACCGACGCCGACAACGGCAAGCTCGACAAGATCGCGCAGGCGCTCGGCGACAAACCGTCGATCAAGATCGACCTGATCGGCCGCGCCGATCCCGCCGTGGACACGCCCGCGCTGCGCGAGCAATACGTCGACAACCTCGTGCGCCAGGAGAAGGTGAAGGACACGGTGGGCAACGGCGAAAGCGTGGATACGTCGCAGGTCAAGGTGGACGCGAAGGAGTACCAGAAGTACCTGACCGAAGCGTACAAGGACGCCGACTTCAAGAAGCCGCGCAACATGATCGGCATGACGAAGACGCTGCCCGACGACGACATGAAACAGGCGCTCGCCGAACATGCCACGGTGGACGAAGCCGCATTGCGCGACCTCGCGCAGCGCCGCGCGCAGGCCGTGCAGCAATACTTCGACGGCAAGGTGGATGCGAGCCGCGTGTTCATCGTCGCGCCGAAGCTCGACGCCAAGGGCATCGACGACAAAGGCGCCACCACGCGCGTCGATTTCGGGCTGAAGTAACGTTGAATCAACCCACGCGGCGCCGCTTGCGCGGCTGCGCGAACGCGTGCGTTTCGATCACTTGCGCGAGCGTCGCGAACGCGGGCGCGATCTCGTCGTGCGGCACGCAGGCGTAACCCGTCAGCAGTCCCTGGTGTTGCTGGCGCGTGCTGTAGTAGGCGGTGAGCGGACGCACGATCACGCCCGCTTCGAAGGCCGCCGCGGTGATGGCGCGATCGTCGGCGTCCTCGGGCAAACCGAGCACGAAATGCAGGCCCGCTTCGTCGCCCATCACGGGCAGCGCGTCGCCGAAATGCTGGGTGACGGCGTCGATCAGCAACTGGCGGCGCTCGCCGTACAGCGTGCGCATGCGGCGCACATGCGAGGTCAGGTAGCCGTCCATGATGAACTCGGCGAGCACGGCCTGCTGCATCAATTGTCCTTCGCGATACAACTCGGCCACGCCGGTGCGGAAGGTGGCCGCGAGCCGTTCCGGCACGACCATGTAGCCAATGCGCAAGCCCGGAAACAGCAGCTTGCCGAGGCTGCCCACGTAAATCACGCGGTCGGAATCGTCGAGTCCTTGCAGCGACGCGAGCGGCCGGCTGCCGTAGCGGAACTCGCTGTCGTAGTCGTCCTCGACGATCCACACCTTATGCTGGCGCGCGTATTCGAGCAGCATGCGGCGGCGCGCGAGACTCATCACCATGCCGAGCGGATATTGATGCGAGGGCGTGACGAGCGCGATGCGCGGCGGCTCGCGCAAGTCGGCTTCGCGTGGGTTCAGGCCTTCGTCGTCCACGGGAATGGGCGCAAGCGTGAGCCCCGAAGACTGCAGCACGCTGCGCGCGCCCCAGTAGCACGGTTCCTCCACCCACGCGCGATCGCCCACATCGGCGAGCAGGCGCACGGCGAGATCCATCGACTGATGAATGCCGGTCGTGATGATGATCTGCTCCGGCGTGCAGCGCACCGAACGCGCAACGCGCAGATAGTCGGACAGCGCGCGCCGTAGCGGCCGGTAGCCGCCGCCGGGCGCGTAAGTCAACAGCCCGTGATTCGCCGATTTCCACAGGCGCGCCTGCAAACGGCTCCACGTGCGCGCCGGGAATTCAGCCACGTCGGGCACGCCCGGCATGAACGCGCCCCACTGTTTCGCGGATACGCCGGCCTGGTCGATCAGGCGCTGGCCGCGCTTCGACATGTCGCCGCGCGGGCAGGTCTCGCGCGCTGGCTCGCCGGCCGCTTCGTCGGGCGCATTGCCGGCCGCGCCTTCCGCGTTCGCGGCGGGGTTCACGGCGGCGCTGTCCGGGCGCGTGTCGGCCACGTAGGTGCCGCTGCCGGTGGACGAGATCACATAGCCTTCGGCGCTCAACTGGTCGTACACGTGCAGCACCGTGTTGCGCGCCACGCCCAGATCGCCCGCGAGCGTGCGCGAACTCGGCAGCTTGGTGCCGGGCGCGAGCCGGCCCGTGAGTATGGCCTGCTGCATGAGTTGCAGAAGCTGGCGGTAGGCGGGTTCGGCGCTGTGTTTGTCGAGTTGCGCCGCGAGCCAGTCGGACAGGATCACCATGGCCAAGTGGTTCCATCGGGAATAATGAAATGGCTCCATTGGATAGAGCCGAACCCATCTATAGTAATTCGCACGTCAGTTCTGGTTAATGCCTGTGTCAGGAAATTTTTAACCGGAGTACAAAAGCAGTGCGTGCCGCTGCAAACATCTGAGGAAAAAAGGAAGGAGACGGCGAATGAAGACCTCGGACGTGATCGTCAGTTTTCGTGGCGTGCGTAAAACCTATGACGGCGAAACGCTGGTTGTGAAGCAGCTCGATCTGGATATCTACCAGGGCGAATTCCTCACGCTGCTCGGGCCGTCCGGCTCAGGGAAAACCACGTGTCTGATGATGCTCGCGGGTTTCGAATTCCCCACGGGCGGCGAGATTCGTCTCGAAGGCAAACTCCTCAATAACGTGCCGCCGCACAAGCGCGACATCGGCATGGTGTTTCAGAACTACGCGCTGTTCCCGCATCTCACGGTCGAGCAGAACGTGGCGTATCCGCTGGGCGTGCGCAAAGTGCCCACGGCCGAACGCGCGCAACGCGTGAACGACGCGCTCAAGATGGTGCGCATGGAAGGCTTCGCGAAGCGCTATCCCGCGCAGCTTTCGGGCGGTCAGCAGCAGCGCATCGCGCTGGCTCGCGCGCTCGTGTTCCAGCCCAAGCTCGTGCTGATGGACGAACCGCTCGGCGCGCTCGACAAGCAGCTGCGCGAACATATGCAGTACGAATTGAAATCGCTGCACGAAAAGCTCGGCGTGACGTTCGTCTACGTCACGCACGATCAGGGCGAGGCGCTCACCATGTCGGACCGCGTGGCCGTGTTCGATAAAGGCATCGTGCAGCAGCTCGACAGCGTGGACCGGCTCTACGAGTCGCCGTGCAACGAGTTCGTGGCGAACTTTATCGGCGACAGCAACCGGCTGCGCGGCACCATCGCCGCCGTGGATGGCGAGTACTGCGAAATGCATCTCGCCGACGGCACGCGTCTCAAGGGCCGCAACGTGGCGGGCGCGCAGGCGGGCGCGAGCGCTATCGCCTGCATCCGGCCCGAACGCATGAAGCTCGCGCAACGCGACAGCGCTCGAAGCAACGGCGCGAACGCGCTCGCGGGCGAGGCGCGCGGTCTCATCTATTTCGGCGACCACGTGCGCATGCGCTGCGGTCTGCCTCAACAGGACGAGTGCTTCGTGAAGGTGCCGCTCGGCACCGAAGCGCTCGACGCTTTCGCGCCCGGCCAGCCGGTCGCGCTCGAGTTCGCGCCGGAGCATCTGCGCGTGTTCGCCTGAGGCGCGCGGGCGCGGCGCGCGTAGTCGTGCGCGGCGCTTCGTTACGCGTTTCGATGTCTGGACAACCGGGTTCGCGGCGTTCGCCGCCAGGCGCCCGGCATGACAAACCACCAAGGAGAAGGGGTTACACCATGAAGCAGATCGGCACCATGCGCATTGCAGCGGCCGCGGCCGCGCTCGCACTTTCGTTCGGCGTGGCGCACGCCGCGGAACTGACCGTCGTGAACTTCGGCGGCGCGAACGGCAACGCGCAGAAGGCGGCGTTCAACGAGCCGTTCCAGTCGCAAACGGGCAACAAGATCACGGCCGTGGAATACAACGGCGAGCAGGCCAAGGTGAAAGCCATGGTCGAAGCGAAGCACGTGAACTGGGACGTGGTGGAAGTCGAAACCGGCGACATCGCGCGCGGCTGCGACGAAGGTCTCTACGAAAAGCTCGACTGGGCCAAGCTCGGTAGCAAGGGCGACTTCATGAAGGCCGCGCAGCAGCCGTGCGGCGCGGGTTTCTTCGTCTGGTCCACGGCGCTCGCCTATAACGGCGACAAGCTGAAGACGGCGCCCTCGGGTTGGGCCGACTTCTGGGACGTGAAGAAATTCCCGGGCAAGCGCGGCATGCGCAAGGGCGCGCAGTACAACCTCGAATTCGCGCTGATGGCCGACGGCGTCGCGCCGGCGGACGTCTATAAGGTGCTCGCGACCAAGGCCGGCCAGGACCGCGCGTTCAAGAAGCTCGACGAACTGAAGCCGAATATCCAGTGGTGGGAAGCGGGCGCGCAGCCGCCGCAGTTCCTCGTGGCCGGCGACGTGGTGATGTCGACAGCCTACAACGGCCGTATCGACGCCGCGCAGCGCGAAGGCAAGAACCTCAAGGTCGTGTGGAACGGCAGCATTTACGACCTCGACTACTGGGCGATTCCGAAGGGCACGCCGAACAAGGCGCTGGCCGAGCAGTACATCGCCTATACGCTTTCGCCGAAGCCGCAGCAGGACTACGCGCAGCACATCGCCTACGGTCCCGTGAACGCGAACGCGATCAAGTCGCTCGACGCGAAGACGCTCGCCAATCTGCCGAACTCGCCGGCCAACGGCAAGAACGCGGTGCAGCAGAACCTCACGTTCTGGACCGATCACGGCGACGAACTGGAGCAGCGGTTCGCTTCGTGGGCCGCGAAGTAAGCGAGGTTTGCGGCCGCGCACGTCGCAGTGAAGGCGTGCGCGGCGCGTGGACGGCGCCCTCGGGCGCAGGACCGGAGCCGGCGCGGGCACTCGTGCGCGGCCTCCGGTCGACAGGAGACTGGATGTGACAACGATGACGACCGCGACCAACGTAGCGAGCAGCACCGCGCGCGAGGAAAGCGCGCGCCTCAAGCGCGAGCTGCGCGTGGCGCAGGCAAAGAAGCGCACGATGGCGCTCATGCTGATCGCGCCGCTCGCGATTTTTCTGCTGCTGATTTTCGTGGTGCCGATCGCCGCGCTGCTCACGCGCGCCGTGCAGAACCCCGAAGTGGCCACCGCGTTGCCGCATACCATCGCGGCGTTGCGCGACTGGGACCGCAAGAGCGCGCCGCCCGACGTGGCCTATGTGGCGCTCACGCAAGACCTCACGGCGGTGCAGGACGGCGACGCCATGGGCGCGCTCGCCCGCCGCCTGAACGTGGAGATCGCGGGCTATCGCTCGCTCGTGGCCAAGACCGCGCGCGCCATGCCGCTCGCCGGCGACGACGGCAAGCCGCTCACGCTCACGCCCGCGCAAACCCACGCGAAGCTCGCCGAACTCGACGACCGCTGGAACGACGTAGCGTACTGGCAGGCCATCGCGAAGAACGGCTCTCGCTATTCGCCGTTCTATCTGCTGGCCTCGCTCGACCATCGGCAGGATGCGTTCGGCCATATCGTGGCCGCCGACCCCGATCAGCAGATCTACCTCGACGTGTTCGGCCGCACCTTCGTGATCAGCGTGTTCGTGACGCTGTTCGCGCTGCTGCTCGGCTATCCGCTCGCGTACTGGATTTCCACGCTCTCCGAGCGCCGCGCGAATCTCGTGATGATTCTCGTGCTGATTCCGTTCTGGACGTCGATCCTCGTGCGCGTGGCCGCGTGGATCGTGATCCTGCAAGGCGAGGGCCTCGTCAACAAGGCGCTGATGGGCAGCGGGCTCGTCTCGCATCCGCTCGCGTTGCTGTTCAACCGCGTGGGCGTCTACATTTCGATGACACATATTCTGCTGCCGTTCATGGTGCTGCCGCTCTACAGCGTGATGAAGTCGATCCCGCCCACCTACCAGCGCGCGGCCGTGTCGCTCGGCAGTCATCCGTTCGCGGCCTTCTGGCGCGTGTACGTGCCGCAGACGTATCCCGGCGTGGGCGCGGGCGTGCTGCTCGTCTTCATCCTCTCGATCGGCTACTACATCACGCCCGCGCTGCTGGGCGGTCCCGGCGACCAGATGGTCAGCTATTACGTGGCGTATTTCACCAACGTGTCGATCAACTGGGGCATGGCGTGCGCCTTGGGCGCGCTGCTGCTGGTGGCGACCACGGTGCTGTATTTCGTCTACGGGCGCTTCACGCGCACGCAACTGAGTCTCGGCTAAGGAGCGAGCATGAAATTCGCGAAACCGCTCTTTGCGCCGCACACGTCGGCAGTCGAACGCGTGTGGTATTTCGTGCTGCGCGCGCTCGTCGTGCTCACGCTGCTGTATCTGATCCTGCCCGTGCTCGCGATCGTGCCGCTGTCGTTTTCGTCGAGCACGTTCCTCGTGTACCCGATTCCGGGCTGGTCGCTGCGCTGGTACGAAAACCTCGTGATGTCCGACGAGTGGCGCATGGCCGCGAAGAACAGCTTTATCGTGGGACCGGCGGCCACGGTCGTGGCCACGGTGCTGGGCACGCTCGCGGCCATCGGCATCACGAAGGCCGACTTCCGCGGCAAGGCGCTGCTGATGGCGGTGCTCATCTCGCCGATGATCGTGCCCGTGGTGGTGGTGGGCGTGGGCATGTATCTGTTTTTCGCGCCGCTCGGGCTCGCCAACACGTATCTCGGGCTGATCCTCGCGCATGCCTCGCTGGGCGTGCCGTTCGTCGTCACGACAGTGGCGGCCACGTTGCAGGGCTTCAATCACAATCTGGTGCGCGCGAGTCTGTCGCTGGGCGCGAATCCGGTCACGACGTTCTTTCGCATCACCTTGCCGGTGATCGCGCCGGGCGTGATCTCGGGCGCGTTGTTCGCGTTCGCGACGTCGTTCGACGAAGTGGTCGTCACGCTCTTTCTCGCGGGCGCCGATCAAACCACGCTGCCACGCCAGATGTTTACCGGCATCCGCGAAAACATCAGCCCGACGATCGCCGCGCTCGCCACCATCCTCATCGTGTTCTCGACCTGCCTGCTGCTCGCGCTCGAATGGCTGCGCGGCCGCAACGCGGCGCGTGCCGTGAAAGCGTGACGCGGTTTCGCGCGACGTAAAAAAACAGCGCCTCGGCGCTGTTTTTTTTTGTTCGGTCGATCCCGATCGAGCGGCGACGATCAAGCGCTCAAGGCGGGCGGCAAACGTCGTTTGACCCATTGCGTGGCCTGATCGTACGCATGCGCGAGTTGCAGCACGCGAAGATCGGCGTGCGGCTTGCCGATGATCTGCACGCCCATCGGCAGACCTTGCGCGTTGAAGCCCGCGGGCACGCTGATCACGGGCAAGCCCGCGAGACTCGCGCCGATCACGACTTCCATCCAGCGGTGATACGTGTCCATCACGCGGCCCGCGACCGACTTCGGCCAGGGCTCGCGCGCGTCGAACGGGAACAGTTGCGCGCTCGGCAGCGCGAGATAGTCGTAGCGCTCGAACAGCGCGAGCAGCGCGTTGTACCACTGGCTGCGCGTGACCGTGGCGTTCCACACGTCCTCGCCCGAAAGCTTCAGGCCGCCTTCCACTTCCCACTGCGCCTCGGGCTTGAGCAGCGCGCGCTGCTCGGGATTGCGGTAGAAGCCGCCCAGCGTGCCCGCACACGAGAAGTGCCGCAGCGTCAGCCACGTTTGCCACACGCGTTCCATGGCGAAGTCGGGGCGCGTGGGATCGACCTTGCAACCGATCGCCTCGAACTGCGCGAGCGCGCTTTCGCACAGCGCGAGCACGCCGTCTTCCATCGGCAGATAACCGTCGTAGTTGCCGAGCCAGCCGATGCGCGACCCGCTCACGTCGCGTTCGAGCGAACCCGCGAACTGCGCGGGATCTTCGGCGATAGAGAGCGGCGCGCGCGCGTCGAAGCCGGCTTGCGTGGATAGCAGCATGGCGAGGTCGCCGACGCTGCGGCCCATCGGCCCGGCATAGCCGAGCTGATGGAAGAAGAGATCGTGCGCGGGCACCGAAGGCACGCGCCCCTGCGACGGACGGAAGCCGAACACGTTGTTCCAGCCCGCGGGATTGCGCAGCGAGCCCATCATGTCGCTGCCGTCGGCTACGGGCAGCATGCGCAGCGCGAGCGCCACGGCCGTGCCGCCGCTGCTGCCGCCCGCGCTGCGCGTGGGGTCGTAGGCGTTGAGCGTGGTGCCGAACACCGTGTTGTAGGTGTGCGAGCCGAGGCCGAACTCGGGCGTGTTGGTCTTGCCGATGAAGATCGCGCCCTGGGCGCGCATGCGCGCGGCCATGAGTGCGTCGGTTGTGGGGATCTCGTGGCGAAACAGCGGCGAGCCTTGCGTCGAGGCGAGCCCGGCGGTCGCGGTGAGATCCTTCGGCGCTTGCGGCAGGCCGTGCATCCAGCCGAGATATTCGCCGCGCGCGAGTTGCGCGTCGCGTTCAGCGGCTTCGGCGAGCAATGCGGGGCGCTCGCGCAGCGAGACGATCGCGTTCGCAGCCGGGTTCACGCGTTCGATATGGTCGAGAAACGCGCTCATCACGTCGCGGCACGACACCTTGCGCAGCCGGATCCATTGCGAAAGCTGCAGCGCGTCGGCCATCACGAGATCGTGGGGCGAGGGCGGAACGGGGAATGTCGATGCCTGGTTCATACGTGACTCTCGTTAGCGGATGGAGCAGGGAACGAGCATTGTCGCCCAGGCGGCGCCCGGAGGAAAGGAAACGGCTGGTTGCCGCGTGGACCAATGGTTGCCAGCCCCGGGTCGCCAGCCTGAGTCGCCGCCCCGGTTACCGGATCGACGCAATGAGCGATGCCTCGTCGACATCGCCATATGCTTCGGATTGCCAGGTAATTACGCACTGCGCACCCACTGCGTTCAGCCCGCGACAATGGCGGCACGAGAATTCAGGGCCGGTTCGTCCCCGTTCGGCATGGCACTTTCGTTGACGATTGACTGACGTCGCGTGCACCGCGCCCGCACGGCCAGCCATTGCGCGAACCCGGCGATACGTCTGCGTGCCGCGTGCGTATTGAGCTTTGCGGGTTAACCCGGTCGCCAACGACTCAGGTCGTTTAAGAACTTTCCTATACAAAAACGACCACGTGTCAGTCAGTCTGTGAGATTCCCGCTGAAGGGACAAACGAAACTCACACCGCCATGGAACATCAAATGAAGCGCATCGTCGTAATCGATGATCATCCCATCGTCCTGAAGATGCTCGCCAACGTGCTGAACACGGAATACGAGCTGGTGGGCGAATGCGGTGACGGCGAAGAGGGACTGCGCCTCGTCAACGAACTGCATCCCGATCTCGTGATCCTCGATCTCGAATTGCCGAAGCTCGACGGCTTGTCCGTCATTCGCGGCATTCGCGCGAAGCAGCCGGACGCGCGCATCCTCGTGCTGTCGGCCAAGCCCGAACTGGTCATGGCCAATCACACACGCGTGGCGGGCGCGAACGGCTACGTCAACAAGAATCGCGGTGTGGAGGAATTGTGCGGCGTGGTCAAGGCGGTGCTGCTCGGCTACGACTGCTTTCCGGCCGGCAGTTGCGGCGGCGGCCGCGACATCGCGCTCAACGGCCTCTCGCCGCGCGAAGTCGAAGTGCTGCAATACCTCGCGCGCGGCATGAGCAACAAGGGCATCGCGGCGCGGCTCGGCCTCTCGGACAAAACGGTGAGCACCTACAAGACGCGCGTGCTGGACAAGCTCGGGGTGTCTTCGCTGGCGGCGCTGATCGAGTTCGCAACGCTCAACAAGCTGATCGAGTAAGGCACGGCGTATGGCGCGCGCCGCTGCACGCGCCTGCGGCGTCGCATAAAATTCCTTTCCCAATCACCACGGGCAAGGACCACAAATGACCACGCCAACCCACGCGCGCTCCGAACTCCTGTTTTCCTACGGTACGTTGCAGCTGGAGCCGGTCCAGCTCGCCACCTTCGGCCGCCAACTCGAAGGGCGCGCCGACGAAATGCCGGGCTACTCGCTCGCCATGCTGAAGATCGACGACCCCGAAGTGGTCGCGACGAGCGGCAAGACCCACCATCCCGTCGTCACTTTCACCGGCAATCCCACCGACAAGATCAGCGGCACCGTGTTCGCGATCACGCCCGAAGAATTGCGTCACGCCGACGAATACGAAGTCGCCTCGTATCGGCGTGACAAGGTGCGGCTCGCCTTGGGCGACTCGGCGTGGGTCTATGTGGATGCGAACTCGGCGCGCGCGCCGGAGTAAGCGCGGCCACGCGACTCGCCGCACGCCAACGAACCCGCCAACGCCAACGCGCACGCGAAAAAAAAGCCCGACTTGCGTCGGGCCCTAAGTGTGACCGCACCCGTTGCCGGGCGCGGCACCTGCAAAACCGCTGGCTTACGCTGCGAGCAGCGAGCGCAGCACGAACGGCAGAATGCCGCCGTGCTTGTAGTAGTCGACTTCGATCGGCGTGTCGATACGCAGCAGCACTTGCACGCGTTGATCCTTGCCGTCCTTGTGGTGGATCACGAGCGTCAGATCTTGCTGCGGCTTGAAGTCGTTCGTCAGGCCTTCGATGTCGAAGGTTTCTTCGCCGGTCAGGCCGAGCGACTGCACGCTGTCCGCGCCCTTGAACTGCAGCGGCAAAACACCCATGCCCACGAGGTTCGAGCGATGGATACGCTCGAAGCTGCGTGCGACCACGGCCTTCACGCCCAGCAGTTGCGTGCCCTTGGCGGCCCAGTCGCGCGACGAACCCGTGCCGTATTCTTCGCCCGCGAACACCATGGTGGGCGTACCGGCGTCGATGTACTTCATCGCGGCGTCGTAGATCGAGAGCTGTTCGCCGCTCGGCTGGTGGATCGTCAGGCCGCCTTCCACGCGCGTGCCGTCGGCCTTCGCCGGGATCATCAGGTTCTTGATCCGCACATTCGCGAAGGTGCCGCGCATCATCACGTCGTGGTTGCCGCGGCGCGAGCCGTAGCTGTTGAAGTCGGCCTTCTGCACGCCGTTTTCCTTCAGCCACTTGCCCGCGGGCGAGTCTTCCTTGATCGAGCCGGCCGGGCTGATGTGGTCGGTCGTGACCGAGTCACCGAAGATGCCCAGTGCGCGCGCGCCCTTGACTTCCGGCACGTCCGACGAAGGCTTCATCGAGAATTCGCTGCCGAAGAACGGCGGCTCGGCGATGTAGGTCGACTTCGGCCAGTCGTAGACCTGACCTTCCTCGCCTTCGATCTTGCTCCACAGGTCGCCCTTCTTCGTGAGCTGGCTGTAGTTCTTCTGGAACTCTTCCGGATCGAGCGCGAACTTGAGCAGCGCGTTGACTTCGTCGCTCGTCGGCCAGATGTCGCCGAGATAGATGTCGCGGCCGCCCTTGCCCTTGCCGACGGGTTCCGTCATCAGGTCGCGCGTGATGTTGCCCGCGATTGCGTAAGCCACGACCAGCGGCGGCGAAGCCAGGAAGTTCGCGCGGATGTTCGGGTGAATCCGCGCTTCGAAGTTGCGGTTGCCCGAGAGCACCGCCGCCGCGACCACGTCGTTCTTCACGATCGACTCGTTCAGTTCCGCCGTGAGGTCGCCCGCGTTGCCGATACAGGTCGTGCAGCCGTAGGCCGCGAGTTCGAAGCCGAGCTTCGAGAGGAACGGCAGCAGGCCCGTCTTCGTCAGGTATTCCGTGACGATGCGCGACCCCGGCGCGAGCGAGGTCTTGATGTGCGGCGCGACCGTGAGGCCGGCTTCCACGGCCTTCTTCGCGAGCAGGCCCGCGGCCAGCAGCACGCTCGGGTTCGACGTGTTCGTGCACGACGTGATCGCGGCGATCAGCACGTCGCCGTTGTGCAGCTTGACCTTCTCGCCCGCTTCGTATTCGGCGGCGAGGTCGGCGGCCTTCTTGTTGAAGCCGTTTTCCGCAACCGGCTTCGAGAACAGGTCCGTGAAGGTCGACTTCACGTTGCCGATTTCGATGCGGTCTTGCGGGCGCTTCGGACCGGCCAGCGACGGCGCCACCGTGCTCAGGTCGAGCGTGAGCGTCTTCGTGTAGTCGATCTCGCCGGCCTTCGGCACGCCGAAGAGTTCCTGCGCCTTGAAGTAGTTCGCGAAGGCGTCGATCTCGGCTTGCGTGCGGCCCGTGCCCTTGAAGTAGTCGATGGTTTTTTCGTCGACAGGGAAAAAGCCCATGGTCGCGCCGTATTCCGGCGCCATGTTGCCGATGGTCGCGCGGTCGGGCACGCCGATCGAGGCCGTGCCTTCGCCGAAGAACTCGACGAACTTGCCGACGACCTTCTCCTTGCGCAGCATTTCGGTAATCGTGAGCACGAGGTCGGTGGCCGTGCAGCCTTCGCGCAGCTTGCCCTTGAGTTCGACGCCCACCACGTCCGGCGTGAGGAAGTACACCGGCTGGCCGAGCATGCCGGCTTCGGCTTCGATGCCGCCCACGCCCCAGCCCACCACGCCGATGCCGTTGATCATGGTGGTGTGCGAATCGGTGCCGACGAGCGTGTCCGGGTAGTAGACGGTGTCGCCGCCTTCGGCCTTCTTGTGCACGCCGCGCGCGAGGTATTCCAGGTTCACCTGGTGCACGATGCCGATGCCCGGCGGCACGACCTTGAACGTGTCGAACGCCTGCATGCCCCACTTCATGAACTGGTAGCGCTCGTTGTTGCGCTGGAATTCCAGCTTCATGTTCAGGTCGAGCGCGTCCTTCTGGCGGAAGTAGTCGATCTGCACCGAGTGATCGACCACGAGGTCGACCGGCACGAGCGGCTCGATGACCTTCGGGTCCTTGCCGACCTGCTTGGCCACGCCGCGCATGGCGGCGATGTCGGCGAGCAGCGGCACGCCCGTGAAGTCCTGCAGCACGACGCGAGCGACGACGAACGGGATTTCGTCGACGCGGGACGCCGTGGGCTTCCAGTTCGCGAGTTGCTCGATATGCTCTTCCGCGATCTTCTTGCCGTCGTAGTTGCGCAGCACGGACTCGAGCACGAGACGGATCGACACCGGCAGACGATCGATCTTCACGCCGAGCTGCTTGCCGAGTTGCGGCAGCGAGTAGAACTTGCCTTTACCGGAACCGCTGTCGAATTCCTTTAGCGTTTTGTGGAGGTTGTGGGCCATGGTATTTTCCTTCGTTTAATCGCGGAAATAACGCTACTGCACGTTTGCTGCAATTACCGATTTTCGCCTGATTGCTCAAATCACATACAGATCGACGTACTCGTTCACCGGCATGGCCATGAGCCGCGCCTCGTCGAGCGAGACATCCAGAATCGCCTGCTGCCGCTTCGCGGGGAAGCGGCGCGCGAGGTTGGTGCGGAACTTCTCGATCAGCAGCGGGATGCCTTCTTCGCGGCGTCGCTGGTGGCCGATCGGGTACTCCACCACGACTTCTTCGAGCGTCGTGCCGTCGTTCAGTTCGACGGTGAGCGCATTCGCGATCGAACGCTTCTCCGGGTCGTGATAATCCTGCGTGAATTGCGGGTCTTCCACGCACACGGTTTTGGCCCGCAACGCGTCGATGCGCACGTCGCGCGCCACGTCGTCTTCGTAGTCGGCGGCGGTCAACCGGCCGAACAGCAGCGGCACCGCGACCATGTACTGGATGCAGTGATCGCGGTCGGCGGGATTCGCCAGCGGGCCGGTTTTGTCGATGATACGGAGCGCCGCTTCGTGCGTGCGAATGGTGACGCGCGCGATGTCTTCCGCCGACTTGCCGCGCGCGGCGAGCACGCCGTACAGCGCGATGGCGGCTTCTGCGGCGGTCTGCGCATGGAATTCGGCGGGAAACGCAATCTTGAACAGCACGTTTTCCATCACGTACGTGCCGTAGGGGCGCTGGAACGCGAAGGGCCGCCCCTCGAACGAGACGTCGTAGAAGCCCCACGTTTTGGCCGTAAGCGCGGTGGGATAGCCCATTTCGCCGGTCTTCGCGATGAGCGCGAGGCGTACGGCGCGCGAGGTGGCGTCGCCGGCCGCCCACGATTTGCGCGAGCCCGTGTTGGGCGCATGCCGATAGGTGCGCAGCGCCTGGCCGTCGACCATCGCCAGCGAGACCGCATTGACGAGTTCGTCGCGCGTGAGGCCGAGCATCTGCCCGACCACGGCGGTGGACGCGAGTTTGACGAGCAGCACGTGGTCGAGACCGACCTTGTTGAAGGCGTTCTCGAGCGCGATGCAGCCTTGAATTTCGTGCGCCTTCACCATGGCTTCGAGCACGTGCCGCATGGTGAGCGGCGCTTCACCCCAGGCGATGGCCGTGCGCGAGAGCCAGTCGGCGGTCGCGAGAATACCGCCGAGATTGTCCGACGGGTGGCCCCATTCGGCCGCGAGCCAGGTGTCGTTGAAGTCGAGCCAGCGGACCATCGTGCCGATGTTGAACGCGGCCTGAACGGGATCGAGCTGGAACGAGGTGCCGGGCACTTTCGCGCCCTGCGGGACCAGCGTGCCGGGCACGAGCGGCCCGAGCAGCTTGGTGCAGGCGGGATAGGAGAGCGCCTCGAGCCCGCAGCCGAGCGTGTCGATCAGGCAATGCCGGGCCGTCGTCAGCGCCAGCGCGCTGTCGATGGCGAAATCGAGCACGTAGTCGACGATATCGACCAGTACCCGGTCCGGTTGCGGCCTGACGTTGGCGGTCGGCGCGGACATTGAGGCGTTCTCGCGGTCCTTATTGACCTGCTGCGCCGCTTGCCGGTGCGGCGCGGTTGGCCGGGTTCAGCGCGTTGGCTTGCGTCGGTGCCATGGCGCCGGCTTGCATGGCGGCGGTCTTGCACTCGTCGGCGAGACGCGAGCTGTCCTTGTCCGAGAACAGCATCGCCTTCGTCGGGATCACGACGAGGTCGAGGCCGGTCGCGGCGTCGTGGAAGCGGTCGGCGCCCGTCGTGGTGCTCTGACGCGGCAGGTTGTAGTTCTTTTTGTCCCAGTGAACGGTGACGATCTGGTCACGCGCCATGTCGCCCTTCAGGTCGAACTGCATGCCTTCCGCGCAGCTCCAGTGTTCCGAGCCTTCCGGCACGGCGTCCACCTTGGCTTCCTTGGCGGGGTTGGGCTTGCGCTTGATGATGCGGTGCTTCGGGGCCGGCTTCTTCGGCGTTGCCTTCTTGGCAGTGGTCGAAGTGGTTTGTGCAGCGGCGTCGGTCGCGGCCAGCATCATCGTCGAGGACAGCGTGCCGATGACGGCGGCGATCAGCAGTTTCTTCATGGGTGTCAGAACCTTTATCTCAAACAATCGGTTGATCAGTGCGCGGCTGCGAGGCGCGGCCGCCGGTTGCACTGCGCACGCCCCGTGAGCGCGCAGCGGACGCTATTTTCACCTATTTATCGCCATGGACTTCAATTTCTCCGGCGCGGTGTTGCGGGCGTGGCGACACGTTGTGCGCAGAAACCGGGCCTCGCGCGGGATCGACGGCCGCGGCGCCCGGCCGCGACACGTTGAAAACGTTTTTGGCGATCTCGCGCGGCACCGCCATCAGGCCCGCTCCCGCGCGTCGTTCGCGCCGAACAGCGGCGCGGTTTCCGGCGGCACCGCGCGGCCGGTCGAGCGCGCGCGGCGCAGCACCGACCAATAGTAGCGGTAGCTCGCGCGGTCATGCAGCGTGTCGCCATGGCGCGTGGGACCCCACTGCGCATGCTGCGCGGCCAGCAGGATCTCCGCCGCGGTGACGATTTCCGCCTCGCGCGGCGCGAACGCCGCCAC
The DNA here is from genome assembly GCF_009789675.1 of Paraburkholderia acidisoli. NCBI lineage: Bacteria > Pseudomonadati > Pseudomonadota > Betaproteobacteria > Burkholderiales > Burkholderiaceae > Paraburkholderia > Paraburkholderia acidisoli. Next base: position 896,289 of record NZ_CP046914.1, on the reverse strand, counting down.
GATCACCGGCACCTGCGCGGGGTGAATGCTCCACATGCGCGTGTAGCCGAACTCGTCGCGGGCGCGGCGCGCGTCGTTCTCGACGATTGCCATGTCGCGCACTTCGGTGCTCACGTTGTGCGACGGCACGCGCCCGAACGCATGGCAGGCCGCCGAGATCTCCAGCTTCGCGCGGCGCACGAGCGGGTGATCGAACTGGCCCGGCGAGCGCATGGCCGTGTCGGGAATCGCGCCGTCGTGCGCGGAAACGAAGTCCATCAGCCCGAAACTCAACGACTCCACGCCGCGCAGCGCCGCGAGATCGAACGCGCGAGCGAGGGCGCCGTGCGTTTCGACCAGCAACTGTACGGGAATCGGTTTGTCGATGCCCATTTCCACGCGCGTGGCCTCGACGAACGCCGTCATTTCGGCGGCGTCGGCCACGGCGCGGATCTTGGGCAGCATGATGAAGGCCGGCGCCCGCCTGGCCGCGCGCAGGATCAGGCGCACGTCGTCGCGCCAATGCGGATGATGAAAGTCGTGAATGCGCACGCCCACGCGGCCGAAGCGGTCGTGTTCGCCGCCGAGGAACGACGCGACCAGTTCCGCGTGTTCGGCTTCGCGGCCGACCTGCGCGCCGTCTTCGCAGTCGAGCGTGATGTCGAATACCGGGCCGAGCTGCTGCTGCAGCGCGAGCGATTTCAGCATCAGCTTCTCGCTGCCCGCGTAGTGATCGCACGCGGGCAGGATGGCGGGTGGCGCTTCGCCGTCAAACAGCACTTCGGCGGGAGTGAGGGCGCGCATCGTCGGCGTCAGGGCTTGGAAGTGGAGAAGAGACCGGATTCGCATGCGTCCTGCGGGCCGAGCCGGGGACCAGGGCGCATGCGGATCGCGGAGGGCGCGGGCGGCGTGCCGTCTTGCCGACGCACGGGCCGCGCCCTGCGAACTGGAGCGGCGCAACGCGCGCGCCCCAGCCTTGCGGTGGGCTTACTTGCCGAGCAGGTGAGCCACGCCGTCGCGCTCTTCCAGCAGCTCGTTGAGCGTGCCGGTCATCTTTTCGCGCGAGAACGCGTCGATTTCCAGACCTTCGACGCGCTTGTACTCGCCGTTTTCGCACGTGACGGGCACGCCGTAGATGATGTCTTCGGGGATTTCGTACGAGCCGTCCGACGGGATGCCCATCGTCACCCACTTGCCGTTCGTGCCGAGGACCCAGTCACGCACGTGGTCGATGGCCGCGTTGGCCGCCGATGCCGCCGACGAGAGGCCGCGCGCTTCGATGATCGCCGCGCCGCGCTTGCCGACCGTGGGGATGAACGTGTTGCGGTTCCATTCTTCGTCGTTGATCAGCTTGGTCAGGTCTTGACCTTCAGCCGTTGCAACGCGGAAGTCGGGGTACATGGTGGGCGAGTGGTTGCCCCACACGGCGAGCTTCTCGATCGATGCGACCGGCTTGCCCGACTTGGCGGCCAGTTGCGAGAGCGCGCGGTTGTGGTCCAGACGCAGCATGGCCGTGAAGTTCTTCTTCGGCAGATCCGGCGCCGACTTCATGGCGATGTAGGCGTTCGTGTTGGCCGGGTTGCCGACCACCAGCACCTTGACGTCGCGGCTTGCCACGTCGTTGAGCGCCTTGCCTTGCACCGTGAAGATTTCAGCGTTGGCCGAGAGCAGGTCCTTGCGTTCCATGCCCTTCGAGCGCGGACGGGCGCCAACCAGCAGGGCGACGTCGGCGTCCTTGAACGCAACCTTCGGGTCGTCGGTGATGACCACGCCCGCGAGCAGCGGGAATGCGCAGTCGTCCAGTTCCATCACGACGCCTTTGACGGCGGCTTGCGCTTGCGGCAGGTCGAGCAGTTGCAGGATGACGGGCTGGTCCTTGCCGAGCAGGTCGCCGTTGGCGATGCGGAACAGCAGGGAGTAAGCGATCTGACCTGCGGCGCCGGTGACGGCAACGCGCTTTGCGGGCTTAGCCATTGAAAATCTCCAGGAGGATGCGTTAGACGCCAGGGTAAAAACGCCATTCTATATGCGCGATACCCGAAGCGTTGGTGAAACAGGCGGTCCTGGCTGCCTGCCCGCGCCACGCCGCGCTTCAGCCGCGGCGCACGCGGGCGGCACGGACCGCCGTGCCGTTAACCTGTGCTGTACGACAAACAAGCGAGGATTGGACGGGGCTGCCCGTATGAGGGAATGGTGACGCTGGCCGCTTCGCGTGTGCCGACTCCTGCAACAGCTCGCTCGGGCTGGTCCACGGATGCGCGGCGCGAAAATGCGGCGAAAACCTGCATGAAGCGCGCCGGCCGGGCGGATCGAAACCTTGACTGCGTGTACTGCGTGACTGCACGAGGGGAACCGCACGAGGCAAGGCGGCATGCGGCGCATTCGCCACAAGTGGAAAGCCGCTGGCGGCGCCCGGATGACTGCTTTCGTGTCTCGAAATCAGCCCGCGAAGCCGCCCGCAAACCCTTGCTCGATCGGCAGTTTAGGAGTCGAAAGGGTCAAAGTCAACAGTATCTTATGTCTTATATAAGACATATCTATTGCGGGCAAAATGCTGGACGCGTAGGGTACCTTTATGTTGAAATGCGCGCCATGAGTGCGAACCCGGCCAGCAACGCGAATCCCCCCGCTCCTGAGAGCGGCGTTTCCGCGTCTGCGTCGGCTTCGCCGTCTCCGACCTTCAGTCCGCTCTATCAGCAGATCAAGGGGCTCATTACGCAGAGCCTCGAGTCCGGCGAATGGAAGCCCGGCGAAATCATCCCCAGCGAAGTCGAACTGGCCGCCCGCTACAAGGTGAGCCAGGGGACCGTGCGCAAGGCGATCGACGAACTGGCCGCGGACAACCTGCTGGTACGCCGCCAGGGCAAGGGCACCTTTGTTGCAACGCACAACGAAGAACGCGCCCAGTTTCGCTTCCTCAGATTACTCGCCGATGACGGCGCCGAGCACCCGCACGTGAGCCGCCTGCTGGAATGCCGCCGCCTGCGCGCCTCCGCCGACATCGCCCGACAGCTCGACCTGCGTCCCGCCGATCCCGTGGTGCTCATCAAGCGTTTGCTGCAGTTCGACGGCGACAGCACCGTGCTCGACGAAATCTGGCTGCCCGGCGGCGTGTTCCGCGGCCTCACGGCCGAACGTCTGGCCGAGTACAAAGGCCCGCTGTACGCGATGTTCGAGGCGGAATTCGGCACGCGCATGATCCGTGCGAGCGAGAAGATCCGCGCGGTGGCCGCGGAGCCCGCCGTGGCCGACGTGCTGCACGTGCCGGCCGGTTTTCCTTTGCTTTCGGTCGAACGCGTGTCCTATACCTATGGGGACCGGCCGGTCGAGGTGCGCAGAGGTTGGTATGTCACAACCGGGTACTACTATCAGAATGATTTGAGTTGAAAAGGCGGCCGCGCGGACGACGCGGCTCCTTCCCCACGCGCCTTCGCGTGCATGCGCCCCAGCCGTTTCCCGCCGAGGATTTCGCTGCAGCGCGATATGAAAAGGCGCTAAAATTGCGAATTAGTGTTACTACATAGTAGGGGTCTAGCATGGCAGAAGCCGCAAAAAAACCGAGGCCGGAATACCGGAACATCGGGATTGGGCAGATCTTGACGGCGTACCGTCTTCCGTTGGCCGGCCGCGTGTCGATCGGCCACCGTGTCAGCGGTGCGTTGTTGTTCCTGTTCTTGCCTTTCCTGTTGTTCCTGTTTGACCAGAGCCTCACCTCGGAACTCAGCTTCGAGGTCTTCAAGGGCTTCCTCTCGAACATCATCGTCAAGCTCGTCGTGCTGGTCCTCGGATGGGCGTTCCTGTTTCACTTCTGCGCTGGCGTGCGCCACCTGTGCATGGACTTCAGCCATGACCTCGTGAGCAAGGAAAAGGGCAAGACGACTTCGCTCGTCGTCGTGATCGTCTCCACGATCCTCACGATCGCCCTCGCGGCAAAACTCTTCGGAGCGTTCTAAAAAATGTCGGCAAAAAACGGTATCGGTCCGAAGCGCCTCGTCGTTGGCGCTCACTACGGCATTCGCGACTGGATCGCGCAACGTGCCACCGCCGTGATCATGGCGATCTACACCGTCGTGCTGCTCGTGCTGTTCTTCGGCGCGCACGACTTCTCGTATGACGGCTGGGCTTCGATCTTCTCCGCACAGTGGATGAAGCTCGCGACGTTCGTCGTGCTCATCGCGTTGTTCTATCACGCATGGGTCGGCGTGCGCGACATCTGGATGGACTACATCAAGCCGGTCGGCCTGCGCATCACGCTGGACGTCCTCACGATCGCATGGCTGCTGGGCAGCCTCGGCTACGCCGCTCAGATTCTCTGGAGAGTGTAAAAGAATGGCTGCAATCAAGAATTCACTGCCGCGTCGCAAGTTCGACGTGGTGATCGTCGGCGCAGGCGGCTCGGGGATGCGCGCTTCGCTGCAACTCGCGCGCGCCGGTCTGTCGGTCTGCGTGCTGTCGAAGGTGTTCCCCACGCGTTCGCATACCGTTGCGGCTCAAGGCGGCATCGGCGCTTCGCTCGGCAACATGAGCGAAGACAACTGGCACTACCACTTCTACGACACGATCAAGGGTTCCGACTGGCTCGGCGACCAGGACGCGATCGAGTTCATGTGCCGTGAAGCCCCGAACGCCGTGTACGAGCTCGAACACATGGGCATGCCGTTCGACCGTAACGCGGATGGCACGATCTACCAGCGTCCGTTCGGCGGCCACACGGCCAACTACGGCGAGAAGCCGGTTCAGCGCGCTTGCGCCGCGGCCGACCGTACCGGTCACGCGCTGCTGCACACGCTGTATCAGCAGAACGTCGCTGCCAAGACCACGTTCTTCGTCGAATGGATGGCGCTGGATCTGATCCGCGACGCCGAAGGCGACGTGCTCGGCGTGACCGCGCTCGAAATGGAAACGGGCGACGTCTACATCCTCGAAGGCAAGACCACGCTGTTCGCCACGGGCGGCGCGGGCCGGATCTTCGCGGCATCGACCAACGCGTTCATCAACACGGGCGACGGTCTCGGCATGGCGGCCCGTTCGGGCATCGCGCTGCAAGACATGGAGTTCTGGCAGTTCCACCCGACCGGCGTGGCCGGCGCGGGCGTGCTGATCACGGAAGGCGTGCGCGGCGAAGGCGGCATTCTGCGTAACGCGAACGGCGAGCGCTTCATGGAGCGCTACGCGCCTACCCTGAAGGATCTGGCGCCGCGCGACTTCGTTTCGCGTTCGATGGACCAGGAAATCAAGGAAGGCCGCGGCGTGGGTCCGAACAAGGATCACGTGCTGCTCGACCTGTCGCACATCGGCGCGGAAACGATTCTGAAGCGTCTGCCGTCGATTCGCGAAATCGCGCTGAAATTCGCGAACGTCGACTGTATCAAGGAACCGATCCCGGTCGTTCCGACCATCCACTACCAGATGGGCGGCATTCCGACCAACATCCACGGTCAGGTCGTCGGCACGCCGAAGGGCCACGAAGAAGTCGTCAACGGCTTCTACGCCGTGGGCGAATGCTCGTGCGTCTCGGTGCACGGCGCGAACCGTCTGGGCACGAACTCGCTGCTCGACCTCGTGGTGTTCGGCCGTGCGGCCGGCAACCACATCGTCAAGCACGTCAAGGAGCTGAAAGAGCACAAGCCGCTGCCGGCAGACGCCGCCGACTTCGCTCTCTCGCGCCTTGCCGAACTCGACAAGTCGACCTCGGGCGAATACGCGCAAAGCGTCGCGAACGACATCCGCGGCACGATGCAGAAGCACGCTGGCGTGTTCCGCACCTCGGCGCTGCTCGCCGAAGGCGTCAAGGAAATCGCGCAAGTCGCCGAGCGCGCGAAGCACATCCACCTGAAAGACAAGTCGAAGGTGTTCAACACGGCGCGCGTGGAAGCGCTCGAAGTGGCGAACCTGGTCGAAGTGGCTCGCGCCACGATGGTTTCGGCCGAAGCTCGCAAGGAAAGCCGCGGTGCGCACGCGCAAAGCGACTTCGAACACCGCGACGACGAGAACTGGCTGCGTCACACGCTCTGGTTCAGCGAAGGCGACCGCCTCGATTACAAGCCGGTCCACATGCAACCGCTGACCGTCGAGTCCGTGCCGCCGAAGGCGCGTACGTTCTAAGGCACACGCCAGTCAAAAGGAATTGGAAATGGCCAAGAGAATTTTTGAAGTCTATCGCTACGACCCGGACAAGGACGCGGCGCCGCGCATGCAAACGTACGAGCTGGACATCACGCACGAGCGCATGCTGCTCGACGCGCTGGTCAAGCTCAAGGAACTGGACGAGACGCTGTCGTTCCGCCGCTCGTGCCGCGAAGGCGTGTGCGGTTCGGACGCCATGAACATCAACGGCAAGAACGGTCTGGCGTGCCTCACGAACCTGAACGAACTGCCGCAGAAGATCGTGCTGCGTCCGCTGCCGGGCCTGCCCGTCGTGCGCGACCTGATCTGCGACTTCACGCAGTTCTTCAACCAGTACCACTCGATCAAGCCGTACCTGATCAACGACACGCCGCCGCCCGAGAAAGAGCGTCTGCAGTCGCCTGAGCAGCGTGACGAACTCGACGGTCTGTACGAGTGTATTCTGTGCGCGAGCTGCTCGACGTCGTGCCCGAGCTTCTGGTGGAATCCGGACAAGTTCGTCGGTCCGGCAGGCCTGCTGCAGGCTTACCGCTTCATCGCGGACAGCCGCGACGAAGCCACCGGCGAGCGCCTCGACAACCTCGAGGACCCGTACCGTCTGTTCCGTTGCCACACGATCATGAACTGCGTCGACGTCTGCCCGAAGGGCCTGAACCCGACCAAGGCGATCGGCAAGATCAAGGAACTGATGTTCCGCCGCGCGGTTTGATGTCGTCATCCTGTAATGGAATCGCATCAGTCTGATCCGCATCGTCGTGCGCGCCTGCGGTGGCGCGCACGGCGCGGCATGCTCGAAAACGATATTATTTTCGAGCGTTTTTTCGACCGCTATGAGCATGACCTCAGCGACGCCGACGTGGGCGCACTCACGCGCCTGCTCGAGCTGAGCGATAACGACCTGATGGACTTGCTGCTCGCGCGCAAGGAACCTGAGGGCAATCTTGCCGACCCGGACGTGAAGCGGGTGCTGGAGCTGCTTCGCAACGTCTGACGCGCGGTGGCGTTCGCAGTGGAACAGCGGACGCCCCGTGTGCGACGTGCAAACTATCGAATCCTGTGTTTATCTTCGATTGAGGATGTGCTATGACCCCGTCTGATGTAAAAGCCACGCTATCGTTCAGCGACAATTCGCCGAGCGTCGAAATGCCGATCTACAAGGGCACGCTCGGCCCGGATGTGATCGATATCCGCAAACTGTACGGTCAGACCGGCAAGTTCACGTACGACCCGGGCTTCATGTCGACGGCCTCGTGCAACTCGGCCATCACGTACATCGACGGGGACAAGGGCGAGCTGCTGTATCGCGGCTACCCGATCGACAACCTCGCTGAAAACGCCGACTTCCTCGAAACCTGCTTCCTGCTGCTCAAGGGCGAGCTGCCGAACCAGGCTGAGAAGGACGAATTCGTGAAGACCGTCACGCAGCACACGATGGTCCACGAGCAGATGCAATTCTTCTTCCGTGGCTTCCGTCGCGACGCGCACCCGATGGCGATCCTGGTCGCCGCAGTCGGCGCGCTGTCGGCGTTCTATCACGACTCGCTCGACATCAACAACGCGAAGCATCGCGAAGTTTCGGCGATCCGCATGATCGCGAAGCTGCCCACGCTGGTCGCCATGGCGTACAAGTACTCGATCGGTCAGCCGTTCGTGTACCCGCAGAACGACCTGTCGTACAGCGCGAACTTCATGCGCATGATGTTCTCGAACCCGTGCGAAGACTACAAGGTCAACGACGTGCTGGTGCGCGCGCTCGACCGTATTCTCATCCTGCACGCCGACCACGAGCAGAACGCTTCGACCTCGACCGTGCGTCTCGCCGGTTCGTCGGGCGCGAACCCGTTCGCGTGTATCGCAGCCGGTATCGCCTGCCTCTGGGGCCCGGCGCACGGCGGCGCGAACGAAGCCGCGCTGAACATGCTCGAAGAGATCGGCTCGGTCGACAACATTCCTGAGTTCATCAAGCAGGTGAAGGACAAGAACTCGGGCGTGAAGCTGATGGGCTTCGGCCACCGCGTCTACAAGAACTACGATCCGCGCGCCAAGCTGATGCGCGAAACGTGCCACGAAGTGCTCAACGAACTGGGCCTGCACGACGACCCGCTGTTCAAGCTCGCCATGGCGCTCGAAAAGATCGCGCTGGAAGACGAATACTTCGTGTCGCGCAAGCTGTACCCGAATGTCGACTTCTACTCGGGCATCGTGCAACGCGCGCTGGGCATCCCCACGTCGATGTTCACGTGTATCTTCGCGATGGCGCGTACGGTGGGCTGGATCGCCCAGTGGAACGAAATGATCGCCGACCCCGAGCAAAAGATCGGCCGTCCGCGTCAGCTGTTCATCGGCGACACGGCTCGCGAAGCCAAGCCGATCTCGGCACGCTAAGCCTTGCTGGCGCACGCGGCCAAACGCGTGCGCGCTGCTGCAAAAAACGCCTCGACGGCTGGTTCGTCGGGGCGTTTTTCTTTTGCCGACGGGTTCGATACGGCGTGTCGATGCGGTCTGCTCAAACCCAGCCGTCGATCTTCAAGCCGCTTGCCTGTTCGGCTTCCTCGCGCGTGACCTGGCGCACGGTTTCGCCGAAGCTCCACACGTGGCCTTCGGGGTCCACGGCCGCATACACGCGGTCGCCGTAGAACTGGTCTTCCGGTTCGCGCACGATTTTCGCGCCCGCGGCGCGGGCGCGTTCGCAATGCGCGTCCAGACCGCTCGCGAGCTGCACGTGCACCGACTGCGTGTTCTTGCCGTCGAGCGCGGCGGGACTCGTGGCGGGCGTGCCGGGCCATCCGCCGCACACCATCACGTAGCCGTCGCCGAAACGCATCTCCGAGTGGCCGAGCTTGCCGTCCGGCGTTGTCACCACGAATTGCCGCGTGAAGCCGAACGCCTTTTCGAGCCACTCGAGCGCCGCGAACGGGTCGCGGTAGTAGACGGCGGGGCCGAATGTCGGGCGTTGCGAGGTGTCGCTCATGATCGTCTCCTGTTTTGGCGCATGAGGCCATGCGCGCACGCTGCGAGCCAAATAATCTAGCACTGCGAAACGCGTCGCGCGCGCCACGCGCCCGCTCAGGTCGAGGCAAGGCGCGCCCGCGCCGCCCGCGGTTGGCGGTATCGGCGAATCCCTTATGATGGAACGTACTTTCTCCTACGGAACGCTTCATGTTCTTCGCCGCGCATTCGCTGCATCGACGCCTGAGCATCGCGATCGGCACGCTCGCGCTGCTCGTGGGCGTGCTGGGCGCGCTCGGCACGTTTCTGGTGGTGCGTAGCCTCGCGAGCGAGTTCAACGCGAGCTTGCGCGACGCCGCCGCGCACGTGCAGACAGGCACGCCGCACGGCGCGAGCGAAGCACAGGGAGAGCGCTCGCCCTCCGACGACTTCGTCGTGCAGATCTGGTCCGCCGGCGACGGCGCCGCGCCCAGCCGCACCAGCAACGCGCGGCTGGCGCTGCCACGCTCGCAAAGCGGCTTTTCGTCGGTCGATTACGACGGCGAGGCGTGGGACGTGTTCGCGCTGGCGGCCGGCGACGAGTACATCCAGGTCGCCGAATCGCGCAGCATGCGCAACCGCAACGCGCTGCGCGTGGCGTTCTGGAGCCTCCTGCCGGTGCTCGCGCTGCTGCCGCTGCTCGTGCTCACGATCGCGGTGACGGTGCGCCTCTCGCTGCGGCCGATGGAACGTGTGGGGCGGCGCGCCGCGAAGGTCGATCTGCATGACCTGAAGCCGCTCGAAGCCGCGCAGGCGCCGGTCGAATTGCGGCCGTTCGTGGAGTCGATCAATCGCATGATCGAGCGGCTTTCGGTGCTCGTGAACGCGGAGCGCAAATTCATTGCCGATGCCGCGCACGAACTGCGCTCGCCGATCTCCGCCATGCAGTTGCAGATCGACAATTTGCGCGACGCGCCGCCGGGGCAATATCCCGAACGCCTCGACGAATTGCGGCGTGGTGTGGCGCGCACGGGCTCGCTCGTCTCGCAATTGCTCGGCCTCGCGCGCGCGGAAATCGGCAGCGCAGAGCGCGTGCTCGTGAACGTGCCGCTCCCCGCGCTCGTGACCGAAGTGCTGGCCGACCTGCTGCCGCTCGCCGACGCGCGCGGCATCGATCTGGGCGTGGAGCGTCTCGACGAGGTGAGCGTGCGCGCGACCGAGACCGACTTGCGGATTCTGGTGCGCAATCTCGTCGACAACGCGATCCGCTACGGGCACGAAGGCGCGCGCGTGGACATCGCGGTGCGCCACGAAGGTTCGCACGTCAGGATCGACGTGATCGACGAAGGGCCGGGCATCGCGCCCGCCGACCTGCCGCGCGTGTTCGACCGGTTTTTCCGTGCGGCGGGCCACGACACGCCGGGCAGCGGCCTCGGTCTCGCCATCGCGCAGGCGCTGGCGCAAAGCTATCGCGGGCGCGTGACGCTGGAGAATCGCCGCGACGGCACAACGGGCGTGGTCGCGAGCATCGAATTGCCGCTCGCGTGACTCATGAAAGGACGAGGACGATGCGCATTCTGCTGATCGAAGACGATCTGCTGATCGGGCCGGCGCTGCTGCGCGCACTGAAGGACGCGTCGTATAGCGTCGATTGGGTGCGCACGGGCGAGAGCGGGCGCGCCGCGATCCGTGACGGCTCCTACACCGCCATCCTGCTCGATCTCGGTCTTGGCGACATGAGCGGGCTCGACGTGCTGCGCGGTTTGCGCGAGGCGCAGGACGCCACGCCCGTGCTGATCATCACCGCGCGCGACGACGTGGACACGCGCGTGGAAGGCCTCGATCTGGGCGCCGACGACTACCTCGTGAAGCCGTTCGAGAGCAAGGAACTGCTCGCGCGCATCCGCGCCGTGGTGCGCCGCAAATCGGGCTTCGCCTCGCCCACCATGGGCAGCGGCCGTGTCACGCTCGACATGAACGCGCGCCGCCTCAGCTTCGACGGTGCCTCCGACGATCTTTCCGCGCGCGAATACGCGCTGATGCTCGCGCTGCTGGAGCGGCCGGGCGCGATTCTCTCGCGGCAGCAGCTCGAGGAGCGGCTTTACGGCTGGGGCGAAGAGGTGGAAAGCAACGCCGTGGACGCCGTGATCTACAGCGTGCGCCGCAAGTTCGGTCACGCGGTGATCCGCAACGTGCGCGGGCTCGGCTGGGCCGTGTGCGTGTGAGAGCGTGTGACCGTAAGAGCGTTTGGGCGCGCGAATAAAAAACGGCGAGACCGAAGACTCGCCGGAAAGTCGCGATGCGCGGCGAGATCGCGCATCGCCCGCAAACCCCCGTCAACGTGTTCGCGGTGTCAGGCCAGCAAGCGTTGCCACGGTTCCTCCTGCCACGCGCGGCTGAGCGCGGCGAGCAGCGCCGTTTCGGTTTCGGCCACGTGACCGTCGGCATACACGGCCACGTGGCACAGATTCAGCACCTTGCTGCGCAGCGCGGGATCGTCGAGTTCGAGCATGACCTGCTGCATCACGTCGGAGTCGAGCTTGCACGCGTCGCTCCAGTTCAGGTGCGCGTTGGTCAGCAGCAGGTCTTCGCACAGGCCTTGCATGATCGAGCCAAATTCGCCGGGCGCGAGACCCAGCCGCTCGGCCACGCGCGCGCGATGCACGGCCACGAGTTCGTCGTTGCTCAGGTGACCGTCGGCGAGCATCGCGATGGCGACGATACGGCCCGCGGCCTGGGGACTGTTGCAGGTGTAAGTACGCATGATCAGGAATCCTCTTCAGCTTGCTTGATGTCGATGGAACGGCGGCGCGGCTTGCGCCGGTTCGATGCTCAGTCGAACAGATCGCCGAGCCACGATTTGCGGCGGCGCTCGTGTCCGTCATGGCGCTCGTGGGCGCGGCGTGACGCGTGATGGCTGTTGAAGCCGCCGCGTTCGTCGTCGTCGTGGCGGCGCGGGTGGCCGCCGCCGTTACCGCGCTCGATCAGCCTGTCGAGTTCGCCGCGATCGAGCCAGACGCCGCGACACTGCGGGCAGTAGTCGAGTTCCACGCCGTGGCGCTCGGCGAGCGACAGGGTGACGTCGGGACAGTTCGGGCATTTCATGATGCGCTCCGTGTTGAGTGGCCGGTCATCGCGCCGGGCGCGGCTTGCCGCGTTGCGTGCAGGGCGTGGCGTCGATGAAACCCATCGTATCCACGCAGAATGAGCGAAAAATGAGGACGCTCAGGAGGCGCCGGCTCGCGCCTTCGCCGGGTCCTGGGCCGCGTGCTTCGCGCCCCGTGTCTTGAACAGCGACACCACCACGCCGCCCACGAGCAGCGTCATCGTCACGCCCAGACTCACGGGCGCCGGAATCTTGCCGATGAGTCCCACCAGAAAGATCTTCGCGCCGATGAACACCAGCACGAGCGCGAGCGCGTGCTTGAGGTAGGGGAAGCGGTGCGCCATTGCGGCGAGCGCGAAGAACAGCGCGCGCAGCCCCAGCACGGCGAAGATGTTGCTTGTGTAGACGATGAACGGATCGGTCGTGATCGAGAAGATCGCGGGGATCGAATCGACGGCGAAAATCAGGTCGGCGAACTCGATCATGAGCAGCGCGATCAGCAGCGGCGTGGCGAACAGCGCGGCTTTGCCGGTGGCCGGATGCGCGCGCCGCACCACGAACGCGCGGCCTTCGATGCGCGGCGTGATCGGCACCACGCGGCGCAGCCAGCGCAGCACGGCGCTGTCCTGCACGCCCGGTTCGGCCGGCTTGCCCACAAGCATTTTCACGCCCGTGGCCGCGAGGAAAATGCCGAACCCGTACAGCATCCACTCGAACTGCGCGACCAGCGCGGCGCCGAGCCCGACCATGAGCGCGCGCAGCACCAGCACGCCGACGATGCCCCAGAACAGCACGCGATGCTGATACTGGCGCGGCACCGCGAGCGCACCGAAAATCGACGCGATCACGAACACGTTGTCGAGCGACAGCGATTTTTCGATCAGATAGCCGGTGATGTATTCGCTGGCCGCCTGGGTGCCGAGCTGCCACCCGATAAAGCCGCCGAACGCCACGCCGATGACGATATAGCCGAGCGAGAGCCAGAGACTTTCGCGTATGCCGATCTCGCGGTCGCGCCGGTGCAGCACGCCCAGGTCGAGCGCGAGCAACACGAGTACGACCGCGAGAAAGGCGACCCAGAGCCACAACGGCTGGCCGAGGAAGGAGGCGGCGACGAGCGGCGCGAACATGATGACGGTCCTTGTGTCAGAGGTGAACCCCGGCTACGCGCATGCGGCGTTGCTGGCGCGTCCGGGCGATCGGGTCAGTCTGACGGTGTCGAATGAGCGGAGAATGAGCGCGCGACGAGGAAGGCGAAACCGTGAAAGATTCGCGGTGAAAGATTCGGCGCGGGAATCGGGCTTGATGGGCGTCAGCACGGCCGCATTGAGGCGTTGCTACGATGGCGGCCCGCCACGCTTTGCGCCATCCATCACCATGAATCTTCGTCGTTGTCTTGTTATTATTTCGACCCTTTCGACCGTCGCGCTAACGTGCGTCGCTCACGCGCAAACCGGTTCCGCCGAAGGCGCGCCGCACCAGTACGGCGGAGCGCTTCAGCGCAATCTCAACACCGTGACGACATCGCCGGCCGCGAACGACGCCGACGCTGCACGCCGTTGCCGGGACCTCGCGAAAACCTATGTGGACTCGCTCGGCCCGCAACCGGGCAATGCGGCTTCGGTTGGGAATCCGAACTATGGAAGAGATGGGCGCAATGTGGAGTCGCAAACCGATCTCCAAGCACGCTACCGGGTGAACGATGCGCAGCAGGCGTACGGCGACGCCGGTTGCAAATAGCGCGGCTCGCAGGCGCGCCTGGTTGGACTGTATCGGCGGATTCGCGGTTCGTTTTTCCGGCCGTGCCGTGATCGACGGCCAGCGCTCTGTGCGCGCCGGCCGCATCCTCAAAACTGGTAGTTGATCGAGACGTCGCAGACGCCTTCGGTCTTCGTCTGGATGATCGGGCTGCGCGCGGCGCTGCCGAGCAAACGTTTGAGCGCGCCGTCGGCGCTCACGAACCAGTGCTTGTTGACGAAGTAGACCATGGTGATGCCGAAGCCCGCCGACTTCAAACCCGCGCTCGCATCGTACTGGCGGTAGCCGGAATCCACCGACTGCTGCGGCGTCACGCCGAACCAGCTTTGCATGTAGTTCGAGTCGGCGAAGGTGACGGACGGGCCCGCGAACCAGTAGAAGCTCTCGTTGCTGCCCGGCAGCGGCATGTAGGCGCCGAGGTCAGCGGTCCAGCCGTTCGAGCCGCCGAAGCTGCGCGTGAACGCCGCGCGCATCACGAGCGGGAAGTCCTTCGACACCACGTATTCGCCCGCGATCTTCAGCAGCGGCGCCGGGTTGATGTTGCCCATGCCGTTCAGGCGCGTGGGGTCGTCGTGCGCGCGGCGCCCGAGGTCGTACGCGGCCGCCACGCTCACGCGCCAGTTCTGGCCCTGGAGCACGTTCGCGCCGAAGCCTTCGCCCGTCGAGCCGAACAGGATGTCCTTGTAGCGCAGGTCGAGGCTCGGGCCGGCCATCATGTGGTAGCGGTCGGAGCCGTCGTAACGCGGCTCGAAGGTCGAGCCCACACCGAGTCGCACGGCCCAGTCGGGTTGATTCGGCTGATAGAGCTTCTCGAGCGGAATGCCGGCGGAATACTGCCATTCGCCGAGCGGCGAAGGCGTTTGTGCCTGCGCGCGCGGCGTGAGCGCGGCGAGCGCGCAGGCCGTGACCGCGAGCGAGGTGCGGCGTGCGCCGTGCATCGTGGCCTGTCGGCGGCGCAACGTCTTGCGTGTTTTGTTCGTTGTGTCGTGCGCGTTGCGAAGTGCGAGTGGCATGAGGCCTCCAGAATTGCCGGTACGGCCGTGGCGTCGTGCATGCGATGCGTTTCCACGATGGAGTTACCGCGGGCTGCACCGACGTTCGGCGGCGCTCATGTCGCAATCGACGTGCCCAATCTGGCACCATCAGTGCGTCCCGCATCGACGAAACGTTCTAAAAAAATTGTCGCAAAAACAAGGATTTCGCCGCATTCGCGAGGGTGGATGTGGGGGCAAGGCGTCGCGCCAATGCGCCGGGTAACGCCGATACAGGTATCGTCACTACCACCCAACTCACTGTTTTTTATCGCTTTTTTGCTTTGGGCTTCTGCAGGCGCGGGCCACTGCGTGGCATAATCGTGACACGCCGCGATGCCTGAGCAACACCGTATCGCGCCAGGACAACGTATTGCCCCGCAGTCAAAACATCCCCGCACATCATGGCAAAGACGCTCTACGACAAATTGTGGGACACGCATGTGGTCCACACGGAAGACGACGGCACGACGCTCCTTTACATCGACCGTCATCTGCTGCACGAAGTCACCAGCCCGCAGGCTTTCGAAGGTCTGAAGCTGCATGAGCGCCCGGTGTGGCGCATCAGCGCGAACCTCGCGGTGTCCGACCACAACGTGCCCACCACCGACCGCAGCCACGGCATCGCCGACCCGGTCTCGAAGCTTCAGGTGGACACGCTCGATTCGAACTGCGACGCCTACGGCATCACGCAGTTCAAGATGAACGACCTGCGTCAGGGCATCGTGCACATCGTCGGTCCGGAGCAGGGCGCGACGCTGCCGGGCATGACCATCGTCTGCGGCGACTCGCACACGTCCACGCACGGTGCGTTCGGCGCGCTCGCGCACGGTATCGGCACCTCGGAAGTCGAGCACGTGCTGGCCACGCAAACGCTGCTGCAAAAGAAGAGCAAGAACATGCTCGTGAAGGTCGAAGGCACGCTGCCGCGCGGCTGCACGGCCAAGGACATCGTGCTCGCCATCATCGGCAAGATCGGCACGGCGGGCGGCACGGGCTACGCCATGGAGTTCGGCGGCTCGATGATCCGCGGTTTGTCGATGGAAGGCCGCATGACGGTCTGCAACATGGCGATCGAAGGCGGCGCGCGCGCCGGCATGGTCGCGGTGGACGACACCACCATCGAGTACCTGAAGGGTCGTCCGTTCTCGCCGCAAGGCGCGGAATGGAACCAGGCCGTGGAGTACTGGAAGCAGTTCAAGTCGGACGACGGCGCGCATTTCGACCGCGTGGTCGAGCTGTCCGCCGCCGACATCGTGCCGCAAGTCACGTGGGGCACGTCGCCGGAAATGGTCACGGCGGTGGACAGCCGCGTGCCGGACCCCGAGCGCGAGAAGGACCCGGTCAAGCGCGACGCCATGGAACGCGCGCTGCAATACATGGCGCTCGAACCGAACACGCCCATCGAGTCGATCAAGCTCGACAAGATCTTCGTGGGTTCGTGCACCAACGCGCGTATCGAAGACCTGCGCGCCGCCGCGTACGTCGTGAAGAAGCTGGGCCGCCGCGTGGCCTCGAACATCCGTCTCGCGATGGTCGTGCCGGGCTCGGGTCTCGTGAAGGAACAAGCCGAGCGCGAAGGTCTGGACAAAGTGTTCGTCGACGCGGGCTTCGAATGGCGCGAGCCGGGTTGCTCGATGTGTCTCGCGATGAACGCCGACCGTCTCGATCCGGGCGAGCGCTGCGCCTCCACGTCCAACCGTAATTTCGAAGGACGTCAGGGCGCGGGTGGCCGCACGCATCTGGTGAGCCCGGCCATGGCGGCCGCGGCGGCCATCGAAGGCCATTTCGTCGATATTCGCAAGTTGGGTTGAGCATGAAAACGAATGTGATTGGCCGCGCGAGCGTGCGTTTCATCGCGCTGATGTCGCTGGCGGGCGCGCTCGTGGCCCTTTCGGGCTGCAACACGGTGGCCGGCTTCGGCCAGGACATCAGCAGCTCGGCGCGCACGGTGCAGCACGCGCTCTAAGCGCGGCGCCCGCAGCGTCACTCAGGCATCCATAGCAGGCATCCATCAGGATCACGGATCATGGAAAAATTTGTCGTACACACCGGCCTCGTCGCGCCGCTCGATCGCGAGAACGTGGACACCGACGCGATCATTCCGAAGCAGTTCCTCAAGTCGATCAAGCGCACGGGCTTCGGCCCGAACGCGTTCGACGAATGGCGTTATCTCGATCACGGCGAGCCGGGCCAGGACAACTCGACGCGTCCGCTCAACCCCGACTTCGTGCTGAACCAGCCGCGCTATCAAGGCGCTTCGGTGCTGCTCACGCGCAAGAATTTCGGCTGCGGCAGCTCGCGCGAACACGCGCCGTGGGCGCTCGACCAGTACGGTTTTCGCGCCATCATCGCGCCGAGTTTCGCGGATATCTTCTATAACAACTGCTTCAAGAACGGTCTCCTGCCGATCGTGCTGAGCGAGTCGGACGTCGATCATCTGTTCAACGAAACCTACGCGTTCAACGGTTTCCAGCTGACGATCGATCTCGACAAGCAAGTGGTGCGCACGACCGACGGCGCGAAGGAATATCCGTTCGAAGTGGCCGCGTTCCGCCGCTACTGCCTCTTGAACGGCTTCGACGACATCGGCCTCACGCTGCGTCACGCGGACAAGATCCGCCAGTACGAAGCCGAGCGCCTCGTGCGCCAGCCGTGGCTGAACAACCGCGTCCTTTAAGTCGTTTAGGTACGCCAACCGCAACAGAGCGAGGAATCACAGGATGAAGATTGCAGTGCTGCCGGGCGACGGCATCGGTCCCGAAATCGTCAAGGAAGCCGTGAAGGTGCTGCACGCACTCGGCGAAAAGTTCGAACTCGAAGAAGCGCCGGTGGGCGGCGCGGGCTACGAGGCGAGCGGTCACCCGCTGCCCGAAGCGACGCTCGCGCTGGCGAAGGCCGCCGACGCGATCCTGTTCGGCGCCGTGGGCGACTGGAAGTACGACTCGCTCGAGCGCGCGCTGCGCCCGGAGCAGGCCATTCTCGGCCTGCGCAAGCATCTGGAGCTGTTCGCCAACTTCCGTCCGGCGATCTGCTACCCGCAGCTCACGGGCGCTTCGTCGCTCAAGCCGGAAATCGTCTCGGGCCTCGACATCCTGATCGTGCGCGAACTGAACGGCGACATCTACTTCGGCCAGCCGCGCGGCACGCGCGAAGCGCCGGACGGTCTCTTCAAGGGCGCGCGCGAAGGCTTCGACACCATGCGTTACTCGGAACCCGAAGTGCGCCGCATCGCGCACGTCGCTTTCCAGGCCGCGCAGAAGCGTCAGAAGAAGCTCACTTCGGTCGACAAGGCCAACGTGCTCGAAACCTCGCAATTCTGGAAGGACATCATGATCGATGTCGCGAAGGAATATCCTGACGTCGAGCTCTCGCACATGTACGTCGACAACGCGGCCATGCAGCTCGTGAAGGCGCCCAAGGCGTTCGACGTGGTGGTCACGGGCAACATGTTCGGCGACATCCTCTCGGACGAAGCCGCCATGCTCACGGGCTCGATCGGCATGTTGCCCTCGGCCTCGCTCGACAAGAACAACAAGGGTCTGTACGAGCCGTCGCACGGTTCGGCGCCGGACATCGCGGGCAAGGGCATCGCCAATCCGCTCGCCACGATCCTTTCGGCCGCAATGATGCTGCGCTACTCGCTCGGCTGCGAAGAGCAGGCCGATCGCATCGAAACCGCGGTCAAGAAGGTGCTCGAGCAGGGCTACCGTACCGCCGACATCGTCACGCCGGACTGCAAGCGCGTGGGCACGGCGGAAATGGGTGACGCGGTCGTCGCGGCGCTGCAGTAAGGCCAGTGAGAAAAGGGCGCACCTTGGCGGTGTGCCCTTTTTTTATTCGACATGCCGATACGCGCTATTCATGCGCATTCCCGGTTCGGCTGCGCTGGCATGTCGTAAATAGCGGAAAACGCTGGGTTTTCCGCAGATAACCAGGTTTTTCGTGTATATTGTTTCGATGGCGACGATCTCCCCGATCACGACGGTTGCGAATTTCCACGGCGAAACGGCCCGTGCGATTTCGCTCGCCATCACCACGAAAACGATTACCAAAACGATCACCATTCGTTGATCGCTCGTCGTGCCCGCTCATCTTCCCCGCGCGGCCACGCCGGGCGAGCGAAGCGGGGAAGTGTGTCCATCTCAAGGGTTAGTCATGAACGTAGGTCTCGTAGGTTGGCGCGGCATGGTCGGCAGCGTGCTGATGCAGCGCATGCAGGAAGAACGTGATTTCGACCTGATCGAACCGGTGTTTTTCAGCACCAGCAATGCAGGTGGCGCGGCTCCGTCGTTCGCCAAAAACGAGACGAAGCTCAAGGACGCGAATAGCGTCGACGAGCTCAAGAAGTGCGACATCATCATCACCTGCCAGGGCGGCGACTACACCAACGAGGTGTATCCGAAGCTGCGCGCGGCGGGCTGGACCGGTTACTGGATCGACGCGGCTTCGGCGCTGCGCATGAAGGACGACGCGGTCATCATCCTCGACCCGGTCAACCTCGACGTCATCAAGGACGCGCTCGTCAAGGGCCAGAAGGACTTCGTCGGCGGCAACTGCACGGTCAGCCTGATGCTGATGGCGCTCGGCGGTCTGTTCCGCGAAAACCTCGTCGACTGGATGACGGCCATGACGTACCAGGCCGCTTCGGGCGCGGGCGCGCAGAACATGCGCGAACTGCTCTCGCAGATGGGCGCGCTCAACGCCGCCGTGGCGAGCGATCTGGCGAACCCGTCTTCGGCGATTCTCGACATCGACCGCAAGGTGCTCGCCACGATGAACAGCGACGCCATGCCCACGCAGCACTTCGGCGTGCCGCTCGCGGGCTCGCTGATCCCGTGGATCGACAAGGATCTCGGCAACGGCATGTCGAAGGAAGAGTGGAAGGGCGGCGCGGAAACCAACAAGATTCTCGGCAAGCCGGCCATGGGCCAGCCGGGCTCGATTCCCGTCGACGGTCTGTGCGTGCGTATCGGCGCAATGCGCTGCCACTCGCAGGCGCTCACGATCAAGCTGAAGAAGGACGTGCCGCTCGACGAAATCGACGGCATCCTCGCCTCGGCCAACGACTGGGTCAAGGTCGTGCCGAACCAGCGCGAAGCGTCCATGCGCGATCTGTCGCCCGCCGTGGTGACGGGCACGCTCTCGGTGCCGGTCGGCCGTCTGCGCAAGCTGGCGATGGGTGGCGAATATCTGTCCGCTTTCACCGTGGGCGATCAGCTACTGTGGGGTGCTGCGGAGCCGCTGCGTCGCATGTTGCGCATTCTGCTCGACAAGTGAATGAATTAAACTACGCGGCTAATGACGCGTAGACAGGGTGAAAAGCGCCGCGCCAGCCGCGGCGCTTTTTTATTTATTGCGGCACTGCAATTGACCCCAAGCGAACCAACGTTTGATCGACAGCCGCCACGCGCGGTGTGCCAGGGCATCTGATGATCGTTCGATTTGATTGTGTGACTTCCGCGCTTCGCGCCCAACGCGCCGAACGCGCGCAACCGGCGGCAACGCTTCGCGCGGTGCGCACCGCCGTGGCGGCGGCGTGTTTTCTGTCCTGCGGCCTCGCCGCCGCGCAAGGCGCGAGTGCGCCGCCCGCGGGCGCTCAGGCTGTGGCGGCCGCCCCGGCGCCGGTGAATATCGTCGGGACCTACACGATTCATCCGGGACAGTCGCTGCACGACGCCGCCGTGGATCTCACGCAATCGCACGACAAGGCGGTGCTCGCGCGCATGGCCTCGGCGCTGTTCGATGCGAATCCTCAGGCGTTCAATCGACATGACCCGAGCTTGCTGCGCGCGAACTCGGTGCTGAACGTGCCTCAGGTGCCGGATCTGTCTAGCGCGGCTTCGGGTGTCACGCCCGCCGCGGCGCCGGCTGCCCCGGCGGCGACCGCTTCCGCGCCCGCGGCCAGCCCGGCTGCTGCGGCGTCGAATGCGGCGGCCCAGGCGGTGTCGGCGGCTTCGTCCGCCACCGCTGCCGCAGCGGCAGGCGCTAGCTCGGCGAACGCCGCCGCGAATGCGGCAACGGCAGCATCCGAGCCGGCCACGGTGGCGAGCGCCCCGGCGGCCGCAGAATCGGCTGCCAGCGCCGCAACGAGCGCGAGCGCGGCGGCCTCGAGCCCGTCGGCGAGCGATTCGCACGTGTACAGCGGCGCGATTCAGGCTTCGGCGCCCGCTACCGCGGTGGCTTCGGGCGCGAGCGCGTCCGGGCCGGTGCATGCGTCGAGCCTCCAGCAATTGCTGGCGTTGAAGAACCGCGTGCTGATGGCGTTGCAGGGCCATGGCGCGGGGCAGGCGGCGCAGTCGTCGGCAGCGGGCGGCGCACCTGCCGCGCAGGCCGGCGCGGCTGCGCAACCGGCCGCCAACGCGAACGGTGCCGCCGTCGACACGCAAGTCTCGCCCACCACATGGGGCATCGTCGTGGCGGTGCTCGTCGCGCTGGTCGCCTTGATCGCCGGGCTGTTCACGCGCAAGCGCCGCAAGCCGCCGGTCGAAACCGCCGTGGACGAAAACACGCCCGCGCCCGCGCCGCACGAGCCGGTGCTGGCCGCCGCCGTGGCCGAGCAGGAGGTCGCGGCGCGCTACGAAGCCGAAGCGCCGCCCGTGGCCGAAGTCACGCCGGACGTACGCGAGCCGGTGGCGCCCGTGGAACCGCTCGCGCCGGAAATTGCGCACGAAGCCGCAAGCGCGCACGTGGCAGCGGTCGAGCACGAAGCGCACGCAGCGCACGTTGAAGAAGCCGCTGCTCCGCATATCGACGAAACACTTGGACACGCTACCGAAGCGGCGAGCCTCGAAGCCGCCGCCGCGCTGGGCGCCGACGCGTTGCCGCTCTCGTACGCCGAACCGCAACATGCGCCGGAAGGCGAGTCCGTCGAACCGGCTGCGCACGCCGATCACGTCGATCACGCCGCGCACGAAGCGCCCGAAGATCGCGCAACGCGCATCGAACCGACGCTAACGGCCGCGCATGACGAGCCGGAAACGCTGCACGACGCCACGGCAACCGCGAGCCTGGCCGCCGCAGCCGAACTCGGCGCGGACGCGCTGCCGCCCGAAAGCATGGCGCACGAAGCCGAATTGCCCAGGCTGGACGCCGAACCGGCGCCGCTCGCGCCCGCCCCGGCAGGCAGCGCGCCTGACCTGGCCCTCGACTTTGGCGACGATCTGGGGCACACTCCGCGCCCCGCATCAGCGCAGCCGAGCGCGCCGCCGTTGCAGCCCGAGCCGGAAGCCCCGCTTCAGCCGCAAGCCGAACCCGAAGTCTTGCCGCAGCACGCCGAGCCCGAAGCGTTGCCGCAGCCGCCTGTTTCGCTGATGGAATCCGCTCACTCCGCAGCGCCAGCAGTCCCGGTAGAAGACATGAATTACCTCGATGTACCGACCGAATTCCCGCGCGATGCCGTCGAAGCGCTCGGCGATATCGGTCTGCCGCTCCCGCCGCGTATCGGCGAACCGATCCTGCCCGTCGGCCCGCTCTCCAGCGAGCCAGTCGCGACGCCGGAAGCGGCCGAGCATCTCGCTTCGCCGTTCCACGTGCCGCCCGCGCCGCTGGTGGGTGAAACGATCGAACACGGTCTGGCCGGCGCGGGTGCGCTGGCGGGCCTTGGCGCACCGCGCTTCGGTGCGCTCACGCTCGACTTCGACCTCGACCTGCCGCCCGATTCGGCCGAGCCGCTGCCGGTGTTCACCCCGGAGCAACTCACGCGAATCGCGCGCAACAAGCTCGATCTCGCGCAGGAGTACATTTCGCTCGGCGACGTATCGGGCGCGCGCTCGCTCATCAACGAAGTGATCGAGTCGAACGACCACGCCACGCGCGCCGACGCGCAGGCGTTGCTCTCGACGCTCGCGCCGCTGTCCTGACGCCGCCGCGGTTCTCTCCATGCGTATCGCGCTAGGCATTCAGTACGACGGCGCCGCCTTTTGCGGCTGGCAATCTCAGCCGCACGGCAAGACGGTGCAGGACGTGCTCGAGCGCGCGTTGCGCGAATTCGCGTGCGTGCCGCTGCAAACGGTCGTGGCGGGGCGCACGGACACGGGCGTGCACGGGCTCGGTCAAGTCGTCCATTTCGACACCGATCTCGACCGCACGCCGTTCTCGTGGGTGCGCGGCACCAATGCGTTCTTGCCCTCGACCGTGTCGGTGCAGTGGGCCAAGCCCATGTCCGAGGCGTTTCACGCGCGCTTCGCGGCGTTCGAGCGCACCTATTACTACGTGCTCTACGTGCACCCGGTGCGCTCACCCATGCTGGCGAACCGCGCAGGCTGGATTCACACGCCGCTCGATGTCGATGCCATGCGCGAGGCGGCGGCGCATTTGATCGGCGAGCACGATTTTTCGGCGTTCCGCTCGTCCGAGTGTCAGTCGAAAACGCCGGTCAAGCATCTGTATCAGATCGATATCCGGCCGCAGGGCGACTTCATCCACTTCCGTTTTCGCGCCAACGCGTTCCTGCATCACATGGTGCGCAACCTCATGGGTTGCCTCGTGGCCGTGGGGCGCGGGCGCTACGCGGCGCCGTGGCTGGCGGAAGTGCTGGCGGGTCGCGACCGTGCCAGAGCCGCGCCGACCTTCATGCCCGACGGCCTCTATCTCGCCCAGGTAGGCTATCCTGACGAGTTCGCGGTGCCCGCGCCGCACACGGCCAGCGTGCCGTGGAGCGAGGTATGGAACGACGCGCCCGGCGGCGCTGCCTGAATCACGCGCGAACTGAATCAAACCGCCCATCATCATGACGCAAGCCGACACTAACGTCCCGCATCGCACCCGTATCAAGCTGTGCGGCCTCTCGACGCCCGAGGCGGTCGCGCAGGCCATCGATCTGGGCGCGGATGCCATCGGCCTCGTGTTTTATCCGCCTAGCGCGCGCTCGGTGAGCGTGGCGCAGGCCGTGGAACTCACGCGCGATATCCCGCCGTTCGTCTCGGTCGTGGGCCTGTTCGTGAACGCCACGGCGCAATGGATGAGCGAAGTCGCCAGCAACGTGTCGCTCACGCTGCTGCAGTTTCATGGCGACGAAACCCCCGAGCAGTGCGAAGCGCTGGCGGCCGTTGCCGGTTTGCCCTGGTTGCGCGCCCTGCGAGTGGCGGCCGATACTCGCCAGGCCGATTTGATAGAATCGGCAAATCGTTATTCATCAGCTTCCGGCCTTCTGTTCGACACGCACGTCGAGGGCTACGGTGGCGGCGGAAAGGTCTTCGATTGGTCACTTATTCCCGCAGGTCTCGCGCGTCGGGCCGTTTTGAGTGGTGGCTTGAACGCGCAAAACGTCGGTGAGGCGGTTCGCCAGGTGCGCCCGTTCGCTGTCGATGTCTCGAGTGGCATCGAAGTGCCGGGCGCCAGGGGCGTGAAGGATCACGCCCGTATGGCGGCGTTCGTACGCGCGGTGCGCGAAGCGGACGCGGGATGATTTTCTGTGCCGGTGCGGCTCGTGCAATGCGAGTTTCAAAGCCGGCTCAAGCGAGTGACTTATGTACAACTTACCCGATGAACGTGGCCACTTCGGCCAATATGGCGGCGTGTTCGCTGCCGAAACCCTCATGCAGGCGATCGACGAACTGCGCGAGGCTTACGCGAAGTTCAAGGACGATCCCGAGTTTGTCGCCGAGTATCAGCGCGAGCTGAAACATTTCGTCGGCCGTCCTTCGCCGGTGTATCACGCGCAGCGCTGGAGCGAATTGCTCGGCGGCGCGCAGATCTACCTCAAGCGCGAGGATCTGAATCACACCGGCGCGCACAAGGTGAACAACGTGATCGGCCAGGCGCTGCTCGCGAAACGCATGGGCAAACCGCGCGTGATCGCCGAGACGGGCGCGGGCCAGCACGGCGTGGCCACGGCCACGATCGCCGCGCGCTTTGGCATGGAATGCGTGGTCTACATGGGCGCCGAAGACGTGCGCCGTCAGGCCGCGAACGTCTACCGCATGAAGCTCCTGGGCGCGACGGTGGTGCCGGTCGAATCCGGTTCGCGCACGCTCAAGGACGCGCTCAACGAAGCCATGCGCGACTGGGTCACCAACGTGGAAAACACGTTCTACATCATCGGCACGGTCGCGGGTCCGCATCCGTATCCGATGATGGTGCGCGACTTCCAGCGCGTGATCGGCGACGAATGCCGCGTGCAGATGCCCGAGATGACGGGGCGCCAGCCCGACGCCGTGATTGCGTGCGTTGGCGGCGGTTCGAATGCGATGGGCATTTTTTATCCGTATATCGACGACACTTCGGTGCAGTTGATCGGCGTGGAACCGGCCGGCGACGGCATGGAAACGGGCCGTCATGCGGCGTCGCTCGCCGCGGGCACGCCGGGCGTTCTGCACGGCAACCGCACCTACCTGCTGCAGGACGAGAACGGCCAGATCATCGAAACGCATTCGGTTTCGGCGGGCCTCGACTATCCGGGCGTCGGTCCGGAGCACGCATGGCTCAAGGACAGCGGTCGCGCGCAATACGTGACCATCGACGACGAGGAAGCGCTCAAGGCGTTCCACGACTGCTGCCGTATCGAGGGCATCATTCCCGCGCTGGAGTCGAGCCACGCGCTCGCGCACGCGGCGAAGCTCGCGCCGTCGCTGCCCAAGGACAAGGTTCTGCTGGTGAACCTGTCGGGCCGTGGCGACAAGGACATGCACACGGTCGCCGAGCGATCGGGCATCCAGTTCTGAGCGCCCGGAGCGACACGAACGATGCGTGACGAGTTCGACGAGCCGCTTGCGCCGGCACCCGTGGGCGACGCGACCGCCGCGGTTGCGGCGGACGCACTGCCCATGGCTTCCCGCGTTCCCGTGGTGCCCGACAGCATCCGGCTCCTGAACCGCGATTTTCTGACCGATGCAGCGAATTTGCCCGACGCCTCGATCGATTTGATCGTCGCCGATCCGCCTTACGGGCTCGGCAAGGACTACGGCAACGACTCCGACATGCGTTCGGGCGAGGACTTTCTCTCCTGGACGTACGAATGGCTCGACCTCGCGATCCCGAAGCTCAAGGCCAGCGGCTCGCTCTACGTGTTCTGCACGTGGCAGTACGCGCCCGAGATCTTCGTCTATCTCAAGTCGAAACTCACGATGATCAACGAGATCGTCTGGGATCGTCGCGTACCCAGTATGGGTGGCACGACGCGCCGTTTTACCTCGGTGCACGACAACATCGGTTTTTTCGCGGTCTCGAAGGATTACTACTTCGATCTCGATCCCGTCCGCATCCCGTACGATGCCGCCACGAAGAAGGCGCGTTCGCGCAAGTTGTTCGAAGGCAGCAAGTGGCTGGAGCTCGGCTACAACCCCAAGGACGTCTGGTCGGTTTCGCGGCTGCACCGGCAGCATGCGGAGCGTGTGGATCATCCCACCCAGAAGCCCCTGGAGATCGTCGAGCGCATGGTGCTCGCGAGCTGCCCGCCCGGCGGCCGCGTGCTGGACCCGTTCATGGGCAGCGGCACCACGGCAGTCGCCTGCGCGCGTCAGAAGCGCGAATTCGTCGGCTATGAAATTAACGAAAGTTACTGCGCGATCGCGCGTGAACGCGTGAGCGCGGCGGCGTTGGCTACGCCAGCGGCCGCCGCGGACGCGAGCGCGACGCCCTCTGTCGCGGCCGGGGCCTGAGGCGCCGCCGCCAGGGCAATACGCACGCGCAGTAGCGACCCAAGTTGAGGACTCAAGCAATGTCCCGTATCAAGACCACGTTCGCGGCACTCGCCGCCGAAGGCAAGAAAGGCCTGATCCCGTTCATGACGGCAGGCGATCCCGATCCCGCGCGCACCGTCGAATTCATGCACGCGCTGGCCGCGGGCGGCGCCGACGTCATCGAACTCGGGGTGCCGTTCTCGGACCCGATGGCGGATGGCCCGGTGATCCAGCAAGCGTCGGAGCGCGCGCTCGCGAAGGGCGTGACGCTCAAGAGCGTGCTCGCCGACGTGAAGCGCTTTCGCGAAACCGACAACAAGACGCCCGTCGTGCTGATGGGCTACGCCAACCCGATCGAACGCATGGGCGCCGACGAATTCGTCGCGGCCGCGCGCGATGCGGGCGTGGACGGCGTGCTGGTGGTCGATTACCCGCCCGAGGAGTCGGAGCATTTCGCCGCGAAAATGCAGGCCGCGAGCATCGATCCCATTTTCCTGCTCGCACCCACGTCGACGGACGAACGGATCGCCGCCGTGGGCCGCGCCGCGAGCGGCTACGTCTATTACGTCTCGCTCAAGGGCGTGACCGGTGCAGCGAATCTCGACGTTGCGAGCATCGCGGGTAAAATCCCGGCCATCAAGGAGCATGTCTCGCTGCCCGTGGGCGTCGGCTTTGGCATTCGCGACGCGCAAACCGCCGCGGCGGTCGCGCAGGTGTCGGACGCGGTGGTGATCGGCAGCCGCATCGTGCAGCTGCTCGAACAGACTCCGCCCGACACGGCAGCGGACGCGCTCATGCAATTCATTGCCGGCATTCGGACAGCGCTCGACGAAAATTCAGGCGCAATTTAAGACTGCTGTAAAATCCACTTTTCGCCATGCGCGGTCGGGGTCGGAACCCGGTCAGTTTGACTGATCGGGGCGATGGATCGATTCGCCGCGCCCGCGCATCACGAAGGTCAAGGAAGGAACATCAATGAGCTGGCTCGATAAACTGCTGCCGCCCAAGATCAAGCAAACCGATCCGAAAAGCCGCAAGAGCATTCCGGAAGGGTTGTGGATCAAGTGCCCGTCATGCGAAGCGGTGCTGTACCGCAACGACGTCGAGGCGAATCTCCACGTCTGTCCGAAGTGCGATCACCACATGCGCATTGGCGCGCGTGAACGCCTCGACGGTCTGCTCGACCCGGAAGGCCGCTATGAAATCGGCCAGGAAATCATTCCTGTCGACGCGCTGAAGTTCAAGGACAGCCGCAAGTATCCGGACCGCCTGAAAGAGGCCATGGATGAAACCGGCGAAACCGACGCCATGGTGGTGATGGGCGGCGCGATCCGCACGTTGCCGGTCGTCGTCGCCAATTTCGAGTTCTCGTTCATGGGCGGCTCGATGGGCTCGGTGGTCGGCGAGCGTTTCGCACGCGGCGCGCAAACCGCGCTCGAGCAGCAAGTGCCGTTCATCTGCTTCACCGCTTCGGGCGGCGCGCGCATGCAGGAAAGCCTGCTGTCGCTCATGCAGATGGCCAAGACCACGGCCATGCTCACGAAGCTCTCGGAAGCCAAACTGCCGTTCATCTCCGTGCTGACCGACCCCACCATGGGCGGTGTGTCGGCGAGCTTCGCGTTCCTCGGCGACGTGGTGATCGCCGAACCGAAGGCGCTGATCGGCTTTGCCGGCCCGCGCGTGATCGAGCAAACCGTGCGTGAAAAGCTGCCGGAAGGCTTCCAGCGCGCCGAATTCCTGCTGCAAAAGGGCGCGATCGACATGATCGTCGACCGCCGCAAGCTGCGCGACGAGATCGCGCAACTGCTCGCGCTGCTCCAGCGCCAGCCCGCCGACGCGGTGGCGTAACGCCGTTTCAGGCGACGATGGCGGCGCATTCCGCCGCCGCGCGTCATCCGCAAAACAACGCGCCGCAAGCGAGAGCAAGCGGCGCGTTGTCATTTCCGCGATAATGCCGTTCTTTCGCGACCGATCATTCGCGTGAACCCTCCGCTGATGGCGGACGTCATACGCGCAGCACCTACGATTTATCCCATGAGCACCTTTCCCTCCCTCGACGCGTGGCTCACGCATCTCGAAACTGCGCATCCGGTCGGCATCGACATGGGGCTCGATCGCATCCGTCAGGTGAAGGACGCGCTCCAGCTCGAATTCGCGTGCCCGATCTTCACGGTTGGCGGCACCAACGGGAAAGGCTCGACCTGCGCGATTCTCGAAACGATTCTGCTGAAGGCCGGTTATCACGTGGGCTGTCACACGTCGCCGCACTTGCTCGCGTTCAACGAGCGCGCGCGCATCGACGGCGTGCAGGCCAGCGACGCCGAGCTGCTGCCGCATTTCGAAGCCGTGGAAGCCGCGCGTCTTTCGCTCGACAAGCCGGTTTCGCTCACGTACTTCGAGTTCACGACGCTCGCGATCATGCATCTGTTCGCCTCGCGCGGGCTCGACGCGGTGATCTTCGAAGTGGGTCTGGGCGGGCGCCTGGATGCCGTGAACGTGCTCGATACCGACTGCGCGATCATCACCAGCATCGACCTCGATCACACCGAATATCTCGGCGATACGCGCGAGAAGATCGGTTTCGAGAAGGCCGGTATTTTCCGCGCGGGCAAGCCCGCGATTTGCGCCGATCCGATGGCGCCGCAGTCGCTGATCGACCATGCGGAGGCGATCGGCGCCGAACTGTGGCTGTTCGGCCGCGATTTCCGCTACGAAGGCCAGCCGGGCAGCGAGCGCCAGCAATGGAGCTACGTGGGCCCGACCATGCGGCGCTCGGCGCTCGCCTATCCGGCGCTGCGCGGCGCGAATCAGCTCATCAACACCACGGCGGCGCTGGCGGGTCTCGAAGCGGTGCGCGACCGCCTGCCGGTCTCGGCGCAGGACATTCGCCTCGGTCTGGCCAATGTCGAACTGCCGGGCCGGTTCCAGGTGCTGCCGGGCAAGCCGGCGATCATTTTCGACGTGGGCCACAACCCGCACGCGGCCGCCGTGCTCGCGCAGAATCTCGGCAGCATGGGCTATTTCCCGTACACCTACGCGGTGTTCGGCGCGATGCGCGACAAGGACATCGCGGGCGTGATCGAGCATCTGAAGGGCGAGGTCGATCACTGGTGCGTGACCGACCTGCCGCTGCCGCGTGCGGCAACGGCACAACAGCTGGAAGCGCTGTTGCACGACGCGGGCGTCAACGACGGCGCGGACAGCAGCGTGACGCGTTACGAAAGTCCGTCGGATGCATTTCAAGATGCGCTAAAACGTGCAACTGAAAATGATAGAATTATTGTTTTCGGTAGTTTCCTGACGGTTGCCGGGGTCATGGCCTGGCGCAAATCGCAGCAGCACTGACCGCCCGGCACCGCACGCCGCCCACGCAAGACAGGCCAGGTAGGCCAACAGCAAGCCATACATGGGACTTTTCTCGTTCGGCAGCAAGAAAGACGACGACGCGCCCCGCCGGCGCGGTGAAGAAACCGGCTCCAGCCGGCGTCGCAGCCAGAGCACGCGGGTGGAGCGGCGCAGCCGCCGACCGGACCGCTCCGGCGACGCCGAAGCCATGCTGCTCGATCCCACGCTTCCTGAAAAACAGCGTGCCCGCCGCCGCCTCGTGGGCGCCATCGCGCTCGTGCTCGCCGCCATCGTGATTTTGCCGATGGTGCTCGACTCGCACCCGAAGCCGGTCACCGACGACATCGCCATCGACATTCCGAGCCGCCCGGCCGATAAATCCTCCGCGCGCCAGCACGACGCCGAAGACACGCAAGCGGGCGTCGCGCCGGATAACCCGGCCGCCGCTGAATCGACCGGCGCCTCGGGCCTTGCAGCGGCGTCCTCGTCGCAGGCGACGCAAACCGCCGACACGAAAAAGCCCGCGGCCGCCGCGCAAAAGCCGGCACAGAACGCCGCCACGGGCACCACGCCGGGCACCGCATCGCAACAAGCCGCGCAGGCGCACGCCAGCAAGCCCGCCGCCGCCTCGGCCGCGACGAGCACGGCCTCGCGCAGCAAGCCGGTGGACACGACGCAAGCGAACAACGACAGCGCCACATCGTCCAGCACGAATGCGAGCACGGACGCCGGCACGCCGTCCACGCCGCCGGGCGCGCGTTTCGCCGTGCAACTGGGCGCGTTTTCGAACGGCAACACCGCGCGTAATTGGGTCACGAAGTTGAAAGCGGCGGGCGTGCCCGCATATGTCGAGGAACGCAAGGAAGCCGACGGCACCACGCGCACGCTGCTGCGCGCCGGGCCGTTCCCGGACCGCGCTTCGGCCACGGCGGCCATCGCGAAGGTGCGCGGCGCCGGCCTGATGGCAGGCTCGAACAGCAACGCGGAATAAGCCGCGCATGTTCACGGCATTCGACTACGCTGTAATGGCGGTGATCGGCCTGTCGGCGCTGCGCGGCGCGTGGCGGGGCTTCATCGGCGAGATTTTTGGTTTGATCGGCTGGATCGCGGCATTGCTCGTGGCCTGCCGCTACGTGGACCGTGTGGTGCCCTTCATTCCGGCAACCTGGCCGGGCGGGGCGCTCACGCAATGGCTGATCGCGTTCGCGCTGATCGTCATTGGCGTGGTGCTCGTAGCCGGCGTGGGCAATGCGCTGCTCGGCCGTCTGGTGCAGGTGAGCGGGCTGTCCGGCGTGGACCGTTCGCTCGGGATGATGTTCGGCCTCGTGCGAGGCGTCGTGCTGGTGTTGATCCTCGTCGTCCTTGCCGGGCTGACCGAGCTGCCCCAGCAGGACTTCTGGCGCAAGGCGCTGCTGCGGCCGTATGCCGAGCAGGGCGTGCACGAACTGAAACCTCTGTTGCCCGAGACGCTCGCGGCCTACGTTCACGTCTGATCAGAAACTGATCGGCGCGATACGAGGCGAGGCGTGATCCCGCAACGCTGCCCTTTTGCGGCGCTCGACCGGCCGCGACCGATTTCGCTTTTTTGAAGGACCTGCCATGTGCGGCATCGTAGGCGTAGTTTCCCGCTCTCCCGTCAACCAGCTCCTCTATGACGCGCTGCTGCTGCTCCAGCATCGCGGTCAGGACGCGGCCGGCATTGCCACCGCGGACGGCAGCACGTTCCACATGCACAAGGCCAACGGCATGGTGCGAGACGTGTTCCGCACGCGCAACATGCGTAGCCTGCCCGGCACCTGCGGCATCGGCCAGGTGCGTTACCCGACGGCCGGCTCGGCGTCGAGCGAAGAAGAAGCCCAGCCGTTCTACGTGAACGCGCCGTTCGGCCTGATCCTCGCTCACAACGGCAATCTCACGAACTGGCAACAGCTCAAGGAAGAGATGTTCCGTGTGGATCGCCGCCACATCAACACGAAGTCCGACACGGAAGTGCTGCTCAACGTGCTTGCGCACGAACTCCAGCTTGCCAGCTCGGGCCTCGAACTCGACCCCGCCGCGTTGTTCAAGGCGGTCTCCGGTGTGCATCGCCGCGTGCGCGGCTCGTACGCGATCGTCTCGCTGATCGCCGGTTACGGTCTGCTCGCGTTCCGCGACCCGTTCGGTATTCGTCCGCTGTGTATCGGCAAGGTCGAAACGCCGGAAGGCACGGAATGGATGGTGGCGTCGGAATCGGTGGCGCTCGAAGGCATCGGTTTCGAATTCGTGCGCGACGTGGAACCGGGCGAAGCGGTGTTCATCGACTTCGACGGCAACTTCTACTCGCAGCAGTGCGCCGTGAAGCCGAGCCTCAACCCCTGCATCTTCGAACTCGTGTATCTCGCGCGTCCGGACTCGGTGCTCGACGGCGTGCCCGTGTACAACGTGCGCCTGCGCATGGGCGACTATCTCGCCGAGAAGATCCGCCGCGAGCTGCCCGACGTGAAGATCGACGTGGTCATGCCGATTCCCGACTCGTCGCGTCCCGCCGCCATGCAAGTGGCGAAGAAGCTGGGCGTGGAGTATCGCGAAGGCTTCTTCAAGAACCGCTACGTGGGCCGCACCTTCATCATGCCGGGCCAGGCCATGCGCAAGAAGTCGGTGCGCCAGAAGCTCAACGCCATGGGCGTGGAGTTCAAGGGCAAGAACGTGCTGATCATCGACGATTCGATCGTGCGCGGCACCACCTCGCAGGAAATCGTGCAGATGGCGCGCGACGCCGGCGCGACCAAGGTGATCTTCGCTTCGGCGGCGCCGCCGGTGAAATTCCCGAACGTCTACGGCATCGACATGCCCACGCGTGGCGAACTCGTGGCGCACGGCCGCACGGACGAAGAAGTGGCGCGCATCATCGGCGCCGACTACCTCGTGTATCAGGACGTGGAAGCGCTCAAGCAGGCGGTGCGCGACATCAACCCCGAACTGCGCGAGTTCGAGGCATCGTGCTTCGACGGCGACTACATCACCGGCGACATCACGAGCACGTATCTCGACAGCATCGAAACCGCGCGTCTCGCCCCGCAGTCGCAGTCGGACCGCGACGCCGCGAGCGACGCGATCGACGGCGGTTCGCGCTCGCAGCTGCATCTGCAACTGTCGGTCGAGTAACGCAACCCGCCACGCGGCCCGATCGTGCCGCGTGATCGCAAGCCCGCTTCTGCCGCTTCGTGTTGGCACAAGCGGGCTTTTTTACGAACCTCGTTTCGACGATTCCACTTTCCGACGCACTCGCCATGAGCACCGTTCGCGCGCTGTATGTGTATCCCGTGAAATCCTGCGCGGCGATCGCCCTCGATCGCGCCCAACTCGACGTGCAGGGCCTGCAATGGGACCGTCATTGGATGGTCGTGGACGCGACGGGCCGTTTCGTCTCGCAGCGCGAGCACGCGGCCATGGCGCGCATCGTGCCCGCGTTCGTTGAAAACGGCGTGCGTTTGTCGATGGCGGGCATGCGCGCGATGCTGCTGCTGCCGTTCGCGCCGCGCGGCAACGAGGCGCGCGCGCAGGCGACGGTCTGGAAGGACACGTTCGAGGCGCTCGACGAAGGCGACGAGGCCGCACAATGGTTCAGCGCGGCGCTGGGCGTGCCGGTGCGCCTCGTGCGTTTCGCCGCCGACGTCACGCGCCTCGCGAGCAAGAAGTGGACGCACGACGAAGACGCGCCCACGCAGTTCGCGGACGGTTACCCGATTCTCGTGACGAGCGAGTCCTCGCTGGCGGACCTCAACGCGCGCCTCGCGGCGAAGGGCGCGCAGCCCGTGCCGATGTCGCGGTTTCGCCCGAACATCGTGGTCGACGACGTGAACGACGCGTTCGACGAAGACTTCGTCGACACGCTCGCGATCGAAACCGCGCCCGGCGCGCAGGAGATCGTGCTGCGCTTCGTGAAGCCGTGCGCGCGCTGCCCGATCACGACAATCGACCAGCAATCGGGCGAACGCGACGCGCAGTGGCCCACGGAACCGCTCGACACGCTCGCCGTGTTTCGCGCCGATGCCCGCGTGGACGGCGGCCTCACCTTCGGCCAGAACGCGATCGTGGTGACGGGCGCGGGCGAGCGCGTCGCGGTGGGCGCGCGGGCCGAGTGGGAATACCGGTTCGAATGAGCAGCGGCGTGCCGCGCGGCGCAACGCCTAGTGCGGCAGCGCGCGCCATTGCCCGGGCGCGAGACCGAAGCGGCGCGTGAATGCGTGCGTGAACGCGCTCTGGTCGCCGAAACCCACTTCGAGCGCGATCTCGCTGAGCGAGGCGCGCGGGTCGGCGAGCAGCGTGAGCGCGGTGTCGAGGCGCAGACGTTGCAGGTAGCGATGCGGCGTTTCGCCGAACGCGTCGATAAACAGCTGATGGAAGCGGCGCATGCCGAAGCCGCAATGCGCGGCAAGATCGGCAATACGCAGCGGCTCGGCGAGATGCGCGCGCAGCCAGCGGTCGATGCGCGCGAAGTCGAGCCCTGCGGCGGCTTCGAACGCGGCGCCCGCCGCAATGCCGGTTTGCGCGAGCAACGCGGCGCACAGGCGCGCGGAGGCGTCCCAGTGGAAGCGGCGCTGGCGCACGTCGAGTAAGTCGGGGTGGCCCGGCGACGGCCCGGCCGTGGCGGCGCGCTGTGCGATCTGGCGCACGAGCTGCGCGAGCGCGGGATCGACCCGCACGGCGCGCGCACTGTCGAACAGCCGTTCGGGCACGGCCAGCGCGGCGGAGGGCAGATCGAGCACGAGCTGGCGGTTATCGCCGATACCCATGTAGTCGTGGCGCGCGCCCGCCGGAATGAGCCACGCCGAACAACAGTCGATGCGCTCGCCCTGGCCGTCCACGGTCATCTCCATCTCGCCGTCGAGACCGAGCACGATCTGATGAAAATCGTGCAGATCGGTCTCCTCGATTGCGCCGTAGCGGCGCAGTTCGACGCCGGGCGCGAGGACGGGAGCGGGATGGTGCGGATTCACGAGAGCGAGCGTTTTCTACAACGCGGGCGTGAACGTTTAGACGTCGAGCAGTTCGACTTCGAACACGAGCGTGGCGTTCGGCGGAATCACGCCGCCCGCGCCGCGCACGCCGTAGCCGAGTTGCGGCGGGATCGTGAGCTTGCGCACGCCGCCGACCTTCATGCCTTGCACGCCTTCGTCCCAGCCCTTGATGACCATGCCGCCGCCCAGCACAAAGGCGAACGGGTCGTTGCGGTCCTTGCTCGAATCGAACTTCTGGCCGTCCGTCAGCCAGCCGGTGTAGTGCACGCTGACGGTCTGGCCGGCCTTGGCTTCGGCGCCGCTGCCTTCGGTCAGGTCTTCGTACTTGAGGCCGGAATCGGTGGTCACGATGGACATAGGAAAACTCCTGAAACGGATGGGATGAATCCGCTATTGTAGGCGGTTTGCAGGCCGCGAGCCGCCTCTGGCGTGCGGTCTCGCCGGCCGGGTATGCCGGTTGCTTCCTTGCGCTGCCTATAATGGGGGGCTGTTTCGCCCGCCCTGGGCGAAAACCGAGGAATTCGATGGCGTCGACTTCGCAAACTATCAACGAACGCACGGCGCGCCTGTGCGCCGAAACCGCGCTGTTCATGCGCGACCATGTGCTGTCGCGCGTCTCGCACGATCTGCGTAGTCCGCTCAATGCGATCCATAGCTGGGCTTACGTGCTCGAGCGCAAGATCGACAATGCCGATACGGCCGCGCAGCGCGCGCTCGGCGGCATTCGCACGGGCGTGGAGCAGCAGGTGCATCTGCTGGAATCGCTCGTCGATAAAACGCGCGCCGAAACGCGCAAGCTGCGTATCGACCGCGCGCCGGTCGCGCTCGGCGAACTGATCGCGCAAACGGTCGACGACGCGCGCGCCGCGCTTGCCGACGCGCGCGGCGTGAGCTTCGCCGTGCAGGACGGCACGGGCGCCGCGGCCCTCGACGCCGACCGCGAACGCCTCGCGCAGGCGCTCTGGCTGATGCTCGTGTTCGCCGCCGAAACCAGCGTGCAGGGCGCGAGCGTGGCGGTTACGGCCAACGCCACGCCCACGGGCGCGCAGTTCGAAGTCAAATGGCGCGCCACCCCGCAAGCGCTCACCGACGAAGCGCTGGAACACGTGCTCGAACCCTTCGCGCGCGTGCAGGCGGGCGAGCCGCAGGAAATCGGCCGTCATGCGTGGGTGCTGGCGCTCTGCCAGCGCGTGGCCGAAGCGCACGGCGGCCGCTTCGAGGCGCCCATCGCGCCCGAAGGCGAGGAAGCCACGATGCTGCTGGGCGTGGTCGCCGCATAACGCTCGCGCAGGCACGCACGACCGTGACATCACGCGTCGTGCGCCTGTAAAACTTTCACGCACCTTGCACCCTTTATACTGAGCGCTTCGTCTTTCGGAGCCACCTGTCTTGATCCAGCTGCTCGCCCTCGTCGGGGCGCTTTTGCTCGTTGCCCTCAACGGTTTCTTCGTCGCGGCCGAATTCGGTCTCGTCAAGCTGCGCGCCACGCGCGTGCAGGCGCTCGCCGCGGAGCACGGCCTGCGCGGCAAAATTCTCGCAAAGGTTCACGGCCAGCTCGACGCGTATCTTTCCGCGTGTCAGCTCGGCATCACGCTCGCTTCGCTCGGTCTCGGCTGGATCGGCGAGCCGGCGTTCGCGGAATTGCTCGCGCCGCTCTTCAAGGTGATCGGCGTGACGTCGCCGGAAGTCGTGCACGGCATTTCGCTCGTGTTCGCGTTCACGGTCATTTCATTCCTGCACATCGTGGTGGGCGAACTCGCGCCCAAGTCGATGGCGATCCGCCAGGCCGAAAAAGTCTCGCTGTGGACCGCGCTGCCGCTCTACGGCTTCTATTGGGCGATGTACCCGGCGATCTGGGCGCTCAATTCCAGCGCGAATGCGGTGCTGCGCGTGGCGGGTTTGTCGTCGGAACACGGCCACGACTCGCATTACTCCACCGACGAACTCAAGCTCATCCTGCGCAGCCGCCGCGCCGCCGCCGAAGCGGAAACGGAAGCGCACCAGCATGCCGAATCCGCGGCAAACGGGCGGGCCAGAAATGGTGCGAAAAGCGGCGCGAAGAACGGCGCAAAAAGCACGGAGATCGCGCGCCTGCCCGCGCCCGCCGCGAACGCCTATAGCGCCGACGAATGGAACACGCTCGCGCATTCGCTCGACTTCTCGCGCCTCACGGTGTCCGACCTCATGCGTCCCGCGCACGAGATGGTGGGCTTGCGCCGCGACCTGCCGTTGCGCGAGAACATGCAGATCGTCGCGCGCCATCGTTTTAGCCGCTATCCGCTGTTCGAAGACGGTTCGGGCGAACGCGTCGTTGGCCTGATTCATCTGAAGGATCTGCTGCTCGCGCGCGAGGCGGGCAATGCGCTCGACGACCTGACGAAATTCGTGCGGCCGGTGCAATACGTGAAGCCCGAAACGCCGGCGCTCGCGCTGTTCCGGCGCTTTCGCAAGGGCGCGCCGCACTTCGCGCTGGTTGGTCACAAGCACGCGCGGCCCAGCGGCTTTCTCACGCTCGACAATCTGCTGGGCGCGCTCGTCGGGCAGATTCACGACGAATTCCATCAAGCCGATACCGACTGGACCCGCATGGACGACGGCACGCTGATGGGGCGCGGCAGCCTGCCCGTGGTCTCGCTGGAGCAGGCGCTCGGTATCGACATCGACGAAGGCCGCGCGGAGTCCGTGGGCGGGCTCGTGATTCACGCGCTCAACGATCTGCCCACCGAGGGGCAGCGCGTGGAGTTCGAGCGCTTCGATATTGTCGTGAAGAAGATGAAGGGGCCGCGCATCGTGCTCGTGCGCATCTATCCGAAGGACCTCGACGACGAGGGCGGCTGAGCGAGTCAGGCGCCGCCCGTCGTCGGCCATGTTCAGGCGCGCGGTTCCGTCGACAACACCGCCACGGGCAGCGCCTTCAGCACGTCGCGCAGCGCGAGCGCGTTGCCCGGCGTGTGATGCGCGGCGTCGCTGAGCCAGTCGTGCAGACTCGCCTGCGCCAGCGCCTTCGGCAATTCCACGTTCGTATCTTCCCAACGCTCCGGCGCGACGAGCGGCAGGTCGCCGTCGAGCAGCCCGGCGGCGTGACGCGTGCCGATCACGACCGCCCACGCATTGCCGTGATGTCGCGCGAACGCGATCACGTGTTCGGCCAGCGCGCCGCGCACGGTCAGCGGCAGATATTCGCCTTCGCGCAGTAACTCGGGCGCTTGCTTGCGCAGTTCGAGCAGGCGATGCACCGTGGCCAGCTTCACGTGCGCGTCGCGCCAGTTGGCGAGCTTCGTCGCGGGCGCGGCCCGGTCGAGCGCCTGTGCACGCGCGGCGTAATCCACCGGCCGGCGGTTGTCCGGATCGACGAGGCTGAAGTCCCATAACTCGGTGCCCTGATACAGATCGGGCACGCCCGGCGAAGCAAGCCGCAGCACGGTTTGCAACAGCGTATTCACGACGCCCGCCGGCGCGACGCGCGCGACGAAATCCGCGAGCGCCTGCAGGAAGCCGTCGCGGCGTTGCGGCGAGAGAATGTCGAACAAGAATGCCTGGCAGTCCGACTCATAGGCTTCGTCGGGTGTGAGCCAGTTGGTGCGCAATTTCGCTTCGCGCAGTGCTTTGAGCTGCCATTGCGCCACGCGTTCGGCGAGTTCGCGCACGCCCGCTTCGTCACCGGGATCGAGTTCGGGCGGCCACACGCCCACGAGCGTCTGATACAGCATGGCTTCCGCGCCGGGGCCGGGCGCCCAGCCGGTGGTCGAGGTGATGTCGCCGCGCCGCTGCGGCTGGTTCAATGTGGACCATGCGCGCAGCGTGCTGCTCCAGTCGACGGCGATCTCGCTGAGCACGGCGAGCCGCGCGCGCACGTCCTCGCCGCGCTTGTGATCGTGCGTGGCCGTGGCGAGCAGGCCATACGGATGTCGTTGCCTACGCAACTTATTGGCTGCATGAAACTGTTCGACGCTGCGCGAGAAGTCGTCGGGATCGGCGCCCACTTCGTTACGCGAGATCAGGCGGCCGTAGCGGTAGCACGCCGTATCTTCGGTGGCT
Source organism: Paraburkholderia acidisoli (assembly GCF_009789675.1). Lineage (NCBI taxonomy): Bacteria > Pseudomonadati > Pseudomonadota > Betaproteobacteria > Burkholderiales > Burkholderiaceae > Paraburkholderia > Paraburkholderia acidisoli. The sequence continues at coordinate 857,357 of NZ_CP046914.1, read as the reverse complement.
TTCGCGGCGAGCGGCGCGGTGAGTTGCGAGAACAGCGCGAGCGCCGTGCGCTGCGCGATGAGCGCGTGACTGAGCGGCGCGTTCGCGTGGCTGCCCGCATTCGCATGGGCGTTGCGCGCAGACTTGCCGCCGCCGCCGTGGTTCGCGGGCGGCGCGTTGGCCGCGTCGGGCGAGCGGCCGCCGAGCCACGCGTTCACGAGTTCGAGCGCCGTGAGGCTCGCGCGCGGCAACGCCTTGCGCGCGCCTTCGAGCGCGGCGTCGAACCACGGTTTGTCGTGCGTCGTGCGCATGCCCGCGACCGGATAGATGCGATAGATCGGGAAATGCGTGGCGAGACTCGCGACCGCGCGATGCACGCTCGCGTACGTCGTGTCGCGCGTGGCGGGCTGCTCGCGCGCGATGCGATGCAGCGCGCGCGTCACGTGATCGAGTTCGGCGGCGAGGTAGTAGGACAGCATCTCGCCGCGTGCTTCGAGCGCGTAGGCGCCAAACGGACGATCGTCGCCGGCGATCGCGCTCCACGCTTCGGCGAGCGGCGCCGCGCCGCGCGCGTCGTGCAGCAGCGCGCCCACGTCGTTCATGAAGTCGTAGCCGGTCGTGCCTTGCACGGCCCAGTCGTCGCGCAGCGCCTCGGTGGGCGCGAGAATCTTTTCGACGACGATATACGGCGGTGTCGCGCGCAGTGACGTGAGCCGCTGGCGCAGGCGCTCGCAATACTCGCGCGGGTCGGCGAGACCGTCGATATGGTCGATACGTAAGCCGTCGATCACGCCATCGGCATAGAGCCGGAAAATCAGCTTGTGCACGGCCTCGAACACGTCGTGGCGCTCGACGCGCACGCCCGCGAGCGAGGTGACGTCGAAGAAGCGCCGCCAGTTGATTTCGTCGGTGGCGGTGCGCCACCACGCGAGCCGGAAATGCTGGCGTTCGAGCAGGCGATGCAGACGGTCGCGCGGCACCGGGTCGGCGCTCGAATAGGCCTCGAGCACGAAGTCGAGCGGGTCGGTGCCCACGCGTTCGATGAACGCGCGCAACGCGTCGCGGCCGGCGGCGGCGCGCGCCTGGTCTTCCGGCTGCGTCGTCAAACCCTGGAACGCGCTGGCGAGCGTGTCGAGATCGGCGCGATTCGCCGATTGCAGCAGCGCCGCGTAATCGGTCGGGCAAATCGGGCACACATGCGGACCGTACTGCGCGTAAAAGCGCGCGGCCTCGGGATCGAATTTCAGCTCGATGCGGCCCGCCGCGAGTTCCTCGCCGTACGGGCCGCCCAGGAACGGCATCAGCACCTTGCCGCGCAGCGCGGGATCGGGCGAATGCCAGTCCACGTCGAAGTGGCGCGCGAACGCGCTATGGCGTCCCCATTCGAGAATGTCGAGCCACCACGCGTTGTGCGAGCCGCCCACGCCCATGTGGTTCGGCACGAAGTCGGCGACGATACCCATGCCGCGTTCGTGCACCTTCGCGGCGAGTCGGCGCAGCGCGCCTTCGCCGCCCAGCTCGGCGCTCACGGTGCCGTAGTCGACCGTGTCGTAGCCGTGCATGGAGCCGGGTTGCGCCGTCGTGACGGGCGAGAGATAGAGATGGCTTACGCCGAGCGCGGCGAAGTAATCGAGTTGCGCGAGCGCGTCGTCGAACGTGAAGCCGTGATGGAGCTGCAAGCGCAGCGTCGCGCGTGGGTAGGTCATGGCGTCGGCTTCGTCTCGGGTGGAGTGGGCGCGGGTTGCGCTTCGTTGGAAGATGGTTCGGATGACGAATCGTTATCCGGGGTCGCGCGCGCCTGCGTGCGCGCCGCGGCTTCCCGGGCGCGCGCGACGGTGTCGATGCGCGCCATGAACGCGGGATCGGCGAACATCGTTTCGACCGTGAGCGGCAGGCGGCGGCGCCAGTTCGGGTGTTCGTCGATGGAGCCGGGCAGGTTCGGTTGATCGGCGAGTGCGAGCAGGTCTTCGAGCGGGCAGGTCACAAGCGGACTCGTGGTGGCCGCCACGTAGCCGAGCGCGGCGTTCACGGGCGGATCGTCGGGAGAAGGCGGCTCGGTGTCGCGGGGCGCGAAGTTCGCCTGTTGCAGCGCCTGCCAGAGCGCGCCGCGATCGGTGGCGCGCTGTGCCTGTTCGAGCGCTACGGGATCCTGACCATCGGCGCGTGGCAGCATTTGCCCGATGCGGTGCCGCCATTCGATGTCGGTGCCGCGCCACCAGCCCGCCACGGTGGGCAGATCGTGCGTGGTTGTCGTGGCCACGCCGTGCGGGTCCCAGCGCGAGGGCGCGAGAAAGCCCTTGCCGTCGTGCTCGAACCACAGCACGCGTATGCCGTAGAGGCCGTGTGCGGCGAGCCGCTCGCGCAAGCCGGGCGGCACGGTGCCGAGATCTTCGCCGATCACGATCGCGCGATGCCGCCACGACTCCAGCGCGATCAGCCGCACGAGGTCGTCGAACGGATAGCGCAGATACGCGCCGTGCTTCGCGCTTTCGCCTTCGGGCACGAGCCACAAGCGCCGCAAGCCGAGAATATGGTCGATGCGCACGCCGCCCGCGTGCGCGAACGCGGCGCGCAGCATGTCGATGAACGCGCGAAAGCCCGTGTTGTGCATCGCGCGCGGCGAGAAGGTCGTGAGGCCCCAGCTCTGGCCGGCCTGATTGAAGATGTCGGGCGGCGCGCCCACGGACACACGTTGCAGCATGTCCTGCGGCAACGACCACGCATGCGAGCCCGCGCCGTCGCAACCCACGGCGAGGTCGGCAACGAGCCCGACCGTCATGCCCGCGTCGCGCGCGCAGCGCTGTGCGTTGTCCAGCCCCTCGGCCGCGAGCCATTGCAGGAAGCAGTGAAAGTCGACTTCCTTGCGACGCTCCTGCGCGAACGTCGCGACGGCCGCTCCACGCGGATCGCGCAACGCTTCCGGCCAGTCGCGCCAGTGACGCGGGCCGCTGCCGTCGCCGATCATCGCTTCCTGCAGGGCTTCGAAGCGCGCGTGGTCTTCGAGCGCCTCGCCACCTTTTGCGCAAAACGCCTGAAATGCCGAGGCGCGCGGCGAACCGCTCGCGCGTTCTTCGCGCTCGAAGCGATCGAACAATGCGCGCAGCACCTTGAGCTTGAGCGGCAGCGCGCGCTGCCAGTCGATCAGCGGTTCGGCTTCGAGTTCGCGCCACGCGTCGCCCACCTGCGCGGCCACGCTCGCGTCGTGCGCGGCTTGCGCGCCGAACACGGCAGCGGGGTCGATATGCGCAACGTTGAGCCACAAACGCGACGAAGGCGAGTACGGGCTGAAATGGCCCGGCTCCGCGCTGAACATCGCGTGCGTGGGGCTCACGGCGAGCGCCTGCGCGCCGTGCCGCGCGCTTTGTTCCGCAAGCGAGGCCAACGCCGTGTAATCGCCGATACCGCCGTCGCCCTTTCTTCGCAGTCCGTACAACTGCGCGGCAAGGCCCCAGAGCGGCGGCACCGTGCTCGTGTCGCCGTGGCGTGCGCGCCAGGCGTCGGCGACCGTGTGGCAATGCGGCGGCGCGACGGCGATCGTGAGCGTGTGGTCGTTGACCGTGAGCGTGTGATAGCCGGGCTCGCTCAGCGGCGCGAGCAGCGCGGGCTCGCCGCGCGGCATCGTGAAGCGGCCTTCGATATGCTCGCCGCTTTCGAGGTCGATGCGGTAGTGACTGCCCGCGCGTACCGCCGAGGCAGGCAACTCGATCGCGCTTTCGAACTCGGCGGTGATGAGCGGCGGCAGGCGCCGCCCCGACTGCTCCGCGTTCAACGCCGAGGTGCTCTGGCGCAACTGCGTGGCGTTCGCGCACGGCAGCCCCATGCATTCGAGCAGCGTGGCGAGCGTGTCGTCGGAGACGCGCTGCACGTTGCCGAGCGCGTCGGTCCATTCCACTTCGAAGCCCGCGCGCGAGGCGAGGGCGGCGAGCGTTTCACTGCGGCGCGCCGTGCTCATGCGTGCGGCTCCTCGCGGTGCGCGATGCGCGCGTCGTGTTCGCTCGAATACTCGCGCACGTCGCCGGTCAGCCACGCGATGCACGCGCTTTCCGGCAGCGTGCCCGCGTCGGCGCGATCGCGCGCGCGGCCGGGCGTTTCGAAGATCACCATGCCCTCGGGCTGCGTGTCGAGCGGCACGTCGTGGTGACCGAGATTGAGCGCGATCGTGAGGATCGCGCCGTCGCCGAGACGCCAGCGCGCCACCAGCGCGGCCTGCGCGTTGGCGGTGTCGTCGGCGAGCACGGTGGCGCCCAGCGCCTTCGCGTGGTGCAGGCGCGGCATCAGCAAATGCGCGCGCACGCAAAGCGCCGATTTGTAGAAGTGCATCCACTCGCGCCGTTCGCCTTCCACGGGCGCCTCGGCGGGCGGCGGCGACGAATTCACGAACGTTTGCTGCGCGTTGGGGTCGGGAATGCGCGCGCGCGTTTCGGCGTCGTTGAAGGCGCTGAAATGCGCGAATTCACGGCGACGGCCTTCGCGCACCGCATCGGCGAGATCGCCTGTATAGGCCGTGAAGAACTGGAACGGTTGCGTCGAACCGTATTCCTCGTCCATGAACAGCAGCGGAATTTGCGGCGAGAGCAGCAGCATCGCGGTGGCCGCGCGCAGCGCGTCGTCGTCGGCCAGCGCGCGCAAGCGGTCGCCGAACGCGCGATTGCCGATCTGGTCGTGATTCTGCAAGAACGACACGAACGCCGTGGGCGGCAAGTGGCCGCTCGGCTCGCCGCGCGGCTTGCCGTCGTGCACGGGCGACGGATCGCCCTGATACACGAAACCCTCGCCGAGCGCGCGCGCGAGTTTGCGGATAGGCGATTCGGTGAAGCCGCGGTAGTAGCCTTCGGATTCGCCCGTGAGCATCACGTGGAAGCAGTGATGCACGTCGTCGTTCCACTGCGCGTTGAAATGCGTTTCGAGCAGATTGGCTTCGTTGTGCTCGTTCTCGAGCACGAGATGCACGTGGCGTCCGGGTTCGACGCGCGCCTTCACGTGGTCGGCGAGTTCGCGCAGCCAACCGGGATTGTTGATGGCGTGCACGGCGTCGAGGCGCAGGCCGTCGAAGCGATATTCGTTGAGCCAGTAGAGCGCGTTGTCGCTGAAGTAGTCGCGCACTTCCAGGCGCTCGAAGTCGAGCGCGTCGCCCCACGGCGTCTTGATGTCGGCGCGAAAGAACGGCTTGGCGTACTGGCCGAGCCAGTTGCCGTCGGGGCCGAAGTGGTTGTAGACCACGTCGAGGAACATTTGCAGGCCGAGCCCGTGCGCGGTATCTACGAGTTCCTTCAGTTCGTCGGGCGTGCCGTAGGCCGCGTGCGGCGCGTAGGGCAGCACGCCGTCGTAGCCCCAGCCGCGCTCGCCCGGAAAGCTGCTGAGCGGCATGAGTTCGATGGCCGTCACGCCGAGTTCCTTGAGCGCGGGCAGGCGCGCCATCACGCCGCGATAGCCGCCCATCGCGCCCACGTGCAACTCGTAGATCACCGTTTCTTCCCACGGCCGGCCCTGCCATTGCGCGTGCCGCCACGCGTACGCGCGCGGGTCGAGCACTTCGCTCGGGCCATGCACGCCTTGCGGCTGGAACCGCGAAGCGGGGTCGGGCACGCGCGTGCCGTTGCCGATGTCATAGCGATACAGCGTGCCGGGCCCGCACGGCGCCTGCGCCTCGAACCAGCCATTGCCGGTGGGCGTCATGGTGAGGGGCGGCGTGGCTTGCGCATCGCCTTCGAACACGACCTGCACCGTCTCGCACGACGGCGCCCAGAAGCGAAAGCGCGTGCTCGGCTGCCCTTGCGACGCGCCTTGTACCTGCGCGCCGAACGGCAGGCAGAACGCGAAATGGCGATCGCGCGGTCGATCATGCGGACGAACCTGCGTTTGCTGCGAAAGCGGGGACATGTTGGCTTCCTGTGTGACTCGGTGTGACGCTGCGTTAGCCCTCGGCGTCGTCGCGTGCGCGTTGCAAGCCGGATTCCCGCGCGTCCGGCGAACCGGGCGCGCGGCGCGGGTCCGGCGCGGGCGCATCGTGCCGCGGGCGTGGCGCGGTCTGCGTGTTCTGCGCGTCCTGGCGCTGCGCGTCGTGCCGCGCGGGCCGCGCGGGCCGCGCGCACAGTACCGCGAGCGCGCGCGCGGCCAGTTCGTAACGCGTATCGGGCAGGGCGTACGGCGTGGCGTCGGGGCGCGCCGTATCGAGAAGCACCTCCCATGCCATGCGCGGCGCGGGCGCGACGAAATTCACGGCGCCCGGCGAGGCGTTCAGCATCAACAACAATACTTCGGTTTCGCCGTTGCGGCCCGCGCCGGCGCGGCGCAGCGTGAACGCGCGCGCCTCGGGGTCCTGCCACGCCTCGGGCGAGAGCGCTTCGCCGCGTTCGTCGAACCAGTCGATGTCGTGTACGCCTGGCAGAATTTCCCGGTCGCCGAACAAAAAGCGCGTTTCGCGCAGCAACGGATGCTCGCGGCGCAGTGCGATCACGCGGGCGGCGAAGCGCGTCATGGACTTGCCTTGCGGCGTGTCCGCGAGCGCCCAGTCGACCCATGAAATGTCGTTGTCCTGGCAGTACGCGTTGTTGTTGCCGCGCTGCGTGCGGCTCGCTTCGTCGCCCGCGAGCAGCATGGGCGTGCCGAGCGCGACGAACAGCGTGGCCAGCATCGAGCGCGCGACGCGGGCGCGCGTAGCGAGAATCGCGGGGTCGTCGGTGGCGCCTTCCGCGCCCCAGTTCGCGCTCCAGTTCTCGTTGTGGCCGTCGCGGTTCTCTTCGCCGTTGGCCTCGTTGTGCTTGTGGTCGTACGAGACGAGATCGGCGAGCGTGAAGCCGTCGTGCGAGGTGATGAAATTGATCGACGCCCACGGGCGCCGCTTGCGTTTGTCGAACAGGTCGGCGCTGCCCGTGAGACGCGCGGCGAGGTCGGCGCGCTGGCCCGGTTCGCCGCGCCAGTATTTGCGCACGCTGTCGCGAAAGCGGTCGTTCCATTCGCTGAAGCCGGGCGGATGATGGCCGAGCTGATAGCCGCCCGGACCCACGTCCCACGGCTCGGAAATCAGCTTCACCTGCGAGAGCACGGGGTCCTGGCGCAGCACGTCGAAGAAGCCGCCGTTCGGATCGAAACCCGACGGCTCGCGCCCGAGTGTCACGCCCAGATCGAAGCGGAAGCCGTCGATGCCGTACGAGGTGACCCAGTGGCGCAGGGAATCGGCCACCATCTGCAACACGCGCGGATGCGAGAGATTGAGCGTATTGCCGCAACCCGTGTCGTTGATGAAGTGGCGCTCGTCTCCCGGCACGCAGCGGTAGTAGCTCGCGTTGTCGAGGCCGCGCCACGAGACCGTGGGCCCGGTTTCGCCGCTTTCGCAAGTGTGGTTGTAGACCACGTCGAGAATGACTTCGATGCCGGCCGCGTGCAGCTGGCGCACGGCAATGCGCATTTCGTCGGTGTCGTAGCCGACCAGATAGCCCGGCTCCGGCGCGAAGAACGCCGCCGGGTTGTAGCCCCAGTAGTTGCGCAGGCCGCGCTCGACCAGAAAGCGCTCGGAGAGAAATGCGTGCACGGGCAGCAGCTCGATCGCCGTGATGCCGAGCTTCTGCATATGCTCGATGAAGTACGGCGAAGCGAGCGCCGCGAACGTGCCGCGCGTGTGCGTGCGCAGATCGAAACGCTGCATGGAAATGCCGCGCGGGTGCGTCTCGAAGATCACGGTTTCACCCCACGGCGTGTTCGGGCGCCGGTCGCGCGACCAGTCGAACTTGTCGCTGACCACCACCGACTTCGGCATCGCGGGCGCGGAGTCGCGCCGGTCGATGGAGAGATCGCCGCGATTCGAATGCGCGCGATACCCGTAGAGCGTGTCGGACCAGCGGAACTGGCCGATCAACTGGCGCGCGTACGGATCGATCAGCAGCTTGTGCGGATTGAAGCGATGGCCGAGATGCGGCTGATACGGCCCGTGCGCGCGAAAGCCGTAGACGGTGCCCGGATGCGCGCCCGGCAGATAGCCGTGCCAGACCTCGTCGGTGCATTCCGGCAAGGTATAGCGCACGCGTTCCTTGCGGCCGGTGGGATCGAAGAGACATAGCTCGATGCGCCACGCGTTGGCGGAAAACACCGCGAAATTGGTGCCGAGCCCGTCCCACGTCGCGCCGAGCGGGCCGGGCGAACCCGGCAGCAGGCGGTCAGGCGGACCATTAGCCATGTCGAAGCTCCGTGCGTTTTTGTACGTTATGCATCGGTTCCTGCGTGATGCTGCTTCCAGCGCGCTCGCGCGCGCCGCGCCCGGACCCGCGGCCGCTAGCGGCGCAGGCGCAGGATCAGCGTGCCGAGCGGCGGTAGCACGAGCGACACCGACTGCGGCTTGCCATGACTCGGCACGTCTTCCGTACTCACGACGCCGCCGTTGCCCATGTTCGAGCCGCCGTAGATCTCGGCGTCGGTGTTGAGCACTTCTTCCCACTGGCCCGCGTGCGGCACGCCGATGCGATAGCCGTGGCGCGGCACCGGCGTGAAGTTGCACACGGCGACGATCTCGCCGCCCGCGCCGTCCACGCGCCGCCACGCGAGCACGCTGTTGCCGTTGTCGTCGGAAACGAGCCACTCGAAGCCGCCCGGTTCCGTGTCGAGCACATGCAGCGCGGGCTCGCTCGCATAGAGCCGGTTGAGATCGCGCACGAGCGCTTGCGTGCCGCGGTGCAACGGGTCGTCGAGCAGATTCCAGTGCGGCGTGCCGTCGTGATCGAACTCGGCCATCTGCCCGAACTCGCCGCCCATGAACAGCAGCTTCTTGCCCGGATGCGCCCACATGAAGCCGAAATACGCCCGCAGGTTCGCGAACTTCTGCCAGCGGTCGCCGGGCATCTTGCCGAGCAGCGAGCCCTTGCCGTGCACGACTTCATCGTGCGAAAGCGGCAGCAAGAATCGTTCGGAGTACGCATAGACCATCGCAAAGGTCATTTGATGATGGTGGTACTGCCGGTACACGGGATCTTCGTGCATGTAGTGCAGCGTGTCGTGCATCCAGCCCATGTTCCACTTGAACTGGAAACCGAGGCCGCCGTCTTCGGGGCGCGCGGTCACGCCGGGCCATGCGGTCGATTCCTCGGCGATGGTGATGACGCCGGGCCGCTGCGGCACGTATTGCGTTTCGTGATTGAGGCGCTTGAGGAACGCGATGGATTCCAGATTCTCGCGGCCGCCGTAGATGTTCGGCACCCACTCGCCGTGCTTGCGCGAGTAGTCGCGATACAGCATGGACGCGACGGCATCCACGCGCAGGCCGTCGATGTGATAACGCAGCAGCCACGCGAGCCCGGAGGCGATCAGGAACGCGCTCACCTCGCGACGGCCGAGGTTGTAGATCATCGTGTTCCAGTCGGGGTGATAGCCTTCGCGCGGGTCTGCGTGCTCGTAGAGCGGCGTGCCGTCGAATTCGACCAGACCGTAGGCGTCGTTCGGGAAATGCGCGGGCACCCAGTCGAGAATCACGCCGAGCCCCGCCTTGTGCGCGCGATCGACGAAGGCCGCGAAGTCGACCGGCGAGCCGAGCCGCGCCGTGGGCGCGAACTGCGAGAGCGGCTGATAACCCCACGAACCGCCGAACGGATGCTCGGCGATCGGCATCAACTCGATATGCGTGAAGCCCATGCCCTGCGCGTACGGAATCAGCCGCTCGGCGAGCGCGTTCCAGTCGAGTGCCTGGGAATCCGAACCTTGTGTGGGCGTGGGCAGCCACGAGGACGCATGCACTTCGTACACCGACATCGGCGCCCGCGCGCTCTGCTTCTCGCCGCGCGACTGGATCCACGCCTGATCGCTCCACGCGAATTGCTCGATCGCTTCCACGGGCGCGACGATCGACGCGGTGCCCGGCGGAATTTCGGCCTGCATCGCGCACGGGTCGGCCTTCAGCGGCAGCACGTTGCCCTGCGCGCCGAGAATCTCGTACTTGTAGCGCGCGCCGGAGGCCACGCGCGGAATGAACAGCTCCCACACGCCCGCTTCGTGACGCAGCCGCATGGGGTGGCGGCGGCCGTCCCACGCGTTGAAGTCGCCGACCACCGAAACGCGTTTCGCGTTCGGCGCCCAGACCGCGAAGCGCACGCCGGGCACGCCGTCGCAAGTCACGGGGCGCGAGCCGAGGCATTCGAGTACCGCGTACGGGTCGCCGTCCGCGAGACGCGCCAGCGCCTCGGCAGACAACTGCGGCCCGAACGAATAGGCGTCCTCGATTTCCTGGCTCACACCCTGCCAGTCGATTTCGAGCCGATACGGCACGGCTTCGGCAAGCGCGCCCGCAAAGAGGCCGGCTGGATGCACGCGTTCGAGTTCGGCGAGCGTATGCGCGCGATCGCGCGCGACGACCTTCACGCTCGCGGCGTTCGGTAGCCACGCACGCACGTACGGCGCGCCATCCACGTAGTGCAGCCCGAGCACGCCGAACGGATCGTGATGATGCGCGCCGGCGAGCGCGTCCGCCTCGTGCGGATTGAGACCGGCGTGGGGCGAGCGCTCAGCCATGAACACCTCCGCCGGCCTGGTTGGGCGTTAAACCGAGCACGCGCGACGCGATGGCGGCAAGACCGCGCACCGGCAAGGCGAGCCATGTCGGACGGTTGGCCGCTTCGTAGCGGATCTCGTACGCGGCTTTCTCGATCAGGAACAGGTCGAGCAGCGCCTGTTCGTTCGACGCGCTCACGAGCGAGATGGGCGCTTCGGCCACGGCGGCGCGGTACTGGCTCAGGAACGCTTCCGCCGAATTGCCGCGGAAACGTTCGAGCAGCGCGCGCTTGCGGTCGGCGGTTTGCGTCGGCGCATTTTCGGTGGTCGATTGCGCGGCGGCGCCCGCATACGAGAGCGAACGCAGCAGCCCCGCGACGTCGCGCAACGGCGAGGTTTTCGCGCGGCGGAATTCCAGCGGCCGCGCGGGCTCGCCTTCGAAGTCGATCAAGTACGCGTCGCCTTGCGAGAGCAGCACCTGGCCCAGATGGAAGTCGCCGTGAATGCGGATGCGCGAAGCCTTCGCGTCGAGCGGCACCATGTCTTCGACCTTTTGCACCAGCGCCTCGCGACGATCGATGAGGCTGCGCGCGAGGTCGCGCGCGTCGTCGTCGAGCGTGTGTTTGTCGTCGCCGATATGCTGCGCGATGATGTCGAGCGCTTCATTGAGCATGCGCTTCGCGTCGTCGATCCACGCACGCACGTCGCCCTCGCTGGCGGGTTCGGGCGCGAAGGCCGCGTCGTCGGTGGGCGAGGCGAGCGCGGCGTGCAACTCGCCGAGCCGCTTGCCGATGGTGCCGATTACCGTGCTGTAGCCTTGAATGATTTCCTCTTCGTGGGCCTGGTCGGCGACCGTCGTGCCGTCGCCGTCATCGGTGGCGAGCGCGAGTTCGTCCACGGTGCGGCGCAGGAAGTCGAGCGCCCAGTCCCATGCGTTGCCCTGATTGTCGATGAAACCCTGCACGATGATGAGCGTATGCGGCACGCCCTGCGGATCGACGCGCACCACTTCACCATAGAGCGGCGCCGTGTTCGCGTAGCCGAGTTTGGTGAGATAGCGGCTCATTTCCGCTTCGGGATGCACGCCCGCCATCAGGCGGCGCACGATCTTGAGCACCAGCGATTCGGCGATCACGAGCGAGCTGTTGCTCTGCTCGGCCGCGAGCCAACGCACTTCGGGCGTCTCGCCGAGATCGAGTTCGTCGAGTCGCGCGGTCGGCTCGAAGCGGATCGTGCTGCCTTGCACCGTGGGCACGGCCGCGCGCTCGCGCAGCTTGCGCAGCACGCCATACGCGAACCACGGCAACGCGAACGCGTCGGTGAGATAACCGACCGTGCGGCCGCGTCGCACGCGCGAGAGCGCGAGCTGGATATGCAGCGGCGTGGTGGTGTCGGTGCCCCACGTGATCGCGATGGGGAGCACGTAGCGCTCGCTCGTGCCGTCGGCGAGTTCGGCTTCGATCTCGGTGAACGCGAAGCCCGCGCCGGTGATCGTGGTGAGCGCCGCGAGCTTCACGGAGCGCAGCGGCTTGTCTTTCGACGCGAACCAGCGGCGCCGCGAGAGCCACGAAGGCAGCACTTCCGACTCGAGCAGACGCACGTTTTCAGGCGTTGCGCCGGTTTGCGCGTCGCGGATCACGACCGTGACGAATTCGGGCAATTGCTCGGAGGTCGGCTGGCTCCACGAAGGACGCTGATCGCCGGGGCACAGCAGGAACCACAGGAAACCGTAGGGCGGGAACGTGAGCAGATACGGCAACTGGCCAATGGCCGGGAAAACCGAGTCGGCGGTCATTTCCACGGGGGCCGTGCCCGCGAATTCGGAAAGATCGAGTTCGACGGCCTGCGGCGCGCGCGAGAGATTCGCCACGCACAAGATGGGCGGCTCGCCCGGCATTTCGCGCAGATACGCGAGGATCTTGCGATTCGCGGGCCGCAGGAAACGAATCGTGCCGCGCCCGAACGCCTGTTTCGAGCGGCGCACGGCGAGCATGCGGCGGGTCCAGTTGAGCAGCGAATGCGGATCGCGGCTTTGCGCTTCCACGTTGACCGCGTCGAAGCCATAGAGCGAACCCATGACCGGCGGCAGCACGAGTTGCTCGGGGTCGGCGCGCGAGAACCCGCCGTTACGGTCCGACGACCATTGCATCGGCGTGCGCACGCCGTCGCGGTCGCCGAGGTGAATGTTGTCGCCCATGCCGAGTTCGTCGCCGTAATAGATCACGGGCGTGCCCGGCATGGAAAGCAGCAGCGAATTGATGAGTTCGATGCGGCGGCGGTCGCGCTCCATGAGCGGCGCGAGACGGCGGCGAATGCCGAGATTGATGCGCGCGCGCCGGTCGGTCGCGTAGGTATTCCACAAATAATCGCGCTCGGAATCGGTGACCATTTCGAGCGTGAGTTCGTCGTGGTTGCGCAGAAAGATCGCCCACTGGCACGTTTCGAGCAGATCCGGCGTCTGCTTCATGATGTCGAGAATCGGAAAGCGGTCCTCGCTCGCGATCGCCATGTAGAGGCGCGGCATCAGCGGGAAGTGGAACGCCATGTGGCATTCGTCTTCGTCGCCGAAATATTCCTTCACGTCTTCCGGCCACTGGTTCGCCTCGGCGAGCAGCATGCGGTTCGGATAATGCTCGTCGATGGTCGCGCGAATCTTCTTCAGAATCGCGTGCGTTTCGGGCAGGTTCTCATTGTTCGTGCCTTCGCGTTCGACCAGATACGGCACCGCGTCGAGCCGCAGACCGTCGATACCCATGTCGAGCCAGAAGCGCATGACCTGCAGCACTTCGCGCAGCACGGCGGGATTGTCGAAGTTCAGGTCGGGCTGGTGCGAATAGAAGCGGTGCCAATAATACGCGCCCGCCACGGGATCGTGGGTCCAGTTGGACGCCTCCGTGTCGATAAAGATGATGCGCGTGTCCTGATACTTCTGATCCGTGTCCGACCACACGTAATAGTTGCGATGATTCGAGCCCGGCTTCGCGCGGCGCGCGCGCTGAAACCACGGATGCTGATCCGAGGTGTGATTGATGACGAGCTCGGTGATCACGCGGATCCCGCGCGCGTGCGCTTCCTGAATGAAGCGGCGCACGTCGGCGAGCTGGCCGTAGTCCGGGTGCACGTTGCGATAGTCGGCGATGTCGTAACCGTCGTCGCGGCGCGGCGAAGGATAGAACGGCAGCAGCCAGATCGCCGTCACGCCCAGCGCCGCGATGTAGTCGAGTTTCGCGAGCAGGCCCGCGAAATCGCCCACGCCGTCGTTGTTCGCATCGAAGAACGACTTCACGTGCACCTGATAAATCACCGCGTCCTTGTACCAGAGCGGATCGTCGGAAATCAGCGAAGGCTTGCCGCGCTTGTGCGTGCCGCGTTCTTCGTGAGGGTCCTGCGCGCTTTGCGGCGCGCTCGAATCGTGCGTAATGGATGGCATGTCGTTGGCCGTAGGCTCTTGCGTGGCGGGGTCGCGTTTCATGTCGCTCCTCCGGGCGGGAAGTCGGCGTCCAGTTCGGGATGGCCCTCGACGTGTTCGTCGGCGTCGGGCAGCGGTTCGTCGCGCGGCAAGCCTTGTATGGGCTCGATGCGCCAGATCGCGAACGGTTTGGAATGCGGATCGAGCCGCACGTGTTGCCAGCGGCCGTTCCACTCGAAGCGGTCGCCGGTGATTTCATCGGTCACGGCAAGGCGCGCCTGGTCGTCCAGATTCCAGCGCTGGAACGTGGGCCAGGACAGCTCGAAGTCGGCGCCTTGCTCGTTGAACGCGTCGAGGTTGATGGCCACGACAATCACGTTGTCGCGCGAAGGCGTGGCTTTTTCGAAGCACAGAATGGCGTCGTTGTGCGCGGGCAGGAACGTGATGCCGAGGTGCGAATGCAGCGCGGGATTCGCGCGGCGCGCCTGATTGAGCGCGGCGATTTCGGCCACGATATTGCCGGGCCGGTTCCAGTCCCATGCGCGCAGCTGATACTTTTCGGAATCCAGATACTCTTCGGAATTCGGCAGCGCGCGGGCCTCGCACAACTCGAAGCCGCTATACACGCCCCACAAGCCGGAGAGCGTGGCCGCGAGCGCCGCGCGTATCAGGAAGCTCGAACGCGCGCCCGTTTGCAGATGCCGCGGATTGATGTCGGGCGTATTGACGAAAAAGTTCGGCCGATAAAAATCGCGTACCTCGGTTTGCGTGAGTTCCGTGAGGTACTCGGTGAAGTCGCGTTTCGACTCGCGCCACGTGAAGTACGTGTACGACTGCGAAAAGCCGATCTTGGCGAGCCGGTACATGAGGCGCGGCCGCGTGAACGCTTCGGAAAGGAAGATCACGTCGGGATGGCGCGCGCGCACGTCGGCGATCATCCATTCCCAGAACGGCAGCGGTTTCGTATGCGGATTGTCCACGCGGAAGATGCGCACGCCCGTGTCGATCCAGAACAGGATCACGTCGCGCAACGCGAGCCACAAGTCGGGCTTGGCGTCTTGCGCATAGAACTCGGGATTGACGATGTCCTGATACTTCTTCGGCGGGTTCTCGGCGTAACGCAGCGTGCCGTCGGGGCGCCACGCGAACCAGCCGGGATGCGCCTTGAGCCAGGGGTGATCGGGCGAGCACTGGATCGCGAAGTCGAGCGCGATTTCGAGGCCGTGCGCGTGCGCGGCCGCGAGCATGCGGCAGAAGTCTTCGAGCGTGCCCAGCTCCGGGTGCACGGCCGTATGACCGCCTTCCGCGCCGCCGATCGCATACGGGCTGCCCACGTCGCCGGGATTGGCCGTGAGGGTGTTGTTGCGGCCCTTGCGGTTCGCCACGCCAATGGGGTGGATCGGCGGGAAATACAGCACGTCGAAGCCCATGTCGCGCACGCGCGGCATTTTGGCGATCACGTCGTCCCAGGTGCCGTGGCGCGATTCGTCGTCGCTCATGGAACGCGGGAAGATCTCGTACCAGCTCGCGAAGCGCGCGGCGGCGCGTTCCGAGTCCACGCGGTTGATGACGGTGTCGGTGGAGAGGAACGGGCGATGGCGCGCCGCGCGCACGGCGGCCGCCGTGGCGGGCGCGGCGAGCAACGCCACGCGCACGTCGGTGTCGGCAGCCATGAAGCGCTTGACGATGCCTTCGAGCGTGGCGCGATTGCGCTGGTGCGCCTCGCCGGGCACGTCCGAGGTTTCGGCCGTCGCGAGCACGAGCGCGAGCAGGCGGTTTGCCTCTTCGAGTTCGAGATCGACGGGCTGGCCCACGTCGCGCTTCTTTTGCAGATGGCCGACGAGCGAGGCGAAGTCGTCGCGCCACGCGACCACCACGTATTCGTAACGGCCCACGCGTTCGAGCGGGAACGAGCCCACCCACATATCGGTGCCCGCGGGCGGCGCGGCCGTCATGGGCGCTTCGTGCCAGACGGTTTCGTCGGCGGCGCGCCAGAGCACGGCGGCGTCGATCTTGTCGTGGCCTTCGGCGAAGATCGCCGCGCGCACTTCGCAGCGCTCGCCCACGTTGCGCTTGACGACGAAGCGGCCATGATCGATGGACGGCGTCGCGCTTTCGATCGCGATGCGCGGCGCGGCGATCGCTTCGAGCACGGTCTTGTGGCCGCTCGTGTCGATCTTGCCGCGATCGTCGGGCGGCGCGAGCACGACAAGCGGCGTGGGCTGCGCGCGGAACATCCAGCACGCGCCGGCGGGCAGCGTGAAGGTCTCGGGAATCGTCGCGTCGGGATTCGCGCCCGTGCCGGTGTGCCGCGCGGTGCGCAGCGTTTCGGCGTCGAGCGGCGTGAAGCGCGTGAAATTGCCGGGCACCGCGTCGAGCAGGCGCGCCATGTCCACGCGCACGGGCGCGGCGAGCGCTGGGTTCACGAGCGTGAGGATCGCGTTGCCGGCGTCGCGCAAATCGGCATGGTCGGCGCGCAGCAGCGCCGCGACACTCGCGCCGGGGCCGCTCAATGCGCGCAATTCGCCGCTGGTGTGCAGCGCGGGCGTTTCGCGTTGGAGCGTGTTGACGTGCGCGACTTCGGCGCTCAGGTCGAAGGGCGCGCGCTCTCTCGCCTGGGCCCACGCGTGCGCGCTGTTGCCGCTGTGGCCGATGGCTTCGTCCACGCCGAACTCGAAGCCCATCGGCATGAGCCAGCCGGTGCCCAGCGCGGCCGCCGTGCGCAGCATGCGGCGATACGCGCGCTCGATGGCGCGCGCGTCGGCGGCGCCTTCCTGGTCGTGCGCGTAACGCACGCCGTAGGGCGCTTCGGGGAACGTGACGGGCGAGCCCACGCGGCGCAGCGCGGCGTGCTCTTCCACCATCCAGCGCGACGCGTAATCCCACCAGCGCACGGAGGAAAAGGTGGCGTCGAAGCCCACGCCTTCGAGCCGCTCGATGGCTTCGCGCGGCAGGCCGGGCGTGGCGGCGAGCCAGCGCGTTTGCGGATAGCGCGCGCGCACGGCGGAGAAGATGGCGCGCAGCACGTGCGGCGGCACGCCATGCGGCGAGTCGATGCGAAAGCCGCCGATGCCCGCTTCCACGAGCGCGCTGAGGCGCGCGGTCCACCAGGCAATGAGCGCCTCGCCGCCGCGCTCGAAGTCGAGGTAGGCGACGTTCGCTTCCTGATGACCGTGGCGCGGGTCGAGCCGTGCGTCTTCGGGCTCGAACGGGTGAAACCACTCGGGATGTTCGGCGTAGAGCGCACCGTCGGCGGCCGTGCGGTCGAGCACGAGGTCGGCGAGCAGCGTGACACCGCGCGCCTGGGCGGCGAGCGCGAGTTGCCGGACGGCGTCCTTGACGGTGAGCTTGTCGCCGAATGCGGGATGCACGCGCGCATGATCGGCGACGATGCGGTCGTCCCCCGCGGTGCCCGGCGCGAACAGCGCGCCGATCAGCAGATGGTCGAAGCCGAGCGACGCGGCGCGGGCGAACTGCGCTGGCCACGCGTCGAGCGGTCCGACAAGGACGGAATGGACGAAGTAGATCCGCGGCGCAAATGCGTGGGGAGGTTGCATCGGTCGTCTTCCAGGTACGTCGGGCGGCAGGGATGCAGGACGGCGGCTGGCCGAAATGCGATCGCGCGGCCCAGGGGGTGCCGGAGTGTGCCGCGTGGCGCGTGGTGGCCCGTCACGACCTGTTCAGAGTAGTGCAGAAGCAGGCCGGAACCAAACGGAACCACAGCGCGCGCCGCGCGGCGACTTGGCTGGGGAGGGAGCAAGGCGTATGCCTATCTGCTTTGCATGACCGTGCCCGCGGGGCGCACGGCGGGACCGGGATTGCGGTTCGGGCCGCTGGGCGCCGCGAGTCGCGAGCCCTGTACGGGCCGGGGCCGGCAGCAATTGCCGGTAAGGTTTGTAGCGATCAGCGCGAGCGCGGCGGGAGGCAAGCGGAACCCGCCGGCATCGACATGACGTCTTTGTGTCGGTCAGTTGCCGACCATGCTCGCGGCGATGTTCACGCACAGGCCGAGCACCGTGACGTTGAAATAGAACGAGAGGATCGATTGCGCGAGCACGCCGCGCCGCGCGGTGCGGCCCACGATCGAGATGTCGGCGGTCTGCGACGCGCACGCGATCGTGAACGAGAAGTACAGGAAGTCCCAATAGTTCGGCGTGAGCTTCTTGTCGGGGAAGGCGAGCGCGGGCTCGTTGGGATCGGAGCCGTAGTAGAGGCGCGCGTAGTGCAGCGTGAAGATGGTCGGAATGAGGAACCACGCGCCGATCAGCGTGAGGCCGGTAAGCAGCGAATGCAGCACCTTCGAGGCCGTGCCGAGATCTTTCGTCGCGCCCAGTTCGAGCACGATGGCGACGATGCTCGCGACCGTCGCCGTGCAGATGAGGAACAGCACCGTGCCCGCGTTCTCGTCTTCGCGGCGCGCGTTGGCGCGCACGCTGGCTTCGTCGGCGAGCGCCATGTGAATCCAGATGAGCACGAGGTAAGTCCAGACGGCCGCGTCCCAGCCCACCAGCACGCGCGCGGAAGGGCGGATCGTGGCGGGCACGAGCGCCCCGAGCACGACGCCCACCGCGATGGCGATCATCAGATGCGGGCGGTTGCGCAGCACCCGCGGATAGAGATTGACGAGATTCATGACGAGGCCTCGAGCGCGGTTAAGTTCTTGTGTCGGTTATCTGTCGCGATGGTCGGTCGATAAGGCGTCGAGCGGCGTCGATCGTTGCGGCGATTCTACCGTGGCGATGGCGCGATGCACGCGGTTGGGGCGCGGCACTCACGCCTGCGTTGCAGCGTGCCGTTAGCCGGTTTTATGCCTGAAAGCGAGGTGCAAGACGTGCCGTTGGCGCAGTGACAGGCACGCGATTTGCGAGCCTTCTAATCCCTTTATGAGGCCGCGTTCGGCGCGCCATCGGCGAATTCGTATGAATTCATCGTCGATACGCTGTTTGGCGCGCATATCGGCGCCGCCTCCCAGCGCTATGATGGTGCAATGACACTCTCTCACGCTCCTCTCGTGCAGCATCACGCCGCCAATGCAGCGGGCCGCGATTTTATCGTCGGCGACCTGCATGGCTGTGTGGAAGCGCTGCGCTACTTGCTGCGCGAAGTCGATTTCGACACGGCGCGCGACCGGCTGTTTTCGGTCGGCGATCTGGTCGATCGCGGCGATCGCGCGCAATGCGAGGAAGCGTTGGCGCTCATCGACAAACCGTGGTTTTACGCCGTGCTCGGCAACCACGAAGACACGCTGTGCGCGGTGGCGGAAGGCCGCATGCCGCGGCATCGCTGGTATGGCATCGGTGGCGGCTGGGCGCAGGGTTTGAGCGCCGACGCGCTGATGCAGTACGCGCTGCGTTTGCGGCGTTTGCCGCTCGCTCGCGTGGTGGGCGAGGGCGTGGAGCGCTTCAACGTGCTGCACGCGGAATTTCTCGGCAGCGACGCCGACCTCGATCGCGCCAACATCGACATGGAAACGCGCGATCGCATGCTCTGGGGCCGCGACATCGTGCTCGGCTCGGCGCAGGCGCCGCCGCGCCAGGTGCTCTCGCTCACGTACGTGGGCCATACGCCCGTGCGCGAAGTGCGCTTGATCGGCTCGCAGATGTTTCTCGACACTGGCGCCTTCATTCCCGAAGGCCGCCTCACGATGGTCGAGGCGCTCACCACGCGCCGCTGGTCGGTTTCGACCGCCGAAGCGCGCGCCCATGGCGCCGCGACCATCGCGCTGCCCTGAATGAGCAGCGCTGCATTTCAGGCGCGGCGCTCGCCGCGTTCTCACACGATGCGGTTCAGCTCGAACACCATGTCGACGCTCTGGCCGCTCCAGTTGTATTCCAGATACGCCGCGTGATGGCACGCACGCAGGATCGTCGTGCTGAGCGCGGCAAGGCATTCGCCGCCCGCGTCGCGCACCGAAGGGTAGGCGATGCCCGGCGCCTGCGCCGCGCGCGCGGCACGGCCGAGCGCCTGGCCGGCGGTGTAGTCGGTGGGCGAGAGTACGCCGGGATCGAGCGCGGGATCGTCGCGAATGTCGATCACGTCGCCGTGCGCCATCACCGTGTAGAGCCGCATTTGCTGGCGTAGCGGCGGCTCGTTCGTGGCCGCGAGAAAGAGCGCCGAGTGATAACGCGTTTCGGCGATGGCGGTGGCGCGCGAGCGTGCGCAATAGAACACGCCGTAGGTGCCGTCGGAGAAGCGGCTGCCCTGCGGATTCAGATGCGTGAACGCGGCCATGATGGGCCCGTAGCCGGGACCGAAGCGGCGCTCGTCGCGCGGCACGAGGTCGAGGTCGCCGGTCTCGGTGCGCAGGCGGTCGTTGGTGAGCGCCTCGAGCGCGTAGAGCGCCTCGAAGTCTTTCGGCGACGCCACGCGGTCGAACAGGTTCACGGCGGGAAAGCGCGTGGGGATGACCCGGAACGCCGGGGACCACGCGAGCGGCGCGCTGCGCCAACGGTCTTGCCAGTTCGTTTGCGTCACGCCCAGCCGCCTCGCATTGCGTCGAGATACTGGCGCACGGCCACGAGGTCGCTGATATTGCCGGCCAGCATGCGGTCGAGCGCGCGCCGGCCGCCGAACGGCGGGGCGCTGTTGGGGCGCTTGATCCAGGTGTCGGCGGCGGCGGGTTGCGGCAGGAGAATCTGCAGCGCCTTGTAGATGCCGAGCATGAGCGACAGCCGCTCCAGCGTGTCGCGGCCGAGCCGCGCGGTTTGCGGCGACTGCTTCCATTTGAAGAACGTCGATCGGCCCGGCGAGCCGAGCAGGACGATTTGCTCGTCGACGCTCAGGTCCCAGTCGCGCGCAATGGCGAAGAACGCCCGCAGACCCGCCGCCGACATTTCCGTCAACGAGGGTTCGGCGCCGATACGTCGTTCGGGCGCCGCGGAAGCAATGGCAGGTGACATGGTGGTCGAGTCCTGAAAGAAACTTTTAGTTGATATTAGTCCATCTGTGGATTTATGCAAGGCGGGAATCGGTTAGCCGCGTTTGGGGAGGATTCGGGGCGAGCGGCGAGCGGCCGCCAGGCGCGGTGCGATCCGTCAAGTCGCGCCCAGCGCCGAAGCGAGCAGTTGCAGCGTGGCCGCCGTGCGCGGCTCGTGCACGCGCGAATACATCAACACGCGCGAGGCGGGCAGCGCAGGCAGGCCTAGCCGCGACCCGACATCGACGAGTTCGCGCGGCGCCACCCGCCGCGCCAGCGGCGAGACGGCCAGCCCGGCAGCCAGCGCCGCGCCGATAGCCGCCACGCCGCCGCCCACGAACACTTCCGTCCAGGCGATCTGCGCCGCGTCGAGCGCGCGAATGGCGGTCGCACGCACCGCGCACGGCGCCGCCAGCAAGGCGAGCGGCAGCGGCGCGCCCGGTTGCCACTGCCATTGCGGCGCGGCCAGCCAGACCAGCGGTTCACGAAAGAGCGGCCGCGCGTCGGGGCGTACGGGCTCTTCTTCCGCCTGCCGCAGGATCACGGCGTCGAGCCGCCGCTCGTCGTACTGCGCGAGCAATTGCGCGGAGAGCCCGAGATGCAGCTCGATCACCAACCCCGGATCGTGCATGCGCAGTTGCGCGAGCTGGCGGGCGAGCGCGGCGTCGGCGACATGTTCGCTCAAACCCAGCGCCACACGCCGCTCGTCGCCGGAGAGCACGCCTAGCGCGCGCTCGTGCGCGCCCAGCAAATCGCGCGCGGCGCCCAGAAACGCGAGCCCTTCGGCGGAGAGTCGCACCACGCGCGGCGTGCGCTCCAGCAACGACTTGCCCAAATGCGCCTCGAGCCGCTTGAGCTTGAGGCTCACGGCCGATTGCGTGGTGTCCAGCGCCTCGGCGGCGCGCGTGAAGCTGCTGAGTTCGGCCACGAGCACGAAGGCACGCACGGCATCCAGATCGAGCGGTTTCATTTCAGATGTAAATGGATGAAATATCTATCGATGTCTGTTTATTATGATAGATCGCGCCTAAGCTGTTGTCATGTCAAACCCAACAAGGAGATCGACATGCCGCTCACCCGAATCGCTCTGCGCGCTGGCAAGCCGGCGCCGTACCGCAAGGCGCTGGTCCAAGGCGTTCACGCCGCGTTGATGGAAACGTTCAACGTGCCCGAGGACGATCAGTTCATGATCGTCAACGAAATGGACGCCGATAACTTCGTGTTCGGCCGCCATTATCTGGGCGTGGAACGCAGCGATGACCTCGTGATCATCCAGATCGCCGCGAACAACACGCGCGGACAGGAGCAGAAGAAGGCGCTCTACGCGAAGATCGCCGATAACCTCGCGCGCAATCCGGGCGTGCGCAAGGAAGACGTGTTCGTGAATCTCGTGACCGTGGCGCGCGAGGACTGGTCGTTCGGTAACGGGCTGGCGCAGTACGCGACCTGAGCGCGCTGAATGCGCGCGGCTTTATCGGCTCAGCGCGCGGATGCCCATGCAAAAGCGGCGCACTCGTGCGCCGCCTTTGCTATTCACCCCCGTTTCGCCCGATCACACCGCCCGGCTCACCAGCAGCGGGTCCACCCGGCCGATGGTTTCGGTATCGCGGCTCGCGTACGGCAGTTTGTTGAGCACATGGCGCATGGCGTTGAGCCGCGCGCGCTTCTTGCAATCGGAGCGCACGACGGTCCACGGCGCGTCCGCGGTGTCGGTTTGCGAAAACATGGCTTCCTTCGCTTGCGTGTACTCGTCCCACTTGTCGAGCGAAGCGAGGTCGACGGGACTCAGCTTCCATTGTTTGAGCGGATGCACCTTGCGCTCCTTGAAGCGGCGGCGCTGCTCCGCCTGGCTCACCGAGAACCAGAACTTGATGAGATGAATGCCGCTGTGAATGAGCTGGCGTTCGAACTCGGGCACTTGCTGTATGAAATCGGCATATTCCGCCTGCGTGCAAAAGCCCATGACGTGCTCGACGCCCGCGCGGTTGTACCAGGAGCGGTCGAACAGCACGATCTCGCCCGCCGAAGGCAGATGCTGCACGTAGCGCTGGAAATACCACTGGCCGCGCTCGACCTCGCTGGGTTTTTCAAGCGCGACCACGCGCGCGCCGCGCGGATTCATGTGCTCCATGAAGCGCTTGATCGTGCCGCCCTTGCCGGCGGCGTCGCGGCCCTCGAACAGGATCACCACGCGCTGGCCGGTTTCGCGCACCCACGCTTGCAGCTTGAGCAATTCCACCTGCAGCCGGTATTTCTGCCGCTCGTACGCGCGCCGCGACATCAGATGCCGATACGGATACGCGCCTTCGCGCCAGTTCTCGGCGAGTTCGTCGTCGGGGTTGCGCGCGCGCGCGTGACGCCATTCGGCCGGATTGCCTTCTAGCAGCAGGCGGCGCAGTTGCACGACCTCGTCGGGCGACATGCCTTCCATGAGCGCGGCGATGGAATCGAGCAGCGTGGCGGGCGCCTGCGTTTGCTCCTCCTTCTGTTCCCGGCTTTGCGCGACAAGATCATGCAGCGCGCCCGCCGCGACCTGATGCGCCGCTTCGAGCGCGCTTTCCACGCTGCGCAACTCCGCGCCATGCGGTGTGAGGGCGGCCGCGTGCGCGCCGGAGTCGTCTTGTTCCGCGGCGTGAAGCGGGGCGGTGCTCATGACGGCGCTCCGCTGGCGGCGCTTTCCGCTTTGCGCAGCGTGAGCCAGAGCGAGTCCTTGAGCCGGAGCTTTTCTTTTTTCAGTTGCTCGATTTCCATGCCGTGCGACGGCACGATACCGGCTTCCATATTCTTGATTTGCTGATCGAGTTCGTTATGGCGATGAAACAGCCGCGCGAAATGCTCGTCGTCGATCTTGAGGCGCGAGATCAGGTCTCTGAATTCGGGGAACACTCAACACTCCTTAAGATGGGGCAACACGTTACGATCCAGGCCGCGAGGAAGCGGAATGTAATCGACGATTCTTCCACCGACGCGACGCAAAAACCTTGACCGTCGTCAGTGACGCACCCTGGCGCGCGGCGCCCGACTCGCGTGTACCATCATTCGCGCCTACTCATCGAAGCTGGAGCGTTCATGGCTCGCGTTCTGGAAATCGTGCTGGATGTCGTGACGCCGTTCGCGCCGCCCCCGTCGAACGCGCCGCGCCCGCCGGATAACGCCGATGTGCCGGATCCGGCCGCCGTGCCCGCAGCCGCGTCATGCCGGGCAGCGCGCTCGCCCGCTGGCGCGGCGGCGCTCGTGTTCGCCGAAGCGTTGCCCGCGCTCGTGGCGCTGCCCGATACGCAAACGCCTACCACCGTGGTGTCGTTCGACAGCGACGGCGCATTGGCGCGCGCGGGCTGGCGCGTGACCGTCGATACGCACGACGCGGCGCGCGATGCATCTGATTCCGATTCTCAGGTCGATGTCGCCGATGTCGCGCCGCGAGCGTCCGCAAACAGCCATCGCGTCGTCGTGTCGCAGCGGCGCGTGCATACGCCGGGCATCGCGGTCGTCACGCCGATCTTCGTCGCGCCGCTCGATGCGAGCGACGTGGCCAACGCGCTGTTCGATGCCGCGCCCACGCCGTTTCGCGAAGCGCTCGCCGCCACGGGCGCGTTGCGGCCCGCGGCGACCTTGCACGCGCTGCGCAGCCGCTGGCAATGGCCGCGCGAGGGCATCGACGTATTGCTCACCTTCGACGCCGACCTGCGTGCCGAACCCGCGACGCCTGCGGCTTCGACCGTGCACGAATGGCGCGTGAGCGCGGCGTGGCCGGAAGGCGAGGACGACGCGCCGCTCGTTGCCGCGTTGTTCGACTGTGCGCGCGAGTTGATCGGCGCGATGGGGCCGTACGCGCCCGCGTTCGTGCGCGACGCAGACGCCGTCGAGCGCGCCGCGTCGGGCGATGTCGCGGGCGACGTGCGCGTGGCGCGCGCCGAGCCCGTCGATCTCGCGGGCGCCCGCAGCGCCGCCGACGCGCTGGTCGCGATCTGCCGCAATATCGGCGCGCAATGGTTCGGTAACGACGCGGGCGTGCGCGGCAGCGCCAACGGCGAATTCATCCACCAGATGCGGGTCGCGCAACGCCGCCTGCGCACGGCCATGCGGCTCTTCGCGCACTGGCGCGACGACGCGTGGAAGACGCAGATCGAGCCCGAACTGCGCTGGCTCGGCGCGCTGCTCGGCGACGCGCGCGATCGCGATGTCTTCGTCGACTCGACCTTGCCCGCGCTCGCGGCCGCCGACGTCGATCCCGCGCGCTGGACCGCGCTGCGCGCAGAAGCGGACGCCCGGCGTCAAGCGGCGCGCGCCAGCTTGCGCGAGGCGCTGCTGTCGCCGCGATACGCGCTGGCCGCGCTGGCCTGGCTGCAATGGCTCGACGCGCTCACGCGCCGCGCGCGCCGGGCCGATCAGGACGGTTCGACGGGCCTCGCCGGAGAACGGGCGCGCCCGCTGCGTGCTCACGCGAAGAAGCGTTTGCGCCGTTACCACGACGAACTCGCGAACACGCCCAAGCTCACCGCCATCGACGAAGCCAGCCGGCATCGCGTGCGTATCAACGCGAAGTATTTGCGCTACGCCGTCGAGTTTTTTGCGCCGATCGCCTCGCGCCGCACGCGCACCGATCTCGTCCGCACGCTCGCGCGGCTGCAAAGCGTGCTCGGCGACGGCAACGACGCGGCCGTCGCGCTGCGCTATCTCGAAAGCATGGACGCCGAGCCGTATCAACTCGGTTTCGCGCGCGGCTGGTGCGAGGCCGTCAAGCGCTACACGGCGAAGGAAGGCGAGCGTGTGCTGCGCGAATTGCCCGCGCCGAAAGTGCCGCGCGCCGACTAGCACTTCTTATAATCGCCGCGACTGCTTCCTTTTTTCCGACCGTTGATCTCGATGAATCCTGCCGATCCGCCTGCTTCTCCCGACGATGCTGCTGAAGATGCCTTACGCGTCATGACGCATGACGCGGCCGAACTGGGCGTTGGGGGTTCGGTGTGGTTTCAGGCGGGCGCGCGGCAACTGGGCGGCGCGGCGCGCATCGGCCTGCTCGACGCGATTCGTGCGACCGGCTCGATTACGGGCGCGGCCAAGGCCGTCGGCATGAGCTACAAGGGCGCGTGGGACGCCATCGACGCGATGAACAATCTGGCGGGCGAAGCGCTCGTGCTGCGCGCGACCGGCGGCAAGGGCGGTGGCGGCACGACGCTCACACCGCGCGCGCTGCGTCTGATCGAGACGTACCGGACGATCGAGCACGAGCATGGGCGTTTTCTCGAGCGTGCGGCGCGGCTGCTGGCGGGCGGCGATCGTGCCGAGGGAACTACGGCCGAAAACGCGGACGAAAACGCGGACGAAAACGCGGGCCAAAGCGGCTTCGAGCGCGATCTCGCGATGCTGGGCCGCTTCGCGATGCGCACGAGTGCGCGCAATCAGCTGTTCGGCACGGTGACGGGCATCGTGCGCGGCGCGGTCAACGACGAAGTGTCGATGGCGCTGCCGGGCGGCGAGGCCATCGTCGCGACCGTCACGCACGAGAGCGTCGAGATGCTCGCACTAGGCGAAGGCGCGCCGGTGGTGGCGCTCGTGAAGGCGACGTCGATCGTGCTGGTGGCGGACGCGGCCGACGCGGCGCGGCTGTCGGCGCGCAACCGGCTGAGCGGCACGGTCGAGGTGCTTCGGCGCGGCGCAGTGAACGCCGATGTGTCGATCGTGCTGCCGGGCGGGGCGGTGCTGGCGGCGATCGTGACCGAGGCGAGCGTCGAGGCGCTCGGGCTCGTGATCGGCAAACCGGCGACTGCCGTGTTCAAGGCGTCGAGTGTGTTGTTGGGAGCTGCCGGCTAGGTGTGGCCGACTAGGTGCGGCAAGCGAGGCGAAACAAACCCAACTATCGCAACTAACTGCCAGATTTTCCCTGCGCGGGCGAAGCGAAAAGGCTACGCGCCGTAGCGGAAAAGCCGCGGCGGCAGCGTGCTCGAGCTATCGCCGGCGCGATCGCTCTCAATTAAAACCCCGCTCTCAGCCCGCCTTACGTGCGATCCGAAGGCGTAGAAAGATCGTTGAGCGTTTGCGAAATCGGCGCTTCCGGCGCGCGCTTCGGGCCGCTCGCCTTCCACTTCGCGCGCACGAACGGACGATCGTGGCCCGACACGGTCAGCGCGAGATTCGTCACCCAGCGGTGCGTGGGCACCTGCACGTTATGCAACGCGATCACCACGCCCACGAGACTCAGCGTAACGATGGCCGCCGAGACACGCTGCGCGCGCGCCTGCCACCAGTAGCGTGCGAACACGAGCGCCGCGAGCGCGCCGAGAATGCAGCCGGTAACCGCTTCGGAAGGCGAGTGCGCGTCGAGCACGACACGCGAAAACGCCACCGCGACGCCCATGGCGAGCCCGGCCAGCATGCCCGTCACGCGCAACGCCGAAGGCGCGCTTTGCAGCATCAGGAAGAACGCCACGGGATACACGGCTGTGGACAGCATCGCGTGGCCGCTGAAACCCGTGAAATCGAGTTCGCGAATCCCCACACCCCAGCCGAGAAACGCGATTTTCGTGATCGTCGTGAGGCCGATTGCCACACCCAGCACGACGACCCAGCTCGCCGCCATGCGCCACGAATAACCGGCCGCGAGCCAGAGCGCGATTGCCAGCGCGAGCGGCAGCGTGAGGCCCGCGCCGCCGAGGTTGGTAATCGAGTACCACAGGTGTAAAGGCAAATCTGGCATGGTGCAACGCCAAAACGGCGCTTCCGGACAGGGTGATTCTTAGAGTAACGCGCGAGGAGCCGCGTCGGCGGACAAGCAGGAGAAAACGAGCAAGCAGTATAGCCGCGTCGCCCGCCTGACAGCATGGCGTACCGTACGCAGGCGCGCCGATTTCGAATCCGTCCGATCTGCAAACGTCGTGGTTTGATGCTATTGTGCGTTGCACAAAGACCGATTGCCGCAGTACGCGGTGATCGTGTCGGACCCTTTCACGAGGCCCCTGATGACGAAAGATCTGACGAAGCTATGGGCGGGTGGCATGCGACGTCTGCTCGCCATCCAGAACCGCGCCGCGCACGAGGCGCTCGCGAGTGCCGGCTTGCATGCGCCGCGCCCGCAGGCAATCTGGCACGCCGCGCAAGACGTTGCCCGCGAGGCGGAACACGGCGCGCCGGCTGGCCGCGCGCGCGAATCGCGCGTCGGTCCGCGCGGCGCCGCGTGGGCCTCGGGCACCTGGTCGCGTGCGGAACATCTCACGCCGTCGCGCGCGCTGCCTTACGGCCTGTATCTGCCGAAGGGCGGCGCTCGCAAGCCCATGCCGCTCGTGGTGATGCTGCACGGCTGCAAGCAGTCGATGGATTCGTTCGCCGAAGGCACGCGCATGAACCTGCTCGCCGACCGCTACGGGTTTGCCGTGGTCTACCCGGAGCAGAGCGAGCGCGCCCACCCGCACCAATGCTGGCATTGGTACGACGCACGCGACGCGGCGGGCGGCGGCGAGGCGGAATCGATCGTGTCGCTCGTGGATGCGCTCGTGGAGGAGCATGGCTTCGACCGCTCGCGCGTGTATCTCGCCGGTTTGTCGGCGGGCGCGGGGCTGGCCATGTTGCTGGCCGTGCGTGCGCCGGGCCATTTCGCGGCGGTCGCGCTGCATTCGGGGCCGGCGTTCGGCGAAGCGCGCTCGGGTGTTTCGGCGCTCGACGTGATGCGGCGCGGCGCGCATCGTGACCCCGTTTCACTCGTCGACGAAGAACTCGGCGAGCGCGAGTATCCGGGCATGCCGGGCATCGTCATTCACGGCGACGCGGATGCCGTCGTCGCGCCCATCAACGCCGAACAACTTGCGCTGCAACTCCTGCGCCTCAACGGTCTCGCCGATGCGCGCGGCGTGCGCCCCGGCGTCGTATCGCACGAGATTTTCCGCGAAGGCTATCGCGAGCAGGACTACGATCGCGACGGCACGAGCGTCGTGCGGCTGTGCCGGGTGGCGGGGCTCGATCACGCATGGAGCGGCGGCGACGACGCCGTGCCGTTCCACTCCGCCACGGGGCCGGATGCCAGCGCGCTGATCTGGGACTTTTTTGCCCAGCATCGCCGTTCGTCCGCCGATGTCGATTCCGATGACGAATTGACGCAGGTGTTGCGCTAAAGGCACGGCTAGCGGCGCCAAACGCAGTTTAGGTGTTTACCCTAACTAGGGATTACCCTATAATGAGGTCATTCGTTAAGCAGGCGTGTGCCTGCACAGAGGGACCTCATCATGTATCTGCTCAGCCGCCTTTTCCTGTTCCTGTCCGAAACCGCTGAAACGCGCCGTCAACAGCGCGAAGAAGCGTATCTGGCCGAATCGGCCGACATCTACGACCTCGAATTCCGCATGCGCAAGCTCGACCGCGAAAAGTCGACGCGTCATCCGTCGTGGATGAATCACTACGGCTAAGCCGTCTGCGCGCCTGATACGGCGCGAGCGGGGCGGCGCGCAAGGCGCCGTCCATGAGTGTTGTGAAATCGGGCGTCAGCCCGGCGCGCGTTGCGGGCCATTGCGGCCTGAAGGTTGATCGGCTCGAATGATCGACGCAGCGGCCGAGCCGGCTCCGTGGCCTGAATCAGTGGCCCGAATTAGCGGCCCGAACCCGGCATCTCATCGGCCTGCTTCTCCTGCACGCCGTAGCAGCCGCGGTACGTGGCGTAGAACGAGCAGTAGAGCATCGTCGTCACGACGATGAGCGCCGGCATCAGAATGGCGATGCCGAAGTCGCCCGCGCCCACCGCATGTAGCACCGCCGAAAGGCCGATCGACACGCCCGTGGACACCGCGAACCACAGCGCGCCGTACACCGTGAACGCGCCCTTATTGCGCCAGCAACTCACGATGCTGAAGAACAGCGCCTTCGCCGGCGGCACTTCGTGCCACGCCGTGAGCACCGGCGCGAACCAGAACAGCATCGAAACGGGTACGTAGCACAGCAGCGAAGCGAGCACCGCGAGCGGAATATTGCTGTTTTCCAGCGCTTCCACGTCGAGCGTGCCGCCTATCGTCATCAGACGCAGCAGCGAACCGCCGTCCACCAGGGCGGAGGACGCGAGCACCAGCGTCATCGCCACAATGTAAATCCCACCCAGCGTAAACAAATGCTTCGTCACGGTGCCTCCGTACGAGCGGAAGCCGTCGACAAGGATGGTCGGGAACACCGGCTTGCCCGCGATGGTGTCGCGGCATGCCGCCATGAAACCGACCGCCACGCCCGGCACGAACAGCAAGGGCAGCACGCCGCCGATCACGGGAATGCTCGAAATGAGCGTCATCGCGAGCAGATAGGCGAAGAACAGCGTGAGAAACGCGAGCGGATTGCGGCGGAACAGCCAGATACCCTGGCGAAACCAGACGTAACCCGTTTTCGCGGGGACTTCGATCAATTGCATGGGCGATGGGGCGTGGCGTGGAGAGTGTCTGCGGCGCTACCGGCGACGCGCTCGCGCAGAATGCGTTCGAAATGGCCGGGATCGTGCGGCTTCAGCAGTTCGGCCGAACGCGGCAGGTAAAAATCATACAGGCGCGAGACCCAGAAGCGGTAGGCGCCCGCGCGCAGCATGTCGGCCCAGTGGCGCGTTTCCTCGGGCGTGAACGGCCGCACGGTCTGATAGGCGCGCAGCAGCGCCTCGGCGCGCGGCGCGTCGAGCGCGCCCGTGGCGAGGTCCACGCACCAGTCGTTGACCGTGACCGCCACGTCGAACAGCCACTTGTCGCAGCCGGCAAAATAAAAGTCAAAAAAACCGCCCAGGCGCACTTCGTGGCCCGGCGCCGGATTCGCGTGCGCGAACATCGCGTTGTCGCGGAACAGGTCGCAGTGGCACGGGCCGCCCGGCAGCGCGGCGTAATCGTCCGAGGCGAAGAACGCGCGTTGATGGTCGAGTTCGCTTGCGAGCAGCGTGCGTTGGGCGTCGTCGAGGAACGGCAGCACGGTCGGCACCGTTTCTTCCCACCACGCGAGGCTGCGCAGGTTGGGTTGGTCGCGCGTGAAATCGCGGCCCGCGAGGTGCATGCGCGCCAGCATCTGGCCGACTTCGGTGCAATGTTCGACCTGCGGCGCGAGTTCGGGCTTGCCTTCGAGCTTCGAGACGATGGCAGCGGGCTTGCCATGCAGCAGGCCGAACAGCGCGCCGTCGTTGCGCGGCATGGGGTCGGGCACCGGTACGCGATGCGAGGCGAGATGGCGCATCAGATCCAGATAGAACGGCAGTTGTTCGGCCGTGAGCTTTTCGAAGATCGTGAGCACGTATTCGCCGCGCGTCGTCGTCAGGAAAAAGTTGCTGTTTTCAATGCCGGACTGGATGCCGCGAAGCTCGACGACATCGCCGAGATCGTAATCGCGCAGCCAGTGGGCAAGTTCAGTGTCGGTGACAGCGGTGAAGACGGCCATGCAGAAGGTGGATCGATTGGAATAGACGGTTGGCGGGCGCTGCGAGGTGCGGCTCGGGATACGCGGGCGCGGCCGGATTCGGGGGACTGCGGGTTGGCTTCGCGCTCGCCTTGTTGTTGCCTGATGTTGCCTGGCGTTGCGTTGTGCCGTCTTACCTTGCCTCGTGTGTGGCGCGTTCGGCAAGCGGAGCGCGAAGCGTGCCGGTGCGATGGCGGCGGCCCGGATCGCGGGGCGGCGCGCAAGGCGAGACCGCGCGCGCCCGTTTCGGGCGCCGCGCGGACGGCGGGATCAGTAGTGCAGGTTGACCGACGGCAGGCGCGTGCTGGCCTGGCCGTTCTGGCGCACTTGCGGCGACGTGTCGGGGTTGGCGCTCATCGTGTAGCGCGTGCCGAAGTTCGAGTGCACGTTGATCTCGACGGGCTTGCCCTTGTCGCGGTATTCGGTGATTTCGGTGCCGTTCGGGCTGACCTCGTGGTAGCTCGGCAGACGCGGCACGTCGTTGATGTTGACCTTCGAGGTGACCCGCGCGGACGGCTGATTGTTGATGGCAGCCAGGTCGGGCAGGCCGGCCCGCTCGTTTTCGGACTGGGCCGCCGGAGCGGACTGAGCCGACTGCGCCTCGACGGCGGTTTTCGCGTCGTCGGCGGGCGCGGCCATGGCGACTCCGCTGAACGCGAGCGTCGCCGCGACGGCGGCAAGAAGGTGCGACTTCATTGTGATTCTCCAGTGTCGACCAGCGTTGGCGCTCGAGCGCCGGTTCTGGTCCCATGGCGCCGCTGGCGCCAACTTCGGTCCCACGCAAAACCGGGATTCGCCAATTCTAGCAAATCCCGCCGCTTCTCCCCATCTCGACAAGGCGCTCAGGCCCGCGCCGCAAGGGCGATCGGCGGCTTTTTGCAAGGCGCGCGCGAGGCGCCGGAAAGGCGCGTGCGCAAAGCCCCATGTGCGACGAGGCAGTCGTCAGAATGGCGTATCGGCATGGTAAGGTGGATTCACCACACAGAGAGGCGAACAAGATGAACGATACCCACCCGCGGCCCCTCCTGACCCCGGCACACGATTTCCCGGTGGAAGCTTACGAAGACGCCGCCGACGCCGTGGCGCGCCTCGCCGCCATTTACGACGCGAACACCTCGTTCCTGCGCGACGCGTTCGCGCGTTACCGCCGTGGCGAGTCGTTCGACCGTCGCGTGCGCGCCTGCTATCCGTTCGTGCGCATTCGCACCGATGTCAATACGCATATCGACTCGCGCCGCTCGTACGGTTTCGTGGCGGGTCCCGGTGTGTTCGAAACCACGGTCACGCGGCCGGATCTGTTCGGCAATTACTATCGCGAGCAACTGCGTCTGCTCGCGAAGAACCATCATGTGGCGATCGAAGTGGGCGTGTCGGATCAACCGATTCCCGTGCATTTCGCGTTTGCGGAAGGCATTCACCTCGAAGGCGATCTCGACCGCGAGCGGCTCTTTCTGATGCGCGACGTGTTCGACGTGCCCGATCTCGCGCAACTCGACGACCGCATCGTCAACGGCACGTTCGAGCCCGCGCCGGGCGAGCCGTATCCGCTCGCGCTCTTCACCGCGGCGCGCGTGGACTTCTCGCTGCATCGGCTCAAGCACTACACGGCAACCTCGCCCACGCACGTGCAGAACTACGTGCTGTACACGAACTACCAGTTTTATATCGACGAATTCGTGAAGCTCGGCCGCGCGATGATGGCGCATACCGACGACGCCGACTTGCGCAATTACCGCAGCGAATACACCTCGTTCGTCGAACCCGGCGACGTGGTCACGTACAACGCGAATCTCGGCGAGCAAAGCGACGAAGGCACGGTGCCCGCGCGGCTGCCGCAAATGCCGGCCTATCACCTCAAGCGCGCGGACGGCAGCGGCATCACGATGGTCAACATCGGCGTGGGACCGTCGAACGCGAAGACGATCACCGATCACATCGCGGTGCTGCGTCCGCATGCGTGGATCATGCTCGGCCATTGCGCGGGCCTGCGCAACACGCAGCGTCTCGGCGACTACGTGCTCGCGCACGGCTATGTGCGCGAGGATCACGTGCTCGACGCCGACTTGCCGTTGTGGGTGCCCATTCCGGCACTCGCCGAAGTGCAGCTCGCGCTCGAGCGCGCGGTGGCCGAGGTCACGAAACTGGACGGCGCGGAACTCAAGCGCGTGATGCGCACGGGCACGGTGGCGAGCGTGGATAACCGCAACTGGGAACTGCGCGATCATCGCGAGCCGGTGCAGCGGCTGTCGCAAAGCCGCGCGGTCGCGCTCGACATGGAAAGCGCGACGATCGCCGCGAACGGGTTCCGTTTTCGCGTGCCGTACGGCACTTTGCTATGCGTTTCGGACAAGCCGTTGCATGGCGAGCTGAAGCTGCCCGGCATGGCCGATTCGTTCTATCGCGCGCAGGTCGACCAGCATTTGCAGATCGGCGTGAAAGCGATGGAGATTTTGCGCACGAATGGCTTGCACAAGCTGCATAGTCGCAAGCTGCGCAGCTTTGCCGAGGTGGCATTTCAGTGAGGTTTTAGGGGGAGGAAAAAGCCGGCGGAAGCCGGCTTTTTTTGTCGCCAGAAATACCGGGGTCGGCAACGACTCACTGCCCAAACCCCGTCAACCCGATCAAGCTCCCCGCTCCCAGCAGCCACAGCGGGTGAATCTTCGTACGAAACGCGAGTGCCGCGCAAACACCGGTAATTGCCCACGCGATCCAGGAAGGGTCGGAGGCGCGCGCGATCAGCACCGCGCTCGCGGGCACGAGTCCGGCTGTTACCGGCACGAGCCCTTTTTGCGCAACGCGCCGCCACGGCCGGTCCTTGAAGCGATCCCACGCGTGCAACGCGGCAATCGTCACGAGCGAGGACGGCCCGAACTTGGCGATCGACGTCACGAGCATGCCCGCCCAGCCGGCCACGTGCCAACCCACGAGCGTGACGATCATCATGTTCGGGCCGGGCGCGGCCTGCGCGAGCGCGAACAGCGCGCTGAACTCGCTCGCGGGCATCCAGTGATGCACCTCGACCACCTGACGCTGCATCTCCGGCAGGATCGTGTTGCCGCCGCCGAACGCGAGCAGTGAAAGCTGGCTGAAAATCGTGGCCAGCGCAACGAGCGTGGCCGTCATTGCGCGCCTCCCGCATGCTTGCGCGCGGCGCGCGCCGCGATCGCGATGCCTATGGGCGTGAGCACGAGCATGGTCGGCAGCAGCGGCACGCGCAGCACCGCGATCGCCACGAAGCCGATCGCGGCCACCACGGCGGCGGCCGGTTCGCGCCGCAACGGCAGGATGATCTTCACGGCCATCGAGATCAGCAGACCGGCCGCCGCCGCCGCGAGCCCCACGAACAGATGCCGCACGTGCGGATCGTTCTGCGTGCGCTCGTACAGCACGCCCAGGCCGATCACCACGAGCGACGGTCCCGCGATCAGCCCGAGAATGCCCGCGAGCGCGCCGCGCCAGCCGTGAAAGCGCATGCCGATCGCCACGGACAGGTTGATGACGTTGCCGCCCGGCAGGAACTGGCAGAGGCCGAGCAGGTCGGTGAATTCGCTGGCGGCGAGCCAGCGGCGCTGTTCGACGATCGCGCGGCGCGCGAGCGGCAGCGCGCCGCCAAACGACGTGAAGCCGAGCCCGAGAAAGCCGAGAAAGATTTCGCGCACGGTGGGCGTGTGCAAGCCGGCTTCGGTGCCGGAGCCGGCGGAAGCGGGCGAAGCGCTGTGTTGTGTCATGGGGATGAATAACCGTTGAGGCAAGCTGCGAGCGTAGCGCCGATCGTCCCCGCCGCAAAACGATTTTTCAGGCGGCCTCTTGTGATCTACACTCACAAGGATGGCACGCTCTCTTCCTCCTTTTCCGGCGCTACGCGCGTTCGAGGCCGCCGCGCGGCACAACAGCTTCACCGCGGCCGCCGCGGAACTCCATGTGACTCACGGTGCAATCAGCCGTCAGGTGGCCGCGCTCGAAGCCTGGGTCGGCGTGCAGGTGTTTCATCGGCATGGCAAACGCGTGGCGCTCAGCGAAGCGGGGCGGCGTTATCTCGCGGCCGTGCAGGCGTCGTTCGACGACATTGCGCGCGCCACCGAGCAGTTGCGCGACACGGGCGTCGTGCACGTGCTACGCGTGAGTGCGTTGCCCACCTTCGCGATGAAGTGGCTGCTGCCGCGTCTTTCGCAGTTTCAGCGGCTCGCGCCCAATGTCGAACTGCGTTTGTCCACGTCGAATGCGCCCGTCGAAACGCTCGATGGCTTCGACGTCGCGGTGCGGCGCGGTCCCGCGCATTGGCCCGATTGCGAAGCCGGCCACTTCCTTGACGAAATGGAATTGCCCGTGTGCAGCCCCGCGCTGCTCAAGCGTGCGCCGATCCAGCACGCGAGCGATCTCGCGCGTCACGTTCTCTTGCATTCGGACACGCGCCCTGACGCATGGCGCAACTGGCTGGCGGCGGCGGACGTGAAGGCGAAATGCCGCAAGAAGCAGTCGTTCGACCACTTCTATCTGGCGTTGCAGGCGGCGGTGGATGGTCTGGGTGTGGCGCTCGGGCCGTTGCCATTGCTCGACGACGAACTCGCTTCGGGGCGGCTCGTGGCGCCGCTGGCCGGACCGCAGCTGCATGCGCGCGGCTATTGGTGGGTAGCGCGCCGGGAAGTCGCGCAGGCGCCTCTCGTGGTGCAGTTTTGCCGCTGGCTGGAGGAGCAGGCGGCACAGGCGGGGCAGGGCGGCCCCGGCACGCAATCGCGCGCATGAGCCAGCCTGCGCGTGATTGCGTAAGACGTTACAGATAGAACATGCGGTCGTCGTCGGAGTCGCGATCCTGGCGTGCCGGCTCTTCCTTCTCGCCTTCCTCGCCCGCGTCTTCGTAGAACTTCAACACCGCTTCGAGCACCTGGTCGGGGTCGTCGATCACCTGCATCAGATCCATGTCTTCGGGATTGATGAGGCCCATCGGCACGAGCGCCGTGCGGAACCAGTCGAGCAGGCCGGTCCAGAACTCGCCGCCCACGAGAATGATGGGCACGTGACGCGACTTCTTCGTTTGAATGAGCGTGAGCACTTCGGCCAGTTCGTCGAGCGTGCCGAAGCCGCCCGGCATGACGATCACCGCGTCCGAGTTCTTCACGAACGTGACTTTGCGCGTGAAGAAATGTCGGAAACGCAGGGAAATGTCTTGCCATTGATTGCCGGACTGCTCATGCGGCAATTCGATGTTAAGACCGACCGATGGCGACTTGCCCGCGTGCGCGCCCTGGTTCGCGGCTTCCATGATGCCGGGGCCGCCGCCGGAGATCACGGCGAAGCCCGCGTCGGACACTTTTCGCGCGATCGTGGTGGCCAGCTGGTAGTACTTCGAGTCCGGTTTCAGACGTGCCGAGCCATAGATGCTGACCGCTGGCCGGATCTCGGACAGGTACTCGGTCGCCTCGATAAACTCTGCCATAATCGTGAACATCTGCCACGATGCGCGCGCCTTCTTGGCCGTTGCGCGCTCTTGATCTGCGAGTGAACGCAGACTCGGAATCACTTTTCTCTTGTCCATAATGCCTGACGAACTACGCGTGGAAACGAAGCTACAAACTGAGCTCGAAGGAAAGACCCTGTTGCTGGTCGACGGTTCTAGCTATCTCTATCGGGCCTACCATGCCATGCCGGATTTGCGCGGTCCCGACGGTGAACCCACGGGCGCGCTCTACGGCATGATCAACATGTTGCGTCGTATGCGCAAGGAAGTTACGGCAGAGTATAGCGCGTGCGTGTTCGATGCAAAGGGCAAGACGTTCCGCGACGACTGGTATCCCGAGTACAAGGCCAATCGTCCTTCCATGCCCGAGCCGCTCGCAGCACAAATCGAGCCCATTCACGTGGCCGTGCGCGCGCTCGGCTGGCCGCTGCTCATGATCGAAGGCGTCGAGGCCGACGACGTGATCGGCACGCTCGCGAGCCAGGCCGAAAAGCTCGGCATGAAGGTGATCGTTTCCACGGGCGACAAAGACCTCGCGCAACTCGTCACCGATCGCGTCACGCTCATCAACACGATGACGAACGAAACGCTCGATCGCGAAGGCGTGATCGCGAAGTTCGGCGTGCCGCCGGAACGCATCGTCGACTATCTTTCGCTGATCGGCGACACGGTGGACAACGTGCCGGGCGTGAACAAGTGCGGCCCGAAAACGGCGGTGAAGTGGCTCACGCAATACGACTCGCTCGACGGCGTGATCGAACATGCCGAGGAAATCAAGGGCGCCGTGGGCGGCTATCTGCGCGACGCGCTCGAATTTTTGCCGATGGCGCGCAAGCTCGTGACGGTGGAAACGGCGTGCACGCTCGAACCGCATCTGGAGTCGATCGAAGCGTCGCTGGCCACGCGCCCGGAAGCGCGCGAGGAGTTGCGCGACATCTTCGCGCGCCACGGCTTCAAGACCTGGCTGCGCGAAGTGAACGAAGCCTCGCAGCAGAGCGCCACGGTGCCGGCCGCCACCAGCGGCGACGTGCCCGAGAAAGACGCGAACGTGCAGCCCGCGTTGTTCGTCGAGGCGCCGCGTCACTATGAAACGATCCAAACGTGGGACCTGTTCGACGCGTGGTTAAAGCGTATCGAGGCCGCGGAGCTCACCGCGTTCGACACGGAAACCACGGCGCTCGACCCCATGGTCGCGAAGCTCGTGGGCATGTCGTTTTCCACCGAGCCGGGCGTGGCCGCGTATCTGCCGCTCGCGCATCGCGGTCCGGACGCGCCCGATCAACTGCCGTTCGACGAAGTGCTCGCGCGCCTCAAGCCGTGGCTCGAAAGCGAGCAGTACAAGAAGGTCGGCCAGCATCTCAAGTACGACGAGCAGGTGCTCGCGAATTACGGCATCGCGTTGAACGGCGTGGAGCACGACACGCTGCTCGAATCGTACGTGCTCGAATCGCATCGCACGCACGACATGGACAGCCTCGCGCTGCGCCATCTCGGCATCAAGACCATCAAGTACGAAGAGGTTGCGGGCAAGGGCGCGCAGCAGATCGGTTTCGACGAAGTGGCGCTCGATAAAGCCGCCGAATACGCGGCCGAAGACGCCGACGTCACGCTGCAACTGCATCGCGCGCTGTATCCGCAAATCGCCCCGGAAAAGGGCCTCGAGTACGTGTATCGCAGCATCGAGCTGCCCACCTCGCGCGTGCTGCGCACGATGGAACGCAACGGCGTGCTGATCGACGCGGAGCGGCTCGAAAAGCAGAGCGCGCAGATCGCGGTGCGCCTGATCGAACTGGAACAGCAGGCGTATGCGCTCGCGGAAGGCGAATTCAATCTCGGCTCGCCCAAGCAGATCGGCCAGATCTTCTTCGAGAAGCTGAAGCTGCCGGTGGTGAAGAAAACGCCGAGCGGCGCGCCCTCCACCGACGAAGAAGTGCTGCAGAAGCTCGCCGAGGACTATCCGCTGCCGAAGCTGCTGCTCGAACATCGCGGGCTGTCCAAGCTGAAGTCCACCTACACGGACAAGCTGCCGCGCATGGTCAACGCGCAAACGGGCCGCGTGCACACGAACTACGCGCAGGCGGTGGCGGTCACGGGGCGGCTCGCGTCGAACGATCCGAATCTGCAGAACATTCCGGTGCGCACGGGCGAAGGGCGGCGCATTCGCGAAGCGTTCGTCGCGCGGCCCGGTTGCAAGATCGTTTCCGCCGACTACTCGCAAATCGAGTTGCGCATCATGGCGCATATTTCCGGCGACGAAGCCTTGCTCGGCGCCTTTGCGCGCGGCGACGACATTCACCGCGCGACCGCCGCCGAAGTGTTCGGCGTGACGCCGCTCGAAGTCAGCAACGATCAGCGGCGCATTGCCAAGGTCATCAATTTCGGCCTGATTTATGGCATGAGCGCGTTCGGGCTCGCCGCGAATCTCGGCATCACGCGCGACGCGGCGAAGCTGTACATCGACCGCTATTTCGCGCGTTATCCGGGCGTGGCGCGCTACATGGACGAAACGCGCATGGACGCGAAGTCGCGCGGCTATGTCGAAACCGTGTTCGGCCGCCGCCTGTGGCTGCCGGAGATCAACGGCGGCAACGGTCCGCGTCGGCAGGCGGCCGAGCGCGCCGCCATCAATGCGCCGATGCAGGGTACGGCCGCCGATCTCATCAAGCTTTCGATGATCGCGGTGCAGAAGTGGCTCGACGAGCGCGGCATCGAGACAAAGATGATCATGCAGGTACACGATGAACTCGTGCTCGAAGTCCCCGAGAGCGAGCTGGCCGAAGTGCGCAAGCGTCTGCCCGAGCTGATGTGCTCGGTGGCGCAGCTCAAGGTGCCGCTCGTCGCCGAGGTGGGCGTGGGCGCGAACTGGGAGGAGGCGCACTAAGCGCACCGCGCGCATCGAGCGCACCTGGCGGGCTGAACGCCCATGCCCTGACCGGCGATGAACAAAAGGGCCGCGGCGCGCTTCGTGCGCAGCGGTCGTCCATCGTCTTTCGACATGCACGGAGAAGCTATGCATCGGTTTATCGTTGTGGGAGGCGGCGCAGGCGGCCTGGAACTGGCCACGCGCCTCGGCGATCGCTACGGCGAAACGCGTGCGAAGCGCGGTCGGCCGCACGCTTCGGTCACGCTCGTCGACCGCTATCCGACGCATATCTGGAAGCCGCTCCTGCACGAAGTCGCGGCGGGCAGCATGGACCCGTTCACGCATCAGCTGGAGTACGCGGCGCAGGCGCGCTGGCACGGCTTCGAGTTTCAGCAGGGC
Source organism: Paraburkholderia acidisoli (assembly GCF_009789675.1). Classification (NCBI taxonomy): domain Bacteria; kingdom Pseudomonadati; phylum Pseudomonadota; class Betaproteobacteria; order Burkholderiales; family Burkholderiaceae; genus Paraburkholderia; species Paraburkholderia acidisoli. The sequence continues at coordinate 817,471 of NZ_CP046914.1, read as the reverse complement.
GAACTCGCGGGCCTCGACCGCGCGGCCAAACGCATCACGCTGGGCCGCGTGTACGACGAAGACGGCGCGGAGATGCTGCCCGAACGCGTGCTCGAATACGACACGCTGGTGATCGCCATTGGCAGCACCACGGCGTTTTTCGGCGTGCCGGGCGCGGCGGAGAATTCCATCGCGCTCGATACGGTCGAGCAGGCCGAGCGTTTTCGCAAGCGCCTGATCGCGGCGTGCGTGCGCGCCGAGCATCGCGCGCCCGAACGCGTCGCGCCGGACGCCGCGGCCGACGCGCCCAACATCGCGCCCAATGCCGCGACGGAAGCCGAGCCGCGCGTCCAGGTCGCCATTGTCGGGGCGGGCGCGACGGGCGTGGAATTGTCGGCGGAACTGCGCAACACCGCGCAGGTGCTTTCGGCATATGGGTTGCACAACCTCGATCCGCGCCACGACGTGGGTATCGTCGTGATCGAATCCGGGCCGCGCATTCTGCCCGCGTTGCCCGAGCGCGTTTCGTCGGCCACGGCGGAATTGATGACCAAGCTCGGCGTGCGCATTCTCACGGGCGAGCGCGTGACGGAAGTCGCGCCGGGCGTCGTGCGCACGGCGAGCGGCAAAGCGGTGCGCGCCGACCTCACGGTGTGGGCGGCCGGCATCACGGCGCCCGGGGTGCTTTCGAAACTCGACGGCCTCACGGTCAACCGCCTCGGCCAGCTGGTCGTGCGCCGCACGCTGCAAACCGAAAACGACGACAACATCTTCGCGCTCGGCGACTGCGCGGCCTGCGAATGGCCGGGCCACGAGCGCGGCGTGCCGCCGCGTGCGCAATCGGCGCATCAGCAGGCCACGTTTCTGTTCAAGGCGTTCGGCGATCTGCTCGCCGGGCGGCCGCTGCCCGAGTTCACCTATCGCGACTTCGGTTCGCTGGTGTCGCTCGGTCACTTCAGCGCGGTCGGCAATCTGATGGGCGGCTTGATCGGCGGCAACATGCTGATCGAAGGTCTGTTCGCCCGCTTCATGTACATGTCGCTGTACCGGCTGCATATCGCGGCGCTGCACGGCTACGCGCGCATGGTGCTCGACACCTTCGCGCACTGGCTGCGCCGCACCACGCTGCCGCGCGTGAAACTTCACTGAGCGTTTTTTCCGTTGGCTGGACCGTCCTTTCCTTAAGGAGCGTCGCATGCTGAAACCCGAAGTCGATAGTCTCGTTCCGCACGTGCCGTTCGACCGGCGCACGTTCATCAAGGCGGCGCTCGGCAGCGGTTTCGCCGCCGCCGTGCTGCCGGTTTCGGCGCAAACCATCCACACCGACAGCGAAGGGCTCGACGCCGGCGAGATCGGCTTTCAGTCGAACGGCACGCTGATTCCCGCGTACCGGGCGCAGCCGCGTGGCAAGACGCATTTGCCGGTCATCATCGTGATTCACGAGATTTTCGGCGTGCACGAGCATATTGCCGATGTGTGCCGCCGCTTCGCGAAGCTCGGGTATCTGGCAATCGCGCCGGATCTCTACGTGCGCCAGGGCGACGCCTCGGTGTATCCGACCATCCAGCAGCTCAACGAGCAACTGGTGAGCAAGGTGCCCGACGCGCAGGTGCTCGGCGACATCGACGCGGCCGTGGCCTGGGCCGGCCAGCACGGCGGCGACACGAAGCGTCTGGGTATCAACGGCTTCTGCTGGGGCGGGCGCATCACGTGGCTGTACGCCGAGCACAATCCGCACGTGAAGGCGGCGGTGGCGTGGTATGGCCGCGTGGCCGGCGATCACACGCCGAATACGCCGCAGAATCCGCTCGATCTCGCCGGCAATCTGCAGGTGCCCGTGCTCGGCCTGTATGGGCGCCAGGACAACAGCATTCCGCAGGACACGCTGGAGCAGATGAAAGCGGCCATCGCGCAGGGGCCGCGGGGCGGTCGCGGCTCCCAGTTCGTGGTGTACGACGACGCGGCACACGCGTTTTTTGCCGATTACCGCCCGAGCTATCGCAAGGCCGACGCCGAGGACGGCTGGAAACGCGCGATCGCCTGGTTCAAGGGGCACGGCGTGGCGTGACGCCGCGCTTTTTCTATCGACGAAACTCGCCCGCGCTTACGGATTCGGGCCCGTGGCGACCGGGCGCGACGGGTCGGCGCTCCATTCGCTCCACGAGCCGGGGTAGAGCGCCGCGCCGTGCATACCGGCAATTTCCATGGCCAGCGCGTTGTGGCACGCGGTCACGCCCGAGCCGCATTGCAGGACCACATGCTCGGGCGTGGTGCCGGGCAGCAGCGCGGTGAAGTCTTCGCGTAGCGCGTGCGCCGACTTGAAGCGGCCGTCCGGCGTAAGGTTGTCCTTGAAGAAGCGGTTGCGCGCGCCCGGAATGTGGCCGCCCACCGGGTCGATGGTTTCGTTTTCGCCGCGATAGCGGTCGGCGGCGCGCGCATCCACCACGGTCAACTCGCGCGCCGTGAGATTGCGCATGACCGCCTGCGCGTCGATCGTCACCTGGAGCGGTGCGCCGGCCTTGAAGGTGCCGCGCGCGGGCGTGGGCACGTCGTGCACGAGCGGGAAGCCCGCGGTTTCCCACGCCTGCAGACCGCCGTCGAGCACCGCCACCGAGTCGTGACCGAGCCAGCGCAGCAGCCACCAGAGCCGCGCCGCGTAAGAGCCGCCGTGCGCGTCGTAGGCCACGATCTGCTGACCTTCGTTGAGCCCGCGCAGCGAGAGCGTGGCGACCAGCGCGGCGCGGTCCGGCAGCGGATGGCGGCCGTTCTTGCCCGTTTTGGGTCCCGAGAGGTCGCGGTCCAGATGCAGATACTGCGCGCCCGGCAGATGGCCCGCGGCATAGGCGTTTTCGCCCGCGGCGGGATCGAGCAGATCGAAGCGGCAGTCGAACACGAGCACGCTGCCCGGCGCGGCGGTCAGGCGTTCGTGCAGATTGGCGGCCGAGATGAGCGTGGTGTAGTGGGTGTGGGGCATGACGGCTCCTTGGATCGTGCGCGGCCGCTTTTCTTGATGCCCGTGTGCGAGCGGCGGCCCGGTGCCGTCAGTCTAAACAAAAAGACGGGCCGAAGCCCGTCTTTCCTTGATGCGTCTGGCGCTCATTCGGCGCGCGTCCGAACTTGCCCGTGCGCGCTCAGAGCGGCCCGAGCTCGCGGCGCAGGAACTCGTGGAAGTGCTGCATGCCGTCTTCCATCGGGCTCTGATATGGGCCGACCTCGGAAACGCCGCGTTCGTAAAGCGCGCGGCGGCCGGCGTCCATGCGCTCGGCGATCTCGTCGTCTTCCACGGCCGTTTCCATATAGGCGGCGCGCTCGGCCTCGACGAATTCGCGCTCGAACAGCGTGATTTCCTCGGGGTAGTAGAACTCGACGATATTGGTCGTTTTCTGCGTGCCGTTGGGGATGAGCCACGACACCACGAGCACGTGCGGATACCACTCGATCATCAGATTCGGGTAGTACACCATCCAGATCGCGCCGAACTCCGGCGGCACGCCGTTACGGAAGCGCAGGACCTCGTCGTGCCACTTGCGGTACGTCGGGCTGCCGGGCTTGCCGAGCTGGCTGTGGATACCGACCGTCTGCACGCTGTACCAGTCGCCGAACTCCCACTGCAGGTCGTCGCACGAGACGAACTGGCCGAGGCCGGGATGGAACGGCACGACGTGGTAGTCCTCCAGATAGACCTCGATGAAGGTCTTCCAGTTGTAGTTGCACTCGTGGACCTCGACGTGATCGAACATGTAGTCCGTGAAGTCGAGATGTTTGGCCGGTCCGAGGCGTGCGAGATCGCGCGCGACGTCGCGCCCCGCCGTTTCGAACAGCAGGCCGTTCCACTTCTGCAGCGGCGTGTTGTTGAGGTTCAGGCAGGGCTTGTCCGCAAAGTGCGGCGCGCCGAGCAGTTCGCCCTTGAGGTCGTAGGTCCAGCGGTGCAGCGGACAAACGATGTTGTCTGCCGAGCCGCGACCGTTTAGCATGATGGCCTGACGGTGGCGGCAGACGTTCGAAAGCAGCTCGATCTCGTTGCTTTTGTTGCGAACGAGCACGCGCCCCTCTTTCTCGCCAGGCAGCGCAAAATAATTCCCCGCCTCGGGCACCATCAGTTCGTGCCCGATGTAACGAGGACCTTGCTGGAAAAGCGTGTCGATTTCGCGCTTGAGAAGCGCTTCGTCAAAATAAGCGGTGACTGGCAGCTGACTATGAATGGAATTCAGCTGCAATGCATTGCTCAGATTGGACATTCCCACTCCCGATGAAGACGTGAAAGCAGTGAACAACCCAACCATCGAAAATTCGATTTAGGGAGCCGGAGATTATACCCGGTTTACCCGACTCGGGGGCAGCTAAGTCACTGATTTTCGCTCGAATTGTGTCGGGAAGATGTCCGATTCATGAAAATTCGAAGGCAAATCGCGAAAACGGGCAGCGATCGTTTTCGGCCGAAGATTACATTTGAAAACACGCTCGCGCCGGCGAGCGGGTCGAAAGACGGGCTTTTGCCGTAGAATGTCCGCCTTGTTTCATTCTGGCGACGACTCATGGCGAAATCCGCAAGAAACGACGGTGCCGCAACGGCCGAGCCGGCCGAAGCCGAAGCGCTCCCCGAGAGCTACGAGGCAGCGCTCGCGGAACTCGACGGCCTCGTCGCGCGCATGGAAGGCGGCAGCCTGAGTCTCGAAGATTCTCTGGCTGCATACCGCCGTGGCGCCACGCTGGTGCGGTTCTGCCAGCAGCAGCTCGAAAAAGTTGAACAACAGGTGCGCGTGCTCGACGGCGAAACGCTGCGTCCCGTGCCCCTCAATACGACAGACTCCGCTGCGGGCGGAGACGACGATCTATGACATTTGACCAATGGACCCGGCTGGTGCTCGACCGGGTCGAAAGCGCGCTCGATCACTATTTGCCGGCTGCCGACGTGCAGCCCGCGCCGCTGCACGACGCCATGCGCTATGCCGTGCTGGGCGGCGGCAAGCGCGTGCGTCCGTTGCTGTGCCACGCGGCGGGCGAACTCACGCAAGCGACGCCCGAGGCGCTCGACGCGGCGGCCTGCGCGCTCGAGATGATCCACGTGTACTCGCTCGTGCACGACGACATGCCCTGCATGGACGACGACGACATGCGCCGCGGCAAGCCGACCGTACACGTCAAATATGACGAACCGACCGCGCTGCTCGTCGGTGACGCGCTGCAATCGCAGGCGTTCGTCACGCTCACTTCGGACAGCATCGCGGCCACGCGTCAGGCGCCGCTCGTGCGCGAACTCGCGTTGGCGAGCGGCTCGATCGGCATGGCGGGCGGTCAGGCCATCGACCTGGCGAGCGTCGGCCATGCGCTCACGCGTCCCGAACTCGAAACCATGCATCGCCTGAAAACGGGCGCGTTGCTGCGCGCTTCGGTACGCATGGGCGCGCTCGCGGGCGAAGCGCCTTCGGCGCAAACGCTCGCGGCGCTCGACGCCTACGCGGCGGCCGTGGGCCTGGCGTTCCAGGTGGTGGACGACATTCTCGACGTGACCGCCGACTCCGCCACGCTCGGCAAGACCGCCGGCAAGGACGCGAAGGACGGCAAGCCGACCTACGTGTCGATCATCGGCCTCGATGCCTCGCGCGTCCTCGCGCAGCAGTTGCGCGCCGACGCGCACGCCGCGCTCGAACCGTTCGGTGCGCGCGCCCAGCGCCTCGCCGAACTCGCAGACCTGGTGGTGAACCGGGTCAGCTGATCGCGCCATCCCGCCCACGCGCATGCAGCGGCCAGCCGCATGAGCAGAACACGTGCGGGAGCGCCAGTTTTCCTACAATGGAACGACGATGTACGACTTGCTGAAAACCATTGACGACCCGGCGGATCTGCGCCGTCTCGATCGCCGACAGTTGCAACCGCTTGCCGACGAACTGCGTGCCTTCGTTCTCGAAAGCGTCTCGCAAACGGGCGGCCATTTGTCGTCCAACCTCGGTACGGTCGAACTGACGATCGCGTTGCACTACGTGTTCGACACGCCGCGCGATCGCATCGTCTGGGACGTGGGTCATCAGACCTATCCGCACAAGATCCTGACCGGCCGCCGCGACCGCATGCCCACGCTGCGCCAGCTCGACGGCCTTTCGGGTTTCCCGAAGCGCGACGAGTCGGAATACGACACGTTCGGCACGGCGCATTCGAGCACGTCGATCTCGGCGGCGCTCGGCATGGCCGTCGCGAGCAAGCTCAAGGGTGAAGACGCCAAGGGTATCGCCGTGATCGGCGACGGCGCGATGACCGCGGGCATGGCCTTCGAGGCGCTGAACAACGGTGGCGTGGAAGACGACGTGCCGCTGCTCGTGATCCTCAACGACAACGACATGTCGATTTCGCCGCCGGTGGGCGCGCTCAATCGCCATCTCGCGCGCCTGATGTCGGGCCGTTTCTACGCTGCCGCGCGTGCGGGCGTCGAGCGCGTGCTGCGTCATGCGCCGCCGGTGCTCGATCTCGCGCGCAAGCTCGAAGAGCACGCGAAGGGCATGATCGTGCCGGCCACGCTGTTCGAAGAGTTCGGCTTCAACTACATCGGCCCGATCGACGGTCACGACCTCGACTCGCTGATCCCCACGCTGCAGAACATCAAGGAACTGCGCGGCCCGCAATTCCTGCACGTGGTGACGAAGAAAGGCCAGGGCTACAAGCTTGCCGAAGCCGACCCGGTGCTCTACCACGGTCCCGGCAAGTTCAACCCGGCCGAAGGCATCAAGCCGTCCACGGCGCCCTCGAAGAAGACCTACACGCAGGTGTTCGGCGAATGGCTGTGCGACGCGGCGGAACTGGATAACCGCGTGGTCGGCATCACGCCCGCCATGCGCGAAGGCTCGGGCCTCGTCGAGTTCGAAAAGCGCTTCCCGGACCGTTACTTCGACGTGGGTATCGCCGAGCAGCACGCGGTGACGTTCGCGGGCGGTATCGCCGCCGAAGGCATGAAGCCGGTGGTCGCGATCTACTCGACCTTCCTGCAACGCGCGTACGACCAGCTGATTCACGACGTGGCGCTGCAAAACCTGCCGGTCGTGTTCGCGATCGACCGCGCGGGTCTCGTGGGCGCGGACGGCGCGACGCATGCGGGCGCGTACGACCTCGCATTCATGCGCTGCATCCCGAACATGATGGTGATGGCGGCATCGGACGAAAACGAATGCCGCCAGATGCTCTACACGGCGCTCCAGCAGGATTGCCCGACGGCCGTGCGCTACCCGCGCGGCGCGGGCACGGGCGTGGCCACGGTCAAGCAGATGACCGCGCTGCCGGTGGGCAAGGGCGAAGTGCGCCGCGAAAGCCAGGCGCCCGCGGGCAAGCGCGTGGCGATCCTCGCGTTCGGCACGATGGTCGCGCCGTCGCTGGCCGCGGCCGAAACGTTCGACGCCACGGTCGCCAACATGCGCTTCGTGAAGCCGATCGACGCGGCACTCGTGAAGCAGCTCGCCGAGACGCACGACTACCTCGTGACCGTCGAGGAAGGCTGCATCATGGGCGGCGCAGGATCGGCGGTCGTGGAATCCCTGCTTGAAAGTGGGGTTATCAAGCCCGTACTACAATTGGGCCTTCCCGACCGCTTCATCGATCACGGCGATCCGGCGAAGCTGCTGGCAGCCTGTGGCCTCGACGCGGCAGGCATCGCGAAGTCGATTCGCGAGCGCTTTCTCGACAGCAACGCGAACGCCGCGGGTCAATCGGTGATGCGCGTCGCCTGAGTCCGGAGCCCGCGCAGCGCGGGCGGCTCACCCGACATTTGAACCGGCGGACGGGTTTTCCACCCGGCAACCGCCAGACAGCGCCGGCTCTTGCCGGCGTTGCCATTTGCGCGCCGTATCCGGCGCGGCTTGAGGATAAGAACATGAATCAGATGAATCCGGCCTTCGTGATGCCGGACGTGCAAAGCTCGGTCGACACGCGTCAGATCCCCATCCAGCGCGTGGGCGTGAAGGGCGTGCGTCATCCGCTTACCGTGAAGACGGGCGCGGGCGAGGTGCAGCCGAGCGTCGGCACGTGGAACCTCGACGTTCATCTGCCGGCCGACCAGAAGGGCACGCACATGTCCCGCTTCGTCGCGCTGCTCGAAGAGAACAAGGCGCCGCTCGAACCCGCCACGTTCCGCGCGATGCTCGACATCATGCTGACGAAGCTCGAATCGCAGGCGGGCCGTATCGAAGTGTCGTTCCCGTACTTCGTGAAGAAGGTCGCGCCGGTGTCGGGCGTGGAGAGTCTGCTCGACTACGAAGTGACGCTCACGGGCGACGCGCGCGACGGCCAGACGCGTCTGTTCCTCAAGGTGCTCGTGCCGGTCACGAGCCTGTGCCCGTGCTCGAAGAAGATCTCGCAGTACGGCGCGCACAATCAGCGCTCGCACGTGACCATCGACGCGGAATTCGAAGGCGATCTGCCCGTGGAAGACCTCATCCGCATTGCGGAAGAAGAGGCGTCGTGCGAACTCTGGGGTTTGCTCAAGCGCCCCGACGAGAAGTACGTGACCGAGCGCGCGTACGAGAACCCGAAGTTCGTGGAAGACCTCGTGCGCGACGTGGCCGTGCGCCTGAACGCCGATTCGCGCGTGCTCGCCTATGCGCTCGAAGCCGAGAATTTCGAGTCGATCCACAATCACAGCGCCTACGCCGTGATCGAGCACGACAAGCGGGCCGCCTGATTTTCGCTTGATCGTCGCTTGAACGCTGGATGTGAAAAAGCCGCCTGACAAGGCGGCTTTTTTGTTTCGCAGCTTGATCGGCAGAAGTTCTAACGCCGTTACTGCTGCGCCAACGCCGTCAAATCCCAGCGTGGCTTCACCGTGAACGCATAGTCGCGCGTGGCCTGTTCCGGCCAGCGTTGCAGGCGCAGCGCGCCCGCGAGCGCGATCATCGCGCCGTTGTCCGTGCATAGCGCGAGATCGGGGTAATGCACCTCGAAGCCGCGCTTTTTTGCCGCCGCCGAGAGCGTCTCGCGCAACTGCTTGTTCGCGCCCACGCCGCCCGCGACCACGAGGCGCTTCATTTTCGTTTTCTTGAGCGCGGCCAGCGACTTCGCGGCCAGCACTTCCACGGCGGCGTCGACAAAACCGCGCGCGATGTCCGCCTTGCCTTGCTCGCAGATATTCGCGCCGAGCTTCTTCACCTGCGTGAGCACGGCCGTCTTGAGCCCGCTGAAGCTGAAGTCGAGGTCGCCCGAGTGCAGCATGGGACGCGGCAGCACGACCGCGCCCGGCGTGCCGAATTCGGCGAGGCGCGAAACTTCCGGGCCGCCCGGATAGCCGAGCCCGAGCAGCTTGGCGGTTTTGTCGAAGGCTTCGCCGGCGGCGTCGTCGAGGGTTTCGCCGAGCGTTTCGTACACGCCCACGTCGGTCACGCGCATCAATTGCGTGTGGCCGCCCGAGACCAGCAGCGCGACGAACGGGAACGGCGGCGGCGCGTCCACCAGCAGCGGCGAAAGCAGATGCCCTTCGAGATGGTGAATGCCGACGGTGGGCCGGTTCCACGCCATGGCGAGCGCGTTGGCGATGCTCGCGCCCACCAGCAGCGCGCCCGCGAGGCCGGGGCCTTGCGTGAACGCGATGGCGTCGATGTCGGCGCGCGCCGCGCCGCTCTTCGCGAGCACTTCTTCCAGCAGCGGCAACGCGCGGCGAATATGATCGCGCGAAGCGAGTTCCGGCACGACACCGCCGTACTCGCGGTGCATGGCGATCTGCGAGTGCAGCGCGTGCGCGAGCAGGCCACGCTCGCTGTCGTAGAGCGCGAGGCCGGTTTCGTCGCAGGAGCTTTCGATGCCGAGAACGAGCATGGTGTGGCGCGCAACGGTCGCGAACGGGCCGCGAAAACGTCGCTAAAACGGAGAAAAGTAAGCCTGAAAGTATAGCAGTGCGCGCGTCGGCCGGCTGAGCGCGTCTCGAGTCCGTCCAGCGTTCGCCCGGAGGGCGCCTCGAAGTCGTCCCGAAGTTTCCCCGGAGCCGCCAGAGCGGCGCGCGGGCCGTGGCCGCTGCCGCGCAGGTAAAATGCGCGCCATGGAATCTTTCGACATCGCCGTGATCGGCGCAGGGGCGGCCGGCATGATGTGCGCGGCGGTGGCCGGCCAGAAGGGGCGCCGCGTGGCGCTGATCGATCACGCGCCGCGCCTCGCGGAAAAAATCCGCATCTCCGGCGGCGGCCGCTGCAATTTCACGAATCTGCACGCGAGCCCGGCCAACTATCTCTCGAACAACCCGCATTTCTGCCGCTCGGCGCTCGCGCGCTATACGCCGCGCGACTTTCTGGCGCTGCTGCGCCAGCATCGCGTGACGTGGCACGAGAAGCACAAGGGCCAGCTGTTCTGCGACCAGTCGAGCGAGGCGATCATCGACGTGCTGCGCGCCGAATGCGACGAAGGCCGCGTGGCGTGGCGCCGTCCGCTGCCCGTCGAGGCCGTGAGTCATGCCGATGGCGCGGGCTTCACGCTCGGCACGCCGCAAGGCGAGATTCGCGCGCAGGCGCTCGTGATCGCGACCGGCGGTCTGTCGATTCCGAAGATCGGCGCGACCGATTTCGCCTATCGCGTCGCGAAGCAGTTCGGCCACAAGCTGATCGACACACGCCCGGCGCTCGTGCCGCTGACCTTCGCGCAGGACGAATGGGCGCCCTACGTGCCGCTCTCGGGCGTGTCGCTCGAAGTCAACGTGGCGACGGGCGAGCGCAAGACCGGCGGCGCTTTCGACGAAGACCTGCTGTTCACGCATCGCGGCTTGTCGGGGCCGGGCGTCCTGCAGATTTCGAGCTTCTGGCAGCCCGGCCAGCCGATTCGCGTGAACCTGCTGCCCGAGCGCGACGCCACGGCGGCGTTGATCGAGGCGAAGGGCGAGACCAAACGCCAGATCGGCAATCTGCTCGCCGAATGGGTGCCCGCACGCCTCGCGCACGCGTGGCTCGAAACGCACCAGGTGAAGGCCGATGCGCGCCTCGCCGACCTGCCCGACAAGACGCTGCGCCGCGTGGGCGACGGCCTCGCGCAATGGACGCTCACGCCCACCGGCACCGAAGGCTACAAGAAGGCCGAAGTCACGCGCGGCGGTGTGGACACGCGCGAACTCTCCTCGGCGACGATGATGAGCCAGCGCGTGCCGGGCCTCTATTTCGTGGGCGAGGCGGTGGACGTCACGGGCTGGCTCGGCGGCTACAATTTCCAGTGGGCATGGGCCTCCGGCGTGGCCGCGGGCGAGGCCGCGGCGGACTTCGCGGCGGCCGTGCGGAGCGCCTGACGATAATCTGGCGACTGGCAATTTCCTTTGCTACACTCAGTTTTCTTTACCTCCGATCCGTTATTGGAAAATGACGACCATCCGCGTAAAAGAAAACGAGCCGTTTGAAGTCGCCATGCGCCGCTTCAAGCGCACGATCGAAAAGAACGGTCTCCTGACCGAACTTCGTGCGCGCGAGTTTTACGAGAAGCCGACGTCGGAGCGTAAGCGCAAGAAAGCGGCGGCGGTCAAGCGCCATTTCAAGCGTCTGCGTGGCCAGATGCTGCCGAAGAAGCTGTACTGATTTTCGGCGCCGTCGCGGCGCGCGCCTGGTGGCGCGGCGTGCGGCGGCGTGTGCAGCCGGGCCGGTCCGGCGAGCCACAAGCTCGATGGTTCCCGGCCGTGGCTGCCTTCTGGTGTGGTCGCAACCAAGTCGAATCTGCGCCGACCCGCCTGGAAACGCTTCCAGGCGGGTTTTGCATTCCAGCAACCCCAACGTAATTCAGGTGAGTGATGAGTCTCCGAGACCAGATCAACGACGACATGAAGGCCGCGATGCGCGCCCGCGAAACCGAGCGCCTCGCCACGATCCGTCTGCTGCTCGCCGCCATCAAGCAACGTGAAGTGGACGAGCGCGTGACGCTCGACGACGCCGGCGTCACCGCCGTCATCGACAAGATGATCAAGCAGCGCAAGGATTCGATCAGCCAGTTCGAAGCCGCCGGCCGGAACGATCTCGTGGAAAAGGAAGCGGCCGAGCTGACCGTGCTGGCCGCCTACATGCCCGCGCAACTGTCCGATGCCGAGATCGCCGCCGAAGTCCAGGCCGCCGTCGCGCAGGTGGGCGCCGCCGGTCCGCAGGACATGGGCAAGGTCATGGGCGTGCTCAAGCCGAAGCTCGCGGGCCGCGCCGACATGACGGCGGTCTCGGGCCTCGTCAAAGCCGCGCTCTCGAAGTAAGAGCACGCGTCTCGTGCGCGGCGTGCCGCTCCGTTCGCGGGCGGCGGCGCCGGGCGCTTCGGTGCGCGTCGCGCGAGACTCTTCTGCTCAACGGGCGTTCAGGCCTCGATGATTCCGCATTCGTTTTTGCAGGACCTGCTCAACCGCGTCGATATTGTCGACGTGGTGGGTCGTTACGTGCAGCTCAAGAAGGGCGGCGCGAATTTCATGGGCCTGTGCCCGTTCCACAACGAGAAAAGCCCGTCGTTCACGGTGAGTCCGACCAAGCAGTTCTATCACTGCTTCGGCTGCGGCGCGCACGGCACGGCGATCGGCTTTCTCATGGAACACGCCGGGCTCTCGTTTCCCGAGGCCGTCGAGCAACTCGCGCAGTCGGTGGGGCTCAGCGTGCCGCAGGAACCATCGCCCCTGCGCGGCGGCTTCAGCGGCGGCGGTGCCGGGGGCTTCGCGTCCGGCGCGTCGAAGGCCGTCACCACGGCGCTCTCCGACGTGATGCAAACCGCCTGCGACTACTACCGCAAGCAGTTGCGCGGCGCGCCCAACGCCATTCAGTACCTCAAGAAGCGTGGTCTCACGGGCGAAGTCGCCGCGCGCTTCGGGCTCGGTTATGCCCCAGACGGCTGGCAGAACCTCGAATCCGCGTTCGAGAATTACCGCGACGACTCGCTCGTGGAGTCGGGTCTCGTCATCGTCAGCGAAAAGCAGGATGCGCAGGGCGCCGCGCGCCGCTACGACCGTTTCCGCGACCGCGTGATGTTCCCGATCCGCAACGTAAAGGGCCAGGTCATCGGCTTCGGCGGCCGCGTCCTGGATGGCGGCGAGCCCAAGTATTTGAATTCGCCGGAAACGCCGCTATTTAACAAGGGCAGCGAGCTGTATGGGCTGTTCGAGGCGCGCCTCGCGATTCGCGAGCAGCGCTACGTGCTGGTGGTGGAAGGCTATATGGACGTGGTGGCGCTGGCGCAACTGGGCTTCCAGAACGCCGTGGCCACGCTCGGCACCGCGTGCACGCCGATCCACGTGCAGAAGCTGATGCGTCAGACCGACACGGTGATCTTCAGCTTCGACGGCGACTCCGCGGGCCGCCGCGCCGCGCGGCGCGCGCTGGACGCGTGTCTGCCGCACGCGGCCGACAACCGCACGATCCGCTTTCTGTTCCTGCCCGCCGAGCACGATCCGGACAGCTACGTGCGCGAATTCGGCACCGAGGCGTTCTCGGAGCAGGTCGAGCGCGCCATGCCGCTTTCGCAGTTCATGCTGAACGAAGTGCTGGCGGACAAAGAGCTGGATCAGCCCGAAGGCCGCGCCCGCGCGCTGTTCGACGCGAAACCGCTGCTGCAGGCGCTGCCCGCGAACGCCTTGCGCGCGCAGATCATGCACATGTTCGCGGACCGGCTGGACGTGCCGTTCGAGGAAGTCGCGGCGCTGTGCGAAGTGGACGCGCGCATTGCCCAGGCGGCGCGCCAGGCGCCGGCGCGCAAGGACCGGCACCTCGTCACGGGGCTGGAGCGCAAGGCGCTGCGCAGCCTCGTCATGCATCCGCGCATTGCGGCGCAACTGGACGAGGAGGCGGAGAAGGCGCTCATCGGCTTCACGCGCCACGGCGAGTTGTTCGAAGAGGTGGCCACGCACGCGCGCGCGCTCGGCGAATCGGCGGAATTCCAGCTGCTTTCGGATCTGCTGAGAAATGGGGCCAATGCTGCGACGTTCGAGGAGATTTTTCGCGAAATTCTGGACTATGATGAAAACGTTCGGGATTTACTGATGAAAAATCCCGAAGACGGCTCCGCTTTGGAGGAGCGCCGCGAGCAGGAGCGGCTCGTGAGCGAGGAACTCAAGGCAGCAATCCTGAAAATGCGCTACGACGCCTGCTGCGAGCGGCTGGACGCGCTGTCGCGGCAATCGAGGCATACGCCGGAGGAATTGGCCGAATTGATGTCGTTGAATCAGACGCGGGCTGAAATGAAACGTCAGCTCGGTTTGTAAGGGAAGGACCGCACGGGAGCGCATTTTTCTCGCGTGGTAAAATTACAGGTTTTCAGCGGTTTGTTTTTGTTTTTTCCGGGCAGGCGCGTGGGTATTCACTCGGGTTGGGGTAATCCGGGCGTGTCCAGGTTTCCAGCAAGGGCGGAATGGCAATGGCAAAGACTGCAGGCGGAAGCAAGGCGACTGGCAAGGGCTCGACGGAGCCGACCCAAACGGTCATTGAGGCCAATGTCGCAACATCCGCCCGTTCGTCAGGAAACGCGTCCAGTACCCGTTCCGAACCGGCAGCCCGGAGGAAGTCCATGGCTGCTTCGGCTGCAAGAGCAGCGCCTGTGCGCGCGGCGAAAGCCGCGTCCCAACCGGCAACGAAGCGGTCCGGTTCGAGAAGTGCAAGGGAAGTGCCTGCCGTCGCGGACGATGCGGCAGAGCGCGAGGCTCACGTATCCACGGTTCAAGCGGCTGTTGTCCAGCAGTCGCGAGTCGAGACTATAGCCGGTACGGCGAACTCCATGACGAAAAAGCTGAATGAAGTACCCGTCGATGACGAGGCAACCCAGAGCGAAGACAGCGCGCCCGCCGCGAAGGAGAAAACCTCCCGAGCGCGAGACCGGCGAGCCAAGGAAAAGGCGCTGCTGAAGGACGCGTTCGCGTCGTCGCAGCCCGGCACCGTCGAAGAGATCGAGGAGCGGCGCACCAAGCTGCGCGCGCTCATCAAGCTCGGCAAGGAGCGCGGCTTCCTCACGTATGCGGAAATCAACGATCACCTCCCGGACAACTTCACGGAAACCGAGGCGATCGAAGGCATCATCAGCACGTTCAACGACATGGGCGTGGCCGTCTACGAGCAGGCGCCCGACGCCGAAACGCTGCTGCTCAACGACAACGCACCCAACGCGTCTTCCGACGACGAAGTCGAGGAAGAAGCCGAAGTCGCGCTCTCGACCGTCGACTCCGAATTCGGCCGCACGACCGACCCCGTGCGCATGTACATGCGCGAAATGGGCACGGTCGAGCTGCTCACGCGCGAAGGCGAAATCGAAATCGCCAAGCGCATTGAAGACGGCCTCAAGCACATGGTCATGGCGATCTCCGCGTGCCCGACCACCATCGCCGACATTCTCGCGATGGCCGAGCGCGTCGCGAACGACGAGATCCGCGTGGACGAACTCGTCGACGGCCTGATCGATCCGAACGCCGAAGACACCGACGGCTTCGACGCCAAGCAGGCCGAAGAGATCGAGAACGAGGACGAAGAGGAAGAAGAGGAAGAGAGCGAGGAAGAGGAAGAAGAGGACGACGGCGCGGCGCAGGCGACGGCCAACGCGGCGCAGCTCGAAGCCTTGAAGCGCGCTTCGCTCGAAAAGTTCGGCCTCATCAGCGAGTGGTTCGACAAGATGCGCCGCGCCTTCGAGAAGGAGGGCTACAAGTCGAAGTCCTATCTCAAGGCGCAGGAAACCATCCAGAACGAGCTCATGTCGATCCGCTTCACCGCGCGAACGGTGGAGCGTCTGTGCGACACGCTGCGCGCTCAGGTTGACGAAGTGCGTCAGGTCGAACGCCAGATCCTGCACACGGTCGTGGACAAGTGCGGCATGCCGCGCTCGGAGTTCATCGCGCGTTTCCCCGGCAACGAAACCGACCTCGAGTGGTCGGAGAAGGTCGTGGGCGAACCGCACTCGTATAGCGCCATTCTCTCGCGCAACATTCCCGCTATCCGCGAACAGCAGCAGCGCCTGCTCGACTTGCAGGCGCGTGTGGTGCTGCCGCTCAAGGACCTCAAGGAAACCAACCGCCAGATGGCGGCCGGCGAACTGAAGGCGCGTCAGGCCAAGCGCGAAATGACCGAGGCGAACCTGCGTCTCGTGATCTCCATCGCCAAGAAGTACACGAACCGTGGCCTGCAATTCCTCGATCTGATCCAGGAAGGCAACATCGGTTTGATGAAGGCGGTGGACAAGTTCGAATATCGTCGCGGCTACAAGTTTTCGACCTACGCAACGTGGTGGATTCGTCAGGCCATCACGCGGTCGATCGCGGACCAGGCGCGCACGATCCGCATTCCGGTTCACATGATCGAGACGATCAACAAGATGAACCGCATCTCGCGTCAGATCCTGCAGGAAACCGGTCTCGAGCCGGATCCGGCAACGCTGGCCGAGAAGATGGAAATGCCGGAGGACAAGATCCGCAAGATCATGAAGATCGCGAAGGAACCGATCTCCATGGAAACGCCCATCGGCGACGACGACGACTCGCATCTCGGCGACTTCATCGAGGACAACAACACGGTGGCGCCCGCCGACGCCGCGTTGCATGCTTCGATGCGCGACGTCGTGAAGGACGTGCTCGACTCGCTCACGCCGCGCGAGGCGAAGGTGCTGCGCATGCGCTTCGGTATCGAAATGAGCACGGACCACACGCTCGAAGAAGTCGGCAAGCAGTTCGACGTCACGCGCGAGCGTATTCGCCAGATCGAAGCGAAGGCGCTGCGCAAGCTGCGTCACCCGAGCCGTTCGGACAAGCTCAAGTCCTTCCTCGAAGGAAATTGAGCCCGGTACGGGTGTAGTGCGCGGAAGTCTCGCGCCCGCTGGTCAGGCCGGCCTGCTTTCGTGTAGTATGTCGGCCTGTCGTCAAAAAGCCCGGCCTTTGGGTAGACCGGGCTTTTTTGTTGACCGCTGAAAATATCGTGGGCCGGACGCCGTGTTGGTTGCAGGCAGCGGACTCATAATCCGCCTCCGAAAGGACGTCGTGGGTTCGAACCCCACCCGGCCCACCAGATAGTCAGCGTGTCTGAAAAGACAATTTCCCCATGCGGTGAATGAACGCAAAAAAGCCGGCTTCGTTAGCCGGCTTTTGCGTTTCTGGCGCTCGTGTGTTTCCTCGCCGCATCAACGCCACGCCGTTGCGAACGCCGACGGACCCGCCGCAGCGGGCCGTTTCTCCAGAAGTTGCAGCTTCGTGCCGTTCCAGCCATAGGCGAGGATGACGTTCTCGTTCATATCCTGGACGTAGATGCGCTGGCCGTCTTTGGAGTAAGCAATGCCCTCCATCCAGCCCCCCGACTTCTCCTGGGCTTTCAGATGGAGCCGGCCGTTCTCGACCTCGAATACGCTCAAGTACCCGTTCGCATGCCAGAACGGCGAAGACTTCGCCTTCGTGGTGCCGTCTTCCGAACCGACCGTGAGATACCGTCCGTCCGGCGAAAACTTCATCGGCTCCGGCCCGCTCGGAACCGCGACCGTGTCGATCGTGCGGAACGGTGTCTTGCTAACGTCGATGATGCTGACGGTGTCCACATCACCCGCACTGCGTCCCATGTTGGAAACGGCGACCAGACCGCCCGCCGGGCTCAGCTCGATCGTGAGCGGGGCGATGCCGGTCGTGATGGAGCGCGCATCCTCTTCCACGCTGTCACCGTCGATGTGGAGAATGCTGACCCGGTTCTCCTTGTTCATGGTCACCAGGACCGTCCGGCTATCGCCGAGGAAAACCGCCCCATTGGGACCCGAATCCTTCTTGTAGGTGAACGTCTGGAACGGGCTGAGCGCGTGGCCCGAAATCGTGAAGAAGCTCACCGTGCCGCCGTCGCGATTGGCAACCGCCGCGTATTTCCCGTCGGGCGAGACACGGACGGAAGCTGCGCCAGCGCCAGCGGACAAATGCTGGACCACCCGAATCTCGGACCCATGCGGCGTGCCGCCAATTTCGAACACGTTGACCTGGGTATCGGGCTTGATCTCGCCCGCGTGTTCGGTGTCGAGCGACGTGGACGCCGTCGCGATGCCCCACGATGCGTCGGGCGATACCCAGAGCGCCATCGGAGGGCCCACGACGCTTCCGGCCATGTCGAACGTGGTGAGCAGCTTGAGGCGACTTTGCGCGCTCTCGTAGACAGTCAGCGTATCCGCATGCTGCGGCGACGCCGCGACGAGCTGGCCATCCTTCAGCGCCGTGTGACCATCGTTCGTGCTGAACAACAGGTCGGCCTGACTGTTCGCGCTCGCGCAGAGTGCGATAGCTGAGGCGATGACGATGCCGCAATAGCGTAGCTTCGTTCGAACTCCGAATTGATTCTGTGTCTTCAAGAAACCTGTCTCCGTTGATTTTATGGGCCGCGATGGTTCGCCGACCAGGGTAATGCGACCGGCAAAATCATCCTAACGTGGGGCAGCCGCGTGTATCTACGGCACAGGCGCATATCAGCTATGAACCGATCATGAAAATCGCATGCATTTTCATGGCGTGAATTTCCATACGGATAACTAATTTTATGGAATAGAAAGTCTGACCGCAGACTTAGCGTTTACGACACGATCAACTCATCTTGTCGACGCCAGGCCACTGCTTCCGGGCCACGATTTCAGCGATGGTTTCTTTGATGATTCCCGTCACGCGAGAGAGGCCGACCATCGGGACCTTTCCCGTCGTCGTCGCCATCACCACGGATCGCACGGCTTCGCTATCGTCGATACGTGTCGCGCGCATCAAGCCTGCCGATACTTCGCTCGCGGCAGAAGCGAATGGCAACAAGGTATGCCCATGTCCCATCTGCACGAGCTGGCGCATCAGGTGCGTCGAGCCATCGCATTCCACGGAGATGTTCAGGCGCTTTCCGTAGCGGTCGGCAAACGACTGAGCCTGGGTCCGAATGCCGTGAGCCGTACTGGGAATGACCAGCGGCAAGTCGATGAACTCTCTTGCCGTCATGGAGTTCTGCTTGGGCTGCGGCCCCGGAGGCGAGAGACAATAAAACGGCTCCTGGACCAGCCGCTCATGGGGAATCAGTTTCGAATTGCTGGGCATGTACAGCAAGGCAACGTCCACTTTGCCTTCCTGGAGCCACGTCAAAATCTGACTGCCCAGCGCCTCGACAAATCGCACCGTGGTCGTTGGATACTCGCGCTTGAGCGCGTGAAGAATCGGGCCGAAGGTGACTTGCGCCAACGTGGGTTGAGCCGCCACGATGATGTGCGCGGGACCTTGCGCCGCCAGTTCCCGCGCGACCTTGCGCGCCCGGTCGGCCGCTTCGGTCATCTCGTTCGCGTACTCGAAAAAGATCTGGCCTTTCTCGTTGAGCACCATGCCCCGGCCGGTTCGATGGAACAGCTTGACGCCCACCGAGTCTTCGAGTTTGCCGATGTGCCGCGTCAAGGTCGACTGTTCGATTCCCAGCACGGCGGCGGCCTTCGAGAGGCTTCCCGCCTTGGCGATGGTGCAGAAATACTCGAGTACGTTCAGGTCCATTCTTTTGTCGCGCGACGCGTCATACCGTTGTGAAACAGGCCTCCAGTGGGCACGGCTTCTAAAGCCGGTCCTACCGTACCATAACGCAATACAGCCAGCCCTACCGGAGACCGCGAGTACCGAAGCGCGCAACGTCACCGTTACGCCCTTTGTGTTTTTGGCGGACGCGATCAGCTGGCGGCTGCGCCGCTCATGCCGCCTTCACGGCTCCCATCGGCTCCGCCTCGAGCCGCGTGATGGGACCGCGAACGAGAAACAGATACGAGCAGGCGGCCAGCAACACCAGACCGGCGCCGACGAACAGCGCCACGACGAACGAACCGGTCGCCTGAACGATGAGGCCGGTAACAATGGGCGCCAATGCGCCGCCCGTGAAGCCGCCGAAGTTCTGCAACGCGCCCAGCGAGCCGGTGAACGCGGTTGGACTCAATACGCTGATGGCCGACCACGCGATACTTGCGGCGGCCGCACCGCAGAACATGGCGCCCGAAATGGCCGCAACCGCGACCGCGTTGCTCGGCGCCACCGCAGCGGATGCGACCATGGCGGTTTCGAGAAGCAAGATGACGCAGATGGGCAGCCGGCGGCTGTTGGTCAGGCTGAAGCCCGCATTGGCGAGTTTGTCGACGACAAAACCTGCCGACAGGGCACCGAGTACCGCGCAGGTGTAGGGAATGGCCGCCGTCCAGCCCACCTTCGCAATGCTCATGTGGCGCTCCATTTGCAGATATCCGGGCAACCAGCTCTGGAACAGCCAGCTCACGTAGGTGATGCCGAAGTACCCGAGCACGAGGCCGAGGGTCGTGCGGTCCTTCAGCAGGCTGCCCCACTGCTTCGCCGTCAGGCTTTGCCTCGAGGCCGCCTTGATTTCGTCGCCGGCCTGGCGATAGGCATGCTCTTCGGCCGTCAACGCGACGTCGGCCGGGCTACGGTAAAACGCCGCCCAGATCGCCGCCATGACCAGCCCGAGCACGCCCATGATGATGAACATGTTGTGCCAGCCGAAGTTCAGCATCAACACGGTCAGGAACGGCGCGGCGACTCCGGTTCCCAGATAGGAAGAACTGATAAACGTGCCGGTCGCGCGCCCGCGGTGACGAGCCGCGAACCAGTCGCGCGTGACCCGCGCACCCGTCGGGAATTGAGGCGCCTCGCCAACGCCGAGCAGCGCGCGGGCGACGGCGAACTGCACCGTGTTGTTCACCATGCCGCACATGGCCTGCGCCGCGGACCAGAGCGCCAGTCCGCCCGCGAGCAGCCAGCGCGGACCGAAGCGGTCCAGCAGGACACCAACAGGCAATTGCGCGAACGCATAGGCCCACAGAAATGCGGAGAGCAGGAAGCCCATTTCCGCCACCGACAGTCCCATGTCGTGGCGAATCAGGGGATTCGCCACGGCGAGCGCCGCGCGGTCGATGGTACTGATCACTCCGCTGATGACCAGCATCGTCAACGCGCCTCGCTGGATGGCTTTCACCTTCGGCGTGGGCTCAATGACCTTGTTCATGTTATCTCCTTCACCTTTTCTCTTTTATGGGCAAAGCACGGCGATGTTCAGCCCGCGCCTGGCCAGACTGATCGACGTTCTCTTCGGTTCCGTGCGGCTCAAACCGTGTCGAGGCGCTTCTCGGGGGTAATCTGCAGCGGGTCGGTGATCAGTTCGATGAGCGCGACGCCGCCCGCTTCCCGTGCCCGCTCGAAGGCAGCGGGGAAGGCTTCGGCCGAAGTCACCCGTTCCGCATGCGCGCCGAACGCCTTCGCCAGAGCGACGTAGTCGGGCCCGCGCAGGCGGGTACCGCTCACGCGTCCGGGGTACTCGCGCTCCTGGTGCATGCGGATCGTCCCGTACATGCCGTTGTTGACGACGAGGACGATCAGGCGCGCGCCATATTCGACAGCGGTGGCGAGTTCTTGCGGGTACATCAGGAAACAGCCGTCACCGGCGACGCAAACGACCGTGCGGTCCTTGTGTCGCAATCCTGCGGCCACGGCGGCGGGGAGGCCGTAGCCCATCGCGCCGCAGGTGGACGCGAGTTCGGTACGTGCCGCACGGTAGCGGTAATAGCGATGCAGCCAGACGGAATAGTTTCCCGCGCCGTTCGTGAGTACGGAGTTGGCGGGCAGCGTCGAGGTCAGATGCAACATGACCTCGGTGAGATTCACCCCATTCACCGCGGGCGAGGCCGGGTTCAGCGCCGTGAACGCTTCGAACGCAGCGCGGCCTTGTTGCGTCCATGCGTGCCACGCCGGGGCCTCGGGCGCGCGCAACGTGCACAGCGCCGCGGCCATGGCGTTGGGGTCGATCTGAATCGCCTGCGCCGCCTGGAAGACGCGCCCGAGCTCGCCTGCCTCCCGATGGCACATGATCAACCGTTGCCTCGGGACCGGCACGCTCAGCAGCGAGTACGCGTCGGTTGCCACGTCCCCCAGCCGGCTGCCGAGCGAGACGATCACGTCGGCCGATGCGACCATCTCTTTCAGCATCGGGCTCATGCCCAGGCTCATATGCCCCACGTACTGCGGGTCGTTGTTGTCGACGATATCTTGCCGGCGGAACGAACACGCCACCGGCACATTCCATGCTCTGGCGAAGGCCCGGATGTCTTCGATGCCTTGCCCGGTCCAGGTGCTGCCGCCGACCACGACCAGCGGGCGTTGCGCCGATTTCAGTTCGGCCTCGATCGCCTTTAAGGAGGTCGCACTGACCGCCGGCGTTTCGATGGGGGTTGCGAGACACGCCTGGGAAGTCGTCGCGGCGACGAGCATATCTTCGGGAAGCGAGACGACCACCGGTCCGGGGCGCCCCGATACGGCGGTATGAAACGCCTTCGCCATCAGCTCGCCCATACGATGCTCGTCTTCGATCTGGATAACGAGCTTCGCCATCGACCCGAACATTTCTTGGTAGTCGACTTCCTGGAACGCTTCGCGGCCCCAGTGCGCGCGCGCGATCTGGCCCACGAAGAGAATCATCGGCGTGGAATCCTGCTGCGCGATGTGGACACCGATGCTCGCGTGAGTCGCGCCAGGACCGCGTGTGACCATGCAGATGCCGGGGCGGCCGGTCAGCTTGCCGTCGGCTTCCGCCATGTTTGCCGCCGCGCCTTCATGCTTGGCGACGATCAGCTCCATGTCGGGGTGGTCATGAAGGGCGTCGAGCACTTCCAGATAGCTCTCTCCGGGCACGCAGAAGATACGCTCCACGCCATGCAGTTTCAGGGCGTCCACGAGTACACGGCCGGCGGTTGAAGCGCGCGGGGCGGAAGTTTGCAGCGGGTGATTGGCAGACACGGCAGACCTTTTGTTCGAATGGGGGTTAGCTGGCGATATACGAGGTCTTCACGGTCGTGTAGAACTCGCGGGCATAGGTGCCCTGTTCGCGGGGACCATAGCTCGATCCCTTCCGGCCGCCGAAGGGCACGTGATAGTCGACGCCAGCGGTGGGGAGATTCACCATCACCATGCCGGCCTGGCTATGGCGCTTGAAATGCGACGCGTACTTCAGGCTCGCGGTGGCGATGCCCGCGGCGAGACCGAACTCGGTGTCGTTCGCGCTTGCCAGGGCTTCGTCGTAGTCGGCGACCTGGATGATCGAGGCGACCGGGCCGAACACTTCTTCCTTGTTGATACGCATGGCGGGCGTCGTATCGGTGAGCAGCACCGGCGAGAAGAAATAGCCTTCGAATCCACTGCCGGTGTGACAGGCGACCCGGCCGCCGGGAACCGCGAGCGTCGCGCCTTCGTCGAGCGCAATATCCACGTATCGCGCGTCCTGGTCGAACTGCGCCTGACTTGCGACGGGCCCGATATCGGTCGTTGCCGCCAGTGCGTTGCCGACCCGAATGCCGGCCATGCGCGCCTGCATCGCGTCGACGAACTTCGCGTAGATGCCCTTCGTCACGATCAGGCGACTGGACGCGGTGCAGCGCTGACCGGAAGCGTAGTAAGCACTCTGCACGCAAAGCTCTACCGCCGTGGCGAGGTCCGCATCGTCCAGCACGACTTGCGGATTCTTCCCGCCCATCTCGAGCTGGACTTTCTTTTGCAGTGCCGCGCAACGCTCGGCAATCCGGCGTCCCACGCCAACGGAGCCGGTGAAGCTGATGGCATGAATGCCGGGATGTTCGACCATGGCCTCGCCGATCACGCTGCCACGCCCCATCACGAGATTGAAGACGCCAGCGGGGACGCCCGAGCGGCTGATGATTTCCGCGAGCGCCCATGCGCAGCCAGGCACGAGGTCGGCGGGCTTCAGGACGACGCAGTTGCCATACGCGAGCGCCGGCGCGATTTTCCACGCGGGAATGGCCATCGGGAAATTCCACGGCGTGACGAGGCCGACGACGCCAACGGGCTCGCGAGTCACTTCAATACCCACGCCGGGACGAACGGAGGCCAGCACCTCGCCGGTTTGCCTCAGGACCTCGGCCGCGAAGAACTTGAAGATGCGTCCGGCCCGCGCGACTTCGCCGATACCTTCGGCGCGCGTCTTGCCCTCTTCGCGAGACAGCAGCGTGCCGAGTTCGTCCTTGCGAGCCAGCAGTTCTTCGCCGATCTTGTCGAGCGCGTCGCTGCGCTCCTGGATGCCGCCGGTGGACCACGCGGGGAACGCGGCCGCCGCAGCGGCCACGGCTGTGTCGACGTCCTGGGCGGTGCCGCCCGCGTATTCGCCGATGACCTCGGCGATATTGCTGGGATTGATGTTCAGGGTCGACGATGCGCCGGCAACCCATTCCCCACCGATAAAGTTTTTGAATTCGCTCATCGTCAATGATTAACCGATGGATGTTGCGGGACGCACGAAGCCACGCCCTTCCCGGAAGGGAGCGGGGCTGGCTTCTGAAACGCGGGTTCGAAAGCCGTTAAGCCGCTCTTCGGCGAATCAACGAAGCGTCGATTTCGTTGACCTTATTGATTCCCAGAAGCGCCATATCCCGGTCTACCTCGGTTCGCAAGATCGAGATTGCATGCCGCACGCCCGCCGCTCCGGCAGCGGTCGCCGCGTAATTGAACGAGCGGCCGTTGAAGACGCATTTCGCGCCTTCGGCAAGCGCCTTCAGCACGTCCGTTCCGCGCCGGATACCGCTGTCCATCATGACGGTCACGTCGGGCACGGCATCGACCA
Organism: Paraburkholderia acidisoli; assembly: GCF_009789675.1. Lineage (NCBI taxonomy): Bacteria > Pseudomonadati > Pseudomonadota > Betaproteobacteria > Burkholderiales > Burkholderiaceae > Paraburkholderia > Paraburkholderia acidisoli. Next base: position 792,962 of record NZ_CP046914.1, on the reverse strand, counting down.
CGGCGCGCAGGACGTCCATGGGCGAGGCCGCGCCATCCATCTGACGTCCGCCATGGTTCGAAACGATGATGCCGTCCACGCCGCAGTTCCGCGCGATGACGGCGTCCTCGGGACGCATCACGCCTTTCAGAACCAGCGTGCCTTGCCAATATCGGCGCACGATCTTGAAGTGTTCCCAGGACAGATGATCTCGAGCGACCATGTCCCGCTTCACCGAACCGGACAGAATGGGAGCGCCGCGCTCGGCGCGCCAGTTCTCGAAGTGCGGCATGCCATGGAACGCCAGTGTCTTCAGGAAGGTGCCAATCAGCCACTGCGGATGACTGAGTCCGTCGAAGGCCAAACGGGCGCTGGGACGCAGCGGCGTGGAAAAACCGTTCTTCGCGTAGCGTTCCGGGTTGACCTGCACGGGCAGGTCGACCGTCACGACCAGCGTTCGGAACCCTGCGTCGGCGATACGCGCGAGGAGTTCACCAATGCGTTTCTCGTCGCCCGGCATATACGCCTGGAACCAGGTGTTCGGCGCAGCAGCGGCCACGTCCTCCATCCGGATCAGCGAAGCGCCGCTCATCACGGCGGGGACGCCGCATTCCTCCGCCGTCCTGGCGAGGACGATGTCGCCGCGATAGCACCACATCGCTGCGAGGCCGACCGGCGACACGCCGAACGGCGACGAATACGGCTGCCCGAATAGCGTGATGCTCTGCGAACGCCCGGCGACGCCCTCGAGAATGCGCGGCGTAAACGTGAACTGATTGAATGCCGCGCGATTGAGCGACATCGAATATTCGTCGTCGGCGCCGTTGGCAATATAGCTATAGAGCTGGCGCGGAAGCTTCTTCTGCGCCAATGGCTGGAAATCATCCAGGCAGTACACGTCGTTCAGAATGGACGGCTTTTTCAGCGCTTGCGACGGAACCTTCACGCTTGGTGGGTTCAACGGCGGGTCGCTCAGCCCGGTTTGCGTGACGCTCATTCGTCGAATCCCGGTGACAGACGGGCGACGCGGCGCAACAGCGAAGGCCAGACGATTTCCGGGCCGCGGCCACGGCGGCCAGCCGCGATCTGCTCGGGCGCGTTGTCGAGGATGGCGTCGGGAATGCGGACCATCTCGCTGCCTCCGCTCTGTGCGCGGACCTGAATCATGCAAGCGCTTTCGAACTTGTGCATGGCGAGGAAAGCGTCGGCGGCGGACCTGCCGGTGGTCAGCAAGCCGTGATTCCGCAGCATGAGGTACTGGTGGTTGCCGAGGTCTCGCGTGAGCGTCTCCCGCTCGGCATCCTTCAACGCAATACCTTCGTAGTCGTGGTAGCCGAGCGAGCCCATCACGAAAAGCGCCTGCTGCGAAATGGGCAACAAACCTTCTTGCTTCGCCGACACGGCAACCCCGTTGATGGAGTGCACGTGCATGACGTACGTCGCATCGGGGCGCGCGGCGTGGACGGTGCTGTGAATGAGAAAGCCGGCCGGGATGATGTCGTAGGCGGACTCCATCACCTTCTCGCCCTGCAGATTCACCTTGACCAGACTCGAGGCCGTGACTTCGTCGAACATCACGCCGTACGGGTTGATCAGAAAGTGCTCCGTCCCGGGAATCTTCGCCGTGAGATGCGTGAAGATCAGGTCGTCCCAGCCGAACATGGCGACGAGTCGGTACGCGGCGGCGAGGTCGACTCGAGTCTGCCACTCCGCATCGTCGACGAGGTGGCGAACGCCCGGAAACTGGAGTTGGGAAATTGGCATGCGTGCTCCATTCAATGTTGTTTTGCTTGCCCGCAACAGGCGGGCAGAAGTCCACGATGAATGGATGCTAGCGGCAAGCGCCGGTCACACGCTACGTCGCTATCACATACCAGCTATGAAGGCGCCGGACGCCTGAAAACCCCCGGACCGCCGTGCTACGAGCGTTCCGGCGTTTATTGGCGCGGTTCGCGGGTTGCCGTTCCCCGCCTATACCCCAGGTCCCGGGCGGAGTGCGCGAAGCCTGCTCAGACCTGGCGCAGTGTCCGATTGATGGTGTCGCAGAACCATTGCTGCGCCGCGGAGTCTTCCGCGTGGGGATACCAGTACAGGTTCACTTCGAATGGCGGGAGTTGAAACGGCAGCGGCAGTACCTGCATGCGCCCCTCGCTGGCGAACGACTTCGCGATGCGCGTGGGTAGTGTCAGCATGAGATCGGTGGTCGCGATGGACGAAGAGAGGCTGGTGAAGTGCGGAACCCGCAGAACGATTTTGCGGCTCAACCCCATCTCGCTCATTGCGTCTTCCACGAGGTGATGGCCGGTGAACGGCGCGACCACCACGTGGTTGGCCGCCACATACTGCTCCAGCGTCAACGTCCCCTGGATGGTCGGGTGAGACGCACTCAGCAGGCACGAATAACTCTCGCTGAATAGCGTGGTCTTTCGCGCCTGGCCGCCAACAAACTGCATGTTGCCCACCGCCGCGTCCACGTACCCGGTTTGCAGCCATTCGGCGATGAGGTTGCTGTCGATCTGGACGATTTCGAGCCCAACGGAAGGCGCAATCGCCTGAAATTCGCGGATCAGGAATGGCAGGAAGTACAGCTCCCCCAAATCGGAAAGCGCGAGCCGGAACGATCGTTCCGAGCGGGTGGGGTCGAACTGGCGCGTGGCGGAAATCGCCGACTCGATACTGTTCAGTGCCTCTTTGAACGAGTTGAACAACTGCGTGGCATTGAAGGTTGGAATCATCCCGTCGCGCGTGCGGGTGAACAGGGGGTCGTGGAGCAGGTCGCGCAATCGCGTCAGCGAGTAGCTCACCGAGGGTTGCGTGATGTTGAGACGCCTGGCCGCCGCGCTCACGCTGCGCGTTTCGTAGATCGCGACGAAGGTCCGGATGAGGTTCAGGTCAGTACTCACGCGACGCCACCTTTATAGATGGCCTCTATTATAAGAACAAAAAAAGGATGATTGGATTTATGAAACTCGTGCTCCTACGATGTGGCCAATCGAAAGGAAGTGATGTCATGAAAACCATTCACCAAGCGTGCTACGAAATCCTCCGCAGCCAGGGCCTGACGACCTGCTTCGGGAATCCAGGCTCTAACGAACTGCCGTTTCTCCATGACTTCCCGGGCGACTTCCACTATGTCCTCGGCCTGCATGAGGGCGCGGTCGTGGGGATGGCGGACGGCTACGCGCAAGCCACCGGGCGTCCGGTTCTCGTGAACCTCCACTCGGCCGCGGGCACCGGCAACGCCATGGGCGCGCTCGCCAATGCCTGGAACTCCCACTCGCCGCTCGTGGTGACCGCCGGGCAGCAGGTTCGCGCGATGATCGGCGTGGAGGCGCTGCTGGCGAACGTCGACGCCGCGTCGTTGCCGAAGCCGCTCGTCAAGTGGAGTGCCGAGCCGTCCTGCGCGCAAGAGGTGCCGCTGGCGCTGAGCCGCGCGATTCACACCGCGGGCACGGGCGCGAAAGGCCCCGTCTACCTGTCGGTTCCTTATGACGACTGGAAGCAGGAGGCCGCCCCCGGCGTGGACTATCTCGCGACGCGTCGCGTCGAGATGGCGGGCGTTCCGGCGCCGGCCGTCCTTCGGAAGCTGGCTCGCGAACTCGAACAGGCAAAAAATCCGGCGATGATCGTGGGTCCGGACGTCGACGCGAGCGCGGCGAACGGTCTCGCGGTGGCGCTCGCGGAAAAGCTCGCGATGCCGGTCTGGCAGGCGCCTTCGGCGCCTCGCTGCTCGTTTCCGACAACCCACGCCTGCTTTCGCGGCCTGCTTCCGGCGGGCATCGCCAGCATCAGCCGGCTGCTGGAAGGCCACGACCTCGTGCTCGTGGTCGGTGCGCCGGTGTTCCGCTATCACCAGTACGAACCCGGTGACTTCCTGCCGCAGGGAACGCGCCTTGTCGCCATCACTTGCGACATCAACGAAGCGACCCGCGCGCCGATGGGCGATGCTCTCATCGCCGAAATCGCGCCGACGCTCGAAGCGCTGAACGAGGCCGTCGCGCAGACGTCGCGCCCGATGCCTGCGGCGGTTCGCCGTCCCGAACCGGCGCCTGCGGAAGCAGGGCGCCTCGCGCCGGAGCGGGTGTTCGATATCCTCGACGACATGGCGCCGCGCGACGCCATTTATGTCAACGAGTCGACCTCGACCACGAACATCCTGTGGCAGCGCCTGCGCATGACCGAACAAGGCAGCTACTACTTCGCCGCCGCAGGCGGTCTTGGCTTCGCGCTGCCGGCGGCGGTCGGCATTCAGCTGGCAAAGCCGGAGCGCCGCGTTATCGGCGTGATTGGCGACGGCTCGGCGAACTACGGCATCCAGGCGCTCTGGACGGCGGCCCAGTACAACATTCCGACCATCTTCATCATCATGAAGAACGGGACGTATGGCGCCTTGCGGTGGTTCGCCGGCGTCCTGCAAGCGGAGAATGTCCCGGGCCTGGATGTGCCCGGTCTCGACTTCTGCGCGCTGGCTCGCGGCTACGGCGTGGAAGCACTGCACGCGGATTCGGCGGAGTCGCTCACCTCGGCCCTGCGACAAGCGCTGGCGGGTAACAAGCCGGTGCTCATCGAAGTCGAGACGCGCGCTTGAGCCGTCGAGGTATCGACCTATGAAAAAGCTCGTCAATGTCGCCGACTTTCGCGCCAGCGCCAAAGCGCGTCTCCCGAGGATGGTGTTCGACTATCTCGAAGGCGGAGCGGAAGACGAAATCGGTCTGCGTCACAACCAGGATGCGTACAGGGCCATCAAGTTTCAGCCGCGCCGTCTGGTGGATTTCAGCGCGCGTAGCACACAGGTGAATCTCTTCGGTAAGCCGGCGAGCGCTCCGCTCGTCATTGCGCCGACGGGGTTGAACGGCATCTTCTGGCCGCACGGCGACCTCGCGCTCGTGCGCGCCGCTGGCAACTTCGGCATTCCGTTCGCGCTGTCCACGGCGTCGACGAGTTCGATCGAAGACGTGGCGAAGGCCGCCAGCGGCGAGATCTGGTTTCAGCTGTATGTGGTGCATCGCAAGCTGGCCGAACGGCTGGTCAAGCGCGCATTGAGCGCCGGCTATACCACGCTGATCCTCACGACCGACGTTGGCGTGAACGGCAAGCGCGAGCGCGACATCAGAAATGGCTTCGGCATGCCCATGACGTATTCGCCTTCGACCATTCTCGATGGCGTGTTGCATCCGCGCTGGTCGCTCGACCTGCTTAAAAATGGTATGCCGCAACTGGCCAACTTCGCGAGCCTGGACGTGCAGGACACGGAGTTGCAGGCGGCTCTCATGAGCCGCCAGATGGACGCCAGTTTCGCGTGGGAAGACTTGCAGTGGCTGCGTGATTCGTGGCCGCACACACTGCTGATCAAGGGCATCAGCCGGGTTGACGACGCACGCCGCTGTATCGAGCTTGGGGCGGACGGCGTGATTCTGTCGAACCACGGCGGGCGCCAACTGGATAGCGCCATTGCACCCGTCGAAGTGCTGCAGGAGACCGCGAAAAGCCTCTCCGCTCCCGTGTTCGTGGACAGCGGGATCCGACGCGGCTCGGATGTCGTGAAAGCCGTCGCGTTGGGCGCGAGCGCCGTGCTGCTCGGCAGAGCAACGCTCTACGGTTTGGCCTCGGGCGGCCAGGCGGGTGTGGAAGCGGTGCTCTCGATTCTCAAGGGCGAAATCGACACGACGCTCGCTCAGCTAGGCTGCCCGTCGGCCAGCCAGCTCAACGCCGACTTCTTGTGGCGCGGAGGCGATGGCAAGGTCGGCGAGGTGAACGCTGCCCGTTTCGTGCCCGCATAACGAGGTTCTCGCCATGGAAGAGATTCGAATCACCGGTCTGCGCGCACGAGCGGTCAATGTGCCCTTGCAGTATCCGGTGAAGACCGCTGTCGGCACCGTGGCGACATCGCCATTGGTATTGATCGACCTGCTCACGAACGCGAATGTCACCGGGCACGCGTATGTGTTCACCTACACGCCGCTGGCACTGAAGCCGACCTTGCAGATGGTCGAGGAACTCGGCGCGTTGGTGCAGGGCATGCCGCTTTCCCCGCATGACCTTGACCGCGCGTTCAACGGCCGTTTCCGCCTGATTGGCCACACTGGAATCGTGCGCATTGCCACGGCGGGGATCGACATGGCGGCGTGGGATGCCAAGGCCAAGGCGCACCGTGTGCCGCTGGTCGAACTGCTCGGCGGAAAGGCGAGGCCGCTCCCTGCTTACGATAGTCACAGCATGGACGATGTGGCGCTCGGGACGAAGCGCGCGCGTGACGCCGTCGAGTCCGGTTTCAGGGCGATAAAGACCAAGATTGGCTATGCCACGCTCGACGACGACCTGAAGGTGGTCCGGGCGATCAAGGCCGTGACTGGCAATGCCGCGGATTTGATGGTCGATTACAACCAGGCGTTGTCGGTGCCGGAGGCGAAGCGTCGCGGCCGCGCGCTGGCGGCCGAGGGCATTGCATGGATCGAGGAGCCCACACTGCAGCAGGATTACGCCGGTCACGCGTCCATTCGCGAAGCGCTGACCACGCCAATTCAAATGGGTGAAAACTGGTTCGGTCCCGACGAGATGCAAAAGGCCGTCGATGCCAAAGCCTGCGACTTCGCCATGCCCGATCTCATGAAAATCGGTGGCGTTAGCGGGTGGCTGAAGGCGAGTGCGATTGCCGAGCAGCACGGCTTGCCGTTGTCCAGCCACATCTTTCAGGAATTCAGCGCACACGTTCTCGCCGTTAGCCCGACCGCTCATTTCCTCGAAAAAATGGATATGGCGGGCCCGGTGCTCGAGCCGCTGCTCCGATTCCGGGACGGCAACGCCCACTTCGGTGATGAACCCGGTGCCGGCATTCGCTGGAACGAGGAAGCCGTGAGTCAATTCCTCGTGTGAAGTCACGCTGGCTTTCGTCACCGAGGAGGCCAGAAAAGAAGCAGATAAGAAGCCGATTCGTTGTACCTGATACGAGCCTTCAAGAGCTCGCTCAATATCTAATCTGGAGACGACAATGAACCCTGATGCCAGCGCTGGCGATGCGCTCTACCACACCGTCTTGAGCCCCCGACACCTCATGGTGATGTTCTGGTGCTCAATGCTGATGCTGTTTGACGGATACGACTTAGTCATCTATGGCTCGATCCTTCCTCATCTGATGCAAGAGTGGAAGCTATCGCCCGTCACTGCGGGCTTTATCGGCAGCAGTGCGTTGTTTGGGATGATGATCGGCGCGCTGGTTCTGGGCACCTCGGCAGATCGCTTTGGTCGTCGCCGTCTGATTCTTGTTTGCCTCGTAACGTTTGGTCTCGCCGCGCTCGTGAACGGAGTATCGACCAACACGACGGAATTCACCCTGTGCCGCTTTTTCACGGGTTTTGGTCTCGGCGGTTTGATTCCGAATATTGTTGCGTTGATGAACGAGATGGCGCCGCGTAACCGCCGCAACCTGATGGTCACCGGCATGCTGGGGTTCTTCTCGGTCGGTGGCGTTATCGCGGCATTCGCGGGTAAAGCGCTCACACCAGAATTTGGCTGGCGCGCCAGTTTCTTTATCGCGGGCATTCCTTTGATTTGCTTTCCTGCGTTCTTTCGCTGGCTCCCGGAATCCATCAGTTTTTTGGTCGCACAGAAGCGCTATCCGGAAGCGGACGCGTTACTGAAAAAATACGCGCCCGACTTCATGGGAAAGGCGTCGTCGCTGGTCGTATCGAGTGAATCGTCAGATGGTAGCGGCGGCCGTTTTAGTGCGATGCAGCTTTTTTCTCGTAATCAACTCACTGGGACTTTGCTCCTCTGGACTGCATTTGGCATGTGCATGCTGATGTTGTATGGGTTGAATACGTGGTTGCCCAAGTTGATGGCGGCAAACGGATACTCCATGGGTTCGAGCCTTACCTTCCTGCTTACGCTGAATGTGGGCGGCGTTTTAGGCGGTCTCTTTAGCGGATGGCTGGCAGACCGGTGTGGCGGCAAGCTGACGTTGATGCTCTTCTTCCTGGTTGGGGCGGCTTCAATCGCATTGTTGGGCTACCGACAGTCTCCGCTCGTACTGAATGTCCTTCTGACGGCCGCAGGCGCGACCACGACCGGCACGCTGTCAATCTGCTACTCGTTTGCCGCGCAGATTTACAAGGCGGAAATTCGCACGACGGGTGTGGGCTGGGCCGCCGCCGCGGGGCGTTTTGGCGCCATGGCGGGGCCGGCACTGGGCGGCTATTTACTGAGTCAAAACCTTTCAGCCAACGTCAGTTTTCTGGTCTTCGCCGTTCCGGGTGTGATCGCCGCTATCGCGGTGCTGCTGATTTCAACGCCTCGCGAACGCGCCGAGCGCGCGGTGCCTGCACTCGCCCCTCGCGCTGAGTAAGTTTCCAGCCATAGCGTCAATATGAATCACGGAGAAATGAACATGAGCAATATCGGTGAGTCGCAAGTCTGGAACGGGCGGATTTTTTCCGAAGGCTGGAAGGCCGCGAAGGGTGGCACTCATGACGTCATCGAGCCGGCCACTGGGGAACGCATCGGCGTGATCGGCACAGGTTCCCCCGAGGACATCGACAACGCGGTCGTCTCCGCCACGAAGGCCCAGGCCGCGTGGGCCGCGACGCCGTTCGACCAGCGCGCGGCCATTCTGCGCGAGGCGGCGCGGCTCTTGAAGGAGCGCGCGCCCGAGATCAACGAATGGAATGTCCGCGAGTGTGGCTCGACGCGCCCCAAGGCCGAGTGGGAACTGCACGCCACCTTCGAGCAATTGCAGATGGCCGCCGCGATTCCCATGCAGCCAGACGGTGCGCTGTACCCGTCGGCCATGCCGGGTCGCATCAACATCTGCCGGCAGGTGCCCATTGGCGTGGTGGGCGTGATCGCCCCCTGGAATTTTCCGATTCTCCTCGGCATGAGGTCGGTGGCGCCCGCGCTTGCGCTCGGCAACGCCGTCGTCCTGAAGCCCGATACGCAGAGCGGCGTGGCTGGCGGCCTCCTGCTCGCCAAGGTGTTCGAAGACGCGGGACTGCCCGCGGGCGTTCTTCATGTGATCCCGGGCGGCCCGGCCGCCGGCGACGCGCTCGTGCGTCATCCGAAGGTGGGCATGATTTCGTTCACGGGCTCGACGGCCGTGGGTCGAGCCATTGGCGAAATCTGCGGACGCATGCTCAAGAAGGTCGCGTTGGAACTTGGCGGCAACAACGCCATCGTGGTGCTCGAAGACGCGGACATCGAAGCCGCAACGTCGAACGGCGCATGGGGCTCGTTCCTGCACCAGGGTCAAATCTGCATGCAGACGGGCCGCCATCTCGTGCATCGTTCTATCGCCCAACAGTATGCGCAGCGTCTCGCCGAGCGTGCCCGCAACCTCGCGGTAGGGAACCCCGCCAAAGACCCCGTGCATCTCGGACCGCTCATCAACCAGAAGCAGTTGGACCGCATCGACAACATCGTGCAGCAGAGCGTGAGCGAAGGCGCGACGGTGTTGGCGGGTGGCAAGCACGTCGGGCTCTTCTACGAGCCTACCGTCCTCGCGGGCGTCAAACCGGGGATGCCGGCGTACGAGCAGGAAATCTTCGGACCTATTGCGCCCATCACGGTGTTCGACACCGACGAAGAAGCCATCGATCTGGTCAATTCGTCCGAGTACGGTCTGGCTGCCGCCATCCATACGCAATCGATGTCGCGCGGGCTCGCCATGTCGTCGCGCGTGCGGGTCGGCATGGTGCACGTCAACGACCAGACGGTGAACAACGAGTTTCACGTGCCGTTCGGCGGTATGGGGGCATCGGGCAACGGCGGTCGCTTCGGCGGACCGGCCAACGTGCACGAGTTCACGCAAACGCAATGGGTCAGCCTGATGGACAAGCCGATCCAGTATCCGTTCTAACGCGTGGTGTAGCCCGGAAAGTCTTCGAGCGCGCGCTCGTCTGGGCGCGCGTATCGGGATCGATGGGCCACGGGTTTTGTCGTATACGAGAACCTATTTTTTCTCGTATATGATAACTCGTAGCGCGTTGTGACATCGTTTGATGACAGGGACTTCGTGCGTTGCACACTGGACTCCGTTCGAGCCGAGCCATTCCCGGGAGTCGCAAGAAGAAAGTATTTTTCTCATATACGAGAAATTTATTTTGACTCGGATATGATGGGTTTCACGTAAGGATGCGGACCGCAAGACGAACTCAGGAAGCATCTTCAGTTGAATCGCTCAGGATGCCTAATAGTTGGCGCGCATCGACTCATTGAGATTGCCGGAATTTCCCTGGAGAAACAGCATGTCGCACCGAAACCCGTTCGAAACAACGCTCGCCACGACCTGTGTCGCGGCGCTGCTGGCCGTGTTGTCAGCGCCGACCTTTGCCGATGACCTGGTCGCCAAAATTGCCGTCGCCGGGCCCACCACGGGCCAGCTCGCGAGCCTCGGTAAAGACGTGCAGAACAGTGGCGTGCTGGCAATCGACGCGCTCAACGCGAAGCACATTACGGTAGACGGCCGGACCGTTCGATTCGAACTCGTTTCGGCAGACGATGGCGCGGACCCGCGCGTGGGCACGATCGTCGCGCAACGGCTTGTGGATGACCATGTGATCGCGGTGGTCGGACACATCAATTCGGGCGTGGCCATTCCCGCCTCGCGCATCTACAGCCAGGCCGGCATTCCGTTCATCTCGAGCGGCGCGTCGAATCCGACGCTCACCGCACAGAATCTGAAAAACACCTTCCGCGTCGTCGCCGACGACAACGCCCAGGCGCGCGGGATGGTCCAATTCCTGAGCGGCCAGTTAAAGGCGAAGCGGATTGGTCTGGTCGACGACCGAACGGCGTACGGACAAGGCCTCGGGGACCAGGTCGCGAAAGATGCGAACGAGTCGGGCATAACCGTGACGCGTGAGTTCACGAGCGACAAGGCGGTGGACTTCCGGGCCATTCTCACCACGTTGAAATCGAGCGAGCCGGATGCCATCGTGCTGGCCAGCACCGACGCGATCGCGTCGCCCTTCGTGAAGCAGATGAAGACGCTCGGCATGACGCGCGTACGCTTCGTGGGTGGGGACGGCATCTGCACTGAGAACTGGGTGCGAGTGGCGGGGCCGGCTGCGGAAGGCGAGTATTGCACCCAAACCGGTGCGCCGCTCGACCAGCTTCCCGGCGCGAAGGAGTTCGTTCAGAAGTACCAGACGCGATTCAATCAACCGCCGCAATACTTCGGGCCGTACACCTACGATGCGGTGATGGTGGTGGGCGAGGCAGTCCAGAAAGCGGGCTCGCTCGACCCGAAGAAACTCATCGACGCACTGCATGCCGTCGACTACACGGGCGTGACCGGCAGAATCGCATTCGATAGCAAAGGCGACCAAAAGTACGCCGCGGTCTCGGTCTACCAGGTGAAGTCGCAGAAGATCACGTCTCTCGGTGTCGTCGGAAAGATGTGATGGGAAGCGCGAGCCGTTATCGGCTCGCGCATCGAGCGCATCAGCCGTTGTCGCCGCCCGCTACGGGCAGCACGGCGCCGGTGATATAGCCTGCCTCGTCGGAAGCGAGGAAGAGGATAGGGGCGATCTGTTCATCGAGCGTCCCGTAGCGTTTGAACCAGGTCGATTCGGTCACCTGCTTCACGGCTTCCTCCATCCACTGCTTCTCCTGCGCGTTGTCTCCCGCGGCATTGCGCGGCACGCGGCGCGGCGGCGCTGCGGTTCCGCCGGGCGCGGCGGCCACCACCCGGATGTTGTGCTCGCCGTACTCCATGGCGAGCGACTGCGTCATCGCGTTGACGCCGCCCTTGGCCGCCGAATACGGCACGCGACGAATGCCGCGAGTCGCATTCGACGAGACGTTGACGATGGTTCCCCCGCCTTGCGCGAGCATGGGCGGAAGGACAGCATGGCAGGCATACAAGGTCGGCATGAGCGAGCGCCGGATTTCCGCGTCGATCTGCGCCGGCTCGAACTCGGCGTAAGGGCGCATGCGGATGGCGCCGCCAACACCGTTGACGAGAATGTCGATCCGGCCAAACCTCTCAACGGCGAAGGCCATGGCGGACGCCGCGCCTTCGTAGGTTTCGAGGTCCGCGACGAATCCCGCGGTGTCCGCGCCTGTGGCCTCGGCCGCCACTTCCGCGACAAAGGCGGCGCGGTCGACGAACAGCACGCGCGCGCCTTCGGCCGCCGCGCGTAGCGCGACTCCGCGACCGATGCCTTGTGCCGCGCCGGTCACGACCATCACCTTGCCTTCGAATCGTCGCGCGCTCATGCCTTCACCGCGCTCGCGTTGGGCGTGAACTTCTCATAGTGGAAGCTGTGGGGCTTCACGCCGTTGTCGTCGAAATACTGGCGCACGGCGTCCACCATCGGCGGCGGACCGCACAGGTAGACGTCCACGTCGCCGTCGTTCAGGCACTCGGCCGGCATATGCTGCGTGACCCAGCCCTTGCGCGGATGGCTCGACGCCTCTTCCGCCACGACCGTAGTGAACGAGAAGTGCGGCAGCTTCGCCACGTAGGCTTCGATCGCTTCCACTTGTACGAGGTCGAGGTCGCGCGTGACGCCGTAGATCAGATGCGCGCGCTGTTGCGAGTTCGTCTGCACGAGCACTTCCAGCATCGACAGAAATGGCGCGAGCCCGGTGCCGCCCGCGAGGAACAGCAGCGGGCGCTCGACGGCACGAAGATAGAAGCTGCCGAGCGGGCCCGTGAGCGCCACCTCGTGACCGGGTTGAGCCGATTCGAGCCACGTGCTCATCACGCCACCGGGAATCTTCTTGATCAGAAAGCGAATGTTCGACGCGCCGGGAGCCGACGAGAACGAATAAGAGCGGTGCTGGCCGCTGCCGGGAACGTCGATATTGACGTACTGGCCAGCCAGGAACACGGGCGCAACACCGCTCACGTCCAGTTCGAGGACCACGGCGGCGTCGTTGTGCTGCTCGACTTTCGTGACCGTTGCGGCGAACTGGCTCTGTTCGGTTTTGCATGCCGTCGACGACGCGGGCACCGCGATCACGCAATCGCTCTGCGGCACCATCTGGCAGGTGAGAACGAGACCGCTCGCTTGCTCGTCCTCGCTCAGTGCGTCTTCGATATAGTCGTCGCCGAGGTCGTAACGGCCGCTTTCGGCGCGGCATTTGCAGGTGCCGCACACGCCGTCGGAGCAGTCCATCGGCAGGTTGATGCGGGCGCGAAACGCGGCATCGAGAACCTTCTCGCCGGCTTTGCATTCGACGAAGCGGGTCACGCCGTCTTCAAAATTCAGTGCGATGTTGTAGCTGGACATCTTGCCTCCTGCTTCCTGTCTCGTTCCAACCGGCAATCAGACGTGGTAGACGTCGAGCACCTGGCGGATATAGTCGTTCTTCAACGCAATCTTCTTCTTCGCGATCAGCAGGCGGTCATCGACCTTGCGGAAGGTGACGTGGATCGTGCCGAAGAACTGGTCCGTTGTCTTGTAACGGTGGCTCAGCGTGTTGAAGTTGTAGCGGACGTCGATCTCGATACCGTGCTCGCCCTGACGCTCGGCCAGCACTTCCACATTGGTGACGTTGTGACTCGTGCGCGGCTCCGGCATCGACGCGCCGCTGCGCTCGGTCTTGATGCGGAACACGCGATCTTCGAGGCCGCCGCGGTCGGCGTAATACATCAGCGAGATCTGGCTTTGCGGGTCGTCGGTGAGGGTGTCGTCGTCGTCCCAGGCGGGCATCCAGTAAGTCACATCTTCCGTGTAGCACGCCAGCCACTCGTCCCACTGGCGGTCGTCGAGAAAGCGCGCCTCTTGGTAGAGCGCGCGACACAGTGCCGGATAGTCGATGCTCATACGCTTGCCTCGGCCTGTTCTTTACGCAGGGCTTCACGCATCACCTGCATCCAGTATTCGTGCTGAACCACGAAGAGACCTTCGTCTTCGCTGCGCTCGCCCGAGATGAGCGGATTCAAACCCATTCCCCTGGCGTTCTCGTCCGGCCCGTGAATCCACAGCGGCGCGCCGCGCGACATGTCGTTCCACATCGAGGTCGTGCTGGCATAACCGGCCTGGCAAGCACGGAACTCTTCGAGGTCGTCGCTCGTGCCCATGCCCGAGACGTTGAAAAAGTCTTCGTACTGGCGGATGCGCGTGGCGCGACTCTCCGGGCTCTCGCCTTTCGGCGCGAAGCAGAAGATGCTGACTTCGGTTTTGTCGACGCCAATGGGACGGACCACCCGAATCTGCGTGCTGAACTGGTCCATCAGGAACACGTTGGGATACAGACACAGGTTGCGTGTCTGATTGACGATGTACTTCGCCTTGTCCTCGCCCACGCGAGCCGCGATCTCCTCGCGGTGTTCGTAGACGGGGCGCACTTCGGGATTCATCGTGTTGGTCCATAGCAGGATGTGGCCGTGCTCGAAGCCATACACACCCGCCACCGATTTGCTCCAGCCGTTCGCATCGACCGCCTTCGTTCCTTCCACCTTGCGCCGGCCCATGGTGGCCGAGTAGTTCCAGTGCACGGTGCTGACGTGGTACCCGTCGCAGCCGTTCTCCATCTGCATCTTCCAGTTGCCGTCGTAGATGTACGAGGAGTTGCCGCGCAACACTTCGAGTCCGCCGGGCGCCTGCGAGACGATCTGGTCGATGATGACCCGGGCCTCGCCGAGATAGTCTTCGAGCGGCATCACGTCTTCGCTCAGGCTGCCGAACAGGAAGCCGCGGTAGTTCTGGAAGCGCGCAATCTTCTTCAGGTCATGCGAGCCTGCCTGGTTGAACTGCACCGGGTACTCGGTCGTTTTCTCGTCTTTGACTTTCAGCAGCTTGCCGGCATTGGAGAAGGTCCAGCCGTGAAACGGGCACGTGAAGCTGCCTTTATTGCCGTGTTTGCGGCGGCAGAGCATCGCGCCTTTGTGCGCGCAGGCGTTGATGACCGCATGAAGTTCGCCGGTCTTGTCGCGCGTGATGACAATGGGCTGGCGACCCATCCACGTGGTGTAGTAGTCGTTGTTGTTGGGCACCTGGCTTTCGTGCGCCAGGTAGACCCAGTTGCTCTCGAAGATGTGCTTCATCTCGAGTTCGTAGAGGTCGGCGTTGGTGAAGATGTCGCGGCGGCAACGGAATACACCGTTCTCCTTATCGTCCTGAACGGCGTGACTCAGCAGATCGTCGAGTTGCTGGGTTTTATCGATGATTGCAGACATACGTTGTCTCCTGGGCGGGCTTCGTGGAGCAGCCCTGCGCATCGGTTCAAAAAATTCGTGAGGAGAAGTCGCGGCCCGAAGACGAGCTGAAAATTCGCGCTACCCCGCTGGGGTTTACCCTTGTTTTTCATGCCGTCGTTGTATGTCTTGAAGGTATAATCTGACGACGAAACTGCAGGGTTTTCGCAGAATAGTGGAGGTGAAGGCCGGCAGTCCAACACCCATTTAGTATTGCTCTATACCTCCGAGGTATGAACATGGAACTGCGGCATCTTCGCTACTTCGTGGCGGTGGCGGAGGAGAAGAATTTCACGCGTGCAGCTGAACGACTGAACATCGCGCAGCCGCCTTTGAGCCGGCAGATACAGCAGCTCGAAGAGACGCTAGGCGTGCAACTGCTCGAACGGGGTTCGCGTCCGCTCAAGCTGACCGAGACCGGCAAGTTCTTTTACAGCCATGCCTCGCAACTGCTGGCTCAGACTGCCGAGCTCGAGTCGATGACGCGCCGAGTGGGGAACATCGAACGCAGCCTGTCCGTGGGTTTTGTCGGGTCGACCTTGTATGGTCTGCTTCCCAAGATCATCCGGCGCTTTCGCGATGAGAATCCGACCGTCGAGCTGAGCCTTCACGAGATGTCGACGATGGACCAGCTGCGGGCGCTGAAGGAAGGGCGCATCGACGTCGGCTTCGGCCGGATCCGCACCGAGGACGTGAACATACGCCGTGTGGTCTTGCGTGAAGAGAAGTTGATTGCCGCGCTTCCCCAGGGACATCCGCTGTCGCTCGCGAAGCCGATACTCTCGCTGCGCGACCTGCTGAACGAGACGTTGATCATTTTCCCGAAGTCGCCTCGGCCGAGCTACGCGGACCAGGTGTTGGCCGCTTTCGAGGAGCGTGCGCTCAAGCCTCGGCGGATTTATGAAGTTCGCGAGTTGCAGATCGCGCTGGGCCTCGTGGCCGCGGGCGAAGGTGTCTCGGTGGTGCCGGGCAGCGTGTACGGGCTGAAGCGCGACGACGTCAGCTACATGGAACTCGACGACCCGACACTCGTGTCGCCCATCATCATGAGCACGCGCGCGCTCGACGAATCGCGGGATCTACAGGAGATTCTCGCGCTCATCTACCGGCTGTACGAGGAACTGAATATTCCCTAGCGTTGCCCGCATCCGTCGCCATGCCGCCGCCCGCTCAGACCACCGGCATGCTGAAGCGGAAACACGTTTCCTTTTGCGTCGATGTCACGTCGATCGTGCCGCCATGCGCACGCGCGATTTCGGCCACGATATACAGGCCGAGTCCCAGGCCGCGCTGGTCGGTGGAGGCGCGGCCGCGTGTGAACGGCTCGAACAGGCGCTGGATGTCGTCGTGCGGAATAGGGGTGCCCTGGTTCGCGACCGCGAGCGTGAAGCGCGTTTCGGTCGAGGCGATGTCGATAGCGACGGGTTCGGTTTGCGAGCCGTAGCTCAGTGCGTTCTTCACGAGATTCGTGAGCAGCCGTGCGAGATACACCGGGTCGGCTTCCACACTATGCGCGAGCGCGAAGTTCGCGTCGATCCGCCGACCGGGATGCGCGAGCCGCAATTCGTCCACCGCCTGCCGTAAGGCCGGCTCGATGCCCTCGCGTGTGCGCCGCAGCGTGATGCCGTTGCCGAGCCGCATGCGAGCGACGTCGGAGAGTACGTCGATGAGCGTGGCCATGTGCTCCGCACTGCGGCCGATCACTTCGGAGATCGCGCGCTCGCGGTCGTTGAGCGCGCTCCGGCGCAGCAGCGTGGCGCCCGCGCTGATCGCGGCGATGGGATTGCGCAGATCGTGGCCGAGCACCGCCATCGACTGATCCTGAAGCCGGTTCGCGGCCAGTGCCTCCGAGAGAACGAGTTCGGTTTCGGCGAGCCGCATCCCGGCTTCGAGATGAAACGCGATCAGATCGGCGAACAGGCGGAACAGGCCGCGCACGGTGGCGTTGTCGAGCTTCGCGGGGTGCGGGTCGAGCGCGCACAAGGTGCCGAAGAAACTGCCGTCGCGCAGGAAGATCGGCATCGACATATAGCTCTGGAAGCCGTAGCGCGCAGGCGCGCGGTGATCATGGTAAGCGCCGCTCTGCGCGACATGATCGATTGCGACGGCGCTGCGCGTTTCGCGCACTTCGCGGCATAGCGTGGTGGCCACGTCGAGTTCGCCGCCCGCCTGCAGGCCAAAACCGATTTCGTCGCGTACCGCGAGACAGACCCAGCGTTCGGACGTCACGCGCGCAACGGCGGCGAATCCCATGCCCGTGATCTGGCAGATCACTTCGAGCAGCGTGGGAACGGCGTCGATGGCCTGGAGCGCGGCGATATCGGCCTCGAATGCCGGCGGCGTGGCGAGTGCCGATGCGCGTGGCGTACCGTGCGGCGTGCCGGATGCGCTCCGGCTGCGCAGCACGAAATGATGGTGATCGAGTACGTCGCGCACTTCGCCCGAATCGATCGTGTCGTGGCGGTAGCTGCACATGCAGATCATGCGCCGGCCGCGCATGGCATCCTGCACGCCCGCTTCGTAGTCGAGAAAGCCGTTCCAGCGCGCCTTGTCCACCCACGCGCAATTGCCGTTGGTGCGCAGGCCGCGATAACCGGCTTCGAGCGCGTCGCTTTCGCGCTGCAACAAGCCCGCGACGATCGCCTCGGTTTGCAGTGGTTCGTTCGGATCGTAGAACGCGAGCAGGTCCTGGATTTCGATCTGACCTTCCTGTTCGCGCGTGTCGAGATCGGGAACCACGGCGCGTAGCGCGGCGCGCGCTTCATGCGCACTGAATGGTTCGCCCGTCACCCACAGGCAGCGCTCGTGGTTCTCGAGCCCGGCCTTGAAGTAGGGAACGAGCAGGTCGCGCAGGTCCTCGGCCGAACTGTAGAGCTGGCCAAGGTGACTTCCCCAGGCTAGGGACGGCAGCGCCGCGATACCCGAGGGCGCGTGATCTTGCGCAAAAAGTTCATGCATGGTGAGAAGTTAGCAGAGTCGCCGGGTCCTGTTGCCCGCAAATAAAAAAGGCGTGCATTTCGACATCGCCATTACCTTGTTTTAGGCCGTAAATTCGCAAAACGTTCAAGGAAAATCTTTGCGCGTCGATCTCGTGGCATGGGCGCCCTCGTGCTCGATCCATTCGAGAAATAGCGCAATCCGTGGTTGCTCCGCGCCTTCGTCGCGCACATAGGTGCAATAGCTGCGCGAGGGCAGGCGCGGTCCTTCGAACGGTGCCACGAGCCGGCCTGCCGCGAGATCGTCGGCGATCAATGCGGTCGGACCCATGGCGACGCCCATGCCATCCACGGCAGCTTGCAGCGTCAAATAAAAATGGTCGAGCGTGACCGTGGCGGCCGGCTGCAATTCGCCCATTCGCGCTTGCGCAAGCCAGTCCGGCCATAAACGCGGCAAGCTGGACGTATGCAACAGCGTATGTCGACGTAAATCCGCGGGCTCGTGAAGCTCGATGCGTTGCAGCAGTGCCGGACTGCAGACGGGCAGGCGTTCTTCGTGCAGAAAAGGCCGCATCGAATAACCGTAAAAGGTGTCGGGGCCACCGCGAATCACGATGTCATAGGCGTCTTTCAGGCTTTCGAGCGGCTCATTCGACGTGTCGATCTTTAGCGCGATATCGGGATGCGCTTTGCGAAAACTCGCGAGTTTCGGTACGAGCCAGCGCAATGCGAATGTCGATGGCGCATTCAATGACAGCGAGTGCGAAATGGGTGCGGGAATGCCGTAATGGCCGGTGGCTTGCGCGAGCGATTCGAATAGCGGCGTGATTTGCGCGAGATAGACGCTCGCCGCGGCGGTGAGCACCACGCGGCGGTTATGCCGCTCGAACAGCGCCGCGCCGAGCCATTCTTCCAGTGCCCGAATTTGCTGGCTCACGGCGCCATGCGTGACATGCAATTCGGCGGCGGCCTCTTTGAAACTGCCGAGTCTCCCGGCGGCCTCGAAAGCGCGCAACGCATTGAGCGGCGGCATGACCCGTTTCATGGCATTCGTTCTATTGATGAGTTAGGGAAACTCTCTCGACGGGGCAATTTATCTGGTTTGTTAGGGACAGGCAAGATAGTTATTCTGTTCGTTTCAATCTGATCTTTCCCTTTCGATGATTCATTGGGGCGTGCTGGTTTTATTCGCGGCGTTATTGCACGCCACGTGGAACGCGATGCTGCACGGCAATCGCGACCGCTTTCTCTCCATGACGTGGATGAGCCTCGCCATCGCGCTGGTGTCGAGCGTCGTCGTCGTTATCGCGCCCCTGCCCGCGCGCGGCGCGTGGCCGAGCATCGTGGCATCGGGTCTCGTGCATATCGTCTACAACGTCTCGCTCGTGCGCTCGTACCGGCGCGGCGACTTCGCGCAGGCCTACCCCATCGCGCGCGGTTCCTCGCCGTTGCTCGTCACGCTCGGCGCGGCGCTGTTCGCCCACGAAGCGCTCGGCGTGCTGCATGGGCTCGGCATCGTGCTGGTCTCGGGCGGCATCCTCGCGCTCGCCACGCCGGTGCGCGGCGTCTCGCGCGCGGCGGTGCGGGCGGCGCTCGCCACCGGCGCGACGATCGCGCTGTACACCGTTATCGACGGCATCGGTGTGCGGGCCTCCGGCGGTCGCGCGCTGTCCTATACCGCGTGGATGTTCCTGTTCTACTGGCTGATGCCGCTCCTGTTCGTGGCCAGGCAAGGCGTGCCCGCGTTGTTCGCGCCGCTACGCAGCATGCCGGCTTCGGTCGCTTCGTCGCTCGCGGGCGGCATCGTGTCGATCTTCGCTTACGGAATTGTCATCTGGGCATTGCAGTCGGGCGCCATGGGTTCGGTCTCGGCATTGCGCGAGACGAGTGTGGTGTTCGCCGTTCTGATCGGGCGCGTGATGCTGCGCGAAGCCGTCGATACGAAGCGCTGGATCGCCTGCATCGTCGTGGCGGCGGGCGCAGTGTGTCTGGGCGTGTGACGCCTGCGTGTCGATTCGCGGGCGCGGTGGGATTCGATGAAAGCAAGCGCTCACATGCGGCGCGAAAAATGTGCGCCGCACCGCGGCGCAACGAGGTTGCCGAACGTTGACTATCATCGTTTGCGGCGGCCGATAAATTAAAGCTTTCAAGCCTCATCGAATAAACCAATTTCCCCTATGTCGAAAAATACATACCATTTTGGTTGAAGTGGTTTTTTCGCCAGCAAGGGAACCTGCTCGAAGGCCGTCACGACTAAAGGAGGCAAGCGATGTCTAGCGAAGCGAAGTGCCCGTTCAAACATACGGCCGGTGGCGGTACGACCAACCGCGACTGGTGGCCGAAGCAGCTCCGTCTCGATCTGCTCAGCCAGCACTCAAGTAAAACCAATCCCCTCGATCCCGATTTCAATTACGCCGAAGCGTTCAAGACGCTCGATCTCGCCGCGGTGAAGAAAGACCTCGCGGCCCTCATGACGAATTCGCAAGACTGGTGGCCCGCCGACTTCGGCCACTATGGTCCGCTCTTCATCCGCATGGCGTGGCATAGCGCGGGCACCTACCGTATCGGTGACGGACGTGGCGGCGCAGGGCGCGGCCAGCAGCGGTTCGCACCGCTCAATAGCTGGCCCGACAACGTGAGCCTCGACAAGGCGCGTCGTCTGCTATGGCCGATCAAGCAAAAGTATGGTCAGAAGATTTCGTGGGCCGATCTGCTGATTCTCACGGGCAACGTCGCGCTCGAGACCATGGGTTTCAAGACCTTCGGCTTCGGCGGCGGTCGCGAAGACACGTGGGAACCGGACCAGGACGTCTACTGGGGTACGGAAAAAACCTGGCTCGGCGGCGACCTGCGTTACGGCAAGGGCGCAGCGGGCAAGGACGACGACGAAGGCGTGATCGTCGCCGACGCGGAACTGCACGGTGCCGAAGCGAGCCGCACCGACGAAGGCCGCAACCTCGAGAATCCCCTTGGCGCGGTGCAGATGGGCCTCATCTACGTGAACCCCGAAGGTCCGGACGGCAACCCCGATCCGCTGGCGGCGGCGCACGACATTCGCGACACGTTCGGCCGCATGGCCATGAACGACGAGGAAACCGTCGCGCTCATCGCGGGCGGCCACACCTTCGGCAAAACGCACGGCGCGGGACCGGCCGATCATGTCGGCCCCGAGCCGGAAGGCGCGGGACTCGAAAACATGGGCTTGGGCTGGAAGAACAGCTTTGGTTCCGGCAAGGGCGCGGACACCATCACGAGCGGCCTGGAAGTGACCTGGACGAGCACGCCCACGCAGTGGGGCATGGGCTTCTTCCAGAATCTGTTCGGGCATGAATGGGAACTGACGAAAAGCCCGGCCGGTGCGAATCAGTGGATTGCGAAGGATTCCCAGGCAACCATTCCGCACGCTCACGATGCATCGAAGAAGCTCAAGCCGACGATGCTCACCACCGACCTCTCAATGCGTTTCGATCCGGCGTACGAGAAGATCTCGCGGCGCTTCATGGAGCATCCGGACGAATTCGCCGACGCCTTCGCGCGTGCGTGGTTCAAGCTCACGCATCGCGACATGGGTCCGCGTGCGCGCTATCTTGGCGCCGAAGTGCCCAAGGAAGAGTTGATCTGGCAAGACCCGATTCCGGCCGTGAATCATCCGCTCGTCGACGAAAAAGACATCGCCGCGCTCAAGCAGAAGATTCTCGCTTCGGGACTCAGCGTGGCCGAACTGGTTGCCACGGCCTGGGCATCGGCGTCCACGTTCCGCGGTTCGGACAAACGTGGCGGCGCGAATGGCGCGCGTATCCGGCTCGCCCCGCAGAAAGATTGGGACGTCAACGAGCCGCAGCAACTGGGCAAGGTGCTCAAGGTGCTCGAAGGCATTCAGAGCGAGTTCAATGGCGCGCAATCGGGCGGCAAGAAAATCTCGCTCGCCGACCTGATCGTGCTGGCGGGTAGCGCGGCGGTGGAAAAGGCCGCGAAGGAGGCGGGCGAAACGGTGACGGTGCCGTTCGCGCCGGGCCGCATGGACGCTTTGCAGGACCAGACGGAAGTCGAATCGGTGGCGATGCTCGAACCGGTATTCGACGGCTTCCGCAATTACCTGCAACGCCCGTTTGGCGTGCCGGCCGAGAAGTTGCTCATCGACAAGGCGCAGTTGCTCACGCTCACCGCGCCGGAAATGACGGTGCTGATCGGCGGCTTGCGCGTGCTGGGCGCCAACGCGCGTCAAGACGCGCATGGCGTTTTTACGCAGCGTCCGGGTGTGTTGAGCAACGACTTCTTCCGCAACCTGCTCGACATGAATACGGACTGGCAAGCCACTTCGGAAGCGAGCGAACTGTTCGAAGGCCGTGACCGCAAGACGGGCGAGCGCAAATGGACCGGCACGCGCGTCGATCTGATCTTCGGCGCGCATGCCCAGTTGCGCGCTCTCTCCGAAGTCTATGCAAGCGAAGATGCGCAAAAGAAGTTTGTGCGCGATTTCGTTGCGGCCTGGACGAAGGTGATGAATCTCGATCGCTTCGATCTCAACTAGTCGTGAAGGCGTGAACGTTGCCGCCGGGCGAGCAGGTTGCTTGCCCGGCGGTTTGCATTGAAGCCCGAAAAATGACCGACAACAGGAAACCTCATTCCATGCCTGACAACGACTTGACAACCCTTCCGTATCGTAGCGCGCTCATCATCGGCGCGGGGTCCGGCATCAGCGCGTCGCTCACGCGCGTGCTGCGTGCCGCAAACCTTCCCGTGGTGATGGCCGCGCGCAACGTCGAGAAACTCACCGCGCTCGTCGATGAAACCGGTGCAATGGCCTTACCCGTGGATGCCGCCGACGCCGCGCAGGTCGAGCGTTTGTTCGCCGAAACGCAAGCGCGTATCGGCGCGGCGGAGATCGTGATTTACAACGCGAGCGGCCGCCTGCGCGGACCGCTGGCGGAACTCGACGCGCAAGCCGTTGAAGCGGCCGTTGCCGTGTCCGCGCTCGGTGCGTTTTATGCCGTGCAGCAAGCCGCGAAACGCATGGTGCCGGCAGGCAAGGGCGCGATTTTGCTCACGGGCGCGACGGCCGGCGTGAAAGGCTTTGCGCTCTCGGCGCCGTTTGCGATGGGAAAATTTGCGTTGCGCGGTCTCGCGCAAAGTGCGGCGCGCGAGTTGATACCGAAAGGCATTCACGTGGCGCATGTGGTGATCGACGGCGGCGTGCGCGCCGCGCATCGCGCCGATCCGCCCGACCAGCCGGACAGCACGCTCGACCCCGATGCGATCGCGCAGTGCTACCTGGACTTGCTGCGCCAGCATCGCAGCGCGTGGTCTTGGGAACTCGAAGTCAGACCGTGGACGGAGAAGTTCTGAGCGCGCACGGCGCGCCCAGAAACGATTCGCCTTTATCCCAGCGAAGGACCGGTCGTTCGCGTATCGATCAGTAATGCACGACGGTGCGGATCGACTTGCCTTCGTGCATCAGGTCGAAGGCTTCGTTGATGCCCGCGAGTTCCTTCGTGTGCGTGACGAACGGCGCGAGTTCGATCTTGCCGGCCATGGCGTCTTCGACCATGCCAGGCAGTTCCGAGCGCCCCTTCACGCCGCCGAATGCGGTGCCGAGCCAGCGGCGGCCCGTGACGAGCTGGAACGGGCGCGTGGAGATTTCCTGACCCGCGCCCGCCACGCCGATGATCACCGACTGGCCCCAGCCGCGATGCGCGCATTCGAGCGCCGCACGCATGACGTTCACGTTGCCGATGCACTCGAAACTGTGATCGACGCCCCAGCCCGTCATCTCGACGATCACTTGCTGAATGGGCTTTTCGTGGTCCTTCGGATTCACGCAATCGGTCGCGCCGAATGCCCGCGCGAGATCGAACTTGCCCGCGTTGGTGTCGATGGCGATGATGCGCCCCGCCTTCGCGAGTTTCGCGCCCTGGATGACGGCGAGGCCGATGCCGCCCAGACCGAACACCGCGACCGTGTCGCCTTCCTGCACCTTCGCCGTGTTCTTCACCGCGCCGAGGCCCGTGGTCACGCCGCAGCCGAGCAGACACACCTGCTCGGGATTCGCCTGCGGATTGATCTTCGCGAGCGAGACTTCGGCCACGACGGTGTATTCGCTGAAGGTCGAGCAGCCCATGTAGTGATAGACGGGCTGACCGTTGTAGCTGAAGCGCGTGGTGCCGTCGGGCATCACGCCTTTGCCCTGCGTGGCGCGCACGGCCACGCACAGGTTGGTCTTGCCGCTCTTGCAGAACAGGCACTCGCCGCATTCGGCCGTGTAGAGCGGAATCACGTGATCGCCGGGCTTCACGCTCGTCACGCCTTCGCCCACTTCCACGACCACGCCCGCGCCTTCGTGGCCGAGCACGGCGGGGAAGAGGCCTTCGGGGTCGTCGCCGGAGAGCGTGAACGCGTCGGTGTGGCACACGCCCGTGTGCGTGATCTTCACCAGCACCTCGCCTTTGCGCGGCGGTTCGACGTCGATCTCGACGATTTCAAGGGGCTTGCCTGGCCCGAATGCAACGGCTGCGCGTGACTTCATGGCAATCCTCGCGAATGAAAAGAGAAGGGGAGAGACGGCGCCCGGCTCAGCGCAGATACGAACGCACGAGAGAAACGACTTCGTCGATGGACTTTTCCTGCGCCGCGTTCGACCGGGTCATTTGCGTGAATTCCTCGCGCAGATGACTTTCCAGCACGCCTGCCATCAGGCCGTTGACGGCGCCGCGCACCGCGGCGATCTGCTGGAGAATCGGGCCGCATTCCGCGCCTTCTTCAAGGGCGCGTTCGAGCGCGTCGATCTGGCCGCGCACGCGGCGCACGCGAGCCAGCACGCGTTTTTTCTCTTCGACGGTATGGGGCATCGTGACCTCACCGGATACTGCCCGGCAGTATAGTATGGATACTGCGGGGGAGTATAGAAATTTCTGCTGCGACAGCGCCGGGAACCCATCCAGTGTAGGACAGAATCTAGAACCGATCGATCATCCCGAACTGCACGCCGCGCACGGCCGCGCCGGGCCACGCTGGCGCAAGTCCGGTCACGTTCACGCCTTTGAGCGTGAATTGCGCCTCGCCGCGATTACGCAGCCAACCGGCGCTCGCGTAGAGCAGCACGCGCTTCGAGAGGTCGTACTCGCAGGCGGCGCTGAATTGGTCCGCATCGTTGCCGCCGCCGGACTGGTCGCGCAGGAAGGTGTAGCCGAGCGAGGCGCGCAGGCGCGAAGTCAGCGCGTAGCGTGCGGAAACCGCCACGCCGTCGTTGTGATAGCGGGGCGTGCCGCCGTCGCCGTTGAAGTACGACAGAAAGGCCGTGAGCGGCCCGAAGTCGTACGAGACGCCGCCGAGATTCGCGCGCAACGCGCCGCTGCCATGCGTTTGCTGATGCGCGTAGGAGACGCGCACGGGACCGCCGCGCCACGACACCGTTTCGATATGGCCCGCGAGCCCGTTGCCGTCGTCGTCGCTCGCATCGCGCAACGAAGTCATGACGGTTGCCGAGAAGCCCTTGATTTCGGGCGAGATCCATGTGATCGCGTTGCTCTCGTAGGGCGTGATCTTCGAGAGATTGTCGAGACCCGACGCGATCGTGCCCGCGCCGAACGCGTCGAGTTGTCCCTTGAATGGAATATAGATGGGCGAATATTGCCGCCCCACGCGCACGATGCCATAAGGCGTGCCCACGCCGATCCACGCCTGCCGGTTGAAGAGCGTATTGGCGACGGCATACGCGCCATTCGCGGAACCAAAACCGTTCTCCAGATCGAAGAGTAGCTTCACGCCGCCGCCGAGATCTTCGGCGCCGCGCAGGCCGATGCGCGAGCCGCGATACGCGCCGGAATCCATACGCGCGACGTAGCCGGAACCGGGGTTGGTCACTTCAATGCTGGTGTCGATCGCACCGTAAAGCGTGACGCTGCTTTGCGCATGGGCGAGCGGCACGCACGCGGCCAGTGAAAAGCCAATTGCGCCGATCAAGGCATGCCGCGACGGCACGCGATCGCGCAACGAAATAAGCGCGGATAGCGATGGAATCATAAGGGACGAGAACAGCGGCGAGTGCGGCCCGGTCGGAACCGCATCGGCAAAAAGGAAAGGAAACGTGCGGGCCAATAAAAAACGGCGGCGTGAGCGAAACGCTCCACGCCGCCGTTGGCATTACGGCTTAACTCGCCGGCTTACTTCGAGTCGGGCAATGCATACGCGATCACGTCGTCGCCGCGATCGGGCGACTGGCGCGCGCCGCCCGCGGAAATCACGATGTACTGCTTGCCGTTCACCACGTAACTCACCGGCGTGCCCTGGCTGCCCACGGGCAAGCGCGCCTTCCACACTTCCTTGCCCGTGGAGCTGTCGAACGCGCGCAGGTAGTAGTCCTGCGTGGCGGCGAAGAACACGAGGCCGCTGGCCGTTGTCATCGAGCCGCCAATGGTCGGCATGCCGATAGGCGTGGGCATATGCATCTGCATGCCGTAGAGGCGCGTGTCCTGCACGGTGCCGAGCGGGACTTGCCATGCCACGCTACGCGTTTTCGAGCTGATGGCCGTGAGGCTGCCGAACGGCGGCTTCTGGCACGGAATGCCGAGCGGCGAGAAGAAGCGATCCTTCGTGACCGAGTAAGGCGTGCCGCCGAGCGGCACCGCGCCCATGCCCGCATTCACGGCCTCGTTGCCGTCCGACGTGCCGCTGTGCTGCTTTTCCTTCACGAGATGCACCCACAAGCCGAGACGCATGTCGTTCGCGTAGATCATATCCGTGTTCGGATCGTACGAGAGGCCGCCCCAGTTCATGCCGCCGAGCGAGCCGGGGAAACTCAGCGACCGGTCGGTATCCGGCGCGGTGAACAGGCCGTCGTAGCGCAGGCCGCGGAACGTGACGCGGCACATGAGCTGATCGATCGGCGTGGCGCCCCACATGTCCGACTCCTTGAGCACTTCCGCGCCGATCTGCGGCATGCCCACCGAGAGCGGCTGCGTTTTCGCATACGGCTCGTTCGGGATGGTCGCGGGCTTCACGGGATGTTCGACCACTTGCGTGAGCGGCTTGCCCGTCAGGCGGTCGAGCACGAACAGCTGACCCATCTTGGTGCCGACGATGAGCGCGGGCACGCGCTTGCCGTCGAGCGGGAAGTCGATGAGCGTGGGTTGCATCGGCACGTCGTAGTCCCAGAGGTCGTGATGGACCGTCTGGAAGTGCCACTTTTCGGCGCCCGTGGTCGCGTCGAGCGCGAGAATCGAGCCGCCGTAATTCTCGTCGAGCTTCGTGCGCTTGACGCCCCACAGGTCGATCGCCGCGTTGCCCACCGGCATGTAGACGATGTTCGAGGTGGCGTCGTAGGTCATGGGCGCCCACACGTTCGGCGTGGAACGCGTGAAGGTCTTGCCGGTTTGCGGCGCGGCATGATCGTCGGGATTGCCCGGATCGAATGCCCACTTCATCTTGCCCGTCATCACGTCAAAGCCGCGAATCACGCCGCCCGGCATGTCGAGCGAGACGTTGTCGGCCACCCGGCCGCCCACCACGACCGTTGTGCCCGCAACCGTAGGTGGCGACGTGAGCTGATAGAGCGGGCTCTTCGCATTGCCGAGGCCGGCTTTCAGGTCGACGATGCCGTGCGTGCCGAAGTCGTCGCAGAGCTTGCCGGTTTCGGCGTCGAGCGCGACGAGCTTCGCGTCGATCGTGTTCATGTAGATGCGCTTGCGGCACGCGGTGGGGTCGCCCGACGCGGCGAGCGGCGTGACCGGCGTCGAACCCGCCACGCTGGGCTGCACGAGCGGCTGCGTGCTGTCGAAGTAGGCGAGGCCGCGGCAACGCACCCACACGGTGGTTTTCGTGGGGAACGCGTGACGCCACTTTTCCGTGCCGGTGGCCGCATCCACGGCGATCACCGTGTTATGCGGCGAGCACAAGAACAGCGTCTTGCCGACCTGCAGCGGCGTTTCCTGATCTTCCGAGCCGCCGCCGTCGGGGCTGAGCGGTACGTCGCCGGTGTGATAGGTCCACGCGACCTGCAGGTTCTTCACGTTGTCGCGCGTGATTTGCGTGTAGCCCGCGAAGCGGTCGCCGCCGGCCGAGTGTCCATAGGCGGTCCAGTCGCCCGTCCCGGCATTGCTGGCTACGGGCGGCGCGGTTTCGGTGCCGAACTTGCCGTGCGGCACGAACATGCCCCACACGAACGCGGCGTTGCACGCGAGCAGCACGAGCGCGACGGTCCACGCCGCGCCGCGTGCGGGCGTCCTGCCTTCGTGCGCGCGCAGCGCCGGATAGACCGGCGCGAGCAGCATGCCGATCATCGAGAAAATGAAGATGCGCGCGTTGAGCGGCCAGAAGTCGAAACCGCTTTCCCACACGGCCCACACGGCGGTGGCGATCAGCAGCACGAGGTAGATCGCGCAGGCGCTCGAACGGCGGCGCGCGAGCTGAATGCCCGTGGCGCTCAGCGCGAGGCCCAGCAGCAGGTAGTACACGCTGCCGCCGCGCGCGATCAACATGCCGCCGCCAATGACGAAATAAAGGCCCAGCAGAAGGCCGATCAGCCCGGCGAGCGCCAGCCCGATCCGCGCCCCGGTGGGCAGCGGTTTCACTTTGGATTGCTCTGACATCGTTTGTACTTATGGTCGACCCGGCCACACGAAGCCAGGAGGGTTAAGCGGGCGGCCCCGCTTGCACGTGCAAGACGCAACGGGCTGCCGCATTCGGCTTGAATTGGCGCGTCTACGCCATTCCATCGGCAGGGACGGATGGCAAAAATTAACCAACTAGTACATTTTAAGGGTAAACGCGAGTTCGTGCCGGGAATTCCGCAAGGTCGTTGTTTTTAAAAAAATTTTCATGAGACCGATGCGGGCGTGACAGGCGCGGGCCGCTAGTCTCGCGGCCGGACCTTGTGCCTATGCACCCACCTTTGCCACGGGACTCACGACCATGAAACTGCTGCCGTTGAACGCCATTGCGCTCGTCGCCTTGAGCGCCGCATTCCCCGTCTTCGCCGCTCCGAGCCTGACACCGGCGGATTGCAATGCTTACCCGTTTACGCGGGCTGCGGGCGAAGTCACCCATGCGCAGCTCGAACACGAACTCGGCGAACTTGAACAGCGTGGCTATCGCGCTGGTGCGGATGCCAGTGTCTATCCCGCGGATCTGAAGGCGGCGGAGCAGCAACTCAACGCCGATTACCGGGCCGACTGCAAACGTCCCGCAGCGCGGAGTTGAGCGTTTTACATGCGCATAGATGTACGAACTGGTTAAAAATACGCCAAACGCCTCGACCATGAAAAATGGCGCGACCTCGGTAAGGTCACGCCATCGATATCACTTGCTGCATTAACGCCGGTTTGGTGAATCAGGCTCGAGACCGCGAGCGCGCTCACTGACCGAAATACACGGGCTTCACACCCGGCGCGTTCGCCGTGTGGGCGGGTTGGGCCGGCATGTCCGGCGCGCCCGAGGCCGAGGTGCCCGGCATCACGCCGCCATAACCGCCGCTTTCAGCCTGCTGCACCTGCGTGGCGCCCACGCGCGCTTCGGCTCGTTGCGCCTGGCGCGGATACGACGCCTGATCGCCCACAGACGGGTTATAGCCCTGTTGTTCCACTTGCATCTGATCCTGCTTGACCTGCGCACGCGAGAGCGAGTCGCTGGTGTTGTTCATCGGCATCTCGGTCTGTGCGAACGCAACCAGCGGCGTGGCGATGAGCGCGGTCACTGCGGCAAGGTGTTTGATCGACTTCATGGTCATTCTCCCAGTGTGGTGGTCCGAGCCTACGACTCCGCACATGCTGTGCCACGGTCCGCGTTGCTTGCCGATCCGGCGTATGTGGATCGTGGCTCCAGCGGCATAAATTGCCGCCGCTTTCAAAGGGCAAACGAAACCCGGCGGGTTTGCACCACGAGGGGGAACGCCGAAAGAGTGACGAAAGCGATGGCAGAGAAATTGCTCTCTTCCTCTTTAAAGGAAAAACTCACTCGTCATTCAACTCAGCGTGGAATTCTGCTCATGATGGAAGAGGCCGTGTGGTTCGTGCTTGTCGGCGTGCTGCTGATTTTCATGGCGGTGGCAAGCGGACTGATCACGCGTTTGCCGTTGACCGGCGCGATGATTTATCTCGCCGTGGGCGTGGTCGTCGGGCCCGCCTGCCTCGGGCTCGTGCGTGTCGATCTCGCGGGACACGCGTGGCCGCTTTCGGTCATCGCCGAAGCGGGCCTCGTGATCTCGCTCTTTTCGGTGGGCATGCATTTGCGCGTGCGTTTGCGCGATCGCCTCTGGCATTTGCCGCTGCGGCTCGGCGTACTCGCCATGGCGCTCACCGCCACGCTCATGGCCGTGTTCGCATGGGCAATTGGCGAGCCGCCCGGCGTGGCGCTGTTCCTCGCCGCCGCGCTTTCGCCCACGGACCCGGTGCTCGCGAACGAACTGCGCGTGCGCGAAGCGGGCGACGACGAACCGGTGCGCTTCGCGTTGTCGGGCGAAGGCGGTCTCAACGACGGCGCGGCGCTGCCATTCGCGCTCGTGGGACTTGCGCTATGCGGTGCGCAGGTCGGCAGAGTGCAAAGCGCAGGCGCGTTGCTGGTGTCGCTGTTGTGGGGCATGGCGGGCGCATTGTTGATCGGCACCGTGCTCGCCGTTCTGTGCGTGCGCGTGATTTTCAATTTGCGCACCCGCTACGGTGAAACGGTGGGTCTGGACGGCTTTATCGCGCTCGGGCTGATGTCGGTGACTTACGGCGCTGCGGAACTGGCACACGCCTATGCCTTCGTTGCGGTGTTCGCAGCGGGCGTTGCGTTGCGCCACGAAGAATTGCGTGCAACCGGCGACCGCCGTCCCGCCGAAGCGCTCGAAAACGTGCATTTGAGCGAGCACGCGGAAGTTGCCAAAGATCCGCGGCGCGCGCACGCGTGGCTCGCCGAAAGCATGACGGGCTTCACGCTCGAAATCGAGCGGCTCGCCGAGTTTTCCTTGCTGTTGCTGATCGGCTGCATGGTCTCGGCGCATTGGCAGGACATGCTGCAGTGGCGGCCGCTGCTCTATGCGTGCGTTCTCATTTTCATCGCCCGCCCCGTTGCGGTATTCGCGGCGATGGCGGGCTCGACGGCAAACGGCCAGCAGCGCAGATTGATGGCATGGGTCGGCATACGCGGCGTCGGCACGTTTTATTACGCGGTATGGGGTATCGATCAAGCGGGCGACGTCCTGCGTGCGGTGCTTCCCGTGGCGCTCGACGCGATCGTATTGTCGGTGATACTGCATGGCGCGACGGCGGGTTACGCGATGAGCCACTATTTTCAGCGTAAGGACACCGTCAATACCGGTTGAGCAAACGCCACAGGTCTGGCGATTACGCTATGCGTTGTGTGCGTTTCGCACCGCATGCCGTGCGCGTTTTCAGCAGCAGCGCGAAAGCACGCTCTGCCGGCGCGAGCGGTGCGTTGCTCGCGCGAAAGCGCTTGTTGCCCAAGGTGGCGGTTTGCCAGGCTTCCACAACCCATGGATGCACATAGCTGCGGCGGCACACGGCCGGGGTATTGCGCAGCAACAACGCGACCTGACGAATGGTTTGCGCGAGCGTTCGGCGCGCCGCACGGTCGCTGCGCGGCGGATCCAGATCGTAGAGTAGCGCCAGTGCCGCCACGCTCGCGCCCCACGTGCGAAAGTCCTTCGCCGTGATGCCGCAGCCGCCGTTTTCCTGTAGATAGTCGTTCACGTCGTCGGCGTCGATCCTGCGCGATTCGGCATCCACCACGCAAGCGAATAACTCGCGGCCGGGCAGCTGGCGGCATTCGCGCACGACGGCGAGCACGAGGGCATCGTCGACGGAAATCTCGTGCTTGATGCCGTGCTTGCCCTTGAAGCGCAGCATGGCGCTTTCGTCGTCGAGTCGCACGTGACGCTTGCACAATGTGGTCAAACCGTAGGTGGCGTTGTCGCGCGCATATTCGGCGCCGCCGATTCTTGCGAGCGAGCGATCGAGCAGGCGCACGATCGCGGCAATGACTTTCTCGCGCGGCAGGCCTTCGAGGGCGAGATCGCGTTCGACGGCAGCGCGCACGCGCGGCAACGCCCGCGCGAATTGCGCGATCTTCGCGAACTTCTCGCTCTCCCGCTGCTCACGCCACGAAGGGTGATAGCGATACTGCTTGCGGCCGCGCGCATCGCGCCCCGTTGCCTGCAAGTGACCGAGCGGATCGGTGCAGATCCAGACGTCCTCCCAGGCGGGCGGAATCACGATGGAGAGAATGCGCGCGATGATGCGCGCGTCCTTGATGAGCTTGCCGCGCACGTTGAGGTAGTCGAAGCCCTCTGGCGTGCGCTGGCGGCGATAACCGGGCTCGCTGTCCGAACTGCGATGCACAGCGGGCGACGCCGGCTTGTGTGCCGCGTGACGTGCCGCGCGCTTCGGCGGGCGGCGCGGCGTGGAGCGCGCGCGGACGAAATCCCCCGCCGTGGTGGCGTGCTCTTCCGAAAGGTCGAAATCGCGGTCCATGACGTCTCCTCGCCGAGTGACGGCTTTGGAAGACGATCACGCAAAGTGCGTTCCTGTCACTTCCGGCGCGGGCTCCGCATGCTCGTAGGCATGGCGTTCGACGATCATCTGCGCGGCGTCGTGCAGATTCGTCACGATCGCATACGGCAAGCGCGCGGGCTCGCTGTGCCATGCCGCTTCGTTGCCGCCGTCGGTGAGTATCGAGCGGCAACCCGCGCGATTGCCCGCTTCGATATCGTTCGCGTGTTCGCCGATGAGCCAGCTCTGCGACAGGTCGATATCGTGCTCTCGTTGCGCGCGCAACAACATGCCCGGCTGCGGTTTGCGGCACGTACAGGCGCCCGCGTAGGTGGCGAGCGCGCCACGCGGATCGTGCAAATCGTGCGAATCGTGCGGGCACCAGTACGCGGCGTGCAGCCTCGCACCGCAGCGCGCGAACAGACGTTGCAACTGGGTTTCCATTTTGTCGAGCGAAACGTCGCGCTGATGGCTCACAATAACGAGCCGTAGCGGCGCTTGCGCGAGCCGTTCGAGCGCTTCCGCCGCGCCCGGCGCCAGGCGCATGCGAGCGGGGTCGGCGTGATTGTCGCGATGCCACGAGTCGTGAATCAACGCGCCGTTAATGTCGAGAAAGACAGCGGGCCACTGTGCCCGTGCGGATCGCATCAGCATCGTGACTCCCGTTAGCCGAATGCGCGCATGGCGCCGTCGTGCGAGTTATCGGCCGCGCCTGCGCGTCGCAAACCGCCGAGCTTCGCGACGCGCGCATACAGGTCTTCGAGTTCGAGCCCGATGCGGCGCCACGTGAAATAGGTTTGCGCGCGCACGCGGCCCGCCTCGCCCATTGCACGAGCGCGTTGCGGATCGGCGTGAAGCTGAAGCAAGCGTTCCGCGATGGCCGTGGCGTCGCGCGGCGGCACGAGCCAGCCGGTTTCGCCATGCCGTACCGTATGGCGAAGGCCGCCGGTGTCCGAGCCGATCACGGGCGTGGCGCAGGCCATCGCCTCGACGGTCGTCATGCCGAATGCTTCGTACCACGGCGTGGTCGCGAACACGTTGGCGGCGCGATAGAGCTCGCGCAATTGCACGGGATTGCGGCGGCCAACGAAGGTCACGCGTTCCTCGATGCCGCAACGATGCGCCACGCCGCGCAAGCGCCCGATCTCGGGCGTGGCAATTTCGTTGGGCGTTTCGGCGTCGCCGCCCGCGAGATAGAGGTGCGCTTTCACGCCATGCCGCGCCTGCAGGATGCCCACCGCGCGCACGAGGTCGTCGATGCCTTTGCGCGGGACGAGTCGCGCTGCCTGAAGCACGGCAAATTCGTCGCGCGGCCAGCCGAGGCGTGTACGAGCTTCGGCGCGGTCGCCGGGAAAGAACAGGTCGGGGTCGAAGCCGGCCGCCACGAGCGCGATGCGTGACGGGTCGGCGTGGTACTGCTCGATGAGATCGGCCTCGTCCGCAGGGCTTTCGGCGACGAGGCAATCGGCGCGACGCACGAGCCGATCTTCGATCGCGATTCGTTCATCGGCAAAACCATCGTTCACGCCTTGATGAGCGCGGCGCACCCGGCCGAGCCCATGAAACGTCATTACCAGCGGTAGGCGCAGTGCGTCCTTGACTTCGAGCGCGGCCATCCCCGACATGAAGAAGTTCGCGTGAACCACGTCATAGGCCGGTGTTTCCTTGCGGCAGAAATCAACGAGAAACTCGGTGAAGGCCGGCATATGCGGCAACACCATTTCCTTCGGCAATTGCATGGGCGGACCCGCGGGCACATGTACGACACGCACGCCTTCATTAAGCGAAATGGGCGGCAACAGCGCGCGATCGCGACGCGTGAACACGTCGACTTGATGGCCGGCGCGTTGGAGTTGACGCGCCACGTGCGCGACATAAACGTTTTGCCCGCCGGAATCCACGCCTCCCACCGCGACGAGGGGCGAGGCGTGTTCACTGACCAGGGCGATTTTCATGCGGGCTCCTTGCTTGCATCGTTTGCAACGCTTTGCGCATGTGCCATGCCAATCGAGGAAGTGGAGATCGCAAAGAAGCGGAACGCCTTGCGTTTTCAGGGTTCAAACCCGTGTTCAGGCGCGTCATGAGAGACATCAGCGTCGCCAGAAAGCCAACTCGCGCGTCATGACTTACCGGTAACCCAACCGCCAATGGAGAGCACATGGGACCCAAACGTATTCTTTTCATTCGCCATGCGGAAAAGCCGGCTACGGGCTTCGGCAAAGGCGTGGACGCCGCGGGCAATCCCGACGACGACAGTCTCGCCGTGCGTGGCTGGCAACGCGCTGGCGCGCTGGCGCATTTCTTCTCGTCGGAACAGGACGCGCGCTGGGGACGCGTGCGCCCCGACGCGGTCTACGCCCCAGGACTCGGGCCCGGCAGCAAGAGCAAGCGGCCGATGCAGACCATCGAACCACTGGTGGCATTGCTGCAGGAAACGTCGCGCGTGAAGTACGTGAATTCGTATCTCAAGGACGATGGCGCCGCGCTCATGGCCGACGTACTCGCGCAGGAGGGCGTCGTGTTGGTCTCGTGGGAACACAAGGTCCTCACCACGTTGTTCTCGCATGTGCCCGCCGCGCCTGCCGTGCCAGCTATTTGGCCCGAAGATCGCTACGACATGACGTGGATGCTCGAACGCGGCGCGCAGGGCTGGGCGTTCTCCCAGTATCCGCAGATGCTGCTCGCGGGCGACAGCAGTAAGTTAATCGAATGAAATCGAGTGAAATGGGAACGTAAATTGCGCCCAAATGCACTTCTTTTAATCACCGAAAGCGAGCGTGACGCATGAATGGAAAGTGGATTAGCGCGCTGATGAGTGCCGGCGCGGCGTTGGCACTTGCGGCGCCCGTCTTCGCCGCCGACGTTGCGCCCGGCGCAACGGGCGCGCCGCCGTGCGGCAAGCTCGTGGGCACGGGCGCAGCGGGCAACGGCAACGCTGCGGATGCGGGCTTTACCCTGCGCAACGGCGAAGCCGTTGATTTCGTTTCCGGCGGCCGGACCACGCACGGCACGTTGCTCGTCTTTACCGAGGGACAAATGTTCCGCGCTTACTGGCAGCCGCAAGGTGGCGAAGAGAAGTACGCGCTCGCCAATGCGGGGCCGAACAGCGTGCGACTGATCTCCACGCCCCCGCAAGGCACGCCGACCACCGACGGCAAACCAGGCATCACGACGCAGCCCATGCAGGTGCTGTCGTGTCCGCAGTTGTAACTCGCGCGAGTGAATGAAAAAGGGCAGCGCAATGCGCTGCCCTTCGGTCGTTCTAGCGAAGCGGGATCGCTACGTCAATTCGGCACGTAGCCCGCGGGCAAGGTCGAATTGGCGCTCGCCACGGAGGCGTTGGCCGACACCACATACACCGGCGACTCCGTGAGGTTCAGCGAGAGCGTGCCGTTGCTGTAGTTCATCGAAGTGGGATTGCCCATCTCGTCGAGTACCGTCACGGTGCCGCTCGTGCCCGGCGCATCCACGTTGAGCGTGTAGGGCACGCTATACGTCGAGCTGAAGCCGCTGCTCGCGTTCCAGACGCTGTTGTTGTGCGTCCAGAGCGCCGTGATCACGCTGCCGTTGTTCAACTGCTGGAACGCATACGCGTAGACGCCCGACGGCGTGCCGTTCACGGGGCCCAGCGTATTGGTGCCGTCGAGAATGCGCGTCATTGCGGCCACGGCCATCGCCGAAGGCTTCGGGCTGATGTTGGTCGCGCCGTACTGGCCTTGCGCATCGGCGAGATCGAAGAAGGTGCCGTAGCCGATCAAACCGGGGAAGTCCGCGCCGTAGAACACCCACGTCTGGTCCGCGCCTTCGCCGAGCACGATCAGGTGTGCGCGCGCCGTCAACGCGCCCTGCGCGAACAGGACATTGGCCGTGGGGTAATTCGGGCCGTACGCGCTACCGTTGTCGTAGCTGATGCCTACTTCGGTCTGGAACAACTTCATGCCCGGCTTGTAGTCGGCTGCCATTTCATTGCGCAGCGCGCGCATCTGGCCGTTCAGCGAATTGTTGAACGTGGACGGATCGCCCGCATAGCGCTCCGGCGGCACCGAAGGCGAATTGCCGTCGATGTCGTAGTAACCGTGCGTCGTCACGCCGTCGATGTACTGCGCGAAGCCCAGCGGCGCGAGTTCCTTGAGGCGATTGCTCGTGGAAATCGGTGCGGTGTCCGTCGTGCCCATCACCACGGCGTGCGGATCCGTCGAGTGGATGCCTTGATACACGGCTTGATAGAGCTGTACGAACTGCGCGTCGTTGCCCGCCCACTGCGAGTCCGGTTCCCAGGTGAGCTGGTAGTAGTTCGCCGATTGATTCGGGAAGTGCGTCGTGCGAATGATGTTCGATTCAGTGCCCACGCGCGCCATGTAGTTCTGGTAGTACGCGAGGTCGGTGGGCGGCAGCGATTCGTCTTCGAATGCATTGGTCGGGCTCGCCCACGCGGGAATGCCGTCGAGACGAATGAGGCGCATCACGTTGCCCGTGAGATAGAACGGGTCCGCATTCGCGTTCGCGTACGGATTGAACGTGTTGGGGCCGTTCGGCTCCATGTTGTACAGCTCGCGATGATCGAAATTCCACGAGATGCCGAGCGCGCCGAGCACGTCGCCGTTGTCGTTTTCGCCCTGCATGCCGAAGCGATGCTGATCCTGATGCGCATACGTCACGGCCGGCAGCACGTTGGAAAGATCGGGCAGCACGCCAAACGTGGCATTGCCGGTCGGGCGCGTGCCCGCCGAAGGAACTTGACCGCCTGCGTTCGCCAGCGTCGCGCTGATGGCGAAGTAGCCGGCGAGCGTGGACGAGCAACTGAGCGTGGTGGTCACCGCGCCGGCCGCAACCGGCAGCGTGCCGCTCGCCGCGACCTTGCCGAGCTGATCGCTGATCGACCAGTTCAGCGTATCGGCGGCCGGTGCGTTCGTCGTGAATGCCACGGGGAACGTGGCGCCCGCGTTGAACATGCGGCCGCTTTGCGCAGTGGGCGTGTCGGCGGAAACGAGCGTGCCGCTCGCTGTCGCGCCCGAGGTGGCAGGCGCGCCGCAGCTCATCGCGCCCGGCGCGATGGCGGAGCCGTTCAAGCCGCGCACCACGGCATTCGAGGAGCCCGAACCGCTCGCGCCATTGCTGGCATTCGAACCCGCGTCGGCCGCCGTCGTGCCGCCTGCGGCCGCATTCGTGCCGGAGCCGCCGCCGCCGCACGCCGTCAGCACGAGTGCCGACGAAAGAAGTAAATAAACAAGCTTCATCGTTTTCAAAAGGCAAAGCGACGCCCAGCCTGCAGCGGCGCGCATTGCGCACTCGGGAGCGGCTATCGGGCAGTCGGTTGGTTATTCGCGAGCGCCGCGCTAATTAATTTGAATTTCGAAAACACCGTTTCGAAAAAACGAAAAGGGTGTGACTCGAAAATCCATTCATTGCGGACGCGCTAATGAGTACCGTGGCAGTGTTTTCAATTCGCGTGACTCAGCCGCGCTGGTTCCCTTTTTCATTCGGGAGACTCGCGCAATCGTTTGCGTCCTGCGTTGGTAAACACTGCTTTAGTCTGATTTTTCGCGGCGATGTTACCGGAAATTTCCCCTTTGATGTGAGAAATAGGCGTAAGTAAATGTCACAAAATGCAGAATTGTCGGCATCATTTACCGGGCGATCTGCCACTTTACGAGCTAAACATCAGCGGATTGGCGGGTCTTGCACACGCCGGCGCCACGCCACGCCTTGAGTTAACGGCATTGACGGCGAGTGCGGTAAAAACTTAAGAGGGGAAACGGATCTATTTCTATTTTTTTCTTTTCTTTTAATGGCGCGATCATTCGTTCAATTATGATTGAATAATCAGACGAATAATCCGGTTCGCCCATTGACGACATTTAATCGAGGTTTTCATGTTCAACGATTCACACGTTGCGACATTGCGGTCCGATCTCGCACTTGCGTTGCGTGCCGCTGCGCATTTCGGTTTGGGTGAGGGCGTTTGCAATCATTTCAGCGTGGCGCTGCCCGAAGAGAGTGGGTTGTTCCTGCTGAATCCGCGCGGACTGATGTGGAGCGAAGTGCATGCCGACGACATCGTCGTGGTGGACGGCGCAGGCGAGGTCGTGGCGGGGCATCATGAAGTCGAGCCCACGGCCATGTTCATACACGCTGCCATTCATCGCATAGCGAACAAGACCTGCGTGCTTCACACACATATGCCGTATGCCACCGCGCTAACGCTCACGATAGACTGCGGGCTCGACACGACGCTGTCACAAAACGCCATGCGCTATCACGGCCGCGTCGCGCTCGATCACGCGTACAACGGGCTCGCGCTCGGTCCCGAAGAAGGCGAACGTATTGCGCATGCGCTCGCGGGAAAAGACGTGGGCTTCCTCGGCAATCACGGCGTGGTGGTGTGCGGCGAGCGCGTGGATTATGCGTTCGACGATCTCTACTATCTGGAGCGCGCGTGCGCCGCCCAGGTGATTGCGCTCTCCACGGGCCGGCCGCTGCGGCCGGTCAACGCGGAACTCGCGCAGCGCGTGGCGGAGCAAGTGCAGGGCGAACGCCTGCAATCGACATTGTTCTTCGAAGCGCTGAGAAGAACGCTCGGCTGAGCGGCGATTTATTCGCTCGCGCTTTCGCCTGCACCGAGCATGGTGCCGCGGCACACCGGCGTGCCGCATCGGCAAACATACTCACGAATGGTGTCTTCGCAGGCGTCGCTGGGCAACTCGAGTGCGTAGTCGATAAAGAGTTCTTCGCCCGCGTGAATGTCTCGGCGCGCCTCGATGAATACGCGACCGTCTATCTCGACCGTTTCGCAATTCGCTTCGCAGGCGTGGTTGAACCAGCGCGAGGAATTGCCGCCCTGGCCGCCGTCGATCACGCGGCCGTCGGAGAGGCCGAACAGGAACGTATGCGCGCCTTCCTCGCGCCGGTTATAGCGCCGTGTGGCGCTACGCCAGCTCAAGATTTTCCCCTTGTATTCGAGGATGCGTTCGCCTGCGCGAAGCGGGCGCAATGCATAGACGCCTCGGCCGTGCACCGGCGAGCGTCTGACGGCGATTCGTCTGGTCATGGGGATCTTTCACGCGTGAGTCCGGCCAGTATAGATGGCCAGAATGAAAGCGAGAACACAAATCGCGCGCGGTTTGCGAACGCTCGCAAGCGGTGCAGACGTGCGGCATTTCCGGTGCATCGATCGCGTGGAAAATCGGTAGTGGCGTTCCTCTACGGATTCACTAAAATGGTCACTCTGCTGTCGTATTCGAATCACCATGGAACGCAAGAAAGCCGAACACATACTCATCGAAGCCGACGCCATGGCGGGCCTCGTGCTCGACGGTTTCGACCTGTCGATGGACACCGACGCCGGTCGCGCGCTCTACGATCGCGCGTTCACCGCCTATCTGCATAGCGAGATCGGCGACCTGCCGCTCGCCGAGTTGTACGACGCGCTCAACGGCGCACCGGACGCGTTCGCGCCCGAGGCCTTCGCCCCCGGCATGCTGCAATGAAAAAGGGCCATCGCAGGATGGCCCTTGCATGCTTCGTAGCGCTTATTTCACATTGAACGCGTAGTGCCCCGTCGTGCGGTGACCGTCGGCGGCCACGGCAATCCACACCACCGAATACTTGCCCGGCGTAAGCGCGTTGAGCGCGACCGACATGCGCTTGCTATTCTGCGCGTCCACCTTGGCCTTTTCGCGGATCACCGACTTGCCTTGCGCGTCGGTGACGTCGATCGAGCTGAACGCGGGCTCGAGTCCGTCGTCGAAATCGATCACCACGGCATTCACGCTCGTGGGCGCGGTCGCGCCTGCCGCCGGCTCCTGATGCGTGGGATAGGCATGCGCCCAGGCGAATTGCGCCGCGAGCAACGCGCAGGATGCCACGGCGGTGCGAAGGAATGCGAGTTTCATGCGTAGGTCCTTTTGAAAGATCACTGAAAGAGCGGCTTGCCGATGCTGCGCGGCGCGACGTCGTCGAAGAAGATATGCGCCTGCACGAGAATGCCGACGTGCGAACCGCTCGCACGATTGATCGGAATCTGTGCTTCGATACCGAGCTGGCCGTAGCGATTCATCCAGATGAAACCGGGGTTGACGGTGCCCGTGGTCTGGCCCTGGCTGCGCGACAGCGGAATTTCCACGAGCGGTATCAGGTTCGCAAACGGCTGCGGCAGGCCCACGTCGTGCACGTGCTGCTGGAGATACGGCAGGCTGTATTGCACGGTGAAACCGTAGTCGAACGAGTTGGGCTGGCCGCCGCCGGTGGTGAACGACGGGCCCGCTTCGCCCGTGATCGCCACGGGGCGCAGCCACGCGAGCGAGTCCGGCAGATCGCCCATGCCTTTGCCCGCGAAAACCGTGGGCGAAAGGGTCGAGAAGTTGTCGGCGATCGCGCGGCTGCCCGTGCCGCCGAGATCGGCATCCACGCCAACCGACGTCATGAACTCGTGCGCGGCGTTCACGTAGAGCAGGTATTTGAGCCCCACGCCGAAGTTGTCGAGGCCGTGTGCCGTGGGGTTGTTCTGCATGACGTAGGCCCCATTCACGGAGAACGCGAGCCGCGGCGTGATGAGCTTGTCGTATTCGAAACTGAACGTATTGACGCTTTGATCGCCGGCGTCGCCGGGCAGGCGTTGATGGCCGAATTCGACATTGGCTTCGTCGCCAACACCGGGATCGTCGACGGAAAGCGTGGAGGGAAACACGCGGTCGCCTGCGATGGCGTGCGCGTGTGCCGCGCCGGAGGCGAACGTGCAGCCGAACACGATCGACGCGGAAATTGCGCGACTGGCGAACGCGCGTTTGCCCGTGCTCGTGCTTTTGCGGGCGCGTGCGTGTGCGGCCCGTAGCGCGGGGCCGGAAGGCGAATAGTCAGGCATGGAATGTCCTGTTGGAGAGCGAAGCCACGCGCGGCACGAGTGTCATGCGCGCGTGCAGGCCGCCGACGCGCAACCGCATCGGCGGAACGTTCGATCTGTGCTCAGGACAACGGTGGGGCGCGAGCGTGCGCATGACTCGCGGATTCGGCGAGACGCACGCTTTCGAAGCGGGTGGCGATGCGCGACTGCACGAGCCGCGCAACCACGAAAAGCGGCACGGGAACGCCGGTCACGGCCGGCAGGTGCGCGAAAAAGCTGCAATAGCCGCAGTCGTCCATGCCGCCCGAGGCGTGCAGATCGGCGTGATCCGGCTTGCCATGCGTGTGGCCCGGGGCCGCGTGCATGTCGCCTTGCATGGAAGGCATGCCGCATGGCGAAGCGGCATGCATGGACGGCGAAGTCTGCGCGATCCAGTGCGAAACCACGGGCGCGAGCGTGGCCATGAGGAGCGCAAGCGTTCCCAACAGGCTGCCCAGCGTGAGATGGATTCGGCGCACGGCGCGAGAAGAGAAAAAGACCAAGGCGATCGCGCGATTATGCCACGCGAGCCGAGTGTGCCGCGCACGGGCCGCATTGGTGGCGGCCCGGCGAAATGTCGCGGCGCAGCGGACGCAGCGCGCGCTGCGGGCACGATAGCCGTCAGGCGCGCGCTTCCACGGTGTGGCGCAATTCCTGGTAGCTGCGCAGGCCGGCTAAGCCCAACTCGCGACCGAGGCCGCTCAACCCGAGTCCGCCCCAGCAGACCTGCGGAAAGATCAGTTGAGGCGTGTTGACCCACACGAGGCCCGCGCGCAATTGCGCCTTGTAACGGCGCGCCGCGTTCGTGTCTTGCGTGACGACGGTCGCGACCAGGCCATAGCGCGTGCCGTTGGCCAGGGTAATGGCTTCGTCATCCGAACGAAACGATTTCACGCAGGCTACTGGACCGAATACTTCGTCGGTCCACAGCACGTTGCTGGCCGCGGGTTCGGCGATCACCACGGGCGCCATGAAAAAGCCATCCCTACAGCCCGTATCGAGCGTACCCGTGAAGGCGATTTGCGCGCCCTCCGCCACGCCTTGCGCGACGAGCGCCGTCACGCGCGCATGCTGGGCGGCACTCACGAGCGGACCCATGGCGGTGTTTTCGCCGTGCGGCGGCGCGACCACGAGCGCGCGCACGGCCGTTTCGAACGCGGCCATGAACTTGCGATACAGATCGTCGTGCACGAGAATGCGCGCCGTGGCCGAGCACATTTGGCCCGCGTTTGCGAACGCGCCGCCCACCGCGAGCGAAACGGCGTGCGCCACGTCGGCGTCCGCGCGCACGATCAACGCCGACTTGCCGCCCAGTTCTAGCGTGACGCGTTTCATGTCCTGCGCGGCCGTTTGCATCACCTTGCGGCCCACGGCGGTGCTGCCCGTGAACGAGACCTTGTCGACGAGCGGATGCGCCGCGAGCCACGCGCCCACTTCGCCGCCGCCGTTCACCACGTTCACGACGCCATCGGGTACGCCCGCCTCGCTCACGATATCGACGAGCATGTGTTCGGTCGGCGAAGTGAGTTCGGAGGGCTTGAGCACGACGGTGCAACCGGCCGCCAACGCCGGCGCGAGTTTCCACGCGGTGGTGACCATGGGGAAGTTCCACGGCACGATCAGGGCGGCCACGCCCACGGGTTCGTGCGTGCGTTGCGCGAGCAGGGCGTCGTCGGGGACCTGCACGGTTTCGGCCGCGAACAGCGCCGCGTTCTCGCACAGCCCCGCGTAGTAGTTGAACGTGGCGACGGCGTCGCTCACGTCGAGATCGGCTTCGAACGGCGGCTTGCCGCTCACGCGCATCTGCATGGCCGCGAGGCGCGTGCGATCGGCGTCCAGCAGTTCGGCGATCTTGCGCAGCAGCTTGCCGCGCGCGCCGGGCGTGGTGTGACGCCATGCGATGAGCGCGTCGCGTGCGGCGTGCACGGCGCGATCGACGACGGCTTCGCTCGCATGTTCCTGCCAGCCGATTGTCTCGCCGCTCGCGGCGTTGCAAATGGGCGAGCAGGCTTGCGCGTTCGTGGCGCGTATCGTTGCGCCCGCAACGGTTGCGGCGGGCAGCACGAATGCGTTGTCGCTGTGTCGTTCGGGAATCGTGGCCATGATGTCTCCTCGTTGTCTGTGCGTGCGATGAGGCGTTAGCGGTAGGCCACGCCCGGCATGATGCAGAGCATTTCGAACGCGAGGTTCGCGCCCACCAAAGCCGTTGTGCCCGCCTGGTCGTAAGGCGGCGAGACTTCCACGAGATCGGCGCCCACGACGTTGAGGCCCTTCATGCCGCGCACGATTTCGAGCCCTTGCTGCACGGTGAGGCCACCCACTTCGGGCGTGCCCGTGCCAGGCGCGAAGGCAGGATCGAGACCGTCGATATCGAAGCTCAGGTACACGGGCGTGTCGCCCACGCGCGCGCGCACGTCTTCCATGAGCGGCTTGAGCGAGCGGTTCCAGCATTCCTCGGCCTGCACGACCGTGAAGCCTTGCTGGCGGCACCAGTCGAAGTCGTCGGCGTGGTAACCGGTGCCGCGCAAACCGATTTGCGTGACCTTGTCGCACTGGAGCAGACCGTCTTCCACCGCGCGGCGAAACGGCGTGCCATGCGCGATTTTCCCGCCGAACATGGTGTCGTTGACGTCGGCGTGCGCGTCGATATGCACGACCGCGACCTTGCCGTACTTCTTGTGCAGCGCGCGCAGGATCGGCCACGCGATCGTGTGGTCGCCGCCGAGCGTGATCGGGCGGCAGCCCGTTTCGACGATGCGGTCGTACGCGCTTTCGATCAGGCGAATCGAGTCCTTCAGGTCATAGGGATTGGTCGCCACGTCGCCGATATCGGCAACTTGCAGCGAGTCGAACGGCGCGGCACGCGTGGCCATGTTGTACGGGCGCAGCAGCACGGATTCGCTGCGAATCTGGCGCGGCCCGAAGCGCGTGCCCGAACGGTTCGAGGTGCCGATGTCGAGCGGCACGCCGACGAAGCATACGTCGAGTCCTTCCGTCGTTTCGGCTTGCGGCAGGCGCATCATCGTGGCAATGCCACCGAACCGCGGCATGTCGTTGCCGCCCATGGGCTGATTGAGTTGGCGCTCCATCTGCAAGTCTCCGATCGTTGATGTCAATTCGATCGGGCGATGGTAGGGCCAAACACGCGGTGGCAAATAACGAAGTGGGAATGTTTACATCGACGCGAATCGATGTGAACGAGGCTTTACCTCGTGCGTGCGCGGTGCCGGACCGCCATGGCGACGCGCGCGACTATCGCGCCGCCGTGCCCCAAGCGATCAGTTCGCGCTTGGTCCGCACGCCGAGTTTGGCAAATGCGCGCTT
The DNA here is from genome assembly GCF_009789675.1 of Paraburkholderia acidisoli. Lineage (NCBI taxonomy): Bacteria > Pseudomonadati > Pseudomonadota > Betaproteobacteria > Burkholderiales > Burkholderiaceae > Paraburkholderia > Paraburkholderia acidisoli. Next base: position 748,226 of record NZ_CP046914.1, on the reverse strand, counting down.
CACGTAGGATTCGGCCGTGCCTAGGCGCACGTCGAGAATCTGCGCGGTTTCCGGAATCGTTTTTCCGGAAATGAGGTGCGTGCAGAGTTCGTATTCGCGGCGCGAGAGACGCACATTGTCGGTGGCGATACGCGCGTCGAATTGCGCGAGCGGATGCATGAACGGCGCCGCGTGCGCAATGCGGCGCGCGGCGCTCGTGGACGCATGCAATTCGAGCAGCGGAAACAGAAACTCACTGATGCCGCGAAAACGGTTCATTTCCGCGAGTGAAAACGCCGGTTCGCGCAAGCCGCGTTCGAGTGCGATGGAATCTTGTGCGTGCCGTGTGCCGCGCGCCAGAACGCATTCGTGCGCAATGCGCGCTTCGTCGAATAAACGCTGACGAAACTCATTGGGCGGCATGGCCCCGATATCGCGCACGACCAGCATCGTACCGATCTTGCCCCGAATTCCGGCGAACAACGGATCGCTTTCGTAAAAGCGATCGTAATAGAGCGTCATGACGTCGGAGATTTCGCCATTGTCCATGCCAACGCCGCCGCTGCCGATCCACTCGCAACGAAAGCCTGTGGGCATCGTGCTGTCCACGCGCGAACGCTCGATGTGCACGACGTTGACGGGCACCACTTCGTTCACGAGCAGCGTGAGTCGCGGCACGAAATCGGGCGTGCCGACGGCCTCGATCAGATTGCCGAGTGTTTTAAACGAAAGCGGAAAATTGGGGTGTTCGCGGTTGAGCGGGGGTACGTTGAGCAGCATGGCGCGCCCCTTCGTAAAAGGCCGATCGATTATAGCCGAAGCGTTTTGGCCGCCAAAAAAGGCTCGGGCGCGGGGTTCGTATCGGCGAGAAAACGCGGCTTGTCCCCCCTGAGGGGGGGCATACCGCGAGCGCGGCAGTCGGTAACTTTGACAGCGCTAGACAAACAGCATCGATTCGACATCGACAGGAACGATATGAGCAAACTGATTCAGGACATCGTGCCGCTCGGCGCGGGCATCGGCGAATTCACCAAGCTGGAATACGGCATGGACGAAAGCGATTGGCGCGCGAGCGCCGGCAAGAATAACAACTACGTGGTTGGCTGGTGGGAAGGCAAGGTCGGCGCGGTGGATTTCCCCGCAACGACCGCCGACGAAGCCGTGTGGCTCGTGGAAGGCAAGATCGCACTCACCGACGCCCAAGGCGCGCGCAAGGAATTCAGCGCAGGCGAAGGTTACTTGCTGCCGGCCGGTTTTGCGGGCCGTTGGGAAACGCTCGAAGACGCGAAGAAGTTTTACGTCGTGCTCGAACAGGCCTGAAGTGTGCCGCCCCATGCGGGCGGCATCGTTTCTTATGCTTTGAAGAAGTGAAGCCCATCATGAGTCCCTCCGCCGAACTGAAAGCGCAAGCGCGCGTGAGCGCCGATGCGCCGCAACGGCCGCAAGGCGCCACGAAAGCCCCGGGCGCGCCGCGCGCATTGAGCGTACAGGAAGCGCTGTCGCGCACGCGATTCTTTCCGTACTGGCTCGACAATCCCGCCGAGCCGCCGACCGAGCCCAAACTCACTGCCGATGTGAGCGCGGACCTTCTGATCGTGGGCGGCGGCTTCACGGGCCTGTGGACGGCGGTGCAGGCCAAGGAGCAGATGCCGCATCTGAACGTGGTGCTGATCGAAGCGGGCCGGGTGGCGCATGGTGCGTCGGGCCGCGCGGGCGGCATCATTTCGACTTCGGTGATGCATGGCTTGCCGAATGCCGTGCGGGTCTTTCCGAACGACATCGCGCAACTCGAAGCCTTTGGTCATCACAATCTCGACGGTTTCGAGGAAACGCTGAAGCGCTACGACATCGACGCCGATATCGAATGGAACGGCGAAATGACCGTCGCCGTCGATCCCGAGCACGTCGAACATTTGCGCGCCGACTACGATCTGCACACGCAATACGGTCACAACGTGGCGTTGCTCGACGCCAAAGCCACGCGCGAACAACTCGACTCACCCTTGTTCGCGGGCGCGTTGTGGTCGCGCAATCGCAGCGGCATCGTGCATCCGGCCAAGCTCGCGTGGGGACTCAAGCGCGCGGCGCTCTCGCTGGGCGTGAAGCTCTACGAACACACGCCGCTCACCGAAGTCGCCGACGAAGGCAGCACGGTCCATGTGAAGACACCCGAAGGCAGCGTGCGCGCGCCGCGTGTGGTGTTCGGCAGTGGCACCGCGAAAGTGGGCATTCCCGACATCAACCGTCGTGTGTTGCAGGTGCGCGATCACGTGCTCGCCACGGAACCGCTCACGGAAGAACAACTCGCGCGCATCGGCTGGAAAAACCGCCAGGGCATTTACGATACGCGCACGCAGCTCAATTACTTCCGCCTCACGAAGAACAACAACATCATCTTCGGCGGTCTGGTGAGTTATCACTTCGACGGCGACCCCAACCCGCCGCAGGACCAGCAGGCGGAAACTTACTATCGCCTCGCGCAGGCCTTTTATCGTACGTTTCCGCAACTCGCCGACGTGCGTTTCTCGCACGCCTGGGGCGGACCGATCGATTACTGCTCGCGCGGGTCGGTGTTCGCAAAACGCTACCTCGGCGATAAAGCGGTATTCGTCGCGGGCTATACGGGATTCGGCGTGGCCGCGAGCCGCTTCGGCGCATTCATGGGCCTCAATATCCTGTTCGATCGGGAGAGTCCCGAGCGCGAACTCGATATCGCAAAGCTGAGCCCCACGTATATTCCGCCCGAACCGGTGCGCTGGCTGGCCGCGAAAGTCACGTTCCATGCCTTCGACGGCGCCGACGCCGAAGGTGGCTGGAAGCGCGCCTGGATCAAAGGCATCAAGGCCATGGGTTTCCCGATGTGAGTGAGTTTCGGCGCTTCCGGTGAAGCGCCGTTTTGCGGATACGACCCAGCATGTTCTCCAATACTTCCGATCTCGATCTGCGGCTGATTCGTGTGTTTCTCGCCGTGGTGGACGCGCGTGGCATCACGGCTGCCGAAGCCACGCTCGGCGTGCGTCAGTCCACCATCAGCACGCAGCTTTCGGCGCTCGAAGCGCGCGTGGGGTTCAAGCTTTGCGAGCGCGGTCGCGGCGGTTTTCGGCTCACGTCGAAAGGCGAGCGCTTCGTGCCTTCGGCGCGCGCGCTGGTGGCGGCCACCACGGAGTTCGTCGCGCGCGTGCGCGATATCGACCGCAAACTCGTCGGCACGCTCAGCATCGGCTTGATCGGGCAGGCTTCGCAGGTGGAGAACGCGCGGCTCGCGGAAGCCGTCGGTGCGTTTCGCAAGCGCGATCAGGCGGTGCGCTTCACGATGAAAGTCGCGGCGCCGCAGGAACTCGAAGAAGGCCTTGTCAATAATCAGCTCGACATGGCGATCGGTTACTTCTGGCACCGCGTGGCGGGGCTCGCTTATACGGAGTTGTTCAGCGAACGCCAGGTGATTTGCTGCGGGCGCGGGCATCCGCTGTTTCATAAGGCGCCGCACGTGACCGCGGAAGATTTGCGGGCGCACGACTGGGTCTGGCGCAGCTATCCTGTGCCGGAGGAATTGGCGGGCATCGGCGACCGGCCCGTCACCGCCATTGCCGATAGTATCGACGCCGCCACGGTGCTGATTCTCTCGGGCAGTCATATTGGCTATCTACCGGCGCACCATGGGGAGCCGTTCGAGCAACGCGGTCTCATACGCGCACTCGGCCGTACGCAATTCGGCTTCGACGTGCCAATGCATCTCGCGATGAAACGCAGTTCGGCGGAAAAGCCCATCGTGCGCGCGTTCTGCGAGGACCTGCTGGGCGTGTACGAGTTGAATACGAGCTTGCCCGCACCACTCGTTGAATCGGCCGCCGATCATGACTAGCACGGACAGATAACGCCATACATTGGCCGCCTGCGATGTGAATGACGGGAATCCGTGATAAGGCCCGCGTCATCATCCAGTAGAGTGAACCTCAGGCGTTGACAGTGCGTCGACCGGTGATTTTACGAGCCGGATCGGCGCTCAATGGAGTGAGACAATGAGCGATAACAGCATTACCCAGATCGAGACTTTCGGTTTCGAACGTATTCCCGATGCTTCGCGCTATGCGCGTCCCATCGATCTCTTCCGGCTGCTGTTCGGCGGCTGCAATACTTTCTCCACTTCGGTGCTCGGCAGTTTTCCCGTGCTCGTGGGCCTTTCGTTCAAAGCGGGCGTCTGGTCGATCGTGCTGGGCGTGCTCGCGGGCACCTGCATTCTCGCGCCGATGAGTTTGTTCGGGCCGCGTAACGGCACCAGCGATCCCGTTTCGTCGGGGGCGCACTTCGGCATTCACGGCCGTATCGTCGGCTCGTTTCTCGCCTTGCTCACCTCCATCGCGTTCTTCGCGCTCGCGGTGTGGAGTTCGGGCGACGCGCTCGTGGGCGGCGCGCACGACATGGTGGGCGTGCCCGTGAATACGTGGACGCTCGGCTCGGCCTACATGGTGTTCGCCGTGCTCGTGGTGGTGGTGTGTATCTACGGTTTCCGCTTCATGCTGTGGGTGAACAAGATCGCCGTGTGGGCCGCGAGCCTGATGTTCGTGGTGGGCGCGTTCGCCTTCGCGGGCGCGTTCGACCCGCATTACGCGGGCACCGTGCAGCAAGGCGGCGCGGGTTTCTGGGTGGCGTTCGTGAGCGCGGTGCTCGTGGCGCTCAGCAACCCCGTGTCGTTTGCTTCCACGCTTGGCGACTGGGCGCGCTACATTCCGCAGCGCACGCCGCGTCATCGCGTGATGGGCGCCGTGTTCGCCGCGCAAATCGCCACGTTCGTGCCGTTCTTCTTCGGCCTCGTCACGGCCACGATCATCGCGACGAAAGCGCCCAGCTATATCGCGTCGAACGATTATGTCGGCGGTTTGCTCGCCGTGTCGCCGCGCTGGTTCCTGCTGCCCACGTGCCTGATCGCGATCATTGGTGGCATGTCCACGGGCACGACCGCGCTTTACGGCACCGGACTCGATATGTCGAGTATGTTTCCGAAGCTGCTGAACCGTGTACGCGCGACCATGTTGATCGGCACGCTTGCCATCGGCTTTATTTTCGTGGGGCGCTTCGCGTTCAATCTGGTGGAAAGCGTCTCGACGTTCTCGACGCTCATCTGCACGTTCAGTTGCCCATGGATGGCGATCATGGTGATCGGCTTCATCACGCGGCGCGGTCATTATCTCGCCGACGACCTGCAGGTGTTCAATCGCGGCGGCCGCGGCGGTCACTACTGGTTCAAGCACGGCTGGAACTGGCGGGCAATGGGCGCATGGTTGCCCGCGGCGTTCATCGGTTTGTCGTTCGTGAATCTGCCCGGCCAATTCATCGGGCCGCTCGGTTCGCTCGCGGGAGGCCTTGATCTGAGCGTGCCGGTTTCGTTGCTGGTGGGCGGCCTGCTGTACGTCGTGCTGCTCTCGCTGTTCCCCGAGCCGGATGCCGTGTACGGCGAAGCGGGCCGGCGCTTCGTGCGCGGCCATCGTGCTTCGCGGGTCGCGCAGAAGACGGTGCAAACGGCGGCGGTGCAGACGTCGCGCGGCGTGCCTGAGTTGAAGCGCCGGCCGGAATATGTCGAGTGAGTTAGTCGTTCTACGACTAGAAAATCGCCTCTCCGGAGGCGATTTTCGTTTTCGCGCAGTGTGAATGCGGGAAACGCGCATCGGTGCTCTAATGCGATGACCACGCACGAGGAGCCGGCATGACCGATACGCTGAAGTTATTCGATCTTCATGGCAAGCGCGCCTTGATCACCGGGTCGACGCGCGGCATCGGGCTCGCACTCGCAACGGGTCTCGCGCACGCGGGCGCGGCCATCGTCGTCAACGGGCGCGAAGCGGCACCGGCTCAGGCGCTTGTAGATCGCTTCCGCGCGCGAGGACTCGAGGCCGATATCGCGATCTTCGACGTGGCCGAACCCGAGCGCGTGAAGACGGTGATCGACGCGATCGAGGCGCATGTCGGCCCCATCGACATACTCGTGAACAACGCGGGCATTCAGCGCCGCGCGCCCCTGGAAGATTTCGAAACCAGCGACTGGAACGCATTGATGCGCGTGAATCTCGACGGCGCGTTTCATGTGTCGAAAGCCGTTGCGCGCCACATGCTGGCGCGTGGACGCGGCAAGATCATCAACGTGTGTTCGGTGCAGAGCGCGCTCGCGCGGCCGACCATCGCGCCGTATGCCGCTTCGAAAGGCGCGTTGCGCATGCTCACGCAAGGCATGTGCGCCGATTGGGCGAAGCACGGCATCCAGGCCAATGCCATCGCGCCCGGTTATTTCGCCACGGAGCTGAATCGCGCGCTCGTGGACGACGCGGAGTTTTCAGCGTGGTTGTGCAAGCGTACGCCGGCGGGGCGCTGGGGCCGCGTGGAAGAGTTGTGCGGCGCGGCCGTGTTTCTCGCTTCGGAAGCGTCGAGTTTCGTGAACGGACAAACACTATTCGTCGACGGCGGATTGACGAGCGTGGTGTGAGCCTCGCTGCCTACTGCTGCCGTGGCCTTGGGGCTCAGGCGCCCGCGTTGGCGGGCGTTTGCAATAGCGCGCGGTATTGACTCGGCGTCATGCCCACGGTGGCCTTGAACTGGCGCGTGAATGCGCTGTGGTCGGTATAGCCGCATTGCGTGGCGATATCGGTGATGCTCGAATCGCTCGCGAGCAACACGGAAGCCGCGTCGAGCCGCACCTTCAGCAGCATCTGGCGCGGCGTCAAATGAAAGATCTTGTGGAAATAGCGTTCGATTTGCGCCACCGACATGTCGATGAGCGTTGCAAGATCAGTGAGTTTGAGCGGCTGCGCGTAATTGTCCTGAATGTACTTCGCGGCAATGGCGAGCCGCTGATACGCGGGGTGCGTGCCTTCGGCCGCTTGCAGGTCGCGTGAAATGCCCGCCACGCCCAATACGCGCTTTTGCGCGTCGTGCAACGGCACTTTCGACGTGAGACACCAACCCGGTTGACGGCCCGGATAAAGATGCAATTCGAGTTGATCCACGAGGCTGCTGTCGAGCCGCACCACGGCCTGGTCCTGGGCCGTGTAGATCTGGCCGAAGCGCGAGGGAAAGACCTGTTCGGCTGTTTTGCCGAGCAGCGCGCGCTTGTCTTTGAAGCCGCAGCGTACGGCCAGCGTGGTATTGACGATCACGTAGCGCGCATCGTGATCCTTCACGAAGAAAACCACGTCGGGCATGGCGTCGAACAACGGTTCGAGCAGGGCGTAATGCGCGACCATCTGCGCGAACGCGGCATTCTCGAAGACAGGCAAAAGCGGTTCGGGCATCGCGGGCGCACGTAATGAATCGACGGAATCCGTTCCGTGCGCGTGCGTTGGGAGCCAAGGCGGCGGCGCGCGCGCGAAACCGGCAAAGCGCTATTGTGCACGGTTCGTGCGGTCGTGCGCACCTGCGATCAAAATCAGGATTTCCCGGCGTGCATCAGCGTGTCGATGCGAGCGGGCGAGAAGGGCGGACGCTGGCCCTGCTGCGACCAGCCCAGGCAGAATGCCGCCGCTTCGCCGCAAATTTTGCCTTGGCACGGTCCCATGCCGCACCGTGTCTGAAGCTTGGCGTCGCGCCACGAAGCGTGGCGAGCGACTTCGCCGAACGTGACGTCTTCGCATCGGCAAAACGTGGTGTCAGGCTGCGCCAAGGTGCGCAAGGCGGGTGTGAGCGCGAAGGCGGCGTGCAATCGTGCGGCGAATTGCCGGTAGCGCTCGCGTTCGGCAAATAGCGCGCGCGCGGCTTCGTGTTTGCCCAGTGCGGAGTAAGCGGCGATACGGCCTTCGACCGCCGCGAGTTCCATGCCGCCCACGCCGGTACATTCGCCGGCGGCGTAGATGTCGTCGCGCGAAGTCTGCTGCCAGTCGTTCACGGCGATGGCGAGCGCGTCGTTCTTCATGTCGATGCCGCAATCGAGCGCCGCGCCAACCTGCGTGTTGGGCACGAGCCCGTACGCGCACGCGAGTCGGTCGCAATCGAGCACGATGGTTTGCCCGCCGCGCCGAATGCGTACTTGCGTCACGCGCGTCTCGCCGATGGCCTCGGTCACATACGCATCGCGCCAATACGGCGTGGCGCGCAAATCGAAGCGCAGACGCAGCGCCTGCATGAGTTTCGCGGGCGTGCGCACGAGCCCCGTCGCGAAGCGCGACACAGCGTGCGCCGGTGCTTGTTCGACGAGGGCGACGATATGCGCGCCTTGCGCGCGCGCGGTTGCGGCCGCAGCAAACAGCAACGGCCCGCTGCCGGCGATCACGATGCGTTCGCCGCGCACGGGCGTGCCGCCTTTGACGAGCGCCTGCAGGCCACCCGCGCCCGTGACGCCGGGCAAGGTCCAGCCGGGGAAGGGCAGAAAGCGCTCGCGCGCGCCCGAGGCAACGATGAGTTTGCCGTACTCCAGCGCGATCGCGCCCGTGGCGCTTTCGGCCTGCAAACGTCGTTCGCCGAGCGCTTGCACGATGCGCGTGCCGCTGAGGATCGTGACGTTGCCGTGCGCGCGCAAAGCGTCGAGCAACTCGCGTGCGGCGCCTGTCGCGCGATGCCGCGGACCTTGACGCCAGATCTGGCCACCGGGCAATGCATTGTCATCGACGATACCGACGCGCGCTACGTGGTCGGCGTCGGCTGCCGTTCGTGCCGCTTGCAAGCCCGCCGGACCCGCGCCAATGATCAGGATATCGAACTTCATGATGCTGCGATTCCGGTAATCACCTGCATGCCGTCGACGCACAGCGTCTGGCAGGCAAGCCGATGCGCCATGCCGTCGACCGTCACGCGGCACTCCTGGCAGATGCCCATGCCGCACAGCGGCCCGCGCGGCGCGCCCGTGACCGAGCGCCGCGTGACGGCGGCACGTTCGATCGATATCGCGTGAATGGCGATCGCGGCCGCGACCGAGGTGCCCGGCGCCACGCTCACGCGTGCGCCATCCACCGTCAACGTGATGACGTCATGCATGAACGGTTCCTTCGGCAACGAAGCGCGTGGGCAAATAGGGCGTGGGATCGATCGCGGCGGCGTGCCCGAGCAGTTGCGCGGCGATCAGCTTCGCGGTGCCGAGCGCGGTCGTGACGCCGAGTCCTTCGTGTCCCGTGGCGAGCCACAGCGACGGATGGCTGTCCGCTTCGGCGAACGGCCCGGCGGGACCGATCAACGGCATGCCGTCGCTCGAAGCGGGCCGAAAGCCGGTCCACGCGCGGACCGCGTTGAGCGCGGGCAGTTGCGGCAGAAAGTGCGCGGCGCGTTGCAGCATGCGCGCGAGGATGGCCGGTTCGATCGCGGGATCGGTGCTGTCGAATTGCCGCGACGAGCCGATCAACAATTGACCGGTCGGGCGCGGCTGCACGTTGAACGCGACCGAGGTACCGCTGGCGTTGTGCGCGCTCTTGATATAACCGAGTTCGAGAATCTGATGGCGGATCGTGCCCGGATAGCGGTCCGTAATGAGCAAATGGCCTTTCTTCGCTTGCAGCGGCACGCGCGGCAGCAGATCGACAGCCTGCAGGCCGTTGGCGATCAGCACCGCGCCGGTGGCGACGATTTCGCCGCTGGCGAGATGCACGCCTCGCCGATCCACGTGAGTGACGAGCGTGTTCGTACGGCACGTGACGCGGCCGCGAGACGGTTGCGTGAGCAACCATGTCGACACCGTGGGCGCATAAGCCACGGCATCGTCGTGAACGATCATGCCGCCCACCAGGTCGGCGCGCAAACCGGGCTCCGCTTCGCGCAACTGCTGCGCGTCGAGCGTCGAGCAGGCCACGCCCGCGTCATGCAGCGCTCGCTGGCGCGTTTGCGCGAGCGCGTATTCTTCTTCGTCGGCGGCGACCCACACGGTGCCGCAGCGCACGAATGCATGGCGCGCATCGAGTTGCTGCGCGAGTTCGTGCCACAGCGTGCGCGACCAACCGCTCAGCGCGAATTCCGCGGGCGTGTCGTCCATGACGACGATATGGCCCATGCCCGCCGCCGTCACGCCGCCGCCTACGCCGGCGCGCTCGATCACGAGCACGTTCAGCCCTTGCGCGGCGAGTTCGTGAGCGCACGCGGCACCCACGATTCCCGCGCCGATCACTACGACGTCGGGGCGCTGCGTCGACACTTCGCTCACGTACGAATGCCCCACGCGAACGGGTCGTCGTCGTTGAAAATCAATTGGGACTCCGCAGCAATGTGCGCCGTGCCGCGAATGCTGGGTCGAACGTGACCCTGTTCCAGGGCGCCGCCGGTCTCATAGCTGGCTTCGAACACGCTGCCGATAATGCTTTCCTGCCGCCACACGGCGTGCGGCGCGAGATGTTCGTCGGCGGCGAGGCAGGCGATTTTCGCGCTCGTGCCGGTGCCGCACGGCGAGCGGTCGTAGGCCTTGCCCGGGCACAGCACGAAATTGCGGCTGTCCACATCGGCGCGCGGGGAGTCGGCGAACAGTTCGATGTGATCGATCAACGCGCCGTCCGCCCCCGTGATGCCACTGGCTTCGAGTGCCGCGCGCATGGCCCACGTGGCTTCAGTGAGCGCCTCCACGTTGTTGGCTTCGAGCACGAGGCCGTGGTCCGCCACGAGGAAGAACCAGTTGCCGCCCCAGGCAATGTCGCCGTGCACGCGGCCGTGGCCCGGCACGTCGAGCGGAACCGCCTTGCGATGGCGATACGCGGGCACGTTGCGCACGGTGACGCTGCCGTCGTGATGCAGTTCGGCCTCGACCACGCCCACGGGGGTTTCGATGCGATGTACGCCGGGCGCGATGCGGCCGAGATGCGCGAGCGACACGATCAAGCCGATGGTGCCGTGCCCGCACATGCCGAGAAAGCCGACGTTGTTGAAGAAGATCACGCCTGCGGAGCACGAGGGATCGTGCGGTTCGCACAGCAGCGCGCCGACCATGACGTCCGAGCCGCGCGGTTCGTTGACGATGCCCGCGCGCAGGTCGTCGAAATCGCGGCGGAAGATCGCGAGACGTTCGGCGAGCGGGCCATGCCCGAGTTCGGGGCCGCCGGCGATGACGAGCCGCGTGGGCTCGCCGCCGGTATGGGAGTCGATAACGGTGACGGTTTTCATGCCGACAATCGTAGGTCGCGGCTTTTCGACCGTCTTGCTCGATCGGCCCGCGCGCGATGACGATTTCGGCATAGTGCGCCGGGCGCGGCGCGCGGCGCTCAGGGTGTTCCCTGGCGCTCAGCGCTACGCGAGCGCGAGCTGTTCGAGCTGGCGCACGATCTCGTCGCGCAGGCGCGGCGGGATCGACTGATAGCCGAGCAGATCGGAGATCCACAGGCCGTCGGCGGCGAGGCGGCAGATCATGAGGCGCGCGGCGGCGTCGAGCGGCAGCGGGTCCGGCCGCGTCCATTTGCGCATGGGCGCGGCGTAGCGTTCGCGGATCGCGGGGTCGGTCATCATCGCCGCCACGAGCACGCGCAGCACGTTGGTGCTCGCCGCGGGATTCGTTTCGTCGATGGTGGTGTGCAGATACGCGCTCGCAGCCGCGGTGTGAGGCGACGCGCCCTCGGCCTTGCGCGTGTCGATCCGTGCATGCATTTGCGTCTCGAAGCGGTCGAGCGTCTGTTCGAACAGCGCGTCGAGCAAGCCCTGCTTGTTTTCGAAGTGGTATTGCAGTGCGCCTTTGGTCACGCCCGCGCGTTCGGCCACGGCGTCGAGCGTGACGGCGGGCACGCCCAGGTCGGTGGCGATATCGGACGCAGCCTGCAACAGCAGTGCACGCACCTGTTCCGGCGCCTTCTTGCGGCGCGCGCCGGTGGCGGGCGCGGCGCGCTTGCGCGGCGTTTCTGCGGCAGGCTTGCCGGACGTGACCGAGGTCGCGGCCTGCGGCGTTTTCGCGCGCTTCGGGCTCGCTGTCGTGCTGGATTTGCTGCGTGCAAGCGCTTTGGCGGGGGGGGCTTTCATGGCCCGGATCATAGCATTGCGGATCTCGATGAAAAACATTCCGTACGGATGGTATGATCCGCCGATGAAAAATTCAGGGCAATCGTTCACTTTTTCGACCGCTACAAAAGCGTTGCTCGACGCCGCCATCGTGCGCGGCCGCGAATCGCTCGCGCGCCTTCAGGCCGAGGACGGAAGCTGGTGCTTCGAACTCGAATCCGACGCCACGATCACTGCCGAATACATCCTCATGATGCATTTCATGGGCAAGATCGACACGGTGCGGCAGGAGAAAATGGCGCGGTATCTGCGCGACATTCAGCGCTTGCAGACGCACGGCGCATGGGATCTGTATGTGGATGGCGCACCCGATGTCTCGTGTAGCGTCAAAGCCTATTTCGCGCTGAAAGCCGCGGGCGACGCCGCCAGTGCGCCGCACATGGTGCGTGCGCGGGAAACCATCCTCGCGCTGGGCGGCGCCGCGAAGTCGAACGTCTTCACGCGCATTCTGCTCGCCACGTTCGGGCAGGTGCCGTGGCGCGCCACGCCGTTCATGCCGATCGAATTCGTGCTGTTCCCGAAGTGGGTGCCCATTTCGATGTACAAGGTCGCGTATTGGGCGCGCACGACGATGGTGCCGTTGCTCGCGTTGTGCTCGTTGCGTGCGCGCGCGGCCAATCCGCATCATGTTTCGATATCCGAACTATTCGTTACGCCTGCCGAAGAAGAGCGCGAGTACTTTCCGCGCGGCAAGGGTATTCGACGTTTCTTTCTGGCGATGGATCGCGCTGTTCGTCACATCGAGCCGCTCATGCCGAAATCGCTGCGAAAACGCGCGATGGCTCACGCCGAAGCATGGTGTGCCGAGCGCATGAACGGGGAAGACGGCATGGGCGGCATTTTTCCGCCTATCGTCTACAGCTACCAGATGATGCAGGTGCTTGGGTATCCTGAAGATCATCCGCTGCGGCGCGATTGCGAAAACGCGCTCGAAAAGCTGCTGGTCGAGCGGCGCGATGGCAGCATGTACTGCCAACCCTGTCTCTCGCCGGTCTGGGACACGGCGTGGAGCACGATGGCGCTCGAACAGTCGCGCGTGGCGACTGCCTCGGCTACGCAAGCGAATGCGTTGAGCGACGCCGAGTTGCAGCAACGCATCACGCGCGCCTACGACTGGCTCGCGGCGCGCCAGATCGACACGGTTCGCGGCGACTGGATCGAGAACGCGCAGCCTGATACGCCCGTGGGCGGCTGGGCGTTTCAGTACGAGAATCCGTACTATCCCGACATCGACGATACGGCCGTGGTCGCGGCCATGCTGCACCGGCGCGGTCGCGCGCAGGCTCGTGCAACCGGCACCGATCCGTACGCCGCGCGCGTGACGCGCGCGCTCGACTGGATGCGCGGTTTGCAGTCGCGCAACGGTGGCTTCGCGGCGTTCGACGCCGACTGCGACCGGCTCTATCTCAACGCCATTCCTTTTGCCGATCACGGCGCGCTGCTCGATCCGCCCACGGAAGACGTGTCGGGGCGCGTGTTGTTGTGCTTCGGCGTGACGGGCCGCGCGCAGGACAAGGCGGCGCTCGCGCGTGCGATCGATTACGTGAAGGCCACGCAGCAACCGGACGGCAGCTGGTGGGGGCGCTGGGGCACGAACTACATCTACGGAACGTGGAGCGTGCTCGCGGGTCTCGCGCTCGCGGGCGAAGACGCGCAAGCGCCGTATATCGCGCGTGCGCTGGCGTGGCTGCGCGCGCGTCAAAACGCGGACGGCGGCTGGGGCGAAACCAACGACAGCTATCTCGACGCGGCTCTGGCGGGCAGGAATGGCGGCGAGAGCGCTTCGAATTTCACGGCGTGGGCGCTACTCGCGCAGATGGCGTTCGGCGACTGGGAGTCGGAGTCGGTGCGGCGCGGCGTGGCTTACCTGCTTTCGGTGCAGGGCAGCGATGGCTTCTGGTGGCATCGCTCGCACAATGCGCCGGGCTTTCCGCGGATCTACTACCTCAAGTATCACGGCTATACCGCGTATTTTCCGCTGTGGGCGTTGTCGCGGTACCGGCGGTTGGCGAAGGTGGATGTGGCGGTTGAGGCGAAAGAACTCGTGGAAGCATGACAGCGTGCGGCCGCGGCAGAACATGCTGCGGCCGCACGCCGGACTTTACGGCCGCCCGCGTCCCTTCTCCAGCGTGATCGTCTCAAACAACTCGTAATTGCCCGTTGGCGTTTGATCCGCGCCCGGCGCGTGATAGTAGTTCATCGTGATCGTCGTTTTGCCGCCGTGCGTGCCCGGGTCCACGTCGAACACGGCGATGCCGTAACCCGTGCCCGTGTCGCGTTGTGCGGACCAGATCGCGTCTTCGAGCGCATCGGCGGTCGGACGCACGAAGGTGCCCGCCGTCGTGCCCGCCACCGGGCGATTCGGCTTCGTGAAGATCTGCGCTTGCGGATTGCCGTTGCCGATATCCACGCCGTACACGTCGAGCGGCGCACTCGTGCCGCCGCCACCGAGAACCAGATGGATCGTGCCGTGGCTCGTGTCGAACGTGTTGCCCGTGCCTTGCGCATGCGTGACGGGGCGCGGTTGCAGCGTATCCACAGGCGTGCCCGTTTTCGCGTCGGTACCCGCGTGGTGATTGCATCCGCGCACGGGATAGCTGCGCTCGTAGTCGTGATCGTGGCCACACACCACGAGGTCGACGCCGTAGCGATCGAACAGCGGCAGCCACGCCTCGCGTATGCCCTTATCGGAACCATTGCCCGTTTTCGACGAACTCAGCGCGATTTGGTGCATCTGCACGATGATCCAGTCGATGCTGTCGTCGTGCGAGGCGTGTTGCAGCGTGCGCTCGAGCCAGCGCGTTTGCTCGCCGTTGCTATAGCCGCGCACGTAGAACGAGGTGCCGGGTGCGATCGACGCATTGCCCGTGCTCGCGACGGGCACGAGCGGAGCCGGACCGGCCACGAAAGCCGCCGCGTCCTGATAGATCACGTCGTCGGCGTCGAGCGAAACGAACTGCACGTTGCCCACGCGGAAGGCGTACCAGCGGCCAGGAAAGCGCGTCCCGTTATCGGGCAGCGTATAGCGCGAGAGATACGAATCGAGCCCTTGCGGCCCGTTGTAGAACTCGATTTCGTGATTGCCAGGGCACGGCATCCACGGGCGGTTCGAGGCCGAGGTCTGCGCGTTGTTCGCGAAGTCGCGCCACACGTCGGTCTGGTGCGTGGGGTTCAGGTTGGCGTAGCAGAGGTCGCCGTTGAGCAGGTGAAAGAGCGGCTGGAATCGCTCGACTGCCTCCACGGCAAAGCGGCTTTGCGGCGACGAGAGCACCCAGTTCGTGTTGGGCGTGGCGAGATCGCCGTAGCTCGTGAAGCGGAACGGCACGTGGCCGCGCGGCGCCGTCGTGAAGGTCGAGGCGAACGGGCCGCCCGCGCGGCTGTCGTTGTCGGCGGTGACTTCGTAACGGTAAGTCGTGGCGGAGTGCAGATCGCGCAGACGCGCGTGGTATGAGAACACGACCACGCCCGTGAGGCCGTCGGTGTAGGTGCGTTGCACGGCGTGGACGGTTTCGCGCTTGCCGCGATCGGCACTATACGTCACGCGCGGATTCGTCGATGCCGCGAGCGAGGCCCACGAAACGATCACTTCGCTGGCCGGGTCTTCGCCCCACGTGATATGGATTTGCTCGGGCGTGCCGTCGGGCGTCGCGGCATCGGCTTTCGCACCGCCGGAAAAGGCGCCGGCGGCGCTCGCGAAACCCGAAGCGCCAGCGAGTTTCAGAAAGCCGCGGCGCGTGACGTTGGCGGCGGATTCAACGGTGTTCTCGGGGGTATCTTTTTTCGTCATCGCTCGTCTCGCGAGAAGGGGACGAAGCGTGCGCGAACCGCACTGCATGACTGACTTGATGCGCGGGGCGCAAGCGTCGCAGAGTGAGTGTAGGCGCAACGATGGCGCGCTTGCATGACCCCGCGATGACATTGCAAACGACTGACGAATGGAATGCGCCGCGAATGCAATCGAAAGCGGGCCGCGCATTGCGCGCGACCCGTTATGCATGAATCAGAACTTCATGCGCATGCCGGCCGCGACCACGGCCTGCGTGTTGCTCGACGAAGCAGCGAGGTTGTAGATCGACGCATTGCCGAGCACCGCGATGCCGTTCGCGCCCGAAACGCGCTGATACGTGCCTTCGAGGTAGAGGTCGGTACGGCGGCTCAGCGCGTAGTCGGCTTGCAGCATGAACTGGTTCCAGTGCGGCGAGGCATTGCCGGCGGCGCGGCTCAGCGAACCGTCCGTGTACGTGTACGCGCCGCCCAGGCTGAACTGCGGCGTGAGGTTGTAGCGGCCGTTCACTTCGAAGTTATTGAACGTCAGGTAGTTGGCGTTGAACGTGTTGAGCGAGCCGCCCTGCGCGATCTCCGTGGGCGAGGCGATCATCGTGCGCGTGAACACGAGGCCGACCTTCGCCGGGCCCATCGTGTAGCTGCCGCCCGCGCCGAGCGTGCGCGTGCGCGCGCCCACGAACATCGGATCGTTGTCGGTGCTGGTGCCCGCACTCAAGGCGCCGCTCGTGGTCGAGCCAGGCTGGTTGCCCTGGAAGTACGCCACGGCCGCGTTGAACGGGCCGCCGGCCCACGAGGCGCCGAACGTGTACGCGTTGTTCTGCGAGAAGCCGCCGCCTTCGTTGCTGAACGCGTAGGCGCCTTCCACCTGGAAGCCTTCGTAGGTCGCGCTGCGGAACTTGACGGCGTTGTTCATGCGCACGTCGTTGTTGAGGTTGTCGTTGTCGAAGGGGTGGTCGGCGATATTGCCGCCGAAGCCCGAGCCCGTAGCCGACATCGGCGCGATCATGTCGACGAGCGCATCGTACTGGCGACCGAGCGTGAGCGTGCCGTATTGATCGCTCGACAGACCGACCCAGGCTTGCCGGCCGAACAGATAGCCACCGTTCGAGCCCTTGCCGTTGACGACGGAAAAGCCGTTTTCGAGGTCGAAAATGGCTTTCAGGCCGCCGCCGAGATCTTCGGTGCCGCGCAGGCCCCAGCGGCTCGTGCTCACGTTGCCCGACTGCGCGGCCCACGTGGTGCCGTGTCCCGCCGACGACTTCTGGTTGCTGATGTAATCGATGCCCGCGTCGACGGTGCCGTAGAGCGTCACGCTGCTTTGCGCATGCGCCGTCATCGAGGCAGCGGCCGCGGCGAGCGCGAGAAGATTCAACAACGCTTTTTTCATTTCGATTCCGTAGGGAAAGTGAATCGACCACTGCGTGAATGGACTCGTTATTCAGGAATCCGATTCAAGTCGATCCGGTAGGTGTGGCGGAACCGAGAATGTAGAAAAAGGCGGTGACGCAGCCGTGTCGAAATAGGGCAGTTATATGAAACTTCGTTTAGATTCGCGACGCGTCTATTTCATGAAAGAGGGCGGCCGTGCGAATGAACGCGACGGCCGCCCTCGGGGCAGGCAGCATCGGAAAGCGTGCGGAAAGCCGCTACGCTAGTCGACTATTTTCTTCGTGACCACCACGCCGATCACGAGGAACACGATGCAAAGCACCACGAAAATGAAGAACAGCGTCTTGGCGATGGCGGCAGCGCCGGCGGCAATGCCGGTGAAGCCGAACAATGCCGCGACCACGGCGATCACGGCGAACAACAGAGCCATTTTGAGCATGATGGATTTCCTCCTCGCGTTGCCGGCGGGCTGCGCCGGCTGTTGGTTTGACGTCGAGGGAGGGATGAGCAAGCGGTGTGCCCGAGGCGGGGCGCACCGAAAAATGGCCCGGCGCGTGGAGGGTCGCGGCGGGCCAAACCGGCGCCGCACAAGGAAGCGGCGCCACTGAGGGCAGGTTCGCTCGAGCGGCCGGGCCGGCTCGCTCAGAGGTGGCAAACCCCATCCACATAGGCTTTACGCCAGCGCACGATCTTTACCTCGGCAAACAGGTTGGCGTGCGTGTACGGGTCTTGCGCAATGAACTGTTCGGCCTGCTCGCGCGTTTCCAGATCGACGATATAGATGCCGCCGCCCGCATTGCTGCCGTCGTCGTTGAGCTTCGCGCCGCACGCGAGCAGCAGGGCTTTGTGCTGCGCGAGAAACGCGAGATGCACGTCGCGTTCGCGCAGGCGCACGTCGGCATGGCCGGGTTTGTCGAACGTTTCGATGAGAAAGGGCATGACGTGTCCGGTCAATTGGCGGCAATGGCGGACGGATGCTGCGCCAGCGGCGTCACACTGATCTTCATGAACGGAAAGAGCGGCAGCGCGGCAAGCAGAGCGTGGAGTTCGTCGTTCGACTCCACGTCGAACACGCTGTAGTTCGCGTATTCGCCCGCCACGCGCCACAGGTGCCGCCATTTGCCTTCTCGTTGCAACTGTTGCGAGAACGCCTTTTCTTCGGCCTTGAGGGCGTCGGCGTGGGCGGCGTCGGTGCCGTGCGGAATCTGCACCTGCATGTGCACGAGATACAGCATGAAAACTCTCCGTAAGAACTGAATCGATCGAAACCACTGAGTCGCCAGGCCGCTTAGCCCCAGGCGAGAATCGCCACCGAGTACACGATGCCGATCCAGAACATCATGATGACCGTGTAGCCCATGATGTCCTTGAGCTTGAGCTTCGAAAGCGCGAGCGCGGGCAGAATCCAGAACGGCTGTACGAGATCGTTCCAGGCGTTGCCGAGCATCACGGCCGTGGACGTGTGACCCACGTTCGCGCCAATGGCCTTCGCGGCTTCGATCATGAACGGGCCTTGAATGACCCAGTGGCCGCCGCCCGAAGGCGCGAAGAAGTTGATGACGAACGAGCTGATCAAACCCCAGAACGGCAGCGTGCCGGGCGTGGCGATCTTCGTGAACGCTTCGGAAAACGTCGTCACCAGACCCGAAGACGCCATGATCGCCATGATGCCGGCATAGAACGGGTATTGCAGAATGATGCCGCTGATCGTGCGAATGCCTTCGTTGAGTTTCTCCACATAACGAATAGGCGTGCCGAGCAGCAGGATGCCGAGAAACAGAATGAAGAAGTTGATGAGGTTCAGGTCGATCGAGCCGCCTTGCACGAAGTGCAATGCCACGTAGCCCATGCCGATCAGGCCGATCACATAGCTGAGAATGCGGCTGTTGTTCAGTCGATTGGCGAGCGTGCTGCCTTCGTCGAGATCCACGTGCAATGCGGAAGCCTTCGGGCGCTCCTCGAAGTTGCGGTCGATTTCCTTCACGGGCTGCCCCGCCTTCGGATGCAGCCACGCATTGAGCAGCGGCAGCGTGACGATCGTCACGAGACTCGTGATGAGCATGGTCGGCGAAAAGATCGTGTCCGAGAGCGGGATCACGCCCATTTGCGCTTCGAGCGGATGGCCCTTGGTGGAGATCAGAACCGGAATGCTCGCGGAGAGGCCGAGGCCATACAGCGTGAAGCCGCTGTAAGCGGAAGCGATGATGAGCGGGTAATGCACGCCTTTCACGCGCATGGCCAGCTTGCGCGCGACGATGCCGCCCACCACGAGACCGAAGCCCCAGTTGAGCCAGCTGCCGACGCCGCCCACCAGCGTGGCAACGATGATGGCCATGCGCGGATCGTTCACGCGCGCGACGAGCCGGTCGAGAAAGCGGTCGGTGAGCGGCGCGGTGGCGAGCACGTAGCCCATCGCGAGAATCACCGCCATTTGCGTGGTGAACGCGAGCAGCGCCCAAAAGCCCTTGCCCCAGCTCGTGGTGAGCGCGGTGATGGCCTGGCCCTGCACGAGCACGGCAAGCACCATCGTGAGCAGCGTGAGGCCGATCGCAAACACGAAAGGATCGGGTAAATACCGGCGCATCAGTTCGGTAAAGAAAGCGGTGACTTTCTGCATGGCAATGTCTCTTCGAATCGTAATCTAGTAGTTATGAGGTCTCGTTCGCGCGTGCGGCGCTTATGAGTCGTCGCGGATAAAGCGTTTGCGGTGGCGCGCGAGTTGCATGAGCTGGCGATCGCGCCAGTTCACGCGGGCATCCCAATGTTCGAGCGGCAATGCGTGACGTCGCGCGGCTTCCACTTGCGCGACGAGTTCGGGCGTCCACGGATCGTGCTGGCCGCGCTCGGCGCCCATGCGTTCGTACGACGGGCCCATCTTCTGCGCATGCGAGCCAATGCCGCCGCGCGTGTTCAGGTCGACGGTTTCGAACGGGCCGATCACGGACCAGCGCGGGCCGAGTCCTTCGCGCATGACCGTGTCGATGTCCTCGACCGATGCAATGCCGTCGCGCACGAGGCAATACGCTTCGCGCAGCACCGCCCCTTGCAGGCGGTTGAAGATGAAGCCTTCCACTTCATGCTTCACGCGCACGGGCTTGAGGCCCGCTTCGCCGTACAGCGCGATCGCGCGTACCGTGGCGGCTTCAGCCGTGAATGGCGCGGGCACGACCTCGATCACGGGCACGAGATAGGGCGGATTGCCGGGATGCGCAACGAGGCAGCGGGCGCGGCCGGGCAGGGTTGCGTCGACAAATTTCGACGCGGCGAGAAACGAGGACGCACTCGCGAGAATCGCGTCACGCGGCGCGGCGCGATCGAGCTGCGCGAAGAGATCGCGCTTGAGTTCGGCGCGTTCCGGCGCGCATTCCTGCACGAGGTCGGCGTTGGCGGCGGCGGCTTCGAGCGATTCGACCATTTCGACACGCGCGGCGAGATCCGCTGCGGTTTCGTCGAGCAGATCGAAGCGCGCGAGATCGGCGAGACGCTGCGCGATTTCGGCGGGCGCGGCCGCGCGGCGTGCCGCGTCGGGGTCGTAGAGGCGAACGCGCCAGCCCGCGCGTGCGAAGCAGATCGCGAACGCCACGCCGATACTGCCCGCGCCGACGATGCCCGCCGTGCGCGCTGCGTGCGCTTCGTGCATTGCGTGCGTCGTCATCGTCAGACTCCGGCCACGCCGACCGTCATGCCGCCGCACACATACAGCACCTGGCCCGTGACGAAGCCGCTGCGGGCGTCGAGCAGATACGACACGGCGTGCGCGACGTCGTCGGGCGTGCCCACGCGCTTGACCGGCACCGCGTCGATGATGGCTTGCGTGCGCGGCGCGTCCGGCGGGTTCGCGCGATCGAACAGTTCCGTGCGGATCGGGCCCGGGCCGATGGCGTTCGCGGTCACGCCGAACGCGCCCAGTTCGAGTGCCCACACGCGCGTCATGCCGATCAGCGCGGCCTTGGTGGCCGAATACGCCGTGCGCAATTCCTTGCCGAGCGCCGCGCGCGACGACATGTTGACGATGCGGCCGAAGCCTGCCGCCTTCATGCCCGGCAATAGCGCCTGCATGCATTGCTGTGAGCAGCGCACGTTGAGCGCCCACGCGCGCTCGAGTTCTTCGAGCGTCTGCTGTTCGGCGCTGGCGGGTACGACTACCCCCACGTTGTTGACGAGGCGCGTGATCGGGCCGCCTTCGAGCGCACGCGCAAGCGCCGCCGCCGTTGCTTCGGTGTCCGAGAGATCGGCGATGATGCCGGTGCCCACGCGGTCGATGACGACGGCTTCGTAGCCGTCCGCTTCGCAGCGCGCGGCGCATGCCGCACCGATGCCGGCGGCGCCGCCGGTGATCAGGACTCGTTCTTTAGCCATGTTCAGGAATGCAGATGAAATAGAAGAAAACGACGAACGGCCTCAGACCGTAGCCACCGGCGTGACCGGCGAGCCCATCGCGCCCGGCAGCCGCAGCGGTGGTGCGGTCAGCATGAAGCGCGAGCGACCGTGTTCGCGCAGCCACCGCGCGAGATCGCGCAGATACCACAGTTCGCCGAGCGGCAGGCCCAGCTTGAACAGACAGTGGTGATGCAGCGGCATGAGCGGATGCTCGCCCGGCGTGGCCGGTGCGCGCGCGGGATAGCGTTCGACCGCGTAGTTGTCGGCGGCCAGCGCGGCAATGCCCGAATCCGTGATCCATTGCAGCAGGCGTTCGTCGCGGCCGTCGAGTGCGCCGCAATGGCTCGACAACACCGCTTCGTCGGGCTGACGGTTCATCTCGAGCACCATTTCGGCAAAGCCGGTGCGCAGCACGAGCATGTCGCCGCGCTCCACTTCGATCTGGTCGGCTTCCATCACGCGCATGAGGTCGTCATAGCCGAGCGTGCGGAATTCGCGGCCGAAATGCGCGGCGAAGTCGATCAACACGCCGCGCCCCTGCATGCCTTTCACCGCGAGATTCTCGATGCCGAGCACGTTCGCGTGGCTGTGTTCGCCGCCGCAGGCATGCGGCGCGAAGTTGTCTTCGGCGGCATACGTCATGGGGCCGACGATGTCGTCGTTCGCGCGATAACCGTTGTAGTAGACGCTTTCGGCCGCGCCGTCGCCATTGGCATCGAAACGCGCGCCCACGTGCGCGAGCGAATCCCATTGCGTCGAATATTGCAGCGAGAGCAGTACCTGGTCGTCGCTCACCACGTCGGTGGCGCCCGCTTCGTTGCGCGCGAACGGGAAGTTCACATAGGGCAGGCCGTCGCGAAACGTCGGGCGCAGCACGGGCGGATGACGACGCACGTTGAGCTTGCTGTCGCCGGGAAAATCGAGCGGCAGCGAGAGCGTAAACGTGAGGCCCGCGCGAATTTCCTGCGCGCCCTTGAGCACCTGTTCCGCGCCGATGAGGTTGGGGCGGCCCAGTTGATCGTCGGGGCCGAAATCGCCCCAGTTCGAGCCTTGCGGCCGGTTTTTCCATCGCATGCTGCTTGTCTCCCCACGGCGTTGGCCGCGATCGTCTTCGTGCCCGCTCCGCTTTATCAGGCGGCGAGCAGCGAAGGCGGAATTTGCGCGTACACCTCGAGCAGCGCCTTCGCGGCTTGCGGCTCGTTCTTGAGCAGACGCGCCTTGGGCGCGCCGATGACGAGCGCGAACGCTTCGCCGTGAATCAGAAAACCGCGCGAGAGACCCGCTACGTCTTCGACGCTTTCGCCTGTCGAGCGATGCCAGCCTTCCACCACGCCTTGCTCGACCTCGCGCTCGAACGCCGCGCGGTCGATGACCGAGCCGTCGCTGGCGACCAGTTGCGGCGCGCAGGTGTCGAGCAGTTTGCGGCGCGCGGCCGGAGCGAGCGCGCCGAGCAAGGCCTTGCCCGCGGCGCTCGCGATGGTCATGAAGCCGCCCGGTTCGTCGCTGTAACGGATCTTCTGGCGCGACTCCATCACTTCGAGGTAGACGACGCGGTTGCCCGCGAGCGTGGCCAACGCGGCGGTTTCGCCGGTGGCGTCGCGCAGCGCGGAGAGCAGCGGCTGAAACGTGAGCGTGAGCGGATCCTCGCTGCAAATGTCGCGCGCGACGTGCAGCAGGCGCTGGGTGGGGTAATAGCCCGCCTTCACGCCCGGCGCGTACAGATAGCCCTTGGCCACCATCGTCTGCAACAACGCGTGGCAGCTCGATAGCGGGATCTCGGTTCGTCGCGCGATCTCGCTGTAGATCATCGGCTGCCGCACTTCGGCAAAGAGGTTGATCACGTCGAACACGCGCACTGCGGTTTTCACATCCATGAGAGTATTATCGACATATCGATAACCAGCTGACAATATGGTTACGGGTAAACACCTAACGAGCGGCGATCGTGCCCGATTTAGCGTGTTTTCTCTTTTTCCGATCGGAAAGGCGCGACCGCGCCCCCTTTTCGCATTGGAAACGGGAACGCGGCAACGAACAGGAAGGCAGGCGAGTCCGGCGGACTCGTGCATGGGCGCCCGGCGAGCGAAGGCGGAACTCAGCCCCTTTCGGAATCTAACGCGCCATAAGCCGCGACGAACGCGTCCACTGCGCGCTTGACCACGGGCAGCAGTTTCGCGCGCGTGACCTTCACCTCGTATCCCAGCATCGCGATCTCCACCAGTTCGGCTTCGAGCAGCGCTAGCAGATGCTGGGCCGCGGCGCGCGGATCGCAGCGCCGCAGCACCCCCGCCTCGGTGGCGCCCGCGAGGAAATCGCGCACATGCATCAGGCCGCGCTTCGGCCCGCTTTCGTACAAGGTGCGGCCGACATTCGACCGGTCCACTTCGTGATACGACAAACGCCGCGTGGCGAGAAACGTGGGCTGCAGCACGGCGGTGAGGTATTGCAGCCCGAATGCGGCCAGCGACTGGGCGAGCGGAACGTCGAGCGTCAGCTGATCGAACGCGTTGCGGATCTCGGTGCCCGCGCGGCTCGTCATGGCCTCGGCGAAGAGCGCTTCTTTCGATTCGAAATAGCCATAGAGCGTTGCCTTCGACGCGCCCGAGCGCGTGGCGATCTGCGTCATGGACGCCTGCTCGAAACCCACTTCCCGAAACACGTCGAGCGCGGCTTCGATGATGGATTGGCGCTTCTCTTCCGTCTTTTTTCTCACGAGGTCTCCTTGCTGGCACTTTGTTTCAGCGGTCACGCACTGAAACATTCGTAACGTGGCTGGGCGGCCGATTCGATTGACATTCAGCTTACGTTTAATTATAAACCATACCGTTCAGTTTAGTTATGCGTGAGCGCAAACATGAGTCTTGTGGATCAATTCAACGCACGGCATTCCGCGAATGCCGTGCCGCAACGGCTTCGGTCCGGCAATGCAATGCATCGCAGGCGCCTGATGGCGGCGCTGCTGGGTTCGACCGCGCTGTTCGTCGCGGGTTGCCAGAAACACGACGCCCAGATGCCGGCGGCCCAGAGCGTGGACGTGGGTGTGCAGACCATGGCGCCGAAGCACGTCGTGATGACGGCGGAATTGTCCGGGCGTTTGTCGTCGCTGAAGGTCTCGGACGTGCGGCCGCAGATCGGCGGTATCGTGCAGAAGCGGCTTTTCGTGGAAGGCTCGGACGTAAAGGCTGGCCAGGTGCTGTACCAGATCGATCCGGCGACCTACCAGGCCACCTATGACCAGGCGCGCGGCACGCTCGCGAAGGCTGTAGCCACGCTCGCTTCCGCGAAGACGAAAGCCGACCGCTACGCTCAGCTCGTCAAGATCAACGCCGTGAGCGCGCAGGACAACGACGACGCGATCGCGGCCGTGCGCGAAGACGAAGCGGACGTGATCGCCGATCGCGCCTCGCTGGAATCGGCACGTATCAATCTCGGTTACACGCGCATCGTCGCGCCCATCTCGGGCCGTATCGGCGCGTCCTCGGTGACCGAGGGCGCGCTCGTGACCTCGGACCAGACTACGGCGCTCGCGACCATTCACGCCTACGACGAGATGTATCTCGACGTCACGCGTTCGAGCGCCGACTGGCTGCGCCTGCGCAAGGCGTTCGCCTCGGGCCGGCTCAAGCGCGCGGGCAACGGCGCGGCCGTGCAGATCGTAATGGAGGACGGCACGACCTACGCGCACGCGGGTGTGTTGCAGTTCTCCGGCATCACGGTCGATGCGACCACGGGCTCGGTCACACTGCGCATGATCTTCCCGAATCCCGATGGCGAACTACTGCCGGGCATGTTCGTGCGCGCGCAACTCGACGAAGGCGAAAGCACGGACGCCTTGCTGGTCCCGCAACTCGCGGTCACGCGCGCCTCCGACGGCAGCGCGAACGTCTGGGTCGTGGACGACAGCAGTCACGCGAAGCAGGTTGCCGTGCGCGCGGACAACGCGTATGGCGACCAGTGGATCGTCACGAGCGGGCTGAAGGCGGGCGACCGCGTGATCGTCAACGGCTTGCAGAAGGTGCAGGCGGGCGTGGCCGTGCACGTGGCCGCGGATTCGGCCGCCTCGGCGCCCGCGGCAGCCACGGCTGCGAAGTCGTAAGGAGTCCGCATGGCTGGTTTCTTCATTCAGCGCCCGATCCTCGCGTGGGTCATCGCCATCGTCATCATGCTGATTGGCGGCGCGGCGACCACGACGCTGCCGATCGAGCAATATCCGACCATTGCGCCGCCTTCGGTGCAGGTCACGGCAACCTATCCCGGCGCCTCCGCCGACACGGTGGCCAAAACCGTCACGCAGGTGATCGAGCAAAAGCTCTCGGGCATCGACAATCTGCTGTACATGTCGTCCACGAGCAGCGGCGCGGGGCAGGCCACCATCAACCTGACCTTCAAGCCGGGCACGAACCCGGACATCGCGCAGGTGCAGGTGCAGAACAAGGTGACGCAGGCGAGCGCCTCGCTGCCCGAAACGGTGCAGGAGCAAGGCGTGCAGGTCGCGAAAGCGTCGAGCGACTTCCTCATGATCGTCGCGCTTTCTTCGCCGGGCGGTACGCTCAACTCCATCGACCTCGGCAACCTCATCGCCACGCAACTCGAAGATCCGCTCACGCAGATCAACGGCGTGGGCGACGTCACGCTGTTCGGCGCGCAGCACGCCATGCGCATCTGGCTCGATCCCGTGAAACTGCGCAGCGTGGGCTTGACCGCGTCCGACGTGACCACGGCGGTCACCAACCAGAACGTGCAGCTTTCGGTGGGCGAACTGGGTGGCGCTCCTGCTACGGACTCCCAGGCGATCAACGCGACCATTTCCTCGTCGAGCCTGCTGACCACGCCGGAACAGTTCGGCGACATTCTGCTGCGCGTGAATACGGACGGCTCCAAGGTCCTGCTCAAGGACGTGGCGCGCATTGAAGTGGGCGGCGATTCGTACGACACGTCCTCGCGACTCGACGGCCGTCCGGCCTCGGCGCTGGCGGTCAAGCTCTCGACGGGCGCGAACGCGATGGCAGTGGCGAAAGCGGTGCGCGCGAAGCTCGTGGAATTGCAGCCGCAATTGCCAAAGGACGTAGCCATCGCGTACCCGTACGACTCCACGCCGTTCGTGAAGATTTCCATTGAAGAGGTCATGAAGACGCTGTTCGAAGCGGTCGTTCTCGTGTTCCTCGTGATGTATCTGTTCCTGCAGAACCTGCGCGCGACGCTGATTCCGACCATCGTCGTGCCGGTCGCGCTGCTCGGCACGCTCGGCGTGATGTCGGCGATCGGCTTTTCGATCAACGTGCTTTCGATGTTCGCGATGGTGCTGGCGATCGGCCTGCTCGTGGACGATGCCATCGTCGTGGTGGAAAACGTCGAGCGCATCATGGCCGAGGAAAAGCTCGACGCCAAGGCGGCCACGAAGATGGCGATGAGGCAGATCACCGGCGCGCTCGTTGGTGTGACCACGGTGCTGACCGCCGTGTTCATTCCGATGGCGTTCTTCTCCGGCTCGACCGGCGCGATTTATCGGCAGTTCTCGGTCACCATTGTTTCGGCGATGGTGCTCTCGGTCATTCTCGCCATGACGCTCACGCCCGCGCTGTGCGCGAGCCTGCTGAATCCAGCCGCCGTGGCGCACGAAGAACGCCGCGGCTTGCTGGGCGCGTTCAACCGCTTCTTCTCGAAGAGCAATGCGCGCTATAGCGCCTCGCTCGCGGGCGTGGTCGCGAAGCCCTTGCGCTGGATGCTGGGCTATGGGCTCATCGCGGGTGTGGTCGGCATTCTGTATGTGACGCTGCCTTCGTCGTATCTGCCGGAAGAAGACCAGGGGTCGATCATGGTGTCGATCTCGGCGCCGGTGGGCACGCCTTCGTCGACAACCCTCAAGACCGTGGCCGCCGTCGAACAGTATTTCCTCAAGCAGCCTGCCGTTTCGCACGTGATGGCCGTGAACGGGTTCAGCTTCAACGGGCAAGGGCAAAACAACGCGCTCGCGTTCGTGCAATTGAAGGACTGGAGCCAACGTGGCTCGAACGACAGTGCGCAGGCCGTGATCGATCGGGCGAACGCCGCATTCATGGGCAGTCGCGACGCGCAGATCTTCGTGATGAACGAGCCGGCGATTCACGGCCTCGGCACGCAGAGCGGCCTCGACTTCGAGATCGAGGATCGCGCGGGCCAGGGGCACGACAAGCTGTTGAAGGCGCGCAATCAGTTCATGGCGCTGGCCGCGAAAAATCCCTCGCTCGCCATGACGCGCGCCGCCGGTCTCGAAGACACGCCGCAGCTCTATGTGGACATCGATCGCGAGAAAGCGAGCGCGCTCGGCCTTTCGATTGCCGATGTCGACGCCACGCTGTCCACCGCGTTCGGCTCGTCCTACGTGAACAATTACATCGACACGGGGCGCATCCAGAAGGTGTACGTGCAGGCCGACGCGCCTTATCGCATGATGCCGAACGACATCGGGCAGTGGTACGTGCGCAGCGATTCTTCGTCGACTAGTTCGTCGTCCTCGAGTTCTTCGTCATCGACATCGACAAGCGCTTCGAGCACCACGACCACGTCGAACTACGACGGCCAGATGGTGCCGTTCTCCGCGTTCGCGAAAACGCGCTGGACCTTCGGGCCGCCTCAGATCGAGCGCTACAACCGCGAACTCGCGATGGAAATGAGCGCGCAACCCGCCGCGGGCGTGAGCACAGGCCAGGCAATGGCGGCTGTCGAAGCCATTGCGAAGCAGTTGCCCGCGGGCTTCGGCATCGAGTGGACCGGGCAGTCGTATCAGGAAGTGCTCGCGGGTTCGCAGGCCACCTACCTGTACGCCATTTCGCTGATCGTGGTGTTTCTCTGCCTGGCGGGTCTGTACGAAAGCTGGTCGGTGCCGATCGCGGTGATTCTCGTGGTGCCCATTGGCGTGCTGGGCGCGCTGCTGGGCGCTCATATGCGCGGCCTTTCGAACGACGTGTACTTCAAGGTCGGGCTGCTCACGACTATCGGACTCGCGACCAAGAACGCGATCCTGATCGTCGAATTCGCCAAGGATTTGCAGGCGCAAGGGCGCGGGCTCGTGGAAGCCACGCTCGAAGCGGCGCATCAACGCTTGCGGCCGATTCTCATGACGTCGCTGGCGTTCGTGTTCGGCGTGTTCCCGCTCGTGATCAGCAGCGGCGCGGGCTCGGCCGCGCGTCGCGCGATCGGCACCGGTGTCGCGGGCGGCATGATCGCGGCGACGGCGCTCGCCATCTTCTTCGTGCCCGTGTTCTTCATCGTCGTACGCAGGCTGTTCAAGGAACATGGCGATGCCGCGCAGCTCGCAAAGGAACAGGAATGAAACGGAAGCTTTTATCGGTGCTCTGTGCGGTGGCGCTGAGCGCATGCTCGCTCGATCCCGCGTATCAACGCCCGGCCGCGCCGGTTTCCGCCGCGTGGCCTGCGGGCGACGCTTACCAGACGCGCGCTTCGACGGGCGCGAGCGCCGCGCAACCGGCTTCGTCGGCATCGCCCTCCGGCGCTGCGCCGTTCGCGGCCGATATCGGCTGGCGCGACTTCTTCAAGGATGCGCGCCTGCAAAAGCTGATCGCGCTCGCGCTCGACAACAATCGCGACCTGCGTGTGGCGGCTTTGCAGGTGGCCGAATACGAAGCGCAGTACCGCATTACGCGCGCGGCCCTGGCGCCGACCGTCGACGCGGGCGGTTCACTCACGAACACGCGCAGCAGCGGCGTGGTCAGCCGTTCGAGCAGTGTTTCGGTGGGCACCACCTCGTGGGAGATCGACTTTTTCGGGCGCTTGCGCAGCCTGAAGCAACAGGCGCTGGAGAACTATCTGTCGACGCAAGCCTCGCGCACCAGCACGCAGCTGACGCTCGTGGCCGACGTTGCGACCGACTACCTGCAACTGCTCTCCGACGAGGCATTGCTGAAAATCTCCACCGACACGGCCAAGGCGAATCAAAGCACCTACGATCTCACGGTCAGCATGATGAAGATCGGCAGTTCGTCGTTGCAGGACGTGCGCGAAGCGCAGACCTCGCTCGCCAGCGCACGCGCGAGCGTGGCGTCGTACACGCGGGCCGTCGCGCAGGATCGCAACAATCTGAGCGCTGAAATCGGGTGTCCGTTGCCCGACGATCTCGGCGAAGGCCCCACGCTGCTCGACAGCGATTCCATGTTCGCCGAGGTCGACGCGGGCGTGCCGTCGGATCTGCTCGCGCGGCGCCCGGACATCATCGAGGCCGAGCACACGCTAAAGGGGGCGAACGCGAATATCGGCGCGGCGCGCGCGGCGTTCTTTCCCAAGATCGAGTTGACGGCCACGGCGGGCACGGCGAGCACGAGTCTCTCGCAGCTCTTCAAGGCGGGCACGGGCGCGTGGACCTTCGCGCCTTCGATCACCATGCCGATCTTCGATTACGGCAGCAACAAGGCATCGCTCGATGTTGCGAAGATCGAAAAGGATATTGACGTGGCCGATTACGAAAAAGCGATTCAGACCGCCTTCAAGGAAGTGGCGAATGCGCTCGCGGGCCGTGCGACCTACGTGGATCAGGTTCAGGCCGACCACGACTACGTGACTTCGGCGCAAGACTATTACGATCTCGCGCAGGCGCGCTACCAGACCGGCACCGATAGTTTTCTCACGCTGCTCACGGCGCAACGCACGCTCTATACGGCGCAAGAGCAGCTCGTGACCGATCAACTGGCGAAGCTCTCGAATCAGGTCACGCTCTACAAGGTGCTGGGCGGCGGCTGGTCGGAAGCAAGTCACGCGGCGCAAGATGCAGCGGGCCATGAAACGCTAACGGCCCGGTGATGTACCGGGCCGTTAGTGGCTGAGTCAATAAGCGAAACTCAGCGTTAGCCGCTTCGCGTATCAGTAACGCGGGGGCGGCGGCGGGCCGCCAGGACCGCCGCCATCCGGGCCGCGACCTTCATCGCGATGGTCGTAGCCGCCGCCATGGTCGTAACCGCCGTGATCGTGCGGCGGCGGGAAGAAACAGCCCGACAAACTCGTGACGAGCACGGCGGCCAGCGCCAGAACGGTATATCTCATCGTCGATACTCCTTTGAAGACATGAATAGCCGGAAACGGTCTTCAGGCAGTGTAGCAACGCGTCTCGCAGGAAAATGTTCCATAGTGTGACGACTGGTAACGTCCGGTTGCGGCGACGTGCGCGAGCGCTTGTCTCTCGGCTCGCAAATAACGTATCATTTTGATACGTTACAAAATCGACCGTAAGAGAGACGCCATGCATTCCCGCTTCGACCGCTTCAAGGCCACGCCGCTCGCCACTCAGCTGGAGGCGCTCATCGAGGCGCCGGGCCGTTACGCGGAATACGCGGTGCTGTCGCGCGTGGGCGTGGCGGCCATTGCCGCCGTGGCGGAGGAAATCGCGCTCAGGTTTCCGGAGATCGAACAGGACACCACGGCGCGCCAGTATTGCGGCGCGCTGGTGGCGGACGTCATGCGCCGCCATGGTCATGAAGTCGCGCAGGCGCGCGGGCGCGTGAGCGGGGCGCTGTTCAGTTACGGCGCGGTATTCAGCGCGCGGCCGGTGGCGCTCTCGTTCGACGAAGTCATCGACGCGCTCGGCGCGATGCCCGCGCGTTTCGCCGCGTTGGTCGAGCGCGTGCCGAAGAAGTCATGGGCGCGCCGCCCGCAGGGCACGGGCTTTTCGTTGCTCGAACATGCGTGTCATTTGCGCGATCTCGACGCGGTTTTTGCCGAGCGGTTCAACGCGGTGCGCCGCGCCACGCTGCCCGCGCTGGCCTCCGTCGACGGTACGGCCATTGCCGAGGCGCGCGGGTACCTGCGCCAGGATCTGGCCGAGGCGTCGCAGGGCTTTGCGGAAGGTCGCCGGAAAATGTGCGCGTCGCTCAGGAAGCTCGCGCCCGAACAACTCGCGCGCTGCGGCGTGAGGGACGGCGTGCGGCGCATGACGCTGGAAGAACTCGTGCGCGAATTGCTCGATCACGACCGCACGCACGCGCTGGAACTCGAAGAGCTCGAAAGCGAATTGAAATGATTGTGGGCTGTAGTGGATGGGCCTAAGCAGACTTTAAGCGGGACTTAACCAGGATTTAAGCGAGCTTTATCGACTTTTAAGTGAATTTAAGTCGCGTGCTTTACGTGATTTGAACCACGTTTTAAACGCCCTTTAACCGCTTTTCAACCGCTCTTTAACCGCGCGCGCTTTCCGTTTCCTGATACAGCTCGCGCAGCGATTGCCCGAACGTGGCGTCCAGGTCGCGCAGCACGCCCGCGCGCGTGAACATCGCCACGGGCGGCAGGGTCCAGTCGAGCGTATACGGCACGATCGCCACGCCCGCGAAATGCACGAGTTCCTCGGCGATATCGGCGGGGACGATGGACACGGCGTTGTCGTTGGCCACGATCATTTCGCCGATCAGCCGTGCCGTATAGCTTTCCACGATGGGCACGGGCGGCGCCACGCCCGCTTGCAGGAACAGATCGGAAATCTGTTCGCGTACCGGCGTATTGGGCGCGCCCAGAATCCAGTCCAGTTCCACGAGCTTTTCCCAGCTCAGCTTCGTGCGCGCGAGGCGGGCCGCGAGACGGCGGCTCGCGATGAGCCGCGGTTTCTGCTGGTGCAGCACTTCAAAGCGTAACTGCGCCACGTCGACGGCCGCCGAAGCGCGCCCGATCACGATGTCGAGCGTGTGGTCGCGCAATTGTGGCAGCAGTGTGTCACTGGTGCCTTCGTGAATCGTCATGGTGATGCGCTGCGGCAGCCGCGATTGCGTAAGACGAATGGCCGAGGCGAGCGTGCGCCCCGAAATAAACGGAATCACCCCCACGTGCAGCCGCGTGGCGTGACCGGCCACCACGGCCTCGATGTCGCGGGCGAGGTGATCGAGGTCGTGCAGCATGGCCTGCGCCCGCGCCAGCACGACGTTGCCGAGCGCCGTGGGCGTCATGCCGCGCGGGGAGCGGTCGAAGAGCGGCGCGCCGAACATGCTTTCGACCTCGGCGAGCGCGTTGGTGACGGCGGGCTGGCTCGTCGCCATGTGTTCGGCCACGCGCGTGAGCGAGCCGTGCTGGCGAATCTGCAACAGCAGCACCAGATGACGCATTTTCAGGCGCGTATTCAGGCGCCTCGTCACTTCTTCGGAACTGAATGACACGATACCGGGGGCATAACCAAACGATAATGGCCCCATACTAAAGCAAAATGGCCGCCTTATGACGGCTCTCTAGAATCCCCTCATTCCAACGCACCGGCCGCCTTCGACGCGCGCCGGGCTCATCATCAGAGTGAGGAACATGAACCAGACCGATCGCCAGGCCGCCCTCGAATATCACGAGTTTCCCACCCCGGGCAAGATTTCCGTGACGGCCAGCAAGCCGCTCGTGACCCAGCGCGACCTCGCGCTCGCCTATACGCCGGGCGTGGCGGTGGCCTGCGAGGAGATCGTGGCCGATCCGCGCAATTCGTTCCGTTACACGGCACGCGGCAATCTGGTCGGCGTGATCACGAACGGTACGGCGGTGCTCGGTCTCGGCAATATCGGCGCGCTCGCGTCGAAGCCGGTCATGGAAGGCAAGGCGGTCCTGTTCAAGAAGTTCGCGGGCATCGACGTGTTCGACATCGAAGTCACGGAAAGCGATCCGGACAAGCTGGTGGACATCATCGCCAGCCTCGAAGCGACCTTCGGCGGCATCAATCTGGAAGACATCAAGGCGCCGGACTGCTTCACGGTCGAGCGCAAGCTGCGCGACCGCATGAAGATTCCGGTCTTCCACGACGACCAGCACGGCACCGCGATCACCGTTTCGGCGGCGTTCCTGAACGGCCTCAAGGTGGTCGGCAAGGACATCACGCAGGTCAAGGTGGTGACCTCGGGCGCCGGCGCCGCCGCGCTCGCGTGTCTGGACCTGATGGTCGATCTGGGCCTGCCGCTCAAGAACATCTGGGTGACGGACATCGACGGCGTGGTCTATCAAGGCCGCAAGACGCTGATGGACCCGGACAAGGAGCGCTTCGCGCAGGACACGTCCGCGCGCTCGCTCAGCGAAGTCATCGAAGGCGCCGACGTGTTCCTCGGCCTTTCGGCGGGCGGCGTGCTCAAGCCCGAAATGGTCACGAAGATGGCGGCCAGCCCGTTGATCCTCGCGCTCGCGAACCCCACGCCGGAAATTTTCCCGGAAGCCGCGCTCGAAGTGCGCCCGGACGCCGTGCTCGCCACGGGCCGCTCGGACTTCCCGAACCAGGTCAACAACGTCCTGTGCTTCCCGTACATCTTCCGCGGCGCGCTCGACGTGGGCGCGACGACCATCACGCGCAACATGGAAATCGCGGCCGTGCATGCGATCGCCAAGCTGGCCGAAGAAGAACTGAACGACTCGGTCGCGGCGGCGTACGGTGCGTATGACCTGCGCTTCGGCCCGAAGTACCTGATTCCGAAGCCGTTCGACTCGCGCCTGATCGTGCGTATCGCGCCGGCGGTGGCGAAGGCCGCGATGGAAGACGGCGTGGCCACGCGTCCTATCGACGACTTCGGTGCGTACACGAACGAGTTGCAACAGTTCGTGTATCACTCGGGCGCATTCATGAAGCCGATTTTCGCGGCCGCGAAGCAGTTCGTGCGTGACGGCGGCAAGTCGCGCATCGTGTTCGCCGAAGGCGAGGAAGAGCGCGTGCTGCGCGCGGTGCAGGTGATCGTCGACGAGAAACTCGCGCGTCCGATCCTGATCGGCCGTCCCGAAGTGCTGCTCGCCCGCATCGAGAAGTTCGGCCTGCGCCTGAAGCTCGGTGAAGACGTGGAAGTCACGAATCCCGAGTACGACGAACGATTCCATCAATACTGGACGACGTACTGGGAACTGCGTTGCCGCGACGGCATTTCCAAGGAAATGGCGCGCGTGGAAATGCGCCGCCGTCTCACGCTGATCGGCGCGATGATGGTGCGTCTCGGCGACGCGGACGGCATGGTCTGTGGCACGGTGGGCGCGTATCACGACCACCTGCGTTTCGTCGACGAAGCGATCGGCATGAGCCGCAACGCGAAGACGTACGCGGCGATGAACATCCTGCTGCTCGACAAGCGCACGGTCGCGATCGTCGACACGCACGTGAACGATAACCCGAGCGCCGAGCAGATCGCCGAATTCACGCTGGCGGCCGCACGTCAGATGGAATGGCTCAATCTCGCGCCCAAGGTCGCGCTGCTGTCGCGTTCGAACTTCGGTTCGGGCAGTTCGGCGTCGGGCTCGAAAATGCGCGAAGTGCTCAAGCTCGTGACCGAGCAGAATCCCGATCTGGAAATCGACGGTGAGATGCACGGCGACGTCGCGCTCGACGAAGCGCTGCGCCAGCGTATTCTGCCGCATTCGAAGCTCAAGGGCGCGGCCAATCTGCTCGTGTGCCCGAACGTGGACTCGGGCAACATCGCCTACAACCTGCTCAAGACGGGTGCGGGCAGCAACGTGGCGGTGGGACCGTTCCTGCTCGGCGTGAATGCGCCGGTGAACGTGCTCACGTCCAGCTCGACCGTGCGACGCATCATCAACATGGCAGCGTTGACGGTGTTGCAGGCGAATCGCGACTAAGCGGGTTTCCGCCTGAGTTAAAGAGCGCGATGGCCTCCAACGGCCGTCGCGCTTTTTTATTGGCGCGAAGGGTGGCGCGGCTGGTTGCATGCGCAACGACCCGGTTTGCGCGACCAAACCCCTTACAATAGGCTCCGTTTTCATTCGTCGCCCGAACGCCCCATGAGCCGAGATCCCCGCCTGAACCTGAACGCGCGCCAGCAGGAGTTGCTCGAATGGGTGCAGCGCGACGGTTTCGTCACGGTCGACGATCTCGCCTCGCACTTCGACGTGACGCCGCAGACCATCCGCCGCGACGTCAACTGGCTCGCCGACATGAATCTGCTGCGCCGTTATCACGGCGGCGCGAGTCTGCCCACGAGCTCGGAAAACGTCTCGTACAGCGCGCGTCAACAGATGTTCCATGACGAGAAGCGGCGCATCGCGGCGCTCGCCGCGCAGCACATCCCCGATCAGGCCTCGCTCTTCATCAATCTCGGCACCACGACCGAGGAAGTGGCGCGCGCGCTGCACAGCCATCGCGGCTTGCGCGTGGTCACCAACAATCTCAATGTCGCGAGCCTGATGAGCGGCTATCCCGACTGCGAAGTGATGATCAGCGGCGGCATCGTGCGGCCGTGGGACAAGGGCATCGTTGGGGAACACACCATCGACTTCATTCGCCAGTTCAAGGTGGATTACGCGATCATCGGCACCTCGGCGATCGAAACCGACGGCACGCTGCGCGACTTCGACACGCGCGAAGTGCGGGTGGCGCAAGCCATCATCGAGCACGCGCGCACGGTGTATCTGGTCGCCGATCATTCGAAAGTGGGCCGCCCGGCGCTTGTGCGCCAAGGACATCTGGAGCAGGTCCACGCGCTTTTCACCGACAAACCGCTGCCGGCCGACATGAACGAAGCCGTGGCGGCGGCCGGCACGCAGGTCCATATCGCGGCCTGAGTTTCCTTTCTGCACCTGATCCCACCGCTTTTTCCTTTGCGAAACCTGGCGCCGTGCGGGCGCGGGTGACATTTTGCCGATACGAAATGTCGCGCGACGTTCGTTTTTTTTCGATTTAATCTGTCTCCATTTTCGTTTGCGCCCAAAGTTCCCACGCTATCGCGTCGATAGTCGTCTTTACTTTTTCGAAAATGTTCGATAAATTTCGAATTCGAACATTTTGACGTTCGCTTTCTTTTTGGGAACCAGCAGGGTGAATCAAGAGAACCGGTACGATCTGCTCGTCGTGGGCGGCGGCATCAACGGCGCGGGTATCGCGCGCGACGCCGCCGGGCGCGGGCTTTCGGTGCTGCTGTGCGAGCAGGACGATCTGGCGTCGCACACGTCTTCGGCAAGCACGAAGCTGATTCACGGCGGCCTGCGTTACCTCGAATACAAGGAATTCGGCCTCGTGCGCAAGGCGCTGCAAGAGCGCGAGACGCTGCTGCGCGCGGCGCCGCACATCATGTGGCCGTTGCGCTTCGTGATGCCGCACATGCCGAACTTGCGGCCCGCGTGGCTCATTCGCATGGGCTTGTTCCTTTACGATCATCTGGCTAAACGCGAGCTGCTGCCTGGTTCGCGCGGCATCGACATGCGCCGTCATGCGGCGGGCGCGCCGCTGATCGACTCGATCCGTCGCGGCTTCGTGTATTCGGACGGTTGGGTGGACGACGCGCGCCTCGTCGTGCTCAATGCGCTCGACGCGAAGGAGCGTGGCGCGACCATCCTCACGCGCACGAAGCTGGTTTCGGCGCAGCGTAACAACGGCGAATGGCAGGCGCTGCTGCGTCGCGCCGACGGCAGCACGTTCGACGTGCGCGCGCGCGCCGTGGCGAACGCGGCCGGACCGTGGGTGGGCGAAGTGCTGCACGGCGCGCTCGGCCGCGAGGCGCGGCATAGCGTGCGGCTCGTGAAGGGCAGCCATATCGTGACGAAGCGTCTGTTCGAACACGATCACGCGTACATCTTCCAGAACCCGGACAAGCGCATCATCTTCGCGATTCCGTACGAACACGACTTCACGCTGATCGGCACGACCGACGTGGAATATCGCAGCGACCCCGCGAAGGTGTCGATCGACGGCGACGAAACGCGTTACCTCTGCGAATCGATCAACCGCTATTTCAAGCGCCATATCTCGCCCGCCGACGTGCAATGGACTTACTCGGGCGTGCGTCCGCTGCTCGAGGAAGAGGGCGCGGCGAACGCGTCCGCCGTCACGCGCGACTACAAGCTCGAACTGGACAACACGGCCGGTGCGCCGTTGCTCTCGGTGTTCGGCGGCAAGATCACGACCTTCCGCAAGCTCGCGGAAGAGGCCGCCGGCTTACTGTGCGGCGCACTCGGGCACGAGGCGAACACCTGGACGGCGCACGAAGCGCTGCCCGGCGGCGATATCGCGAACGCGCGTTTCGAACCGTTCGCGCAAGCATTCGCGAAGCGGCACGCCTGGCTGCCCGTCGCGTTGACGCGCCGTTATGCGCGCGCTTATGGCACACGCGCGGAGCGAGTGATCGGCCCGGCGCAGGCGCTCGCAGATCTCGGCACAGAAGTCGCTCCGGGCATCTACGAAGCGGAGTTGCGCTACCTGCGCGACGCCGAATGGGCCACGCGCGCCGAAGACGTATTGTGGCGCCGCTCGAAGCTCGGTCTGCACGTCGAGCCCGGCACGATCGCCGAAGTCGGCGCGGCCATCGACCGCTGGTTTGCAACGGCTTGCGTGAGCGAAGCCGCGTCGCATTGAATCCGCGAATTCATTCGTATCCCTAAGCATGGCGCCAGCTGCGCCGTGCGAAATCACAACGAGTACAACGGAGATAAGAGACATGCAGGAAAAGTACATTCTCGCGCTCGATCAGGGCACGACCAGTTCCCGCGCCATGCTGTTCGACCGCGAAGGCAATATCGTTTCCATCGCGCAAAAAGAGTTCGAGCAGATTTATCCGCAACCGGGCTGGGTCGAGCACAATCCGCAGGAAATCTGGTCGACGCAGGCGGGCGTGGCCGCCGAAGCCGTCACGCGCGCGGGCCTGAACGGCACCAATATCGCCGCGATCGGCATTACGAACCAGCGCGAAACCACCATCGTGTGGGACCGCGAAACGGGGCAGCCCGTCTATAACGCGATCGTCTGGCAAGACCGCCGCACCGCCGACTTCTGCGACACGCTCAAGGCGCGCGGACTCGAAGAAAAGGTGCGCGCCAAAACGGGCCTGCCGATCGACTCGTACTTCTCCGCCACGAAAATCCGCTGGATTCTCGACAACGTGCCGGGCGCGCGCGAGAAAGCGCGCCAGGGCAAGCTCGCCTTCGGCACGGTGGATAGCTGGCTCGTGTGGAACTTCACGAAGCACGAACTGCATATCACCGACGTGACCAATGCGTCGCGTACGATGCTGTTCAACATCCATACGCGCGAGTGGGACGACGAGTTGCTCGACGCGCTCGAAATCCCGCGCAGCATGCTGCCGGAAGTGCGGTCGTCGTCGGAGGTCTATGGTCCGACCAAGACCACGGTGTTCGCCTCGAAGATTCCGCTCGCGGGCATCGCGGGCGATCAGCAGGCCGCGCTGTTCGGCCAGATGTGCACGAACTCGGGCATGGTGAAGAACACCTACGGCACGGGTTGTTTCCTGATGATGAACACGGGCGCGAAGCCTATCGAGTCGAAGAACAATCTCGTCACGACCATTGCGTGGCAGATCGGCGACGAGGTCAATTACGCGCTCGAAGGCAGCATCTTCATCGCGGGTGCGGTGGTGCAGTGGCTGCGCGACGGTCTCGGCATCATCAAGACCGCTTCGGAGATCGAAGCGCTGGCTGCCAGCGTGCCGCATACCGACGGCGTCTATCTCGTGCCGGCCTTCGCGGGCCTCGGTGCGCCGCACTGGAACGCGCACGCGCGCGGCACCTTGTTCGGCGTGACGCGCGGCACGACCTCGGCGCATCTCGCGCGCGCGGCGCTCGACGCGATCGCGTATCAGTCGCTCGACGTGCTCGCCGCCATGGAAGCCGACTCGGGAATCAGCGTGGGCGAATTGCGCGTGGACGGTGGCGCGAGCGCGAACAATCTGCTCATGCAATTCCAGGCCGATCTGCTCGGCGTGGACGCGGTGCGTCCGAAGATCACCGAAACCACGGCCCTGGGCGCGGCCTATCTGGCGGGCCTTGCCACCGGCTACTGGCAAAACGTGGATGAACTGCAGAGCCAGTGGAAGCTGGGTGCGCGCTTCACGCCCGCGATGGAGTCGGCGCGTGTGGACGCATGCCGTGCGGGCTGGCAGCGTGCGGTGCGCGCGGCAAAAACCTGGGCCGACGATTCGCACTGAGCGTGTCGGGAAGCGCTGCCCGTTTGATCGGCAGAATCGGTATTAACCAGGCATAACGAACTATTAATAACCCGAAAAACGGTTGCGGGCGCAACTTGTGGCATGGCCGCAAGGCACCCGCATCGTGCGGGCAGAGAGACGAATCAACTAACATGTCACCCTATATTGCGGAATTCATCGGCACGGCTATCCTCGTGCTGCTCGGTAACGGCGCGGTCGCCAACGTACTGCTCGCGAAAACCAAAGGCAAAGGCGCCGACCTCATCGTCATCGTGATGGGCTGGGGCATGGCCGTGTTCGTGGCCGTTTATGTGACGGCCTCGTTCAGCGGTGCGCATTTGAACCCCATCGTCACGATCAGTCTTGCGCTGGCGGGCAAATTCGCCTGGTCGAAAGTGGGCGGCTATATCGCCGCGCAAATGCTCGGCGGCATGGCGGGTGCATTGCTCGTCTGGCTCGCGTATCGCCAGCATTTCGCCAACGAAGCGGACCCCGACATCAAGCTCGCCGTGTTCTGCACCGCGCCGGCCATTCGCTGCGTCAAGCACAACGTGCTCACCGAGGCGATCTGCACCTTTGTGCTGATTCTCGGCGTGCTGTATCTGGCTTCGCCGCAAGTGGGGCTGGGCGCGCTCGACGCGTTGCCGGTCGGTCTGCTCGTGCTCGGTATCGGCATTTCGCTGGGCGGCCCCACGGGTTACGCCATGAGTCCCGCGCGCGATCTATCGCCGCGCATCATGCACGCGTTGCTGCCGATCCCCGGCAAGCGCGACAGCGACTGGCGCTACGCCTGGATTCCCGTCATGGGTCCGCTGGCGGGCGGCGTGGCCGCGGCCGGTCTCTACCATTATTTGCATGCACTGCATTGAGGCCGCTGTTGCGCAGTCATGCGCATGGCATTGAACAAAGCCCGCGAAAGCGGGCTTTTTCTTTTGTACGATGTAAATAACGTGCGCGGAAAAGGGTGCGATCCGGTTTCGCTATCGGGTCATGCGTGTTTCGGATTGTTCGGCTATCGCTGCGCGCCTATATTGGGTGCACAAGAGATTCCAACAGATGGAGACACCGCATGAAGCTGGTCCGTTGGGGCAGTCAGGGCAATGAAAAGCCCGGAGTCATCGATCATGCCGGACGCATACGCGATCTTTCGGGCGCGCTGCCCGATGTGGCCGGCAACGGCCTCGCCACCGCCAATCTGCGCCGGCTCGCGGCGCTCGATCTCGACGCGCTGCCGCTCGTTCCCACCGATGTGCGCCTTGGGCCGTGCGTGGGCCAGGTCGGCAAGATCGTGTGCGTAGGCCTCAATTATTCCGATCACGCCGCCGAATCGAATATGCCCGTGCCCACGGAGCCAGTGCTGTTCTTCAAGGCAACCAGTGCGATCTGCGGTCCCCACGACGACGTCTTGATTCCGCCGGGCGCGCAAAAAGTCGACTGGGAAGTCGAGCTTGGCGTGGTGATCGGCGAGGAAGCGCGCAACGTGTCGCGCGAGCGCGCGCTCGATTACGTGGCCGGCTATTGCGTGGTCAACGACGTTTCGGAGCGCGCGTGGCAAATCGAACGCGGCGGCCAGTGGGACAAAGGCAAGAGCTACGACACGTTCGCGCCGCTCGGCCCCTGGCTCGTCACGCGCGATGAAATTGCCGATCCGCAGGCGCTCGACATGTGGCTGGAAGTGGACGGCAAGCGCTATCAAAACGGCAATACGCGCACGATGATCTTCGACGTCGCCACGGTCGTTTCCTATATCAGCCAGTTCATGAGTTTGCAGCCCGGCGACGTGATTTCGACGGGTACGCCGCCTGGCGTCGGCATGGGGCAAAAGCCCGCGCCCGTGTATTTGCATGCGGGTCAAACCATGCGCTTGAGCGTGAGCGGGCTCGGCGAACAACGGCAACGCACCGTGGCCGCACCGGCCAACGCATAAGGAGACAGTCGCAATGAATCAGATCGATTTGAACAATCG
This sequence comes from Paraburkholderia acidisoli, assembly GCF_009789675.1. Taxonomy (NCBI): domain Bacteria; kingdom Pseudomonadati; phylum Pseudomonadota; class Betaproteobacteria; order Burkholderiales; family Burkholderiaceae; genus Paraburkholderia; species Paraburkholderia acidisoli. Next base: position 706,925 of record NZ_CP046914.1, on the reverse strand, counting down.
CGTGATGGTGGTGACGGGCGGCGCGCGCGGTATCGGCTATGCGGTGGCGCAACGCGCGTTGCGCTCCGGCGCGGCGGTCGCGCTCTGGGATGTCGACGCGGAACGGCTCGAACGCTCGCGCAAGGAGTTGTCGGACCTGGGCACGGTATCCGCGGTGAAAGTCGAATTGACCGATGAAGCCTCGGTGGAGGCGGCCGCCCAGCAAACGGCGCAAACGCACGGCGGCATTCATGCGCTCGTGAACAGCGCGGGCATTACGGGCGGCAACGGTCTCACGTGGGAATTGCCGGTGGAAGTATGGCGCCGCGTGATCGACGTGAATCTGATCGGCTCGTACCTCACGTGTCGCGCGGTCGTGCCGCGCATGCTCGAGCAAGGCTATGGGCGCATCGTGAATATCGCTTCGGTGGCGGGCAAGGAAGGCAATCCGAATGCCTCGCACTACAGCGCGTCGAAGGCCGGTTTGATCGGTTTGACCAAATCGCTCGGCAAGGAACTGGCGACGAAGAACATTCTCGTCAATGCGGTGACGCCTGCCGCGGCGAAAACCGAGATTTTCGATTCGATGTCGCAGCAGCATATCGATTACATGCTCTCGAAGATTCCGATGAATCGCTTTCTCATGCCCGACGAAGCGGCCGCGATGATCGTGTGGCTTTGCTCGGAGGATTGCGCATTCAGCACGGGGTCGGTGTTCGATCTTTCGGGTGGTCGCGCGACGTATTGATGGGCGGATGCATTGATGCGATGACGCACGACAACGGCGCAAACGATAAAGACAAGCGTCGAGCGGCAGTTCGACAGCTTTGCATGGGACCCGAGTAAGCACTGAAGCGCCAACTCGGGTCGACAGCTCTGCATGGGACCCGAGTAAGCGCTTTGGGACCAGAGTAAGCGCTAAAGCGCCAACTCTGGTCGACACGCTAACTCGGGTCGACAGCTTTGCATGGGACCCGAGTAAGCACTGAAGTGCTAACTCGGGTCGACAGCTTTGCATGGGACCAGAGTAAGCGCTAAAGCGCTAACTCTGGTCGACAGGAGACACTGATGTCCGAGGCATTCCCGTTGGCGGAGGCCGCCGGCCGTAAGGCCATGCACCGCCTCCTGCCGTTCCTGCTCTTGATGTACGTGCTCGCGTTTCTCGATCGCGCGAATATCGGCTTCGCGCAAAAAGCCCTGCAAGGCGACACCGGACTTTCGGATGCCGCGTTCGCCTTTGGCGCGGGCGTGTTTTTCATCGGCTACGCGTTGTTCGAAGTGCCGAGCAATCTCGCGCTGCATCGCGTGGGCGCGCGCATCTGGATGTGCCGCATCATGGTCACGTGGGGGCTCGTCTCCGCTGCCATGGCGTGGGTGCAGTCGCCCACCTCGTTCTATGCGCTGCGCTTTTTGCTGGGCGTAGCCGAAGCGGGCTTCTTTCCCGGCATCATCTATTACCTCACGCAGTGGTTTCCGCAGTCGGCGCGGGCGCGAGCGATCGGGGTGTTTTATTTCGGCGCGCCGCTGGCGTTCATCTTCGGCGGCCCATTGTCGGGATTCCTGATCGATTTGCACGGCACTTTCGGGCTGGCGGGATGGAAGTGGCTCTTTCTCGTGGAAGGTGCACTCGCGTCCATCGTCGGCGTGTGGGCGTACTGGTATCTCGTCGATAAGCCCGAAGACGCGAGCTGGCTCGAAGCCGACGAGCGCCGCGCGCTCGCCGCCGCCATTCGCCTCGACGCACACGAAGCCGCCGCGCACGGTCCCCGCGACGCGTTCGCCGCGTTGCTCGATCGTCGCGTGCTCATGTATGCCGTGATCTACGCGCTGATTCAAATGAGCGTGTACGGCGTGATTTTCTTCCTGCCGCAGCAGGTGGCGTCCATCGTCGGGGCGAAAGTCGGCTTGAAAGTGGGGCTGCTCGCGGCGGTGCCGTGGCTGTGCGCCGTGGCGCTCACCTGGTTCGTACCGCGCCGCGCCGACCGCGTGGGCAGCCACCGCGCGTGGACCGTGCGCCTGCTCGTGATGTCGGGGCTCGGCATTGCCGTCTCGGGCATCGCGGGCAGTGCGGGCGGCTCGATTGGCGCGGTCGTCGCCATGCTCGGGCTCTGTTGCGCGGCCAGCGGCTTTATCGCGGCGCAGCCGTTGTTCTGGACGTTTCCCGCGCGCGATCTGGCCGGTGTCGCTTCGGCGAGCGGCATCGCCCTCATCAATTCGCTCGGCGGTCTGGGCGGCTTCTTCGCGCCGATGTTGCGCGCCGCCGCCGACCGTAGCTTCGCCTCGCATGCAGCCGGACTCGAATTACTCGGGCTCGCGAGCCTCGCGGCCGCGCTGCTCGTCTTCATCGTCGTGCCACGCGTTCGTGCGCGGGAAGCCGGCTCGTTCGAGCCGCCCGCGTCGCGCGTGCGCTAATCCATCACACAGGAGCAAGCTCACATGGCCATGCCAACCATCAAACACGTGCGGGCGTTCACGGTGCGCGGCGGTGGCGCCGACTACCACGACCAGCCCGACGGTCACTGGATCGACGACCACATTTCCACGCCGATGGCGCGCTATCCGGAGTATCGCCAGAGTCGGCGCTCGTTCGGCATCGACGTGCTAGGCACGCTCGTGGTGGAAGTGGAGGCGAGCGACGGCACCGTGGGCTTCGCCGTGACGACGGGCGGCGAGATCGGCGCGTTCATCGTGGAGAAGCATCTGGCGCGCTTTCTCGAAGGTCAGCGCGTGACCGACATCGAAAAGATGTGGGATCAGATGTATTACGCAACGCTCTATTACGGCCGTAAGGGCGTTGTGCTCAACACGATTTCCGGCGTCGATCTCGCGCTGTGGGACCTGCTCGGCAAACTGCGCGAGGAGCCGGTTTATCAACTGCTGGGCGGTCCCGTGCGCGACGAGCTGCAGTTCTACGCGACCGGCGCGCGCCCCGATCTCGCGAAGGAAATGGGCTTTATCGGCGGAAAATTGCCGTTGCTTCACAGCCCCGCGGAAGGTGAGGAAGGCCTCAGGAAAAACATCGAGCTGCTGGCGACGATGCGCGAGCGCGTGGGCGACGACTTCTGGCTGATGTACGACTGCTGGATGAGCCTCGACGTGCGCTACGCCACGCGCCTCGCGCACGCGGCGCACGAATACGATCTCAAGTGGATCGAGGAATGCCTGCCGCCCGACGATTACTGGGGCTATGCCGAACTGCGCCGCAACGTGCCGCGCGGCATGATGGTCTCCACGGGCGAACACGAAGCCACGCGCTGGGGCTTTCGCATGCTGCTCGAAATGGGCTGCTGCGATCTGATCCAGCCCGACGTGAACTGGTGCGGCGGCATGACCGAACTCATCAAGATCTCGGCGCTGGCGGACGCGCACAACGTGCTCGTGGTGCCGCATGGTTCGTCGGTGTACAGCTATCACTTCGTCGTCACGCGCCATAACTCGCCGTTCGCGGAGTTCCTGATGATGGCGCCCAAGGCCGACAAGGTCGTGCCCATGTTCACGCCGCTGCTGCTCGACGAGCCGGTGCCGGTGAAAGGCCGCCTGAAAGTGCCGGACACACCGGGGTTCGGTGTGCGCCTGAGTCCGGACTGCAAGCTCGCGCGGCCTTACACGCACTAACGCGCGCACTCACGCGCATACGACATCGGCATCGAAAACATCGGCAAGCAGGAGGGGAACGTGCTGCTCAAGGACAAAGTGGTGATCGTCACCGGCGGCTCGCGCGGCATCGGTCGCGCGATTGCGGTGGCGAGCGCACGCGAAGGCGCGGACGTTGCGATCAACTACTGGGGCGATAACGACGCCTCGTACGGTCGCCGTTCCGCTATCGGCGAAGTACTCGACGAAATCGAAAGCCTGGGGCGCCGCGCCATTGCCGTGGAAGGCAACGTGGCCGCGCCGCAAACCGGTGTGGATCTCGTGCGTCAGACGGTGGAACGCTTCGGCAAGGTGGACGTGCTCGCGAGCAATGCCGGCATCTGCCCGTTTCATTCGTTTCTCGACATGCCGCCCGCGGTGCTCGAACGCACGATCGGCGTGAATCTGAACGGTGCGTTCTACGTGACGCAGGCGGTGGCGCGCCAGATGAAGGAGCAGGGCACGGGCGGCGCGATTGTCGCGACGAGTTCGATCAGCGCGCTCGTGGGCGGCGGCGAGCAAACGCACTACACGCCGACCAAAGCGGGTGTGCATTCGCTCATGCAGTCGTGCGCGATCGCGCTCGGGCCTTATGGCATTCGCTGCAATTCGGTGATGCCCGGCACGATCGCCACCGATCTCAATGCCGAGGATTTGAGCGACGAAAGCAAGCGTGCGTACTTCGAAAAGCGAATTCCCCTTGGTCGTCTGGGTGCGCCCGAAGACGTGGCCGAATGCGTGGTTTTCCTCGCCTCGGACCGGGCGCGCTATGTCACGGGCGCGGCATTGCTCGTCGACGGCGGCCTGTTCGTGAACCTTCAGTGATCCTGAGCAATCGTGATGAATTGCGAAGGCATTGAAACGTCAGTGAGCCAGGAGCGTGGAACCGCGCGCGCCGGCGGGCACGACATCGTCCATTTTGAACGGCTGCGAAAAACGCCGCAGCAAGCCGACGAAGTGCTCGGCCGGCTCGGCAAGCGGCTCGCTCTTGCGCGTGAGTACGCCGAAGCCGGGCAGGCTCTTGCCGATTTCGAGCGGCAGCACGACGAGCAGTTTGCCGCGCACGTGATCGCGCACGACCGACTCGGGCAGCATGGCCACGGCGTCGAAGCTTTCGAGCAGTTGCAAGGTGGCGAAGATCGAGGCGGATTCGGTGAGATTGACAGGCGTGCCGAGACCGGCGCGCGCGAGTTCGCCCTCGAAGAGTTCGCGCGCGGGGCTCGTAATGGGTTGTGCGACCCACGGCCAGTCCATCAGTTCGGGCAGCGTGACCTGTTCGCTGCGCGCCAGCGGATGCCGCGCGCGCACCACGAGCACGAGCGTTTCGCGCGCGAGCGGTTCGAAGCTGAAGTCGTTGTGTTGCAGCGGCGTGGTCAGGCGGCCGAGCGCCAGGTCGACTTCGCGCCGATGCAGCAATTGCACGACCTGGTCGCTGGTCTCGCCGAGAATGCGCACGTGCAGCAACGGGCGTTCGGTCTTGAGCGTGGCGACGGCCTGGGCGAGCAGATCGGGCGCGGCGCCCATGATCGCGCCCACGGTGAGTTGGCCGTGACCGCCGCGACGCTTGACGTCGAGGTCTTCGGTAAAGCGCGTGAGTTCGGCAAGCGCGCGGCGCGCGTAGGCGAGCGTGACCACGCCGAGCGCCGTGGGCTGCATGCCGCGCGCGTTGCGCTCGAAGAGGCGAAAGCCGAAGGCTTCTTCGATGTCGCTGAGCATGCGGCTCGCGCTGGGTTGCGCGACGTTGATCGCGTCGGCGGCCTGATGCACGTTGCGCGAGTCGTCGAGTGCGACGAGCAGCGCGAGGTGCTTGAAGCGCAGACGGTTGACGAGCGACACGGCGGCAGTCTGATGATTCATGGCGTAGTAAGCACTAGCGATCCGGTTTAAGTATCGCCCGATCCCAACATCGGATTGGTTGGCTATCGATGCGGGAATTATAGTCGGATCACATTGCCGCAATCCACGCTAAAAGCCGTGCGCGACGCCAGGGCAAACGCCAGGTGTTGCCTACGCGATAGAACGCTGGACGGAGACACGAACATGGAGACAATCGCGTTTCGCATGCAGCTCGATCCCGGTAAACGGGACGAATACGAGCGGCGTCACCGCGAAATCTGGCCCGAGCTTGCCAGCGCCCTGCGCGAAGCCGGCGTCAGCAATTACAGGATCTTTCTGGACGAAGCCACGCATCATCTGTTCGCGGTGCTCGATCGTCGCGACGATCACACCATGGATGCGTTGCCCGAGTTGCCCATCATGCGCAAATGGTGGGATTACATGGCCGATCTGATGGCAACCGATGCGCATAACGTGCCGTTGCAGCAGCCGCTCGTGCCCGTTTTTCATTTGCGTTAATGGCCATTCATTCCGAGGAACATGTCATGCAGGTCGTCGATCCGCACGTTCATTTCTGGGACCTCGATACGCATCATTACCCGTGGCTCGCGAATCCCGGCGTGTCTTTCGTCGGCGACGCGCGCGACCTCAAACACAGCTATTTGCCCAGCAACCTGGTGCGCGAAGCGGGCGATATCAGCGTACTGAAAGTCGTACATGTCGAGGCGAATCACGATCCCGAAGATCCGGTGGAAGAAACGCGCTGGCTTCAGTCGATTGCCGATGACGCCGAACGTCATGGCCAGCCGCATTCCTTTCCCAATGCGATCGTGGCCGCGTGCGATTTGAGCGCCGCGAATGCGCCCGCAATACTCGAAGCGCACGCCGCGTTTTCTCGCACGCGCGGCATTCGCCAGATTCTCAACGTCCACACGAACAAGCTGTACGACTATGTGGGACGCCACTATCTGCGCGAAGCCGCCTGGCGCGAACATTTTGCGCTGCTGGAGCGTCACGGTTTCTCTTTCGACTTGCAACTTTATCCTTCGCAAATGGAAGAAGCCGCCGCGCTGGCGCGTGCGCATCCCGGCGTTCAACTCATCGTCAATCACGCGGGCATGTTTGTCGACCGCAACGGCGTGGCGGGCTGGCGAGCGTGGCGCGATGGGTTGCGCGCGCTGGCCGCGTGCGAGAACGTCAGCGTGAAGATTAGCGGGCTCGCGATGTTCGATCACGACTGGAGCGTCGAAAGCCTGCGCCCTTATGTGCTCGAAACGATCGATGCCTTCGGCGCCGGGCGCGCCATGTTCGCTTCGAATTTTCCCGTCGATCGCCTGTTCGGCGATTACGCGGCACTCTGGCATGCATATGCGTCGATCGTGAGCGATGCGAGCGAAAGCGAACGTGCCGCGCTGTTTCGCGGCAACGCCGAGCGCATTTATCGCATTTGATTGTGCGCGCAACGATAACGATGGAGACAGGCGTGGAAGCAGAAGGAAGAACGGCAGCCGCGGGTACGCCCCGGCTCGAACTGCGTAACGCGAGCAAGTCGTTCGGGCGCGTGCGCGCGCTCGTGGACGGCAGCCTGAGGTTGATGCCTGGCGAAGTGCACGCGTTGCTCGGTGAAAACGGTGCGGGCAAGTCGACGCTCGTGAAGATACTCGCGGGCGTGCATCGTCCCGACGGCGGCGCCATGCTCGTCGACGGCGCGGAGCGTCAGTTCACGACGCCCGCGCAGGCGCGCGACGCAGGCATCGCCGTGATTTATCAGGAGCCCACGTTGTTCTTCGATCTCTCGATCGCCGAGAACATTTATATGGGGCGTCAGCCCGTCGACCGCGTGGGCCGTATCGCGTACGACACGATGCATCGCGAGGTTGCGGCGTTGCTCGAATCGCTGGGCGTCGAACTGAAGCCCGAACGACTCGTGCGCGGGCTCTCGATCGCGGACCAGCAGGTGATCGAAATCGCCAAGGCGCTCTCGCTCAATGCGAACGTGCTCATCATGGACGAGCCCACGGCGGCGCTGTCGTTGCCCGAAGTCGAACGGCTCTTCACGATCGCACGAACGCTGCGCGATCGCGGCGTGGCGATTCTGTTCATCACGCACCGGCTCGAAGAGGTGTTCGCGCTCACGCAGCACGTGACAATCATGCGCGACGGCGCGAAGGTGTTCGACGCGCCCACGTCTACGCTGAAAACGCAGGATATCGTCGCGAAGATGGTGGGCCGCGACCTCGCGACGTTCTATCCGAAAGCCGAGGTCGCGCCCGGCGAAGTCATGTTGCGCGTGCGCAGCCTCACGCGGCGTGGCGTGTTCAAGGACATTTCGTTCGACGTGCGGGCGGGCGAGATCGTCGCGCTCGCGGGACTGGTGGGCGCGGGCCGCAGCGAGGTGGCGCGCGCGATCTTCGGCATCGACCCGATCGACACGGGACAGATCCAGATCGCTGGCAAGCCGCTTTCGCTCGGTGCCCCCGCAGCGGCGGTGAAAGCCGGTCTCGCGCTGGTGCCCGAGGATCGTCGGCAGCAAGGGCTGGCGCTCGAGTTGAGTATCGCGCGCAATGCGTCGCTCACGGTGCTCGGACGGCTCGTGCGTTTCGGCCTGATTTCGGCGGGGCGCGAGGTGCAACTCGCGGGCCAATGGGGTACGCGTCTGCGTTTGAAGGCGAGCGATCTCAATGCGCCCGTGGGCACCCTGTCGGGCGGTAATCAGCAGAAAGTGGTGCTGGGCAAGTGGCTCGCAACGGGCCCGAAAGTGCTGATCATCGACGAACCCACGCGCGGCATCGACGTGGGCGCGAAAGCCGAAGTGTACGGCGCGCTCGCCGAACTCGTGCGCGAAGGCATGGCGGTGCTGATGATTTCGAGCGAGTTGCCGGAAGTGCTCGGCATGGCCGACCGCGTGCTCGTGATGCACGAAGGCCGCATTACCGCCGACATTGCGCGCGCCGAAGCCAACGAAGAGCGCATCATGAGCGCCGCGCTCGGTCAGGCCAACATTCACCTGGGGCACGCCGCATGATGCGCCATTCCACTTCTCCTCATCCGCTGCACGGCGGCGAGCCGCGCCCGCAGCGACGCAACGCGGGCGCCTTCGCCGAGGCGCTGGCGAAGAGCCGCGAGACCACGCTTTTCATCGTACTGCTGATCATTATTGGTGGTACGGCGATCGCGCGGCCGCAGTTCCTCAATCTGCAGAATCTGCGCGACGTTTTGCTCAATGTGTCGATCGTGAGTTTGCTCACCGCCGGCATGACGATCGTGATCCTCATGCGTCATATCGATCTTTCGGTGGGGTCGACGGTGGGGATCAGCGCGTATTCGGTAGGTGCTCTGTACGTGGTCTTTCCGCATATGCCGGTGCTCGTGGCGCTGGTCGCGGGGCTCGCTATCGGACTCGTTGCGGGCGCAATCAATGCGTTGCTCGTGGCGGTGGGACGCGTGCCGTCGCTCGTTGCCACGCTTTCCACGCTCTACATATTCCGTGGCGCCGACTACGCCTGGGTGCATGGCGGCCAGATCAATGCGACGAGTTTGCCCGATGCGTTTTCGCGCCTCGCCACGGGCTCCGTGCTCGGTGTGCCCGTGCTCGCGCTCATCGCCGTCGTGCTGCTCATCGCGCTTTCGGTCTACCTCAAGCAGTTCCGGCCGGGCCGCGAATACTATGCGATCGGCTCGAACCCGGAAGCCGCGCGGCTCGCGGGCATCAACGTCGAACGGCGCGTTGCCACGGGCTTCATGATCAGCGGCGCTATCGCGGGGCTCGCGGGCGCGCTCTGGCTCGCACGCTTCGGCACCGTGGACGCGAGTACCGCGAAGGGCATCGAACTGCAAGTCGTGGCCGCCGCCGTGGTGGGTAGCGTGGCGATCACGGGCGGTGTGGGCACGATACTCGGCGCGACGCTCGGTGCGCTCGTGCTGGGTGTCATCAGCATCGCGCTCGTGGTGCTGCACGTCTCGCCGTTCTGGGAGCAGGCGATCGAAGGCGCGTTGATCGTCGCGGCCATCGCCGCCGACACGCTGCTCGCCCGCTCCGTCGCCAAACGCATGATGAGGAAACGCGATCATGGCTAACACCAAACCCGATGCCGCGCTGCTCACGCGCAAACCCGGCTTGCCGCTCAGCTGGGAAGCGTTGCTCGTCGTCATTCTCTTCGTGTCGCTCGGCGTGGGGCGCGTATTGTCGCCCGTGTTCCTGAGCGGTGCGAATATCAGCAACGTACTCGCGGACCTGACCGAAGTCGCGTTGATGGCCTTGCCAATGACGCTCATCATCGTCGCGGCCGAGATCGATCTCTCGGTCGCCTCGGTGCTCGGCGCCTCGAGCGCGTTGCTCGGCGTGCTCTGGCACATGGGCGTGCCGATGCCCGTCGCAATGGTGCTCGTTCTCGTGGCGGGTGGCGTGGCGGGGCTCTTCAACGGGCTCGTGATCGTCAAGCTCAATCTGCCTTCACTCGCGGTGACGATCGGCACGCTCGCGCTGTTTCGCGGCCTCGCCTATGTGTTGCTCGGCGACCAGGCCATTGCCGACTTCCCGCCGCAATACACGCTGTTCGGCATGAGTAATCTGGGCAGTACCTTCATTCCGCTGCCGTTCCTGATCGTGGCCGCGTGCGCCATTGTTTTCACGGTGCTATTGCAAGCCACGGCGTTCGGGCGCGGTCTCTATGCGATCGGCGCGAACAGCACGGCGGCATCGTTTTCGGGCATCGACGTACCGAAGATCAAGCTGCGCCTCTTCGTGCTGTCGGGCGTGATGAGCGCGTTGGCGGGCATCGTCTATACGCTGCGCTTCACGAGCGCGCGCGGCGACAACGGTGAAGGCTTCGAGCTTTCGGTGATCGCGGCGGTGCTGTTCGGCGGCGTGAGTATCTTCGGCGGACGCGGCTCGATGTACGGCGTGCTGCTCTCGCTGCTGATTGTGGGCGTGCTGAAGAACGCGCTCACGCTCGCGGACGTTTCGAGCGAAACGCTCACGATCGTGACCGGCGCGCTGTTGCTCGCCTCGGTGCTGATCCCGAATCTCGCGGCACGCTGGCGCACGATGCGCGATCGTCGCGCACTCGCGCGTGCGGCATGAGTTTGTCAACGGAAAGCAGGCATCAACAAGGCAGTCAATCAACCGGACATGTCCGGTATCCATCGAGGAGACACGTCATGAAAAAACCAGTACGTCAGGTGTGCACGGCCTTGCTGTGCGCGATGCTCATGGGCGGCGGCATTGCGGCTCACGCCGCCGGCATCAAGGATGGGCTGAAGATCGCTTTCGTGCCGAAGCAGATCAACAACCCGTACGAAGTGATCGCCGACAACGGCGGCATGGACGCCATCAAGGAATTCAAGGGCGATGGCAAAGTGGTCGGTCCGTCCGACGCGGGCGCTTCGTCCCAGGTCTCGTACATCAACACGCTCACCACGCAGCATCAGGACGCGATCGTGATCGCCGCCAACGATGCGAACGCACTCGTACCGTACCTCAAGCGTGCGATGGCGCAGGGCATCAAGGTCGTGACATTCGACTCGGACACGGCACCGGAAGGGCGGCAAATCTTCGTGAATCAGGCCAATGCCGAGAGTATCGGACGCGGCCAGATTCAGCTCGTGTCGAAGCTGATTGGCGGCGAGGGCGAGTTCGCGATTCTTTCCGCCACGCCGAATGCGACGAATCAAAACACCTGGATCAAGTATATGCAGGACGAGTTGAAGAAGCCCGAGTATTCGAAGATGAAACTCGTGAAGATCGCCTACGGCAACGACGACGACCAGAAGTCGTTCGTGGAAACGCAAGGCTTGCTGCAAGCGTATCCGAACCTGAAGGCGATCGTTTCGCCCACGACGGTCGGCATCGCAGCGGCCGCGCGCTATATCTCCACGTCGTCGAGCAAGGGTAAGGTCATGGTAACGGGCCTCGGCACACCCAATCAGATGCGCGCGTTCGTGAAGAACGGCACCGTGAAGGCGTTCCAGCTGTGGGATCCGGGTGCACTCGGCTACCTCGCGGCCTACGCGGCGGCCAATCTCGCCTCGGGCACGATCACGGGCAAGGAAGGCGATACGTTCGATGCAGGCAAGCTCGGCAAGCGCACGGTGGGCAAGAGCGGCGAAGTCATTCTCGGGCCGCCGACGACCTTCGACGCGTCGAATATCGACAATTTCAACTTCTGATAATCCAGTCTTTGCGTAAATACGGCCCGGTTAATCCGGGCCGTTTTATTTGGTTCGATAACATTTGGGATTGACCTGACAATTCGTATGGCGCGTTGAAATTTGGTTGTAAGTGGTCCTTGTTAGAGTCAGTGAAAGCAGTTGTCTTTCGTGGCGAACAACACAAAGAGCGACTTCTCATGGCAAATGTCCGTGCAGGCTGGCTCGTTCTGGCGCTGCTTTTCGGGGCCTTGTTCAGTGGGCCCGCGCTTGCGTTTCAGACGCGAATCGTCTCAATCCCGAGTGCCGCCATGCATCGCGCTTTCGATGCAACCGTGGTGTTGCCTGCCGACTACGCGCGCGGCAAGGCAGCGCGCTTCCCGGTGATTTACGTGCTGCACGGTTCAGGCGGCAATTACGCCGACTGGACATCCAACACGCATATTGGCAAGCTCGCCGACCGGTATCACGTGATACTCGTGATGCCCGACGGCGGCCACGAAAGCTGGTATATCGACAGCCCGTACGACCCGCGCAGTCGTTATGAAACCTATGTGGGCACCGAAGTGGTGTCTTATGTGGACACGCATTTCCGCACGCTCGCCACACGCGAGACTCGCGCTATTACCGGCTTGAGCATGGGCGGGTTCGGCGCGTTGCGCATTGCGCTCGACCGGCGCGATACGTTCGGTGCCGCGGGCAGTATCAGCGGCGCGGTGGATCCGCGTAATTGCGAGGACGAACCGGGTATCTCCGACGTGTTCGGCGATCCCGCGCGGCACGCTTCGTTCTGGAACAGCAATGCCATTGTCGAAAGCGCGCGGGCCTTCGAGCATGCGCATATTGCACTGACTATCGACTGCGGGGTGAGCGACTTCTTCGTGCAGTCGAATCGCATGTTGCATGAAAAGCTGGTCGAACTGGGCGTGCCTCACGACTATGCCGAGCGCCCCGGCGGCCACGACTGGAACTACTGGTCGAACTCGATTCGCTACCAGGTGCTGTTTTTCTCTACATCGTTTCAGCGCGGCGGCTGGCATCCGCAAACCGCCTGATTCCCCGACCTCCTTCTCGCCCTCGCGGGGCGCGATTTCATTTGTCAGTTGATTCCGCCATCGCGGCACGCGGCTTGCGTATGCGTATGGAGAGCCGTATGAAGCCGCAGTCTTATCGCGTTGTGATGTCAGGCACCGCGTTTGCTGAGAGCTTACGGCGTGATCAATGAACTCGTTAAACCGAAACCGACGACTGGAGGACAACATGCTTCAATATGCAGTCATTTTCTTCATCATCGCGATCATCGCGGCCGTGTTCGGCTTCGGCGGCATTGCGGCAGGCGCCGCGTCCATCGCGAAGATCCTGTTCTTCATCTTCCTCGTGATCTTCCTGGTCACGCTCATTATGGGTGTCGTGCGACGCTGACGTCAGGCGTTGACCCAACAGGATGAGAAGGGCGCGCGTTGGATTCAACGCGCGCCTTTTGTCGTCTGCGAAAAGTGCTGACGCACGTTGCCCGATGACGTTCGTCGTCAGGTGACAACCCCGCCGCGCATAGCGACCGCATCGGCCGCGCGGTTCCTCCTTGCCGAAATTTCATCCATGCGTTTCCACCAAAAGACTTGCGCTCTTTAACTACGACTCATAGAATCCGAGTTGTGCGACGCAAACACGCGGCGCCTTTGGAGAAATACATGTCGAAGCGCATTTTGATTATCGGGGCCGGGTTCGCCGGCATGTGGAGTGCCTTGAGCGCGGCGCGTCTGATCGACGAAGCCGGTCGCGGCGACATCGAAGTCATGCTGATCGCACCGGATCCGCACTTGCACGTGCGTCCGCGCCTGTATGAAGAAGGGCCGGCGAATATGAAGGCGCCGCTCAGGGACATTTTTGACGCCGTGGGTGTGCGTTTCGTGCAAGGCACGGTCGAGCGCATTCATGTCGACCGCAATGAGGTCGACATGGTGAGCGTGACGGGCGAGGCCGCCACGGTGCACTACGACAGGCTCGTGCTGGCCACGGGTAGCCGGCTGTTCCGCCCGGCCATTCCGGGTCTTGCGCAGTATGCCTTCAGCGTCGATCAAACCGACGAAGCGGCCGAACTGGAAGCCCACATCAAGTCGCTCGCGCAGGCGGCGGACACGCCGGCACGCAACACGGTGGTGGTGGCGGGCGGCGGCTTCACGGGTATCGAAACGGCCGCGGAAATGCCGGCACGCTTGCGCGCCGCGTTGGGCGAACAGGCGAACGTGAACGTGGTGGTCGTCGAGCGAGCGGAAGCGATCGGTCCCGATCTCGGCGCGGGTCCGCGCCCCGTGATCGAAGAAGCGCTGCGCGAACTGGGCGTGAAGTGGCGCCTAGGTGCGGGCGTGACGTCAGTTGACGCGAATGGCGTGCCGATGGACGACGGCACGCGCATCGACTCGAACACGGTGATCTGGACGGCCGGCTTGCGCGCGAGCACGCTCACCGAGCAGATTTCCGCGCGCCGCGATGCCACGGGGCGTCTTTACGTCGATCGCAACCTGGCGGTGGAGGGTGTGCCGGGCGTGTACGCCACGGGCGACGTCGCCCGCGCGGCCACCGACGACGCCGGCAATTACACGATGATGTCGTGCCAGCACGCCATGAATCTGGGGCGCTCGGCCGGTCATAACGTGGCGGCGGATCTGCTCGGCCTCGAAGCCATTCCCTATAGTCAGCCGAAATATGTGACCTGTCTCGACCTCGGTCCGTGGGGAGCGGTGTACACAGAGGGTTGGGAGCGTGAAGTCAAGCTCAAGGGCAGTGAAGCGAAGCAACTCAAACACCGCATCAATACCGAGTGGATTTATCCGCCGCGTGCGCAACGTGAGGAGGCGTTCGCCGCGGCCGACCCGCGTCGTATCGTCGTGGCCTAGTGGCTGTATGCGCGGCTCGTCACGCAGTGAGTTGCGTTGCGAGCAGCGCGAGTTGAAGTTCAGCGATCGCCGCGCCGGTTGGCCGCGCGTTCGCTGAACCACTCGACCACATGGCGCCCGTGCGATGCGGGCGCTTTTGCATTGGCGCGCGAGGCGAGTTCCGCGAGCGTGTGATGTTTGAGCTCTTCGCGCATGGCACGCTCGGCCGCTTGCATGACTGCATGAATCGAGCAGGTGCCGCGCGTGGCCCACGCCGGTGCCTCTTCGTCGAATAGCGCGCACTGCGTGCGAACTTCGCGGCAGTCGAACAGCGCTTTATCGCCGTCGATAGCCTCGACCACGTCGTGCACGCTGATGTCCTGCGCGGGCCGCGCGAGTGCGAAGCCGCCGCGCACGCCTTCCGTGGACGCGACCAGCCCGGCTTTGGCGAGCCGCGTGAACAGCTTCGCAGCGTAATCCACGGGTACGCCCTGCATTTCCGCAAGATCGCGCACGCTGGCTTCGCGCACGCCCGCGGACGTGCCCGCGAGATAGAGCAGGCAGTGCAAACCGTACTCGACGCCGGTGCTGATAAAAGACGATGTGGCCATGAAACTCGTTACCGCGACTGAATGGATCGGAGTTTGAAGCGTACCACGGGATGATCCGACCCGCAGTTGCGTGAGAAACATAATCATCGTGCAGCAACGAAAAACGGCACGGGTTTCAAACCCGTGCCGTTTCATCTACCGCCGAATCGAAGTGTGTGACCAGCGTTTTTACAGCTTCACGCCGCCTGCTTCGGGCGGCTCGCCCGGTTCTTCGAGCGGGAGTCCGCGGTCCGAGCCCCAGTAGGGTTCACGCCCATAATACTGATGCACGGAGCTGGCCCACGTGCGATCCGCCATGGAAGGCCAGTGACCCTTGTCGAAGCCCGGCGCGTTCTTCACACGTTCCGAAGTGAGATCGAGCACGAAACATTTGCGATCCGCGTCGAGCGTGAGTGCGTTCCAAGGCACGGCAAGCAGTTTGTCGCCGATCCCTAGAAAGCCGCCGCTCGACATCACCATGTAGGCGATACGGCCGCTTTGCACGTCGATCATGATGTCCTTTACCTTGCCGACCTCGTCGCCATTCGAGCTAAACACGCGATCGCCGTCGAGCGTGCTGGACGCCATCACGGAAGGCCCCGGACCGGCTGTTCTCGACGAGTCGCTACCGACAATGCGCGCGCCGTTGCCATCGCCTGAAACCGAACTATTCTGGGTTTGGGTATAAGCCATGAAGTTCTCCTTGTTGCGGAATTGGACGAATCGTCTTGCGCACGTGCATCAACGGCACTTGCCACCACCGTCGATACCAGCGCCACGACGCCAGACATCTTTGCCTTCTCGAGAGAGTTCGCCGCAGCTATGCGCCGCATCGGGCTCCGTGCCCGGAACCGCCATGTCACCGCCTGGCGGCTCCTGCGAGGGTTGAATCCGGCTCTTGCGTTGCGCCGTGCGCTCGTCGTGCGAGCGGCCTGCGTATTCCCTCATACGAACCTCCGTTCATTGGACGCGTTGCCCGGTGGCAACGCGGGTTGAGGGTGCGATCCCATAGGCGGGTGACCCGATGCCTGATTCCCGCATTCGCCGTGCCGCGTGATAATTATTTAGGATCGCAAAGAAATTGCTATCCAACGAAAAAGCGATCCTCGAAGAAAGGATCGCGTGATTCGCCAAATGCGGGAACTGCGTGGAAAGGCCGAAGGAACGACGCGATATTCAAGGCGTCGCGACGCGATGCAGAATGTCGAACAGTTGTGAAACTGCGAAGGGTTTGCGAAGAAAACCCACGACATCGGCGTCGGCGGGCGGCGTGACGAGCGCGGAAACGAGCACAAGCGGAATGCGTGCGAGTTTGTTGCTACGGCGCATTTCCCGCATCAGGGAGAGGCCATCCATGCGGGGCATCATGCAATCGGAAATCACCACGTCCGGAGGATCGTCGAGGGCGCTTTGCAGCGCGTCGGCGCCGTCCGCCGCGGTCCGGACCCGATAACCTTCCTGTCCGACCAGTTCCTTGAGTGCATTCAGCGCATTGGTGTCGTCGTCGACGAGCAATACAGTAGCCATACGTCGTTTACCTGAGCGGCGCGACCAATCGTGGCGATCGGGCCTTTGTTTTTTGCGAGCCTGTCGCGGCGAGCCGAGGATGCCCGGCATTTTGACGAGAGCGCGCAAATCGCGTTCCCGGTTGCCGCGTCCGGAATGGGCGGATCGTTCAGTGAGTCGTGCCATCAGGAGCCGATTCGCTTTGATGGGCGCGCATCTGTGTCGCGACGATCGACGCCGAGACCTCCGGGAAGCTGCCGTACGCCTCGTCGGGCAAACCGCGCAGGGCATCCATGACGTCGCGGCCGGCGCCGTAGCCCGCCGCGCACTCGAGCAGCGTGGCGGGGTGGGCGGGCCACGTGACACCGTCGAGCGCGCTCTGAACGCGGTCGGCAAGCGCATTGGCAATGTCGCGCGATGCTACGGCGGAGGCATGGGAGGGAGCGGGGTTCATCGACGTCTCCTTTCAAGGTTGCTGCACCACCGCAGATGGCGTACCCGCATTGAAATGTGTTTAAAAGGTAAGCGATAACCGTGAGAGCCGCGTTTATCCCGTGTTATTCGATGGTTTAAATCGGTAATATTTGCGCATTTTAAAAAATAAAAAATCGATCGGAAAGATTGAAGCTTTCAGGGCGAATGCCGTAAACATAGCCATATCCTCTGATTTCGCCGTGCATCGGCCTTTTCCGCGCTCGAGTCTCGCGGTGCTTCGCCGACAATCCGGTGCGAACCGTCGTTCATGCTAGATCCGGTCAATATCCTTCTTGTCACGGTGCTGTCGAGCATCATGAGCCTGGCGATCCTCGGCTCGTTGCGACCGGCCCGTATTCCCGGTGTCAGTCGCTGGATCGGCGCGTATGTGATGGCGAGTGTCGCGCTGCTGCTCGCGGGTCTGCAGAAGCTCGGGGTGCCGGTGTTGACCGTTTTCGTGTCGAACACGCTGCTTGCGCTCGCCATCGTGCGGGTACACGAAGGATGCCGCGAGTTTTTCGGCTTGCGTCCGCGAGTGAATGCCGCTTATGCGGGCTGTGTCGTGCTGGCCGCCGGCATCACCTGGTGGTATTGGGTCCAGCCGAGTCTCGGGGCGCGCATCGCGGTGGTTTCCGCGTTTCATGCGGCGATCTACACGTCGATCGGCTGGCTCGCCTGGCGCTGCCGGCCGGCGGCTCGGCCCGTCTACAGCTATCGGTTCGTGACCATGGCGGCATGGTTCGGTGCGTTCGCGCATGCGCTTCGCGGTCTCATGTACGGCAGCGGCTACGTCAAACAGCACAACCTCCTCGACTTCTCGCCGCTCAATGTCGCGTGGCTCGCATTGGGCATTCTCGTGTTGCCTTCGCTGTCGATCGGCATGGTGCTGCTCGCACACGATCGCATGGCGGAGCGCCTCGAACGCCTCGCGAATCTCGACGAGCTTACCGGCGCACTCACGCGGCGCGCCTTTCTCGCGCAAGCGGGCGCCTTGCTCGAAGCCGCGCGCAACAAGAAGCGTCGCCTCACGCTGGCGGTCGTCGACATTGATCATTTCAAGGCCGTCAACGATCGCTATGGTCACGCCACGGGCGACCGCGTGCTCGCGCAATTCGGGCGCATCGTGAATAACGGTGTGCGTGCATCGGATAAATTCGGGCGGCTCGGTGGCGAAGAATTCGCCGTGCTGTTCACGGATATGACACGCGACGACGCCGTACGTCGCCTCGATGAACTGCGTCGCTCGATACTCGCCGTGCGCCGGAGTGCCGACGCGGACGCGAGCGAAGACGAACGGGGCCCGCAAGAAAGCCTTACATTTAGCGCAGGTGTCGACGAATTTCATTCCAGCGATACCCTTGCCACGCTAATGGCGCGCGCCGATGCCGCGCTTTATCTCGCCAAAACGCGCGGCCGTGACTGCGTGGTCATTGCCTGAAACGTACTCCGCGACACACTCGCTATGCGAATTGAGTGAGTGAGTTTTAAATGTTTGTACCCTACCTCTCTTAGCGCATGAATTCGACATGCGCATCGCATAGTTGCCCTTCAAGAAAGCCGTAACGCCGCTGTTTTTAAACGATAATTATCAATGGCGCGGCGGACGTCGCATGCAGCTTGCTTTATTTTTCGCTGCTCGGCGTGCATGGACAGAAAGCCATCGTGACGCGCCTCCATTTTTGCAGGCGTTACTTCCCTTGTGACCAGTGGCGATCACGCGAAGCGCGATTCGTGCGGATAAGAAGGCGCCTGCTTGCAGCGCCGTGCGCGCGCATGGAGTTTTGGATTCGCTCCGGGTTTCGCCACTCGATCCCGCGCCATGCCGTCGATGCGAGTCGCGTTCACGAGAACGCACGCCGCACCGGTATATCGGCGCCAGCGGCACCGTCACACAATGGAAACGCGTGATGGCGTGCCGCTTTCGAATACGCGACAACTCGCGCTTTCAATGCGCATTCAGTTGCGCATTCAATCGGATTTCCGCGCGCTCTGGCGCCGCCGGTCGATGGTCTCGGCCGCGCGCCGCGACAAACGCGCCCGCCAGTCTTTGCATTACCCGCATTCAAAAGCTCATTAGCGGTCTCACCCGGCATGCAAGGCATGCGCGGGGCGTCGCCATGGGCGCATTACGGGCCGGTTTCCCGAGCGTGTCTTTCGACGCGTCGCGTCGCCTTCGGGGGCGGCCCTCACCACAAGGAGCCTGAGATGAAAGTTGGCAGCAACTGGCGTAGCGCACACAACAACGACGCGGCGTTGCCCGCGTTTCTTGCGGCACGTGTCGATCGCTATTACACGGAGCGCGTGCAGGAAAGCTGGGCCGGGGGGCACATCATGAAGGGACGCGTGGCAGATGACCGCGCCTTGCATCTGTCGAGCAACGACTATCTCTCGATCGCACGACACCCGGAAATTCTCGACGCGATGTGCGGGAGCATACGCTCGGAAGGCAATGGTCTGTTGATGTCGGGTGTTTTTCTGCACGGCGACGATTGCCCGCAACTCCAGCTCGAAGATCGGCTGGCGTCCTATATGGGCGCGGAAGCCGGCGTACTGTGTCAATCCGGTTTTGCCGCGAATACCGGACTCATTCAATCGATCGCCAATGCGCAAACGCCGGTTTATGTCGACATGATGGCGCACATGTCATTGTGGGAAGGCATACGTAGCGCAGGCGCGCGCGCAATTAGTTTCTTCCACAACGATGTCGATCATCTCGAGCAACGCATTCAGCGTTACGGTGCAGGTGTCGTGATCGTCGATTCGGTTTACAGCACCAACGGTAGCGTGGCGCCGCTCGCGGCCATCGCGGACGTTTGCGCGGAGCACGACTGCGTGCTGGTGGTCGACGAATCGCATTCGCTCGGCACGCATGGGCCGAGCGGCGCGGGGATGGTGGCGGAACTCGGTCTTGTCGACCGCGTGCACTTTCGCACCGCGAGTCTGGCGAAAGCCTTTGCAG
This sequence comes from Paraburkholderia acidisoli, assembly GCF_009789675.1. Taxonomy (NCBI): domain Bacteria; kingdom Pseudomonadati; phylum Pseudomonadota; class Betaproteobacteria; order Burkholderiales; family Burkholderiaceae; genus Paraburkholderia; species Paraburkholderia acidisoli. The sequence goes on along the minus strand of NZ_CP046914.1, from coordinate 686,925 downwards.
GGCGCGCGGGCTTCATCAGCTGCTCGCGCCGCTTCCAGGAGTATTTCAAATGCGAGGCCTTGCCCGCGATTTTCAGCTCGACGTTATTGCCGCATGAGGTGATGGGGCTGGCGGCCACGCTCAACGTGATCGAACGCGAAGACTGGCGGCGCGCCCGTCTTGCAGCCAATGCACGCTATGTACGCGCGCGCCTTGCCGAACTCGGCTACAACCTCAACGGCAGCGAGACGCAGATCATCGCGCTCGAAGCAGGCCCCGAACCGCAGACGATCGTACTGCGTGATGCGCTCGAACGACGCGGCATCTTCGGTTCGGTGTTTTGCGCGCCCGCTACCGCGCAGAATCGTTCGCTGGTGCGCATCTCCATCAATGCGGCGCTGAGCGAGCAGGAACTGGAGCGTATCGTGGAGGTGTGCGAGCAGATTCGCGACGAAGTGCAGATGTGGAACTGGCCTTCCACGCGCCGCAATGAACGCGTGGGCCGCGTGCGCACGCGCATGCCGCAGCCGGTGGTGAGTATGCCGATGGTGGCCGTGGCGGCGTAGTCAGCGACCGAAGCTGGGCGACAGCGTGGTATCGCGCAACTCAGTGCGAATCCCACGCTGCCTGGATCTCGCGATCGAGCTGGTCGAGATGCCGGTCGTAGGGCATGACGTTGTCGAGCGCGAGACCGGCCGGCTTCTTGACGATGGCATAGACATAACGCCGGTCGCCTTCGAAGGTCGAGGCCGTATGCATATAGGGTTGCCATTCCGCGCATTGCGCCGGGTAATAGCCTTCGGTACGCCAGAAATAAGGCAAGGTGCGATGACTGTCGAGTTCGGTGAGGAAACCCATGGGCGCACCTTGTTCGACGGCAATTTCACGCACGCCGCGCAGTGACTCTTCGGTGTGAATGATGAGCAGGTAAGCGGTGCCTTCGCCGTCGAACATCAACAAGCCATGCGGTTGATAAGAAAGATAATGTTCGACAATGCCCAATGAATCGCAAATGCCAGCGACATGCGCCGCGAGTGCGTGATCTTTAAGAAACGCATATTCGGAAACCGAGAGCGCATCGAGCACCGTGCGGCAACAACGATCGAAATACGCGATTTGCATATCGCGAATGGCCTGATTGAGCGTATCCACCGCATCCATTTCGTGTTTGCGAATGAAGCGATCGATCAGCCCTTCATTGAAGCTTTTTACGGCGAGGTGTTCGTCGGCTTTACCCGTCAGCACGATCTTCTTGATTGACGGGTCGGTGATGCGGCGGCAGAACTCCATACCATTCAACTCGGGCATGTCGTAATCGACCACGACGACTGAAACCGAATTGAAGCGCGCGGGGTTGTGCACGAGGCTGCGAATGGCGTCCACTCGCATGGCGATAACCTGATGCGCATCGTTTTCTTCGGTGCGATCGAGGTAAGCGCTGAAAATGGGTTCCGGCGCCTGATCGGGCAGCGTGCGGCCGTTGAGGTATTTCAGGCCTTCGCTGGGCGAACTGAACAGGCGGAACGCGAGGTCGGGTTCGAGTTGTAGGCTCAGGTTCGAGAGGAACGCGGCACTGTCGTCGACGAACGCGACGGTGGTCGGATACGAGAACGGCTGAATGGCTTTCGTCATGGCGCTGGGAATGTCAAAACGAACTCGGTGTATTCGCCTTTTACGGAGGAGCAGGTGATCGCTCCACCCATCGCTTGCATGACATCGCGGCAGAATGCCAGCCCGATTCCTGCTCCGAGCGTCACGTCATCGGTGGCGGTGGTTGAAGTATAAAAGCGCGTGAAGATATGCGGCAAGACCTCTGGAGAAATACCGGTTCCTGTGTCGCTGAAAATCAATCGATTGGCACGTTGCCCTGATTCAAGACGAATCGAAATCTGTGCGCCTTCAATGCTGCCCATATGCCGGAACGCATTTTTCAGCAGATTAAAGAGCACATGCACGGTGAGCATTTCCGACCCGTAAAACGCGAAGTCGGGACGCAGATTGCAGATCACGCGACGGCGGTCGCCTTCGCGAAATGGAAAGCGTGCGAGCGCCGTTTCCACGCAATGCGCAATCGAGCATGATGTTGCGTTTTGCATGTTGCCAGTGAAGCGCGCGGTGGCGAGCAGCATGTCGATGATTGCATTCGAATGTAGCGCTTCCTGTTCGATGCGGCCCACCACGCCTTGCATGGAATGTAGATGCGCTACGCGTATCTTCGGCACGGCCAGGCGATGCCGTTGCGCGAGAAGATAGGTATCGAGTAACGCGGGCAAATAACGCATCAGACCCGCCGCACCCACGCGAATGGCCACGAGCGGCGTACGCAATTCGTGCGCGACGCTGCCGGCGGTGGCCAGCATGGCACGCTCCTGTTCGATCTGAATACGGTCCTGATCGTAATTCGCCACCGCGCCAATGGCGACGGCGAATGAGAAGATCGCGAGATGCGTGAGGTAATTGGAACCCAATACGATGGGATCAGTCGTGAGGCAGTACGCCATGACCGCGAGGCCAATGCCCACAAAAAACTGTAGTACGAGCATGAGCCAGTCGAGCAGCAGCACCATCACGAATGCGGCGATGAGCGCGCTTTCCACCCACACTTCGTTGCCATTGTTCTTCAGCAGCATGAACGTGAAGAAGAACGGCAGCGCATAGAGCGTTGCGCAATACCAGTACCACGGCAACAGCTTCTTGAGCGGCGTGGGCCAATGATCGAAGGCGAGAACCGGCACGAATACCAGCGAGCCGATCAGCCGCAGCGTGAGGTTCTCGTACGGTTGCGGGAAGAGGTCCTTCCACACGTAGTAATACAGCGGAAAACCCAGGCTCGCGACCACCGCGAGCGGACGCATGCGCCGCTTGACGTACTGCAGATTGCGCAGCGCCGGCGCGAAAGCGCGCACGAATCGCGGACGCATCGACGCCCATGCTCGCCGAAGTCGCAGCGAGTTGTTCGAGACATTCATCTGAATGGAATCGCTCATCGTTCTGGCTTTCCCCGCGCGGCGTGGCGCGCCTGCTCGCGCCATGGGGATTTCCCGAGTCATTCGACTGGAGAATCAGCCCGCGCTGCCCCCGCAGCGCTCATGGGAGACGATATCACCAAAGGATTGCGATGATGCGATGGTTTCGGCCCTTAAAGGGTATTCGTCGTACTACTGCGAGTGATTGAAATGCGCAATGCATCGGATCACATCAAAAACTCATATTTGAAAGGAAGTTGCGAGAAAGACGCGCACGCTATTGGTGCGCGTGGAGAGCGCAACGTCAGGCTGCGGAAGCGCGGTGGGACGCAATGAACTGCACGATGACGTCGTCGAGCAATTGCGGCGCATCGCGATGCGGTGAATGACCGCCATGCGGCAGCGCATGCACGCGGGCATGCTTCACCACGTTGCCAATCGCCTCGACCTGCGCCATGGTGCCGTAATGGTCGTCGTGCGCTTGCACTGCGAGCAGTGGTGCGCTGATCGTCCCGATCTCGTCGACGATATTCCACGCGCGAAAAGCCGGATCGAGCCAGATATCGTTCCAGCCATAGAATGCCGAATCGACGTCGTCGTGATAACGCGCGAGCTTGTCGCGCAACGAAGTGGTTTCGTACGCAACTTTCGCTTCGGCGATGCTGGTCACCGAAATGTCTTCCACGAACACATGCGGCGCAATGACGATCGCTCCCGCGATGGCATCGGGAAACGCCGCGGCGTGGAGCAGCGTGATCGAGGCCCCGTCGCTATGGCCGACGAGCCACATACGGGCGCGCTCGGCGGCGCCGATATCCAGCGCGTCGAGGAGTGCGGGCAGCACGTCGCGAGCCTGATGCGACATGAAATTCACGGGCCATTTCGTGTCGTGCGCGCGTGGCGTGGAGCGTCCGTAGCCGGGACGCGAATACACGAGCCCGCGCATGCCGAGCCGTTCGCACAAGGCGGCAGGCCAGTCTTTCCACATCGCGACGGAGCCCAGCCCTTCGTGCAGAAATACGGCGAGCGGTGCGTCCTGACGCGCTGTGCCGATCCATCGATACTCGATGCGCAGCGCGTCGCGCGTGGCAGTGGCGGGAAGGGTCGCGAATTCGCTTTGAGTCATGGTGTCGATCACGGCTGAAGTTGCTGGCGCAGACGGAAGCGTTGAATCTTACCAGTCGCTGTTTTCGGCAGATCGTCGACAAAGAGAATATCGCGCGGATATTTATGCGGCGCGAGCCGTGACTTCACGAAGGCCTTCAATTCGTCGACGAGCGCTTCGGGCGGCACGTCCTGCGCCGCGCGCTTGAGCACGACGAACGCGCAGGTCTTCACGAGTCCGCCCTGGTCGACACCGATCACGGCGGCTTCTAGCACCGCATCGTGCTGCATCAACACCATTTCCACTTCGATGGGCGACACGTACTGGCCGCTGACCTTGAGCATGTCGTCGCTGCGGCCCGCATAGAGATAGGCGCCGCTGGGCAAGCGTCGATATTTATCGCCGCTGCGTACCCAGTCGCCGAGAAATGTCGCGCGTGACTTCTCGCGATTGCTCCAGTACATGACGGCCGCGCTCGGCCCGCGAATGTAGAGGTCGCCGATCTCGCCATCGGGCACGAGGTGGCCCGCTTCATCACGCAGTTCGATTTCATAGCCCGGCACGGGGTGCCCGGTCGTGCCGTACTCGACCGCGCCGGGGCGGTTCGACAGGAAGATATGCAGCATTTCGGTCGAGCCGATACCGTCGAGTATGTCGCTGCCGAAATGCTGGCTGAAGCGCTCGCCGATCTCGCGCGGCAGTGCTTCTCCGGCCGAGGTGCAGACGCGCAATGCGACGTCGGCGCGCGCGGGCAGATTCGGCGAGGCCATCATGCTCGCGTAAAGCGTGGGCACGCCGTAGAACACGGTGGGGCGATGTTTGACGAGGCGCGCGAAGATCGCGTCGGCGGTGGGGCGTTCTGCCATCAGCACGGTGGTCGCGCCCACGGAAAGCGGGAACGTCAGCCCGTTGCCCAGACCATAAGCGAAGAACAGTTTCGCAGCCGAAAAAGCGATGTCGCTTTCCTGAATGCCGAGGATGGGCTTGGCGTAGGTTTCGACGGTCCAGTAGAGGTTGGCGTGCGTATGTACCGTGCCCTTGGGCTTGCCCGTCGACCCGGACGAATAGAGCCAGAACGCAATGTCGTCGCAACCGGTGGGTGCGGCGCGCAACGCGGGTTCGGCGCTCGCGACGAGGTCGGCGAGCACGTGCGTGTGCGCCGCCGCGTTCGAAACGGTGGCCTCGTCGGGCACGGGCTGAGAAACGATTAGTTTGCATTCCTCACATTCGACTTGCGTGAGTGCCGCTGCAACCGTAGGCAATACCGCGCCGGATGCGATCACGACCCGCGCACGGCTGTGCGTGAGCATGTAGACGTAGTCGGCGGAAGTGAGCAACGTATTGACGACGACGGGTACCACGCCCGCATGGAGCGCGCCGAGAAAAGCGATCGGCAACTCGACGGTGTCGAGCATCACGAGCAGGATACGTTCTTCGGCATGCACGCCGAGCGCGCGCAACGCACTTGCGAAGCGACGTGCGCGCGTTTCGAGTTCGGCGTAACTGAGCGCGCCGTTATCGTCGATATAGGCAATCTTCGCCGCGCGCGCGGTGTTCAGCGCGAACAGGTGCGTGGCAAAGTTGAATTGCGCGGGCGGCGGTTCGGCCGCCGGCACGGGGGGCGCTGCCGCGATGGCGGCGGGTTCGGGCGACGCTGCCTGGATGTCCACGTTGTTGTCTCCACTCTGTCTGCCGCGATCGCGTGGCTTCACCGCGAAGCGTCGCGGCGGCGTCGATCGTCTGGTCTCGGTTGAATCGTTCTCGTCTTGTTGCGGTTCCTGCCTGCGGGTTCGAAGCGCTTGTCCAGCTCGACTAGCTGGGGCTGGACGCTTGCACGCCGGCGTCGACGAGTGCGCCCAACGTTTCGGCCGATCCCTGGATTGCGGCCCGGCGATGATAGAAGCCCAGCGCGCGCAAGCCGCCCAGTTCCTCGCCGCCGCCCGCGCGTCCGGGGCCGCCGTGCAGCGACATCGGCATGACGTTGCCGTGTCCGGTCTGGGTTTGGCGTACCGAAGGCGAGAGCGCGTGCACGCGGCCGTGCGTGTCGGCGAGTTCGAGCGCGACGCGTGCGAGATGCGTGCTGTCGTTGGCGTAGATCGAGGCGACGAGCGAGCCCTGGCCGCGCCGGGCCAGCTCGACAGCATGGGTTTCGGGCAGTACGTCGTCGCGCACGGTGTAAGGCGCGAGCGTGGCGACGGGGCCGAACACCTCGACATCGTGCAGACGAAGTGCTTCGTCAGGATTCCTCATGACGAAGAGATGCGGCGCGATACAAGCCGCGATTGCGGCATCGGCATCGACCAGCGGCAGCGTTGCACCGTTGAACACGAGCTCGGCCTCTTCGCCAAGCGCCGCAATGCCGTCGCGCACATGCGCCAGTTGCTCGCGGCTCACGAGCGAACCCATACGCACGGAATCGTTGCGCGGATTACCGACGACGACCTTCGAGAGCTTCGCCGTGATGGCAGCGACGGCTGCGTCCAGATGAGAGGCGGGCACGAACGCGCGCCGTATCGCCGTGCATTTTTGCCCGGATTTCACTGTGATTTCGCGTACCACTTCGCTCACGAACATGTCGAAGGCTTCGGTGCCCGGCGCGGCGTCGGCGCAAAGAATCGCGCTGTTGAGGCTGTCCGCCTCGACGTTCAGGCGCGCTCCACGTTCGACGAAAGCGGCATGCCGGCGCAGTGTGGCGGCGGTTTGCGCCGAGCCCGTGAACGAGACAACGTCGAAGGGGCCGATCGGGTCGAGCAAGCCTGCCGAGCTGCCGCAGACGATGGATATCGCGCCTTCGGGCAAGATGCCCGCTTCCACGATGTCGGCGACCATCCGATGCGTGAGCCATGCGGTCGCGGTGGCGGGCTTGACGATTACCGGTACGCCGGAGAGCAAGGCGGGCGCGGCTTTTTCCCAAAGGCCCCAAGACGGGAAGTTGAACGCGTTGATGAACAGTGCGACGCCGCGGGTGGGAACGAGCACGTGCTGCACGCCGAAGCTCTGGTCCTTGCTGAGCGACGCGAGGTCGCCGTCGCGCAGTGCATGGCTGTCACCGAGCGAAGCGCCGAGCTTTGCGTAATACGAGAGCGTGAAAATGCCGCCGTCGATATCCACGGCGGAATCGTTGCGCGTGGTGCCCGAGTTGGCGAGCGAGATTTCGTAATAGCGGTCGCGATTCGCTTGTAGCAGCTTGACGATCTCGCCGAGTTTCGCGGCGCGTTGCGCATAGCCGAGCGCGCGCAACGCGCCGCCGCCCGTCGTGCGGGCGTGATCGAACGCCGCAGGCAGATCGAGTCCGCCGCTCGACACGCTGACGAGTGTTTCCCCGGTAACCGGATCGACGAGCGGAGTGGCGGGGCCAGTGCCGGCGACCCAGCGGCCGGCGACGTAATTGGGAAGCAGCGAAGTCATGCGATGGGCCTCGTCGGCAAAACAGGAAGCAAAGTGCGTCCAGAAGGACGCGCGGGCGTGCAGGTCATGCATCGCGGCACCGGCAGTGCCGGTCATGCAGTGCATGCAACGCAGTGCACGAATTGAGATTCGAGCGAATCAAGCCGCCTGAGTGAATTCGATTGCCCCTGCGGGCAGCAGATAGAGCACGAGTGCTTCGCCGTGTGCGACCGTTGGCCGGTGCGCCGTGCCGGGACCGTACACGCACCAGCCCGCCGGCCGGCCGTCGAAGGTGGCGTCCGCGGTGAGCGGCATGATGAGATCGATTTCGCCGTTCGGGTGCGCGTGGTGCGGACCGGCAATATCTTTCATGCTCACGACGTCAACGGAAAAACCGTGCGTCGCGGGCAGCGCCTTGAAAATGCGGCCGTAGCGCAAGCCGCCCGCTTCGCGGTTACAGAGCCAACCTTCGGCCACGCCGGCGCGGCAGGCTTCTGCAAGCGCTTCGAACGTCGGACTGCCGTCCGGCCAGGTGGCGTTGAGCCACGCGTCGAGTGCATCATCGAGCGGTCGGTCGGCGATCTGCGCGGTCACGCCTGCGACGAGGCGTTCGAACTCTTGCGGCGACATGCGTGTCTCCTGTCGATCCGACGCCATCGCATGGGCTGGCGCCGGTCCCATGCGAGATGGGGGCTTTGGCGCCAGCATGCAACAAACTGCTGGCGCATCGTGGGGCGTTGCCGTCGTCGCGAAATCAGCCGCGGCGCCGGTGCCAACAAATTGATATTTGTCGTCGATTGCACTTTTGGTCGAAAATTAACCGTCCGCAAAGTGCATGTCAAGCACTATAGTACATAAATTCGCGTTGAGAGGTCTCAGAAGATGAAGCAAACTTACGTTGTCGAGCCGCCCGCCGATCTCGCCGACGACGTCGCGCGGGGCGAGCGCGTCGAACGCGACCCGTTCCTCACGGCGATGGGCGAGCGCGTGCGGCTGCTGCGCGCGCGGCGCGGCATGACGCGCAAGACGCTCGCGGCGGAAACCGGCCTCTCGGAACGTCATCTGGCGAATCTCGAGTCGGGCGTGGGTAATGCGTCGGTGCTGGTGTTGCGGCAGATCGCGGCCACCTTGAACTGCTCGCTCGCGGAAGTGATCGGCGACGTCACCACATCGTCTGCCGAATGGCTGCTGATTCGCGAACTGCTCCAGGGGCGCGATCAGGCGGCGTTGCAGCGGGCGCGCGTCGCGCTGGCGGAGATGTTCTCGCAGGCGCCCGCCGACCCGCATCGCAACGATCGCATCGCGCTCGTCGGCCTGCGCGGCGCGGGCAAATCCACGCTGGGGCGCATGCTCGCGCAGGAAATGAAGGTGCCGTTCGTGGAACTCACGCGCGTGATCGAGCAACTGGCTGGCTGCCCGCCTTCGGAAATTCATTCGCTGTACGGGGCGAGCGCTTACCGGCGCTACGAGCATCGCGCGCTCGAGGCCGTGATTGCGGAGCACCCGCGCGCGGTGATCGCGTCGCCTGGCGGGCTGGTGTCCGAACCCTCCACGTTCAACATGCTGCTCGCGCACTGCTTCACGGTCTGGCTGCAGGCCACGCCCGAAGAGCACATGCGCCGCGTGGTCGCGCAGGGCGATCTACGGCCGATGTCGGGTAACCGCGAGGCGATGGACGATCTCAAGCGCATTCTGGCCGGTCGTGCCGAGTTGTATGGCCGGGCCGACATGACGTTCGAGACCAGCGAAAGGACGCTCGCCGACACGTATCTGCAACTGCGCGACCGGCTGGCGGCCCGGCTCGGCGCGGAAGCGCCGCGTGTCGATTGAGATGCGTTTTACTGCACCGGGGTTTACCCCTGACCGGAATTAAAATGCACTAAAGTGCTTTACATGGGTGGGGTGTTGCACTATCGTTCATTCAACGAATGACGAAAGCACACCAGGAGACACTCATGGCCGCAGCAGACACCGCCGTCGCCCCGCAACCGGTCGTTGCGCAACGGGTCGACTACCGCACCGACCCCTCGCAGTACCGGCACTGGAAACTGACGTTCGACGGCAGCGTCGCGACGCTCGGCATTGACATCGCCGAGGACGGCGGCATTCGCGACGGCTACAAGCTGAAGCTGAACTCGTACGATCTGGGCGTCGACATCGAACTGCACGACGCGATCCAGCGCATTCGCTTCGAACATCCGGAAGTGCGCACGGTCGTGCTGACGAGCCTCAAGGACCGCGTGTTCTGCTCGGGCGCCAACATCTTCATGCTCGGCCTTTCCACGCATGCGTGGAAGGTCAACTTCTGCAAATTCACGAATGAAACGCGTAACGGCCTCGAGGACTCGTCGCGTCACTCCGGCCTGAAGTTTATTGCAGCCGTGAATGGCGCCTGTGCCGGCGGCGGCTATGAACTGGCGCTCGCCTGCGACGAAATCATGCTGGTGGACGACCGTTCCTCGTCGGTGGCGTTGCCCGAGGTGCCGTTGCTCGGCGTGCTGCCCGGCACGGGCGGTCTCACGCGTCTGACCGACAAGCGCAAGGTGCGCCACGATCGCGCGGACATTTTCTGCACCGTGGTGGAAGGCATTCGCGGCGAGCGCGCGAAGGCATGGCGTCTCGTCGACGACGTCGTCAAGCCCAATCAGTTCGGCCAGGCGGTGCAAGCGCGTGCGCTGGAACTGGCGGCAACGAGCGACCGACCCGCCGACGCACAGGGCGTCGCGCTCACGCGCATCGAGCGCGTCGAACACGAGAACGGCCTGAGCTACGCGACCGTCGAGGTCGCCATCGACCGCGCGAAACGCATTGCAACTTTTACGGCGAAAGCGCCGGTCGCGGCGCCCGCCGCCGACATCGAAGCGATCGTTGCCGCAGGGACGTCGTGGTGGCCACTGCAGTTCGCGCGTGAACTCGACGACGCGATTCTCTCGATGCGCACCAACGAACTCGACATCGGCACGTGGATCCTCAAGACGGAAGGCGACGCACGCCATGTGCTCGCCGCCGACGCCGCGTTGCTCGCACACCGCGATCACTGGTTTGTACGCGAAACCATCGGCATGCTGCGCCGCACGTTGGCCCGTATCGACGTCTCGTCGCGTTCGCTGTTCGCGCTGATCGAGCCGGGCTCGTGCTTCACCGGTACGCTCGCCGAGTTCGCATTCGCCGCCGACCGCACCTACATGGCCGCGCTGCCCGCCAATGAAGACGAGGAACCGGCCATCACGCTTTCGGAGGCGAATTTCGGCCTTTATCCGATGGTTACGCATCAGTCGAGACTGGCGCGACGGTTTTATGAGGAATCCGAACCGCTCGACGCGGCACGCGCCAAAATCGGTCAGATGGTCAAGGCGGTGGAAGCGGAGCGCCTCGGTCTCGTGACCGCATCGCCGGACGACATCGACTGGGCCGACGAGATCCGCATTGCGCTGGAGGAACGCGCGGTGATGTCGCCCGACGCGCTCACCGGCCTCGAAGCGAATCTGCGCTTCAATGGTCCCGAAACCATGGAGACACGCATTTTCGGGCGCCTCTCGGCGTGGCAAAACTGGATCTTCAACCGGCCGAATGCGGTGGGCGAGAAAGGCGCGCTCAAGGTGTACGGCAAGGGCAGCAAGGCGCAATTCGACGTCGCGCGCGTTTGATTCGCGCGGTACGACACGCACGCCTCCGAATCTTCCACCGACCAGCCGCATTCGATGCGGCCCATGAACGGCCGCAAGGAACCGAAATGTCCACGATCAATTACAGCGAAAAGATCCCCAACAACGTCAACCTCGCCGACGACCGCACGCTGCAACGCGCGCTCGAACAATGGCAGCCCAACTTTCTTTCGTGGTGGGGCGACATGGGCCCGGACGGCTCGCACGGCTATGACGTGTATCTACGCACGGCGGTGAGCGTCGACGCGGGCGGTTGGGCGCACTTCGATCACGTGAAGATGCCGGATTATCGTTGGGGCATCTTTCTCACGCCGAGCGAGGCGGATCGCAAGATCAACTTCGGTGCGCACAGGGGCGAGTCGGCGTGGCACGACGTGCCGGGCGAACATCGCGCGAACCTGCGCCGTATCATCGTCACCCAGGGCGACACGGAACCGGCGTCGGTCGAACAGCAACGGCATCTGGGCCTCACCGCGCCTTCGATGTACGACTTGCGCAATCTCTTCCAGGTGAACGTGGAGGAAGGGCGCCACCTGTGGGCGATGGTGTATCTGCTGCATCGCTATTTCGGCCGTGACGGTCGTGAGGAAGCCGAAGCATTGCTGGAGCGCCGTTCGGGCGACGACGACAATCCGCGCATTCTCGGCGCGTTCAACGAGAAAACGCCGGACTGGCTCGCGTTCTTCATGTTCACGTATTTCACCGACCGCGACGGCAAGTTCCAGCTTTCGGCGCTGTCCGAGTCGGGCTTCGATCCGCTCGCGCGCACCACGAAGTTCATGCTGACGGAAGAAGCGCATCATATGTTCGTGGGCGAGTCCGGCATTTCGCGCGTCGTGCAGCGTACCGCGCAGGTCATGAACGAACTCAAGACCGACGACGTGAACCGCCTGCGTGCGGCAGGTGTGATCGATCTCGATACCGTGCAGCGTTACCTGAACTTCCACTATTCGGTCACGATCGATCTGTTCGGCGCCGATCACTCGTCGAATGCCGCCACGTTCTACAGCGCTGGCCTCAAAGGCCGCTACGAAGAGACGAAGCGCGACGACGATCATCAACTCGAAGGCCAGCACTATCGCCTGCTCGACGTGCAGGACGGCAAACTGGTCGAGCGTGAAGTGCCGATGCTCAACGCAATGAACGAAGTGCTGCGCGACGACTACATCAAGGACTCGGTGGCCGGTGTCAATCGCTGGAACAAGGTGCTCGAAAAGGCTGGCATCGATGTTCGCCTGACCGTGCCGCACAAGGCGTTCAACCGGCAGATCGGTACCTTCGCGGGCGTGCGCGTTTCGCCGGACGGCCGCGTGCTGAGCGACAGCGAATGGGCCGCGAACGAGGCGAAGTGGCTGCCGACGCCGGAAGACCGTGCGTATGTCGCCTCGCTGATGGGTCGCGTGATCGAGCCCGGCAAGTTCGCCAACTGGATCGCGCCGCCGGCGATGGGCATCAATCGTCAACCCGTCGATTTCGAATACATTCGCTTCAACTGAAACCGTTTCGGTTACCAATAGGCGACACGAAGCAACGGCGGCGCGCACCTCCCCACGGGCGCGCCGCGGTGGGAGACACATCATGAACGGTCCGGTCCCCGTGGAAATTCTCAGGCAACACCTGATCGATCCTGAAATCTGCATACGCTGCAATACGTGCGAAGAAACGTGTCCGATCGACGCGATCACGCACGACGGCACCAATTATGTGGTGAAGGCCGAGGTCTGCAACGGCTGCATGGCATGCGTGCCGCCGTGCCCGACCGGTGCGATCGACAACTGGCGCAACGTGCTCAAAGCCGATGCGTACAGCATCGACGAGCAATACACGTGGGACGAGTTGCCCACGCAAAGCGCTTCGGTGAGCGCGCCCGTCGAGGCGCCGTTGGCGCAGGGCGCCGCGGCCACGCCCGTTGCTGAAGCGCCGGACGTGACCGTTGCGGGCTCGGACCTCGTGCGTGGATCGACGGTGCCACCGTGGTCCGCCGCGCGCCCTTACGTGAATCTTTACACGCACAAGGCGCCGACCACGGCGACCGTGGTCGGCAACTATCGCCTCACCGACGACGCCACGGAAAGCGATATTCATCACATCGTGCTCGACTTCGGCGCGATGCCGTTTCCTGTGCTCGAAGGTCAGTCGATCGGCATCTTGCCACCCGGAGCGACGCCCGAAGGACGCGCGCATCACGCGCGCCAGTATTCGATCGCCAGCCCGCGCGACGGCGAACGTCCCGGCTACAACAACGTCTCGCTCACGGTGAAGCGCGTGACGCGCGACCACGGCGGCAATGAAACCGACGGCGTCTGCTCGAATTATCTGTGCGATCTGAAGAAGGGTGATACGGTGACGGTGATCGGGCCGTTCGGCAACACGTTCCTGATGCCGAATCATCCGAACTCGCACTTGCTGATGATCTGCACGGGCACGGGTTCCGCGCCGATGCGCGCGATGACCGAGTATCGGCGCCGTCGCAGGCTCAAGGGTGCAACGGGCAAGCTCATGCTGTTTTTCGGTGCCCGTACGCAGCAGGAATTGCCGTATTTCGGACCCCTGATGAACTTGCCGAAGGATTTCATCGACACGAATCTCGCCTTTTCGCGCACGCCGGGCCAACCGAAGCGCTACGTGCAAGACGTACTGCGCGAGCGCGCCGTGGATGTCGCCCAGCTGCTCAAGGACGGCAATACGCATATCTATGTGTGCGGCCTGAAGGGTATGGAAGACGGCGTGTTACAGACCTTGCAGGAGATCGCGGAAAAACATGCCCTGAGTTGGGATGCGCTTTGGGAACGGCTCAAGCGCGAAGGGCGCCTGCATCTGGAAACTTACTGAGTATGGGATGAGCGCGGTATGAGCGCGAAAGCCCGGCGAAAACTCCGGGCACGCCATTCGCTTTGCATGCTGCCGGCCTCGGTTCTACACTGATAAGGCCGCTCTTGAGGAGGCAGCATGCGAGCCGATACCTTCCAACCGCCGATGCGGCGGCGCGTAATCGCGACACTGGGCGCGGGATTGCTCAGCACCCTGGTGCGGCCTTCTTCGCTGCTGGCCGCCACGCCCGAGACCGCGCACGCCGCTTCGAAACTCGAAACGGTTGCGAGCTTCGGTGACGATTTTCGGCTGGTCGGCATTGGCGTCACGCGTTCGGGCCGCGTGTTCGCTACGGCCCCTTCGTCGGCGAAACGTTCGCGCTACAGCCTCGTGGAAGTGGACCCGCGCACCGGCAACGTCACGCCGTTTCCCGACTCCGACTGGAATACCTACAAGCCCGGTAAATCGGGCGAGCGTCAGTGGATTTCGCTGCAGGCGCTCTGGGTGGACGAACGCGACCGCCTGTGGGCGCTGGATTCGTCCTTGCCCTCCGTCGATCAAACCGTACAACCGCCCAAGCTCGTGCAATTCGATATCGACAGACGCGAAGTCGTACGGGTGTACACGTTCGAGCAGGTCGTCACGCCGAAGGATTCGATCAACGACGTGCGCATCGATCTCGCGCACGGTTATGCGTTCATCAGCAACGCGGGCAATCAAGGCGGTATCGTCGTCACGCAGCTGAGCAACGGCAAGGCGCGGCTGCTGCTGGCGGGCGATCGCTCCAGCGTGTCCGATCCGCGCGAGCATCTCATGTTCGGCGATCGCGTCGCGCGCAAGTCCGACGGCGGCGTGCTCGTGCTGCAAACGGACGGCATTGCGATTTCGCCACAACGCGACTGGGTCTATTACCGGCCGCTCACGGATCATCACTACTGGCGCGTGCCGGTGGCGGCGCTGATCGACGAAACTCTTGCGCCCCAGGCGCTCGCACAACGCGTGCAGGATCTTGGCGAACACGCGCTCACGGGCGGCTTGCTGATGGGACCGGACGGCACGTTATACGGTGGCGATCTGGAGAACCGCACGGTGGTGGCGTTCACGGTGAAGGAGCGCAACGGCAAAGCCACGCTCGACCAGCGCACGCTCGTCAACGAACCCACTGTGGTGTCGTGGGCCGATGGCTTCGCACTCCAGAACGATTATCTCTACTTCGCCGATTCGCACCTGCACGAGCTCGATAACTTTTCCAACGGCTATCCGCGCAAGGGGCGCTTCACGATCTTCCGGGTGAAGCTGCCCCCGCAGCCCGCAGGGCTATTTGCCGGTTAGATCGCGCCGTGCGCCTTGTCTTCGACCAGACGCACGAGCGTTTGCAGCAAGCGGTTCGCCGGGGTTTTCACGCCGAGCGCCGCGCCGCGTTGCACGACATAGCCGTTCAGGTGATCGATCTCGCTGCGCTTGCCACGCGCGACGTCCTGTGCCGTGGACGAATATTGGCCCGGCATGGTTTGCGCGATGCGTTCGATGGCGCCGTGAATCTCGGGCGGCAGCGTCACGCCGTCGGCCTGCGCGACGGCCACGCATTCGTCGAACACGTCCTGCATCACCGCGTTGACGCCCGCGCCCTGAACCAGGCGGCCGTACGGTAGCTGCGTGATCGCGGAGAGCGCGTTGTACGCGCAATTCACGATCAGCTTGGCCCACAACGCGCCGCGCACGTTGGGCGAAATCTCCGTAGGCACACCCGCGGCGATGAGTGCGTGCGCAACGGACTCGCTCGAGCGCGACGGCTCGATCACGAGTTCGCCGCGGCCGTGGTGGCGCACGTGGCCCGGTCCCGCCATTTCCGTGGCAACGTAGACCACGGCGGCGGCCACGTCGTTGGCAATGACACCGCGTAAGCGATCGGCGTTATCGACACCGTTTTGCAGCGTGAGTACGAGCGTGTCGGCGCCAAGAAACGGCTTGATCGACGCGCCCGCGCTTTCGGTGTCGGTGGACTTCACGCAGAACAGCACGAGTTGCGCGCCGCTGATTGCCGAGGCTTCGGTGCCCGCCGTGAGATGCGGCGCGCCGATGCGCTCGTCGAACTGCTGGGCTTCGAGGCGCAAGCCTTCGCGCGCGATTGCGTCCACGTGCTGCGGGCGGCCGATCAGCACGACATCGTGACCCGCGCGCGCCAGCATGCCGCCGTAAAAGCAGCCCACCGCGCCCGCGCCCATGACGGCAACTTTCATAGCTCTTCTCCGGTTCGGTTAAGCAAGCGACGGCGCTCAGCGCAATTCGAAGCCGAGCGCGTTGAGCGCATCGCGCAGACGATCGCGGCCATGCAGCGACTCGGCGCTGCGCCAGCGCGCCAGCGAACGCGCGGTCCAGCCCGCCGCGCTTTGTCCCTGGCTCGTCTGGAACGCGCGCGTGACTTCGTCATACTGAGCAATCTCGCCGACTTGCGAAGGCACGTTGTATTGTTCGCGATGCAGCACGACCGGTTGCGGCAAACGCGGCTTGATTGCGGCGGGACGCGTTTCGTCCGGATAGCCCACGCACATGCCGAACACCGGCATCACGCGCGGCGGCAGCCCGAGTTCGGCGGCAACCTGTTCGGGGCGATTGCGAATCGCGCCGATATACACCGCGCTCATCCCGAGCGATTCGAGCGCGACCACGGCGTTTTGTGCGGCCAGCGCAGCGTCGATCATGCCGACGACCAGCGTCTCCAGATAATGCAGGCCTTCGATGCTCGTGTCGGTGCGTTGCCCCGCGGCTTCGAGGCGTGAGAGGTCGGCGAGCCACACGAGAAAGAGCGGCGCCTCGCGCACCTGCGACTGATTGGCGGCGAGCGCGGCCAGACGCGCCTTGCGCTCGGGATCTTCGATTGCGACCACGCTCCACGTCTGAAGATTCGACGATGTCGAGGCGGACTGCGCGGCCGCGATCAGCGTTTCGAGCGTGCCTTCGGGAAGCGGCCGGTCGGCGTAATTGCGCACCGAACGATGTGCGAGGAGCGAATCGAGCGTTTCGTTCCATGCGGGCAGCGGGGCGGACCACGGCGTACCGTAACGCGCTTCGAGGGCGCGCAGGGCGTCGGCGTGAGCGGTGGAACTGGCGGGCGCGGTGGCGGTGGACATCGGTAATTCTCTCCGGCGAGTGGCGATTGTGTTGTCGAGGTGGGATCGAGTGGCGGCGAATGCCGCGCCAAGCGGCGTATGGTACATGGCCGGCGCGTTTGGCGCAGGCGTCAGCGAGATTTGCGCGCGGCCGCTATCATGAACGGGCGCGCCGCGTTGCGATCTTCGGCGCCTTCACTTGTCTTTCGGTCGTTGCGGTTTTCCCGTTTTTTCAGGCACCGTGGTTGCTTCCGGCAGCACCGTCTGCCATTGGCTTGCCACTTATCCGCGAGGTTATTCCATGTCTGCCGATTCAAACAATGCGTCGCCGGTGTGGTTCGTGACCGGTTGTTCGACCGGTTTCGGCCGCGAACTCGTGCTTGCCGTGCTCGAACGCGGCTGGCGTTGCGTCGCGACTGCTCGCAACAAGGCGTCGCTCGACGATCTCGCACCCGAGGCCGGCGACCGCCTGCTACGCGTCTCGCTCGACGTAACCGATTCCGCGCAGATCGCAGCGGCGGTCGACGCCGCGCAAAAGCAGTTCGGCGCGATCGACGTGCTCGTCAACAACGCCGGTTACGGTTATCAAAGCTCCATCGAAGAGGGCGAGGAAGACAAGATCCGCGCGCAGTTCGACGCCAACGTGTTCGGTCTCTTCGCCATGACACGCGCGGTGCTGCCCGGCATGCGCGCACGCCACAAGGGTTTCGTCATCAACATCACCTCGGTGGCCGGCCTCGTGGGCTTCCAGGGCTCGGGCTACTATTCGGCCTCGAAGCATGCGGTGGAAGGCTTCTCCGATGCCCTGCTGGCCGAAGTCGGTCCGCTCGGCATCCACGTGACCTGCGTCGAGCCGGGGCCGTTCCGCACGGACTGGGCGGGCCGCTCGCTCGTGCAGACGCCGAGCCAGATCGCCGATTACGCCGATACCGTCGGGGCGCGCATGAAGCAGACCGCGGGCAATAGCGGCAAGCAGGCGGGCGATCCGAAGCGTGCGGCGCTGGCGATGATCCGCATCACCGAGGTCGAGAATCCGCCGCGTCATCTCGTGCTGGGTGCGTTTGGCGTGGACGCGGTGGCGAACCGTTTGCGTGCGGCGCTCGCCGATATCGACACGTGGCGCGATACGAGCGTCGGCGCCGATTTTCCGGCGCAAACCTGAGGCGGGTTTCAGGTTCTACGCGGTGGCGATCATCAACGTGCCGGTCGCCACCAA
Source organism: Paraburkholderia acidisoli (assembly GCF_009789675.1). Classification (NCBI taxonomy): domain Bacteria; kingdom Pseudomonadati; phylum Pseudomonadota; class Betaproteobacteria; order Burkholderiales; family Burkholderiaceae; genus Paraburkholderia; species Paraburkholderia acidisoli. The sequence continues at coordinate 668,686 of NZ_CP046914.1, read as the reverse complement.
TGCGCCGCGCCACAGCCAGTCGAAGTTGATCCAGCCGCGCCGCAGCACGCCGAGACCGAGGTACTCATAGGCGAGCAACGCAATCGCGGCCGTGGTGGCGAGCGTCGCGAGCGTGTGCAGCACGGTGAAGGCGAGCGATACCGCAAGCGTATGGCTCGCGCCATCCACACTGCCGGATCCACCCGGGCCAGGCGTGCCGCACAACGGCAACATGACGGGCATCAGCATGAGGCCGGCGCCATGCAGGGTTGCCATCAACGCGGACCATGCGGCGAGCCCCGCGAAGCCCACGGTCATGCCCACGCGCACACGATGCCGGTGGCCGTACGCATGCTGCCAGGCGGCCCAGCCGATCAGCAGCGCGCCCAGAGCCCAGTGCATTGCCACACCCGGCACATACGCACTGATCGCGGCAGCCGAACTCGTGAACAACAGGATCGAGGCCGCGTGCCCGAGCGCGATAGGCGGCAATGCGAGCAGCAATGCGCGACGACTGCCGCGCTGCAAACCGAGCGCGGTCGCGAAGAGCCAACCCATGGCCGGATTCACGCCGTGAAATACCCCGCTCCCGGCCACGGCCGCCCACGCGCCCCAATGCGCGTCGAGAAGCCCGAATAGCGCGTTCATGCGACTCTCCCGCGCGCCGGGCGTTAGGGATAGCAGTAGGAATCGGACGAGCAGTCGCCGCCTTCCAGCCGTATTTGATGCGGCCGATGCGACTTCGGCCAGTCGACAAAGAAACGTTCGTCGAAGTCGAGGCCGCCGTTTTCCTGCGCGTCGAGTTTGACCATCCAGCCGTCGATACCCTCGGGATAGAACTGACCGTCGATGGCGCCGTAGAGTGAGTTGGTGAAATACACGCGCCGGCCGTCGCGACTCACTTCGACCATTTGCGGGCCGCCGTTCAACGCGCGTTCCGGCGCGAACGGATGCGCTGCACGCGCCGCAATGCCGCCGATACGCACGCAGCCCGTCAAGCGAGGATGTTCGGGATCCGAAACATCGTATTGGCGCATGTCGCCGGTGCCCCAGCACGCCACGTAGAGAAAGCGGTCGTCGAGTGAGAGCGCGATATCGGTCACCAGCGGCGGCACGGCCGCGAAGCCCTTGAGCATGAGCGGTAGCGTTTCCGGATCGGCGGGCTCGGCGGGAATCTCGATGATCTTGCGCGCGGCCCACTGGTCGCCGTCGAGATACCACTGCCAGATCGACGCGGAAAGGTCCTTCAAACTGATCACGGAATTGACGAACCCGTAGGGGCGGGTGGGATTGTGCGCGGGACGCAATTCGAAGACGAGTTGATTTTCGGCGCCGAAATCGAGGACCTGTTTGTGCTGTCGCGTATGCAGGTCCCAGAAGTGCAGCCGATGCCCATATTGCCCACTCAATAGCACTTCCGGCACGAGGCCGTTTTCGAAGGTGGACGGCAAGCCCCATTCGCTCGTGACCAGCGTGTCGTAGCCGAGGTGCCACCAGCCGTCATATGCGAGTTGTTGTGGTCCGCGTTCGATTTCCCATTGCCCGAGTATGTCGAAACTCTCGTGGTCCATGAGGAAGATGCCGCCGGGCGCTTCGCCTTGCGCATTGCCGAGCGCGGTGACGTAAATGCCATCTGGCCCGCAATGCACCGTATGAGGGCGCGTGTAACCCGCGCGCTGGGCAACGGTTTCCGGCTCATGCACGCGCACGATTTGCGGGCGCCGCGCGTCGGGTTTCGTATCGACGATATGAATGCGTGACGATCGCAAACCGGGCACCACCAGATAGCGCCGTTCGGTATGGGCATGCGGGGCATTGGGGCACAGATGCGAGCTGCACGCGTTCCAGCCGAAGTGATGCAGTTCGTCGCCGAGGTTCGGCATGGGCAGCCGGTGCACGATGCGCCCGAATTCCGGCGAGCGCGGGTCGAGATCGACTACGTCCAGTGAATCGGGGACCTGCCGCGTGGGATCGAAACTGGCAACATACGCAAGCGTTTCGGGTGGCGCTTCGCCCGCCATGCGCGCGGAAGGATAAAAGGTCGGATCGGGTTTCCACGTTGCCATTGCTGCCCCCTCTGGATGATCCCGACGATGTCGGCAAGAGTCATCATCATGCGCCAAAGCGGAACAGTGCGTTGCACACGTGTTCCATATTCCTTTTGGTGAGAAGCTTATGCGTGAACGCGATTATCCGTTTTGCGAAAACAGTGAATTCGTGTTCTCGCCATTTATCCTGGCGCTCTACCTTCCTAGACTTGTCATCAACGGAGCAGGAAAAAACGCTGCACCGATTCAATCAAGTTATTGGAGGTACATCATGAAATCGCTCATCAAGGCTGTTGCCATTGCTGCCGTACTCGCCGTTCCCGCCGTGTCGTTCGCTCAAGCGCAAGGCACCAACGGTCCCGTGACCCGCGCACAGGTGCGCGCCGAACTCGCGCAACTCGAAGCGGCGGGTTATCGGCCCTACCAGAACGACCAATACTATCCGGAAGACATTCAACGTGCGGAAGCGCGCGTGAATGCGCAGAACAATCTCGCTGGCGCGCAAACGAGCGGTTATGGTCCGTCCACGAATGGCTCGTCGCAAAGCGGTTCGGATGGCGCAGTGAGCAGCTACTCGCCGCCGGTCTATAACGCGCATTAATCGCTTTGATAGTCAGCAAAAAACCCGCGTGAATAACGCGGGTTTTTTTATTGCCGAAACGACAAGATTTTATTGCGGCTTCGAACTGGAGGTGGCAAATAGAAGCCGCTATGCATGAGTCCGGCGGCGCTTATTCAATGTTGGCAAACGTGTGGAAATTACGACCGGCGACTTCCCGCGCGCCAGCCAAGTACCCATTCCCCCCGCATTCCCCGATCTCTTCGATGCAGCTCAGTTTCAGCACTGTCCGATAGGGCGCAGGCGCAGGTCAAGGCATGCTGTGCGCCTGCGCTCGCGCGCGCACTCTCGACGCGTGGGTTCGAACCGCGCTGTACCATACCGCTCGCCGCGCCGAAGTACACAAGAACGCTGCGGGAAAACGCATAATAAAACAGGGATCGTCGATGCAACGAATCATTCGAAGAATACGCGGTGGGTGGACGTTGGCGCTACTCGCGGCGCTTGCGTTGTATGTATCGGGAACATGGCGCGCCGACGCCGCGCGCACGCTCAGCGTCTCGCCGCAGGGCACGGTCACGCAGGCGCGTCAAGTGGTCATCAAGTTCGACGAGGCCATGGTGGCCTTCGGCGCGCCCGACGCGAAAGATCCGGCGCGCGTGCAATGCAATCCCGCCGCGGCCGGTGCGGGACAAGGCCGCTGGATCGACGAAAAGACCTGGGCCTACGATTTCACGCACGACTTACCGTCCGACACGCAATGCGGCGTTACGCTCAACGACGGCCTCAAGTCGCAATCGGGTAACGCGGTCACAGGCGCGCACCGCTACGCGTTCTCCACGGGCGGCCCGTTTCCCGTGAGCGTTCAGCCCTATGGCGGCGAAATCGAAGAGCATCAGACCTTCGTGCTGCGGCTCAATGGCCCGGCCACGCCCGACTCCGTAGGCGAACACGTGTGGTGCGAATCGGGCGGTCTGGGCAACCGCATTCCCGTGCAACCCGTGGACACGCCCGCGCGCGCCGCGTTGCTCAAACACTTCGGCCTGGAGAAAGACAGCGCCCGCGTGCTCACGCTCATGTGCCAGCAGACCTTGCCGTCGAGCGCGAAGATGCAGCTGGTGTACGGCAAGGGCGTGAAAGGCGTGAACGGCACGCCCAACGAGGTCGAACGCCGCTTCGATTTCCACGTGCGCGAACCGTTCTCGGCCAGCATGAGCTGCGAGCGCGAAAACGCGAAGGCGCCGTGCACGCCACTGCGCCCCGTGCGCGTCGATCTGAGCGCCCCCATCGCGCGTGCAGACGCCGGGAAGTTCCGCCTGCAAGGGCCGAACGGCGACATCGCTCCCACTTTCGATAAAGACGATAAGGACGCCGAAGTCAGCGCGGTTACGTTCGCCGCGCCGCTGCCCGAACGTGCGACGCTCACGATTCAGGCGCCCGCCGGCCTCAAGGACGTCAGCGGCCGCGCACTCGCGAATGCCGACCTGTTTCCGCTGCGCACCGCCACCGCGCCGATGCCGCCGCTCGCGAAGTTTCCGTCGTCGACGTTCGGCATCATCGAGCGCTATGCGGAGCCCGGCACGCCGCCGCTCGTGCCCGTCACCCTGCGCAACGTGGAAGCCGATCTGCACGTCGCTGGCCTGAATGCGGGCGAGGCGAAGTTCGCGAAACTTGCCGTGCAGTCGGATGTCGACATGCGTCGCTGGATGCGTCTCGTCGATCAGTTCGACAACTACGGCATGAGCGAATCGCAAATCGACAAGCTCGTGCCCGGTCTCGTCAAACGCGCGAAGTCGCCGGTCGTGATTCCTCCGCCGCAAGGCGAGGAAGCGCCGAAGGACCGCATCATCGACGTGCGTTCGCTGTCTTTGCTCGACGGTCAACGCGGCGTGGAAACGCTGGCCTTGCCGAAAGCCGATCCGAAAGCGCTGCGGCCGTTCGAAGTGGTGGGCATTCCGGTGCCGAAGCCCGGCTTCTACGTGATCGAACTCGCTTCGCCGCGACTGGGCGCTTCGCTGCTGGGCAAGCCCGCGCCCATGTACGTGCGCACGGCGGTACTCGTCACCAACCTCGGCGTGCATTTCAAGCAAGGCCGCGAAAACAGCGTGGTGTGGGTCACGACGCTCGACAAGGGCGAGCCCGTGCCGAATGCCGACGTGCATGTTTCCGACTGCAACGGCGAGATGATCGCCTCGGGAAAAACCGATTCACACGGACTCCTGACGATCGGCGGACCGCTTTCGAGCCGCCGCGATTGCACGGGCGACAACAGCTACAGCGGCCTGTTCGTTTCCGCGCGCATTGACGATCCGAAAACGGGTCCCGACATGGCGTTCGTGCAATCGGACTGGAATCGCGGTATCGAAGCGTGGCGCTTCAACGTGCCCACCGACACGAGCGTGGAGCCGACCATGATCGCGCATACGGTATTCGACCGCACGTTGTTGCGCGCGGGCGAGACCGTGTCGATGAAGCATTTCATCCGCGCGCAGACCATGCACGGTTTTGCGTTTCCGCGGCAGTATCCCACGCGTGTCACGATCCGTCACTCGGGTAGCGGCCAGACCTGGCATTTCCCGCTCAAGTGGGCCGCCGATCACACCGCCGACACGACCTTCAAGCTGCCGCCCGAAGCGAAGCTGGGCGAATACGACGTGACGCTCGACGACGGCGACGCGAGCGCGAGTGCCTCGGGCGATACGAATGACGCGAGCGATTCGAACGACGGCGATGACGCCGATTCCACGGACAGCGGCGCGCTGCACATGAACTACGAAAGCGGCAGCTTCCGCGTGGAAGCGTTCCGCCTGCCGGTGCTCAAGGGCACGATCGCGGTGCGCAACGCAAAGGCCTCGCCGTTGGTGGCCGCCACGCAGGCGCCGGTGTCGGTGCAGATCGATTATGTGTCGGGCGGCGCGGCTTCGAATCTGCCGGTGCAGGTCTCGGCGCTCGTGAAGGACACGTCGCCGGCTTTCGCGGATACGTTCGGCGATTTCAGCTTCACGCCCTACGTGCCGTCGAGCAAGGGCGACAACGCCAGCGACGAAGACGACAACTCGCCGCAGGAAGACAACGAAATGGCGAAGCTCGTCGCCGACAAGGAACCGCTCACGCTGGACCGCAGCGGCGCCGGCGCGCTCACGCTGAAGAATCTGCCTGCGGTGAACGCGCCCAAACGTCTCTCGCTCGAGGCGACCTTCGCCGATCCGAACGGCGAGGTGCAAACCATCAGCGGCGCGGCCACGCTGTGGCCCGCGGCCGTGATCGCGGGCGTGAAGTCGGGGCGCTGGGTATCGGTGGGCAAGTCGGTGCCGGTCACGGCGCTCGCGCTCGATCTGCAAGGCAAGCCGCGCGCGGGCGTGAAGCTCGACGTGCGCGGCATCGCGAAGATCACGACCACGTCGCGCAAGCGCATGGTGGGCGGTTTCTACGCCTACGACAACCACACGGAAACGAAGGACCTCGGCACGCTGTGCAGCGGCACGAGCGACGACCACGGTTTGCTCACTTGCGACGCGAAGCTCAAGGAGGCCGGCAATATCGATCTCGTGGCGACGGCTCACGATGGCGACGGGCACGCGGCAACGGCCACGACTTCGATCTGGGTCACGCGCGAAGACGAACTCTGGTTCGGCAGCGAAAACACCGACCGTATCGACGTATTGCCCGAAAAAACTCACTACGAGCCGGGCGAAACGGCGCGCTTCCAGGTGCGCATGCCGTTCCGCTTCGCTACCGCGCTGGTGGCCGTGGAGCGCGAGGGCATCATCGAAACCCACGTGGTGCAACTCGACGGCAAGGATCCAACGGTCGAGCTCAAGGTGAGCGACACGTGGGGGCCGAACGTGTATGTCTCGGTGCTGGCATTGCGCGGACGCATTCACGAAGTGCCGTGGTATTCGTTCTTCACGTGGGGCTGGAAAGCGCCGCTCGAATGGGCGCGCGCGTTCTGGTACGAAGGGCGCCAATACGAGGCGCCCACACCGCTCGTCGATCTCTCGAAGCCCGCTTATCGTTATGGACTGGCGCAAATTCGCGTGGGCGACGCGGCGCATCAGTTGAACGTGAGCGTGACACCGGATGCGAAGCGCTATACGGTGCGTGGAAAATCGCACGTGTCGTTGCGCGTGCAACTACCTGACGGCAAGCCCGTACCGGCCGGTACGCAGATCGCCGTGGCGGCAGTGGACGAAGCCTTGCTCGAACTGATGCCGAACCAAAGCTGGAATCTGCTCGACGCGATGCTGCAACAGCGTGCGTATGGCGTGGAGACCTCCACGGCGCAGATGGAAATCGTCGGGCGCCGCCACTTCGGGCGCAAGGCCGTGCCAGCGGGCGGCGGCGGGGGCCATGGCGCCACGCGTGAATTGTTCGACACCTTGCTCTACTGGAACCCGCGCGTGACGCTCGACGCGAAGGGCATGGCACAGGTGGACGTGCCGCTCAACGACTCGATCACGCGGTTCCGCATCGTTGCCGTGGCCGCGAGCGGCACCGAACGGTTCGGCACGGGCAGCGCCAGCATCGAAAGCACGCAGGATCTCCAGGTGATCTCCGGCCTGCCGCCGCTCGTGCGCGAAGGCGACACGTTCCGCGCGCAATTCACGCTGCGCAACACCACGCCGCGCACGATGAAGGTCGTGGTTACGCCCAACGTGCCGCCGCTCTCGCTCGACCCGCAAACGGTCGATCTCGCGCCCAATGCCTCGCGAGAAGTCGCGTGGAATGTGGCCGTGCCCGACAATCTCGCCGAAGCCGAACGCCCCGCGCTCGTCTGGAACGTGAGCGCGGCCGAGCAAGGCGGCGCTCACGCAAGCGACGCGGTGAAGCTCGCACAACAGGTCACGGCGGCCCTTCCCGTGACAGTGCAGCAAGCCACGCTCGCGCAGGTGGACGGCACGCTCGCGGTTCCCGTTGCGCCGCCGGCGAATGCGAGCGTTACGCAAGCCGGCGCAGTGCGCGGCGGCATCGCGGTTTCGCTGCAACCGAAGCTCGCGAACGGTTTGCCCGGCGTGCGCCGCTGGTTCGAGCGTTATCCGTACTCGTGCCTCGAACAGCAAACGTCGATCGCGATCGGTTTGCGTGATTCGGCGCGCTGGCAGACTACGCTCGCGCGCATGCCGGTCTATCTCGACCGCGACGGCCTCGCGAACTACTTCCCGCCGAGCGACGACAGCGGCAATCACGGCAGCCCCACGCTCACCGCGTATCTGCTCACGGTCACCGACGAAGCCTCGAAACTCGACGCGCATTTCGCGCTCGCCGACGCCATGCGCGACAAGATGGTCGACGGTCTCACGCGCTTTGTCGAAGGCCGTATCGAGCGCAATACGTGGGCGCCGCAACGCGATCTCGATCTGCGCAAGCTGGCCGCCATCGACGCGCTCTCGCGTTATGGGGCGGCGAACGCGCGTCAGCTCGGTTCGATCGAGATCGCGCCGAATCAGTGGCCGACTTCGGCCGTGATCGACTATGCGGGCATACTCTCGCGCGTGCACGACGTGCCCGATCGCGACGCGAAGCTCGCGCAGGTGCAGCAGATTCTGCGTGCGCGTCTCACGTATCAGGGCACGCAGCTCACGTTCTCCACCGCCTCGCAGGACAACTTGTGGTGGCTCATGACGGGGACCGAAGTGAATGCGGCGCGTCTCGCGCTCGCTTTCGTGGACGATCCCGCCTGGAAGGACGACATGCCGCGCCTCGTCACGGGCTTGCTCGCGCTTCAGCACAACGGCGCTTGGGGCACGACCACGGCGAACGTCTACGGCTCGCTCGCGGTCGAGCGGTTCTCGCGGGCGTTCGAACGCGATCCTGTTGCGGGCGCAACGAAAATCCAGTTCGGCGATACCTCGCGCACGGTCGACTGGAATGCGCCGGTGCCGGCGGCCGCGTCGGCTTCCGCGGCGAGCGCCACGCCCGCCACGCGTATCGTGCCCGCCCGCAGCACGCTGCTCGCGTGGCCTGCGCAAAAGACCGCGACCACGCTCTCGCTCACGCAGGACGGTACCGGTAAACCGTGGGCGACCATCGAAAGCCTCGCGGCCGTGGCATTGCGCGCGCCGTTCGCGGCGGGCTATCGCGTGACCAAAACCATCACGCCGGTCGATCCGGCCGTGAAGGGCGTGTACTCGCGAGGCGACGTGGTGCGCGTGCATCTCGACATCGACGCGCAAACCGACATGACCTGGGTGGTCGTCAACGATCCCATTCCGGCGGGCGCGACCATCCTCGGCTCGGGACTCGGGCGCGATTCGGCGGCGGCAACGGCAGGCGAGAAGCACGACGAAGAGGGGCAATGGCCGACCTTCGTCGAACGCGGCTTCGACGGCTATCGCGCGTATTACGAGTATTTGCCGAAGGGCAAGGTCTCGGTGGAATACACGGTGCGGCTCAACAACGTGGGCACGTTCGGTTTGCCGCCCACGCGCGTGGAGGCGCTCTACGCGCCGGCCACGTTCGGCGTGACGCCGAATGCGCCGATGGTTGTGAAGCCCGTGGCGCAGGCATCATGAACGTGCGCCGCCTCATTGCCGTTGGCGTCATGGCGATGCCGCTCACGGCGCTCGCGTTGCCGACCTTCGACACAGTGCGCGCGCAATGGCAAAGCTCCGACTGGGTGCTGCTCGCGCGCGACGGCACGCCGTTGCAACGCACGCGCATCGAGCGCACGGCGCGACGCGGCGATTGGGTCGCGCTCGCCGACGTCTCGCCGGCCTTACGCGAAGCGATCGTTGTTTCGGAGGACAAACGATTCTACGAGCACAGCGGCGTGGACTGGCGCGGCGCGGCGGGCGCGGCATGGGCGAACCTCTGGAATACGCGCACGCGCGGCGCCTCTACCGTAACGATGCAACTCACGGGTTTGCTCGACGACGATCCGCGCCATTCTGGCCAGCGCTCGATCGCGCAAAAAGCGGTGCAAGCCGTGGATGCGTTGCGGCTCGAGCGAAGCTGGCGCAAGGACCAGATACTCGAGGGGTATCTGAATCTCGTGCCGTTTCGCGGCGAGATGATCGGGCTTTCGGCGTTGTCGCAAACGTTGTTCGGCAAGACGCCTTCCGGTCTCGACGCGCGCGAATCAGCCGTGGCGGCAGCGCTGGTTCGCGCGCCCAATGCGTCGTGGCCGAAGGTCGTCACGCGTGCGTGCCGCATTCTGCGCGACATGAATGCCGCGAACGGCTGCACGAATCTCGATGCATTCGTGCAACTCGCGTTCGCGCGCCCGGCCTCGTCGCTCGACACCTCGTTCGACACTCGCAGCGAAAGCTCGCCCCAACTCGCGCCACATTACGCGCGTCATATCGCGAATCTCGTGCATCCCGCGCCGGGGCAACGCGTGCCTTCTACGCTCGATGCGAACCTGCAACGCTTCGCGCGCGACACGCTCACGCGCACGCTCATCGAACTCAATGCGCGCGCGCATCCGCGCAACGTGCAGGATGGCGCCGTGATCGTGCTCGACAACGCGACGGGCGAAGTGCGCGCGTGGGTCGGGTCGTCGGGCGGCTTGTCGAAGGCGCGCGAAGTGGATGCGGCACTCGCGCTGCGCCAGGCGGGCTCGACACTCAAGCCGTTTCTGTATGCCGAAGCCATCGACGAGCGCCGTGTCACCACGGCCTCGTTGCTCGACGACGCGCCGCTCGATCTCGCGGCGGGCGGCGGCCTCTACATGCCGCAGAACTACGACAAAGGGTTCAAGGGCTGGGTTAGCGTGCGGACTTCGCTGGGGTCGTCGCTCAACGTGCCGGCCGTGCGCACGCTCGTGATGGTCACGCCGCATCGCTTTGCCAATACGCTCACGTCGCTCGGTTTGCCGCTCACGCAAAGCGGCGATTACTACGGCTATAGTCTCGCGCTCGGCAGTGCCGACGTCACGCTGGTGTCGCTCACGAACGCGTATCGCGCGCTGGCGAACGGCGGCGTAGCCACGCCGGTGGTGGAGGTGCCCGCCGCCAAAAACGCGGTACATCCCCCCGCAAAACGCATTTTCAGCCGCGAGGCGGCCTTCATCGTCACCGATGTCATCGCCGACAACAACGCGCGTACGCGCACGTTCGACTTCGACAGCCCGCTCGCCACGCGCATGTTTTCCGCCGTGAAAACCGGCACGAGCAAGGACATGCGCGACAACTGGACCGTGGGCTTCACGTCGCGCTACACGGTAGGCGTGTGGGTCGGCAACGCGGACGGTTCGCCGATGTGGGACGTCTCGGGCGTGAGCGGCGCGGCGCCCGTGTGGGCGGCCGTGGTGGGCTATCTGCATCGGCGCGTGCCGAGCGTGGCGCCGGTTGCGCCGCCCGGCGTCGAGCACGTGCGCGTGACGTTCGCCGGTTCGGTCGAGCCCGCACGCGACGAGTGGTTCCTGAAGGGCACGGCCACGCCGCAAGTGGGTCTTGCGTCGAACGCGGCCGATCTCGCGCGCGGTCCCGCGCAAATCGGCAGTCCGGTGGACGGCACGATTTTCGCGCTCGACCCCGACATTCCCGCGCCGCGCCAGCGCGTGTGGTTCGAACGCGCCAACGGTTCGAGTACGCGTGTGAACTGGCGTCTCGACGGCAAACCGCTTAACGGCGGCGCGCGCGTGGCGTGGTTGCCGTGGCCGGGCAAGCATCGGCTCGAACTCGTCGATGCGAAGGGCACGGTCACCGACACGGTGCGCTTCGAGGTGCGCGGCGCGATGGCGAAGCCAACGTCAATGCGCGCCGACGCCGGGCAAAACGGTGTGACGGCGCGCTAAATCCGATCGCTCGTTACGGCGGACGTTACCGCGGACCTTACTGAGCGTGTTGCGCTGCAGAGGCGGCTTGCGGCGCTTGCGCGCCTTTCTGCGCGCTCGCAGCCGGCGATTGCGTTTCCCAGCCACCGCCCAGCGCCAGGAACAGTTTCACCTGATCGAGCGCGACCTGGCCTTCGGCCGCCGCGACTTGCGCGTGCACGCTCGTGAGCGTGCGCGTGGCGTCGAGGTCGGAGAGGAACGATTCGCGGCCGGCCGCGTACATGCGGTGGGTTTCGTCGGCGGACTGCTTTGCCGAGGTATAGGCCGTGCGCAGCGAGTCGGCGCGCTGATCGTCGGCGGCGTAGGTCGCGAGGCTCGATTGCGTTTCGCGCAGCGCGTTCAGCACGACACCGTCGAAATGCGCGAGCGCACCGCCCGTCGCCGCTTCGGCCGCGCGCACGCGGGCGCGCTGGCCATTGGCAGGGAAGGTCCAGTTGATTAGCGGTCCGAACGACCAGCTATCGGTCTTCTGTTCGAACAGATCACCCGAGAGACCCACGGTACTCACGCCCGCGCCAAAACTCACGGACGGATACATCTCAGCCGTCGCCACGCCGATACGTGCCGTCGAAGCCGCGAGCAGACGCTCGGCCTGGCGCACGTCGGGACGGCGCTTGAGCAGCGCGGCGCCGTCGCCCACGGGAATCGGCTGCTTGAGTCTGGGCAGGCGATCGCACTTGAGCGCGGCGGGCGGCAGATCGGCGGGCGCTCGCGCGAGCAGCATCGCAAGCTGATACTGCGCGATGCGGCGGCGGCCTTCGAAGCGCGGAATGTCGGCGGCGAGCGTATCCACCTGGGTCTGGCCGCGCGTCACGTCGGGCTGATTGCCGCGGCCCGCGTCGCGCAGACGCTTGGAGAGCGACACGCGCTGCTGCTGGAGCTTGAGCGAGTCGTGCGCGATGGCGAGTTCTTCAGCGGCCGAGCACGATTCCACATAGGCTTGAACGACGTCGGCGACCACGGTGATGCGTGCGAGATCGGAGGCGGCTTCCACGGCTTCGTCGTCGGCGCGCGCGGCTTCCACGCCGCGCTTGAGCTTGCCGAACAGATCGAATTCATACGAGACGTTGATGCCCATGTCGCCGAGCGTTGCCACGGGCACTTTCTCGAACAGCAGATATTGTTCGCCCGACACCTGCGCGCGCTGGAAGCCCGCCGAGGCGCCGCCCGAGAAGCCGCCTTGCGCGGCTGCCACGGCAACGGCCTCGCGCGAGCGCGCAAGATTCGCGGCGGCCACGCGCAGACTCGCGTTCGATTTGAGCGCTTCCTGCACGAGGTCGTTGAGCGCGGGATCGTCGTAGAGACGCCACCAGTCGGCGGGCACCGCTTGCTGCGAAACCGGCGCGTGATCCGCGCCCGCAATCGGCCCTTGCGCGAGCGGGGCGTTCACCACGGCTTCGTCGGGCAGCTTGTAATTGGGCCCGAGCGTCATGCACGCGCCGAGCGCGAGCGTGAGCGGCGTAAGCGCGAAGCCGCGCCAGAAAGCACGCCGTGTCATTGCGAAGCTCCGGAGGCGGGCGCTGCCGAACTGGCGGACATCGGGCGGCTTACACCGCTCGCACCGCTGGCACCGTTCACGCCGCTGGCCGCGTTCGCGTTGTTCGCGCCGCGTGCCGCTTTGTCGTGGCCGGCTTCGGCACGCACGGCAACCGTGGCGGTGCGGCCCGCGATCATGCGGAAGTCGTCGGGCACTTCGTCGAGTGCGATGCGCACGGGAATCCGCTGCGCGAGACGCACCCAGCTGAACGCGGGGTTCACGTTCGGCAGCAAGTTCGGGCTGGCCTGGCGATCGCGGTCTTCGATGGCCGCGACGATGCTTTGCACGTGGCCGCGCAACGGCCGGTCTTCGCCCATTACCGTGATCTCGACCGGCTGGCCGATATGAATGCCGTGCAGGCGCGTTTCCTCGAAGTAGCCGTCCACGCGGAACGAATGCATGTCGACCACCGAAAGCACCGCGCGTCCCGCGGAGACATATTCGCCCGTGCGCGGCGCGCGATCGTTGAGATAGCCGTCCACCGGACTCACGATCGTGGTGCGTTGCAGATTGAGCTTCGCGGTATCCACTTGCACCTGCGCATCGGCGGCGGCGGCTTCGCCTTGCTCCACGCGCGTGCGGCTTTCTTCGAGCGTTTCGCTCGCCACGAGATTGCCGAGCGTGATGTTGCGCGCGAATTCGCGCTTGGCCTGCGCGAGCGTGGCCTTGCGTTGTTCGAGCGCCGCCTGGGCGAGGCGCAGGGAGAGCGCGTAGCGCGCCTGATCGATCACGAACAGCACCTGGCCTTTCTTGACCGCCTGGTTGTCGACCACTTCGACGTTCGTGATGAGGCCGCCCACGTCGGGCGCGACCTGGATCACGTCGGCGCGCACGTGACCGTCGCGCGTCCACGGCGCGAACATGTAGTAGTTGACGATGCGCCACAGCACGAGCGCGGCCACGACGACGACGATGAGCGTCAGCAGGATCTGTCCTGCGGAGAACCAGGTTTTTTTCACGTTCACGTTAGTTCACGAAGCGATGCGACACGATGATGACGGCAGCCAGGACGAACACATAGATGCCGAGATCGAAAATGGAGCGGTGCCAGACGAGCCGGTAAAAGCCGACGCGCGTGAGCACCTTGCCGATCACGACATTGATGAGGTACGCGATCAGCATCAGCACGAGCACGGCGGGCACGAACACGCCGAAGATATCGATTTCGCCGATCATGGTGCGGGTTTCAGGAAAAAGTAAAAGTCGCGCGCGTTCATGCGATCGCCTCGCCGCCCGAGGGCGCTTGCGACGCGGCCGCCGGATAGAGCGCGAGCCGCACGCCCACGAGCGCATGCAGCGTGTCGCGCAGCCAGCGCTGCGACACGAGCGCGCGCGGCGGCGTGGCGGCGTTGGCTACGGTTTCGCCGGCACCGGCGGGCGGCGTTTGCGCGAGCGCGCGCGAGGCCACGCGGTGCAGGGCGTCGTCGATGGTGGCGAGCAGCGCGGGCGGCGCGCTCTGGCGTGCGCTCTGTTGCGCGCAACGCGCGTAGTGCTCGCTCACGCCGGCGAGCACGCGGTCGATGGCGTCCGGCACGTCGCCGTCGAGTTTGTGGCGCGAGCGGCGCAGGTCGAGCGCATTAAGCGCGATACGCAGGTCGCGAAAGCTTTCGATCGACGGATGCCGATGATCGTCGGAGGCCGCCAGACGCGGAATGAGTTGCATGAGGCGGTCGAGCATGCGCGAGGTGAGATTGCGCTGATCGGCGATGGGCGTGGGCGAGGCCGAGAGCGCGACATCGTTCCAGCTCGAACGCAACAGCCGCCGCGCCGCGAGTTCGGCACCGAACGGGCGCGTCGCGCGCACCCAGATATAGGCGAACAAGAGGCCCGCGACGCCGGCGATATTACTGTTCAGGAATACCAGGAAATCGGCTTCGTACGCGCTTTGCACGCTGATGAAGGTCGCGGTGTTGACGGCCACGAGCATGGTCACCACGTTGAACGCGGGGCGCGGAATCAAGGTGCCGATCAGGATGAACGGCCCCGCGAACAACAGAACGAGCATTTCGAAGTCGTGCACCTTGGGCAGCGCCACGAAGAGATACAGGCCCGCGAACACCACGCTGGCAGCCGTGGCGACGAAAAAGCGAAACACCATGGGCGCGGGTTCGTCGAGTGCCGCGAAGAAGCAGCATGCCACGGCCGCGAGCGTGACCGCGCCTGCGCCGTCGTGCCAGCCCGAACTCACCCACAGCCAGCACGCCACGAGAATCGCGCTCACGGGCACGAGGCACGAGAACAGCATCAGGCCGCGATCGTAGAAGCGTTCCGTGCCGCCGAGCCGCCAGTGGCGGTAGCGCGGCCGCCACGCGCCGTCCTGATGCGCGATGAGCGAGCGCAGCGCCCGGCAATCCTGCCAGACGTCGATGACTTGCCCGAGACGCCAGAGCGCATTCGAGAGCAGCGCGCCTTCCCAGCTCGTGAGCGCGTCGCGCGCGGGTTGCAGGCCGGCGATGCGTGCACGCAGGTTGTCGGCTTCGGGGTCGCCCGCGTTGTCGTGCATGTCGGCGGCGCGCGTGGGCAGCGGTTCGTCGAACCAGCGCGCGGCGTCGTTGAGCAGCGCGTCGAGGCCTTCGGGCCACACTTTCAGATCTTGACGCAAGGCGATGAGCGGATCGGCGAGCGCCGAAATCATCGGCAGAAATAGCTGCATGCGTCCGCGCAGTGTTTCCGCGCGCGTGAGAATGCCGGGATGCGTATGGTCGTAACCGAGTTGGCTCAGCAGGAATTCGAGCTGGTTCACGGTATTGGCGAGGCGCTGGCGGCATGCCGAAACGTCCTTGCCCGCGATGTGGCCGGAGAGCGTTTCGCGGCCATACCAGGCGGCGTCGCGGAACCACGCGTCGGCGCGCTCGATGAGCGTGGGCGCGAGCCGGCTCGGCAGGAAGTTACTGCCGATCACGCTCGCGCAGATGATGCCCAGCGTGATTTCCTCGGTCCGCGCGATGGCCACGTCGAACACGGTCGTGGGATCGGTCACCGTGGGCAGCGCGATGAGCGGCATCGTATAGCCCGCGAGCATGAACACGTAGCTGCGCGCGGTGCGATCGGACATGGCGAGGTAAAGCAGCGTGCCCGTCCAGGTCGCCACGATCACGCTGAACAGCAGCGGCGTTTCGACGAAGGGCGGCACGAGCGTGATGGCGGCGGCCGCGCCGAGCGCCGTGCCGAGCGCGCGATACAGCGCCTTCGAGCGCGTGGCGCCCACGAACGGATTCGACACGATATAGACGCTCGCCATTGCCCAGTAAGGACGCGGCAACTCGAAGATCAGCGCGAGGTAGAGCGCGAGCATCGACGCGGCGAAGGTCTTGACCGAGAAGAGCCAGTCGCGGAGGGAAGGGTAGGTCATGTTCCGCTTTCAGCTTTCAGTCGTGTAAGGCAGCGTCGGCGCCTTCGGCCGTGTTGAACGCGTTGAGCACGCGTAGCGTCGCTTCGAGGT
Organism: Paraburkholderia acidisoli; assembly: GCF_009789675.1. Taxonomy (NCBI): domain Bacteria; kingdom Pseudomonadati; phylum Pseudomonadota; class Betaproteobacteria; order Burkholderiales; family Burkholderiaceae; genus Paraburkholderia; species Paraburkholderia acidisoli. Next base: position 652,345 of record NZ_CP046914.1, on the reverse strand, counting down.
CGGCGCGGGTCACGCCCTTGAGCACGCGCGAACGCAACTCGCGCAACTCGTCTTCCATGCGCGCGGTCACGGCGAGGCCTTCGTTCGTGAGCGAAATGGTTTTGGCGCGGCGGTCGTCCGGGTCTTCGTCGCGGCGTACGAGACCGGCGGCGCAAAGTTGATCGAGCAAACGCACGAGTGAGGGGCCTTCGATGCCCACATGCTCCGCGAGCGTGACCTGGCGGACCGCTTCGCCCAGCCGGCCGGCGGTGAGCAGCGGCGCGGCGCAGGCTTCGGAGACGTTGTATGCGGTAAGCGCTCCGTGACTCGTGCGGCGCCATTTGCGTGCCGCCACCACGAGCGTGCTGCTGACGGCAAGGCGTAATGTGTGAAGGTTCGACATCGGCGGGATGATAGCCCAAAGCGATTCGATAGCAAACTATCTTTTTGAGTACGCGGCGCCACGGTATGAATGGTATGCGAACCGTTGGCGGCGTGCTTCGTGCGTGCCGGACGGGAAGGGCGCGAGGGCCGCCTTCTTCCGGCGCGTGATTTTCACACGCGCTTACTGGATTTGCCAGTTTGCCAATAACGCGGGCAGTTGCACCATGTCGGTGAAGACGTGTGCCACGCCCGCGTCGCGCAGCGCCTGCGCGCTGCTGTGGCCCGGCTCGGCCGGACTGTAGCCGAACACGGTGGCACCGGCGGCGAGGCCGGCGCTCGCGCCCGTGACGGTGTCTTCGACCACGGCGCAGCGGCGCGGGTCGGCGTGCAGCCCGGCGGCCGCGGCGAGATAGACGTCGGGGAACGGCTTGCTGCGCGGCGTTTCGTGGCCGCTATAGATATGGGCGCCGAAGCAGTCGAGCAGCGCCACTTTGCGCAGTTGCAGTTCGACTTTGCGCCGGTCGGCGCCCGAGGCGACGGCGATGCGGCCGCCGAAGGCCGCGTGCACTTCGCGCACCGCGGCCGGCGCGCCGGGAATTTCGACGAGATCGCGCTCGAGCGCCTCGTTGCGGCGCGCGCGGAAGCCTTCGAGCCATGCTTCGGTGATGCGTACGCCCGTGTGGCGTTCGATGCGGTCGGCTTCGTCCTTCACCGCCTTGCCGACGAAAATGCCCATCGCTTCCTCGACGCTCAGCGACCAGCCCAGCTCGCCCAGCATCTGCACGAGCACGACGTGGGTAATGCGTTCGGAATCGACCAGTACGCCGTCACAGTCGAAAAGCACGGCGTCGAAAGGAGTGGAGGACATCGTCTGCCTGAATAGCCTTGGGGGTTGTCGCGATGCGGCACGCATGGCGGGCATGCGCGCGCGAGACCGCGATGATAACCGGGGTTGGCGCGGCAGGCAGCGAAGCTGGCAGGGTGGGGCCGCCCAGGTGCGGCCGGCCAGGTGCGGCCGCCAAGGTGGCGCCGCGCCTTGGCGGAAAGATCCGGTTGAAAGCGCTGAAAGATCTAGACGATTTCGATATCGATCGTTCGCCAGCCGCCGGCATGCGTATCCGCCGTGATCTGCGCTCCGCTCAGGTGGAGTTGCCGCTTTTCGCTGGCGGGCAGGTGGAGTTCCAGCGCCGTGCTTGCGTCAGGCATGAGCCCGGACTTCGTCACTGAAATCCTGAGGTCCCGGGCGTCCCCCTCGACCGCGACGGTCCACGTGCCGAACTCGCCGTTGCGCCACGCTTCGGTTTCGCCGTCGTCCTCGATATAGCGGCGCTCGACGCGCGCGCCGCTTTGCATCGGCACGATCCGGAAGGCCCGCCGTTCGGCCCGCGCGTCGAAATGCTGCTCGGCGACGTTCAGCGCGATCACGCTGCCTTCGCGTATCAGCATGACGGGGTGCTCGAACGGCGCGGGCAGCGTGATGGTTTGGCCGCCCGCGAACGTGACGCCGCTCCAGAAGCAGGTCCAGTGCGCCCCGGCCGGCAGGCGCACCTCACGCGTGGTGCGCCCCGGTTCAACCACGGGCGCGGCGAGCAGCGAAGCGCCGACCATCATGTCGTCGGATTCGGCGTAGCAATGCGGGTCGCCGGGGAAGTCGGCGAAGGTCGGCCGCAGGACCGGCTCGTAATGCAGGGTGGAATCCCACAGCAACTGATAGAGATAGGGCAGCAGGCGGTAACGCAGCTTGAGCAGCGCGGAAACCTGCGGCGTGTGCTCGGGAAACATCCACGGTTCGTTGACCGTGCCGTCGTCGTTCCACGAGTGAATGGAGAAACGCGGCATCCAGACGCCGAACTGTATCCAGCGCAGGAACAGTTCGGGGTCGGGCGCGGGACCCGCGAAGCCGCCAATATCGTGGCCGATGTTCGATACGCCCGAAAGCGCGAGCCCGAGTCCCATCTTGAGGTTGTAGCGCAGCGTTTCCCACGAGGTGGCGTTGTCGCCGGACCAGGTCTGCACGTAGCGATGCATGCCCACGCCGCCCGAACGCGAGACGAGGAATGGCCGCGTGTGAGGCGCGTGCTCGCGTTGCGCGTCGCGCGAGGCGCGCATCATCAGCAACGTTTGCAGGACTTTCGCTTCGCGCGCCGCAAAGGAATGGCCGAAACCGTGCGCCTTGGCTTGGGGCGACCAGATTTCATACTCGTTGTTGTCGTTCCAGGTGGCGGCAATGCCGTAGCGCAACAGGGCGTCTTTCACGTGCTGCTTCCACCAGGCCGTGGCGGCGGGATTCGTGAAGTCGACGTACGCGCCCACTTCGTCCCAGAACTGAACCCACGCGGGTTGCCCGTCGCCCGATCGAATCAGCAAGCCCTCCCGTGCGGCGGCGTCGAACTCGGGATGATCCCGCAACAGGCATGGTTTGATGTTCGCGCAGAGCTTGACGCCGTGGTCGAGGTAGTCGCGCACGAAGCCTTCGATGTCGGGGAACTTGTCGCGATTCCAGTTGAACACATAGCGTTTCGCGCCAATGGACGTGTAACCCGAAGAAAGATGAAACGAGTCGCACAGTATGTCGTGCTCGCGGCAGCGCGCGATGAATTCGTTCATTTGCCGCTGGGCGTCGGGTGCGTCGGTATAGCTCATGGTCGAGCCGGAGTAGCCGAGTCCCCACTTCGGCATCAGCGCGGGGCGGCCCGTCAGCCAGGTGAAGCGGCGCACCGCGGCCAGCGGCGTGCGTAGCGAAGCGATGAAGTAGTAGTCGAGATCGCCGTGATCCGCAATGAAATGGCGATACGGGCCGTGGTAATTGTCCAGTTCGCGGCCCATGTCGAAGGTGCAGTCGGCGAGCGTGTCGTAGAACAGGCCAAAGCCGAGCCGCGCCTCGCGTTGCCACGTGAGGTAGAACGGGATGTGCTTGTAGAGCGGGTCGGTGGTGCGCGCGCTGTAGCCCATCGCGTCGACATTGGTCATGCGATAACTTTGTTGCGCACGATCGATCGAACCGGCGCGCTCGCCGAGACCCACGTACATTTCGCCCGGTTCGCGGCGCACATAGTGATACACACGCTCGTCCCACCAGCCGAAGTTATACGCTTGCGTGGCGCGGTCCTGCAGCACGGTGCGCCATGCGTCGCCGTCATGCATTTGCCAGGCGCAGCGGCCGCCCGCGTAAGCAATAGAAAGGCGAATCTGTTGGGTTTCGACGACGATACCTTCGTCATTCGTTAGCAATACGAATGAAGGCATCGAGAAGCCGTGGGTATCGAGTCGGTCCCGGCCTTCGTAAGGGACGTCGTCGAGCCCGGGCGCGATCGCCCACGTGCGCGGGCCGTGCGCTTCGCCATCGGGCAGCACGCGTACGCGCACGATGTCGTCTTCGAGCACGAATACGTCGAGCGTCGCGCCATCGGCACTGGTGAGGCGCAGGTGATTGTCATCGCGCGAAGCCAGCGCGAATGTGGGCGGTTGAAGTAACGAGGTCATGGTCGGTCCTTGATCGGGTTGCGTGGGCGCGGTCATGCGCTCGCGATGCGGTAGTCGTTGCGTGCCTGTCCGCGTATGAGCCAGACGAGCAGGGCAGCGCCGACGATGTCGAACGCGCCGAGACAGGCGAACAGCGGTCCGTAGCCCACCTTGTCGGCGAGCGCGCCCACCAGCAGCGAAAACCCGAGCCCGCCGATCCACGCGGCCATGCCCGCGAAGCCGCTCGCCGTGCCCACTTCCTGCGGATCGAACACGTCCGCCGCGAGCGTGTTGACGAGCGCGGAGATCATCTGGTGCGCGAAGCCGCCTACGCAAAAGAGTGCGATGGCCTGGTAGGGCGAAGCGACCAGGCCGATGCACGCGGGGCCGATCATCATGAACGCGCCGAGCACGACGCCTGCCACGCGCGACCAGACGAGCGGCAACCGGAAGTGCCGCATGAGAAACGGCGAAAGATAACCGCCGAGAATGCCGCCCATGTCGGCAGCGAGAAACGGCAGCCACGCGAAGATGGCGATCTGTTTGAGATCCATGTGCCGCTCGGTCGCGAGATAGAGCGGAATCCAGAAGCTGAAGGTCTGCCACGCGGGTTCGGCGAAGAAGCGCGGCAACGCGATCGCCCAGAAGCGCCGCGACGTCACCACCTCGCGCGTGCTGCGCTTGCCGTGCAACGCGGGCGTGTGCTGACCGTCGAGAATGAGCGCGCGCTCGTGATCGCTGATGCGCGGATGCGCGCGCGGCGAGCGATACAGCACGTACCACGCGGCGGCCCAGATGAAGCCCACCGCGCCCGTAACGATGAACGCAGTCTGCCAGCCGAAGCGCAGCGAAAAGAAGATCACGACGGGCGGCGCGAGGACGGCGCCGAGCGAGGTGCCCGCGTTGAAATAGCCCACGGCCACCGACTTCTGGCGATCGGGAAACCATTCGGCCACGGCCTTCATGCCCGAGGGAATGGCCGCCGCTTCGAACAGCCCGAGCAGGCCGCGCATGGCGCCGAGCGAGAGCCAGCCCGTGGCGAAGCCATGCATGACGCCCGCCGCCGACCACAGCGCCGCGAACAGCGCGAAGCCGAGCCGCAGGCCGAGGATGTCGACGAGAATGCCGCACACCGGTTGCATGATCGTGTAGCCGATCTGAAAGGCCGCGACCACATACGAATACTGCTGCGTGGTGAAGTGCAGCGTCTCTTTGAGTTCGGGCGCCAGCACCGACAACGAGTTGCGCGCGAGGTAGTTCAGGATGGTGCCCACGCACACGAGGGCGATGATCCACCAGCGCAGACCGACGATGGTTTTCAAGTGTGTCTCCTCCCGGTTGACGGGCGCGCCGCGGCTCGATTGGCCGGCGTTGGTGACGCGCCCGCTGATACTTCAAGCGTCATCAAAGTTATACGATGACGCATGTCTATGGCCTGTTGATGCTAAAGAGGCGCGCGCAACGCTGTCAAGGCGCGAACGGGCGGCTTGATACGCCTCTTGCGTTAACTTTGCGCCACGTCAGGCATGAAGCGTGAACTCAATGAGATAGAGCAAGGCGTGCTTGACGGGCATTTCAAGGCGAACCTACGATTAACTCAAACAAGATATCAGTCGTCGGATAACTTGACTGAGGCAATAGGTCCATCGCCCAGCAGGACATCAAAAATATTAGGAGGCCTGATGAAATACGCTGTCACGAACCGCACGCTCATCTTCGCGCTGTCCCTCGGCGCGGCAACGCAACTTCACGCGCAATCGAACGTCACGCTCTACGGCACCGTCGACAACGCGATCAGCTACGTCAACAATCAGGGCGGCCATGCGAATGTCGCGCTTCGGCAGGGCAATCTCTACGCGTCCAAATTCGGCTTGCGCGGCAACGAGGACCTCGGCGGCGGCACGAGCGCCATCTTCGATCTGCAGGCGGGCTTCGACGCGAACACGGGCGCGAATTCGTCGAGCGGTCTGCTGTTCAATCGCCAGGCGTACGCGGGCCTCAAGAACGAGCGTTACGGCACGATTACGTTCGGGCGCCAGTACACGCCGTATATGTCGTTCGTCGGGCCGCTCGCGTCGAGTAGCTGGCTCACGGGCGCAACGGGCGCGCATCCCGGCGACTACGACGGACTCGACACCACGGTGCGTATCAACAATGCCGTGACGTACACGTCGCCGGTCTTCGGCGGACTGAGCGCGAGCGTGCTGTACGGTTTCAGCGGCCTCGCGGGCAGCATGGGCAAAGGGCAGACATTCAGCGGCGCGCTGCGCTACAGCACTGGTCCGCTCAGCGTCGCGGCAGGGTATTTGCGGCTCGATAACACGGAGCGCACGGCGAATTTCGATCCGAACGCGACGGGGTCGTTCGCGGTGTCGGCCGTGAATCGCGGCTATGCGTCGGCGCGTGCGGTGCAGAACGTCGCGGCCGCCGCGAACTACACCGTGGGCGATTTCACCTTCGGGCTGAACTACACGAACGTCGAATATCTCGCGGGTGGTCGCACCGCGTTTGCGGATACGGCGGTGTTCAACACCTATGGCGCGCTGGCCGCGTGGCGCATCACACCCATGTTCGATCTTGCCGGGGCGTTCTCGTACACGCTCGCCGCAAAATCCAACGGCATCGCGAGCGCCGCGCGGTATCAGCAGTATTCGCTGAAGCAGTCGTGGCATCTTTCGAAGCGCACCACCCTCTACGCGTTGCAGGCGTACCAGCGCGCCAACGGTCAGACGCTCGGTGCGAACGGCATCGTCGATGCAGTGGCGACCGTGGGCGATTCGCAGAACGGCACGCCGTCGAGCACGCAAGCGCAATTCGTCGGCATGGCGGGCATTTCGTTGCTGTTTTAAGCACGCTGCGCGGGCCGGGCTGGAAAGATCGAAGCGAAACGGTGGACAATAGCGTTCCGCGATTCACCGTCCATCGAACCATGTCCACCAACGATCCCTCTTCCCCGCAAGCGCTGCCCGGCCGCGCCAGCTACACGCAGTTCGCCGACCGCTACGCCGAGCGCGCGCCCGTCAAGCCACACAACGCGCTGTACGAACGCCCCGCCACGCGCGCCTTGCTTGGCGAAGTCGCGGGCCTCGATCTGCTCGACGCGGGTTGCGGGCCCGGCATCGTCAGCGCGGAATTGGCCGCCGAAGGCGCGCGGGTGAGCGCCTTCGACGTCACGCCCGCGATGGTCGAGCTGGCCAAAGCCCGTTGCGCGAATCTCGCGGTGGCGGTCGAAACCGGCGACCTCGGCGCGCCGCTGCATTGGCTCGCCAACGCCGCGTTCGATCGCATTGTGTGCTCGCTCGCACTCGATTACGTCGAGCATCTCGCGCCCACCTTTCGCGAGTTTCATCGCGTGGCGCGGCCCGGCGCGGTGCTGGTGTTTTCGATGGCGCATCCCATGCGCGACTGGATCGACACGCGCACGCGCGGTTCGCGAACCTACTTCGACACGACGCGCTTCGGTCTGCATTGGGGCGGCTTCGGCGAACCGAAGCCGTGGGTGGAGGCGTTCCGGCGTCCGCTTGCCGATATCTTCAATGCGCTCACGGAAAGCGGCTGGAACCTCGAGCGTGTGACCGAACCGGTGCCGCTCGCGGAAATGAAGTCGGTTTCGCCGGCGCTGCATGCGGAACTCACGCAGGCGCCGGCGTTCATCTGCGTGCGCGCGAAGCGCGCCTGAGGAAGCGTTACGCTCGCCGCGCGCTCGACGACAGCGATTCTTCGAGCGCGGCCACCCCGGCGGGCAGATCGACGGCGGCGCCCAGATCGCACATCGTGCGGCCGAGTGCATGCACGGTGCGGAACAGATGGTGCTCGCGGCACTGCTCGCCCATTTGCCCGATTCGAACGATGGGCAGACCGAACGATCCCGCGATCTCGACCTGATACTGCTGCGAGATGTGATTGCAGACTTCGCGTGCCGTGAGCTTTGCCGGCAACTCGATGCCCACCACGGAATTGAGGCGGCACGCTTGCGGCGTATAGAGCGACAGACCGAGCGCGCTCACGCCGCTTTGCAGTGCGAGCGAACAACGCAGGTGGCGCGCAAAGCGTTTTTCGAGCGTTTCCGTGCACACGAGACGCAGTGCTTCATGCAGCGCGAGCACGCCGGACACCGGCGCGGTGTAGTGATATCCCGCGTTGTGCCAGAAGTTTTCGGCGAGCGTGGCGTCGAGGCACCAGTGCGTGTTGGGCGCCGTGCGCGTGCGCACGCGCTCCCATGCGGCATTCGAAAAGGCGATCAGCGACACGCCCGGGATCGACGACAAACCCTTTTGGCCGCCCGTGATGACCACGTCGATACCCCACGCGTCCATTTCCAGCGGCATGGTGCTCAGCGTGCAGACGGCGTCGACAACCACGAGCGCGCCGGCCGCTTTCGCGAGTTGCACGATCTCCCGGATCTGCCGGTTGCACACCGTGTTCGAGGTTTCGCCGTGCACGATCGTGACGATGGCCGGGCGCGTGCGTTCGATGGCCTGCGCGATGTCGTCGAGCGAGGCGATCGAGCGGTCGGCGACGTCGAGCGTGGTGACTTCCGCACCCACGCGTCGCGCCATTTCGGCCATGCGCGCGCTGAAGAAACCGTTGACGATGGACAGCACGCGTGTGCCCGGCCACGCGAGATTCGACACGGCCATTTCCATGGCGGCCGAGCCGGGCCCGGCCACGCCGAGCACCCAGTTCGAATGCGTCTGGAACACGTAGCGCGCCATGGCCTTCACCTGATGGATCACGCGCGCCATGGTGTCGCCAAGGTGATTGATCACGACCGTGTTGGCTTTGGCCACGGCGTCGGGAATGGGCACGGGACCCGCGCCCATCATGAGCAGCGGTTCTTCGGGCAGGATGTGGTCGAGCGTGTCGACGGTGGGGCAGGGAACCGGCGCTGCCCCGGCCGCGGCCGCCGCCGCCGAGGCGTGCGAAGTGGCGGGTGGGGCGGAGTGGAGCGCGGTGTCGTTCATGTTGGAGTACCTGTGTTGGGCAAAAGAAGCGAGGCGCGCGCGTCTAACAGCGGCGGCCTCACAGCAGTGTTCTGCGGCGCGGCGGCGCTGACCATGTACAGTTGGGCGGAAATCCGCTGAACAGTGGGGTGCGGCGCTGCGGCGCTTTGGGCAGAACCCTATAATCGAACGCTTCGCCCGTTAATGCAAGGAGCGCGCATGTCGCAATTCGCCGTGGACAATCCCTTCCTCGAAACGCTGGGCGTGAGCGTCGCGCAATGGCGCGATGGCTACGCGGAACTCGTGATGCCCATCGACGCCTCCAAGCTCAACCGGCAAGGCGTGCTGCAAGGCGGCGCGATCGCCACGCTGCTCGACGCGGCCGCGGGCTACGCGGGTCTGTTCGCGGAAGCCGGGCAACCCGCGCGCCACGGCTTCACGCTCTCGCTCACTACGAACTATCTCGACAAAGGTCTGGGTCAGTTCGTGCGCGCGAAGGGGTTTCTGGAACGCGGCGGCCGTTCGATCTTTTTCGCGCGCGCGGAGGCATGGGTCGACGACCGCGTCTTGATCGCGAGCGCGCAGGGTACGTTCAAATACGTGAAGCCGGCTGCCGCTGGAAAATAGTTCGGCATCCTGATTTTGCCGGGGTTTGGCGACATTTGGCGGTGGTGAAAAAAATGCCCGCGGCCTGTTGCAAGGAAGCGGGCATCGGGCGCCGTTGAAGCGGCGTCGGCCGGCGATCAGCCGAGCAGCAGCGCGTCGTCGTCGAGTGTTTCGTGACGATTGTGTTCGAACATGCGCAGCAGGTCGGGTACGTCGAGACCGTTGCGTGCCTCGCCGGACACGTCGAGCACCACTTGCCCCTGATGCAGCATCACGGTGCGCTGCCCGTAATCGAGCGCCTGGCGCATGCTGTGCGTGACCATCATGGTCGTGAGCTTCGATTCCTCGACAATACGCGCGGTCAGTTCGAGCACGAACGCGGCCGTTTTCGGATCGAGCGCGGCCGTGTGCTCGTCGAGCAGCAGAATGCGCGACGGTTGCAGCGACGCCATCAGCAGGCTCACGGCCTGGCGCTGTCCGCCCGAAAGCAGGCCGATGCGGTCGGTCAGGCGGTTTTCGAGCCCGAGATTCAGCAGGCGCAACTTCGCGCGAAACAACTCGCTATCCTGCCTTTTCAGCGCGGGGCCAAAGCCGCGACGTTTGCCGCGCGTCATCGCGAGCGCCATGTTCTCTTCGATCGTGAGTGCCTCGCAGGTGCCGGCCATCGGGTCCTGAAACACGCGCGCGACGAGATGCGCGCGGTCCCACGCCTGCTTGCGCGTAACGTCGTTGCCGTCGATCGAGATGGTGCCGCTATCCACGCGTTGATCGCCGCTGATCGCGTTGAGAAAGGTCGATTTCCCCGCACCGTTCGAGCCGATCACGGCGACGAACTGGCCCGTGGGAATCTCGAGATTCAGGCCACGTAGCGCGCGGGTTTCGATCGGCGTATCGGCATTGAAAGTGAGTTGCAGATTGCTGGCGCTGAGCATGTCATGCCCTCCCTTTCTTACGGCCGAACAGCTTCTTGCGCGTGGCCGGCAGCACGAGCGCGATTGTCACGAGCACGGCGGTGACGAGATTCAGGTCCTGTGCCTTCAGGCCGATGAAATCGCTGTTGAGCGCGAGCGCAATGAAGAAGCGATAAAGAATCGCACCGAGCACGGCCGCGAGCGTGGTGAGCATGAGACGGCGCGCGGGCAGGATGCTTTCGCCGATGATGACCGCGGCCAACCCGATCACGATCGTGCCGATCCCCATCGAGATGTCCGAGCCGCCCTGCGTTTGCGCGAACAGCGCGCCCGCGAGCGCGACGAGCGCGTTCGATAGCGCCATCCCGGCCAGCGTCGCGCGACCCGTCGCGATGCCCTGCGCGCGCGCCATGCGCGGATTCGCGCCGGTCGCGCGCAACGCAAGACCGTATTGCGACGAAAAGAACGCATCCACGCCCAGTTTCGCGACGATCACGACGACGAGCAGCGCGAGCGGGCGCAACACGTAATCGGGCAGCCACGCGGGCTGAATCGTCGTGAAGACGGTGGATTCGGAAATCAGCGGCACGTTGGGCGCGCCCATCACGCGCAAGTTGATCGAATAGAGCGCGATCATCATCAGGATGCTGGCGAGCAGATCCATGATCTTGAGGCGCACGTTGAGCCAGCCCGTGACGAAGCCCGCGAGCGCGCCGGCCACGACTGCGCAGGCGGTTGCGAGAAACGGATCGTGACCGGCGGCGATCAGCGTGGCGGCGACGGCGCCGCCCAACGGAAAACTGCCGTCGACGGTCAGATCGGGAAAGTTGAGGATGCGAAACGAGATCAGCACCCCGAGGGCCACGAGACTGAAGATCAGGCCGATCTCCAGCGCGCCCAGCAGCGAGTAGAGGGACATGCGAAATTCCTGTTACGGTCTTGCACTCGCGCGGCGTCGGTGCGAAAACCGCGTGCGAGCCGTCGTCGCTCGCGCGCGGGAAAGGCAGACGCGTGTGCGCGACAAGGTGCCTTATTTCACGACCGTGGTCGCGTCCTTGAGCAGATCGGCCGAAAGCGTCACGCCTTGTTTTTGCGCGGCGGCCGGATTCACGAACAGTTGCAGCTTGTTGCTCGTTTCCGAGGCGATCGCGCCGGGTTTCTCGCCCTTGAGGATGCGCACGACGACCTTGCCGGTTTGATGGCCGAGATCGCGGTAGTCGATGCCGAGCGCCGCGATGGCGCCACGCTTCACGCTGTCCGTGTCCGACGCCACGAGCGGAATCTTCGCGTCGTTGGCGACCTTGACCAATGCTTCGTACGCCGAAACGACATTGTTGTCGGTGTTGGTGTAGATCACGTCCACCTTGCCGATCAGGCTCTTCGCCGCCGGGCCGATGTCGACCGTGCGCGGCGCGGCCGCTTCCTTGAGCGTCATGCCCTGCTGCGCGAGCAGCGCCTTGAGCGCCTTCACGACCACGACCGAATTCGCCTCGCCGGGGTTGTAGACCATGCCGACCGTCTTCGCGTTCGGCACGACGCGCTTGATGAGCGCGACCTGCTTGTCGAGCGGCAGTTTGTCGGAAACGCCGGTGACGTTCGTGCCGCTCGGTGTCCACGTCTTCACCAGTTGCGCGGCAACCGGGTCGGTCACGCCCGAGTAGACCACGGGCACGCTCTTCGTGGCGGCCACGACTGCCTGGGCCGAGGGCGTGGCGATGGCGACGATCGCGCTCGGGTTGTCGCCGACGAATTTGCGCGCGATCTGCGCGGCGGTGCCGGTGTTGCCTTGCGCGCTCTGATATTCCCACTTGAGGTTCTTTCCGGCGTCGTAGCCGGCCGCCTGGAGTTCGTCGCGCACGCCGTCGCGGATCGCGTCGAGCGCGGGATGCTCGACGATCGAGAGGACTTCGACGGTGGCGGTGTCGGCTGCGCGCGCGGCACCCGAGGCCGTCGCGAGCACGGCGGCGCTGGCGATCAGCGTGAGGGTGGCGGCTTGGGCGGCGAGTTTGAAGGTCTTCATTGTGCTTGATCTCCCCCGAGTGACTCGGTTCTGGACGGTGTGGCCTGACTGCGCATTCGGCTTCGTGGCTGCACCGCGAGAGGGCGTGAGTCATGCCCGAAACTGGTGCATCTCGAAGACGAGGCAGCGAGAATACCACCGTAAGTAACGGGTCCGGAACGATTCGAGAGGCGAGTGAGGCGGTTTTGCGACGGTGGCTGCGCGATTAATTTGAGATTTCTGATCGTGATTTCGAGAAAATATCGAGCGCAGTAAAAAGTTTTCTCAGTTTCGGAATGGAAACGTAGAAGGCGATTGAGTTGCCAGGAATCGTCCTGGTCAAAGCGCGTTTCGGTCTGGGAATTCAAAGCGTTTTCGGATAAATTGTCTAGACAAATCAGTTATTTGGCGCATATTGCATTTAGGGTTTTCCCCGTTTATGGTGCATTATCGGATAATCGTATTTATATCTATTTATTTAAACCGGTATTGATCTATTTCGTTTAATGAATTTATTGATGCGAATATATTTTGAGATGAGACGCATTGAGTTCTTAAAATCGAAAATCATGGATCTTGCCAAGACCTTTATCCATCAACGCTTTGTGCACCATGCGGCCATCCGGGCTCTCCGGAAATGAGAATTTTCCGAGTCTATTCAAGCGCTTCTCGGCGCTTTGTTCGACTGATCGATATCAAAACCCCGATTGAGATCGAAGCCGGCGCGCAGTTGCACGGGAAAGGGATTATTGATAGCATCCGCGAGTCGCTGATTTTGGCCGGGCCACCTTTCCGGAACAAAATGCAGTGAACGGGGCAGGCGGATCGCTTGCGCAACAGAGTCTGTAACAGAGCAGATTCTCCGAACTCAGCTGCCTACCCAGGCACTGATACTCGCCGGGCCCCGTCACGTCTTTTCGATGCCCGTCGTGGTTGTTCTCCAAGGGTTTAGCATTGGGGCGCTGTTCGTTTGCGCAGGTCATTCCGTTTGCCCGGTTGACCCGAAAACAATCGAGGAGCTCCTGATGACGTCGCTGTCACGCCTTACCCGCCTTACCTCCGTTTCCCTCGCCGCCGCGCTGCTCGCATTTGGTGCAAACGCGCACGCAGACACCGTCAAGATCGCCATCGCCGGTCCGTTCAGCGGCCCCGTCGCCCAGTACGGCGACATGGTCAAGGCAGGCGCGCTGACCGCGATCGAGCAGATCAATGCCGCGGGCGGCGTGAACGGCAACAAGCTCGAAGCCGTGCTGATGGACGACGCGTGCGAGCCGAAGCAGGCCGTGGCCGTTGCCAACAAGATCGTCTCGCAGCACATTCAGTACGTGGTCGGCCACGTGTGCTCGGGCTCCACGATCCCCGCATCGGACATCTACGAGAACGAAGGCGTCGTGATGGTCACGCCGTCGGCGACCGCGCCGCAACTGACCGAAGGCAAGAAGCGCCAGTTCATCTTCCGCACGATCGGCCGCGACGACCAGCAAGGTCCGGCAGCCGCCGCGTACATCATCAACAAGGTCAAGCCGAAGAAGGTCGCGATCCTGCACGACAAGCAGTCGTACGGCCAGGGCATCGCCACCTCGGTGAAGGCCGCGCTCGACAAGGCGCACATTCCGGTTGTGGTGTTCGAAGGCATCAACGCCGGCGATTCGGACTACTCGGCCGTCGTCACCAAGCTCAAGTCGCAAGGCGTGGACTTCGTCTACTTTGGCGGCTATCACCCGGAAATGGGTCTGCTGATGCGCCAGTCGCGTGAACAGGGCGTGAAGGCCACGTTCATGGGCCCCGAAGGCGTGGGCAACAAGGACGTCACCGCGATCGCCGGTCCGGCTTCGGAAGGCATGCTCGTCACGCTGCCCGCCGACTTCGCCGCCGATCCCGCCAACGCGAAGCTCGTGAAGGCGTTCGCCGACGCGAAGCGCGACGCCAACGGTCCGTTCCAGATGCCCGCCTACGCGGCCGTGGAAGTGATCGCCGACGGCATCAAGGGCGCGAAGAGCACCGACCCGACCAAGGTTGCCGCTTACCTGCATGCCAACGCGTTCAACACGCCGATCGGCAAGGTCGAGTACGACAAGCAGGGCGACCTGAAGTCGTTCCGCTTCGTCGTCTACACGTGGCACAAGGACGCCACCAAGACCGCCGCGAACTGATTCCCGCGCGCATTTCGCACGCCCCGCCCGCGCGGCGGGGCGTTTTCATGATCGCCTCATGAAAGTTGCGCGCGCAACCAACACCCGAGCGGGAATCGCCACGGTTTCAAGGTCTCTTACCGGCTGCACGGCCGCGGGGCTTACGCATGAATGATTTTCTTCCTCAGTTCACCCAGCAGCTCGTCAACGGGCTGACGCTGGGTGCGATCTATGCGCTGATCGCCATTGGCTACACGATGGTCTACGGCATCATCGGCATGATCAACTTCGCTCACGGCGAGATCTACATGATCGGCGCCTACGTGGGCCTCGTCACGCTTACCGCGATCGGCACTTCGGCGGGTTATCCGCTGCCGCTCGTGCTGGGCGCGGCGCTTATCGTCGCGGTGCTGGTCACCGGGCTCTACGGTTTCGCGGTCGAGCGCGTCGCATACCGGCCGTTGCGCGGCGGCCCGCGCCTCGTGCCGCTGATCTCCGCCATCGGCATGTCCATCTTCCTGCAGAACTACGTGCAGATCGGTCAGGGCGCGCGCGATGTGTCGGTGCCGGAACTCATTTCCGGCGCGCTCGACTTCAACATGGGCGGCAATTTCGAAGTGACGATTCCGTATGCGCGCATGTTGATTGTGGGCGTGACGCTCGTGCTGATGATCGCGCTCACGCTGTTCATCTCGCGTTCGCGCATGGGCCGCGCCTGCCGCGCCTGCGCAGAAGACATGAAGATGGCGAACCTGCTCGGCATCGACACGAATCGCGTGATCTCGTTCACGTTCGTGCTCGGCGCGATGCTGGCGGCCGTGGGCGGCGTGCTGATCGGTCTTACCATCGGCAAGCTCAATCCGTATATCGGCTTCATTGCGGGCATCAAGGCGTTCACGGCGGCGGTGCTGGGCGGTATCGGCAGCATTCCGGGCGCGATGCTCGGCGGCGTGCTGCTCGGTCTCGCCGAAACCTTCGCCTCAGGCTACATGCCTTCGGAGTACAAGGACGTCGTGGCGTTCGGCCTGCTCGTGCTCGTGCTGCTGTTCCGTCCCACCGGCCTGCTCGGCAAGCCGGACGTCGAAAAGGTCTGAGGTCGATATGAGCCAATCTGTTCCGGTTCGCGTGGCCGCCCAGCGCGGTCACGGCCCGTCTTCGTCGCAGACGTTGAAGGGCGCGTTCGCCGCCGCCATCGCGACCATCATCCTCACCGCGCCGATCCTCGGCTTGCAACTCACGCTCGACGGCTATCAGGTCGTGCTGCAGCAGCACTGGCGGCCCGTGTGGATCGCCGCGGCCGTGGTGTTCGTGTTCCAGCTCGTCAAGCCGTTGGTTGTGCGCGCAACCAGTAGCGTGCGTTTGCCGAAAACCCCCGCGCTCGGCGCGCGTCAGCAACGCATGGCGATCTGGGTGCTGCTCGCCTTCGGCGTGGTGTTTCCGCTGATGGGCTCGCGCGGCTCGATCGACGTCGCCACGCTCGCGCTCATCTACGTGATTCTTGGCCTCGGCCTCAACATCGTGGTGGGCTTCGCGGGTCTGCTCGACCTCGGTTACGTGGGCTTCTACGCGGTGGGCGGCTATACGTATGCGCTGCTCAACCAGTATTTCGGCTTCACGTTCTGGGAATGCCTGCCGCTCGCGGCGCTCGCTTCGGCGGCGTTCGGCTTCGTGCTCGGCTTCCCGGTGCTGCGTTTGCGCGGCGACTATCTCGCGATCGTCACGCTCGGCTTCGGGGAAATCATCCGTTTGCTGCTCAACAATCTCACGAGCATCACGGGCGGTCCGGACGGCATCTCGGGCATTCCGAAGCCCACGGTGTTCGGTTACGAACTCGCGCGCCACGCCAGCGTGGAAGGCGCGAAGACGTTCAACGAACTGATCGGCATCCCGTACAACGGCGAGCACATGGTGATCTTCCTGTATCTGCTCGCGCTCGTGCTGGTGGCGTTCACGCTGTTCGTCACGAGCCGCCTGCTGCGTATGCCGATGGGGCGCGCGTGGGAAGCGCTGCGCGAAGACGAGATCGCCTGCCGTTCGCTCGGCTTGAATCCCACGCGCATCAAGCTCTCGGCGTTCACGCTGGGCGCCTCGTTCGCGGGTCTCGCGGGCGCGTTCTTCGCGGCGCGCCAGGGTCTCGTCACGCCGGAGTCGTTCACGTTCATCGAGTCGGCGCTGATCCTCGCCGTGGTCGTGCTCGGCGGCATGGGTTCGCAACTGGGCGTGGTGCTCGCGGCGATCCTGCTGACCGCGCTGCCGGAAGTGGCACGCGGCTTCGCCGAATACCGCATGCTGATCTTCGGTCTGGTGATGGTGCTGATGATGATGTGGCGTCCGCAGGGCCTGCTGCCCGCGAGTCGTCCGCACGTGGAGTTGCCGCAATGAGCGCACAGGCGTTATTGAAAGTAGCGGGCTTGCAGATGCGCTTCGGCGGTTTGCTGGCCGTGGACGGCATCGATTTCGACGTGCGTCCGAACGAGGTGTTCGCCATCATCGGGCCGAACGGCGCGGGCAAGACCACGGTGTTCAATTGCGTGGGCGGTTTCTACAGGCCCACGGCTGGCGACATCGTGCTCGACGGCCATGCCATCACGGGTCAGCCGAGCCACCAGGTCGCGCGTCGCGGTCTCGTGCGCACGTTCCAGAACATTCGTCTCTTCAAGCAGTTGACGGTGCTGGAAAATCTCATGGTCGCGCAGCACCTGAAGGTGAATCGCAACATGCTGAGCGGCCTGCTCGCGACGCCCGCGTTTCGCCGCGCCGAACGCGCCGCGCTCGAACGTGCCGCGTACTGGCTCGAACGCGTGGGCCTCACGCAGGTGGCGAATCGCGAAGCCGGCACGCTTTCGTACGGCCATCAGCGCCGGCTCGAAATCGCGCGCTGCATGATCACCGACCCGCGTCTGTTGATGCTCGACGAACCCGCGGCCGGTTTGAATCCGCAGGAAAAGATCGAGTTGCAGCAGATGGTCGACGGTTTGCGCAACGAGTTCGGAATCTCCGTACTCCTGATCGAACACGACATGAGCCTCGTGATGGGCGTGTCCGACCGCATTCTGGTGATGGAGCACGGCAAGCCGATCATGATCGGCAAACCCGATGAAGTGCGCAACGACCCGCGCGTGATCAAGGCGTATCTCGGAGAGGACTGATGCTGAAGCTGGAACAGGTCCATACCCACTATGGCGCGGTGGAAGCGCTGGCGGGCGTGTCGATCGAAGTGAACCAAGGCGAGATCGTCACGCTGATCGGCAGCAACGGCGCCGGCAAGACGACGCTCATGATGACCGTGTGCGGCACGCCGCGCGCGTCGTCGGGCCGCGTGTCGTTCGAAGGCCGCGACATCACGCGCATGCCCACGCACGAGATCATGCGTCTCGGCATGGCTATTTCGCCGGAAGGCCGCCGCGTGTTCCCGAGCCTTTCCGTGCTCGAAAATCTGCAGATGGGCGGCTTCTTCGCCTCGAAGCACGAGATCGAAGCGGGCATCGAGCACGTGTTCAAACTGTTTCCGCGCCTGAATCAGCGGGCGAAACAGCGTGCGGGCACGATGTCGGGCGGCGAGCAGCAGATGCTTGCCATCGGGCGCGCTTTGATGAGCAAGCCGCGTTTGTTGCTGCTCGACGAACCCACGCTCGGCCTCGCGCCGCTCGTGATCGCGCAGATTTTCGACATCATCCGCACGATTCGCGAGGAAGGCGTGACGGTGTTCCTCGTCGAGCAGAACGCGAACAAGGCGCTGCACGTGGCCGATCGCGGTTACGTGCTCGAAACCGGCCGTGTCGTGCTGGCGGATAGCGCCGCGAATCTGCTCGCGAACGACAATATCAAGCGCGCCTATCTGGGCGGTTGATTTGGGCATGCGATGATTTGAGCCCACAAAACAGGGTGTTTTGTGAACGGCCCGCGCAAGGCACTGCGCGGGCCGTTTTGTTTTCGATGCCGATGCGCACCGTTAGTCGCTGCGTGCGATGGCCAGTTGCGCGATCAGCCACATCAAGTCCGCCTGGCGGTGCGTGGCCGTCTTCTCGAACACGTGATGCAGATGCGTGCGCACGGTCGAAGGCAGAATGCGCAGCGCTTCGGCCACGTCTTTCGGGTTGAGGCCGTTGCCGACTTCGCAGGCCACGCGCGCTTCGGCGGGCGTGAGCCCGAACAACGCGATGAGCCGCGTTTCCACGCCGCGCCGCGCGGCTTGCGGGTCGATCGCGATGAGCATGGCCGTGCTGCGCGCGCGCAGCGGGGAAATCAGTGTCTGCAAAGCTTCTTCGGGGGCCGGGCGGCGGATCAGCATGGCGCCCCCCAGACGCGCGCGCGCATCGGCATTCGCGGCCCGCGCGATCAACGTACGCAGTCGCTGCGTGTCGCCGGCGTCGCAGGCGCTCAATGCAGCGCTGTCGCTCCGCAAGCCGTTCGCGCGCGTGAGCATGGCCGTGGCCGCGCGGTTGGCGAACACGATGCGCGCTTCGGCATTCACGATCAGCACGCCGTGCGCGAGCGCGTCGAGCGCGGCGCCGGGCGCATCGGCATCACTGGCGGCTTGCGGCCCCATGGCGGTCTCCAGGGCGAACGATGCGTGGCCGCGCAACGAAGCGCGCCACGCGAAATCGGCGAACGCCACGTTATCGAACGCCTGCGTGCGTAGGGTGGGTAGACGGGAAGCGGGCGGAAGAATATGGCGGGGGTTAGGGCGACCCGTTGCGGCGTCGCCAATCGCGATTGCGGTGAATAGACAATGAATAGTCGATAAAACCTACGTTTTGCTTTCGACAATCCCGGATAAACGCGAATTCGGCTTTCGTTACAACGGATGCAAATTGGGTACTGGACAAGCGGGCCGCGCTCACGATAATTAGCGTTCCGCATGGCGCGCCGCCCGGGGAAGTCTGGCGCGCGCCGCGCATGTCGTCGCGAGAACGACGGCGCAATCGGGCGGTCAGTCAGTGAAACGGAGAGTGTCTGGATGTCTGAAGAGTATGAAGTGCATGGGCCGCACGATCACGCGGTCGAACACGCCGCGTCGGGCCATGGCGCGCACGGCAGCGCCGATTCGTTTCCCGGCCGCATGGCGGTGATGACGGCCATTCTGGCTTCCATCGGCGCGATCTTCGCGTATCAAAGCGGCAATAGCGAAAATCTCGCGCTCTATTACAAGAACGAAGCGGCCATTCACAAAACCGAAGCGGCGAATCAGTGGGCGTATTACCAGGCGAAAGGCGAGAAGCAGAATCTCGCCGAACTGGGCAGCGAACTCTCTGCGCTCGCACCGAATTCGGATGCCGCGCAACGCCGCTTCGCGAGCGACGCCGAGCGTTACAAGCAGCAGAAGGAGCCGATCCGCGCCAAGGCCGAAGCGCTCGAAAAGACCGTGGAAGACGACGACGCGCGCAGCGAGAAACTGCTGCACGGTCATCATCGCTGGGCGCAGGCCACCACGCTCATCCAGATTTCGATCGCCCTCACGGCCATTACGCTGCTCACGCGCCGGCGCTGGCTGCTCAAGATTTCCGTGGGCGCGGCCATTGTTGGCGTGGCCATGGGCGCGCTGGCGTTCTTCGGCGGCTGATCGATTACGCCTGGGTTGACCGGGTTCATTGTGCTAGCCGCCACACACGATGGCGGTGAGCACGAGCGGCACGACGGGATGCACCGTCGCGTCGCTGTTGGCCTGACGCACACGCGCCCGCACCGACTCGGCGGGCGCATTCACGACCACGCCATACAGGGGCGTGGCGATCTCCTTCCCGGCGCCGTGCTGAAATAGCGCGTCGTCGCGGTCGTAACCCAATACCACGTACACCGGAAAACCGAATGCGCTGATGTGCGCGCCGTGAATCGGACGGAACGCATTGACGGAATTCGCCTCGACGCGACTCGGTTGGGGATCGATCGATTTTTCATCGATGAATGTAGTAATGAACGCATGCGGATTCGAGTTGCAGTCGAATTGCGCATCGCGTGGCGCCTCCTGAGCGGGCGCGCGAAGCGGCGCGAAGCACAGCGCCGCGAGGAGCGCGGCGGCGTGCCGGGAGACCGCCCGGCTCGCACACGAGACCGCCGCCGCAGCCGTGACCGGCGCGGCAAGGCGGGCAAAAGGGCGGGCAGGCTGGCGGCGCATGGTCATGGCGGCGAAGGCGGGCGCGATGGCGCGAAGACGGCAACGAGGACTCGCGATATCGACCGGAATTGAGCCGGAATGTATTCGACCCGGCGCGGTCTCACTCGTTCTTCGAGTGTCGGGGCACGCGAATTGCTCCGATGTGCGGCGGCGCTCATACCGCGCGCACATCGGCGGGGCCGTTCGTACGAGGCCCGGATTACAGCATCGATTTCGCCTGGCTCAGGATTTTGTCGCAGACCTGTCGCGTGGCGGCTTCCTTGAGGCCGCCGCCCGAGAGGTCGAGCTTCGAGCCGTTGCCGGCGGTGAGTATGCCGCTCGTGCCCTGGGTGTAGCCGCTGTCGGTCGTATTGGCGCCGCCGGGTAATTTGCTGAGCAGGGAGTCTTTGACGTTGCTGGCGCTATTCGCATTCAGATAATTGTTCTGGATGCAGTACTGGAGAACGCCCGTGACGTTGCCGAGGCTGCTCGACGTCACGGAGGAGCCGGAAAGCGAATTGCCGAGGCCGCCCAGATTGCCGAGCGCGCCCTGTGCCGAGCCGCTGTTGCTGCCGCCCTGGTTCAGCAGATTGCCGAGTTGGGCCTGCGCGGCGCCCCAGGGCGCAAGCAGTGCGATTGTCAGGGACGCCATCAGCGCGGTGGCAATGCGTGGTGCAGACGTTTGCATACACGAGTCTCCGAAGCAGTTGAAGTGTTTCAACTATAGACGGATTGGCGCGGTTGGCTTTGTTGCGTGAACGTGCGAAACCCGGTCGCCGAATGCGAAAGCAGACAGGAAATTCGCATTAACGATGCCGCGAGCATGCTCGCTTCATCGAAGTGTCACTGGTTGTGTGCACAACGAATATCGCAGCGGTTAAAACCTATAGCTATCTGTTGTTTACTGCTTGACTGTCGCGCGCGCTTAGCTTCAACTGGTACTATTCGTCTGAACCCGCGTGGCGGCGCGAGTGAGTTGTCGAAGTCGCATGAAAGAGGGTCTTGCAAAGGCATCGTTGTTAGAAAAGCCCTTATCTACAGGGGTTTTCGCAACAATCGCGCCGTATCAAGGTCGATAATGTTTCTAACCGTAACACTTATTACGGCCCTCCTCATCGGCTGGTTTCAGGTGGTATGCTTCCTGCACAAATTCTCCCTTGCACGAGTGAGACCACGTTTATTGCGTCATTAGCGTGAACGCGCGCACTGCCCATGTGCAGCCTGCGACGCAAATGAACCCTTCATATAAGCATATGGTGCAACCGGGCAAGCCAACGCGGACAGCGAGATCCGCGAGCGAATGCCCAGTCACAGCAGCCCCGGTCCGGCTGCGTGGAGAACAGCATGAATTTCGTAGAGTTGAGCGACGACGAGTGGACGCAGGTGTCTTCGCTCGTATCCGATGAACCGCCTATCAGGCTAAACCGCCGCGGTCGCCCTCGTGCCGAACCGCGCGTGGTGGCGAATGCCGTGCTGTGGATTTTGACCACGGGCGAATCGTGGTCGCGTCTGCCGGCGCGCTATCCGTCCGGCCCTACGTGCCGCCGCCGTTTCGAGGAATGGCACGTGAATGGCACGCTGATCGAACTCGTCGGCCTGCTTTCGCAGGGCGGGCGTCAGTTCGTCTATGTGCCGGAACCCGCCCAGCAGCCGGCCGTGCAAGCGGTCGCGGTGGTGGTGGAAGAGGTCGCGGAAGACGACGGCCAGCCGGCCGTGTACTGGAAGAGTCCCGAAGCGTGGCAGGCGCCCACGGCGGCCGTTGCGGCGCTCGTCGAAACGCCGTTCGCCAATTCGATCGAGAGCATGACGCGTCAGCTCGCGGGCGGTGAGATACCGGCGGCGGCGCACGCTCATGTCGTGCCTGTCGATAAACACGTGGCGCCCGTGGCGTCGCCGGTACCCGTGGCCGCCGTTCGTGCGGGCGCGGACGCCACGCATGGTTCCTCGCGCATGAGCACGCCCGCGTCGCGCGCCGTGCCGCTCAAGGAGCGCGTGGTGCCGCCCAATAGCGAGGCCTCGCCCGGCGGCGCCACGCAGGTCGCGCAATGGCGCGGCTTCGTGCTGAGCCTCACCGTGCAGCCCGTGCGCAATCGCATGTTCCGCGCGGCGGTGGAGATCCTTCAGGAGGGCCAGCGCGTGGAGCGCTCGGGCTTGATCGGGCCGTCTTTCCAGGACCGCGACGACGCGCGTGACTTCGCCTTCGGCTGGGCGCGCGAGTGGATCGATCGCGAGCATCCGGGCGCGCCCGCCGCCGCCGCTTCGCCGGCGCTGGCGCATGCCGTTCAGCAAACGGTGTCGCGTTCGGCCCAGCAAAGCGGTGCAGAAGCCGCCTCTCACCATGCCGATACGGCGCGCACCGAAGCTTCCGCCAATAGCGGCGCCGTGGTCACGCGCACCGTGCCCGCTGCCGCCGCGCCGGGCAGCATGCGCTTGGCTCCCGTGCAGCGTTACACCGCGACCGGCGCTTTGCTGTCGAGTGAAAGCCGCGACACCGCCGCATCCACTCCGGCCTCCGGCACTGCCGAGCGTCGCCCGTTCGGCACGCGCATGCGCACGCATCTGGGCTGACATTACCTCGTTTTGCATCGTTCTCTGTTTCCGTTGGCTGCGCGCTCGTAGCGCGCAGCCTTCTCCCTGATTTACCGCACTTACTGTCTACCGTACTGGTCTTCCAGGCGCACGATATCGTCTTCGCCGAGATACGAGCCCGATTGCACTTCGATGATTTCGAGCTGCATCTTGCCCGGGTTTTCCAGTCGATGCGCCACACCGAGCGGAATATAGGCTGATTCGTTCTCCGAAACGATGAAGTGTTCTTCGCCGCGCGTGACCAGCGCCGTGCCGCGCACCACGACCCAGTGCTCGGCGCGGTGGTGATGCATTTGCAGCGAAAGACGCGCGCCCGGTTCGACCACGATGCGTTTCACCTGGAAGCGTTCGCCGCTGTCCACGCTGTCGTAGTGGCCCCACGGACGGTGCACGAGCCGGTGAGCGACGGCTTCGCTGCCGCGTTGCTCCTTGATGCGTTGCACGACCTTCTTGACGTCCTGCGCGCGCGAACGGTCGGCGACCAGCACCGCGTCGGCGGTTTCGACCACGACCAGGTTCTCCGTGCCGAGGCACGCAACGAGACGGCCATCGGAATGCGCGAACGTGTCGCTCGCGCCTTCGAACATCACGCGGCCCTGCGCGACGTTGCCTTCTTCATCCTTGGGCGCAACCTGCCACACCGTGTCCCACGAACCCAGGTCGGTCCAGCCGGCCGCGAGCGGCACGACCACGCCGCCCGCCACGCTCGGGTCGCCCGAGAGCGGTTCCATCACCGCGTAGTCGATAGAGTTCGACGGCGAGCGCTCGAACGCTTCGCGGTCCACGCGGAAGAAGTCGCCGTCCTGTTTGCCGTGTTCGGTCGCTGCCGCGCACGCCGCGTAGATCGCGGGCTGGAAATGGCGAATGGCCTTGAGCCACGTGGAAGCGCGCACGATGAAGATGCCGCTGTTCCACCAGTAGCGCTGCGACGCCACGTATTGCTGCGCGAGCTCGAAATAGGGCTTTTCGACGAAGCCGCTGAGACGTCGCGCGCCATCCGGTTCGGCGTTCACGACAGGCTCGCCCACGTGAATGTAGCCGTAGCCGACTTCGGGGCGGGTGGGCACGATACCCATCGTTACGATCTGGCCGCTGGCGGCGTGGCGCACGCCCTCGGCCACGGCGTTCTGGAACGCCTCGAGATCGGCGAGCGCGTGATCGGCGGGCATCACGACGAGAATGCCGTCCTCCTGCGCGGCGACCACCGACATCGCCGCGATCGTCAACGCCGGTGCGGTATCGCGGCCCGTGGGTTCGAGAATCAGCCGGGCGCGCTTGCCCGCCACGCGAACCTGCTCGGCCGTGGTGAAGCGATGTTCTTCGTTACACACGATCAGCAACTGATCCGCGAGCGTCACGCGCTCGGCGAGCGCATCGAGCCGCCCGGCGGTATTCGTCAGCAGCGACTGCTCGCCGACGAGATTGATCATCTGCTTCGGATATTGCTCGCGCGACAGTGGCCAGAGTCGCGAGCCCGCGCCGCCTGCCAGCACGACAGGGCATACCTGCAACGCGCTGTGTTTTTCGGCTCGCGTCTGGGACGCTTGCGCCGACGCCGTTGCGGAACTCGTATCCGTCATCTCGTTCTCCTGATTGGGTATCGGTGTCGCAATTTGTAGCATGCTTAAAATCGTCATAAATCGCGACGTAAAGAAGAAAACGGAAAATATTCGAATTAAATTTAATTCGTGGCGCGAGCATCGAAAAAGTCGAATAAAAAATAGAACAAAAATTCGGGCTAGCGAGGCGGCGATTGCGGGATCGGCCCTGAAACCGCCTTGCAGAAAGGGAAAAATGTGCCGGAATTCACCGCGCCGCACCCGCGAAATTCGGCCCGCAACGGCAATCCTTGCCGAAAAAATGGGGAAATAAACAAGCGGAAAGAGGGGAAACATTTGGAGATACTTTTGGTCCTTGCAGCGCGAATTTTTATCGCGCTTTATTAGGGTTTATTCGGATCCGAATTCGCGCCGCCCCCGCATTCGCGGCGTAGTACTTCCAGAATTTTTTTGCAGCGAGACGGCCATGACGCGCAGCGCGTGGCCGCGATTCATTCCTTTAACCCGAGGTGCCGGACATGCTCAGCGTTCTAGCCAGAATTTTCGACGTTGCCGCCATCGCTGCTGGCGCGCTGCTCGCCGCCGCCCTGCACCACGGCCGGCCCGTGCCGCTCACCGACGCCGAAAGCGTCGCGCTCGCATTCAACTGCCTGCTTGCGATCTGGATGTTCCCCGCGTTCGGCATCTATCAATCGTGGCGCGGCAAGTCGCTCTACGTGCTTTCCGCGCGCGTGTGCGTTGCCTGGCTCGCCGTGGAGAGCACGGGCATCCTGCTGAGCTTCAGCGTGCATCGCGCCGACTCGCTTTCGCGCCTCTGGCTCGCATACTGGGTCGTCGCTTCGGTGGCGTTCCTGATCGTCTCCAAGGGTGTCGTGCACATGGTGCTGCGTGGCATTCGTCGCGAGGGCTACAACCAGAAGGGCGTGGCGGTGGTGGGCGGCCCGCGCTACAACCGCTTTCTGATCGAGCAGATGCGCAATCGCCCCGAGGCGGGCTTTCATCCGGCGCTCGTGTTCGACGAGGACAGCGATGCCGACGGCGCCGCCCAACTCGACGGCGTGCCGGTCGAGCGCAATCTCCAGGCGATGCTCGAGTTCGTGCGCGAACACGACGTGCGCGAACTGTGGCTCGCGCTGCCCATCACCAAGGAGCGCACGATTCATCGCATCGTCATGGCGCTGCGCAACGATTTCGTGAACATCCGCTTCATCCCCGACGTGCGCAGCCTGTCGTTCTTCAACCAGCCCGTGGTCGATCTGCTCGGCGTGCCCGCGATCAATCTCGCGGCCTCGCCGGTGACGGAACTGCGCGTGCTGCCCAAGCGCGTGTTCGACTTCGTGTTTGCGGGCGCGGTGCTGATCGCGCTCGCGCCGCTGCTCGCGGTGATCGCGCTGGCGGTGAAGATCACGTCGCGCGGGCCGGTGTTCTTCAAGCAACGCCGCAAGGGACTCGACGGCAACGAGTTCGAGATCTACAAGTTTCGCTCGATGAAGGTGCATGCCGAAGTCGCGGGGCAGATCACGCAGGCGCGCCGCAACGATCCGCGTATCACGCGCGTGGGCGCGTTCCTGCGCCGCACGAGCCTCGACGAACTGCCGCAGTTCATCAACGTGCTCAAGGGCGAAATGTCGGTGGTGGGCCCGCGCCCGCACGCCATCGCCCACGACGACATTTACAAGGACCTGGTGCGCGGCTACATGGCGCGCTATCGCATCAAGCCGGGCATTACGGGTTGGGCGCAAGTGAACGGTTATCGCGGCGAAACCGATCGCGTGGAAAAGATGCGCGACCGCGTGCGCTTCGATCTGCATTACATGCAGCACTGGAGCTTCGCGCTCGACCTGCGCATCGTCGCCATGACGATGTGGAAAGGCTTCGCAGGCCAGAACGCATATTGACGCGAAGCGTCGCGCAACGCTTCGTACGACAACGGCAACCAAACTTTTGAGGTAGGCATGAATCTGACGATCATTGGCAGCGGTTATGTGGGTCTCGTGACGGGCGCGTGTCTCGCCGACATCGGCAACGACGTGTTTTGCCTCGACGTCGATGCGCGCAAGATCGATCTGCTCAATCAGGGCGTCGTGCCGATTCACGAGCCGGGCCTGAAGGAAATCATCGAGCGCAACGTGCGCGCGCGCCGCCTGACGTTCTCGACGGACGTCGAGGCGGCGGTCGCGCACGGCGACGTTCAATTCATCGCCGTGGGCACGCCGCCCGACGAAGACGGTTCCGCCGATCTGCAATACGTGCTCACGGCGGCGCGCAACATCGGTCGTCACATGAACGGCTTCAAGGTCATCGTCGACAAATCGACGGTGCCGGTGGGCACGGCTTCGCTGGTGCAGGAAGCGATTGCTTCGGAGTTGCGCAAGCGTGGCGCCAATCACATGTTTTCGGTGGTCTCGAATCCCGAGTTCCTGAAGGAAGGCGCGGCCGTGGACGATTTCGCGCGCCCCGACCGAATCGTGATTGGCTGCAACGACGACGTGCCCGGCGAACGCGCGAAAGAAGTCATGAAGCGCCTCTATGCGCCGTTCAATCGCAATCACGAACGCACGCTCTACATGGACGTGCATTCGGCCGAATTCACCAAGTACGCGGCCAACGCCATGCTGGCCACGCGCATTTCGTTCATGAACGAGCTGGCGAATCTCGCCGACCGCGTGGGCGCCGATATCGAAGCGGTGCGCCGCGGCATCGGCTCCGATCCGCGTATCGGTTACGACTTTCTCTATGCGGGCTGCGGTTACGGCGGTTCGTGCTTCCCGAAAGACGTGAAGGCGCTGATGCGCACCGCCGAGGACTTCAGCGAGCCCTTGCAGATTCTGCGCGCCGTGGACGCGGTGAACGAAACGCAGAAGCGCGTGCTTGCGGACAAGATCGTCACGCGCTTCGGCTCCGACCTCACGGGCCGCACGTTCGGCGTCTGGGGGCTCGCGTTCAAGCCGAACACCGACGACATGCGCGAGGCGCCGAGCCGCACGCTGATCGCCGAACTGCTCGCGCGCGGCGCGAACGTCAAGGCCTACGACCCCGTCGCGACGGAAGAAGCGAAGCGCGTGATCGCGCTCGATCTCGCCGACGTGCCCGAGCACCAGTCGCGCCTCGCCTTCGTCGACGACGCGCTCGACGCCGCGAGCGGTGCCGATGCGGCCGTGGTGGTCACGGAGTGGAAGGTCTTCAAGGCGCCGGATTTCGACGCGCTCAAGTCGGCGCTAAAGATGCCGATCGTGTTCGATGGCCGCAACCTGTACGACCCGCTCGCGCTGCAGGAACTCGGCGTCGAATATCACGCCGTGGGCCGCGCGAGCGCGACGCTGGACAGCCGCGTGCGCGCGGAAAGCTCGTCGCAGGCGCTGGTGTAAGCGCGGGCGCGAAATTTGCAATGCCAGGGAGTCCGAACATGTTCAACGACGTGCTGATTGTCTGCCACGCCAATGTTTGCCGCTCGCCGGCGGCGGAGCAGCTGTTTCGCGCGCGTCTTCGCGAACACGCCGCATCGGGCAACGGGTCGTTTCATTCCGCGGGCTTGCGCGCGCGCGATGGCGACGACATGGACCCCGTCATGCAGCGTTTGCTCGCGGAACGCGGAGTCGAGGTGGGCGAGCATCGTTCGCGCCGCCTCACGAGCCGCCTCATCCGTGCGGCGGATCTCGTGCTCGTGACCGAGCGCCGGCAGGTGCCCGAGGTCGAGCGGATCGAGCCGACTGCGCGTGGCAAGGTGTACGCGCTCGGCAACTGGGAAAACTCGGACGTCGTCGATCCGCACGGTCTCGACGAGGCCACGTATCGCGACAGTCTCGAGTTGATGGATCGACTGGTTAAAGGATGGCTAAGCCGAATATGCCAATGAACAAACTGAAATTGACGGCGGCAGTGGCCTTGAGCGCCTTTGTTTCCGCGTGCGCCACCGCGCCCGGCAACTATCTCGACACGTCCAGCCTCAAGGAAGAGCCGAGCAATCAGCCGCAGCAGCAATACAAGGTGCATCTGATCGATGCGCAGCTCGTGATGCAGCAGGCACAAGCGGCCGCGGCCGCGGCGAAGCAGGATCTGCCGCCTTCGAAATTCTCGAGCCCGAGCAACTATGTCTACCACCTCGCGCCGCAGGACATTCTCGGCGTGACGGTGTACGACCACCCCGAACTGTCGACGCCGCAAGGCTCGACGTTCTCCACGGGCGGCAACACTACGCAGACCGTCGGTCAGGCGCTTACGCAACCCTATACGAGCGCGCTGCCGGGTCAGGCGGACCCGTACGGTCAGACGGTGGCCTCGGACGGCACCATCTACTTCCCGTTCGTCGGCCGCATCATGGCGGCGGGCAAGACGCCGGGCCAGTTGCGCGACCGGCTCGCCTCGGGTCTCGGGCCGTACGTGAAGAATCCGCAGGTGGACGTGCGCGTGCTCGCGTATCGCAGCCAGAAAATCCAGGTCACAGGCGACGTGAAGACGCCGGGTCCGCTCGCCATGAGCGACGTGCCGCTCACGTTGGTCGATGCGATCACGCGCTCGGGCGGCACGACCGACAACGCCGACATCAACCGCGTGCGCCTCACGCGCAACGGCAAGCTCTACGTGCTCGACGCGAACCGCATGCTCGATTCGGGCGACGCGACGCAGAACGTCATGCTGCAAGACGGCGACATCATCAACGTGCCGGACCGTTCGGACAGCCGCGTGTTCGTGATGGGCGAAGTGAAGACGCCGATGCAGACGGCGCTCATTCGCGGCAACCTGACGATCGCCGACGCGCTCACGCAGGCGGGCGGCATTCTGGATACCGACGCGAATCCGCGCCAGATCTTCGTGATGCGCGGGATGAAGGACAACCCCACGCAGCCCGATATCTACCGCCTCGATATGACCAAACCCGACGCGATCATGCTGTCGTCGCAATTCCAGCTGAAGCCGCTGGATGTCGTGTACGTGGGCACGGCCGCCTCGACGACCTTCAACCGCGTGTTGCAGCAGGTGCTGCCGACTGTCCAGACCGTCTTCTATCTGAAGCAGATCACGCGTTGAACACGCGGCATCGGCATTCCATGAAGACGACGGAGCAACACCCAGAAAGGATCGAAACGTGAGCACACAAGCGAATAGTTACGCGGCCACGGCCGCCCGCACCGAGGAAGAGGACGTCGTCCTCGGCCAGCTGTTGCGCGTCATCATCGACGACATCGGCTGGCTCATCGCGATCGCGGCGGCGGTCATCGCCATCGCCGTGTTCTACTGCTACGTGGCCAAGCCGACTTACACGGCCGACACCCAGGTGCGCGTGGAGCCTTCCGACTACACGTCGCAGGCGCTCACGCAAACGCAGTCGGGTGCCAACATCAACAGCGGGTCTTCGGCGGGCAGCTTGCCCACCGACGCCGAGATCCAGATGATCAAGAGCCGCAGCGTGGTGGAACCGGTTGTTAAGGAGTTCAAGCTGAACTTCTCGGTGTCGCCCGTCACGCTGCCGGTGCTCGGCAATCTGGCGGCGCGGCTCGCCACGCCCGGCACGCCCTCGCGGCCGTGGCTCGGCATGTCGAGCTACGCGTGGGGCGGCGAGGTCGTCAACGTCGATTCGGTGCAGGTGACGCCGGCGCTCGAAGGCAAGAAGCTCACGCTCACCGCGCTCGACAACAACCGTTATGCGGTGACGGGCCCCGACGGTCAGCGTCTGGTGGAAGGCACCGTGGGGCAAACCGCGCAAGGCGGCGGCGTGACGCTGCTCGTGACGCAACTCGCGGCGCGGCCCGGCACGCGCTTCACGGTCGTGCGCATGAACGATCTGGACGCGATCAGCGCGTTCCAGAACGCGGTCCAGGTGCAGGAGCAGGGCAAGCAGACCGGCATCATCGACATCTCGCTGGAAAACACCGACCCCACGCTCGCGGCGGCGGTCGCCAACGCCGTGGCCGAATCGTATCTGCGTGAACACGTGGCGACGAAACAGGCCGACGCCAGCAAGATGCTCGACTTCCTGCGCAGCGAACAGCCGCGCCTGAAGGGCGATCTGGAGAACGCGGAAGCCGCGCTCACCGCGTATCAAAGCAAGTCGGGTTCGATCAACGCGAGCGACGAAGCAAAGATTTATCTCGACGGCAGCGTGCAGTACGAGCAGCAGATTTCGGCGCTGCAATTGCAGATCGCTTCGTTGCAGCAGCGCTTTGGCGACCAGCATCCGGTGCTGATCGCGGCGCGCCAGCAACTCGCGCAATTGCAGGGCGAGCGCGCGAAGTACGACACCAAGTTCCGCGATCTGCCCGCCACCGAAGTCAAGGCCGTGCAGCTGCAACGCGACGCGAAGGTGGCCGAGGACATTTACGTGCTGCTGCTCAACCGTATTCAGGAGCTTTCGGTGCAGCGCGTGGGCACTGGCGGCAACGTGCATATCGTCGATCCGGCGCTGCGTCCGGGCAAGCCGTCGAAGCCGAAGAAGCTGCTCATCATCTCGGCCGCTTCGTTGCTCGGCGTGATTCTCGGTACGGGCTTCGTGCTCCTGCGCCGCAACATGTTCAAGGGCATCGTGGACCCCGACCAGATCGAGCGCTCGTTCCAGCTGCCCGTGTACGGTCTCGTGCCGCTCTCGACCGAACAGGCCGTGCTCGAAAAGCGCCCGCTGCGCGGCGGCACGCGTCTGCGCGAAGTGCTCGCGAACGCGCGCCCGAAGGATCTCACGGTCGAAAGCCTGCGTAGCCTGCGCACCTCGCTGCAGTTCAGCGTGATGGACGCGCGCAATCGCGTGATCATGTTCACGGGCTCCGTGCCGGGTGTGGGCAAGAGCTTTCTCACCGCGAATCTCGCCGTGCTGCTCGCGAGTTCGGGCAAGCGCGTGTTGATGATCGACGGCGACATGCGCCGCGGCGCGCTCGAGCGTCATCTCGGCGGCCCGCAGGAAAACGGCTTCTCCGAACTGCTCTCCGGGCAGATCGCGCTGGACGAGGCGATCCGCGCGACCGAAGTGGACAACCTGCACTTCATCTCGTGTGGCCGCCGTCCGCCCAATCCTTCGGAACTGCTGATGTCGCCGCGCCTCTCGCAGTACCTCGAAGGGCTCGCGTCGCGCTACGACGTGCTGCTCATCGACACGCCGCCCGTGCTCGCCGTGACCGACGCCGCGATCATTGGCGGTCATGCGGGCTCGACATTCCTCGTGCTGCGTTCGGGCATGCATTCGGAAGGCGAACTCGCCGACACGCTCAAGCGTTTGCGCAATGCGGGCGTGCGCGTGCAGGGCGGTATCTTCAACGGGGTGCCGGCGCGTGCGCGCGGCAGCTACGGCTATGGCTACGACGCCGTCCAGGAATATCTGAGCGCGTGACGAAGGAGAGCGAACCATGAAAGTGACCGTGCTGGTGCCGACGTATCAGCGTCCTGACGATCTCTCGCGTTGCCTTTCGGCGCTGCTGCGCCAGGAGCGCGCGCCCGATCAGATCGTGGTGGTGGCGCGCGCCGACGACGAGGCCACGCATGCGTGCCTCGCGGAGCACGTGACGCCGCGTGTGCTCAAGGTCGACGTGGCGATCGTCGACGAACCGGGCCAGGTGGCCGCGCTCAATCGCGGTATCGACGCCGCCACGGGCGACGTGATCTCGATCACCGACGACGACGCCGCGCCGCGCGCCGACTGGGTTGCGCGCATCGCCGCCGCGTTCGAGGCGGACCCGTTGCTGGGCGCGCTTGGCGGCCGCGACTGGGTGCACGAAGGCGGCAAGGTGCTCGACGGCGAGCGCTCGCTCGTGGGCAAGCTGCAGCGCTCGGGCCGCATCGTCGGCAATCATCATCTGGGCACGGGCGGCGCGCGCGAAGTGGATCTGCTCAAGGGCGCCAACATGAGCTACCGCCGTGAGGCCATCGGCGAGCGCCGATTCGATCGCCAGTTGCGCGGGAGCGGCGCGCAAACGCACAACGACATGGCGTTCAGCATGAGCGTGAAGCGCGCGGGCTGGAAGCTCATGTACGACCCGCTCGTGGCCGTCGATCATTTCCCGGCGCCGCGCCCCGGCGAAGATCCGCGCAACGCGCAGACGCTCGCCTCCATCCGCAACGCGGCCTTCAATCTGCACTGGATTCTGCTCGGCCACTTGCCGCCGCTGCATCGCCAGACGGCGTGGTGGTGGTACGCACTGGTCGGCACGCGCGTGTATCCCGGCCTGGTGCATACGGGTCTGAGCGCGCTGCGCGGCGGTTCGGCGGGCGCGGCGTTCGCACGCTGGCGCGCGGTACGCGGCGGCGCGCGCGAAGCGCGCCGTGCCCTGGGCGCGCTGGCCTGATGCGCGCTCGCCCACGAGACTACACGGAGGACCCTGAATGAGCGGTACGCAAGTCCACGTCCATCTGTTTTATGGCGCCGATCCGCGCCGTTATCGCAAGGGCGAAAATATCGGCAGCCTGTATGGCTACCATCACGCGGAATCCGCGGAGTTCGCGCTCGACTTCGCGAAAGACTCGCGCGAGACCGCGCCCGTGCGTTTCGCGCGCCGCGCGCTCAAGGCGGCGCTCGGGTTCGACTTCCTGCACGCCTGGCGCAATCGCCGCGCGATTCTCGACGCCGACGTCATCTGGACGCACACGGAGCAGGAGCATCTCGCCGTGGCGCTCGTGCTGCTCATGCTCGCGAAGAAGGGCGGCACGCGCCCGCTGCTGCTCGCGCAAAGCGTGTGGCTGCTCGACCGCTGGCCCGGCTATGGCGCGCTGCGCCGCGCGATGTATCGACGTCTGCTGGCGCGCGCCGATCTGCTCACCACGCTCGCGAGCGAGAACGCCGCGCTATGCGGCACGTACTTCGGCCGCGCAGCGCGTCACGTGCTGTACGGCCTCAATACGGCGGACTTTCCGCTGTGTCCGCCGTCGCACTGGAAGCCCAATAAGCCCGTGCGCGTAGCCGCGATCGGCAACGACCGCGATCGCGACTGGGCCACGCTCGTGAGCGCGCTCGGCAACGACGCGCGCTATCAGGTGCGTATCGCCACGCGGCGGCGCATGCCCGCTTCCGCGCGCGCGGACAACGTGGAGATCGTGCGCGTCTCGGGCATTCAGCAGCAGCACACGCTTTACGAGTGGGCCGATATCATCGTGGTGCCGCTGCGCCCGAACACGCATGCGTCGGGGATCACCGTGATGCTCGAAGCGGCCGCGCTCGGCAAGCCGATGATCGCCACGAAGGTGGGCGCGCTCGAAGATTATTTCGACGACCAGGCCGCGAGCTACGTTGCGCCGTTCGATCCGCAGCAACTGCGCGAAGCCGTCGACAAGCTCGTTGCCGATCCCGCGCGCACGCTCGAACAGGCGCGCGAGGCGTGTGAGCAACTGCGCTCGCGCGATCTCACGACGCAGCATTTCGCACGCCAGCATGCGCAACTCACGCGCGAGATGCTGCAAGAGCGCGACCCGCGCATCGGCAACGTGACGGCGAGGGCGCCGCGCGAGCCGGGTGTGGCCGCGCGCGGGACGTAATCATGCGCGTGTCCTCCGCCTGGGCTCAAGACCCTTCCGCGCCGCTACCGCAGCCTGGCTTCGTGCCGCAGCCGCAGCCGCGCGCGGCCGCCGCGTCGCGTTCGGGATTGCGGCGCGCGCTGGGCCGCGACACGCTGCCGCCGCTCGCGCTGTGGCTCGTCACGGCGCTGCTGATCGGCGCGCATCAGGGCTCCGCGCTCACGCTGCTGTTTCCGGTGCTGTCGATCGCCACGGGGCTGTGGCTCTACTTCGTGAACCCGGTGCGGTATATCGGCTTCATGTGGTGGCTGTGGTTCCTGAGCCCCGAAGTGCGCCGGCTCGCCGACTACGGCAAGGGCGGCTTCACACCCACGAGTCTGATTCAGGTCGCGCCGCTCGCGGTCACGATGATCAGCGGCATTTCGCTGCTGCGCTATTACCCGGTGCTCGCGCAGCGGCGCGGTTTGCCGCTGCTGCTGGCGCTGCTCGGCATCGCCTATGCGTTCGTGGTGGGCGTGATGTCGTCGGGCCCGGCAGCGGCCGTCTACGACCTCGCCAACTGGGTGTATCCGCTGCTGATCGGCTTTCACATCATGGTGCTCACGCGCCAGTATCCCGAGTGCCGTCAGACCATCGTCAACACCTTCATCTACGGCATGCTCGTGATGGGCGCGTACGGCCTCGTGCAGTTCTTCATCATGCCGCCGTGGGACGCGATGTGGATGATCGGCTCGAACATGAATTCCCAGGGCGACCCCGTGCCGCTCGGCGTGCGCGTGTTCAGCACGATGAATTCGTCGGGGCCGTTCGCGTTCGCGATGATGGGCGCGATGGTGCTGGTGATGGCGGCGCAACATCGCGTGCGCTGGGTCGCGGCGGCGTTCGGCTTCTTCGCCTTCGCGCTTTCGCTGGTGCGCTCCACGTGGGGCGGCTGGGCCATCGCCATGCTGATTCAACTGGCGAAGTCGAGCAACAAGGTGCGCTTGCGTATCGTCATCAGCGCGTTCGTGCTCGCGGGCGTGTGTGTGCCGCTGCTCACCTTCGGGCCGGTCGCGGACCGCATGCAGCAGCGCCTGAATTCACTCGTCAATCTGAGCGACGACCAGAGCTACGAAGCGCGTAACCAGTTTTACGCCGAATTCGCCAAGACGGCCTTCACCGACGTGACGGGCGAAGGCATGGGTGCCACCGGCGCCTCGACGAAGCTCTCGAGCGACAACGGCGAACTGGGCAAATACGGCAGCTTCGACAGCGGCGTGATGAACATTCCGTTCGTGCTCGGCTGGCCCGGCACGCTGCTCTACATGTCGGGCGTGCTGTGGCTGATCGTGCGCGCCGTGCGCGAGTCGTTCCGCATGCAGGAAGACCGCTACGTGTGCGCGTGCCTGAGTCTCGCCGTATCGATTTTCGCCATGCTCGTGTTCACGAACTCACTCGTCGGCACGGGCGGTTTGCTGCTCTTTTCGAGTGTGTTTTCCATTCTCAGCGCGGGGCATTGGCGCAAGCTGGAGCGACGCCAGGCATTCAACAGGGAGGTCTCCGAGTGAGAGTCGCAATCGTCACGCACGTCGTGCGCCATAACGACGGCCAGGGGCGCGTCAACCATGAAATCGCGCGCGCGGCGCTCGCCGAAGGATTCGAAGTCACGCTGATCGCATCGCATGTCGCGCCGGAAATGCTCGCGCATCCCAACGTGAAATGGGTGAGCGTGAAGCCGTCGCGCTGGTGGCCGACGAATCTGCTGCGCCAGCAGGTGTTCGCGTTGAAGAGCGCGCTGTGGCTGCGCCGTCATCGCAGCGAATACGACGTGCTGCATGTGAACGGCTTCATCACGTGGGCGCACGCCGACGTCAACACGGCGCATTTCGTGCACGGCGGCTGGGCGCGCAGCAAGTACTATCCGTTCGGACTCACGCGTGGCGTGTGGTCGGCGTATCAATTCGTCTATACGCGCGCCAACGCCGTGCTCGAACGCTGGGCTTACCGGCGCTCGCGCGTGATCGCGGCCGTCTCGCGCAAGGTCGCCGACGAGATTCGCGACTCGGGCGGCGACCCGGTCGAGCGCCTCGACGTGATCTACAACGGCGTGGATACGCGCGGCTTCGCCTCGGCGCATGCCGACCGCGCGAAGTTCGATTTGCCCGCCGAAGCCTTCCTGCTGCTGTTCGTGGGCGACCTGCGCACGCCGCGCAAGAATCTCGGCACCGTGCTGCACGCGCTCAAGCAAATGCCCGATCACGTGCATCTGGCGGTGGCCGGTTATCTGCCGGGCAGCCCGTATCCGGAGCTCGCGCGCGAACTCGGTATTGCGAACCGCGTGCATTTTCTCGGTCTCGTAAGCGATATGCCCACGTTGATGCGTTCCGTGGACACCTACGTCTTTCCTTCGCGCTACGAAGCGATGAGTCTCTCGCTGCTCGAAGCGATGGCGGCGGGCTTGCCCGTGGTCACCGCGCGCACGGCGGGCGGCGCGGAAATCATCACGCCCGAGTGCGGCATCGTGCTCGAAGATCCCGACGACGTGACCGCGCTCGCGCACGCTGTCGTCGCGCTCGCGAGCGACCGCACGCGCCGCCTCGCGATGGGCGTGGCGGCCGCCGACCTCGCGGGCCAGTTCGGCTGGGCGCGCATGGCCGCGCAATACATCGCGCTGTATCGACAACTCGCGGGCGACGCCAACGAAGCCGTCCGGCACGCAAGCCGCGAAGAACCCGCATTCGCCGCCACCCTCCCGGGTGGCCAGACGCTGCGCCAGTTGCCGGCGCGGATCTCCGCTGAATAACCGCATTCGTGCAGAACAAGGACACGCGATGACCACACGACAATCCATCCATTCGCTACAGATCGGCATGCACTGGTTTCCCGAACGCGCGGGCGGCCTCGACCGCATGTATTACTCGCTCGTGGGCGCACTGCCGGGCGCGGGCGTGCACGTGCGCGGCGTGGTGGCCGGTTCGCCCAAGGTGGCGCAGGACAGCAACGGCGCGATCAACGGTTTCGGTTCGGCTTCGCGTTCGCTGCCGTTCCGGCTCATGGACGCGCGCCGCGCGTTGCGCCGCGAGATCGCGGGTCATCGTCCGGACGTGATTTCCTCGCACTTCGCGCTCTACACGTTCCCGGGTCTCGACGTCACGCGCGGCATTCCGCAGGTCTCGCATTTCCAGGGACCGTGGGCCGATGAAAGTTTCGTCGAAGGCGCGGCCACGTTGAGCCAACGCATCAAACATTCGCTCGAACAGTCGGTGTACGAGCGCTCGTCGCGGCTCATCGTGCTCTCGAAGGCGTTCGGCGACATTCTCACGAAGCGCTACGGCATTTCGCCGGAGCGCGTGCGCATCGTGCCGGGCTGCGTGGACACCGCGCATTTCGATCCCGCGTGCAGCGTGGCGGAAGCGCGCATGAAGCTGCAATTGCCGCAAGGGCGGCCGATCATCCTCGCGGTGCGCCGCCTCGTGCGCCGCATGGGTCTGGAAGATCTGATCGAAGCGATCAAGACCGTGAAGACGCGCCATCCCGACGTGTTGCTGCTGATCGCGGGTCGCGGGCGCCTCGAGACGGAGTTGCAGCAGCGTATTGACGAAGCCGATCTCACCGACAACGTCAAGCTGCTCGGCTTCGTGCCCGACGCGCATCTGCCGGCGCTGTATCGTGCGGCCACGCTGAGCGTCGTGCCCACGGTCGCGCTCGAAGGCTTCGGGCTCATCACGGTCGAATCGCTTTCCGCCGGAACGCCGGTGCTCGTGACGCCGGTGGGCGGTTTGCCCGAAGCGGTGGCGGGCCTGTCGCCCGATCTCGTGCTGCCGGCAACGGGTGCGGAAGCGATCGCCGAGGGCATCACCGGGGCGCTCTCGGGCCGTATCAAACTGCCCGACGAGGCCGCCTGCAAGGCGTATGCACGCGAGCATTTCGACAACGCCGTGATCGCGAAGCGCGTGGCCGGTGTGTACGCGGAAGCGATTGCCGCCGCGCATTGAACGATCGAAAGGCCGAAGGAACGGCCAAAAGAAACGCCGCCCGAAAGGGCGGCGGTTTCAGCAACGCGAAGTGAAGAAGGGAGGGCGCGCGGAGCGTGAAAACCCGCGCGCCTTCATTGCGTTTCGAGCAGACGTTCGCGCGCTTCGTCGTACATCCAGCGCAAGGTCTCTTCGAGCCGTTTGCGCGTGCTGTCGCCCACCACCGAGCGCAGCTTCGCATTCGAGCCGATGAGCTGGCGCACTTCGTTGGCGCGCACGAAACGCGGATCGATGTGCACGTCGATGTCGTAACCGGCAATGCGCGACAGCATGTCGAGCAACGCTCCGAGCGTATGGCCGCGGCCCGAGCAGACGTTGACGGTCGCGCCGCGCGGCGCGGCGGCAATCAGTCTGGCGTAGCTGTCCACGACATCCCGCACATCGGAGAAGTCGCGCGCCACGTGGATATTGCCGAGCGAAATGCGCTCTTCGCCCCGCGCGTAATGTTCGACGATCTTCGGGATCAGGAAGTCGACCGTCTGGCCCACGCCGGTGTAGTTGAACGGCCGCGCAACGATGATCGGCAGCGTGTCGTTCCAGCGCTTCGCGACGTACTCCATCGCGAGTTTGCTGACCGCGTAGTCGTTGGCCGGTTGCGGCGCCACGGTTTCGTCGATCACGCCGTTGGTGGCGTTGCCATAGACGTTGGCGCTGCTCGCGAGCAGCACGGCGCGCGGCGTCTTGCGCTGCTTCGCGAGCGCCTCCAGCAGGTTGCGCGTGCCGACCACGTTGACCACATAGGTGCGCGCGACATCGCTGCTCGCGACGTTGGCCACGGCGGCGAGGTGCACGACCACATCGGGCTGCGCGGCTTCCACGGCATGCGCGAGCGACTGGGTGTCGAGCAGATCGGCGGCGAGCGGCGTGACGCCCTCGGGCACGTGTTCGTTGTCACGCACGGTGCCCCAGAGGCGATAGCCGTCCGCCGCGAGGCGGGCGGCCATGTAGCGCCCGGTGAAGCCGCCGATACCCGTGATGAGCGCGTGCGGCTGCTTCGAAGGAGCCGGGTTATCAGAACGTGTCATGGCGTTCGTTGCGCGTGAGGTCGGCCGTGACCATCATCTGGCAAAGTTGTTCGAGCGTGGTTTGCGGCTGCCAGCCGAGTTTCTCGCGCGCCTTTTCGGCAGAACCGATCAGCAGATCGACTTCGGCGGGACGATAGAAGCGCGGGCTCACGCTCAC
The DNA here is from genome assembly GCF_009789675.1 of Paraburkholderia acidisoli. Taxonomy (NCBI): domain Bacteria; kingdom Pseudomonadati; phylum Pseudomonadota; class Betaproteobacteria; order Burkholderiales; family Burkholderiaceae; genus Paraburkholderia; species Paraburkholderia acidisoli. The sequence goes on along the minus strand of NZ_CP046914.1, from coordinate 613,063 downwards.
GAGCTTGCGGCCCGTGGCCACGCAAATGCCGGTCTCGCGCTCGCCCTTGCCTGACCATTCGAGCTGGAAGCCCGCGGCGGAAAAGGCCATCTTCACGAAATCGCGCACGGTTTCGGTGCGGCCCGTGGCGAGCACGTAGGTGTCGGGTTCATCGGCTTGCAGCATGCGCCACATGCCTTCCACATATTCGGAGGCGTAACCCCAGTCGCGCTTGGCGTCGAGGTTGCCGAGTTCGAGCATGTTCTGCTTGCCGAGCTTGATCTTCGCCACGGCGTCGGTGATCTTGCGCGTCACGAATTCGCGGCCACGTAGCGGCGACTCGTGATTGAAGAGAATGCCGCTCGTCGCGAAGATGTCGTAGGACTCGCGATAGTTGACCGTCGACCAGTGGGCGAACAGCTTGGCGATGCCATAAGGGCTGCGCGGATAAAACGCCGTGTCCTCGCATTGCGGCACGGCCTGCACCTTGCCGAACATTTCGGAGGTCGAAGCCTGATAGAAGCGCATGCGCGGATTCACCACGCGAATCGCTTCGAGCAGATTGAGTGCGCCGATGCCCGTGACTTCGGCGGTGGTGACCGGTTGATCGAACGACACGCCCACGAAGCTTTGCGCGGCGAGGTTGTACACCTCTTGCGCCTTGGCGCGCTCGACGAGACGCATCGTCGAGCCCGCGTCGGTGAGATCGTGCTCGACCAGTTCGAGGGAGGGATGATCGAGAATTCCGAGTTCGCTCATGCGCCAGAAGTTGACCGAGCTGGTGCGGCGGTACGTGCCGGTCACGTGGTAGCCCTTGTCGAGCAAAAGGCGCGTGAGGTAAGCACCGTCCTGGCCGGACACGCCGGTGATGATGGCTTTGCGTCGTTCGTTCATGTGATGTGCCTTTTGAAGTAGCGAACGGGGAAGGGAATCACGATTGCGCGCTGGTGGAGTTCACCCGCGAGCCGAGCGTGGCCGGCGTGGTGTGGGCACGCCGGTTGGGCCCGCGCGTGAGGCGGCGTTCGAACAGGAACCAGCTCGCGCTTGCGTAAATCAGCGTGATCGCGAGTCCGATTCCCGCGCTCGCCAGGCGGCCGAAATGCGGCCACAGGGCGTAGAGGATCGTGAGGTGGATGAGGTAGATCGTGTAGCTGATGGTGCCCACGTACACGAGCACGGGATGACTGAGCACGCGCCGCACGATGCCCTTCGATTGCAGCGCGTACACCACCGCCGAGGTACACAGCACGAGCGAGATGCTGTAGAGCAGTGCGTTCGAGGCGGGCGTGTTCATGCCGCGAAAGCGCGGGTAATGCAGATGCAGCCACGCCAGCGCGGCCAGCGCCAGAAAGAACAGCACGGCCGCCGGAATCTTGAGCGGTTCGAGTGCGTTGCGGTCGTTGCGCACGAGCACGGCGAGCAGCGCGCCCGCGGCCAGCAGGTCCATGCGGAACGGCGTGAGGTAGTAGATCGGCCAATACGTGTCGAACCACGGCGTGGCGACAGCGCGCAGGATCGGCGTGATGACGATCAACGCGGCGGCCACGATGGCGAGCCAGCGGCGCGGCAGCAGCAACACCACGAAGGGCCAGACGATATAGAACTGTTCCTCGACGGCGAGCGACCAGAGAATGTTCAGGCTGTCGTGGCCGCTCTGTCCCAGCGCGTCGCCGATATTGGTGGCGAAGAACGCGTACCACGGCCAGTAATGCGCCCAGCCGAAGCCGAACAGGATCGACGAGACGACGAGCAATAACACATACGGCGGCAGAATGCGGCGCACACGTCGCGCATAGAAGTAGCTGAAGTAGGACTGGCCGCGCGACTTGCGCTCCATCAGGATGCCCGTGATCAGGAAGCCGCTCAGCACGAAGAACAAATCCACTCCCATCCACAGCGGCGCGCGCAAGGCGTGCTGCGCGAACACGGCGAGCACGGCGATCGCACGCAGGCCGTCGAGCTGGACGATGCGGTGGGAATGATTAGCGGGGCTCACTGAGTCAAGAGGGCGGTCGACGGTCATCGGCTATCCGGTTGATGTTGCATGCGCAGTGCGAACGATTCTAGGAAGAATTTAATGGTCAAAAAGCGCGTCAAAAAATCGAAATATCTCTAATTGTGAGTTTGTATTTTTAATTGCGTTAAATGCACCATTTCTGGCCTCTCGACGGCGCTGTAATGGCGCAAAAAGTCCTTATCGGTAAGGCCGTGCGTGTGATGGTGCGGCGCATCAGTATTTATTGCCGTTGCGCGCAAAAAAGCCGGATTGGAGACTGAATTTTTTTGAATTATTTTCGCTTTTTGCGGGGAGATTTTTCGCGCGGTTTGTACGGCATGATCCGAGCAGATTGCCGTTACCAGACCGGAGGAATTCGCCTTGCCGCTGAAGTCGCCACGGACGCCGTCCCCGACGCTGCCACTCGAGCGCCGCGCACATCCTGAACGCCGCCTGCGCAGAACGTTCGCGCTGGCCGCGATGTGCACGTTCATCTGTACCTCGTCGGTGCAGACGATCGCCGCGCCGCAATTGCAGGTTACGACTTCGTGGATCGGCAATACCTACGGTTATGGTCAGGGCACGTGGATGCAGATCAACGTGACCGCCATCGCCGTGACGCCCGAAGGCAAGGTCTATACAAACGCGCCGTGGGACGAGAGCGGGGCGGAGATCAGCGCGTATCAGGACGGCAAGGCGCTCGGTTTCGCGGGCGGCACGCATGGCTGGGGTGGCGCGGGCGGCAATGCCGTAGCCGTGAATCAGCACTATCTGTATGCCGCCGTGGGCGTGGGCAACGAGAAAGGGCATCTCGTTGGCAACGGCATCTGGCCGGAGAAAGGGCGCCAGTGGTTCGGCGTGACGCGCCGGCCGCTCGATCAGCCTAAGCGAGCCGCTGCGTTCCAGGCCTCGCCCGATCCGCTGAATCCGCACGCGCAACTGGCGGGCGCGTTCCTGAAGATCGCCGATGTGCCCACGGGCACGCATGCCGATATCGGCGGACTCGCCGCGACGGATTCGACGCTCTATGTCAGCAACACGTCGATGAATCGCATCGAGATTTACGATGCGAACTCGATGCAGCGCAAGTCGCAGTTCGACGTGCGGGCGCCGGGCCGCATCGCGCTCGCGGGTGACGGTTCGCTCTGGGTGCTCGCGGGCGCGAACGACGACAAAGGCCCGTACGTCCAGCATTTTTCGGCGGATGGCAAGCCGCTCGACGACGCGCTCAAGCTGCCCGACGACGCGGACGCCGTCGACATCAACGTGGATGCCTCGCAGCGCATCCTGATCGCCGATAACGGCCCGCGCCAGCAGATCCTCATTTATACGCGCAACGGCAAGTCGTGGGCGCAGAGCGCGACGCTCGGCGAACGCGGCGGCATTTTCGCGGGCGTGGCGGGGCGGCCGGGGCCGGGCCGCTTCAACGGCCTGACCGGCGTGGGCACGGACGCGCACGGCAACATCTACGTGTCGACGAACGGCATTGGTCCGCAGCACGACAGCATTGGCGCGGGGCTCGGCGCGACGCTCGAGGCCTACTCGCCCGCGGGCAAGCGGCTGTGGAATCTCGAAGGACTGCTGTTCGTGGACGGCGCGTGGGTCGATCCGCAGCGGCCCGATAGCGTGTACACGGGCAACAAGCGCTTCGAGCTCGATCTCTCGAAACCGCCTGGTCAGGACTCGCGTTACGTGGGCTTTCTGTCGAACCGTTTCCGCTATCCCGACGATCCCGTCTTCCACACGGACCAGTGGCCGGGCCTGCCGACGGCGCGCGCGCTGAATGGGCACACGTTCCTCTTTCTCACCGACATGTATGCGGACCATCTGAAGATCTATCGCTTCGATGCGCAGCATGACGGCGAAACCGCGATTCCCTCGGGCTTCATCGCGGGACGCGAACGTCCCGTGCTGCACGTGCCGAACGCACCGCCGGGCGGCGACTGGATCTGGCGCGACACGAACGGCAACGGTGCGTTCGAGAGCAGCGAATTCACGCGCAATCCGTCGCGCGAAAAGCTCGGCGGCGGCTGGGGCTGGTGGGTCGACACGCGCGGCGACATCTGGCGGGCGCGCGACGACAAGGGGATCTGGCGCTTCCGCTTTGGCGGACTCGACGCGAAGGGCAACCCCATCTACAGCTACGACAAGCTCGACAAGTACGCGATTCCCGCGCCGTTTACCGAAGTGCATCGCGCGATTTACGAGCCGCAAACCGACTCGCTCTACGTGACCGGCTACACCGCCGACGCGCCGCACGATCCGGGCTTCTGGAAAGAAGCGGGCCGCGTGCTGGTGCGCTACGACAAGTGGACGAGCGGGCATCCCGAGCAGCGCTACATGCTGCGTTTGCCGTGGGATCCGCACGCGAAGCCGCCCGTCACGCCAGCGGGACTCACGGTCGAAGGGCAGTACGTGTTCGTGGTCGAACCCGCGGGCAACGTGCATGTGTACGACAAGGACAGTGCGAAGGAAGTGGGCACGTTCGGCCCGGGCCCCGAGGTCGGACACGCCTCGGGCTGGGTAGACGTGCCGTTCGGAATCAGCGCGCATCGTCAGGCGAACGGCGAATACCTCGTGTTCGTCGAGGAAGATGCGCGCGGCAAGGTGCTCATGTACCGCTGGAAACCGGCCTGATGAAGCACGGCCGCTACAACGGGAAATCCCATGGATAAAGGAATACTGCGTAACGTCGCGATCAATCTGTTCGGTCTCGTGCTGCCGACCTTCGTGTCGCTGGTCACGGTGCCGTCGTACATTCGCATGCTGGGTGTCGAACGTTACGGCGTGATCGCGCTCGTGTGGGCCTTGATTGGCTATTTCAGCGTGCTCGATCTCGGCATGAGCATGGCCGCGCAGAATCATATTTCGAAGGCGTGGGCCTCGAAAGACACGGAGGCCTGCGAGCGCGTGTTCTGGAGTGCGTTCTGGCTCAACTTCGTCACGGGCGCGATTGGCGGCATCCTGATCTATTCGGGCGGCGCGCTCTATACGGCGTATTTCACGCACGTTTCGGCGGCCATGCGCCACGAGGTCTATCTCGCGCTGCCGTGGCTGGCCGTGGCGATTCCCATCGCGAACGTCTCGTGGGTGTTCGCGGGCGCGATCAACGGCGCGGAACGCTTCGGTATCTACAACACCAACCAGACGCTCGGCACCTTCCTGTTCCAGTTGCTGCCGCTCGGCGCCGCGTGGGTGTTCGCGCCGAATCTGCAAACGGTGATTGCCGCCGCCGTGCTGGCGCGTTTCGTGGCGGCCGTGCTGCTCGGGCGCTCGGCGCTGCGCGTGCTCGGCATTCGCAAGATGCAGCGGCCGCGTCTCGACACCTCGAAGGCGTTGTTCGGCTTCGGTGGCTGGATGCTGATCGCGAGCATCACGACGATGGTGGCTGATTCGCTCGACCGCATGATGCTGGGCGCGGGCCTGGGCGCGCGTTTCGTCACGTACTACACGGTGCCGCAAAACCTCGTCACGCGTTTGAACATGGTGCCGAACGCGCTGGTGCGCACGCTGTTCCCGCGCCTTTCCGCGCTGCGTCGCGAGCATGCGGATGAAGTGGCCGCGCAGTCGCTGCAATTTCTCAACGGCGTGTTCACGCCCGTGGGTATTGGCGCGATCGTGGTGCTCGAACCGTTTCTGCGCGCGTGGGTCGGCCCCGTGATCGCGGAGCATGGCGCACCCGTGGGCCGCTTTCTCATCATTGCCGTGTGGCTGATCGGGCAGGCGAGCGTCACGCGCATTCTCATTCAATCGCAGAACAATCCGGCTGCCGCCGCGCGTGTCGGGCTCGTGGAACTGCCGCTGTTCGCGGGGTTGCTGTGGCTCGGCATTGCGCGTTTCGGTTTGCCGGGCGCGGCGGCGGCGGTGCTGTTCCGCTCGTTGTTCGACTACGTGGTGTTGTTGTGGCTCGCGCGCATTCATAGCCGCACGATCCTCGTCGACATGTTCGCCCATCTGAGTTTTCTTGCTGCCGCACTCGCGCTCGCATGGTGGCTGCCGGACGCGTGGTACGCGATCGGCGCGGGCGTGGTGCTGGCACTCGCCAACGTGGTGTGGTCGGTGGCAACGACGCCGTTGCTGCGCGGTTACGCCCGTTCCCTCCTGTTTCGACTGAATCTACGGAAAAGCGCATGAGTCATGAACTGATCGACGAAACGGCCTCGTCCGAAAGCAGCATCGCGCCGCTCAAACGGCGCGATCTCACCGCTCCACGACTTGCCGAGGCCAACGCACTCGTGCCCCTCACGCGCCATACCGGCCGCGCGCCACGGGTGGCGATCGTGCACGACTGGCTCGTGACCTACGCGGGCGCCGAGCGCGTGCTGGAGCAGATTCTCGCGTGCTTCCCCGACGCGGACCTGTTCTCCGTGGTCGATTTCGTCGACGCGAAAGACCGCACGTTCCTGCGCGGCAAGCGGGCCACGACCTCGTTCATTCAGCGCCTGCCGAAGGCGCGCACGCGGTATCGCGCGTACCTGCCGTTCATGCCGCTCGCGATCGAGCAGATCGACGTTTCCGGCTACGACGTGGTGATTTCGAGCAGCCACGCGGTGGCGAAGGGCGTGCTCACCGGACCGGACCAGTTTCACATCAGCTACGTGCATTCGCCGATCCGCTATGCGTGGGATCTGCAGCATCAGTATCTCGAGGAGTCGCGACTCACGCGTGGCCCGAAGTCGATGCTGGCACGGCTGATTCTGCATTACATCCGCAACTGGGACGTGCGCACGGCGAATTCCGTCGATCAGTTCGTCGCCAATTCGGACTTCATCGCGCGACGCATTCACAAGGTGTATCAGCGCGATGCGGAAGTGGTGTATCCGCCCGTCGATATCGATTCGTTCGAAGTCCAGACGAAAAAGGAAGACTTCTATGTGACGGCTTCGCGGCTGGTGCCGTACAAGAAGATCGATCTGATCGTGGAAGCGTTCTCACGCATGCCGGACAAGCGTCTCGTGGTGATCGGCGATGGTCCCGACATGCAGAAGGTGCGCGCCAAGGCGGGCCCGAACGTCGAGGTGCTCGGCTATCAGCCGTTCGCGGTGTTGCACGATCGCATGCGCCGCGCGAAGGCCTTCGTCTTCGCGGCGGAGGAAGACTTCGGCATTTCCGTGGTCGAAGCGCAGGCGTGCGGCACGCCGGTCATTGCCTATGGCAAGGGCGGGGCGCTGGAAACCGTGGTCGACAGCGGCTCACGGCCCACGGGCCTCTTCTTCGAGGAGCAGGACGCCGACGCGATCATCGCGGCCGTGGGCGCGTTCGAAGCGAATCCCGCGCGCTTTCGCGCCGAGGACTGCCGCACCAATGCCGAGCGCTTTTCGTCGGCGCATTTCCGCGAGCAGTTCTTCGCGCGCGTGGCGCAAGCAGTGCCGTCGATCACGCGAGCGGGGTCGGCGCATGGCGCGCCGCCCGTCGAGATCGACCCGCATGCCGACGCGCCGCGCGTGCTCGCCATCGACCAGAGCGGCGTGCTGGGCGGCGCGGAGTTGTCGTTGCTCGAAGTGGTGAAAGGCTTGCAGTCGCGCGTGGATGTGCTGCTGTTCAACGACGGGCCGTTCCGCGAGGCGCTCGATGCCGCGGGTGCGAACGTGGAGGTGATCGAGTCGGGCGCGTTGCGCAACGTGCGCCGCGATGGTGGCACGGCGCCGCGTCTGGGCGTGCTCAAGGGCGTGGCGGGCCTCGTGCGCGAAACGCGCCGCCGCGCGCGCGATGCGGACGTGGTCTACGCCAACACGCAGCGCGCCATGGTGATTAGCGTGATCGCCGGCAAACTCGCGCGCAAGCCGGTGGTCTGGCATCTGCGCGACATCGTGAGCGCCGAGCATTTCGGCCGGGTGCAGCGCGCGATCATCAAGGGTTGCGCGAAGCTGGGCCTCGCCCACGTGATCGCGAATTCGCATGCCTCCGCGAAGGTGTTCGCGCAACTCACGCGCTTCGACGAAGACCGCATCGACGTCGTGCACAACGGCGTGGACGAGTCGCCGTTCCGCGCGCTCGCGCAGGCTTCGCAGCGGCAGTTGCGGCTGCAGATCGGCTTGCCCGAAGACGCGTTCCTGGTTGGCGCATTCAGCCGTCTCGCACGCTGGAAGGGACAGCATGTGCTGCTCGAGGCGCTGCTGCACGAGCTGCGTGCGCATGCGGTATTCGTCGGCGCGCCGCTGTTCGGTGAGGACGATTACGCCGCGGAGCTGCAAGCTTTCGTGGAAACGCACGGCCTGCAGGATCGCGTGCATTTCCTTGGCTTCCGCAACGACATTGCCGCGTGCATGCGGGCCGTGGACGTGATCGCGCATACCTCGATTACGGCCGAGCCGTTTGGCCGCGTGGTGGTGGAGGGCATGCTGGCGCAGCGCCCCGTGGTGGCGTCGCGCGACGGCGGCGTGACCGAGATCGTCGAGCATGGCAAGAGCGGCCTGCTCTGCACGCCGGGCGACGCGAGCGAACTGGCCGCGACGCTCGGCAGACTGCACGACGACACGCTATTGCGCGAGCGGCTGGCCGGACAGGGCCTGCAAACGGCGCGCGCGCGCTTCGGCAAGGCGCAATATGTCGAGGCGGTCGAGAAGGTGCTGGACGACGTGGTGGCGCGCGGTAAATAAGCGGCGCCGATCAATTCAGCGCACCATGGAAAAGGGCGGTCCGCATCTGGCGGGCCGCCCTTTTTTGCTTCGTTGGGATCGTTGGAATGGCTCGAATCAACCCGCGACGCGTTTGCGCAGTCGCGCCGCCACATTGAGCGCGGGGCGTTCGAAGAGGCGGTAGAAGACCCACGCCACCGGCAATACCGCGAGCGTGAAGCCGAACGACGGCCAGATCGACGTTTGCAGCGAGGAGCGATACAGCAGCGAGCCGAGCAGCACAAATAGCGGCAGATGAATCAGATAGAGCGAGTAGCTGAACTCGCCGAGCTTCGAGAAGCACGCGGTGAGCGCACCGCCCGCCAGGACGGGGCGGCCCAGTGCTTTCACGAGATAGCACGCGAAGGCGGCGGCCCATAGCTGAAAGGCGCCATATTGGCCGAAGTGAAACGCCGCGCAACCGGCCACGGCGAACAGGGCGGAAGCGGCATACGCGAGGCGAAACCCGGAGCCGCCGCGCAGATGCACTTCGGCGATCCAGGCGCCCAGCATCCACGAGAACCAGAACGACGTGAAGATCACAACGTCGTGGCGTTGCAGCGTGAGCGCCGAAACGAGATTGACGAGGGCGACCGCGCCCAGCACCGCATGCAAGCCAAAGCGGCGGCGCGCGGCGAACAGCAGCGGATAGAGCAGATAGAACTGCACTTCGAGCGAGAGGGTCCAGAGCGCGCCGTTCGAGCCGTAGGTTTTACCGGCAATCCCTTGTAGCGAGAACAGGTTGACCAGAAAGGATTGCAGCCCGATGTCGTTGATCTTGTGGCTCACGGGCAGCACGCCCAGGCTGATCGAGTCGACGGCCAGCGTGAGCAGCAGGGCGGCCAGCAGCACGGGATAAATGCGCACGAAGCGGCGCAGCCAGAATTGCCGCGCATCGAGTGTGAAATTCGGGTTCGCGAGTAGCCGGGCCGCGCCGCTGCGATGAATGCAATAGCCGCTGATCACGAAGAAGATGGGCACGCCCGCCGAGCCCCATGCAATGGGCAAGGTCAGCCACGCGGCGATCGTGCCGGGATCGGCGAGGCTCGCGTGAGCCCGGTGGAATGCGCCCATGCCGATCCATGTAACCTGGCGGCAATGGAAATAGGCCACCAGCAGGGCCGCGAAGCCGCGCATGGCGTCGATCATATGCTCGCTTGCGACCACCTTGGGACGCGCGGCGGCGGCAGGCACGACGGTTGCAGGCGGCAGTGCCACTTCGAGTGCGGGATCGCTCATGTTTGTCCGGCGCGTCCGGTCCTTGGGTCGATGACTTCGCGATCATAGGCGTCGCGCGCGAGGGAAAAAGCGGTAAAAGATTTTCAAAATGTAGTCGCAAAAAAAGACGGATACAGAAAGAAATACGTTTTAAAAAATTGGCGATTTATTTGTGGGATTTGTGATGCTACTTTGAAGGGGATCGCCTATGATCGCTGGAGATTCCAATGAACCTGCATTTACTGGCCGGCGTGGCCGTGCTGTTGATACTCGTAGCGGTTTCCGCGTATCGCGAAGCCCTGCGCAACGAGCCGATCCGGCGTGCGCGCACGCGGTCGAGCGCATTGCCGCCCGCCGACGAAGTCGAGTAAGAAGCGATTCTTTCTTGCGGACGAATTGCACCAGCAATGCGTTCCGCGTCAAAATGCATCACTGATTTATTCAGGCAATTCGTGCCGATTATTAATGCGATTGGCAAGAATTTCCGGTAGTTCTCACACTTCGTTTTCTGGATTGACCTGTCGCGCCGCCATATCTCGCGGTCATGGCGGTGCAGGCGGAAAATTATCCCGCATCACAAGAACTGCATTAGCAGCCCCCACGAGGGGAAGCCGGCTTGCCTCGCTGCAAGACTTGACTCAAACGAACGATCTGGGAATAGACATCATGCTGAAAGTCACCAAAGCGGTATTTCCTGTTGCGGGCCTCGGCACGCGCTTCTTGCCGGCCACCAAGGCAAGCCCCAAGGAAATGCTGCCGATCGTCGACAAGCCGCTGATTCAATACGCGGTGGAAGAAGCGATCGCGGCGGGCATCACCGAAATGATCTTCGTGACGGGCCGCAGCAAGCGCGCCATTGAAGACCACTTCGACAAGTCGTACGAAATCGAAGCCGAGCTCGAAGCCCGCAACAAGCAGAAGCTGCTCGACCTCGTGCGCAGCATCAAGCCTGCCAACGTGGATTGCTTCTACGTGCGCCAAGCCGAAGCACTCGGCCTCGGGCATGCCGTGCTGTGCGCGGAAAAGCTCGTGGGCGACGGTCCGTTCGCCGTGATTCTCGCCGACGACCTGCTGTACAGCCCGAAGCCCGTCATGACGCAGCTCGTGGACGTGTTCAATCACTATCACAGCTCGGTGATCGGCGTGGAAGCCATCGAGCGCGAGAATAGCGCGTCGTACGGTATTGTCGACGGCCGTGAATGGGAAGAAGACGTCTTCAAGCTCTCGGGCATCGTGGAAAAGCCGGCGCCCGAAAACGCGCCGTCCAACCTGGGCGTGGTGGGGCGCTACGTGTTCATGCCGACCATTTTCCAGCATCTGCGCGCGCTGAAGCCGGGCGCGGGCGGCGAACTGCAACTCACCGACGCCGTGCAGTCGCTGCTGGCCGAAGAGCAGGTGCTCGCGTATCGCTACATGGGCACACGTTTCGACTGCGGCAGCAAGCTCGGCTACCTCAAGGCCACGGTGGAATTCGCGCTGCGTCACCCCGAGGTGAAGGACGAGTTCGAAGCCTATTTGCAGGCGCATTTGCCGGCCGCGCTGGCCGCGGCGGCCTGATTCGCGCGTTGCTCTGATGAAACGGCGCGCGGGTCTCAGTGCCCGCGCGCCTGCCAGAATGCGCGCTGCACGCGCATCACGTCCTCTTCCACTTCCTCGACCGGTCCGATCAGGTCGACGGCCTTTTGGCAGTGATCGAACACGTAGCGCGACGAGACGCTCATCGTCGGGTTTTCTTCGTGGCGGCCCGTGGCTTCGAGCAGGCGCGTCTCGGTCAGGCCGAATACCACTCGTCCGATATTGGCCCAGTAGGCGGTGCCCGCGCACATGCAGCACGGTTCCACCGACGTATAGAGCGTGCAATGCCAGAGATACCCAGCGCTGAAATTCATTGCGGCGATGCGCGCGAGCACGGCCTCCGCGTGATTGACCGTGTCGACGTTGCCTTGTTCGATGAGCACGGTTTCGTGATCGGGGCCGACGAGAATCGCGCCGAACGGGTGATGCCCGAACGACGCCGCGCGCTCGCCCACGGCCGCCGCGTGCCGCAAATGCCGCACGATCTGCTCGCGCGTGGGCGATGAATCCGAAGCGGCCGTGAGTGTCGTCATGTCGTGTCTCCTGGTGTTTTAAATCTGGATCGAAAGCGAAATCGTAGGGCGTTTACTTCGGCACCGCGCCGTCCACGCCTTCCACGAACCAGTTCAGGCGAAGTAGTTCGGTATCCGAAAGAGATTTTCCCGCTGCCACACGTATCGTGCCCGCTTGATCCTTGATTGGCCCGGCGAACGGATCGAACGTGCCCGCCACGATGGCGTCGCGCTTCGCGTTTAGCGCCTTCAGCGCCGTGGGCGAGACCGCGTTCGTGTTGATGTCGGCGAGATCGATCGCCTTCTCCTTGAGACCCCACCACACGGGCGCATTGGTCCACGTGCCGGCCATCACCTGCTGCACGAGATGCGAGTAATACACGCCCCAGTAGCTCACGCACGCGCCCAACTGGGCGTTCGGGCCGAACTGTTTCATGTCCGAATCCCAGCCGAAGGCATGGACCTTCTTCTGTTCGGCGGTCTGCATCGTGGCGGTGGAGTCGGTGTTCTGGATCAGCACGTCGGCGCCCTGGCCGATGAGCGTTTCGGCGGCCTGCTTTTCGCGGCCCGGATCGAACCAGCTGTTGATCCAGATGACCTTGACCTTGGCGTTCGGATTCACCGAGCGCGCGCCCATCGTGAAGGCGTCGATATTGCGTACGACTTCGGGCACCGGCACGGACCCGACAAAGCCGAGCTGATTGCTTTTGGTCGTGTAGCCCGCCACGAGTCCCGCGAGGTAAGCGCTCTGGTACGTGCGCACGTCGTAGGTCGCGAAGTTGGGCGCTTTCTTGTAACCCGTCGCGTGCATGAACACGGCGTCGGGGTAGTCCTTCGCCACTTTTAGTTCGAAGTCCTGAAAACCAAAGCTCGAACCGACGATGATCTTGTTGCCCTTGGCGGCGAGATCGCGAAACACGCGCTCCGAGTCGGCGGATTCGGGCACGTTCTCCACGCGCGTGACCTTGATCTTGTCGCCGAACTGCTTTTCGATGGCTTTCACGCCTTGCTCGTGCGCATAGGTCCAGCCGGCGTCGCCGGGGTTGCCGAGGTAGACGAATGCCACGCCCATGGGCGTGGAAGGCGACGTGGCGGCCGCGCTGGCGCCGATCGAGAAGGCGGCGCCGAGTGTGGCGAGTACGAGAGGGGCGACGCGCAGGACGCGGGCCATGCGGTTATTCATGAAGTCTCCGTGAGCGGGCTGGGAATGAACCGATGTTCGCGAGGCCAAAATTAGGGAAATATTTGCTGTCGTTATCTCGCCCATAACGGAATGAATATGAAAGGAAGCATGCGGTGAACGCAGTGTTCGTCGTAGCGACGAATTGGGCATGCGGCATGCTCGCCTCTGACTGATTTTGCGTCCGTGATCGACTGCGAAATTCGCGAATGCGCGAGAATGCGTCGGGATGCAATGAAACTCACGCATATTCAGGCAGCATCGGACGGCATGCGGTGCCCTCGTGGCGCGCGGAACCGGCGAGTTCGCCGTATGTCCGGTCGTCAGGGGGCGCGCGCTTAATCGAGGAGATTGGCGATGACGAGGCACCCTGTGGCAAACAGCGACCATCCCACGCCGGGCGGCGCGCAGTGCGTTGGTTCGTGCGACCCCGCCGAGCATTTCGACATCGTGTTGATTCTGCGGCGGCAATCGTCGGCGGAATTTCATGAGCTCGTCGACAAACTCGCGTCGAACGATCCATCGGCCAAGCCTATTTCACGCGAGGAGTACGAGCGGCGTTTCGGCGCATCCGCCGACGACGTGAAGCGCGTCGAGCAATTCGCCACGTCGCATGGTCTCCAGGTCGCGCACGCCGATCCGGCAGCGCGGCGCGTCGTGCTCTCGGGCACGGTGCAGCAATACAATGCGGCGTTCGGTGTGGATCTGCAACGCTTCGAGCATCAGGTCGGCAAGTCCAAATTCCATTTTCGCCAGCCTAACGGTCCCGTGCATTTGCCCGACGACGTGCACGAGGTCGTGACGGCCGTCGTGGGGCTCGACAATCGCGCGAAGGCGCAGCCGCACTTTCGCCTCAATCACGCGCCCACCTCGAGCGATCCGTCCATTCGTCCGCCGATTCGCGCCGCGAGCGCTGTGAGCAATTCGTTCACGCCGCTGCAACTCGCGGAGCTTTACGACTTTCCGCCCGGCGACGGCAAAGGCCAATGTATCGCGCTCGTCGAAATGGGCGGCGGCTACGATACGGCCGATTTGAGCGCCTATTTCAAGGGTCTCGGCGTGAGCGCGCCGACCGTGGAGGCGGTGTCCGTCGACCAGGCGAACAACGCGCCCACGGGCGACCCCAACGGCCCCGACGCCGAAGTCACGCTCGACATCGAGATCGCGGGTGCGCTCGCGGCCGCCGCGCTCATTGCCGTGTATTTCGCGCCCAACAGCGAGGCCGGTTTCGTCGATGCGGTGAGCGCCGCGCTGCACGACAGCCAGCGCAAGCCGTCGGTCATTTCGATCAGTTGGGGCGCGCCGGAATCCTCGTGGTCGCAGCAGTCGCTCAGTGCGCTCAACGACGCGCTGCAAACGGCCGTCGCGCTCGGCGTGACCGTGTGCGCGGCCTCGGGCGACAGCGGCTCCTCGGACGGCATGAGCGACGGCGCCGATCATGTCGACTTTCCCGCCTCGAGCCCGTATGCGCTCGGCTGCGGTGGCACGCACGTGAGCGCGTCGGGCGGCCAGATCACGCGCGAAACGGTGTGGGGCAGCGCCGCCGCGGGCGGCAACGGCGACGACGGCGCGACGGGCGGCGGCGTGAGCAGCACGTTTGCGTTGCCCGCGTGGCAAAAGGGCTTGCGCGTGGTGCGCGGCAGCGGCGGGGCGGGCGCGCTCGTGCGTCGCGGGGTGCCCGACGTCGCGGCCGATGCCGACCCGGCCACGGGCTACGTGGTGCGCGTGGGGGGCACCGACACGGTCGTGGGCGGTACCAGCGCCGTCGCACCGCTGTGGGCCGCGCTGCTCACGCGCATCAACGCCACGCGCGGCACGGCCGTGGGCTTTGTCAACGCGAAGCTCTACGCGCAACCGGCCGCGTTCAACGACATCACGAGCGGCAGCAACGGCGACTACTCCGCCGCCCCCGGCTGGGACGCCTGCACGGGGCTCGGCACGCCGGTGGGCAGCAAGGTGGCGTCGGCGCTCGCGTCGGCGTAGCATGAGCCGTCGCGCGGTGTGCGGGACGGTGCGGTTTGCGATGGCGCCGCCCGCTTGCCGCGCGACGGCCTGAAACGAAGACGTGCGAGTTCGACATCCGCGAAAAAACCGCGCCGGTGCATGCGCGTTGCATGTTTCCGATGCGAGAAGCTGTGCTCCCTCCAGTCGACACAGGAGACGACATGAACGACGAGGCGCAGTCCACCAGCAACGGCCAGGCTTCCGGCCCGACGGGCAGCAACGGCAAGCACCGCAGTCCCGCCGACCAGCCCTGCTTCGATCCCATCGCTTACGGCAACGGTCCCGACGACTTCGTCACCGACATGACCGAGAACGCCGCTATTACGCATCATGCGATCCAGATCGGCAAGGAAGCGATCGCCTACACCGCGACGGCGGGGCATCTCGTCACCGTCGACCCGAGCAGCTCGCAGCCCAACGCGAAGATCTTCTACGTGGCGTTCACGAAAGACGGCGTGCAGGCGCAGGATCGCCCGGTCACGTTCTTCTACAACGGCGGCCCGGGTTCGTCTTCGGTGTTCGTGCTGCTTGGCTCGTTCGCGCCCAAACGCATCAAGACGTCGATGCCGGGCTTCACGCCGCCCGCGCCCTATGCACTCGAAGACAACCCGGACAGCCTGCTCGACAAGAGCGATCTCATCTTCATCAATCCGGTGGGAACGGGCTATTCGGCCGCCATCGCGCCGCATCACAACCGCGACTTCTGGGGCGTGGATCAGGACGCGGATTCGATCAAGCAATTCATCAAGCGCTATCTCACCGCGAACGATCGCTGGAATTCGCCGAAGTTTCTCTACGGCGAGTCGTATGGCACGGCGCGCAGTTGCGTGCTCGCATACCGGCTGCATGAGGACGGTATCGATCTGAACGGCATCACGCTGCAATCGTCGATACTCGACTACACGCAAAGCGGCAATCCGGTGGGCGCGTTGCCCACGGCCGCCGCGGACGCGTGGTTTCATCAACGCCTGGGCGTGAAGCCCGCGCCGAAGGATCTGCAGGCATTCGCGGCACAAGTCGCGCAATTCGCGCGTACCGACTACCGCGAAGCCCTGGCGAAATTCCCCAATGCCAAAGATCCGGCCATTGCCGCCGCGCTCACGAAACTCTCTCAATACACGGGCATCGACACGCAAACGCTGGAGTCGTGGAATCTCGACATTGCCGCTTATGACAGCCGTGGAAACTCACTCTTTCTCACTACGCTGCTGAAAGACAAAGGCGTGGCGCTGGGTTCGTACGACGGCCGCGTGACGGCGATCGATACCGGCATTGCCGGCGACATCGACCCGAATTCGGGCAGTAACGACCCGACCATGACGGCCGTGAGCGGCGTCTATACGGCCATGTGGAACAGCTACCTGAACGAACAGCTTAAATTCCGCACCAATTCGTCATTCACCGACCTCAACGATCAGGCGTTCAAGAACTGGAATTTCGGCCATATCGATCCGACTGGCGCGCAGAAAGGCACCGACGCACAAGGCAATATCGTGCTTTACACGGCCGGCGATCTGGCTGCGGTCATGGCACTCAACCCGGATTTGCGCGTGCTGTCGGCCAATGGCTATTACGATTTCGTCACGCCGTTCTATCAGACCGTGATCGACTTGCAGAAGATGCCGCTCGTCGACCAGAAAGTGCGCGACAACCTGGTTGCGCGTTTCTATCCTTCGGGGCACATGGTGTATCTCGACGGCGGTTCGCGTACGGCGCTGAAAGCCGATCTCGCGAAGCTGTATCAGTCGGCCGTGACGGACCGGCCAGCGGTGGCGCGCATTCGTGCGTTGCAGCGCATGAGCACGATGAGCACCATGCATCACTGACCGGCGAGTACGGCTAGCGCGGCGATGGCGTGCGGTTTTGCGCCATCGCCTCGAGGCACGCGCGCGCGTCGCCCGGCACGATGCGCGCCGCGCACGCGATCATTAGATTCTTCGCCAGGCCGAAGTCTTCCACCACGTACCCGCGTTCGCAGATTCGCACGGATTGATCGGCGGAACCGGCCGACGCGGCCGTGGACGGCACGCGTTCGAGCAGCGTGCCCGCGTCGGACGTATAGGCCCAGATTTCCTTGCCGAGCGCGGCCGCATAGCCAATTTCGAATGCGGTGCCCGAATCCGGCTCGCCCGGGCCGCGAAAATCGTTGACATTGGCCATGACGATCTCGGCGGCGCGAATGGCGTCGAGGTTCGCGCGATAGATCCATGCGGCTTTGCGCGGGCCGTCGAGGTCGACGGGCGCCGCGGTGTCGAGCGGATACATGCCTTCGAAGCCGTATTCGGCGCAGGCCGCGACGAGGCGGGCGCCGAATTCGACGGCGTCACGGCGGAACACGTCGAAGCCGGCGAGATAGACGCGCGGACGTCGGGGCGGGGAAGCAATATTCATGGCGCGCGTTCCTCCAGGCAAGAAGTCAATTTTATGTCGTATCGGCGATTCTAGCGCCGCCGCTCGCGCGACTGCAGTTTCGCGTTGCGCGGGGATGCCTCAGTGAGTTTTTCGCATGCGTTTTCTCGTTCGCCTTTCATTCGGTTGACAACGAATGTTGTCCATGGCTACGATCACGCACCTTGCGTGATGCGCTGCTATCCAGCGGGATTCACTGGTAGCATGCGCACTCCCTCGTTTTCGCCGACCTGCTGGCATCGTGTTGCACGCTTCATGCCTGCCGAAAAGGCACGCAGCGAAGCATGAAGCCCGACCAAAGCCATCGGGCAGGCAACCCGCGATACCCGTGCGGTATCGTCTTGCACCATGTGGAGACCATGAATACATTCGCCGGTGGCCAGTCGAAGGCCGCATTGCAAACGCTCGAAGCGGGCGCTTATTCGAAAGCGACCTTGCGTCTGTTGCCGTTCCTTTTTCTCTGCTACGTTGCCGCGTATCTCGACCGCGTGAACGTGGGCTTCGCCAAATTGCAGATGCTCAGCGACCTGCAATTCAGTGAGACCGTGTATGGCCTCGGCGCAGGCATCTTCTTCATCGGATATTTTTTCTTCGAAGTCCCAAGTAATGTCATCATGCACCGTGTGGGTGCGCGGCGCTGGATCGCGCGCATCATGCTCACGTGGGCGATCATTTCGGCGGCCTCGTTGTTCGTCAAGACGCCCACGCAGTTCTATATCGTGCGTTTTCTGCTGGGCGTGGCCGAAGCGGGTTTCTTCCCCGGCATCGTGCTGTATCTCACGTACTGGTTTCCGGCCGCGCGCCGCGGCCGCATGAACGCGCTGTTCATGATCGGCATTCCCATTGCGGGCGTGGTGGGCGGCCCGCTCTCGGGCTGGATTCTCGCGGCGTTCTCGGGCGCGAACGGTTTGGCGGGCTGGCAATGGCTGTTTCTGATCGAAGCGGTGCCGTCGTTCGTGCTGGGCATCGTCACGCTGGCTTATCTGCCGAACAATATTCGCGCCGCGAAATGGCTTTCGGATGAAGAGAAAGCCGTGCTGGAGCAGAATATCGCGCAGGACAACGCGGGCAAGGGCCATGCGTCGATCGGCTCGGTGTTCTCGAACGGCCGCGTCTGGCATATGGCCATCATCTACTTCTGCTGCATGATGGGCCTGTACGGCATCAGCTTCTATCTGCCCACGCTGATCAAGGCAAGCGGCGTGAAGGACGCGCTCAACGTGGGCCTGCTCACGGCCATTCCGTACGCCTGCGCCGTGGTCAGCATGCTCGGCGTGGCGAAGAGCGCCGACCGCACCGGCGAGCGCCGCTGGCACTTCGCGATCGCGTCGTTTGCCTCGGGCGTGGGCCTCTATTTCAGCACGGTGTTCGGCGCGAACGTGCCGCTCGCCATGATCGCGCTTTCGGTGGGCGCGGCGGGCATGCTCGCGACCATGCCCGTGTTCTGGACATGGCCGAGCGCGATTCTCGCGGGCGGCTCGGCGGCGGCGGCCATCGGCATGATCAATTCCATCGGCAATCTGGCGGGCTTCGTGAGCCCGTCGATCATCGGCTGGCTCAAGGACGTCACGCACAGCACGAACGCGGGCATGGCGTTCGTCTCGGCGGCGATGGTGCTGGGCGCGGTGCTGGCGCTGCTGCAACCGAAAAAGCTCGTGAACGGTTGAGCGTTCGCGCGCGAAGCGCGAGCCTCGTGAAGCAGGCAGCGGCCGAAAGGTCGCTGCTTTTTTTTCGCCTGACCGACGGCGTCGCGTTTTGATTTCCTCCGACCGCCATGTTCGCGAGCGCGGCGATGCGGGCGATCCTGCGCTGTTTAACGCGTCCAAACCGTGCGATCATCTCGTTCCTGGCGCGCCGGCGCGCGCCACGGATCAATGACTGGGAGCGGACATGGAAGCACAAGGCAGCACGGTGGTGATCGTCGGGGCAGGGCATGCGGGCGGCAACGCGGCGGCGCTGTTGCGGCAATACGGGTTCGACGGCCGCATCGTGCTGGTCGGCGAGGAGCCGGTTCCGCCGTATCATCGCCCGCCGCTCAGCAAGGCGTATTTGAAGGGCGAGGCCGAGATCGAGCGCCTTTGGCTCAAGCCGCGCGCGTTCTACGACGAGCAGCGCATCGAACTGAAGCTCGGCACGGGCGTGCAATCGATCGATCGCGCGGCGCACACGCTCACGCTGGCGGACGGCAGCTCGCTTGCCTACGACAAGCTGATTCTCGCGACCGGGTCGGTCCCGCGCGCGTTGACGGTGCCCGGCCACGACCTCGCAGGCGTGGTGGCGCTGCGCTCGCTCGCCGACGCAGACGTACTGCGCGAACGCGTGAAGCCAGGCGAACGGCTCGTGGTGATCGGCGCGGGGTATATCGGCCTGGAAGCCGCCGCGGCGGCGCGCCAACTGGGACACGCGGTCACGGTGCTCGAAGCCGCGCCGCGCGTGCTCGGCCGCGTGACCGGCGAAACGGTGTCCACGTTCTACGCGAACGAACACCGCGCGCAAGGCGTCGATCTGCGTCTGAACGCCAAAATCGAAGCGCTCGTGGGCGAACACGGCAAGCTCACGGGCGTGCAGCTCGAAGGCGGCGAAGTCGTGCCCGCCACGCTCGCGCTGATCGGCATCGGCATTCTGCCCAACGAAGCGCTGGCGCGCGACGCGGGCATCGTTTGCGCCAACGGCATTCAGGTCGACGACGACGCGCGCACCAGCGATCCAGACGTTTTCGCTATCGGTGACTGCGCGCATCGTCCGCTCGCGCACTACGGCCGTCCGGGCCGGCTCGAAAGCGTCCACAACGCGGTCGAACAGGCAAAGCTCGCGGCTTCGGCCATCGTCGGCAAGCCGCGTCCCGCCTGCGACGCGCCGTGGTTCTGGTCGGATCAATACGATCTCAAGCTGCAAACCGTGGGCCTCTGCGAGGGCTACGACGAGACCGTCGTGCGTGGCGATCCCGCGGCGCGCCGCTTTGCCGTGTACTACCTCAAGGATCGTGAACTGCTGGCGGTCGACGCCGTGAGTTCGATGCCCGATTTCCTGTGCGGCAAGAAGCTCGTTGGCACGGGCCGCAAGCTCGATCTCGACGCGCTGCGCGACCCGGCCACGGAAATCGGCAAATTCGCGGCGGCCACGCTGGCCTGAGCGATGGCCGCATGCCGTCCGGATCGCGCCGCGTGCCGCGCTCCGGACGGATCCGGCGGATCGAGACATGATGCATCCAGACGAATATCGTCTCGATTCGCCCCGTCATGAGTCTCGGCTAGAATGCCAACGCGGCGCCGCCCCGAGGCAGCCGGCTCAGCCTTGGCCGCAAGCCGCAAGCGTTCCGATAGTCATGCCGCGCCACCGGGCGTTCGCCGCTCCGAACGCCGCGATTCGAGGAGAGTGAAGCGATGGAACAACGCTCCCGCTTTGGGGCGAGCTTGCTGCCTTATCTGCTCGTCGGTCCGCAACTCGCGGTGACCGTGATCTTTTTCCTCTGGCCGGCCGGCGTGGCGCTGATGCAATCCACGCAGTCTGAAGATGCGTTCGGGACGTCTTCGGTATTCGTCGGCCTCGCGAATTTCACGCGGCTCGTGCAAGACCCGCTCTATCTGGGCTCGGTCAAAACCACTCTGATCTTCACCGCGCTCGTGACCTTCATCGGGCTCGCCGTTTCGCTGCTGCTCGCGGGCATGGCGCACCATGTGACGCGCGGCAAGCGCTTTTATCAAACCTTCCTGATCTGGCCGTACGCCGTCGCGCCCGTGATTGCCGCGGTGCTGTGGGGCTTTCTGTTCAATCCGAGCATCGGGCTCGTGACCTACGCGCTCGCGCATGCGGGCGTGATCTGGAATCATGCGCTGAATCCGGGGCAGGCCATGGCGCTCGTAGTGATCGCTTCGGTGTGGCAGCAGATCAGCTACAACTTCCTGTTCTTCTACGCGGGCCTGCAGTCCATTCCGCAGTCGCTGTTCGAAGCGGCCGCGATCGACGGCGCGGGCCCCGTGCGCCGCTTCTTCGGCATCGCCTTTCCGCTGCTCTCGCCCACGAGTTTCTTCCTGCTCGTCGTGAACGTGGTGTACGCCTTGTTCGATACGTTCCCGGTGATCGATGCGGCCACCGGCGGCGGCCCCGGCCAGGCCACGCGCACGCTCGTGTACAAGATCTTCGACGAAGGCTTTCGCGGCCTCGATATCGGCAGTTCGGGCGCCCAGTCGGTCGTGCTCATGCTGATCGTCACGGCGCTCACGATCTTCCAGTTTCGCTTCATCGAACGCCGGGTGCAGTACTGATGATCGAGAACCGCAAATACTTCAACCTCTTTTGCCACGCCATGCTGCTGCTGGGCGTGGCCGTGGTGGCGTTCCCCGTGTACGTGGCGTTTTGCGCGGCCACCATGAACGAACAGCAAGTGTTCTCCGTGCCGCTTTCGCTGGTGCCCGGCACGCATCTATGGGAGAACCTGACCACCGTGTGGCGCACGGGCACGGGTAGCGCGGCGAGTCCGTTCGGCACGATGCTCATGAACAGCGTCATCACGGCGCTCGTGATTTCGGTGGGCAAGATCGCCATTTCGATCATTTCCGCCTATGCGATCGTGTTCTTCCGTTTCCCGTTCCGCCGTCTCGCGTTCTGGCTCATCTTCGTCACGCTGATGTTGCCGGTGGAAGTGCGCATCTTCCCAACGGTCCAGGTGGCGGCCACGCTGCATCTCACGAACACCTACGCGGGTTTGACCCTGCCGCTGATCGCCTCGGCCACTGCGACGTTCTTGTTCCGGCAGTTCTTTCTCACGCTGCCGAACGAACTGATCGAAGCGGCGCGTATCGACGGCGCGGGGCCCATGCGTTTCTTCTGGGATGTCGTGCTGCCGCTCTCGAAGACGAATATCGCGTCGCTCTTCGTCATCACGTTCATTTACGGCTGGAATCAGTATCTGTGGCCCATTCTGATGTCGAGCACCGCGTCGATGACCACGGCCGTCGTGGGCATCAAGAGCATGATTTCGAGCGGCGATGCCGCCACGCAGTGGCATCTGGTGATGTGCGCGACGATGATCGCGATGCTGCCGCCGCTTGTGGTGGTGCTCGCGATGCAGCGCTGGTTCGTGCGCGGTCTCGTCGACGTCGAGAAATGACGGCACGGTTCATGGCAAAACACAGCATCGAGACGAAAATCGTCTCGCGGGGGACGGCATGGCGGCATTGACAATACGCGCGGTAACGAAGTCATACGATGGCGCGCAGCAGGTGCTGCACGGGATCGACGTGGACGTGCAGGACGGCGAGTTCATGGTGCTGGTCGGGCCGTCGGGCTGCGGCAAGTCCACGTTGCTTCGCATGGTCGCGGGGCTCGAAAGCATCACGTCGGGCGAGATCGCCATCGGCGGCAAAGTGGTCAATCGCATGGAGCCGAAGGATCGCGACATCGCCATGGTGTTCCAGAACTACGCGCTGTATCCGCATATGACGGTGGCGCGCAACATGGGCTACAGCCTCAAGCTGCAGGGACTCGATCGCCATACGATCGACGCGCGTGTGAAAGCCGCCGCCGACATTCTGGAACTGGGCGCGCTGCTCGAGCGCAAGCCGCGCGAACTCTCGGGCGGCCAGCGCCAGCGCGTGGCCATGGGGCGTGCCATTGTGCGCGAGCCCGCCGTGTTTCTCTTCGACGAACCGCTGTCGAATCTCGACGCAAAGCTGCGCGTGCAAATGCGCCTTGAAATTCAGCGCTTGCATGCGCGGCTGCGCACCACGAGCCTCTATGTCACGCACGATCAGATCGAGGCGATGACGCTTGCCCAGCGCGTGATGGTGCTCAACGGCGGCCGCGCCGAACAGATTGGCACGCCCAGCGAGGTGTACGACCGGCCGGCTTCGATGTTCGTCGCGAGCTTCATCGGTTCGCCCGCCATGAACTTGCTGAGCGGCCGCGTGAGCGATGACGGCCGGCGTTTCGAGGTCGCGGGTAACGGGCCGCATGTGCCGCTGGCGGAGCCGCCGCCGTGGTTGCCGAAGGGCGCGGCGTGCGTGCTGGGCGTGCGACCTGAGCATATGCACATGCGCGAGCCCCTGCAGGCGTCGCGAGACGAAGCCGTCACGCTCGAAGTCGACACCTGCGAACTGCTGGGCGCCGACAATCTCGCGCACGGCCGCTGGGGAAACGCCGATGTCGTCGTGCGTTTGCCGCATGAAACGCGGCCCGCGCCCGGTACGCGCCTCGCGGTGCAGTTGCCCCCCGCGCGTTTGCACTTCTTCGACCCGGAAACGGGCGCGCGGCTGGGCTGAAAGCGGTCGTGAATCGCACGCGAGGCCCTGAAAACAGCGGCGAATCGTGTTGGCGCCGCTCGCTGCCGCCACGAATGTCGTAACATGTCGTCACGCGCGAGCGCGATCCGCTCGCGCGTTCGTACCGGCAACACACACGACCTGGCGACATGGCCGCATTCTCTCTGACCCGATCCCTCGCCCACTTCGCGGCATATGCGCAGGCCGCGCACTGGAGCGTCGCTTGAGCACGCGCGAACTGCCCACGGGGCTCATGCTCGTGCACGGCAATCAGCCCGAGCGCATGCGCGATCTGATCGTGCACTGGATTCGCCAGAATCCGCTCGCGCCGCTCGAGAAAGAAATGTTTCTCGTGCAGAGCAACGGCATTGCCCAATGGCTCAAGCTCGCATTCGCCGCCGACCCGGCGCAGGGCGGCGTGGGCATTGCGGCCGCGCTCGAAATGTCGCTGCCGTCACGCTTTCTCTGGCAGGTCTATCGCGCCGTGCTCGGCAACGAAGCGGTACCGGCCGTATCGCCGTTCGACAAATCGCGGCTTACCTGGCGTCTCATGCGCATGCTGCCCGCGCTGCTCGACGAGCCCGGCTATGAGCCGCTCAAGCGCTTCATGGCGCACGACGAGGACCAGCGCAAGCGCTTCCAGCTCGCGCAGCGCGTGGCCGACTTGCTCGACCAGTATCAGGTGTATCGCGCCGACTGGCTGGCCGCCTGGGCCGCCAACGAAGACGTGCTGATCGACGCGCGTCACCAGCGCAGCGCATTGCCCGACGACGCGCGCTGGCAAGCCGCGCTGTGGCGCGCGCTGCTCGCCGACGTGAGCGCGCAGGGCGACGATGGCATCGGGTTGCGCGACACGGGTCGCGCCGCCGTGCATGAAGCGTTCATGGCGCGCGCCGAAGCCTGGCAGGACGGCGGCGCGCGTCCCGCCGGCTTGCCGCGCCGCCTCGTGGTGTTCGGCATTTCGAGCCTGCCGCGACAGTCGGTGGAAGTGCTCGCGGCCATGTCGCGCTGGAGTCAGGTGCTGATGTGCGTGCACAACCCCAGCATGCATTACTGGGCCGACATCATCGCGGATCAGGATTTGTTGCGCGCGCAACATGCTCGCCAACGGCGCCGCGCGGGCTCGCCCGTGCAACTCGATGAATCGCAACTGCATCTGCATTCGCAGCCACTGCTTGCGGCGTGGGGCAAGCAGGGCCGCGACTTCATCGGCCTGCTCGACGAATACGATAGCGACGAAGCGCGCGAAACCTATACGCCGCATTTCACGCGCATTGGCCAGCGTATCGATTTGTTCGAAGGCGAAGAGGCCCACACGCTGCTCGCGCAGTTGCAGGACGATATTCGCGACTTGCGCCCGCTCGGCGAAACGCGAACCCACTGGGAACCGGTGGACGCGCAGCACGACGAATCCATTCGCTTTCATGTGGCGCACAGCGCGCAACGCGAGGTGGAGATCCTGCACGACCGGCTGCTTGCCGCATTTGCCGAGGATCCCACGCTGCGGCCGCGCGACATCATTGTGATGGTGCCCGATATCGAAGTCTATGCGCCGCATATTCAGGCCGTATTCGGCCTGCTCGACGGCGACGATCCGCGCAGCATTCCGTTCAGTGTCGCCGACCGCGCACAGCGTGCATTCGATCCGCTGATCGCCGCGCTCGAAATGCTGCTCGCCCTGCCGTACTCGCGCGTCACGGTCAGCGACGTGCTGGATCTGCTCGAAGTACCGGCGGTGCGCAAGCGCTTTGGCATCGACGTGGAAGACGTGCCCACGCTGCGCAACTGGATCGACGGCGCGAATATTCGCTGGGGTTTGCACGCGCAACAGCGCGCGAGCCTGGGCCTCCCGCAAGCCGATGAATTGAGCGCACCGAATAGCTGGGCGTTCGGGCTGCGTCGCATGCTGCTGGGTTATGCGGCGGGCGAGCGCGCCGAGGCGTGGCGCGGCATCGAACCGTTCAGCGAGATCGGTGGACTCGATGCGGCATTGCTTGGCCCGCTTACGCGCTTGATCGACGCGCTCGACCACGCCTGGCGCACGCTGCGCGAACCCGCTACGGTGGAAGTCTGGTGCGAGCGTTTGCGCGCGCTGAAAGCCGCGTTTTTCGTGGCCGACGACGGTGAAGACGCGTTCACGCTCGACCGTCTCGACGGTGCGTTGGAAACCTGGCGCGAAGCCTGCGACGAAGCGGCGCTCGCGGACGCGTTGCCGCTCGCCATCGTCGCCGAAAACTGGATGACCGCGCTCGAAGGCGGCGGTCTGTCACAGCGCTTCTTCGCGGGCGCTGTCACATTCGCCACGCTCATGCCAATGCGCGCGATTCCGTTTCGCCGCGTGTGCCTGCTCGGCATGAACGACGGCGACTATCCGCGCAGCCGCACGCCGCTCGACTTCGACCTGATGCGCCGCGATTATCGGCCGGGCGACCGCTCGCGTCGCGAGGACGATCGCTATCTGTTTCTGGAAGCACTGCTCTCCGCGCGCGATCATTTGCACGTGTCGTGGATCGGTCGCAGCGTGACCGACAACACGCCGCGGCCGCCTTCGGTGCTGGTGGGACAGTTGCGCGATCATCTGAACGCGGGCTGGCGGCTGCCCGACGACGACGGTCGCGCGCTGCTCGATGCGTTGACGATCGAACATCGTCTGCAACCGTTCAGCGCAGACTATTTTCCCGCGCATCCCGAGCACGCCACGCTTTATACCTATGCGCGCGAGTGGAACAGTCCCGCGCCGCAGCCAAACGAGCCCGCTTCGTTCGAGCCGCTGAGCGCGCCCGAACGCGACGAGCCGCTGACCCTTCGCGAACTCGGCGACTTCCTGAGCAATCCCGTACGGAGCTTCTTCCGGCAGCGCTTGCGCGTGGCGTTCGAGAGCGAAGATGCGGCGAGCGAGAATCACGAACCGTTCGAGGTCGATGCGCTACAGGCGTGGCAACTGCAGGGCGAATTGATCCGCGCGCAAATCAAGGCGATGGAGCGTGGCGAAAGCGATCTCGAACCGGCGGCCCTCGCGCGCCTCGAACGGATGCATCGCAGCGGCGATCTCGCTACGGGCGGCTTTGGCGAAGTGGACGGCGAAGCGTTGCTCGCGCCCATGCCCGAACTGTTCGCCGAGTATCGCAAGGCGCTGGCGCGCTGGCCCGACCCGCTCGAGCATCAATACGATATTCGTCTCGATGCTTCGCGCGACGGCCGCCTGCTCACGATCGACGATTGGCTCGACGATCTGCGCGTGGGCCCGGACGGCTCGCTCGGCCGCGTGCTGCTCGATCCGGGCACGCTCATCAAGGACAGCCGTTATCGCGGTGACCGTCTCGTGCCGTACTGGGTCGCGCACGTGGGGGCCCAGCTCGCGGCGGGCGCCGTGACCACAGTGATCGTGAGCAAGGTTGGCGTGGCGGAGTTCGCCCCCCTCGATCCGCAGGTGGCGCGCGCGTGGCTGCTGGCGCTCGTCGATGCATGGGACGAAGGCGCGCGCAGGCCGCTGCCACTCGCCGTGAAGACCGCGTTTGCGTGGCTGCGCAAATTGCCGGACACGTTCGATGGCACGCGGGCCTCGGTGCCCGTGGAAACCTGGGATGCGGCCCGTGCCGCTTACGAAGCCAGCGGCCGCGTGATGGGCGAGCGCGATACGAATGCGTATTTGCGCCGCGCGTTCCCCGACTTCGACACGCTGGCCGCTCACGACGAATTCATGACGCTCGCCACGACACTGTTGCTGCCCGTCTATCGCGCGCCGCTGGCCTCCACGCGTGCGCAGCGTGCATCGGGCGAAGGAGAGGCCGCATGAACGCGCTCGATAACATGGACGCGCTGGTCCTCGATCCGCTGCGGTTTCCGCTGTACGGCAGCCGGTTGATCGAAGCGAGCGCGGGCACGGGCAAGACCTTCACGATCGCCATGCTCTATGTGCGGCTCGTGCTCGGTCACGGCGCCTTGAATGCCGATGCCGATGCCGATGACCTCCCCGGCAACGCCGGTCTGTTCGGTGCATCGCGTACGTCTGGCCGCGCGCTCACGCCACCCGAAATTCTGGTCGTGACGTTCACGGACGCCGCCACCAAGGAGCTACGCGAGCGTATTCGCGCGCGCTTGATCGAAGCCGCCGAATGCTTCCGCGCGGATGCGGACGACGTGCCGTTTCTCGCTCCGGGGCAGGACCTGTTGCACGACCTGCGCGAGGACTATCCGCCGGAGCAATGGCCCGCCTGTGCGCGCCGCTTGCAACTCGCGGCCGAATGGATGGACGAGGCCGCGGTCTCGACCATTCACGGCTGGTGCAATCGCATGCTCAGCGAGCATGCGTTCGACAGTGACAGCCTGTTTTCGCAAACGCTCGAAACCGATCAGACGGAATTGCGCGCGGAAGTCGTGCGCGATTACTGGCGCACGTTCATGGCGCCGCTCGACGCGCGATGCGCGGCCGAAGTCCGCGACTGGTTCGCAAGCCCCGACGCGCTCCATCGATCGCTGCGCGGATTGCTCGCGCACGCAGACCTGTTACCAGACGCACGCGAACCGCAAGCGGCGTTGCTCGACGCGCGCGCGCAAGCGCAAGCCGAACTCGCTGCGTTGAAGGCACCGTGGCGCGTGTGGATCGACGAGGTCGAAGCGCTGTTGAACGCTGCGCGTGCCGCGAAGCAGTTCAACGGCGCGAAGCTCAAGACGAATCACAGCGAAGCGTGGCTCGGCAAGTTGCGCGATTGGGCGAATACCCCCGAGATGGCGCATCCCGGGTTCGACGACAAGGCGGCCGTCTGGACGCGCCTGACGCCCGCTGGACTCCAGGAAATCTGGAAGGGCGAGGCGCCGGCGCATCCCGCGTTCGTTGCGATGGAAACGTTGCGCGAGTCGCTGGCCTCGCCCACGCAGGCGAAGCAGGAGGTGCTGTGTCACGCGGCGCGCTGGATTGCACGACGTTTCGAGGAAGAGGAGGCGCGCCGCTCGCAGATGGGCTTCGACGATCTGCTCACGCGTTTGCTGGCCGCGCTGAAACGCGAGAACGGGCCGCGTCTTGCTGAGATCATCCGCAAGCAATATCCGGTTGCGTTGATCGACGAGTTCCAGGACACAGACCCGGTTCAGTATCAGATTTTCGATTCGGTCTACCGTATCGCGTCGAACGACATCGATACGGCAATCGTCTTGATCGGCGATCCGAAGCAGGCGATCTACGCGTTTCGCGGTGCCGACATTTATACCTATCTGCAAGCGCGGCGTGCGTGCGAGGGGCGTCTCTATACGCTGAAAAAGAATTTCCGCTCCACGCGCGCCATGGTCGACGCGGTCAACCGTTGCTTCGACGCGGCAGAGTCGCGGTCCCAAGGCAGCGGTGCGTTTCTGTTTCGGAGTGCCGACGGCCAGGAGAATGCGCTGCCGTTCGTCGCCGCCGACGCGAATGGCCGTCCCGAGACGCTGGTCGCAGCGGGCCAGCCGCTCGGGGCGCTCAACATCTGGCGTTTGCCCTCCGCGACGGATGGCAAGCCGCTCAGCAACAAGGCCTATTTTGCGGGGATGGCCGCGAGTTGCGCGACGGAAATGGTGCGTCTGCTCAACCTCGGTCTGCACGGGGAGGCAGGCTTCGAAAGCGAGCGGGGCTTGCGCGCGCTGCAACCGGCCGACATGGCCGTGCTCGTGAACAATCGCGAGGAAGCGCGCGCGATTCGCGAGGCGCTGGCTTTGCGCGGCGTGCGCAGCGTGTATCTTTCCGACCGCGACTCGGTGTACCAAACGCCGCAAGCGGACGAACTGCGCTACTGGCTGGCCGCGTGCGCGGAGCCCGACGACGGCCGGCTCGTGCGTACGGCACTGGCGAGCGCGACGCTCGGCCTCTCGTGGGCCGAACTCGACGCGTTGGGCCGCGACGAACTCGCCTGGGAAGCGCGCGTGCTGCAATTTCGCGGCTATCGCGAGTGCTGGCGCAAGAAGGGCGTGCTGCCCATGCTGCGGCGTCTCTTCAACGACTTTCACGTGCCGCAGCGTTTGCTTGGCGAATCCGCGAGCGCAGGTCTCAATGGCGAACGCGCGCTGACCAATCTCCTGCATCTCGCCGAGTTGCTCCAGCAGGCGAGCACGCAACTCGACGGCGAGCACGCGCTGATTCGCTACCTCGACGAACAACGCGAGGACGAGAGTGCGGGCGGTGGCGGCGACGCGCGGCAATTGCGGCTCGAAAGCGACGCGGGACTCGTTCAGGTCGTGACGATCCATAAGTCGAAGGGGCTGGAATATCCACTCGTGTTCCTGCCGTTCGCGTGCGCGCACCGCGCGGTGAAACCCGACGACATGCCGTTCAAATGGCACGACGAAGCGGGGCGGCTCCGCGTCACGCTCGAAGCCGATGCGCACGTGCTGCATCAGGCGGACCGCGAACGCCTGGGCGAGGACTTGCGCAAGCTTTATGTGGCGCTCACGCGCGCGCGCTACGCCACGTGGATCGGTTATGCGGCGGTCTCGGATGTCGAGGGCAGTGCGTTCGGATATCTGCTCAACGGCGGGGCGGCGATTGCCGGTGAGGAGACCGAATCATTGCTCGATGCGTTGCGCGGACCGTGTGCCGACATCGCCGTCTCGTCCGCGCCGGAGCCGGCTCGTGATGTGCTCGCGTTGCGCGACACGGGCGTGCAGCGTGGCCACGCGCGCACAATGGCGTATCGCGAACGCGAGCGTTGGTGGATCGCGAGTTATTCGAGTTTGAAGACCGTCGAAGCGTCGATAGGCGAAGGCGTTCCCGTCGAAGTGGACGAGTCGCGCGGCGCGCCCGATACGCGCGGCGAAGACGTGTTCCTCGAACTGCTCGACGCGAGCATGCCGCCTGACGAAGACGACGGGTACGGCAGCGGCGCGGAAATGCGGGTCACGCCCGCGCTCGCGCCGATGCACGGTTTCGAACGCGGCGCGGACGCGGGCAGCTTTCTGCACGAACTCATGGAGTGGGCCGCCGACGAAGGCTTCGCGAACATCGTGAAAGCCGACGCGCGCGAGACGGTGCGCGATATGGTCGCGCGCCGCTGCAATGTGCGCGGCTGGTCGCATTGGATCGACACCCTGACCGACTGGCTGATCGAACTCGCGAGTACGCCGCTTCGTCTGCCCGATATCGACGACGAGCCCGTTACGCCGGTGGCGTTGCAATCGCTCGAATCAACGTCGTATATGGCCGAAATGGAGTTCTGGGTCACGGCGCGTTCGGTCGATACGCTCGAACTCGATCAGCTCGTCACCGCCATGACACTCGATAGCGAAGCGCGTCCCGCACTCGACGCCGCACAACTGAACGGCATGCTCAAAGGCTTTATCGACCTCGTGTTCGAGCACGAAGGACGTTATTACGTGGCCGACTACAAGTCGAACTGGCTCGGCCCCGACGACGCGTCGTATACGTCCGCGAAAATGCGCGCGCAGATTCTGCATTCACGCTATGAACTGCAATACGTGCTGTATTTGTTCGCGCTGCATCGATTGCTGAAATCGCGCTTGCCGGACTACGAGTACGAGCGCCATATCGGCGGCGCCGTGTATTTGTTTTTGCGCGGGGGACGCTCGCAAGGGCAAGGCTTGCATTGCGAGCGACCGCCGCGCGAATTGATCGACGCGCTCGATGCACTCTTTGCCCATGGCGATGCGCTGGAGAAGCTGGCATGACAAAGCGCCGTACATCAACGCAAGGGCAGCCAGGACAGATCGGCGTGACGGGCGATTTGTTCGCGGACCTCGATCTGCCCGATTCGGCCGCAGCGTCCGACGCAATTCAAGTTGCACAGACCATGCCGCATGCGTCGCGCGAATCGGCCACGCAGATGTTGAGCGTGCTCGATCATTGGGTCGAGCGCGGCTGGTTGCGCACGCTCGATGCGGCGTTCGCGCGATTCCTCTGGACCGAGGTGCCGCACAGTGCGCCGTTGTTGTTGCTCGCGGCCGCGCTCGCGAGCCATCAACTCGGGCGCGGCCACGTCTGCCTCGATTTGCAGGCAACGCTCGACGATCCCACCTTCGCGCTCTCGTTGCCGCCCGACGGGCCGCAAATGCTGGCTGCCGTGCCCGCGCAACCGCCCGCCGAGGTGCTGGCGGGCGTGACGCTCGCGCAATGGCAGGCGGCGCTCGCGGCGCCGGATCTGGTCGCGCTAGAGGCTGCCGGCGCGGCGGCCAACACGCCGCTCGTGCTGGCCGGTACGCGTCTTTATCTGCGGCGCTACTGGCAATACGAGCAAGACGTGCGCGCGGGCATCGAGCGACGCCTCGCGCGCGGCGCGCAACTCGAAACGGCGTTGCCGCTCGACATGGCGCGCGCCACGCTTGACGCGCTGTTCGCACCGTCCGCGCAGAAGAAGCCGGGCACTACGCGCGCGGACTGGCAAAAGCTGGCGTGCGCGCTCGCGGCGCGCAGCGCGTTCAGCATCGTGACGGGCGGGCCGGGCACGGGTAAGACGACCACCGTCGTCAGGTTGTTGGCACTCCTGCAGACCTTGGCACTCGGCCGCGCGAGCGGCGCGGCCCATGAGACGAGCGCGAGGCCGTTGCGCATTCGTCTCGCGGCGCCTACCGGCAAAGCGGCGGCGCGGCTGAACGAGTCGATTGCGGGAGCGGTCGAGCGATTGCCGTTCGACGCGTTGCAATCGCATGTCGATTCCAATGCGCTGCGCAAGGCGATTCCCACGGTCGTGACCACGCTGCATCGCGTATTGGGCACACGTCCCGGTAGCCGCCGGTTTCGCCATGACGCCGCGAATCCGTTGCCGGTGGATGTGCTGGTGATCGACGAAGCCTCGATGGTCGATCTCGAGATGATGGCCGCCGTGCTCGATGCGCTGCCGCCTTCGGCACGGCTCATTCTGCTCGGCGACAAGGACCAGCTCGCGTCGGTGGAAGCGGGCGCCGTGCTCGGCGAACTCTGCGATCGCGCGCGCGAAGGTCACTACACGGAAGCAACGCGTGCGTGGCTCGAAGCGGCTACGGGCGAACATATTGATGCCGCGATGCTCGACGCGCACGGCTTGCCGCTCGATCAGGCGATCGCGATGCTGCGCGAAAGCCATCGCTTCGCTGCGGATAGCGGTATCGGCGCCTTGTCGGAATTCGTCAACGCGGGCGATGCCGTGGGCGTCGCGAAGATCTGGGCGCGCGGTTACGCCGATCTCGCACGCATCGTGTGCCCGGCCGCCGACGACGGCGCGCTGCGCGCGCTGATCGTCGATGGACGCGCGGGCGAAACGCACGACGCGCGTCGCCAGGGTTATCGGCACTATCTCGACACGATGCACGCCACGCGCCCGGAAGCCGGCGCCGCCCCGAATGCGCTCGGCGCGTGGGCCGCAGGCGTGCTCGCGGCCCACGGTGCGTTTCAGCTGCTATGCGCGTTGCGGCGCGGGCCGTGGGGCGTGGACGGACTCAATCGCCGCGTCGCGCGGCTGCTGCACGAAGAAGGGCTGATCGAGCCGCGCGGCGA
Organism: Paraburkholderia acidisoli; assembly: GCF_009789675.1. Taxonomy (NCBI): domain Bacteria; kingdom Pseudomonadati; phylum Pseudomonadota; class Betaproteobacteria; order Burkholderiales; family Burkholderiaceae; genus Paraburkholderia; species Paraburkholderia acidisoli. Next base: position 579,862 of record NZ_CP046914.1, on the reverse strand, counting down.
CTGGTATGCCGGGCGACCCGTGCTCGTCACGCACAACGACTACGAACTCGGTCTCATGAACGGCGATATCGGTATTGCGCTCGACTTGCCCGTAGCGCCCGGCGAGCCGCCGGTGTTGCGCGTGGCGTTCCCGGCCGGAGACGGGTCGGGCGGCGTGAAGTGGGTGTCGCCGAGCCGCTTGCAAGGCGTCGAGACCGTGTTCGCGCTCACGGTCCATAAATCGCAGGGCTCGGAGTTCACGCACGCCGCGCTCATGTTGCCCGACACGTTCAGCCCGATCCTGACGCGCGAACTCGTCTACACCGGCATCACGCGCGCGCGTGCGTTTCTCACGCTCGCCGTACCCGAGGGACGCTCTGTGCTCGACCGCGCGGTGCAGTCGAAAGTGCAGCGCGCGAGCGGCCTCATGGCGGGACTCGTGAGCGATGCGCGGCGCGAATCGTTGCCGGCCTGAGGTCGGCACGCATCGACAAAAAGGCCGCATATCGCGGCCTTTTTTGTTCCAGCGGGTACGCGAGGGAAGCGTACTTAGACGATCGTCAGCGTGACGTCGATGTTGCCGCGCGTGGCGTTCGAGTACGGGCACACGATGTGGGCCTTGTCGACGAGCGCCTGGGCGGCCGCGCGGTCCATGCCCGGCAGCGAGATCTTCAGTTCCACTTCGATACCGAAGCCGTTCGGGATCTGGCCGATGCCGACGTTGCCCGTGATCGACAGATCCTGGGGCAGGGCGATCTTGTCGCGCGCCGAGACGAACTTCATCGCGCCGATGAAGCATGCGCTATAGCCTGCTGCGAACAGTTGTTCCGGGTTGGTGCCGTCGCCGCCCGCGCCGCCGAGTTCGCGCGGCGTGGTGAGCTTGAGGTCGAGGTTGCTGGCGGGGATCACGGCACGGCCGTCGCGACCGCCGGTAACGTTGGCTTCGGCGCGGTAGAGGACTTTTTCGATCGACATGACAGGCTCCTTGTTGAGCAAAAACGTGAATTGGAAAAACAGTTCGGTACGGCTTGTTCTGCGGTGCGACCGGCAACGGTGCGCACAAACGATTCCAGCTGAAACAAACTACATCTATTTCTGGATAGTGGGCTGACCAGCACACGAGTTCATCCTGGCGCCACCAACCCTGATCTTCCAGCTATCTATCAGAAGATAGATAAAACGGCCCAAATAAATGGGGCGGCGGACCACCCCGGCTTGCGTGATTCAATACCTCATCGAGCCACGCGCCACATGGCTTCGACATCTTCGAGCCGCGACTTCGTATGAAACAGGCGGCTTGCCAGCACACTGCCCTGGAGCGCGGCAAACAGCGTGCGCGCCGCGCTTTCGGGGTCGCCTTTCACGATCAGCGTGCCTTCCTTCGCACCTTGCGCCAGCACACTGGCGAGCCAGCTTTCGTTGGCGTTGAAGAAGGCCTGTACTGCTTGCCGCACGGTCTCGGGCAGCGACTCGATGTCGGCGGCGAGCATGCCGCATAGACAAATCTGATCGCCATCGCCCAACGTTTTGCCGAACAGCTTCGTGTACGTTGCCAACTTGTCGCGCGCCGGCAGCGCGGGATCGACCGACTGCAAACCCACCATTACCGCGTCGCTGTACTGGTTCACGGCTTCGAGCACCAGATCGTCCTTCGACGGAAAGTAATAGTGGATGCTCGACGTCTTCACTCCCACCAGCGTAGAGAGGTCGCGGTAGCTAAAACCGTTGTAGCCCCGCAGCATCATTAACGTAATGGCGTGGTCGAGAATCTGTTCCCGCACCGTCAACTTCGTTTCCATGAGTCGTACTTTATCTACTGGAAGATAGATTGTCAAGCGTCGATGCAAATAAGTGCATCACATGCAGTGCAGGCGGCTCAGTGCAGATCGTTGGCCGCCGCGATAGTGCCAAGGGCACCGGCAATCGAATGCCGGTGCCCTTGGCCTTTGTGCACATGATCCATTACAGGCCGCGATGTCCCGCGCTCACGATGAGGCGCAGGCCGAGCGCGGCAATGGCCGTTGCGGCCACGCGGTCGATGCCGCTTTTCGCGCGCAGATACAGGTCGCGCGGGCGCTGGCTGGAAAAGCACAGTGCGACCACGCAATACCAGCCGGTTTCGATCGCAAACAAGAGCGGCGGCAGCGCGAAATAGCACCACAGCGGCGGATGCTGCGGTAGCAGCGCAACGAAAATGCTGCCGTAGGCCACGGCCGTCTTCGGGTTGCTGAGTTGCGTGGTGAGACCGCTCCAGAACGACCGGCCGGGACGCGCATCGGGCGCGTGGCTCTTGTCGACCGTCACGGGTTGACCGGCTCCGCGCCAGATGCGCGAGGCGATGTAGAGCAGATAGACGCCGCCCGCGATCTTCAGCGCGGCGTACAGCCAGGCGACCGTGGCGAGCAAGGTGTAGAGACCCGCGAGGGCGATGCCGGAGAAGCAGATCGCGCCCGCTCCCATGCCAAGCGCAGTGGCGACGCCGTCGCGCCGCGAGAGGCCGATCGAATTACGCGCGACGAGCACGAAGCTCGGTCCCGGACTCATGGCGCCGAGCAGGACGGCGGCGAGAATGCTGGCTACGGCGGCAACGGGCGACATGGCGGCGGCTCCTGAAAGGATGAGGGGACTCGAAAAACACGTACACGCGGTGTGTTTCCGCACGGCTACCCACCGCGACACCAACTCGTTGGCGAACTGCCCGGTTGAACCGCCCGGTTGAACCGCCTTTATCTCGAACGTTCGCGCTCGACGTGCTGGGCGTTCCAGAATTTCAGCAGCATGCGGGTTTGTTCGGCAATGCTCGTCTTCAAGAACTCAGCGTTTTGCGCGTCGATGTCGTGCCATCCGAGCATCGCGAGCGTCGAGCGCCGCGCGAGATGGAACAGCAGAAATTGGCCATACAGACTGAACATGCGCACGACGGTGATGGGGTCTTGCGCTGAGGTACCCGTGATGCGTTCGAGCAGGTCGACGTTGATCTTGTTGAGCGGTCCGCGAATGCGTTCCTGCAGAATCATCGAACCGATCTCGGGTTCGCCGCCGCTTTGTTCGCGCGCGAAAAAAAGGCGCTGGTCCGGTTCGTGGTGCTTCACGAAAGTGCGATCGGCCACGCACATGAGGATGTCGATGAAGGCGTCGATGAGCGCTTCGGCGCTGGCTTGCGTGGCAAGCACCGCACGCGCGCGCAGCACGGCGGGTTCGAAGGCCTGCCAGGCTTCGTCCGCGATCCATTCCGCGCAGGCGCGATAGAGGCCTTCCTTGTTCTCGAAGTAGTACTGCAGCGCCGGAGCGTTGACGCCCGCGCGCGCGGCGATGTCGCGCGTGGACGCACCTTCGAAGCCTTCGCGCCCGAACAGTGCGATTGCCGCCTCGATGATCTTGCGGCGCGTTTCGTCGCCGCGTGCGTAGCCCCCTTCAGGCGATCGCCGCAGTCTTTTCCCTTCGCTCATGCATTTTCCTTCATAGCCGAGACTCAATATAACACTTGACACAATTGTTCCGAGTGGAATAATTCTGCCAACTGGAATAAATTTGAGATTACAAACATGTCAACGACTGCAGGTGCACCCGGCCGCGACGTTCCCGAAGCCGCCGCTGCGCCGAAGAAGCGCGGGGCGAAACGTCCGATTCTGATCGTACTCGGCCTCGTGGCGCTCGTCGCCGCGGCGATTTGGGGTGGGCACTGGTGGCTGGTCGGGCGGTTCATCGAATCGACCGACGACGCCTATCTTCAAGCCGATAGCGTGACCATCGCGCCGAAGGTGAACGGTTATGTCACGGACGTCTACGTGGCCGACAACCAGACTGTGAAGGCCGGCGATCCGCTCGTGAAGCTCGACGCGCGTCAGTACCAGGTCGCGCTGGAACAGGCGCAGGCCACGGTGGATGCGCGTAGCGCCGACATCGAACACGCGCAGGCGCAGATCGAACAGCAGCGCGCGAATATCGCGCAGTCCGAGGCGCAGCAGCAGGTCGCGCAAGTGAGCCTGCGCCATGCGCGCGACGAGGTCGCCCGCTACGCGCCGCTCGCTGCCACGGGTGCGGAAACCACCGAGCATCTCGCCGAACTCACGAGCACGCGCGATCAGGCGCAGGCCACGCTCGCGGCCGATGCCGCCGCCGTGACCGCCGCGCGTTCGCAGATCGCCGCGCTCAACGCACAGCTCTCGCAAGCACGCGCGCAACTCGAAGCCGCTCGCGCGAGCGCCGCGCAATCGCAGCTGGATCTCGACAACACCGTGGTCAAGAGCGCGCTCGCGGGACGCGTGGGCGATCGCACGGTGCGCGTGGGCCAGTACGTGCAGCCCGGCACGCGCATGCTGACCGTCGTGCCCGTGCAGCAGACCTACCTCACGGCCAACTTCAAGGAAACGCAGATCGGCCGCATGCGCGTGGGCCAGCCCGTGGAATTGCGCGTCGACGCCTTGCCGGGGCATACGCTGCACGGCGTGGTCGACAGCTTCTCGCCGGGTACGGGCGCGCAATTCGCGCTGCTGCCGCCCGAAAACGCCACGGGCAACTTCACGAAGATCGTGCAGCGCGTGCCGGTGCGAATCCGCCTGCAAACCGGGCCGGAAACGCGCAGCGTGCTGCTGCCGGGCATGTCGGTGACGGTCGATATCGATACGCGTTCCGCCCGCGAAGACGATCGCCGCATCGAACAAGAGAATCATCGTGGCTGAGGCGACCCAGGCTCCGGCGCCGCATCCGCACGGCGAACGCGCGAGCGCGGCCGACTGGATCGCGGTCGCGGCAGGCGCGCTCGGCGCACTGATGGCCACGCTCGACATCTCGATCACGAATTCGGCGCTCCCGCAAATTCAAGGCGAGATCGGCGCAACGGGCACGGAAGGCACGTGGATCTCCACGGGCTATCTGATGTCCGAGATCGTGATGATTCCGCTTGCGGCGTGGCTCACACGGGTGTTCGGACTCCGAAATTTCCTGCTCGCCAATTCGGCGCTCTTCATCGCCTTTTCGATGATGTGCGGCTGGTCCAGCACGCTGGGCGTGATGATCGCCGGCCGCATCGGCCAAGGTTTCACGGGCGGCGCCATGATCCCGACGGGGCAGACCATCATACGCACGCGGCTGCCGCTCTCGCAGTTGCCTATCGGCATGACAGTGTTCGGCTTGATCGTGTTGCTGGGTCCATTGCTCGGGCCCGTGGTCGGCGGCTGGCTCGCCGAGAACATTAGCTGGAGCTGGTGCTTCTTCATCAACCTGCCCGTGTGTCTCGCGCTCATTACGCTGCTCGTGGTCGGGCTCGACGCCGACAAGCCGCACTGGGAAGCGTTCTTCAAAGCCGATTGGCTGGGCATTACGGGGCTCGCGGTGGGCCTCAGTTCGCTGACCGTGGTGCTCGAAGAAGGGCAGCGCGAGCGCTGGTTCGAATCCGACTACATCGTCTCGCTCACGTGGGTGTCGCTCGCGGGCATGGTGCTGATCGCCATTTCGCAGTTCACGGCGAAGCGGCCCATCTTGCGGCTCGCGCTCATGCGCAACCTGCGCTACGCAAGCGTGATCGTCATCGTGTTCGCGGTGGGCGCGGGGTTGTACGGCATTTCGTATTTGCTGCCGCAGTTCCTGAGTCTGGTCGCCGGCTATAACGCCGAGCAGTCAGGCGCGATCATGCTGCTCTCGGGGCTGCCCGCGTTCCTGATGATGCCGATTCTGCCGCGCCTGCTCGGCAAGGTGGATTTTCGCGTGCTCGTGGTGAGCGGCTTGATGCTGTTCGCGCTCAGTTGCATGCTCGACATTTCACTCACGGCGCAGAGCGTGGGCCACGACTTCGTGTGGTCGCAACTCATACGCGGCGCCGCGCAGATGTTGGCGATGATGCCGCTCAATCAGGCGTCGATGGCGACCGTTTCGCGCGAGGATTCCGGCGATGCCGCAGGGCTTTACAACATGGCCCGCAATCTCGGCGGTTCGGTGGGTCTCGCGATCATCGGCACGTTGATCGATCGGCGCGAAACGTACCACACGGCGGTGCTGCGCGAATCGGTTAGCGCCAATTCGCTGATCGGGCAGGAGCATCTCGCTTCCGGCGCGGCCAACTGGTTCGCGCAAACGGGCGACATGGCGTATTCGCAGATGCGCTCGCTCGGACAGATTGCCTCGCAGATCCAGGTGCAATCGATGGTTATCACGTACTCCGAAACATTCTGGGTGCTCGGCATCGCATTGCTGGCCTGTGTGCCGCTTGCGCTGTTGCTCAAGAATCCGAAGCCGGGCGCGAAGGCGCCGTCCGCAGGTCACTGACGTTTTTCTCTATCCATGACGGCAACCCGTTTTTCCCGTTTTCCGCTCGCACCGTTGGGCGCTTCGTTGACCGCGTTCGCGGCGGCCTGCATGCTGGCCGCCTGCACGGTCGGCCCCGATTATCGCGGCGCACCCACGGTCGCGCCCGAAGCCGCGAGCGCGGCAACCTTCGTGCGTACGCCCGCGCAAGGCGTGACGCCCTCGCATGCGCCGAGCGAATGGTGGCTCGCGCTGAACGATCCGCAACTCGACACGCTGATTGCCGCCGCGTTCGCACACAACCCCGACTTGCGCGCGGCGCAGGCGCGACTGCGCGAGTCGCGCGCGCAATTGCAGCAGCAGCGTGCGGCCGAATTGCCGAAGGTCGGTGCGAGCGCGGCGGCGTTGCGCATGCGCGAGCCCGATTTGAGCGGCCTGACTTCGTCGTCGAGCAACAGCAGTTCGGGACAGAGCGATGGCAGCAGCCAGAGCGCTTCGTCGGGGCGCGGCCCGCTGACGTTCTACACGACGGGCTTCGACGCCTCGTGGGAACTCGATCTGTTCGGCGGCACGCGCCGCGCGGTCGAGGCCGCCACCGAGGAATCGGAAGCGGTCCATGCCGATCTTTCGGATACCCAGGTATCGCTGGCGGCCGAAGTCGCGCAGGCCTATATCGACTTGCGCGACCAGCAGCAGCGCCTCGCGATCGCGCAGCATACGGCCGAGTTGCAGGAGCAGATGCTCACGCTCACCGCGCAGCGCCGCGCGGGCGGCACGGCAGCGGAAGTGGACGTACAGCGCCTCACCACCCAGGTCGAGAACACGCGTTCGACGCTCACGCCGCTGGCGGCGCAGGTGGAAATCTCGCTCGACCAACTCGCGGTGCTCACGGGCAAGGCGCCCGGTGCGCTCGACGCGGAACTCTCGCCGCTCAAGCCCTTGCCCACGATGCCCGCCACGGTGGCGGTGGGCGATCCCACGACCCTGCTCGCGCAGCGCCCCGATATTCGCGCGGCGGAACGCCGGCTTGCCTCGAGCAACGCGCAGATCGGCGAGCACATCGCCGACTTTCTGCCCAAGCTCACGTTGTACGGCGACCTCGGCTTCAGCGCCGCCGATCCGGGCCACCTGATGCGCAAGAGCAATTTCAGCTGGCTGGGTGTGCCGTATCTGCAGTGGAACCTGTTCGATTTCGGCCGCACGTTGGGTGCGGTGCACGGCGCGGAAGCGTCGCGCGACGAGGCCGAGGCGCGTTACGAAAAAGCCGTGCTCGCGGCGCTGCAGGATGCGAACGCATCGCTGTCGCGTTACGGTTATCAGCGCGAGCATCTCGTGACCTTGCAGAAGGTGCAGACCTCGGCGGAACGGTCGGCGACACTCATGCGGCAGCGCTATCGCGCGGGGGCGTCGAGCCTCGTCGATCTGCTCGACACGCAACGCGCCGAATTCGTCGCCCAGCAAGACGTGGTCTCGGGGCAGGCGGAATTGCTCAAGGACTTCGTTTCGCTGCAGAAGAGCCTCGGTCTCGGCTGGCGTACCACGACGCCGGGTTAAGCACTTTAGTTCATCGGCATCAGCATTACCGCGACTCGGTCTGCGCGCACGCGTAAGGCCGGGTCGCGACTCCCTCCTCGCGCGGTCGAAACCGGCACCGCAATGCATTGCGCCCCGCTCTCACGCACGTTGCCCAGATAGTGGGTAATCGCAAAACCGCAACCGTCGAACGCAGTGGAAAACGGGTAAACGCCAGGCATTTCCGCCGATAAATCCAGAACGTCGCTCCTTTCGCACTGCTATTCTGTTCCGTGGAGACGAGTACAGGGAGCACTACCAAAAAAGCCGGACGCATTATTTTGCCGATCCGGCAACCGGATGCAGAGTCCAGGGAGGAGGCATGAAGCTGAAGAAGGCCATCGACCGCATTCCAGGCGGCCTGATGCTGGTGCCGCTGCTGTTAGGCGCCTGCGTGCATACGTTCGCGCCCGGCGCGGGCAAGTACTTCGGTTCGTTCACCAACGGTTTGATCACCGGCACCGTGCCGATTCTCGCGGTGTGGTTCTTCTGCATGGGCGCGACCATCGACCTGCGCGCCACCGGCACGGTGCTGCGCAAGTCGGGCACGTTGCTCGTCACCAAGATGATCGTGGCCTGGATCGCGACGCTCGTCGCGGCGCATTTCATTCCCGTGGATGGCGTCAAGGCCGGTCTGTTCGCCGGGCTTTCGGTGCTCGCGATCACCACGTCGATGGACATGACCAACGGCGGTCTCTACGCGGCCGTGATGCAGCAATACGGCACGAAGGAAGAGGCCGGCGCGTTCGTGCTCATGTCGATCGAATCGGGGCCGCTCGTCAGCATGCTCATTCTCGGCGCAACGGGCGTGGCGTTTTTCGAACCGCGCCTGTTCGTCGGCGCTGTGTTGCCGTTTCTCGTCGGCTTCACGCTGGGCAATCTCGATCACGAACTGCGCGAGTTGTTCGGACGTTGCGTGCATCCGCTGATTCCGTTCTTCGGCTTTGCGTTAGGCAACGGCATCGACCTCAACGTGATCGTCACGAGTGGCATCCCGGGCGTGTTGCTGGGCTTCGGCGTGATCGTCGTGACCGGCATTCCGCTGATTCTCGCCGATCGCTGGCTCGCGGGCGGCAACGGCGCGGCGGGTCTCGCGGCGTCCTCCACGGCGGGCGCGGCGGTGGCGAATCCGGCCATCATCGGCGAGATGATTCCGCGCTTCAAACCGCTCGTGCCCGCGGCCACGGCCATGGTCGCCACCGCGTGCCTCGTGACAGCGATTCTCGTGCCGATCCTCACGGCACTCTGGGTGCGCCGTCGCGCGGCCCGCGACGCGCTCCTGCAGGAACTCATGGAGCCGCCGGCATCGCCTATCGCGGGGCGCGACGCGCACGTTTGAATTCCCGCGAGTTCATTCGAACCGAAAATAGTCAGCCGCGTGTCTCGCCTCGCGTCATGCTGGCGAGCACGCCGTCGCGACGGATCAGCGCGTGAAAGAGGGCGGCGGCCAGATGCAGCAGGACCGTCGCGAACAGCACCAGCGCGAGCCACGTGTGCGCGTTGCGTAGCCACGCATAGAGCGTAACGTCGTGCGGCGCGATCGGCGGCAGATGCACGCCGCTGAACAGCACCACGGGATAGCCGGCCGCCGAGAGCATCGACCACCCGATCAACGGCATCGCGATCATCAACGCATAGAGTGCGAGATGCGAGGCGTGCGCGCCCACGCGCTGCCACGCGGGCAGATCCGCGGGCAAATGCGGCGCGCCGCACACCAGCCGCACAACGAGCCGGACGAGCACGAGCATCAGCAGCGCAATGCCGAGCGGTCGATGCAGCATCAGCAGACTGTTGTGCAGCCGCGAAACCGTCGAAACCATGCCTACGCCGACGAACAGCATTGCGATGATCAGGACTGCCATCGACCAATGCAGGGCGCGTTGTGGCGCGCTGAAGTGTGATAGCGATCGCTTCATGGCTGCGCGCCCTCATGTGACGGCGCCTGCTGCGCTTCTTCGCGCGTGCGCCGGTTGAACGAAACGGAATAGGCGGCGGAGCGCGCGGCGAGCAACGGATCGTCGGAAGGCTTGAGGCCGTCCGGCAGAATGGTCGGGTCGTAATTCACGTCGCGACATTGGCCGTTGCTTTGCGGCTCGGCATGCTGGAGCACGAGCGTGCCTGCGTCGATACGTTCGCGGTCGGCCGGCCACGCTTGGGTGGCGTTGTCGGTGGGGTCGCCGGGCGCGGCGACCGTGAGCACGAGATGCCAGCGTAACGGGCCTGTGGAAAGGCGCGCATTCAGGTCGTCGGCGAGGAAATCGGGATCGCTCTTTTGCGCCGCGGTCTGCGGCGCATACGCGACCTCCGGCACCGTTTCCCAACGCACGGCGTGTGTGCGGCCCGCGGCGTCGGTGGCGACGAAGGCATTGACGCTGTAGAACGCCGTATTCGCGAAGCTCGACGAAGACGGGTGCCCCTTGAGCCAGTTGCGAAACGGTAGTGTCTCCGGATTCGCCTTGAAAAACGCGTCGAGTTTCGCGGGGTCGGGCTTGCCGGTCGCGGGATCGGGTTTCGAGGCAACGAGCTGTTGATAGAACTGCTTCGGCGTGCGAACGATGAAGATCGGCGTGGAGTTCATGCCCGTGCGCCACTGCTCGCCGTCGTGCAGCTGAAACAGCAGCGCCATGCTGCGGACCGGCGAACTTGCGTCGGGCATGGCGGGGTTGCTGCCCGGAATCGCAAAGCGCCCGATCACGGGCGTGCTGCCCGGCGCGAACACGGCCGCGCGCGAGATGCGTGCACCGTTGCCGTTGCTCTCGAACGTGCCTTCGAGGCACAGACCTTTCGCATGATTGCGCCGATAACCCGCGTGAATGCCGTAGTTCGACTCGAACGTGTCGACGATATGCGGTGCGCTTAGGTGTCGGGGCGTGAGCCAGCCGGCGGTCCACGCGAAGGCCGCGCCCGCGCAGCCCACCACGGCGGCAATCGCCGCGAGCCGGCACGGCACGCAAATCGGTGCGCGATTCATGACGTGCCTCCCGCGCGGGTCACAGCGCGTGGGGGTGACGTCGATAATGAAGCAGTGGACACGGTTGGCATGGTCGATCCAGTCAATGGCGCGAGGGCCGTTACTGGCGTCAACACGCGCGCAGGCGATCTATTCCCGCCAATGCGCGTAGGATCGGCGAAATAGTGTGACTGCGGTGCGAAGGAGGGAACGATGCTGACCGGCGGTTGTGCATGCGGCAAAGTCCGCTACCAGATTTCGTCCGATCCGATTCACAACACGATCTGCCATTGCGTGGATTGCCGCCGTGCTTCGGGCGCGCCGTGCGTCGGTTGGATCACGATACGTGACAGCGATTTCCGGATGGTTGCGGGCGCAACGAAATCGCGTGAGTCGAGTCCGGGTGTGGCGCGCGCGTTCTGCGCGAGTTGCGGCACGCCCGTCACGTACCGGCATGCGGCGTTCGCGGGCGAGGTCGATGTCGCGACCGGCACGCTCGATCGCCCCGAGGCGGCGCCGCCGCGCGATCACACCTGGGTCTCGCAGAAGCTGGCGTGGCTGCAGATTGCCGATGGCTTGCCGCAGTATCCGCGTGCACTTCCCGAGACATGAGCGAACGTCAGCGAGTGCAGAAACCGCACTTTGATGCGTTGCACGATATTGCACATCGACATAAAAAACGGCGCCCGAAGGCGCCGAAACATTGCGAGGAGAAAATGAGAACGGTTAAAAGCCGCGCTTAGCTCAGTTGCGTGACCGGCACGACGGCGGCCGGATCGCTAATGCTCGGCTTGCCGTTTTCGACGTGGCCTGCGAAGCGCCAGGCGAACGTGCTGTCGTCGCGGTTCGTGACCGTAAGGTCGTACCAGTGATGGCTCGACGCGAGCACCCAGGCTTCCTCGATGCGCGCGCCGGCCGGCACGAGCACGGTGCGTTCGATAGCGCCGTAGGCGTTGTCGTTCACGTTGAGGCGGGCGATGCCGCCGCCCGTGTTCGCGAAGCGCAGGAACAGGTTGCCGTTGGCCACGTCGTAGTGCGCGGTCACGACCGGGTGCGGCGCACCCGTGAGCTTGCCCAGCAAGCCGCCGCCTTGCGACGAAGGCGTGGCCGTGCCTGCGAAGCGGCGCACGAAGCCGTTCGGGCCGTGCACTTCGAAGGCATAGACGCCATTGGTTACGGTGAGGTCCCACGTATCGTCCACGGACTTGCCGGCTTCGACCGTGTAGCGCCACGGGCCGTCGCTGCGGTTCGTGCCGTACACGTAGAAGTGCGCGCCCTGGCGGCCCGTGTTCGCGAACGTGATTTGCAGCGTTTTCTTTTGCGCGTCGGGATGCGCGTTCACGTGCAACTCGTAGGGCAACGCGCGCGCATAGCGCACGCCGGATTCTTGCGGGTCGATGGGCGTGGGCGTGGCCGGCACCGTGGGCGCGGCGTTGGCCGAGCACTGATTGTCGGCGAGCGACATGTAGTTGCTCGTGTCGGGCAGCGTGGGCATCGACGCATCGGGCGTGCGGAAATCGAAGCACGTGGTGAGGTCGCCGCACACCGCGCGACGCCATGCGGTGATGTTCGGTTCGTGCACGCCGAAACGTTCTTCGATGAAGCGAATCACCGAGGTGTGGTCGAACACCTGCGAGCAGACGAAGCCGCCCTTGGTCCACGGCGAAACCACCGTCATCGGCACGCGCGGGCCGAGACCGTACGGCAGGCCGTCGGCGGTGTACGAGCCGCCACGGCCCGGATTGACGACGTCGTGAATCTCGCCGTCCGTGCTCACGGTCGACTTGCCTTGCGTCGAGGTCGTGGGCGGCTGCGGCGGCACGATGTGATCGAAGAAGCCGTCGTTCTCGTCATACATGATGAAGAGCACGGTCTTGCTCCACACCTCGGGGTTCGACGTGAGCGCGTCGAGAATCTGCGAGGTGTATTCGGCGCCGTACGCGGGCGTGTATTTCGGATGCTCGGAGAACGCGGCGGGCGGACACAGCCAGGAGACTTGCGGCAGGTTGTTCGCCTGCACGTCGGCCTTGAGGTCGGCGATCGTGCGCACGGTCTGTGCGCGCTGATACAGCGCCGAACCCGGCTGCGCATTGATGAAGTTCGTGAAGTTCTGCAGGATGTTGGTGCCGTAGTTGCCGTTGAGCGGATCGTTGCCGTTCGTGCCTTGCTGATAGATCTGCCACGAGATTCCGGCCGCCTGCAGACGCTCGGGATACGTGGTCCACGAGAGCAGTTGATAGCTGGGCGGCACGTCGCCGTCCACGAAGTCGTTGTTGTCGAGCAGCGGGCCGCCCATCGTGCCGCTCGGATCGACCATGCCGGTCATCAGGTACGCGCGGTTCGGGTGCGTCGGGCCGGGCAGCGAGCAGAAGTAGTTGTCGCACACGGTAAAGGCATCGGCGAGCGCGTAGTGGAACGGAATGTCGGCGCGCAGGTAATAGCCCATCGTCATGTCGGTCTTGTACTGCGGCCACTGATTGTGCGCGCCGTTATTGATGGCGTAATGCGTGGGATACCAGTTGTGATCGAGATCGCCCACGCATTGCGCGCTGGTCGTGAACGTGTTGAGGTGGAACGGCAGGACGGGCTTCGTCGCATCTTCCTTTGAGGGCTGATACCAGATGGGCGCGCCGCCCGGCAGCGGGATCGGCAAGCGGTCGTTATACCCGCGCACACCGCGCATATGACCGAAGTAATGGTCGAACGAGCGGTTCTCCTGCATGAACACGACAATATGTTCGATGTCGCGAATCGAGCCCGTGCGCGAATTTGCAGGAATGGCGAGCGCATTGCGGATCGACTCGGGGAACACGGTCATCGCGGCGGCGGCGGCGCCCGACGACGCAACGGTTTGCAGGAAACGACGACGGCTGTTTGAAGTCATTGTTGTCCACCTGTCTGCATAAAAGTTTAATTTGGAATGCTTAACGATAAAAAAATCACTCGGAAAATGCGGTAACGCGGGGACTACGGCTGGAATGACGCTATGGCACTAATGGTTCGATGTGGCGGCGCCGCCCGTATTGTTGCCGGTGCTCGCCTCTTGCTGCGCCTCGTCGCCGGGTGCGTAGCTCATCACGGGCGTCACTTGCTGGCTATCGGCGGCGAGGCTGGCCTGCACGTTCTGCACGGGATCGGCGGAAGCATTCGTGGTGTCGGTGGCGGGGGCACTGGCGTGTGCGTCTACGTCCGCGCGCGAGGCGGAAGGCAGCCTCACGCCGGCAGAAGACGTGTCCGCATCGTTGCGCGCCGCAGTCGCTGCAGGCGACACGGGCGCAGCGGATCGGGCGGCAACGGGCGCGTTGTCGCCGGGGCCGCATGCGGTCAGCGATAAGGTTGCGAGCGCAACCAACGTGGTGGCGAGCGCGGTCCTCGCCGGTCTGGCGTCAAGGCGTATTCTCATGTGCGCATCCTTTCGTTGGGGATGAGTCGCGCACAGTTTGGTCGGCGTTGAAGAAAAATTTGTGAAACGATGAAAACGTTTGCGGCGCTGAAACATCTTGTTTCAAACGCGTGCGAAGAAAGCGTTCGTCGGGCTGTCGCCGCTAACGAAACGCTTTCATTCAAGGGCTTTTTATCGACTACGCATGCAGAACGTCGGTGGCGCGATGCGGCATGCTCACCTGGTCGATAAAGAACACGTCGCTGGTCGAATGCGAAGTGCGCAGCGGCAGAATGGCCTGATAGTCGCTAGACCGATACCAGGCGCGGGCACGTTCGCGGCTGGCGAATTCGATCACGATCAGGTCGCCGGAGAAGGCGCCTTCGAGCGATTCCACTGGACCGCCGTGAACCAGAAAGCGGCCGCCGAACGGCGCGAGTGTCGCGTCGATTTTCTCCAGATACTCAACGATGTCGGGGCCCATCTCGACATGATGCAAATGGCCAATGGCGTAAGTCGTCATGACACTCCTCGCTGGCGTGTGAGTGATACGCAAAGGAACAACACGGGGCAACACGCTAGCGAGAATAGGGCGCGGCGCGCCGCGAATCGATTACGTGGGAGGTAATGCCGGCGCTAATGGGAAACCCTGCCGGAGCCGCGCGGCGGTTCTGGCGCGGAGTAAAATAGTCGCGTCCGTCTCGAGCCCGCCTGCGATCAAGACGTTTTCGCTATCGTTCCACTTCATCATGAACACGCCGAACAAGGAACCCGCGCGCAAGCGCCCGCCCACCTGGGTGCTCAACACGCTCACCGCACTCGTGGGTTTGATTACGCTCGCGGCCGGCGTTGGCTGGGTCATCTACAAGTCGGTGGTGGACCTGGAAATTCCGTACTTCGCGATTCCGCTCGTGATGTGCGTGCCCGTGATCGTGGCGGTGGCGTTCCGCAACATCTGGGACTAGGCGCCGGGATCAAGCAAAGCGTTCCGCGCACGCCACGCGCACGCGCTCGACCACGGCGGTCCAGACCTCGTCCGGTCGCTGGCGGAACAACCGCATCGTGCCCGGATACCATGGCGTGTCTTCGCGCCCGTGCAGCCAGCGCCAGTCCAGATCGGTGTTCGGCAACAGCACCCAGCAGGGCGTGCCCAGCGAGCCGGCCAGGTGCGCAATGGACGTATCCACGCAAATCACTAGATCGAGCTGCGCGACGATGGCGGCCGTGTCGGCAAGATCGCCGGCGTCGGTCCCGAGGTGCAGCAGCGGCAAACTCGCGGGCGGATGCTGCGCCTCGTCCTCGCCCCGTCCTTTTTGCAGACTCACGAAACGCAGGTCCGGCACGTTCCAGAGCGGCGCGAGCGCGGCCAGCGAAGGCAGCGAGCGATGCGCGTCGTTGTTGTGCTGCGGATTGCCGCGCCACACGATGCCCACGCGCGGTCCCGGCGCGAGCGTCGCGAGGCGTTGCGCCCAATGCGCGACGAGCGCGGGTTCGGGCTCGAGCGCGAGCGGCGCGGGAATGGTGTCGAGCGTCGTGCCAAGCCGGTGCGGCACGCTGATCGGACTCACCCAGCAATCGAACCGTGCGGAGGCCGCGCTGCCCGCATCGTGATCGAGCACGGCGTCGATGCCTGCCACGTTGCGCATCAGGCGATGCAGCGCCTTCATGCACACGAACGTAATGTGCTTCGCGCCGCGCGCCTTCAGTTCGCGCGCGTAGCGGCCGAACTGCAACATGTCGCCAAGTCCGTCTTCCTGCCACAACAGCAACGATTTGCCCGCGAGCGATTCGCCTTGCCACATGGGACATTGCAGCAACTGCTGGGTCGCGTGATGCACGAAACCGGGCATTGTGTAGCGGCACTCGTAGCGCGCGAAGCCTTCCTCGAAGCGGCCCATGCTGATGAGCAAGGTGGCGAGACGGAACTTCGCGTCGCCGTAATCGGGTCGTGCCGCAACCGCGCGACGGTAACCGGCTTCGGCGGCCTCGAAGCGGCCGAATTCCTTGTCGATGCTCGCGACATTGAAATGCGCCTCGGCGAAATCGGGCTGTACGGCCAGCGCCTGCGCGAGCACGTCGAGGGCATCGTCGGGGCGCTTTTGCGCCATCAGCACGCACGCGAGATTGTTGTAGGCCTCCACGCGGCGCGGCAGGCGGCGCACCGTCTCGCGATACGCGGCTTCGGCTTCGGGCAGGCGCTCCAGCCGGTGCAGCACCACGCCCAGGTTGTACATCGCTTCGGCATGATCGGGCGCGACGGCGAGCGCTTCGCGAAACGCGGCTTCGGCGTCGGCGGGACGCTTGAGATCGTTGAGCACGCAACCAAGATTGTTGAGTGCGTCGACAAACTGCGGGCGGATCGTGAGCGCGAGCCGGCACGCGAATTCCGCTTGCGCGAGTTCGCCCGTCATCTTGAGCACGAGCGCGAGATTGTTGAGCGCCTCCGGAAATTGCGGCTCGATGCGCAGGGCTTCGCGATACGCGGCATCGGCATCGTCGATACGGCCTTGATCGCGCAGCAGCGTACCGAGCACGTTGTACGCCTTCGCATGGCGCGGGTTGGCCGCGATGGCCGCGCGCAGGCCGCTCTCGGCTTCCGCGTGGCGTTGCTGGTCTTTGAGCAGCAGCGCGAGGTTGTAGTGCGCGTCGGCGTGATCGGGACGTTGTGCAAGCAGCGCGCGAAACGCGGCTTCGGCGTCGGGGTGACGGCCCAGGCGCAGCAACACGACGGCGAGATTGCTGCGTGCATCGGCGTCGTTCGGTTCGAGGCTCAAAAGCCGCCGATACAGCATTTCCGCTTCGCCCAGCTGGCCGAGCGCCGTGCAGACCGTCGCGAGACCGCGATACGCGCTCGCGAAGTCGGGCCGCGCCGTGATGCAGCGCAGCCACAGCGCCTGGGCGCGCGCGGCGTCGCCAGCGCCGGTCGCGCTCAGCGCGGCGAGATCGAGCGCGGGTGCGAGCGCGGCGTCTTCGGGCGTGGCGGCGGCGCCCACGCAGGGGTCGAGCAGCGCGAGCGCGTCGGCGAAACGGTGCGCTTCGCAGAGCGCGCTGGCGGCGCGCAGAAGATCGTCGAAGGCGGGCGCGGGAAGCGGAAGGGTGGTCACGGTGTCGGTCGCAAGGCGGCGCACAAACCTGCGCGGCGCAAACAATGGGGCATGACGAGCTTACGTCAGCCCATGCGCAAACGATGCGGCGAACTAAGCCGCTCCGTGCCCCTTATTCGTTTTTTGCCGGCAAAACCGCGCTCGATCCGGCGCTTTTTAAAGCGCCCGTCGACGAAACCCGCACACGGCGCTCACGGCACGAGAATCTGCCGCCCCACCACCTTGCCTTGCGCCAGCGCCTCGAACGCCTCGTTGATCTCGCTGAGCGGCCGTTGCAACACCGCGGCCGCGTGCAGTTTGCCCGCGCGCATCAACGCCACCAGTTCGCGCAGTTCGGGCAGCGTGCCGACATAGCTGCCTTCGATGCGCAGCGGCCGCATCGGGATGATCGGCAAGGAGAGCGTGAGGTCGCCGCCCATCAAGCCGACGATCACCACGTGGCCGCCCCGCGCGCACGAGTCGAGCGCGAGCTTCACCGTGGGCGTCGCGCCGACGAGGTCGAGCACGGCACGCGCGCCGCCGCCCGTTGCCGCGACGATCTGCTGTGCGGCGTCGCTCGCGCGTGCGTCGATTGCGGCCAGTGCGCCCGCCGCGAGCGCGGCCTCGCGCTTGGCGGGGTCCACGTCCACGACGACCGCGCCGTGCGCGCCCATCGCCTTGAGCACCTCGAGCGCCATCATGCCGAGTCCGCCCGCGCCGATCACGACCACGGGGCCTTCGTGCAGGCGCGCGCCGAACTTCTTCGCGGCCGAATAGGTCGTCACGCCCGCGCACGCGAGCGGCGCGGCCTTCACGGGGTCGAGCCCCGCGAGATCGACGAGATAGCGCGGATGCGGCACCAGCACGTAGTCGGCGAAACCGCCGTCACGCAGCACGCCGAGCGATTGCGGCTTCGCGCAGATGTTTTCCTCGCCGCGCCCGCAGGCCGCGCATTCGCCGCAACCGATCCACGGATGCACGATCGCCGTCGTGCCCGCCGGCAACGCACTGGCGTCGGCCGAAGCCTGCGGACCGAGCGCGACGACTTCGCCGCAAATCTCGTGGCTCGGCGTGAGGGGGAGTTTGATGCCGCGATCGGCGAGCGAGAGCTTCTTGCCGCCGCCGAGATCGTAATAGCCTTCCCAGAGATGAAGATCGGAGTGACAGAGACCCGCTGCCTTCACGCGCAGCAGCACTTGCGTGCCGGTGGGTTGGGGCACGTCGCGCTCGACGAGTTCGAGCGGCTTGCCGTGATCGACAACGCAATAGCAGCGCATTTGCATCGATGTCTCCGTTTTATGGTGTGAACGATCGGTCGGGCGATCTTTGCAGCATCATAGCGGATTCGTCCAGTCGTGCTTTTTCGTATGGAGCGCGGCATTTGGAAAATCCCTTTTCGAGCGTCTTTAAAACGCCTTTAAAACCACAACGCATGCCGAGATCGTTGCATAGCTAACGATAAGGGTTTATGCTGGGCGCATGTTCGATCACTGCCTTTACTTCAATACGACCGCGCTCGCGCGCCGGCTCGAACGCGAATGGACCGAGGCGTTCGAGCGTTTCGATCTCACGCCGCCGCAGGGTTTCATGCTGCGCGCCGTGCTCGACAAACCCGGCTCGCTGCAACGCGAACTCGCCGACTTTCTGTCGATCGCGCGGCCCACGGCCACACGCGTGCTCGACGGGCTCGAAGCGCGCGGTTACGTGGAGCGCCAGCGTACCGAGGGCGATCAGCGCGAAGTGGCGATCGTGCCCACGCGCGAAGCGCTCGCCATTCGCGAGGCGCTCAACGCGGCTAGCGCGGCGGTCACGAGCCGCCTGAAACGCACGCTGGGTGGCGAAGCTTTCACGGACACGGTCGCGCGTTTGCGCACCGCGCGCGCCACGCTCGGCTGAGCGCGTGGTAACGGGGTTTAACGGTTTGCAAGCGGCACTGCGCGACGGTCATGTCGCGGGGCAGTGCCTTAGAGAGTAGGGAGTTGCATCATGCGGCGCATCGTCGCTTTTTGTGTTTCGACGTGGCTCGCGGCCGCGATTCTGCTGATCGGGCGTCATTCGGTGCCGCTCATGGCGTTGAGCGGCGTGATCGTGTTCGCGGGGCTCGATCTGTTCCGGCCCGAGCCGCAATCGCAATCGCAATCCCGCCCGCAAGATCGATAAAACGTCGAGGCGTGCGCGCCGCGCATTGCACGCAGCGCACACGCCTTCGTCACCGCATCAAGCCTCTTCGGCCCACGACATGTTCTCGCGCGCGAGCAGCGCCGAGGAAGCCGCCGGACCGAACGTGCCCGCCGTGTAAGCGCGCGGGCGGTCGTTGAGTTCCTTCCAGCCTTCGAGAATCGGTTCGACCCACGACCATGCGGCTTCGAGTTCGTCGCGGCGCATGAAGTGCGTGAGGCGGCCGCGAATCACGTCGATCAGCAGGCGCTCGTACGCTTCCGCGCGGCGCTCGGGAATGGCTTGCTGGAGGTCGAGATTCAGGCTCACCGGCAGCATGTTCATGCCGCTTCCCGGTTCCTTCGCGAGCATCTGCAACTGGATCGATTCCTCCGGCTGCAACTGGATCACGAGGCGGTTGCCATAATTGCGCGGGCCTTGCGGGAAGATCGAGAACGGCAGATCGGCGAATTCGATCACGATCTCCGACTGACGCTTCTGCAGACGCTTGCCCGTGCGCAGGAAGAACGGCACGTTGGCCCAGCGCCAGTTGTTGATCTGCGCGCGCAAGGCCACGAAGGTCTCGTTCTTGCTGTCGGCCGGTACGTTGTCCTCTTCCAGATAGCCCTTCACGGGCTGGCCGTCCACAGCGCCCGCCGCGTACTGGCCGCGCACCGTGTCGCGCGCAATATCGGCGAGCGACATGGGGCGCAGCGAGCGCAGTACCTTGAGTTTTTCGTCGCGCACCGCGTTGGGGTCGAGCGAAACGGGCGGCTCCATGGCCACGATGCACAGCAGTTGCAGCAGGTGGTTCTGCACCATGTCGCGCATGGCGCCCGTGTGATCGTAGAAGCCCGCGCGGCTGCCCACGCCCACGGTTTCGGCCACCGTGATCTGCACGCTGCGAATGTACGGCGCCTGCCACAGCGGCCCGAAGATCGGGTTGCCGAAGCGCAGCACCATCAGGTTCTGCACCGTTTCCTTGCCGAGATAATGGTCGATGCGATAGATCTGCGACTCCGCGAAATGACGGCCCACGGACTCGTTGATTTCCTGCGCCGAAGCGAGGTCGTGGCCGAGCGGCTTTTCGAGCACCACGCGCGATTGCGCGTCGAGCAGATGCGCGGCCGAGAGGTTGTCGCAGATCGTCGTGAACAGTTCCGGCGAGGTCGAGAGATAGAACACGCGAATCGCGTTGTCGCGCGAGGCGTTGCGCAGGTTCGTGTAATCGTCGGGATTGTTCACGTCGATGATGACGTACTGGAACAGGCCGAGATAGCGGTCCCACGCCTGCGCGTCGAATGCTTTCGCGTCGATGAACGGACGCGACTGCTCTTCCATGAACTTGCGATAGTCGTCGATCGTCCAGTTCTTGCGGCCCACGGCGATGATGCGCGTTTCGGGCGGCAGATTGCCGTGCAGATGCGCCATGTAGAGCGCGGGCAGCAGTTTGCGCGCGGCCAGGTCGCCTCCGCCGCCGAAAATAATCATGTCGACGGGCTGTTCGTGCGCGGCTTGGGCAGGCTGATTCGTCATGGCAGGTCGGAGGTGACGCGCGCTCGAGGCAAAGCCGCTCGCGCGCAATTGCAAAACCCGCGCCCGACGCGAATGCGGGCGCGGCGAAAACGCTAATGGTGCATGGTTTCGCGCGAGTTTGCACGCTAGACGCGAAGACCTCGCGCGTGCGATGGGTACGCGCGGGTTGCGCGCGACTTGCGTGATGCGCGTGCTAGCGGCATCTTGCGGCGCCGATGTTTCGGGATTGCGTCGATGTTGCGCGCGCCGGGCTAAACAAATGCGCAATTCTGAAACTACATAACGCCGCAATGGCAATGACGCCGCCAAATATCGACATTAAAGCGGCATTGAAGCGGTTTTAAATCGCATGTAAAGCAACAATAAGCCGCTTTCCATTGCGCGTTACTTTTCAACCACTCAACCGAATCCCGGCAGGTTCATGCCGGCCACCTGCACGAGCAGGATCGCGTTGAGCGCGAGCACGCCCGCCGCGCCCGCCACCGCGCAGCACGCTGTAAGCAGCCTGTTGCGATGCGGCCCCATGACGTCGCGGCGGCACGTGAACCAGACCAGCGCCGCCATAGGAAACGGCAGCGCGAGACTCAGCACGACCTGGCTTGCGACCAGCGCCTCGGTTGCGTTCACGCCCATCGCCACGACGACGAAGCTCGGCACCATCGTCACCGCGCGGCGCAGCCACAGCGGAATATGAAAGCGTACGAAGCCTTGCATGATCATCTGGCCCGCGAGCGTGCCAACTACCGAACTCGAAATACCCGAGGCGATCAGCGAAACGAGGAAGATGCCCGCCGCGGCCGCGCCCAGCAGCGGCGCGAGCGTGTGGTACGCGGTCTCGATCTCGGCGACATCGGCATAGCCTTGATGGAATGCGCCCGAAGCCATCATCACCATCGACATGTTGATGAGGCCCGCCACCGAAAGCGCGACCACGACCTCGATGTTAGAAAACTTCACGAGGCGCGCGCGCTCGGCGTCGTTGCGCGCGAACACGCGCGCCTGGGTGAGCCCGGAATGCAGGAAGAGCGCATGCGGCATGACCGTTGCGCCGATGACGCCCACGGCGATCGCCACGGCGTCGGCGTCGGGCAGGCGCGGCATCGCGAGGCTGTGCGCGAGATCCGGCCAGGCGATCGGCGTAATGAACAATTCGATCAGATAGCAGACGCCGATCACGCCCACGAGCGCGCCGATCACGAGTTCGAGCGGCCGGAACCCGCGGCGCTGGAGAAACAGCAGCGCATACGTGACAACGGCCGTGATCGCCATGCCCGCGATGAGCGGCAGATGGCACAGCAACGCCAGGCCGATCGCGCCGCCCAGGAATTCGGCGAGATCGGTGGCCATCGCCGCGATTTCGCTCACGATCCACATGACCCAGACGAGCGGGGCGGGCAGGCGCTCGCGGCACAGTTGCGCGAGATTGCTGCCCGTGGCAATGCCGAGCTTGGCCGACAAGCCCTGGAACAGCATGGCGATGAGGTTGGCGAGCAGCACGACCCACAGCAGCGCGTAGCCGTAGCGCGCGCCCGCCTGGATGTTGGTCGCGAAGTTGCCCGGATCGATATACGCCACCGAAACGACGACGGCCGGGCCCGCGAGCGGCAGCAGCAGCGCGATGCCGCGGCGGCGCCCGTCGAGCGCCTCGCGCACCGCGGCGACGGTGTTGCGCGAGAGTTCGTCGCGCGCGTCGAGCGCGGTGTCTTCGGCGGTCGGGTCCGGTTCGTCGATTCTCGAGCGATGATCCATGCAACTTCTCGCGTGAGTTTGGGGTCTGTACGTACGAACTCCGCACGCCGCATGCCGTCACGGTGCCGCGCGCGTTCCGCCATGATGCGCGCGTCATCGGAATCCGGTGTTCGCGCGTTAAGCTGCCATACGCGCGCGCGTGTGCCGCTTTGCGCTTCGTTTTCGCCTCCTGGCTTAGCACAAACCGGCGCCGCGCGCCTTCGCCGCCCCTTCTCCCTTACGAAATGCCTGACTTCCCGATCTTTTCGATTACATCCGCACGCCTGAAAAACACGCTCGCGGCCGCGTTGCTCGTGAGCGGTCTCGCAGGCGGCTCGCTTGCCCACGCCGACGACAAGGTCATCATTCTCGACTCGGGCGAAGCGAAGCTCACGCTCATCGACCAGGCGACCCGCACCGTGGTCGGTACCCAGCCCACGGGCAAGGAACCGCATCACCTGATGATCACGCCCGACGGCAAGTCGCTGATCGTCGCCGATTCGGTTTCGAACGACCTGCTGTTCGTCGACCCGCACACGGGCCAGTTGCAGCGCCGCCTGGACGGTATCGAAGATCCGTACCAGCTCGGTTTCTCGCCCGACCACAAGTGGTTCGTGACGGCGGGCCTGCGGCTCGATCGCGTCGACGTGTATCGCTACGACGGACAAAACCCCGTGATCGCGAAGCGCATTCCGCTCGCGAAAACGCCGAGCCACATCAACTTCACCTCGGACAGCAAGATCGCGTTCGTCACGCTGCAGGACACGGGCGAAGTGGCCGCGATCGATCTCGCGACGCAAACGGTGCTCTGGAAACTGCATATCGGCAGCACGCCCGCGGGCATCTGGATGACGCCCGGCGACAAATACCTGCTGATCGGCATGACGGGCGAGGACGACGTGGCCGTGGTGGACTGGCGCAACCACACGCTCGTGAAGAAGATCCCGACCGGGCGCGGCGCGCACAACTTCCGCGATCTCGACGACGGCAAGCACGTCGCGGTGTCGAATCGCGTGGAAAGCACCATCAGCATTCTCGACTACACGAATCTGACCAAGGTCGGCGACATCACGGGCCTGCGCCCGGGTCCGGACGACATGGAGCTTTCCGCCGACAAGCGCTACCTTTGGGTGACGTTCCGCTTCGCGAAGCACGTGGGCATCATCGACCTGAACACGCGCCAGTTGATCGACACGATCGCCGTGGGCCGCTCGCCGCACGGCATCTACTTCGCGAACAGCGCGCCCGTGCGCGTGCCGAACCCGGACTGAAGGAGTTCCGATGCTTGACACGTTGATCTCGCAGGCCGACAACCTCGTGTCGTGGCTGCAAACGCTCGTGTATGTCGACGTGGTGCAGCCGGTCTTCTACAAGATCGGCCTGATGGGCTACGACGAAGACACCTACGACGCGCTCTACTGGGTGATCGTGGGCGTGCTCGAGATCGTCGCCATGTACGCGGTGTTGCGGCCGCTCGAAGCGCTCGCGCCGGTCGAAAGCTGGCAGAACCGCAAGGCCCTGCGCGCCGACGTCTGGTACACGTGGATCGCCAAGCTCGGCATTCTCAACATCGCGTTCTTCTTCGTGCTCACGCCGCTGTTCAATCACTGGCAGAGCCTGATGGCGATCCACAACATTCCGAACCTGGAAGTGGACAGCCTGTGGCCCGGCGTGACCGACCGGCCGATGGTGTCGTTCGCGATCTATCTGATCGTGCTCGACTTCGCGGGCTACTGGTATCACCGCTGGCAGCATCGCTTCGGCGTGTGGTGGGAGTTGCACGCGGTGCATCACAGCCAGCAGCAGATGTCGCTCTGGTGCGACGACCGCAATCATTTTCTCGACGATGTCGTGCAGGCGGCGTTCTTCGCGGCCATTTCGCTCGTGATCGGCGTGCAGCCGGCGCAATTCGTGGTGCTGGTGGCCGTGAGCAACTTCATGCAGAGCGTGCAGCACGTGAACGCGCGGCTGAAGTTCGGCTGGCTGCTCGAGCGCATCGTCGTGAGCCCGGCGTTTCACCGGCGTCATCACGCCATCGGTTACGGCCACGAGGGCACGCGCTACGGCTGCAACTTCGGCGTGCTGTTCCCGTGGTGGGACATGATGTTCCGCACCGCTTCGTGGAATCCCGCGCCGGAGCCCACGGGCATTCGCGACCAGCTGCCCGCGCCGCATGGCCGCGACATCGACTACGGCGAAGGTCTGCTTGCGCAGCAATGGTTCGCGCTCGTGCGCATCGCGCGGCGGCTGGCGGGCAAGGGCTATCCGCTCGGCGGCACGGCGCCCTGACGCGCTGGCGCGCTACCGGCGCGTTTGCGTTTCGATCGATTCGCGAGGCGGCCTGCGGGCCGCCTCGTTGCGTTTTGGGCAACAGGTTGGCGAATCTCGCCGCGCCGGTTCGAGGCGGCTTCGGGCGCGTTTCAAGGAAACGTCGCGTGCGAGATGCGATAATTGCGGGATCGTCCCCCGCGAGAGGTGTGCGCCGTAGCCGCATCGCTCGCATGAAATCTGCATGAGAAGCGCTTCGAATGCTTCGCTGGAGAATAAATTGAGCCGTATCGACAACCCGCAGCACGACCAGGAAGTCGGCGTCGCCGACGCGACCCAGGACACCACCCGTATCGACGACACGCGTATCGGCGCGGTACGCCCGCTCATCTCGCCCGCGCTGCTGCTCGACGAGTTGCCGGTGCCGCAAGCCACGCAAACGCTGGTGGAAACGAGCCGCGCCGAAATCGCGAACGTGCTCAAGCAGC
This sequence comes from Paraburkholderia acidisoli, assembly GCF_009789675.1. Taxonomy (NCBI): domain Bacteria; kingdom Pseudomonadati; phylum Pseudomonadota; class Betaproteobacteria; order Burkholderiales; family Burkholderiaceae; genus Paraburkholderia; species Paraburkholderia acidisoli. The sequence goes on along the minus strand of NZ_CP046914.1, from coordinate 554,476 downwards.
GCGACGACCGCCTCGTGGTGGTGGTCGGCCCGTGCTCGATTCACGACCACGATCAGGCCATCGAATACGCGAAGCTGCTGAAGGCAAAGGCCGACGCGCTCAAGGACGATCTGCTGATCGTCATGCGCGTGTACTTCGAGAAGCCGCGCACCACGGTGGGCTGGAAGGGCTACATCAACGATCCGCGTCTGGACGGCAGTTTCCGGATCAACGAAGGTCTGCGCGCGGCGCGCCAGTTGCTGCTCGACATCAACGCGCTCGGCCTGCCCACGGGCACGGAATTCCTCGATTTGCTGAGCCCGCAGTACATCGCCGATCTGGTGGCGTGGGGCGCGATTGGCGCGCGTACGACCGAAAGCCAGAGCCATCGTCAGCTGGCTTCGGGGCTGTCGTGCCCGATCGGCTTCAAGAACGGCACCGACGGCGGCGTGCAGGTGGCCGCCGACGCCATCGTGGCCGCGAGCGCGAGCCACGCGTTCATGGGCATGACGAAGATGGGCATGGCCGCGATCTTCGAAACGCGCGGCAACGACGACTGCCACGTGATCCTGCGCGGCGGCAAGAGCGGTCCGAACTACGACGCGGCATCGGTGGCGGCGGCGTGCGCGGCGCTCGCGAAGGCGGGCATGCGCGAACAGGTGATGATCGACTGCTCGCACGCGAACTCGAACAAGGCGCACGAGCGCCAGATCGAAGTGGCGAAGGATATCGGCGCGCAACTGGTGGGCGGCGAGCCGCGTATTACGGGCGTGATGATCGAGAGCCATCTCGAAGCGGGCCGCCAGGATCAGAAGCCGGGCGTGCCGCTCAAGCGCGGCGTGTCGATCACGGATGCGTGTATCAGCTGGGCGCAGACCGAGCCGGTGCTGGACGGGCTGGCGGAAGCGGTGCGGGGGCGGCGGAAGGCGGGTTGATCAGTGCGCCGCGCTGTGCCAGGCCACGTTCAACCGGTCGGCCAGCGCGGCAAGCCGTCGATCCAGCGACCACAAGCGGGCGCCGGGCGTCACCAGGGTCGAGGCCAGCAACGTGAGGTCGACGCTGCCGCACCCCTTTCCATAAAGCTGTTCGAGTTCGATGAACTGCATGACTTCCGCCCAGGTCGCCTGTTGGGCGTGCTGTAACAGGCCGATGTCGCGCAAGGTTTGCGCGCGGGGCGCGGGAGGCGTGCCGCACGCCAGTTCGAGAATCACGAACGGATGGGTCAGTGCTTCGTCGCGCGTGATCAACGCGACGAGCTCGGGATTGCCGTGCCGAAAATGATCGACCCACACCGACGTATCGATCAGGACGCTCATGGAGCGTCGTAGTCGGGACGTTGACGCGGAATGTCCGCCATCTGCGGTGCCGAGCCCCCAAGCGCCGCAAGGCGCTTCGCGGCCTGCACCCGAACGAAAGTCTGGATCGCTACCCGGAAGAGATCGGCTTTGTCGATGCCGGGCCCGGCGAGTTCGAGCGCTTGCTGATAGAGCGCGTCGTCGATCGTTACCGTGGTTCGCATGGAGTGCCTCTAGTTTGATGCTGGAGCGCATCAATCTTAGCATCATGACGGTGCGTTCGACGGAAACTCAGCGTGCTTTACGCGTCTTCCTCGCCGCGCGCACGGGTTCTTTGGCTGGCGCTTTGGTCGGCGCGCTGGGCACGCTGCCCCCCACCTGCTCCAACCACGACAACGCGTCCGCATACGCCAGAAAGTGCTGCAGATACCCCGGCGATACCTCGCGCATCAGCGAAAGCGCGCGATGCACGAGGCTGCTCGAATTGAGCGGCCCGGCGTTCTTCGGCACCTGATCGAGCGACTGGCGCAACTGCGTTTCGGTGCGCACGCGCGACCACGTCTTGCGGAAATAGTCGACGAGTTCCGGGTCCGGCTCGTGCCGCACGCGCGACGCGGGCTGCTCGGGTTCCGGGCGCGCCACGGCGTCCACGAGCACACCCAGCGCCGAACGCCGCCGCGAATCGCCCCGCCCGTCGTCATGCGAATCGAACGCCGCCGCCCGCGCCGTGCCGGCCTCGTTGGCCCGCGCGACGTCGCTGGCGAACGCGCGCAGCAGTTGCGCGAGGCGCGCGTCCAGCAGGCGCCGCGCTTCACCGTGCTGGGTGGCCGCGCGCCGCGCCAGCGCCTCGATGAAATGAAAGCGCACGGGATCGAAGCGATCCGCGCCGCGTGCGCGCCAGGTGTCCAGCAGCGTGCGCGCGTGCGCGGCGTCGGGGCGCGCGCCGTTATCCACCGTGCTTGTCCTGGCCGACGGTCGCCTGGCGCGGCACCGGGGCGATTTCCACGCGGCGGTTCTTCGCGCGGCCCGCGTCGTCGGCGTTCGAGCTGATCGGCTGCTCGGAGCCGAACGCGGCCGCGAACACCGAGGCCGCCGGCACGCCCGCGTCGATGAACGCGCGCGTGACCGTGAGCGCGCGTTCGGCGGACAGCTCCCAGTTGTCGGCGAAGCGCTTGTTGCCCGCGTGCACCTGCTGGTCGTCGGCGAAACCGCTCACCATCAGCACCTCGTCGCGGCTTTTCAGATACGCCGTGAGCGGCCCGGCCAGGCTCCGGAGCAACTCGCGCCCCTGCGGCTGCAACTGATCCGAATTGAGCGCGAACAACACGCTGCCCGCAATGCCGATACGGCCGTTCACGAGCGTCACGCGCCCCGAAGCGAGCGGCCCCGCGAGCGCCTGTTCGAGCGTCTTGCGGCGCTCGGTTTCGGCCTTGCGCTCCTTCACTTCCTTCGCGAGCCGGCTCGACAGTTCGAGCTGCATGCCGACCACGCCCACGAGAATCAGCATGAACGCGCCGAGCAGCACCGACATCAAGTCGGCGAAGGCGGGCCAGACGGGTGCGGCCGGCGTGGTGCCGCCGTCGATGTCGTCGTTCATGCGCTTTCAGCTCCCGCCGCCGCGCGCTGGCCGGCCAGCTGCTGCAGGTTTTCGACGATCTGCTTCTGCGACAGCATGCTCAGATCGATGACCTCGCGCGCCTGCGCGACGTAGTAGGCGAGCTGGTCGTCGCTGCGCGCGAGCGACTTGTCGAGCGCGGCTTCGATGCGCTCCAGGTGCGCCACGAGCTTGTCGTTCGATTCGCCGAACACGCCCACGGCCGCGCCGAACGCATCGCCGAGGCTCGCGACTTCCACGGCGCTGCCCGTGACCTGCGCGGCCACCGCGCCGAGCTTGCCCGTTTCCGCGTCCACCTTGTCGCTGAACTGGCCGCCCACGCGTTCGAGCAAGTCCGCCGACGTCGACACGAGACCGTCCACGGCCGCGCGCTGCTCGGTGGCCGCGCGATTGACGGCGTCGAGCAGGGTTTCGAGCGTGGCGAGCAGGCGGCTGCGCTCTTCGAGCATCGCGGTGTCGCGCACCATGCTGTCCGAGAGTTTCTGGCGCAGTTCCGCGACCACTTCGGCGGCGGCTTGCGGCGCGACGGACGCGGCCTGCACGAGGCGCTCGATTTCGGCGATGGTGTCGCGCGCATGCTGCTTCGACTGCGCGACGATGTCGTTGGCCGCTTGCGCGAGCGACGCGCAGATGGCTTGCTGACGCTGCTGCGTCGCGGCGCTCGCGCTGTCCCATTCGCTGCGCAGCGTCGCGGCGATGTCGGCCAGCGATGCGGTCCACGTCGTGAAGCGCTGCTGGTCGCGCTCGGCGATTTCGTGGTGCAGATTCGCGGCGGCCTTCGGCGCCTCGGCGGCGGCATCCACGAGGCGATCGATTTCGGCGAGCGTTTTCGTCGCGTGCTGCTGCGATTGTTCGGCGATGTCGTGCGCGGTTTGCGCGAGCGTGGCGTGTGTCGCGGCCATTTCCGTGCGCAAGGTTCCGGCGAGTTCGGCCAGCGATGCGGTCCACGTCGTGAAGCGCTGCTGGTCGCGCTCGGCGATTTCGTTATGCAGATTCGCGGCGGCCTTCGGCGCCTCGGCGGCGGCATCGACGAGACGATCGATTTCGGCGAGGGTTTTCGTCGCGTGTTGTTGCGATTGCTCGGCGATGTCGCGCGCGGTTTGCGCGAGCGTGGCGAGCGTGGCCGCCATTTCCGTGCGCAAGGTTCCGGCGAGTTCGGCGAGCGATGCGGTCCACGTCGTGAAGCGCTGCTGATCGCGCTCGGCGATCTCGTGGTGCAGATTCGCGGCGGCCTTCGGCGCCTCGGCGGCGGCATCCACGAGGCGATCGATTTCGGCGAGCGTTTTCGTCGCGTGTTGTTGCGATTGTTCGGCGATGTCGCGTGCGGTTTGCGCGAGCGTGGCGTGCGTGGCCGCCATTTCCGTGCGCAAGGTTCCGGCGAGTTCGGCCAGCGACGCGGTCCACGTCGTGAAGCGCTGCTGGTCGCGTTCGGCGATCTCGTTGTGCAGGTTCGCGGCGGCCTTCGGCGCCTCGGCGGCGGCATCCACGAGGCGATCGATCTCGGCGAGCGTTTTCGTCGCGTGTTGTTGCGATTGTTCGGCGATGTCGTGCGCGGTTTGCGCGAGCGCCGCGCTCACTTCCTGCTGACGTTGCGCGGCCGTGGCGCCCGCCGCTTCCCATTCGCTGCGCAAGGTCGCGGCGATGTTGGCCAGCGAGGCCGTCCACGTCTCCATGCGCTCGGCGTCGCGCTGGGCGATCTCGTGGTGCAGATTCGCGGCGGCCTTCGGTGCTTCGGTCGCGGCATCGACAAGACGTTCGATTTCGCCGATCGTCTTCGCGGCGTGCTGCTGCGCATGCCCGGCCATGTCGCGCGCCGTTTGCGAGAGCGTCGCGCAAATCTCCTGCTGACGCTGCGCGGCGGCGGCGCTCGTCGCGTCCCATTCGTTGCGCAGCGACGCGCTCATGGCAGCCAGCGCCTCGGCCCAACTCGCGAGACGCGCTTTGTCGCGCGCGGCGAGCGTCGTTTGCAACTCGGCGTGCGAGGCGTCCACGGCGCGCAGCAGCGCGGCCGAATGCTGTTCGAACGTCGATGCCGCCGTGCCCAGCGCCTGCTGTTGTTCGGCCGCGAGCTTTTCGCCCGTGCGTTCCTGCTGCGCGAGCGCGGCCTGCCATGCCTGCGAAAGACTGCCCGCCGCCGTTTCGAAGCGTGCCGAGACGCCCTCGAGCAGGCCCGTCGACCGGGCTTCGAAACTCGTGTTGAAGCGTTCGAGCGCGCCGCCCAGATTGGCCGCGAGCGCGTCATGGGTTTCGCGATGCTGGGCCAGCGCGCGATTCCAGTTGTCGGCCACGTGAGCCGTGGACGCCTCGAAGCCGCGCGTCACGCCGTCGAGATGCGTCTGCACCGCCTGCGTCAGCGTGGCGTGCAGCGCGGCCGATTCGCGCGAGAGGCCCGCCATCGTGGCCTGCATCACGGGTTGCAGCGCGGCGCCCGCGGCGCGTGCGCTTTCGGCGGCGCTGTCCTTGAGCGAATCGCCCACCGAAGCCGCAAGGCGGCTCCACGCGGCCTCGGCGCTCACGGCAAAGGCCTGCTGGCTCGCGAGCTGCTGTTCGTGCTGCGCGGCGCCCTGGCGCTCGATCAGCGTCATCAGCGCGTCGAGCTTGCCGACCAGCGCGGGCACGGCGTCGGCCTGGCGCTGCATCAGCTTGAACGATTCGTCACGTTGATGCGCGGGCGAAAACACGCGCAGCGTCGTGGCGATTTTCGCGTCGAGCTGTTGCGCGGCTTCGATGCGTTCGCGGCGTACCAGCGCCGAGAGCAGCCCGAGCATTGCCGAAGTCGCGACGCCCGCGATCGAGGTGCCGAACGCGAAGCGCAGGCCGTTGAGCGGCGCGGCGAGCGAGGCGCGGATCGCGTCGAGATCGGTGGCGCTTTCGAGCGCCGAGCCCGTGCCCTTGAGCGTCACGACCATGCCCAGCAGCGTGCCGAGCATGCCGAGCAGCACCAGCAGGCCGGTGAGATAGGGCGCGAGCGCGGGGCCGGGCAGCGCGGCGCGTTCGCCTTCCACGCGTGCGCGCACGGCGTTGCGCAGACTCGCGGGCAAGCTGTCGAGCCAGCTGGCGAGACGCGCGGGCGGCGCGCCGAGTTGCGTGAGCGCCTGGCCGAGCGCGGCCGTGGTCTGCCGATAGCGATGCAATTCCCACGCGCCCGTGAGATAGCACGCGCCGATCAGCAGCGTGACGGCGAGCGCGAGCGCATTCGTGCCCAGATAACCGGCGCCGATCCAGCAAACGGCTGCGAGACCAACGGCAAAAACGACAAGATCAATGCGGAATCGGGACATGGCGATGGATTTAGCTGGTGCGAAGGGCGGCAAGCAGCCCTTCAACCGGTTGAAACCGAATTTCGAGTTCGGCGAGCAGCACGCTTTGCATATCCTTGCGGAAACCTGCGAGCCATGCGTTGTGCGCGCCGGGCGCGGCGGTGTTTGCCGCTTTGGCTTTGCCTTCGGCGGCGGCGTTCGCGTTGGCGGATTCCGCGGCGGCTTCGGCGGGCGTATCGGCATCTTGCGGCGCATTTTGCGGTGTGTCTTGCGGCAATTCCGCCGCCGCGCGCAGGCGCTCGAAATGCGCGCCGAGCAGCGCGGGCACGCTCGCGAGCAGCCGCTGTTCGCGCGCGGCCAGCGCTTGTTCCATCACGGCGTCGACGGTGGCGAGATGCGCGAGCTTCGGCGCGCGCGCGGCGAGCGTGCTGCGCAGTCGCGCCCGCAACGCGCCGATATCGGACTCCATCGCCTGTTGCAACACCAGATAGCGCTGGCGGAATTCGGCGTAATCGGGTGCCGGATCGGCCGAGCTATCGGCATTCGCGGCCGTTGCCGCCATGGCGGCTGAAGCGGAGCGCCTGTCGCGACCGTCGCGGCGTGCGGTGGATTCGTTGCCCGCGATCGCGCGCGTGAGCGCCGTGCGCAGGCGCGTGACTTCGGCCTGTTCGACGCTCGCGCCGACCCGTGCCGCACCCGCGCGAGCGGGCGGCACCTGCACCGAAAGCGCGGTTGACAGCGCGATGGCATCCGTCCAGCCGAGCCACTGGCTCAGATGGTCGGCGAGCGATTGGCGCGACTCCGTCACCTCCGTGCCGCCGAAACCGGCGAGCAGGCGTACGAGCGTCGGGCCGCTCAGGGCTGAGCGTTGCGAGGCGAGCACCATTCCACCCAGGCAAAAACCCGCTAGTTTACACGCCCGCGCCCGCTCGCCAGGCATCCATCGTTCTGGCGCGCTTTACACGGCGCGGGCGGTGCGGCTCGCGAAGCGCCCGCGCGAGGCTCGATGGGCGCGCGCGATCGGCTCGAAGCCCGGGAAGCGTCTCGTCACACGGCCGCGCTTGGCCGCTTGGTCGCCGCATCCGCCGGACATCCGCCGCGTAATGACCGCGCGTTAGCCGATTCAACGCGCGAGCCATCCCGGATCCCGGCCGCATCGCACCCGAATCGCCCCGAATCCGCGCGCGCTCAGGCCTGGCCGGCGAGAATCTGCTCGATCGCCTTCTCGAAGCTCTCCGGTGGCTGGCCGCCGCTCAGCAGATATTGCTCGTTGAAGATGATGGCCGGCACCGACTGGATGCCCGCCGCCTGATATTCCTGCTCCTCGGCGCGCACTTCGTCGGCGAACTGGCCGCTTTCGAGCACGGCGCGCGCCTTCGCGGCGTCGAGGCCCACGGACTGCGCCGCTTCGACGAGCACCGCCGGGTCGCTCGTGTCTTTGCCTTCGCCGTGATACGCGCGCAGCAGCGCGAGCTTGAGCGGCACCTGCTTGCCTTCGAGCCCGGCCCAGTGAATCAGCCGATGCGCGTCGAACGTGTTGTAGATGCGCTCGCGCTTGCCAAACGTGAAGCCGACGCTCGCGCCGCGCTCGGCGATCATCGCTTGCGACTCCGCGATCTGCTCGGGCGTGCGGCCGTACTTCTGGCTCAGATACTCGACGACGGATTCGCCGCCCGCCGGCATCTGCGGATTGAGTTCGAACGGATGCAGCGTGAGGTTGGCGTCGACGCGATCGCCCAGACGCTCGAGCGCGATCTGCAGCGACGAAAGGCCGATCGCGCACCACGGGCAGGCGACGTCGGAGACGAAATCGATTTTGAGCGCTTGTTTCATGGCGTTCCTCTGATTTGAATGGCTGGCGTACGCGGCGCGTAAGGGATCGAGTCGATCAGAACTCTTCGTCCATAAGGCGGGCCTTCACCTTCTTGCCCTTGACCTTGCCCGCGTTGAGCTTGCGCACGGCGTCGCGCGCGATACTGCGCTCCACGGCCACGTAGGTCGAAAAGTCGGTCACGTTGATCTTGCCGATCTGCGCGCCGCTGAAGCCCGCTTCGCCGGTGAGCGCGCCGAGTACGTCGCCGGGACGGATCTTTTCCTTGCGGCCGCCGAGAATCTGCACGGTTTCCATCGGCGGCAGCAGCGGTTCCTTGCTGGCGGGCACGAGTTCCGCAACCGGGCGCCATTCCACTTCGCGCTTGAGCGCCTGTTCGATGCCGCCCACGCGGCCCATTTCGTCCATGGTGGAAAGGCTCAGCGCCCAGCCGTCCTGATCCGCGCGACCCGTGCGGCCGATACGGTGCACGTACACCTCGGGGTCGGGCGTGACGTCGACGTTGATCACGGCTTCGAGTTGCGCGATGTCGAGACCGCGCGCGGCCACGTCGGTGGCGACCAGCACGGTGCAACTGCGGTTCGCGAACTGGATCAGCACCTGATCGCGTTCGCGCTGGTCGAGTTCGCCATGCAACGCGAGCGCGTGAAAGCCCTGCGCGCGCAGCACGTCGAGCAGGTCGCGGCACTGTTGCTTGGTGTTGCAGAACGCGAGCGCGCTGGTCGGGCGATAGTGATTGAGCAGCATGCCGACGGTGTGCAGGCGATCGTTCTCGCTCACTTCATAGAAGCGCTGGCGGATCTTGCTGTCGTCGTGATGTTCCTCGAGCTTCACTTCTTTCGGATTGCGAAGGAATTGCTGGCTCAGCTTCGCGATGCCTTCGGGGTAGGTGGCCGAGAACAGCAGCGTCTGGCGTTCCTTCGGGCATTGACGCGCGACCGTGGCGATGTCGTCGAAGAAACCCATGTCGAGCATGCGGTCCGCTTCGTCGAGCACGAGCGTGTTGAGCGCGCCGAGCGCGAGGTTGCCGCGCTCCAGGTGGTCCATGATGCGGCCCGGCGTGCCCACGACGACATGCGCGCCGTGCTCCAGGCTGGCCGCCTGCGGACGCATGGGCGTGCCGCCGCACAGCGTGAGCACCTTGATGTTTTCTTCGGCGCGCGCGAGGCGGCGGATTTCCTGCGTGACCTGGTCGGCGAGTTCGCGCGTCGGGCAGAGAATCATGGCCTGCACGTCCTGGCGGCGCACGTCGAGGCGTGCGAGCAGCGCGAGCGAGAACGCGGCGGTCTTGCCGCTGCCGGTCTTGGCCTGCGCGATCAGGTCGTGGCCCGCGAAAGCGATCGGCAGGCTCGCGGCCTGGATGGGCGTCATATCGACGTAACCGAGGCGTGTGAGATTCTCGAGCGTGGCGGGCGCGAGCGGCAGGGCGCTGAAGGGCGTGGCAGTCGTATTCGTCATGAGGGGTCTTGCGCCAGCCGGGCGCGGGCGGCGGAGCCGGGCGCGCGACGGTGGCGTGGATGAGGTGGGCGCCGCAGGATGAGGCGCGTATGGCGTGATTTTAGCGGATGCGCGCGACGGCACCGCTGCGCGTGCCGCCCCGCACCCCGGCGTTGCGCACAATGCCGTGGCCGATCGCCCCTTCGATTCCTTTAATCGCAATGGCAGAAATAATCGGACTCCGATATTTTCCGGTTAATACGGCGTAATAAAATAGATTGAACTTATCGTTGTTTCGATTTGCGTAATTCGTTAATTCGAATTCCACAATAATCGAATAACATTTGTTACATATTGACGTGGTAGGTTCACCACACGCCATATTCAATACCTCACCGCAGTTACAAACAATTTCCCTTTTGCAACAGGTATTTATAAAACGTTTTCTGGATATTTCCAGAATCCGCAAATATCTGTTACAGCGCCAGATCCCGCGAATTAAAGCCTCTGACCCGTAGACTTCGCTCGAGATTGCCGGAGCGGCTCCACTACCCGGAGCGGTTTCAGCGCGGTCTGAAAGTCATAAGGAAAGTCACAGTCATGAAGAAAACTCTGATTATCGCTGGCGTCATGGGCGCATTCGCAGCAACGGCCGCTCACGCACAAAGCAGCGTTACGCTCTATGGTTCGCTCGACGCAGGTATCGTCTACGCGAACAACGCGGGCGGCCACTCCACATGGAACCAGGGCAGCGGCGCGCTCTCCGACACGTACTTCGGCCTGAAGGGCAGCGAAGACCTGGGCGGCGGTCTGCATGCGATCTTCACGTTGGAAAACGGCTTCAACCTGAACAACGGCAAGCAAACCGAAAGCGGCTCGATGTTCAACCGCCAGGCGTTCGTCGGCCTGCAAAGCGACCAGTACGGCACGCTGACGCTGGGCCGTCAGTATGATTCGATGGTCGACTACCTCTCGCCGCTGTCGGAGTCGGGTTCGGGCTACGGCAACAACCTCGCCGCTCACCCGTTCGACAACGACAATCTCGACCACTCGTTCTCGATCAAGAACGCCGTCAAGTACCAGAGCGCGAACTATCAAGGCTTCAAGTTCGGCGGCATGTACGGCTTCAGCAACGACGCCGGCCAGTTCGCCAACAACCGTGCATGGAGCGTCGGCGCTTCGTACGGCAATGGCCCGCTGAACGTCGCGGCCGCTTACCTGCAGATGAACAACTCGCGCACGGGCAACACGAACGGCGCGAACTCGGCGGGTTCGGACAACAACTTCAACCTCTCGGCTGAAACGCAACGCACCCTCGGCGCGGGCGTGAACTACAACTACGGCCCGGCAACGGTCGGCTTCGTGTGGACGCACACGCAGTACGAAAACCTGATCGCGGGCGGCCAGAGCGGCAACACGTTCACGATCCCCACCGGCACGAACCTCCACATGGACAACTTCGAGCTGAACGGCCGTTATGCGCTGACGCCGGCCCTCGCGCTGGACGCGTCGTATGCGTTCACGGACGGCAAGGTGAGCGGTTCGAACGGTTCGGGTGATCCGAAGTGGCACACGGTTTCGCTGCAAGCCGACTACTCGCTCTCGAAGCGCACCGACGTGTACGTGGAAGGCGTGTACCAGCACGCATCGGGCGAACTCGGCAACGCCGGCGCCAATGTCGCGATGATCAACACGCTCTCGCCGTCGACCTCGCAGAACCAGGTCGCCGCGACGGTGGGTCTGCGTCACCGTTTCTAAGCCTGTTTTAGGGCAGCGTTCGATCGATACGCATTTCGTCTCGATCGAAGCGTCCAGCGCTTTTATCCGAAGCAGAAAACCGGTTCGCCGGGCAGTGCGCGCTCACGAGGCGCGTCCTGCCGGCGAGCCGGTTTTTTTATGCGCGAGCGCATCGACTGCCGCTGTCGATTCCGCTCAGCGCACCTTGAAGATCGATACGGCCGCGCGCAGCGTTTCGGCCTGATCGGCCATGGCCTGCGCCGCGGCGGAAGCCTGCTCGACGAGCGCGGCGTTCTGCTGCGTGACTTCGTCCATCTGCGTGACGGCGGTGTTGACCTGCTCGATACCCGTCGATTGCTCGACCGAGGCCGAGGCGATTTCGCCCATGATGTCGGTCACGCGCTGCACCGAGCGCACGACTTCGCTCATCGTCTGCCCCGCGTCGTTCACGAGCGCGGAGCCGGTCTGTACGTGCGAGACCGACGCTTCGATCAACTCCTTGATCTCCTTCGCCGCGCTGGCGCTGCGCTGCGCGAGCGTGCGCACCTCGCCGGCCACGACCGCGAAACCGCGGCCGTCCTCGCCCGCGCGCGCGGCTTCCACGGCGGCGTTGAGCGCGAGGATATTGGTCTGGAACGCGATGCCTTCGATCACGGCGATGATCTCCGTGACCTTCGAGGAACTCGACGAAATGTCGTTCATCGTGCTCACCACGCGATGCACGACGTCGCCGCCCGAGGCCGCCGTGTGCGACGCCGTGGCCGCGAGCGTGCTGCCCTGGCGCGCGTTGTCGGTGTTCGCCTTGACCGTCGACGTGAGTTCTTCCATGCTCGCCGCGGTTTCTTCGAGCGAGGCCGCCTGCTCCTCGGTGCGTTGCGAGAGATCGAGGTTGCCCTGCGCGATCTCGCCCGCGGCCGTCGAGATCGATTCCGCCGACGCCTTGATGTCCGTGACGATGCTCGTGAGCCGCGCGCGCATGGTTTCGAGCGACGCCATCAGGCTGCGCTCGTCGCCCTTCGCCAGCGCGATGGGAACGCGCAGATTGCCCGCGGCGATCTCGCCCGCGATGGCCTGCGCGACGCTCGGCTCGCCGCCCAGCTGGCGCAGCACGCTGCGCGTGAGCAGCGCGGCCGTGGCGATCGCGACCAGCACCGCGAGCGCGACCATGGACCCAACCAACACCCGTATGTTGCGATAGGTCGAAACGGCATCCTGCTGCGCCTCGGCGTTTTCCAGGTCCTCGCGTTCCGCGAGCGCGACCGCTTTCGCGAGCCACGCGCGCTGCGGCGGGCGCGCCTCTTTCATGATGGTATGCGTGGCGAGCGTGATGTCGTTGGCCACGGCCTGCTCGATGGCCTTGTTCATCGGCGGCACGGCCAGCGCCTCGCTCTGGTCGACCTCGGCCATGAGCGTGCGTTCGATCGCGGTCGTGCCCGGCTCGTGCGCGAACATGTCGCGCAACTGACGCGCGGCGTCGGCGTACAGGCGATCCTGGCCGCGGATGCGGTCGACTTCGGCGAGCAGGTCCTGCCGGTTGTCGAGAAACGCGAGATTGCGCACGGCGATCGCGCGATCCTGAATCGACGATTTCAGAAGATTCGCGAGGCGCGACTCGGTGTTATTGATGCGCGCGATATCGTCGAGCCGGTTATTCAATTGCGCGAGGCCATAGAAAGCGACGCCGGCCACACCGATCAGCAAGAACGTCAGCAGGGAAAAGCCCGCGATCAGACGCGTCGACAACTTCAGGTTCTTCATTGGCCATCCACGGAGAATGCGTTGATATCCGGGGTTACGGCAGCGCCGTGAAGTTCTGAAGGGTGATTGAAAGTTTACCGAAGGCAAACGTTTAGCGCGATCAATCGTTTTGCGCGTTGTTCCCGAGGATGGCGAGCAACCGCCTGATGTCGGCGCGATCCGCCTTGGCGTCGGGCACGAACGCGCAATACGGATGACCGAGCTTGAGCGACGTGGGCGAAAGCGCGATCAGCCGGCCCGCTTCGAGGTCGGCGCGCGCCATCACGCGCTGGCCGAGCGCCACGCCCAGCCCCAATCGCGCCGAAGCCACCGCGAGACTCGAAAGCGCCACGCGGCGCCCGCGCGACGGGTCGGGACCCGTGCCGCCGGTGACACCGCTGCTCGATCGGGCGAACCAGTCGCGCCACGTGGGATGCGACGCGTAGTTCGGCCCCCAGTTCGTGTGGATGAACAGGCTCTCGTGGATCGACGCGAGATCGAACTCGTGGTTGCCGTGCTTGTACCAGAACTCGGGCGCGCACACCGGGAGCACCTCGTCGTGCACGAGCGGCACGGCGCGCAGGCCGGGGTAGTGATAGTCGCCGTAGCTGATGCGCAGGTCGATGTCCTGGCGCGCGAGATCGACGGGATCGTCTTCCACGCGAATGTCGATGGCCATCTGCGGAAAGATCTCGATGAGTTCCGCCAGTTTCGGCGCGAGCCAGGTTTCCGCGAGCGAGGCGGGCACACTCACGACGAGCCGCATGCGCAACGCGCCTTCGACGATCCGCACGGTCATGGCCGCAATGTCGTTGAGCGCACGCGCGGTTTGCGGATAAATCGCGAGCCCCGCGTCGGTCAGCGCAATGCGGTTGCCGGTACGCACGAACAACTGCTTGCCGAGAAATTCCTCCAGGTTGCGCACCTGCTGGCTGACCGCCGCCGCCGACACGCCCAGTTCGGCGGCCGCCTGCGCGAAGCCGCCCACCCTTGCCGCCACTTCGAAGGCCTTCACCGCGTTGAGCGGAGGCAGTCTCGACATCGTCGCTCCAGCATAAGTTTTTCTATATGAAGCCTAACAATTTATGCCGTTGTTAGAAAGATTTTTTCTGGATAACGTTCCTCTCATTCACGAGGAGGAGTCAACATGCGAGACATTCTGGATCTGGAGCGTTACCCGCTGGATCGTCCCGGCAGCGTCGAATGGCGCCGTCTGGTGGACCGCTGCAGCGCCGAGCTGGCCGAGCACGGCATGTTCAATCTGGCCGGGCTGCTGCGGCCGGGCGTGGCCGAACGGGCGGTGCAGGACATCCAGCCGGTGATGGACATGGCGTCGCATACGCACAAGCGCTCGCACAACATCTACTTCAAGCCCGACATGCCCGGCCTCTACGCGGGCCACCCGGCGTTGCAGCAGGTCGAGACGGTCAGCCACACCGTGTGCGCGGACCAGATTCCCGGCAGCGTCGTGCTGGCGATTTACGGCTATGCGCCGCTCGTGCAGTTTCTGGCGGCGACCATGGGCAAGCGCGAGTTGCATCCGATGCAGGACCCGCTCGCGCGCGTGAACGTCATGGCTTACCGCACGGGCGAAACGCTGAACTGGCATTTCGACCGCTCCGAATTCACGACCACGCTGCTGCTTCAGGAGCCCGAAGCGGGCGGCGAATTCGAATACCGCTCCGAACTGCGCGCCGACGACGATCCCAACTACGAGGGCGTCGCGCGGCTGCTCGAAGGACGTGACCCGAAGGTCAAACGGCTGCGGCTCGCGGCGGGCAATCTGAATGTGTTTCGCGGCAAGAACACGGCGCATCGCGTGACCTGTGTGCAGGGCAGCCGCGAACGCATGATCGCCGTGTTCTCGTACTACGAGAAGTCGGGTGTCGTGTTCAGCGAAGAAGAACGGCTCGGTTTTTACGGGCGCGCCGCGTAGCGGTGGCGCGCGGGCGCCATGCCCTTTCGTCCACGCATTGATCCACGCGCATTAATCCACGCATCGAGCGCAAACATCGGAGAGCGAACGTGATGATGACCCTGCAGGTGAAGTGGGCCGGACTGGCGGCGGCCGCCGTCGCGAGCCTCGCGCTCATGTCGGCGTGGCCGGCCGAGGCCAAAGACTGGACTTCGGTGACGATCGCCACGGAAGGCTCGTACGCGCCCTGGAACGTCACGCTGCCGGGCGGCAAGCTGGGCGGCTTCGAGCCCGAGTTGATGCAGAACCTGTGCGCGCGCATCAAGCTCGAGTGCAAGCTGGTGGCGCAGGACTGGGACGCCATGATTCCGGGGCTCAGAACCGGAAAGTTCGATGTCCTGATGGATGCGATCATGATCACGCCCGAGCGCGAGAAGGTGATTGCGTTCTCGCGCCCGTATGCGCTCACGCCGGGCGTGTTCGTTGCCACCGACGGCAAGCTGCTCGCGGGGCTCGGCACGCCCGCCGACCTGCTGAAGCTGAGCGGCGACCCGCAAGCCGACAAGGCCGCCGTCGACCGCTTGCGCGCGGCGCTGAAGGGCAAGACCATCGGCATTCAGACCGGCACGGCCTACACGACGTTCATCGTCCAGAACTTCAAGGACATCGCCACGATCCGCGAATACAAGAAGTCGCCGGAGCGCGACATGGATCTGCTGATGGGACGTATCGACGTCGCGTTCGACGACGTGAGCTATTTTTCTTCGGTGTTGCAGCAGCCGGAGAACAAGGCGCTGAAGTTCGTCGGGCCGAAGATCGGCGGCACGATCTGGGGACCCGGCGAGGCGCTCGCGTTCCGCCCCGACGACGCCGAACTGAAGGCGCGATTCGACACGGCCTTGACGGCGGCGCTCGCGGACGGCACGGTGAAGCGGCTCTCGGAGAAGTGGTTCAAGGTGAGCGTCACGCCGTGAGCGGCACGGCGAACTCGCAGCGCAGCGAGGCGGGCGAAAGCGCCGCCTCGCTGCGCCAACGCGCTTGCCCTTAGAACCGGTGACGCAGGCCCAGCGTCGCTGAAACGCTGTCGTCCTCGCCCGCGAACGGGCCGTTGAACGCGCTGCTCGTCTTGCTGTACGCGCCCGCGAGATACACGTCGGTGCGCTTCGAGAGGAAGTAATCGCCGATCAGGAAGGTGGAGAGTTTGTTGCCGCCTTCGCCGTTCGCGTTGACGTGGCGCGCGAAGTCGTAGATCGCGGCTGCCTTGACCTGCACGGCGGGCGTTGCTTGCCACGTGGCGCCGAGCTGGAACACGTTGTCCGTGCGTGCCGCGCTGCTCGCGCCGATGTTCGTGTTGCCCGGATTCGTATAGAGCGCCGCGTACCCGCCGTAGGTGGGCGAGAAGTCCTGACCGCTGGTGGGCGTGAACGCGCCGTCGCGGCGCGTGTAGAGGTAGTAGCCGTTCAGCGTGACGGGGCCGGCCACATACGACGCCCCCGCGCCCAGGTTCGACTGCTTGTTGCCCGCGAGATCCTTCGCCTGCTGCGCGGTAAAGCCCGCGCCGAACACGCTGCCCTGATAGTTGAGGCCCGCCGCATAGGTCGAGCCGTGCGACACGCTGCCGGCCTGACCGCCGAACGAGTAGGCGGCGGTGAACTTCCACGGCCCGGACGTGAACACGTACTTCGCGGTGTTGTCGAGACGCGAGCCCGCGAGCAGTTGCACCCACACGTCGGTGGCGGAGGAGTTGGCCCAGCCGATCGTGTCGAAGGGCAACAGGGTTTCGAACGGCACGCTGTACTGGCGGCCCAAGGTCAGTTGTCCGAAGCTTCCTTTCAGGCCGACATAGGCCTGACGCCCGAATTCGCGGCTGCCTTGCAGCGACACGCCCGTGGTCGGGCTAAAGCCGGCTTCCACGCGAAACAGCGCGGAGAGGCCGCCGCCCAGATCCTCGGTGCCGGACAAGCCCCAGCGCGAACCGTTGAAGAAGCCCGGGCCGAGCGCGACGGAGCTGCCGCTCGACGTGGCGCGCCCGTTCGCCGCCGTGGTTCCGACCTGATTGGTTTGCCAGGACAGGGCCGTGTCGATCAGGCCGTAAAGCGTCACGTTCGATTGCGCGTGCGCGGAACAGGCAAACGCGAGCGTCGCGCCCGCAGCGAACAGGTGCTTCTTCATCGATGTCTCCAATTTATATAGGTATGCAAAATAAGTGCCGCCCGCGTGCGGCGGGGGCGTAAGTGCTACAAAGGATGCAGGAAGACAGCGCAGGCGCGGCGCGCGGGGCCGCGCCAGATTCAGCCGAGCAGCCGCGCCACGGCCTCGCGGTATTCGTCGACGAGACGCGCCATCACCTCGGCCGCGCCCGGCAGATCGTCGATCAAGCCCGCCGACTGGCCGAGTTCCACTTTGCCGCGTTCGATGTCGCCGTCGAGCGCGGCTTGTTTGAGCGTGCTGCTTTTGAACAGCGCGTCGTAAGCGGCGTTATCGGTTTCGTGCTGGTCGGCGTGCAGGACATCGGCGGCGAAACGGTTGCGGGTCATGCGCACGGGCAGGTTGCGCACGCCCACGAGCACCGTGCCGTCGATGTCGGTGTCCAGCACGGCCTGTTTGTAGTTTTCGTGCACGCCCGCTTCGCGTGTGGCGAGAAAGCGCGTGCCCAGTTGCACGGCGTCCGCGCCGAGCGCGAGCAGCGCAGCCACGCCATGGCCGTCCGCCACGCCGCCGCCCGCGACGATGGGCAGGTCGAATGCCTTCACCGCGCGCCGCACCGCGATCAGCGTGCTCACGCCGTTGGCGGGCGGATGGCCGCCGGCTTCGGCGCCCACCACCACCAGCGCGTCCACGCCCGCGCCCGCGGCCTTGCGGGCGTGTTCGAGCGTCGATACGACATGGATCCAGCGGGTGCCGATGCGGCGGAAGCGTTCCAGGTGCGCTTTGGGGCCGCCCTGCGAAGCGATCAGCACGGGCACGCGCTCGGCCTCGATCACGTCGAGAAAGCGTTCGGCTTCGGGGCGATAGAGGGGCAGGTTGACCGCGAACGCACGGCCTTGCGTGAGTGCCTTGACTTCGCGCACGGTGTCGCGAAACGCCTCGAGATACATGGGGCCGGCGGCGATCACGCCGAGCCCGCCCGCGTTGCTCACCGCGGCGGGCAGCGCGGCATTCGACGAAGCCCAGCTCATGCCCGCCTGCACGATCGGATAGTCGATGTTCAACATCCGGGAGAGGCGGGTTTGCATCATCTTCATTTCCATTCCTTCGAAGCGAGCGCACGGCGCTCGGGCATGCGAGAAATGTACCTGTATATATGATGCAATGTCAAATAAAAACGCGGCGGAGAATGCCGATTTTCTAGTCGTTTTTGCCGGATTCTTCGCGCTCGTGATCGAGCATCACACGGGCTTGATGTGTGAGCTTGTCAATGATTCCGGGCAGCGCTGCGCGTTCCGCGCGCGTGAGGGCGGAGAGCAGGCGTTCGTTGAGCTGCGCGGCCACGGGAAAGACTTCGCGCACCAGCTCGCGGCCCGTTTCGGTGAGCGCGATGACCACGCCGCGCGCGTCTTTTTCGTCGGTGCCGCGCTGAAGCACGCCGCGCGCTTCGAGCGCGGTGACGATGCGGCTCGTGAGGCCGCGGTCGAATTGCGCCTGCTCCGCGAGGCGGTTCAGCGACATGCCCGCGCTGTGCTGCAACAGCGCGATGCAGCGCCACTCGTTGAGCGTGAGCCCGAAGCGGCGCTCGTAGACGCTCGACGAGCCTTTCGTGTAGATGTTCGTCAGCTGGCGCAGCTGAAACGACGTGAGCTGACGCAGATCCGTGGGAGCGGAACCGGTGTCGGGCTCGGCGTCGGGGCGTTGAGTAGGCGATTTGGCCATGATGGGTCGCGGCAAAGGTGCAGGTCGCGCCAATCCTAGCGATTCGGTTCGCGGCGGTCAAACGGGCGCGAGTTCGGCCGACCTTGCACAGGCTCGCGGCCAGCCGCAAATAGGCGCCGCGCGCTGCCGGATCCGAATCCGGATCGCGCCGGATCGCGCCGGATCGCACAACCCGGCCCGCCCCGCCGTTCAGTCCGCGTTGCCCTTCGGCATGAGCCGCGCCGGAATGCCCACCAGCAGCAGCACACCGCCCGCGAGAATCACGCAGCCCGCCATCTGGATGCCGAGCGTGAGGCTGCCGCTCACGGATTTCACATAGCCGATCATGCTCGGCCCGACCAGGCCGCCCAGCGAGCCGATGCTGCTCACGAGCGCGATGCCCGCCGCTGCGCTCGTCGAGGCGAGATAGGTGGACGGAATCGTCCAGAACACCGAAAGGCTCGACAGGTGACCCGCCGTGGCGATCGCGAGCAGGACGATCGAGAACGCGAGGTCGCCGCGCGAGAAGGGCAGCGCGATCAGGCTGCACGCCGCGATCATCAGCGGCAGCGCGGCGTGCCAGCGGCGCTCGCGATGGCGGTCCGAATGACGGCTCACGAGCACCATCGAGACGATGCCCGCGAGCGCCGGAATGGCGGCGAGCACGCCCACGTGAAAGGCGTCGTGCACGCCGGTGGCCTGGATCACCATCGGCGAAAAAAAGGCGATGGTGCTCGCGAGCACGTAGCCGCAAAACGAAACGAGCCCCGCCACGTACACGCGCCAGTCGCCCAGCGCTGCCAGCATGCCGCCGTGTTCGTGGCCTTGTGCGCCGCGCTCGCGCCGCTCGGCGGCGAGCACGTTGACGAGGCTCGCTTTCTCGGCCGCGCTGAGCCAGCTTGCCGTCTCGGGCCGGTCTTCCAGACGAAAGTACACGACGACGCCCAGCACGATGGCCGGCAAGCCTTCGAGCAGGAACATCCACTGCCAGCCCGCGAGTCCCGACACGCTGTGAAAGCTGCGGATGATCCAGCCCGAGAGCGGCGCGCCGATCATCGTGGCCACGGGAATGGCGATGAACGAGAACGCCGTCACGCGAGCGCGCCGCGCGGCGGGAAACCAGTAGCTGAGGTACAGGATGATGCCGGGAAAAAAGCCCGCTTCCGCTACGCCGAGCAGCATGCGCGCGGCGTAGAACTCGGTGGGTGTGCGCACGAACAGGGTCGCGCTCGACACCGCGCCCCACATCACCATGATGCGCAGCAGCGTCTTGCGCGCGCCGAGCTTCGCCAGCAGCAAATTGCTTGGTACTTCGAAACAAAGAAAGCCCACGAAGAACAGGCCTGCGCCAATGCCATAGACGAGGTCGCTGAAATGCAGGTCGGCCTTGAACTGGATCTGCGCGATGCCGATGTTCACGCGGTCGATGTAGTTGATGATGTAGCACACGAACAGCAGCGGCAGAATGCGCCGGCTGATCCTGCGGTATGTGGATTCACTGACGGCTTCGTCGGCGCGAGTCATGCCGACGGTCTCCGAAGCGCTCATGCTCATTGTCTCCTCCTTTTTATCGACGACGGCGGCGCGTGCGTGGCGCCGCCGTCGCGTTCGTGCGCTGGCGCGCGTGGCGTTACGCGAGCCCGAATTCGCGGATGGCGTAGTCGCGCAGCTTGTTCTTCTGGACCTTGGAGCTGCCCGTCATGCCGATCTCGTCGAACGACAGCACGAGTTGCAGATAACGCGGCACCTTGAAGTTCGCGCAGCGGCTCTTGCACCAGGCGATAAGTTCTTCGCTCGACGCCTGGGTGCCGGGACGCAGCACGACGAACGCCGCCGCGACTTCGCCGAGCCGCGCGTCGGGCACGCCCACCACCTGCGCGAGCTGCACGGCGGGATGCGAGAACAGCGTTTCCTCGACTTCGGCGGGTGCGACGTTCTCGCCACCCACGCGGAACACGTCCTTGAGGCGACCCAGCATGCGCATGCGGCCGTCGGCGTCGATCACGCCGAGGTCGCCAGTGCGCAGCCAGCCGTCGTCGCTGAACGCCTTCGCGGTTTCCTGCGGCTTGTTGTAATAGCCCTTCATCACGCTCCAGCCGCGCACCTGAATTTCGCCGGGCGCGTTCGCGGGCTGCACTTCGCCGGTTTCCTGCGAGACCGTGCGGATTTCCAGGCCCGGATGCGGCGCCGCCCAACCGGCCACGCGCAGTTCCAGCGGATCGCGCCAGTCGTTGAGCACCACGTTCGGCGAGGCTTCGGATTGCCCGTACGCGCCCACCATGTACTTCACGCCCATCACGTCGTGAATCTTCTGCATGATCTCGGGACCGGCCGCCGCCCAGCCGCCGCGCAGGTGAATGCGTTCGCGGCGGAACTCGGGGTGGCCCATCATCATCAGGAAGATCGTGTCGTTGCCGGACGTGAGCGTGCAGCGTTCCTCGTCCAGCATCGTGAGCACGTTCGCCACGTCGAACGAGGGCACCGAGAGCAGGCACGCGCCCGTGACGAGCGCCACGAGCAGCGACATGGTCGTGCCCGCCACGTGAAAGAACGGGCGCACGCTGAAATAGCGGTCGTCGGGCTGCACGCCGATACGCAGCGCGGAGGCCGCCGCGTTCATCAGCATGTTGCGATGGCGCAGCAGCACGCCCTTCGGGAACGAGGTCGTGCCCGAGGTGTACTGGATCAGCAGGATGTCTTCGGGCGAGACGCGTTGCGCGCGTGCCGCGGCCTCGGCGCGCCATTCGGGCGTATCGGGCAGGGCGTCGAAGCGCTCCACGCCAGCGGGAATCGCGCGCGCATCATGGCCCGCGACATCGCCGACGATCACCGCGCGGCGCAAGAGCGGCAGCACCTCGCCGGGCAGCGCCGCGTCGAACGCGGGTTCCACGTCACGCAGCAGTTGCGTGTAGTCGATGTTGAGGAACGTGTCGACGTAGAACAGCACGCGCACGTCGCCTTGCTTGAGACAGTAGTTGAGTTCGTCGAGCTTGAAGCGCGTGTTCACCGGCACCGTGACCGCGCCGATCGAAGCGGCCGCGTAGAACAGCACGACCCAGTCGACGGAATTGCCCATCAGCACGCCCACGTGCTCGCCGTGCTGCACGCCCGCGGCGACCATGCGCGCGGCGGCGCTCTGTACGCGTTCGTGTAGCGTGCGGTAGTCGACGCGCACGCCGTCGATCACGAGCGCTTCGGCGTGCGGCGTGGCGGCGGCGCGGCGCGCGAGGATCGCAGGCAGCGTGACCGGGCCGCTCAGGCCGAACTGTTCGGCGTAGACGGTGTAATCATGCATGGCTGGGATCCTTGACGATGTTCTTTACGGAATCCTTATGATCGCCCGCGCCGAACGAAGCGATCGACTGCTTCCAGTCGGAGTTTTGCAGCAGCGTGTCGATAGCGAGCATTTCGATGGCGAGCGCGCCCGCCGGGTCGGTTTCTACGCCGCGGTCGATACAGTCGCGCGTGAGGCGCATGGCGAGCGGCGGGGCGTCGGCGATATCGCGCGCCATTTGCCGCACGAGACTCACGGCATCTTCGGCGGCCACGATGCGCGAGACCAGCCCGGCCTGCTGCGCTTCCTGCACGCCAAGCGTGCGGCCCGTGTAGGCCATGTCTTTCGCGAGCCGCTTGCCCACCACGCGCGGCAGGCGCTGCGTCGCGCCCACGGTGCCCCACAGCGCCTCGGGCGTGCGAAAGCTCGCGTTTTCCGTGGCGACGATGAAGTCGCAGGCCATGGCGATCTCGCCGCCGGAGCCCACGGCCGCGCCTTCCACGAGCGCAATGCACGGCTTGCCGATCTGTTCGAGCGCGTCGTAGGCGGCGAAGGCCTTGAGACGGCGCGCGCGCACGTCGTCGATATCCATGCCCTTGCGTTCCTTGAGGTCCGCGCCCGCGCAGAACACCGGGCCGTTGGCGCGCACGATCACGCAGCGGATCGTGTCGTCGGCGCGCAGTGCGACGGCGGCGGCGCGCAGCGCGTCGCACATGGCCGCGTTGAGCGCGTTGCGCTGGTCGGGGCGATTGAGAATGATCTCGGCCACGGCGCCCAGCCGTTCGACGATCAGCGTATCAGTGTGGTTCATCGTTTCCTCTTGCTTTGAGACGGTGGCGCGGCGCGCTCGATGCGCTCGATGCGTTCAGATCGCGCCGTCGCGGCGCAGCGCGGCAATGTGCTGCGCGTCATAGCCCAGGCGTTCGCGCAGGACCTGATCCGTGTGCTCGCCGAGCAACGGCGGACGCTGGATCTGCGGATCGTCGAAGCCGTCGAACTTGAAGGGCAGCGGCAGCGCGCCGAAGCTGCCCACCGTGGGATGCTCGAACGCGCCAACCATGCCGCGCGCCCGCACGTGCGGATCGGCGAGCACTTCGGCCACGTCGTTGATCGGACCGGCGGGCACGCCCACGGCGTCGCACGCGTCGCAGAGTTCGCGGCGCGTCCAGCCCGCGATGGCCTGCGTGAGCGTCTGCATCACGCGCTCGCGATGCTCGACGCGGCCCGCGTTGGTCGCGAGCAGCGGGTCGCTCGCGAGCGCGTCGAGCTTGAGCAGCGTGCACAGCGGCAGCCAGTGCTGATCGCTGCACGTGATGTGCACGTACGCGCCGTCGCTGCACGCGAAGGTGGCGGACGGCACGCGCCCCGGATGCTCGGTGCCCAGGCGCGGCGGCACTTCGTTCAGCGCGAAATAGCGGCCGGCCGCGAGCGTGAGCAGGCTCACCTGGCCGTCGAGCATCGAAAAGTCGATATGGCAGCCCTTGCCCGTGAGCGTGCGGCCGTTGAGCGCGGAAAGCAGGCCGATGGCGATCCACATGCCCGAGGTCAGATCCGCGATCGGCAGGCCGGGTTTGACGGGGCCGCCGCCGCGCTCGCCGGTGAGGCTCATCAAGCCGCCCATGGCCTGAAACACGGTGTCGTAGCCTTTGCGCTTCGCGTACGGGCCGGTCTGGCCGAAGCCCGTGCACGAAACGTAGATGAGCTGATCGTTGGCGGCGCGCAGCGCGGTGTGGTCGAGGCCGTAGCGCGCGAGCGTGCCCACCGGAAAGTTTTCGATGACGATGTCGGCGCTGGCCGCGAGCTCGCGCACGATACGGCGGCCCGCGTCGGTCTTGAGATTGGCCGTGACCGACTGCTTGCCGCGATTGCACGCGAAAAAGTACGCCGATTCGTCGCCCACGGGCGGCTCGAAGCTGCGGGTTTCGTCGCCGCTGCCGGGCTGCTCGATCTTGATGACGGTCGCGCCGAGCTCGGCGAGGATCATGTCGGCGAACGGGCACGCGAGCACGCGCGCCAGCTCGATGACGGTCACATTGGCGAGGGGTTTCGTCGAGAGGCTCATCGCGGCTTACCGGTCGTTCGCGCGGTCCTGGCGGAAGCTGCGCATCATCATGTTGGTGTCGAGGGAGGCGTCGAGCGCCGGTTGCAGCGGCAGGTCGGCCACGCGGTGGAACAGGCGCTTGGTTGCCGCCATGGCGGGCGCGTCGAAGCTCGCGAGCCGCTCGGCAATGCCCACGGCGGTCTCCACGAGCGCCGCGTCGGGCGCCACGCGATTGACGATGCCGAGCGCGAGCGCGCGCGGCGCGTCGACGGACTCGCCCATCGACACGAGTTCGAACGCCGTCTTGCGGCCCACCTGGCGCACCAGATTCGCCATCACGATGGCCGCGACGATGCCGTGCTTCAACTCCGGGTAGCCGAGCTTGAGGCTTTCGCCCGCGACCAGCATGTCGCAGGCCAGCGCGAGACCCGCGCCGCCGCCCATTGCATAACTCTGCGCCGCGCCGATCACGGGCTTGCCGATCTGCGAGAACACGCGATGCAGGTTGGTCGTGAGATGGGCGCGCTCGAGCGCGGCCTGCGCGGCGCTGGCGTTGCTGCCGTTGTTCACGAAGCCGCCGAACTCCTTGATGTCGGCGCCCGCGCAAAACGCCTGGCCCGCGCCCGCGAGCACGATGGCCTTGATGGCGGGATCGCGGTCGGCCGCGTGCAAGGCGTCGAGCAGCGCCTGCGTGAGGGCGTTGTTGAGCGCGTTGCGCTTGTCGGGACGATTCATCGTGAGCACGCGCACGGCGGCGCGGTCTTCGATGAGCAGGCAGTCGGAAGAAGTCATGAGCGTTTCAGTGAGGCGATAAAGAAGGGCGCCGGACAGCCCGGCACGACGACCACAGGTTAAAGCACGATACGTGATGAAGTCAAACAAATGTGCACTATCCACAAACGTTTCGGCTCGGTGTTAACCCGCATCTCACAGCGTGAATGCCGGTCATGCAAGTGTCGCTAAAGCGATGATATTTACGCCTTTATTCGCGGATTGACGGGAGGTTTCGGGTTTTTCCCCGCGCGCACGCCAAACTCGGCATCGCTCGCGCGACTCGTCGATAAATAGTTGACAGTGCATCACAACGATGTTTTCATTCGGTCGACGCTCACCCTATCTTCGAGAAACGCCGCGCATCATGTCCGACCTGACCCTCTGTGAATGCTTCGCCCGCGACGGGCTTCAGCACGAGACCGATTTCATCGCCACCGGCACGAAGGTCGCATTGATCGATCGCTTCGCGCGCGCCGGGTTCGCGCGGGTGGAGGCCACGTCGTATTCGAACCCCGCCGTCGTGCCGCAATTCGCCGACGCCACCGAGGTCCTGCAGGCGCTGCCGCGCGTGGACGGCGTCTACTACAAGGCGACCTGCGCGAACGTGCGCGCGGTCGAGCGCGCGCTCGCCGATCTCGAGGCGGGCTGCGGCGCGAACGAGATCAGCCTGCTGGTCTCGGCGAGCGAGTCGCATTCGCAGCGCAACCTCAAGCAATCGCGCGCCGCTCAATGGCAGCGCATCGAAGCGATGGCCGCCGCGGCGCAAGGGCGCTTTCGCCTGATCGGCACGATCTCCGTGGCGTTCGGCTGCCCGTTCGAAGGCGCGATCGACACCACCAGCGTGCTCGCCGACGTCGAACGCTTCGCCGCGCTCGGCGTGCGCCACGTGACACTCGGCGACACCATCGGCGTGGCGACGCAAGCGGCCACGCAGCAGCTGTTCCGCGCGATGCGGGAGGCGTGCCCCGAAGTCGACGCCATCGCGCATTTCCACGACACGCGCGGCACCGGCATCGTCAACTATCTGGCCGCGCTGGAAGCGGGCGTGCGCCATTTCGACGTGGCGTTCGGCGGCGTGGGCGGGCACCCGGCCAAGGTGAAATACGGCGGCGGCGTGACCGGCAACGTGTGCACGGAAGACTTCGTAAACGTGCTCGAAACCATGGGCGTGGAGACGGGCATCGACCTCGCGGCGATGATGGACGCCTCAGCGGCGTGCGAGGAAGCGCTCGGGCGCACGCTCGCGAGCCGCGTGGCGCGTACCGGCCTGAATCCGCTGCTCGCCGCGAGGAGCGGCTCCCCCGCCGCGCAGCACGCGGCGAGCGCCGCATGAGCACGCTCGCGATCGAATCGGAGTTCTGCCTCGACCAGGGCTTCGAACTCGTGGACCACGGCGACGGCTGGGCGACGCTCGCGTGCGACGTGCAGGCGCGCCATTCGAATCGCCACGGCAACGCGCACGGCGGCCTGCTCGCCACGCTGCTCGATACGTCGATGGGACTCGCCACGCGCAGCAACGGCCGCGTGGACAACCTCGGCACCGCGAGTCTCACCGTGAACTATCTGAAGCCCGCGCGCGGCCGCATCGCCGTGCATGCGCACGTGCGCCGCAGCGGCCGCACGCTCGCGTTCTGCGAGGCCGAGGCGCGCAACGCGAACGACGAAGTCGTTGCGACGGCCAGCGCCGTGTTCGCTGTTTCCCCCATTGCGTCCTAGCTCAAACATCAGGAGAAGCAGTTCATGTACGAAGACGTCCAGTTGTATATCGACGGCGAATGGAAGGCGGGCGCCGCGGCGCGCACCCTCGACGTGATCAATCCCGCGACCGAAGCCGTGATCGGCAAGGTCGCGCAGGCGGAGACCGCCGACCTCGACGCGGCCGTGGCCGCCGCGCAAGCGGGCTTCGAGACGTGGAAGCGCATGAATGCCTACGAGCGCGCGAACCTCATGCGGCGCGCCGCGAACCTGCTGCGCGAACGCGCCGACGCGATCGCGCGCACGATGACGCTCGAACAGGGCAAGCCGCTCGCCGAGGCGAAGGGCGAAGCGATGTCGGCGGCCGACCTGATCGACTGGTTCGCCGACGAAGGCCGCCGCGCTTACGGGCGCATGATTCCCTCGCGCATTCCCGGCTCGTATCAACTCGTCATCAAGGAACCGGTCGGTCCCGTGGCGGCGTTTTCGCCGTGGAATTTCCCGATCAACCAGGTCGTGCGCAAGCTCTCGGCGGCGCTCGCGGCGGGCTGCTCGATCATCGTGAAGGCGCCCGAGGAAACACCGGCCGCGCCCGCCGCGCTGATCCGCGCATTCGCCGACGCGGGCGTGCCGCGCGGCGTGATCAATCTCGTCTATGGCGTGCCCGCCGACATCTCCGGCTACCTCGTGCCGCATCCCGCCATCCGCAAGATTTCGTTCACGGGCTCGACGCCGGTGGGCAAGCATCTCGCGCAACTCGCGGGCGCGCACATGAAGAAAGCGACGATGGAACTCGGCGGCCACGGCCCGGTGCTCGTGTGCGACGACGCCGATCTCGACACGGCCGCCGCGCAACTCGGCGCATTCAAGCTGCGCAACGCGGGCCAGGTGTGTACCTCGCCCACGCGTTTTCTCGTGCAGCGCGCGGTGTTCGCGCCGTTCGTGGAAAAGCTCGTGGCGGCCATGTCGAAGGTGCGCGTGGGCGACGGTCTGAGCGAAGGCGTGACGATGGGGCCGCTCGCGAACGCGCGCCGCCTGCGCGCGATGCAAAGCCTCGTGGACGACGCGCTCTCGAACGGCGGCACGCTGCGGCTGGGCGGCAAGCGCATTGGCGAACGCGGTTATTTCTTCGAGCCGACCGTGCTGACGGACGTGCCGCAGCGCGCCCGCATCATGTCGGAGGAACCGTTCGGGCCCGTGGCCGTGGTCAATGCGTTCGACACGCTCGACGAGATGATCGACGAAGCCAACCGCCTGCCGTACGGTCTGTGCGCGTTCGCGTACACGCGCTCGGCGAAGCAGGCGCATCGCATTGCGGCCGAAGTCGAAACGGGCATGCTCACGATCAACCAGATCGCCATTGCGTTCCCCGAAGTGCCGTTCGGCGGCGTGAAGGACAGCGGCTACGGCAGCGAAGGCGGCGCCGAGGCCATCGACCCGTATCTGAACCTCAAATACGTGTCGCAACTCGACATCTGACGATCCTGGCGGATCGACCCGAACCCACGCGGCGCGGAAAGCGCCGCGTCATCACGATGTAGCGCGCAAAAAAAAACCATAAACCGGAGACACAGCATGGACCTCGAACAGCAGGTCATGAAACGGGTGATGTATCGGCTGATGCCCGTTCTGATCGTGTGTTACCTGATTTCGTATATCGACCGCAGCAATCTCGCGGTGGCCGCCATTGCCATGAATCGCGAACTCGGCCTTTCGCCCGCGGATTATGGCTTCGCCGCGGGCATTTTCTTTCTCGGCTACGTGATCTGCGAGATTCCATCGAACATCTTTCTCGCCAAACTCGGCGCGCGTTTGTGGATCTCGCGCATCATGCTCACGTGGGGACTGCTCTCGGGCGCAATGGCGTTCGCGGTCGGGCCGAAGTCGCTGTTCGTGCTGCGCATTCTGCTCGGCATTGCCGAAGCGGGGCTGTTTCCGGGGCTGATTTTCTATATCTCGTTCTGGTTTCCGTCCACGTATCGTGCGCGCGCGTTCGGCTGGTTTCTCGTCGTGATTCCGCTGTCGATCGTGATTGGCGCACCGCTTTCCGCGTCGATCCTCTACATGGACGGCATGGCGGGTCTGTCGGGCTGGCAGTGGGTGTTCGTTCTCGAAGCCGCGCCCGCCGTGCTGTTCTCGTTCTTCTGTTTCTTCTTTCTCACCGACACGCCCGCGAAGGCGAACTGGCTGAGCGAGCCGGAGCGCAAGTGGCTGATGAACCGCATCGCGCGCGACGTGGAGCATGTGGAGGCGCACGGGCAGTCGCACGGGCGGGGCGAGATCATGGCCGCGTTCGCGCATCCGCGCGTGTGGCTGCTGAGCCTCATCAACGTCGCGCTGATCGCATGCAGCTACGGCTGCGTGTTTTTCATGCCGCTGATCGTGTCCGACTTCGGCTTCACGAAGATGCAGACCGGCCTCATCACGGCGCTGCCGTTTCTCGCGGCCGCCATCGCGACGATCGCATGGGGCCGCAAATCGGACCGCGCGGGCGAGCGCAAGCTGCATCTGATCCTGCCGCTGCTCGTGGCCGTGGTCGGCTTCGTGATCGCCGCCGAAGTGGACACGGTCACGGTCAAGATGATCGGGCTCGGTCTCGCGGCGTGCGGCACGTTCGCCTCGCTCTCGCCGTTCTGGTCGCTGCCGCCCACGTTCCTCAAGGGCACGGGCGCGGCGGCGGGCATTGCGATGATCAACACCATCGGCAGTCTCGCGGGCTTCGGCGCGCCGTATCTGATGGGCTACGTGAAGCAGCATACCGGCAGCTATGGGTTAGGGCTGCTGATTATCGGCGCGAGCGCGTTGATCGCCGCCGCGCTGGCGCTGCGCATCCGGTCCGACGAAGCGCCGCTGCGCCGGACTGCCTGAATCGTTTCAACCGAACTACGTACACGCCATGGAAGCTTTCGACTATGTCATCGTGGGCGCCGGCTCGGCCGGCTGCGCGATCACCGCGCGGCTGGTGCAGGCGGGCAAGCGCGTCGCGCTGATCGAGTCGGGTCCGCCCGACAATCATCCGTTCATCCACATTCCCGCGACCTTCTTCAAGGTGCACGGCACGCATCGCATGTGGATGTACCAGACGCAGCCGCAGCCCAACGCGAACGGCCGCACGATGTATATCCCGCAAGGGCGCACGCTCGGCGGCGGCAGCTCCGTGAACGCGATGATCTATATTCGCGGCCAGCACGAAGATTTCGACGACTGGCAGGCGCTCGGCGCGCACGGCTGGGCGTGGCGCGACGTATTGCCGTTCTTCGTGAAGAGCGAAGGCAACGCGCGGCTCGCGGGGCCGCTGCACGGCACGGCGGGACCGCTGAAGGTCAACGACGCGCGTCACGTGCATCCGTTCACGCGCGCGTTCGTCGAGGCGTCGCAGCAGGCGGGCGTGCCGTTCACCGACGACTTCAACGGCGCCCGGCAGGAAGGCGCGGGCCTGTTCCAGACCACCACCTTCGACGGGCGGCGCGGCAGCAGCGCGGCCACCTACCTCAAGCTCGTGAAGCACGATGCGCGCTTGCGTCTCGTCACCGGCGCCGACGTGCTCAAGATCACGAGCGAAGAGCGTCGCGCGACGGGCGTGCTGGTGCGTCACGCGAGCGGCGAAACGGAACGCATTGCGTGCGGCGGCGAAGTGATCGTGTGCGCGGGCGGCGCGGCGAGCCCGAAGCTGCTGATGCTCTCGGGCGTGGGTCCGGCGGCGCACCTGCGTGAGTTCGACATTCCCGTGGTGCACGATCTGCCGGGCGTGGGGGAGAACTTCCAGGATCACCTGACCGCGCCCATTTACGGCCGCGCGCGTCACGCGCACAGCGTGCTCGGGCACGACAAGGGTTGGCGCGCATTGATGCACGGCCTGCGTTACGCGTTCACGCGCTCGGGACTGTTGAGTTCGAACGTGATCGAAAGCGGCGCGTTCATCGACACGGCGGGCACAGGCCGTCCCGACATTCAGATCCACACCACGCCCACGCTGGTTGGCGACGTGGACCGCAAACCGCTGGACGGTCACGGCATCACGATCGGCCCGTGCGTGGTGCGGCCGAAGTCGCGCGGCACGGTGCGGCTCGCGTCGAACGATCCGCTCGCGCCCGCGTTGCTCGATCCGCGTTTCTATAGCGACCCATACGACATGGCCACGATGATTCGCGGCGTGAAGATCAGCCGCAAGATCCTGCGCGCGCCCGCGCTGCGCGCCGTGATCGCGGAAGAATTGCTGCCGGGCGCGGACGAACATCTCAGCGACGCGCGTATCGAAGATCACATTCGCGCGATCTCGAAGACGGTGTTTCATCCGGCCGGCAGTTGCCGCATGGGACGCGACGCCCTGGCCGTGGTCGATCCGCAGTTGCGCGTGCGCGGCATGAGTCATTTGCGCGTGGCCGATGCGTCGGTCATGCCGGCGCTCGTGAGCGGCAACACCAACGCCACGGCGATCATGATCGGCGAACGCTGTGCCGATTTCATCCTGAATCCGCGTGACGATGTGCGCGCGGGGGCGGGCGTTGAGAACGTGAGCGGCGCGGCGCTGCGCGTCTAGTTACCGTTCGGTTCGCGAGCGCCCGCCGCCGATTCCTCGGCCACGGAGTCGCGGCGTAATCGGCATGACGATGACGACGACCGCCATCGCCACGTCATGCCTTATCGCTATGCCTTCGGCTGCGAAAAATCCGGCTTGCGCTTGTCGATGAACGCGGTCACGGCCTCGCGATGCTCCCACGACTTGTGCGCGAGCGCCTGCATCACCGCCGACGTTTCCAGCACCGAATCCAGGCTGTTCATCTGACTCTCGCGCAGCAGGCGCTTGGTCATGCGCAGCACGCCGCCCGGCTGCGCCGTGATTTTCGCGGCCAGTTCACGCGCCGCGTCCATCAGTTGCGCGGCGGGCACCACGCGCGAGACAAGGCCGATACGCAGCGCCTCAGCGGCGGACAGCATTTCGCCCGTGAAGGCCATTTCGGCGGCTTTCGAGCGGCCGATGGTGCGCGTGAGCAGCCACGCGCCGCCGTCGCCGGGCACGATACCGACCTTCACGAAACTCTCGGCGAACGCGGCGTTTTCCGCGGCAATACGCACGTCGCACATGCAGGCGAGGTCGCAGCCCGCGCCGATGGCCGCGCCGCCGACCGCCGCGATGACGGGCACGTCGAGGCCATAAAGCGCCTTGGTGAGCCGCTGGATGCCGTTGCGGTACTCGGCGGCGATCTGCGCCTGCGTGAGCGTGTCGTCGAAATAGCGGCGCATGTCCTTCATGTTGCCGCCCGAGCTGAACATGCCGTCGTAACCCGTGACGATCACGCATTTGACGCTCAGGTCGCGATCGATCGCCGCGCATTGCTCGACGAATTCGGCCACGGCCGTGTTGCCGGTGAGGGCGTTGCGGACCTCGGGTGCGTTCATCGCGAGCGTGACGAGCGGGCCGTCGCGGGTGACTTCGAGAAAGGTCATCGGGAATCCTGATTGAAGGGGTCTAGGCCGATACGACGTCCGGGTCGTGACCGGCGCGAATGAAATCGAGCGCGGAATCGTCGCCGTCGAGCCACGCTTGCCCGAGCCGTTCGTGCCACGCCGACTCGCTGCCGAACGCGCGCCGCCACGCATGCAGGCGGCGCGTGTAGAGCTGCAGATTGTGCTCGGCCGTGATGCCGATCGCGCCGTGCACCGCATGCGCGGCGGCAGCGGCGGGCGCGGCCACTTCGCTCGCGTAGCTTTTGGCGATGGCCGTGCCGTGGCGCGTGGGCATGAAGCCGTCGCGCGGGCACGCGAGTTTCGCGGCCATGCGCGCGGCAAAGGTCCATTCGGCGAGCACGCTGATCTGCTGCTGGATCGCCTGGAATTTGCCGATCGGGCGGCCGAACTGCGTGCGGTCGTTCGCGTAAGCGATGCTCAGGTCGAGAATGCGTTCGAGCGCGCCCGTCATCATCATCGCCGTGAGCGCCGCGCCGCCGTCGCGCATGTCGTCGGCGCCAGGCGAGGGCAGGGCGAGCGGCTCCTTCGGTACGTGGGTCCACGCGAGCGTGGCATCGAGACTCGCGTGAATGCCGTCCGGCGCGCGGTTTTGTGCTTCGATCGGCCAAAGCGAACCCACGCCCTCGTGCGAAACGAGCACCCAGTCGCTCGTCATGCCGAACGGCACTTGCGGCACGCGCCAGCCCCGTTCGTCTTGCGCGAGCGCGTGACTCGCGATCGTGATCGAACCGGGCGGCACGGGGGTGTCCGTTTGCGCGAGCCACGCGCGCGCGAGCATCGTATAGGCGAGTGGCAAGGGCAGCGCGTAGCGGCCGCACAGCGCCACGAGCGGCGCGGCGTCGATCAGCGCGAGTGCCGCGCCTGCGTGCGTTTCGGGCGCGAGCAGGTTCGGGAAGCCGCCTTCGTCGAGCGCGCGCCACATCGCCGTGTAGTCGCCGCCCGCTTCGATCCGTCTGACGGCGGCGGGCTCGCACACGTCCGCGAGCAGGCGTTCGAATGCATCGCTGAATAGCGTGTCCATCGTATCCTCGGGTGTCCTGGTGAACGGTCAGCGCAGCCCCAGCCCGCGCGCGATCATGCCGCGCAGAATCTCGCGCGTGCCGCCGCGCAGCGAGTACGACGGCGCGATATGCGTGACGAAGGCGAGCGTGCGCAGCAGTTCGTCGGGCGTCGTGTGGTCCGGTTCGTCCACGGGTTGCATCGCCAGCTGGTCGGCAATCCACAGCGGCACCTGCTGTTCGAACCCGGTGCCGAGATCCTTGGTGAGCGCGGCCACGGTGGCCGGCGACTCGCCCGCCGCAAGCTTCGCGACCACGGCCAGCGACATCGCGCGCAACGTGGCGAGCGTCGCGATCATGCGGCCGGCGGCGACACGCTCGCCGCGATCCGGTGCCGACGCGGGCAAACGTCGGGCGCGGCGTCGCACGTGATCGGCCCATTCGTCCATCAGCACGACGCTCGAATAGATGCGCTCGGGCCCGCTGCGCTCGAAGGCGAGTTCGGCCGTGACCTGGTGCCAGCCGTCGCCTTCCTTGCCGATCAGCGCGTCGGGCGGCAGCGCGACATCGTCGAAAAACACTTCGCAGAAGTGGCTGTCGCCGGTGAGGTCCTGGATCGGGCGCACGTTGATGCCGGGCTGCTTCAGGTCGATCACGAATTGCGACAGCCCCTTGTGGCGATCTTCCGCGCTGCCCGAGGTGCGCACGAGCGCGATCATGTAGTGCGCCTCGTCGGCTTGCGTCGTCCAGATCTTGTGACCGGCGAGGCGCCAGCTGCCGTCGTCGCTGCGATGCGCGCGCGTGCGCACGCTCGCGAGATCGGAGCCCGAATTGGGCTCGCTCATGCCGATGCAGAAGAACGCTTCGCCACGGCAAATGCGCGGCAGGTAAAACGCTTTTTGCGCCTCGGTGCCGTAGCCGAGTATCAGCGGGCCGCTTTGGCGGTCGGCGATCCAGTGCGCGCCCACGGGCGCGCCCGCGTTGAGCAGTTCCTCGACGATCACGAAACGCGCGAACGGGCCGAGCGCCGCGCCGCCGTAATCGCGCGGCAGCGTGAGGCCAAGCCAGCCGCGTGTGCCGAGCGCGCGGCTGAAGTTCGCGTCGAAGCCAATCCAGGAGCGCGCGCGCGTGCTGGGCGGCACGTCGCGCAGCGCATCGGCGAGGAATGCGCGCACGTCCTGGCGCAAGGCCGCCGCGTCGGGCGGGAGGCTCACGTAGTCGAGGGAGTCGATCATCGTGGTGACGTCATGAAGCGGTGGAAGGGGCGGCGGCGTGCGCTTTCGCATTCGTGCCCGAATCGGCGCCCGAATCGACAGGTGCAGCGGCGATCACGCGCGCCGAAACGAGGCGCTCGAGCGCCGCATCGTCGAGATGCAGCAGGTCGCGCAGCACCGCGGCGGTGTGCTCGCCGAGCAGCGGCGGCGGCTCGCGATATTCGACCGGCGAAGCCGACAAGCGCATCGGGCTCGCCACGAGCGGAATGCTGCCCACCTGCGGATGCGTCATCTCCACGCGCACGCCGCGCGCGACCACCTGCGGGTTGCGGAACACGCGCGCGAGATCGTTGATCGGGCCGCACGGCACGTTGGCCGCTTCGAGCAACGCGACCCACGCGTCGGTGCTGCGGTGCACGGTGAGCTGACGCAAGCGCGGGATCAGCGTCTCGCGATTTGCCACGCGCGCCGCGTTGGTCGCGTAACGCGCGTCGCTAGCGAGCTCCGGCTGGCCGAGCGCCGCGCACAGGCGCGCGAACTGGCCGTCGTTGCCAACCGCGAGAATCATGTCGCCGTCGGCGGTGGGAAAGTCCTGGTAGGGCACCACGTTCGGGTGCGCGTTGCCGAGCCGGCGCGGCGCTTCGCCCGTGTTCAGATAGTTCATCGACTGATTGGCGAGACACGCGATCTGCACGTCCAGCAGGCTCATGTCGATATGCTGGCCAACGCCCGTGCGGTCGCGATGCGCGAGCGCGGCGAGGATCGCGGTGGAGGCGTAGAGGCCCGTCATCACGTCGGTGAGCGCGACGCCCACCTTGAGCGGTCCCGCGCCCGCCTCGTCGTCGCGGCGGCCGGTGATGCTCATCAAGCCGCCCATGCCCTGGATCAGGAAGTCGTAGCCCGCGCGCGGCGCATACGGGCCGGTCTGCCCGAAGCCCGTGACCGAGCAGTAGACGAGGCGCGGGTTCAGCGCGTGCAGCGCGGCGAAGTCGAGGCCGTATTGCTTGAGGCCGCCCACCTTGAAGTTCTCGATCAGCACGTCGGATTGCGCGGCCAGTTCGCGCACCAGCGCCTGGCCTTCGGCCTGCGTGAAGTCGATCGCCACCGACTTCTTGTTGCGGTTGGTGCACATGAAATACGCGGATTCGCGCGTGTCGGCGCCGTTGGCGTCCTTCACGAAGGGCGGCGCCCACGTGCGCGTGTCGTCGCCGCTGCCGGGCTTTTCGACCTTGATGATCTCGGCGCCCAGATCGCCGAGCGTCTGCGCGGCCCACGGTCCCGCGAGCACCCGCGACAGATCCAGCACGCGCAGATGCGAAAGCGATCCTGCCATGTTGCGGCGTCTCCTTGCCGCGCGCCTCGTGCGGACAACGCGGCGTTTATGTTGGGCTCGACTGCGGCTCGGCTTCGGCTCGAAGTGGCTCGACAGCGAATCGGCGCGGCGCGGCCTTCTCACGGCGATAGCGTGAGATCGACGCGCCGCCACGCCCGCGCTGCGCTTACGTAAGCGCGCGGCCCTTCGTTTCCGGCATCCGCCAGTAGGTCACGAGACTCACCACGGCGCCCGCGCTCACGTAGAGCAGGAACCAGTTCTCGTGCTGATGCGATTGCAGCCATGCCATCAGATACGGCGTCGTGCCGCCGAGCAGCGCGACCACGGTGTTGTAGACGGTGCCGATGCCCACGCCGCGCACTTCGGTGCTGAACATCTCGACCATGACCGCGGGCGCGATCGCCGAATACATGCCGTACAGCAGCAGCCCGAACAGGTCGACGAGCAGAATCGAGAGAATGGACGCGCCCGTGGCGAGCACCACGGGATACACGAACAGCGCGTAGCCGAGCGCATAGACGAGCAGCTGCGGGCGGCGGCCGATACGGTCGGACAGCATGCCGAACAGCGGCTGCGAAAGCATGTAGATCAAGAGGCCGATGGTGGTGGCGGCATAGGCGTCGCCGGGTGTCGCGCCCGCGTGCTGGATCGCGTAGACGGGCAGATAGCCGGTGAACAGATAGAACGCGAATGCGCCGAGCACGCTGAAGCCGATCAGGCGCCGCGTCGCGCCGCGATGCTCGCGCAACAGCCACGCGAGCGAACGCTTGGGCGCGGACTCGCGGCGCTTTTCCATCGCGAGATAGGCGGGCGTTTCCGACACGGTGCGACGAATCCAGAAGCCCACGAACGCGCCGATGCCACCAATCACGAACGGAATGCGCCAGCCGTAATCCGACATGGCTTCGCGCGAGAGCAGATGCGTGAGCAGCCACGCGAGCGCGGAGGCCAGCAGCAAGCCGAGCGCCGTGGTGAAGAACACCCAGCTGCCGTAATAGCCGCGCCGTTTGGCAGGCGCGGTTTCGCCGACGAAGGTGGTGGCCGCCGCGTATTCGCCGCCCACGGCGAGGCCCTGGATCAGCCGGAACAGCACAAGCAGCGAAGGCGCCGCCATGCCGATGGTTTCGTAGGTCGGCAAGCAGGCGATGGCGAGCGACGAGCCCGCCATCATCACGATCGAGATGGTCAACGCGGTACGGCGGCCGTAGCGGTCGGAGAGCGTGCCGATCGCCCAGCCGCCGAGCGGCCGCATGGCGAAGCCCACGGCGAACACCGCGAAGGTCGAGAGCAGTGCCGATGTCGCGTTGCCGGAGGGAAAGAACCGGTGACCGAAGAACACCGCGAAGGTGGTGTACACCGACCAGTCAAACCACTCGAAGGCGTTGCCGATCGTGCCCGCCACCACGGAGCGCACGGGCATGGACGCGCTCGCGAACGAGGCATGCGTTTGAGAGTCGTCCAGCGGCACCGCCGGCGATTCGAACTGGCTCATGTTGCCTCCTTGTTTTGTTCTATTCCCGTCCGGCTATGGCCGGTACGGGTCTTGCCGTTGAGCGTTACCGTTGACCGTCGTGGACCTTGACGTCCTCTTTCTTGAGTCCGCCCAGGCGCGAATGCACGCGGCCGCCCGTGCCCATCACCAGCGCGAAGAGAATTTCACGCGGACGCGGCGCATCCTGGATGCCCACTTCGATGCTGTTGAAATGGCTGCGCACATAGGAAGCATGCACGTAGTGCACGGGCACCATGATGCGGTAGCCCACCGTCGCCACGGCCTTGTTGGCGGGCACCATCGCCTTGGGCTGGCCGAGCACTTCGCGCATGGCCCAGCCGCCGGCTTCGTGCCACACCGCGCCGTGTTCCATTTCGCCTTCGATACCGACGATCGCGGCCTTGCTGTAGACCTCGACGTTATCTTTTCCGCCGAGCGTCTGCACGAGTTCGGTGGCCAGCTCGTGGCCGAGCGAG
The DNA here is from genome assembly GCF_009789675.1 of Paraburkholderia acidisoli. Lineage (NCBI taxonomy): Bacteria > Pseudomonadati > Pseudomonadota > Betaproteobacteria > Burkholderiales > Burkholderiaceae > Paraburkholderia > Paraburkholderia acidisoli. The sequence goes on along the minus strand of NZ_CP046914.1, from coordinate 517,055 downwards.
CGCAGTTCTGCCATGAACGGCATCAGGTCCGGCTCGTACTTGCCCGCGTAAGGGTTGCGGATCACGGCGGCGGCGGCGGCCAGCTTGAGCGGCGTGGCGGCAACGGGACCGCCTTCGTGATACGTGGTTTCGATCACCAGACTGCGCTTGCGGATTTCGATCAATGCCATGCTGTCTCCAGAATTTGAGTCGGGCGCGACGGGGCGGGGTTGGCGCTGCCGCGCCGCGCGAATGTTTGCGTGAATCGAGGCTTAGGAATCCACGGCCGCTTCGTTGCGCTGTTGCAGGAAGCGGAAGATCTCCGTGTTGTCGGCGGCCGGTTCGAGCGCGGCGCTGGCTTCGGTCCAGAGCGCCTTGCACAGGTTGAGCTGCGGCGCTTCCACGCCCGTGAGCGTTTGCAGCGTGGCGGCCGTGGCGATGTCCTTCGCTTGCAGACGCAGCGCGAAGCCCGCCGAGAAGGTGCCGGGAATGATGAACTGGCTGAGCTTGGTCTCCGTCGCGACGTTGCGGCCGCTCGAGGCGTTGAGCACGTCGGTGAAGCGCGCGAGGTCGAGGTCGAGGCGCGAGGCGATCAGAAGCGCCTCGGAAGCCGCGAGCAGACCCGCCGCATACACGTAGTTGTTGAGCGCCTTCATCGCATGTGCGGAAGCGACCTTGCCGGTGGCGATCAGGTTGTTGCCCATCTTCTCCAGGATCGGCCGGGCGCGCGCGCAGGCCGCCTCCGGGCCGCCCACCATGATCGTGAGCGTGCCGGTGCGCGCCTTGGCCACGGCGCCCGAAACCGGTGCGTCGATCAGCGTGGCGCCCGCCTTTGCGAGCAACGCGGCCAGTTCCATGGTGTCGCCGGGATTGGACGATCCCATGTCGATGACGATGGCGCCCGGCTTCAGCACGTCGACGAGACCGGGCTTGCCGCCCGCGCCCGCGACCACGGCGTTCGTGATCGTGCTGTTCGGCAGCATGGTGATGACCGCGTCGACGGCAGCGAATTCGTCGAGCGTCGCGGCGCGCCGCAGCGTCGTGCCCCACGCCGCATGCGCGGCCAGTTTCTCGAAGGGCGCGTTCGCGGTGTCGAAGGCGAGGATCTCGAAGCCGCTGGCGGCGCCTTGCGTGGCGAGGTTTTCGAGCATCGGCAAACCCATCATGCCCAGTCCGATAAAGCCAATGCGCTGGACGGGTTCGCTCTTATAAGTTTCTGACATTGAGTGTGTCTCCATAATTCGCTTCGAGCTTACCCAAAAGCGCCGAACTTGCCTTATGCTTTATCCCCTTGGGGACATAACAGAACGTTATCGGAGACACCTTGTCATGCGCTTCAAGCTGCGCCAGATGGAGGCCTTTCGCGCCGTGATGCTCACGGGCTCGATGAACGGCGCGGCGCGTCTCCTGTACATCTCGCAGCCCGCCGTGAGCCGTCTCGTCGCGCACACGGAGCAGACGCTCGGCATTCGCCTGTTCGACCGCGATCGCGGCCGGCTCACGCCCACGGCGGAGGCGCATCTGCTGTTCAAGGAAGTGGAGACGATGTTCGAAGAGGCCGTGCGTATCGACGAATTCGCGCGCGATCTTTCGTCGAACCCGGCGGGCGCGCTGCGTTTCTGCACGAGCCCGAGTCTCGCGCTCAACTTCATTCCGCCCGTGGTGGCCGCCTATATGAAGGCGTATCCGCACGTGCGGCTCAAATTCCACACCACGCTGCTCTCGAACATCGCCGACGAACTGCTCGCGCGCAAGGTCGAACTCGCGGTTTCGGTGTTGCCGCTCGATCATCCGAACCTGACCGTCGAGCCGTTCGTGGCCGGGCGCATGGTCTGCATCATGCCGGACGCGCATCCGCTCGCGCGCCAGGACGCCGTGGAGATTCGCCAGATCGCCGACTACCCGCTGATCGGCTATGCGCGCAACATTCCCTTCGGCCGGCTGATGTCGAGCGCGTTCGAGCGCGTGGGGCAGCCGTGGCGGCCGGCGGTGGAAATCGTGCGGGCGGAGTCGGCGTGCGCGTTCGTGCGCGAGGGCGTGGGCGTGGCGATCGTCGACGAGTTCTCGGTGGCGGGGCACGGCTGGACCGGCGTGACCGTGAAGCCGCTCGCCGAGGAAATTCCGCTCACGCTCAGTTTGTTGCGCTCGCGCTTCGACCGGCAGTCGTCGCATGCGCAGGCGCTCGCAAAATTGATCCGGCAGCACGCGAAGCGTAACGAGCGTGCAAGCGAGGCGTAATTCGCACCGCGCTGGTGCCGTAAGCGGGTTATGTGCCGATTATTCGTGCACCCGGATCATGCAAACGATTTCGATTCTCCATTGTTGCGGTTTTTGCTCAAGTTACCGGTTACAGGGCCGATATGTGGGTTGAGCCAAGCGATTGGCTGATTGCTCGCTCCCCACTCCGGACTACCAGAACCTTACGACGATGTTGCGCTCCCATCTCTCGATCAACGGCCGTCTTGTCGCGGCCATGTCCTTTCTCGGCGTCCTGCTGGTTGTTATCGGCGCCTTCGGCCTGGCCGGCATGGTCACCAGCAACAACGCGAACCGTCACACGTATTCCGAACAGTTGCCGAAGTCGATCGCCGTGGGCGAGATGACGATCATGGTCGGCCGTCAGCGCACCTCGCTCGACCGCGCGGCGATCAATCCGGGCTCGGACGACGCGCGCAACATGTACGGCAAGGAAAAGGAAGTGCGCGACGCCGCCGACGCGGCATGGCAGAAATATCTCGCGTTGCCGCGCGACGCCGAAGAAGACCGCCTCGCGGCCGGCGTGACGCAGCAGTACCAGGCGACCGAGGCGGAACTCACGCGCTTTCGCGAAGCCACGGAGCGCGGCGACCGCGACGAGATCCTCAAGCTGATGTTCAGCGTGGGCAAGATCTACACGACGATGCAGGAAGCGGCGAACGCGCTCAAGACGTATCAGTTCAAGCAGTCGAAGGAAGAGTACGAAGCCACGGAGCGCCGCTATCAGTGGTTCCTCGCGGGCAGCATCGCGGCGATCGTGGCCGGGCTGTGCGCCGCGTTCGGCAGCTGGTATTTCCTGCGCCGCGCGATTCTCGGTCCGGTGAACGACGCCGTGGCGCATTTCGGCCAGATCGCGCAAGGCAACCTGGGCCGCCGTATCGACGTGCGCAGCCATGACGAAATGGGCCGCATGCTGGGCGGTCTCGCCGAGATGCAGTCGAACCTGCGCCGCACGGTCAGCACCTTGAGCGAAGGCAGCAACGCGATCGCTTCGGCCACGCGCCAGATCGCCGCCGGTAATGCCGATTTGTCGGCGCGCACGGAGTCGCAGGCTTCGGCGTTGCAGGAAACGGCCACGAGCGCGGAGCAACTGTCGAGCACGGTGCGCCAGAACGCGGAGAACGTGCATCGCGCGAGCGAGCTGTCTTCGTCGGCGTCGGATATCGCGCGGCGCGGCCATGAAGTGGTGACGCGCGTGGTGCAGACGATGGGCGACATCAGCCAAAGCTCGACGGCCGTGGCCGAGATCACGTCGATCATCGAAGGCATCGCGTTCCAGACCAACATTCTCGCGCTCAACGCGGCCGTGGAAGCGGCGCGCGCGGGCGACCAGGGGCGCGGCTTTGCCGTGGTCGCGGGCGAAGTGCGCACGCTCGCGCAGCGTTCCTCGGCGGCGGCGAAGGAGATTCGCGACCTGATCGCGAATTCCACCTCGCGCATCGACGACGGCGCGAAGCTCGTGGGCGAGGCGGGCAACACCATGAGCGAGCTGATCGACGCGGTCGCGCGCACCAACGCGATCATGGCGGAGATCGCCGCGGCCACGGAAGAGCAGAGCCACGGCCTGAGCCAGGTCAGCATCGCCGTGAACAACATGGACAACGCCACGCAGCAGAACGCCGCGCTGGTCGAGGAGGCCGCGGCGGCCGCGAGTTCGCTGGAAGATCAGGCGCGCAAGCTCGCGGAAGCGGCGGCGCAGTTCCGTCTGGAAGATCGCGTGGCGTGAGCGGGGTTTGCCGCGTGACTGGCGTGCCGATCGCGCGTTGATCGAGCGGGCCGCGGCGCTACGTCTTGCCTCGCGCGAGGGCGCGGCGCGCGCGGGTTGGCGTCGTCAGTCGTAGTTGATGGAGAACTCGGGCGCGCCGTTCATGGCCTGCACGAGCAGCTTGCCGCTGCGCGAAACGTGCTCGAAGGCCAGTTGCTCGGCGGCGCTCGCGTCGCGCGCAATGATCCGCGCGACGAGTTCGCTGTGATCGCTGAGCATGCGTTCGAGGCTGCCCGCGTGCATGGTGTTGGTCCAGCGGATATAGACGCGCGCGAGGTCGGCGACCTGCGCGTAGTGATTGCCGAGCCGCGTGTTCCCCGACAACTCGACGATAAGCGTATGCACGTCGAGGTCGGCTTGCGCGATGGCTTCGCGGTCGCCGCTGGCGACCGCCGCGTGGAGCGTGGCGAGCGAGGTCTGGAGCGCGTCGCGGCCGGAGTCGTCGAGATGTTCGGCGGCGAGGCGCGCCGCGAGGGCTTCGAGCGTGCTGCGCAGCGCGTAGAGGTCTTCGGCATCCTTGGTCGTGAGGGACATCACCTCCCAGCCCGAATACGGATGCTGGACCAGCAAGCCTTCGCCGGAAAGCCGCTCCATGGCGGAGCGCACGGTCGAGCGCGACAGGCCGATCTGCTCGGCGAGCCCGATTTCGGTCAAGCGCGTGCCGGGCGCGAGGCTGCCGGCGGCGATGGCATTGCGGATCCAGTCGGCGGCCTGATGGCCCAAGGCCTTTTTGTTGATTCCCGCGATCTTCTGCATCTGGCGCTCCCTCCGGTCGCAGGAATTTTAAGCGTTCGCATCATTTTTGTCAACAATTAACAAATGGTGTCCCAATATTGGGCAAGATGGTTGACCAGCGACATTACGCCGCGATAGTATTCGCGCGTTGTTAACAATTAACTTTATCGATCGATCGCCTTGAAGCGGTCGTCACGCGGCTTCAGATGCCGGGCGTCCCGAGCGAGCTTTTCGCAGCTCGGCGGACGCAAAACCGGCACGGCGCAAGCCGCGTTCATAAGTAGTCCAAAGGACTTCTGTCGGGGAAAGATCGCGCAGGACTCAGCGTGGCCCGGACCCACAGTCGGCCTTGCTGTTTCCGAAACATTGCGTTCCCACAGGCAGGAATCACCGATGTCAAACAATCAAGAACCGCGTCGCCGTTTCTTACGGCAGATGCTGGCCGTCGTCCCGGCAACTTCCGTCGCGACCGCCGCGGCGCTCTCGGAGTCTGCCTGCGGTGACGCTTCCGCGCCCGCCGCGGCCGCGGAAAAGAGCGCTTCAACGCCTTACGCGCCGCAATACTTCACCGCCGACGAATGGCGCTTTATCGGCGCCGCCGTCGACCGCCTGATTCCCGCCGACAACCTCGGCCCGGGCGCGTTGCAAGCGGGCGTGCCCGAATACATCGACCGTCAGATGGATACGCCGTACGGTCACGGCAAGCTCTGGTACATGCAGGGCCCGTTCCATCCCGACGCGGTGCCCGAAATGGGCTATCAGATCAATCTCTCGCCGCGCGAGGTGTATCGCCACGGCATCGACGCCTGCAACGCGTACTGCAAGCAGCAGCACGGCGGCAAGATATTCGCCGATCTCGACACGGCCACCCAGGAAGCGGTGCTGCACGAGCTGGAAAAGGGCAAGCCCACGTTCGACAGCGTGCCCTCGAAGACCTTCTTCGCCACGCTGCTCGGCAACACCAAGGAAGGTTTCCTCGCCGACCCGATCTACGGCGGCAACAAGGACATGGCCGGCTGGAAGATGGTGGGCTTTCCGGGCGCGCGCGCCGATTTCATGGACTGGATCGATCAGCCGGGCGTCAAGTACCCGTACGGTCCGGTATCGATCAACGGCCGTCGGGGATAAGTCATGGCAATCAAGAAGAACAAGGTCGATTGCGTGATCGTCGGCTTCGGCTGGACCGGCGCGATCATGGCGCAGGAACTCACGGACGCGGGCCTCGACGTGGTCGCGCTCGAACGCGGCGCGATGCGCGACACGCCCACCGACGCGGCGTACCCGAAGGTCGTCGACGAACTCAAGTACGCCGTGCGCGGCGAGCTGTTCCAGGATCTGTCGAAGGAAACCGTCACGATCCGTCACGGCGTGGACGACCTCGCGGTGCCGTATCGTCAGCATCACTCGTTTCTGCTCGGCAACGGCGTGGGCGGCGCGGGCTTCCACTGGAACGGCATGCACTACCGCATGCTGCCGGAAGAGCTGGAACTGCGCACGCGCTACGAAGAGCGCTACGGCAAGAAGTTCATTCCCGAAGGCATGCAGGTGCAGGACTTCGGCGTGACCTACGACGAGATGGAGCCGTTCTTCGACTTCGCGGAGAAGGTGTTCGGCACCTCGGGCACGGCGGGCAATCTCAACGGCAAGATCCAGCCGGGCGGCAATCCGCTCGAAGGCGCGCGCAAGAACGAATTCCCCACGCCCGCGCTGAAGAACGGTCTCGGCGCGACGCTGTTCGAGAAGGCCGCGCGCGATCTCGGTTTCCATCCGTACCCGGCACCGGCCGCGAACGCGTCCACGCCGTACACGAACCCGTACGGCGTGCGCCTCGGGCCGTGCAACTTCTGCGGCTTCTGCGAAGACTTCGGCTGCTACATGTACTCGAAGGCCTCGCCGCAGACCACCATCCTGCCGGTGCTGCTCAAGAAGAAAAACTTCGAACTCCGTACGAAATCGTACGTGACGAAGGTGCTGCTCGACTCCGAAGGCAAGCGCGCCACGGGCGTGACCTACATCGATGCACAAGGCCGCGAAGTGGAGCAACCCGCCGACATCGTGATCGTCGCGGCGTTTCAGATGCACAACGTGCGCCTGCTGCTGCTCTCGGGCATCGGCAAGCCGTACGACCCGAAGACGGGCGAAGGCGTCGTGGGCCGCAATTACGCGTACCAGATGAACGGCGGTATCAACGTGCTGCTGCCGAAGGGCACGCAGCTCAACCCGTTCGTCGGTAGCGGCGCGGGCGGCGTGGGCATGGACGACTTCAACGGCGACCAGTTCGACCACGGCCCGCTCGGCTTCGTGGGCGGCGCGAGCATTCGCCACGTGCGCACGGGCGGCCGTCCGATCGGCCAGGCGGCCACGGTGCCGGGCACGCCCACGTGGGGCAGCGGCTGGAAGGCCGGCGTGAACGACGCGTACCAGCGCTACATGACCATCGGCATTTCGGGTTCGGTGATGCCGTACCGCGACGCGTATCTGGATCTCGATCCCACCTATCGCGACTCGCATGGCTTGCCGCTGCTGCGCATGACGTTCGACTGGCACGACAACGAATACAACATGCTCGACTACATCGGCACGCGCATGGAAGAAGTCGCGAAGGCGATGAACCCCGAGAAGCACTACCGCGCGATCCGCAAGAAGGGTCAGCATTACGACACGCGCGTGTATCAGTCGACGCACACCACGGGCGGCACGGTGATGGGCGCGTCGCCGGTCACCAGCGTGGTCAACAAGTATCTGCAGAGCTGGGACGTGCACAACGTGTTCGTGATGGGCGCTTCGGTGTTCCCGCAGAACATGGGCTACAACCCGACCGGCATCGTGGCGGCGCTCGCGTATCACTCGGCGAAGGCGATCCGCGAGCAGTACCTGAAGAATCCGGCTCCGCTGGTTCAGGCTTGAGGAGACGGCGATGACGATGAAGAAAATCACGATGGCCGTGCTGTCCTCGGCCGTGGTCGCGGGCGCGGCGTGGGCCGCGTATGCGTTCGCGCAGGAGCCGGCTTCGGCGCCGCGCGTGGAAACCCAGGTCGCGCAACCGCAGGCAGCGGCCGCGAGCGACGCCGACAAGGCGCTGATCGAGAAGGGCCGCTATCTCGCGGCGGCGGCGGACTGTATCGCGTGCCACACGGCGAAGGGCGGCAAGCCGTTCGCTGGCGGTCTGGGGATCGACTCGCCCATCGGCAAGATCTATTCGACCAACATCACGCCCGACAAGACGACGGGGATCGGCGACTACACGTTCCAGGACTTCGACAACGCCGTGCGTCGCGGCGTGGCGAAGAACGGTTCGTCGCTCTATCCGGCCATGCCCTACGTCTCGTACGCGAAGGTCAAGCCGTCGGACGTGAAGGCGCTGTACGCGTACTTCATGCGGGGCGTGCAGCCGGTCGAGCAGGCGAACAAGCCGACGGATATCGTCTGGCCGCTCTCGATGCGCTGGCCGCTGCGCTTCTGGCGCATGACGTTCGCGCCCGACGCGATCACCGACGACAGCCCGCTGCCGAACGATCCGATCGTGCGCGGCCGCTACCTCGTGGAAGGCCTCGCGCATTGCAGCGCGTGCCACACGCCGCGCGGCGTGGGGCTGCAGGAGAAGTCGCTCACGGACGACGGCCACACGTTCCTCTCGGGCGGCGTGATCGACGGCTATCTCGCGAAGAACCTGCGCGGCGACAGCAAGGACGGTCTCGGCACGTGGAGCGAGGCGGATATCGTCGCGTTCCTGAAGGGCGGCCGCACCGCGCATTCGGCGGCGTTCGGCGGCATGACGGAAGTGGTCGAGAACAGCACGCAGCACATGAGCGATGCCGATCTCGCCGCGATTGCCGCGTACCTCAAGACGCTCAAGCCGGTCGACACCGCGGGCAGCGCGCTCACGGCGAATCCGGCGGCGGCCGCGGCGTTGCGCGCGGGCACCGACCGCAGCAACGGCGCGCTGACGTTCCTCGATAACTGCGCGGCGTGCCACCGCACGAGCGGCGTGGGGTATTCGGAGACGTTCCCGGCGCTGGCGCTGTCCTCGGCCGTCAATTCCGACGATCCGACTTCGCTGATCCATCTCGTGCTGCAAGGCGGCGAGATGCCGTGGACGAAAGCGGCGCCCACGCACTACGGCATGCCCGGTTTCGCCGATCGTCTGACCAACCGCGATATCGCCGACGTGCTGACCTTCGTGCGTTCGAGCTGGGGCAATCACGCACCGGCCGTGACCGCCGATCAGGTCGCGAAGGTGCGCGGCGCGGTCAAGGCGCCGGCTCAGCCCACGCGCGCGGAGAATCCGTAAGCGCGGTGCGCGGCGCGGTTTGACGTGACACCGCGCCTGCCATGAAAAACGCCCGATGCAATGCATCGGGCGTTTTGTTTTGTGCGCCCGGCGTGGCCGGTGCGCTGGCCGGATTTTTTCGCCGATGTGTTGCCCGGCGTGCCGTTGCGCTCAGGATTCCGCGGCCGCGGCGGCGCTCACCGGAGCGGCGGGCGCATTGTCCGACGCGCCGCGCACCTGCGTGACCCACAGTACCGTCACGCACGTGAGCGCCGCCGCGATCCAGCCGTTTTCGCCATAGCCGACGATCGTGCCGTTCGCGCCGGTCGACAGCAGCAGCCCGCCGAACCACGCACCGATACCGGTGCCGAGCGCCTGCACCGCGCTGTTCGCGCTCAGGAACGCACCGCGCCGCGACGGCTCGGGGATCGTCGTGAGCAGGGCCTGGAGCGGCACCATGCGGCTCGACATGCCGATCATGAACACCGCGAAGAACGCCACCAGCGCGAGAAAAGGCAGCGTGGGCAGATGCGTGACGATCAGCACCGGCGCGAGCGAGACGAGCGCCGTCAGGCGGAAAATCCGGTGCTTGCCGTAGCGGTCGGACAGGCGGCCCACCGCGCGCGCGGTCAGGAGCGTGGACGCGCCACCCGCCATGTAGAGCCACGAAATCTGTTGCGGCGCGATGTGGTGATTGGCGACGAGCATCGGCGAGATGAACGGAATCACCATCATGTGCGCGGTCATCATCGTGAAGGTGAGCCCGAATGCCTTCAGGTGCCGCGGCAGCGTGAGGAGTTGCCACAAACGCGGCACGATTTCGGCGAGCGGCGTGCGCTGTTCGAGATGCCCGGTGAGCGACGGCACGACGCGCGAACCCGCGAGCCAGATCGCCACGGACAGCACGACCAGCAGCAGGAACGGCGTACTCCAGCCGAACCGCGCGCCGAGCAGCACGCCGGCCGGGACGCCCGCAATGGCGGCGATGGAGAACGCCGTCATGATCGTGCCCGTCGCGGCGCCGCGCCGCGCGACCGGAATCACGTCGCTGACGATGGCCATGACGATGGAGCCGAGCACGCCGCCCGTGAGCCCCGCGAACGCGCGCGCGGCCAGCAGCAGATGAAAGTTCGGCGCCAGCGCGCAACCGAGATTCGACAGCGCGAACAGCGCATACGCCACTTGCAGCAAGCGGCGCCGGTCGAAGCGGTCGATATAGGTGGCCGCGAGGAGTCCTGACAATCCCGAGCAGAGCGAATACGCCGAGACGGCCGTTGCGAATGCCGCGGGCGTGATCGCGAACGCATGCATGATCTGCGGGCCGAGCGGCATCATCACCATGAAGTCCATGATGACGGTGAACTGCGTGAGCGCCAGCAGCCAGAGCAGCGTGCGCTCACGCAGCGGAGTGAGAGAAAGTGTCATGAGTGGCGTCGAGCCAGAGTTCGAGGGCGCGGCAGGGCTGCCACGCCTCGCATTATCGATTGTCGACCCTTAATCGTCGATGGTCTCGTGAGCGGCCTGCGCGCCGCGCCGCCAGTAGGCCGAGGCGCGCACGCGCTTTTTGTCCACGCCGCGCTCGTTGCACAGATGCGCGCGCACCGCGCGGATCGCCGAGGCTTCGCCCGCCGCCCACACGTAGCCTTCGCCGGGCGGCAGCCAGACTTGCGACACGGCGTCCACCAGCGGTTGATCTGTCTCGCTTTCGTCGCGATACACCCACGTCGCGTAGAGATCGGCTTCGGTCGGCAGTTCGATGCGGGCCGCGCGATTCGCCACTTCGACCACCACGGCCACGCGCGCGTTCGCGGGCAGTTCCGCGAGTCGCCGCGCGATGGCGGGCAGCGCGGTTTCGTCGCCCACCAGCAGGTGCCAGTCGAATTCCTTGGGGATCACCATCGAGCCGCGCGGGCCGCCCACGCCGAGATACTGGCCCGGCTGCGCCTGCGCCGCCCACGCGGTGGCGGGACCGGCCTCGTGCAGGGCGAACTCGAGATCGAGTTCGTTGCTTTGCGGGTCGTAGCGGCGCGGCGTGTAATCGCGCGCGGCCGGACGGGCGACGCCTTCGGGGAACACGGGACCGTCGGGGCCGAGGCTCGGCACGGCCGGCTTGTCGGCCCCTTCGGCGGGGAAAAACACCTTGACGTGGTCGTCGAACGACGCCGACACGAAATCGCTCAGATCGCCCGTGAGCGTCACGCGCACGAGCGCGGGCGACACGGGGGCGACGCGCGCCACGCGCAACAGGCGGAATTTCAGCGGGTGACGTACGCGGACGACTTCGAGTTGGGACGAGTTCTGCATGAGTGGCTCCGATGCTGGGTGGCGCGGCGCGCGGGCGCGCCGCGTATCGATTGGGTGGATGAGGGGCGAGGGCGTGGCGATCGCACGGATTGCCGGGATCGCCCGGGCCGCTCGAGCGGTTTGCTTGAGCGGCCTCGATGAGTGACTCGCTTGCGCGGACTCAGGCGCCGCCTTTTTCGATTTCCTCGGTGGCGCGCGCGAGGATCGCGGCGATGCGGCGCTGTTCGTCGGGCGAGACGTCGGAGCGGCGCAGTAGCGCGTGCTTGAGTGCGCGGCGCGCTTCGATCAGTTCGCGCACCCAGCCGCTCGCGTCCGAAACGTCCTCGCCGGCGAGCGCGCGGCGCATCACGTCCATCTTGCGGCCGAAGTGCGTGAGCTTCGCGAGGATCAGGTCGGCGCGCTCGCGGTTTTCGTCCAGATACGTGCGGCCTTCGGGCGACAGCTCGTAGCGCTTGCGGTTGCCCTCGAGCGTCACGCTCACGTAGCCGAGTTCTTCCAGATACGTGAGCGCCGGATACACCATGCCGGGGCTCGGGCTGTAGAAACCGTTCGAGCGCGCGTCGAGCGCCTTGATGAGTTCGTAGCCGTGGCTCGGACGCTCGGCGAGCAGCACGAGCAGCATGAGTTGCAGGTCTTCCGACGTGAACTTGCGGCCGCGGCCGAAACCGTCGCCGTCGCCGAAACCGCCGCCGCCGCCGAACGGACCGAAGCCGCCGCGGCCGAAGCCTTCGCCGAAACCGCCCGGGCCATCGCCGCCGCCGGGACCGCGATGGCGGCCCATGGCGTGGCGCAGCGCGCGGAACGCGTGACGGGCGGCATGCCGGTCGATGAATTCGGCGCCGTGCTTGGCGGCATGCAAACGGTCGAGTGCGGCCGCGAAGAAGTCGCGCGGATCGCGCTCACGGCGGCGTTCCGATTCGCTTTCGCGGGCTTCACGGCCTTCGCCGAAGCGGCGGCCGTAGTGATGATGAGGGTGGCGCATGGGGCCTCCTGAGTTCTGAGTGTCTTAAAACATGTCTTAAGATATATATCGTAAGAGCGTTTGTCAAAGCATTTTCGTGCGTTTATTTAGGGATGGATGCGCGACCGGGTCGCGCGCATGCACTCATGCAGCGGCACTCGAATGCATGAAAACCCGAACTGCACTCAAGTTCTGCTTCAGACTGGCCGTTATTGGACGGATGGGCCGTTTTTCGGTGGATCACGGCACTTTGTTGCAGCTCACGAAGAAGGGAATGACATGCAGATTCAACCAGCGAGCGCGGCCACGGCCGTCTACGGCACGGGCTCGAACGCCACGGGTTCGAACACGAATTCGAATGCACAGGGCTCGACGGGCGCGGCGAACGGCAGTACCGCTGCGGCGTCGGCTTCGTCGGCGGCTTCGACCTCGGGGTCGACTTCGGGGTCGACTTCGGGATCGACAAGCGCTAGCGGCACTTCGGCTTCGTCAGGCACGACGAGCGGCGGCAGCGCGACCAGTTCGGCATCGGGCAAGTCGGGCGGCGGAGGCGGAGGCGGCGGTGGTGCCGCGTCGAGCAGTTCGGCATCGTCGGAACTCGATTCGTTGAACGCGTTGATCGCATCGCTCGAATCGCAACTCTCGCAGGTGAGCTCGCAAACATCGGGCGCGGCCTCGCAGGGCGCGAACGCGGGCGAGATCAGCCGGATCAAGGCGCAGTTGCAGAGCGCGCAAAGCGCGTTGAGTTCGGCGGCGCAGAGTTCGGACGACAGTCAGGTCACGCAGATCGCGGCGCAGCTGGAAAGCGCGCAAGGCACGCTCGCGCAACTGATGCTTGCGAACGGCATGACCACGGGCCTCGTTTCGACAACGGCCTGACCATGGGCGATCGCGAAAGGATCGTGCCCGCGTCGATGCAAGGCCTGGTGGAGCGCGCCGGCTATGTGCCGGCCGTGAAGGTGGGCGACACGGTGTATTGCGCGGGGCAGGTCGGACGCACGGCCGATCTGGCCGTGATCGCTGATCCGGAGGCGCAATTTATTGCATGCTGGGAGAACCTGCGTCTCGTGCTGGCGGCAGCCGGTTGCACGTTCGACGATGTCGTCGACATGACCACTTACCACGTGCACATGAGCGCCCATATGCCGGTGTTTCGCGAGGTGAAGAACCGCGTGTTTCCGCGCGGAACGTGCGCATGGACCGCGATCGGCGTGGCCGAACTCGCGCATCCTGGCTTGCTGGTGGAAATCAAGTGCGTGGCGGTACAGAGGCGCACGGCCGGCGGGTGAAGCGGTGCGGTGAGCGCTTAGTGGAGCGCCGCGCTGATTTTGGTGCTGAGGTTCGACATCATGTTCGTGAACAGCGCCGGAATGTTCGTGGTGAGTGAACTGCCCGCCACTAGCACCGCCGCCACGACGATACCGGCGATCAGCGCGTATTCGAGCGCGCTGACGCCGCGCTCGTCGCGGTACAACGTATTAATGATTTTCCACATGACCATTCCTGGAATTCGGCACGCTCCGTCCCCCTTGACGGATTTGCGCGGCTCTCATTCTAGGTAGTCTTTATAAAAACACAATGGGTGATGCCCGCGAGTGTTGGGTATTGTTCAATTCGCGGACATAGCGATGGACAAATCGCCGAAGAGCCGAAAAGTCGCAATGCGGTCAATGACTTGCGCAAACGTTTTACGTGGCTTTTTTATGGGAGCCTGAATCTCGCAGCGGCTCCCGTTAAATGCGCTATTTCTCCGGTTTGAAAAACGACGTTTATGTGACGCGTATCGCAGCGCATGCCCGGTGAGCGAATGGCGGGTTTCTCGCTTCCGCCCATCCGCCCTCAAAAAATCGACCGCCCCGTGCGCGTCGTGAGCCATTCCAGCGCCATCTGCCCCACTTGTGAGTTCCCCGTCGGGTCCAAACCCGGCGACCATACGCAAACCGCGAATTCGCCCGGCAGCACCGCGACGATGCCGCCGCCCACGCCGCTCTTCGCCGGCAAGCCCACGCGATAGACGAAGTCGCCGGCCGCGTCGTAGGTGCCGCAGGTCAGCATCAGCGCGGAAAGACGCTTGGCCGAACTCGCGTCCACGACCTGTTCGCCATTCGCGGGCGAAACGCCGCCGTTGGCGAGAAAGAGCGCGGCGCGCGCGAGTTCCACGCAGTTCATCGAGATCGCGCACTGGCGGCAATACGCGTCGATCACGGCGTCGGCGGGCATGTCCATGTTGCCGAAGCTCGCCATGAAATGCGCCATCGCGCGATTGCGCTCGGCATGCGCGAGTTCCGATTCCGCCACGCGCAGGTCGTAGTCGATCGAGGGCTCGCCCGTGAGTCGCCGCACGAATTCCACGAGCGCGGTTTCGGCGCGCACGAAGCGGCGGCACAGCACGTCGGTGACGACCAGCGCGCCCGCGTTGATGAACGGGTTGCGCGGCTTGCCCGCTTCGAATTCGAGCTGCACGAGCGAGTTGAACGCGTTGCCCGAAGGTTCGCGGCCCACGCGGTCCCAGAGCGAATCGCCGAGCAGCTGAAATGCGAGCGTGCAGGCGAACAGCTTCGAAATGCTCTGGATCGAGAAGCGCAGGTCGGCGTCGCCGCTGCGATAAACGTGGCCGTCCACCGTCACGATCGCCATGCCGAAGTGCTCGGCGCGCACGTTCGCGAGTTCTGGGATGTAGTCGGCCACGCGGCCGCGCCCGAAGTGCGGGCGCAGGTCGCGGTAAATCTCGTCGAGTATCGACGCGTAATCCGGTGAGGTCATTGACGCAGAAAGTGGGTGATCAATGCGCGCCTGCCGCGCCGCCGCCGCCCTTGCCGCGCGTCGATTTGGTGATCCAGATGAGCGGAATGATCGCCAGAAAGATGATCGCCGAAATATAGAAGATGTCGTTCAGGCCCATCATCGCGGCTTGCGTCGTGAGCTGGAAGTCGAACAGCGCGCGCGAAGAGGGCTCGCTCAAATGCAACACGGTTTGCGTTTGCGAAATGGCCGCGTTGAACGTGGGGTTGTCGACGGAAGCCTGCTCCGTGAGCCGCGCATGGTGCAGGATCGTGCGATTGTTCCAGGCGTTGGTTGCGATCGAGGTGCCCACGGCGCCGCAGAACACGCGCACGAAGTTCGAGAGCCCCGCGGCCGCCGGCACGCGCTGCGGCGGCTGGCCCGCGAGAATGATCGCGGTGAGCGGCACGAAGAACAGCGCCATCGGCACGCCTTGCAGCAAGGTGGGCAGCACCAGATGGAACGTGTCGATCTCCACCACGTACTTCGAGCGCATGTAGAACACCACCGCGAACAGCACGAACGCCACGGTCGCGATAATGCGCGCGTCGGAGCGCGGCAGGATGCGCCCGACCACGGGCGAGAGCAGCATGGCGAAGATGCCGAGCGGCGCGGTCACGAAGCCCGCGTCCACGGAACGGTAGTTCAGATACTCCTGCATCCATTGCGGCAACAGCACGAGATTGCCGAAGAACACCGCATAGGCCACGGAAATCGCGATCGTGCCGCCGAGAAAGTTTCGCTGTCCGAACAATCGCAAGTCGACGATCGGGTGCTCCTCGGTGAGTTCCCATACGAGGAAGAACGCGAAGCTCACCAGCGCGACGAGGCCAAGCCCGACGATCACGGGCGAGTTGAACCAGTCGAGGTCCTTGCCCTTGTCGAGCATGATCTGCAGCGAGGCGACCCACGCGATCAGCAGGCCGAGCCCCACGATGTCGATCGGCGGCTTGCGCGTGGCGGACTCGCGCGTGCGATAGATCGACCACGTGATGAAGCCCGCGAACAGACCCACGGGAATGTTGATGTAGAAGATCCACGACCAGTTGTAGCTGTCGGTGATCCAGCCGCCGAGCGCCGGGCCCGCGATCGGGCCAACCGTTGTGGTCATGGCCCAGAAGGCGAGCGCCGTGGCGGATTTGTCCTTTGGCCAGGAGCCGAGCAGGATGGCCTGCGAGAGCGGAATCAGCGGTCCGGCCACGGCGCCTTGCAGCACGCGCGCGACCAGCAGGATGGGCAGCGTGGGAGCGATACCGCACAGCCACGAGGCCAGCACGAACGAGAGAATCGAGGCCACGAACAGGCGTATCTGACCGAAGCGCTGCGTGAGCCAGCCCGTGAGCGGGATCGACACGGCATTCGCGGCCGCGAACACGGTGATGACCCACGTGCCTTCGTCGACGGACACGCCCAGGTCGCCCGAGATGGTCGGAATGGCCACATTGGCGATCGACGTATCGAGCACGTTCATGAAGGTCGCGAGCGCGACGGCAACGGTGGCGAGGATCAGGCGGCCGCCTTCGAGCGGCGGCGGTGGCGCGGGTGTGGCTGCGGGTTGGTTCAAGCGTGTTCTCCGCTGATTCGGTGACGTGGTGCGATGGCGCGCGGCGCTCGCGTGGTGCAGCTGCGGGTGGCAGTTGCGCGCGGCGGCCAATATGGCGATGATTCCGTCGGCGGAACCTGACAGCGGCACAGGATACCCGTAATTGCCGCGAACCATCGCCGCGCGGAGAAGCAGCCCCACGCGATGGCGGGGTTTTGCGGGTGCGTTTGTTTTCGATTGCCTTACATATTGCCGATTTCGCGGCCGAGCCGTTTGCCAACGCGCTTCGATGTGGCGTTGGGCCGCGTGCTGGCGCGCCCACGCGCGGCGCGGCCGTCGTATCCTTGCGCCTGCCGCGCGTACGGCCAGTTAGGCACGGCCAGTTTGGCACGGCCGGTTTGGCACGGCTGGTCAAGTACGGCGCGCATGCACTATATAAACATCAAGACTGGATTGAACCCGTTAGGGGAGGCCTGACCATGAGCTGGGAACCGTTCGAAGGAGGCTGGCGCCTTGCGCCCGCCGATGGCGCCGCGCGCGCGCTCGTCGTGCTGCTGCACGGCGTGGGCAGCAACGCACAGGATCTGACGCCGCTCGCCGATGCGTGGGGCGCCGCGCTGCCCGGCGTCGCGTTCGCGTCGCTCGACGGCAACGAGCCGTTCGACGGCGGCTTCGGCGGCCGCCAGTGGTTCAGCCTGCGCGACATCAACGAGACGAATCGCGAGGCGCGCACGGCCGCGGCCGCGCAAACGTTCGAGCGCCGTCTCGAGGCCGAGCTGGCGCACTGGGGCGTCGGCCACGACGCGCTCGCGCTGGTCGGCTTCTCGCAAGGCACGATCATGTCGCTGTATCACACGGCCACGCAGGACGCGGGCGCGGCGGCCGTGATCGGCTACTCGGGCCGGCTCGTCACGCCGGTCGTCGCGAAGAGCCGCACCGTGATCACGCTCGTGCACGGCGAAGACGACGAAGTGATTCCGGTGCTCGAAACCGAGCGCGCGGCCGTCGCGTTCAGCGACGCGGGCTTCGCCGTGACCGCCTACGCGTTGCCGCAAGTGGGCCACACGATCACGCCGCAAGGCGCGATGCTCGGCCGCGACGCGCTGGTGCGCGCGCTCGTGCGCGAACCGGCGAGCCACTGAACCGGCGGCCGCGAGGGCGTTGCCCGGCGCGCGGGATATCGGCGTATCGACGCAATCGGCGAAATTCCGCTGAGGAATCATGCCGATATCCCGCGCGGGTGACGCCGCGGCGCGACCGCATAGCCAGTTATTTTTGGCGCGGCTAAAGTCTGCGCCGGTCGCGGCCGTTATCCCGGGTGTCGCTGCGGCCATGTGGGCCGCGAGGCCCGTTCCGAATGGCGCACGGGGTCGTCCGCAAAGTACGGACGCGCGCCATCGGCACGCCTTCACGGCGGGCGCATCGCCTGCCGGGGCGTTCATTCCGCACGCACAAAGACCAATATGGCCCGAGCCAAGCCGCACTCCTTCCTTGCCAGACGGCTGACCCGCCACGACGTGGCGCTCGATCTCGGCACGGCCAACACCCTCATGTTCACCGCCGGCGAAGGCATCGTGCTCAATCAGCCGTCCGTGGTCTGCTTCGAGCGCCGCGCGAGCGCGGGCGAGACGAAAGCGACCGTGGCGGCGGTGGGCGCCGAAGCGAAAGAGCTGCTCGGCCGCACGCCCGCGAATCTCGAAACGGTGCGCCCGCTCTCCCATGGCGTGATTGCCGATTTTTCCGCCGCCGAGCACATGATGCGGCGCTTCGCGGCGATGGCGCAGCCGTCATCCCGGCTGGGACGTCTCGGCCGGTTCGGCCGCCGTGCGTCGTTCACCGTGTGCGTGCCCGAAGGCGCGACCCACGTGGAGCGCCGCGCGATTCGCGAAGCGGCGTTCGCGGCCGGTGCGGCGCGCGTGAGCTTCATCGACGAATCGCTGGCGTCGGCGCTCGGCGCGGGCTTGCCCGTGGACGAAGCAACCGGCTCGATGATCGTCGATATTGGCGGCGGCACCACGGAAGTCGGCATTCTCGCGCTGGGCGGCGTGGTCTGCAGCGGCTCGGTGCGCGTGGGCGGCGACCAGTTCGACCGCGCGATCGTCGACCACGTGCGCGCGCTCTACGACGTCGTGCTGGGCGAGCAGACCGCCGAGCACGTGAAAAAGACCATCGGCAGCGCGTTGCACGGCGAACCCGTCGAACGCGCCCGCGCCACGGGCCGCAGTCTCGCCGACGGCCTGCCGCGCACCATCGAACTCACCAGCGAAGATATCGCCGACGCGCTCGCCGCGCCGCTGCGCGCCGTGATCGGCGTGGTGCGGCGGGTGATCGAGACGGCGCCGCCCGAACTCGTGACCGACATCGCCGGCAACGGCATCGTGCTGACGGGCGGCGGCGCGTTGCTCGGACGCCTCGACCAATGCCTCGCCGCGGAACTCGGCGTGGCGGTGCGCGTGGCCGACGAACCGCTCACCTGCGCCGTGCGCGGTGCGGGCGCGGCGGCGGCGTATGCGGGCGAGCACGGCTACGCGGCGGCCGAATAAACGCGCGCGTTCCCATCTAAAACCTCGGTCGAGGACGCCCATTCTCGCGTTTTCGCGTGCGGCTACGGGAAAACCCGCACGCACGAGGCGCGGCCGTGGGACAATACGCCTCTTTACCGGCGCGCGCCGCTGTGCCCGATACGTGTCTCGCCGTTGAAGCGACGCGATCGCGCCCGAATGGCCGTTAGAGCCGCGCGCCGCCGAATGGTCGTCTCCACATTTTTTCGCCGTGAATCCAGTTGATTTTCCGGCCCCCGGCACGTTCGTCGAACTGCCCGGCGGCCTGCCCATGCCTTATGTCGAACGCGGCGAGGGCGAGCTTCTTCTCTTCGTGCACGGTTCGCTGTGCGATTACCGTTACTGGCAGCCGCAGCTGGCGGGCCTCGCGCCGCACTACCGCTGCGTTTCCGTGAGCCTCTCGCATTACTGGCCCGCGAGCCGGATCGCCGACGATCAGCCGTTCAGCTGGAGCCATCACGCCGACGAACTCGCGCAGTTCATCGACGCGCTCGGCGCCGGTCCCGCGCACGTGATCGGCCATTCGCGCGGCGGCGCGGTGGCGTTCCAGTTCGCGCGCCGTTATCGCGATCACGTGCGCACGCTGACGCTCGCCGACCCGGGCGGTCCGGTGCAGCAGCCCGGGCAGACGCTCGCGACGCTGCCCGAAACCGTCAACGCACTGCGCG
Source organism: Paraburkholderia acidisoli (assembly GCF_009789675.1). Classification (NCBI taxonomy): domain Bacteria; kingdom Pseudomonadati; phylum Pseudomonadota; class Betaproteobacteria; order Burkholderiales; family Burkholderiaceae; genus Paraburkholderia; species Paraburkholderia acidisoli. The sequence goes on along the minus strand of NZ_CP046914.1, from coordinate 497,232 downwards.
CGCGTGCCGTGGCGCTGATCGCGGCGGGCGAGGTGAATGCGGGCCTCGAATTGTTCGTCGACTCCGTGAGCCGCCCCGGTTTTTGGGCCAGGAGCACGAACGCGTTCCGCCGCATGGCGACCGACAACGCCCACACGCTCGGGCCGCAATTCCACGATCCGCTGCCCGCGTTCACGCGCGAGGCCGCCGCCGAAGTGCATTGCCCCGTGCTGTTGATCGACGGCCAGCTGAGCCCCGAAGTGTTCCATCGCGCCGTGGCCGCGCTCGAAGCATGGTTGCCCGACGCGCGCCGCGCGACCGTGGAGGGCGCTTCGCACGGCATGAATCTCGCGCGCCCGGCCGCGTTCAACGAATTGATCGACGGTTTCGTGAGCGGCTTCGCGCGATAAATCGCGTGCCAACCGCGCGATATCGCCGGATCGTTCGGCATCCGTAATAATTCCGCGGATAAAAAAAGCGGCCCCACGGGCCGCTTTTTTACGTCGCGCGAAACTCAGTCGCGGCCATGCGCGTGCGCGTCGAGCTTCAGCTCGGCGGCTTCGCCCACGAGGCCCGCGTAGTAGAGATGCACGCCGATGGCGAGCGAGTCGTTGCGGATTTCGTGGAACGCCTTCCAGGCCTTCTTCGGGTCCTTGAATACGAGGTAGTGCGCTTCCTGCGAAACGAGGCGCGCCACCTGGTTCAGGCCGTGGTTCTGCAGCTTGCCGACCAGTTCGTCGAGGCTGCGGTGCGTGCGCGCGTCGGTGCGCGGATACAGCATGTGCAGCACGGCCACGCGTTCGGTAGCGAGCGCGGCCGAGAGGGCGACCACGATGTCCTGGTGATTGAGTGCCGTGACAACGGCGCCCTCTGCGAGTTCGTCTTCTGCGAACAGGGTGTCGATCGAAATGTTCATCTGTTCCTTCCTTACGTTTTGCTTTAAGCGCGTGTGGCAATAATTACCGCGGTGCAATTCGACTGGCGAATCGCATGTCAAGCAGTATCGCAGAGGTGAAGTGTCGCATGTTGCATTGCACTAGCAAAATATTGTTGCAAGAACTTGTATTAAGCTAGATGAAAGCTTGACAGTGTTGCGGTGTAAAAGAGGCATTGTTGCGAATTGCGCTATCAATCGATGCTGCATCGCGCCGTAGAATGCGGCATGCGGTCGCAGCTTGCAGTGGCGCCTACGCCACTTTGCCGCGCTGCGATCATTTGCGAAGTGACAGCAAAAAGGACACAACATGATCGATTCGAAGACACACGCTACGCTCACGATCCCCGGTCAGGCGGAGAGCGTCCAGTTGCCGGTCTACCAGGGCACGATGGGCCCGGACGTGATCGACATCCGCAAGCTGTACGGCCAGACGGGCATGTTCACGTACGACCCCGGTTTCATGTCGACGGCGTCGTGCAATTCGGCGATCACCTATATCGACGGCGACAAGGGCGAGTTGCTCTATCGCGGCTACCCGATCGACAATCTCGCGCAAAACGCCGACTTCCTCGAAAGCTGCTATCTGCTCCTCAAGGGCGAACTGCCGACGCAGGCGCAAAAGGACGAATTCGTCGCGATGGTCACGAACCACACGATGGTTCATGAGCAAATGCACTTCTTCTTCCGGGGGTTCCGCCGTGACGCGCATCCGATGGCGATTCTGGTGGCGGCGGTCGGCGCGCTGTCCGCGTTCTATCACGACTCGCTCGACATCAATAACCCGGAACATCGCGAAGTGTCGGCGATCCGCATGATCGCGAAGCTGCCCACGCTGGTGGCGATGGCGTACAAGTACACGGTCGGCCAGCCGTTCGTGTATCCGCGCAACGATCTCTCGTACAGCGCGAACTTCATGCAGATGATGTTCTCGAACCCGGCCGAAGAGTACAAGGTCAACGACGTGCTGGTGCGCGCGCTCGACCGCATTCTCATTCTGCATGCGGACCACGAGCAGAACGCGTCCACCTCGACGGTGCGTCTCGCCGGTTCTTCGGGTGCGAATCCGTTCGCGTGTATCGCGGCGGGCATCGCGTGCCTGTGGGGGCCGGCGCACGGCGGCGCGAACGAAGCCGCGCTGAACATGCTCGAAGAGATCGGCTCGGTCGACAACATTCCGAAGTTCATCGAGCAGGTGAAGGACAAGAACTCCGGCGTGAAGCTGATGGGCTTCGGTCACCGCGTGTACAAGAACTACGATCCGCGTGCGAAGCTGATGCGCGAAACGTGCTACGAAGTGCTCAACGAACTGGGCCTGCACGACGACCCGCTGTTCAAGCTCGCCATGGCGCTCGAAAAGATCGCGCTCGAAGACGAATACTTCGTGTCGCGCAAGCTTTACCCGAACGTCGACTTCTACTCGGGCATCGTGCAGCGCGCGCTGGGCATTCCGACCGCGATGTTCACCTGCATCTTCGCGATGGCGCGTACGGTGGGCTGGATCGCGCAGTGGAACGAAATGATCGGCGATCCGGAACAGAAGATCGGCCGTCCGCGTCAGCTGTTCATCGGCGAGACGGCTCGCGAAGCCAAGCCGATCGCGCAGCGCTGAGCATTGTCGCGCCGCTGTCGTTCGAGATCGCGCAACACGATCGATAACGATGTAGCGTAAAAAGCAGCCTGAAAACGGGCGCCCGCACGTGAAAGCGTGCCGGCGCCCGCAATTTTTTCCGCGCACGGTATTTGCAGACGGCCCGCATGACCGCGCATCCTTCAGCATCGCAATGGGCTAAGCCGCTAGAATCGAAACCGAAGCAAGGTAGGCGACCTAACGGAGGCATTGCAATGCAGGATCCTGAAGGACTCGGCGGCGTCACGCGAGCAGGCGGCGTGGATCATCCCCGGCAAGACATCGACGGCGCGTTCATCGCGCCCGAAACGCCCGAGGTCGCGAGCGCGACCCAGCACGTGCTGAAGTCGGGCGGCACCTTCATCGTCAACGACCCGCTCGGCGACATCACCGGCATCGACGACGGTCTCTTCGTCAACGACACGCGCGTGCTTTCCTCGCTGCGTCTCACGTTCGGCGGCCGCGTGCCCTCACTGCTCTCGGGCAGCGTGAGCAGCGACAACACCGCGTTCACCGCGCACCTCACCAATCGCCCGTTGCCGCCGCTCGGCGGATCGACCACGCCCGAAGGCGTGATCCACGTTTCGCGCGAACGCGTGCTCTCCGGCACGATGATGACCGAGGCGATCGAACTGACGAACTACGGCACGACGGACGCCGTGGTGCCCGTGTCGGTCTCGTTCGCGAGCGACTTCCGCGACATGTTCGAAGTGCGCGGCCTTAAGCGCGAAAAACGCGGCACGCTCACGCCGCCGCGTGTGGAAGAAGGCACGGTGCGGCTCGAGTACATCGGCCTCGATCACGTCGCGCGCCGCGTGCGCATCGACTTTTCACCGGCGCCCGCGCAACTGCTCGCCGATCGCGCCGACTTCACCGTCGATCTGCCCGCGCAGGCGTGCGTGTCGCTTTACCTCACCGTCTCGATCGAAGTGGAAGCGCTCGAAGGCGCCACGCCCGGCGCGCCGAGCGCCGGCATCATCCAGCCCGATCATTGCCTCGTGAATTCGGGGCAGCGCGTGGGCCGCGCGGCCATGCGCGCGGCGCTCGTCGACTCGCATATCGTGATGCGCGAGCGGCGCCGTTCGGCGGCGCGGCTGCGCTCGAGCAATCCGCTCTTCAATGCGTGGATCAACCGCTCGATCGCCGATCTCGGCCTGCTCACGACCGATCTGCCCACCGGCCCGTATCCGTACGCGGGCATTCCGTGGTTCTCCACGCCGTTCGGCCGCGACGCCGTCATCACCTCGCTGCAAACGTTGTGGCTCACGCCCGCGCTGGGGCGCGGCGTGCTGCGCTTTCTCGCGGCGCATCAGGCGCGCGAGGATTCGGCGTTCCGCGACGCGGCGGTCGGCAAGATCATGCACGAGATGCGCAAGAGCGAGATGGCCGCCACGGGCGAAGTGCCGTTCGCGCTCTATTACGGCGGCGTGGATACGACGCCGCTCTTCGTGGTGCTCGCGGGCGCGTATGTCGATCGCACCGGCGACCTCGCGTTGATCGACGAACTGTGGCCCGCGCTCGAACGCGCGGCCGCGTGGGTCGCGGGCGTTTGCGATCGCAACAAGCTCGGTCTGCTCGACTATCGGCGCGAATCGGAAGGCGGCCTCGCGAATCAAGGCTGGAAGGACAGCCACGACTCCGTGTTCCATGCCGACGGCCGTTTCCCCGACGGCCCGATCGCGCTCGTCGAAGTGCAGGCCTATGCGAGCGCCGCGTTCGAGACGATGTCGCGTTTCGCCACGCATCGCGGCCTCGTCGAAGACGCCGCGCGCTATGCGGCGCGCGCCGCGAAGATTCGCCGCGCCGTGGAGGAAAAGTACTGGATGCCGGAGTCGGAGTTCTATGGCATCGCGCTCGACGGCCACGGCGAGTTGTGCCGCGTGCTCGCCTCGAACGCGGGGCATCTGCTCGCGTTCGGCCTGCCCGAGTACGAGCGCGGCCGCGCCGTCGCGGGCATTCTCGAGTCGGCGTTGTTCCACACGGGCTGGGGCGTGCGCACGCTGGCGGCGGGCCAGGCGCGCTTCAATCCGATGGCGTATCACAACGGCTCGGTCTGGCCTCACGACAACGCGATCTGCGCGCGCGGCCTCGCGCGCTACGGGCGCAAGGAAGCGGCGGTGCGGCTCTTGCAGGCGCTGTTCGAAGCGGCCGTGACCTTCGACATGCGCTTGCCCGAACTGTTCTGCGGTTTCCCGCGCCGCCGCGGCGAGCCGCCTACGGCGTATCCCGTTGCGTGTCTGCCGCAGGCGTGGGCCGCGGGTTCGCCGTTCATGATGCTCGAAGCGTGCCTGGGCGTGACGATCGACGCGGCGCGCAACGAAGTGCGCGTCGAACAGCCGATGCTGCCCGAAGGCATCGACTGGCTCGAAGTGGGTGATCTGCGCGTGGGTAAGTCGACGGTCACACTCACGTTCCGGCGCGTGGATGGCGGCAAGGTCGTGGCTTCGGCGGACCGCAGCGACGTGAAGGTGGTCGCGCTGCTGTAACGCCAACGTCGCACGGCGTGATGAAGGCGGGCGTGTTTCCAATCGGAAATGCGCCCGCTTCGTCGTTTTTGGCGAAGGCGATTCGCTTAGGGAATCCGCAAATTGTCGCCGGAAAACAGCGCGTGTATAGTGCGTCGGATCCGTGTGTTTCCTATCGGAAACATATGATTCGGTCCAATTTCAAGGGATTCGCACCATGAACGTATCGACGCTCCTCGACGAACTCGGCATCGCACAGTGCACGCAGGCGGCTGACAGCGGCGATCAACACGGTATCGCCGTGCATTCGCCAATCGACGGCGCGCGCATCGGCCGCGTGGCGAGCCAGTCCATTGCCGAGGTCGATGCGGTGCTCGCGCAGGCGCAGCAGGCCTTCAAGGCGTGGCGCGACGTGCCCGCGCCGCGTCGCGGCGAACTCGTGCGCCTGCTCGGCAACAAGCTGCGCGAGAAGAAACGCGCGCTCGGCGCGCTCGTTACGCTGGAGACCGGCAAGATCCTGCAGGAAGGCATGGGCGAAGTGCAGGAGATGATCGACATCTGCGACTTTGCCGTGGGCCTCTCGCGTCAGCTTTACGGCTTGACGATCGCCTCCGAGCGCCCCGGTCATCGCATGGCCGAAACCTGGCATCCGATGGGCGTGTGCACCGTGATCTCGGCGTTCAATTTTCCCGTGGCCGTGTGGTCGTGGAACGCGGCGCTCGCGCTCGTGTGCGGCAACGCGGTCGTGTGGAAGCCTTCCGAGAAAACCCCGCTCACGGCGCTGGCCGTCGACGCCATTCTGCAAGACGCGTTGCGGGAGTTCGGCGATGCGCCCGCGGGACTGACGAGCGTCGTGATCGGCGGCCGCGAGGTGGGCGCGAAGCTCGTGGCCGACCCGCGCTCGACCATCGTGAGCGCGACGGGCAGCACGGAAATGGGCCGCGCGGTGGGCGTGGAAGTCGCCCGCCGCTTCGGCCGCTCGCTGCTCGAACTCGGCGGCAACAACGCGGGCATCGTCGGTGCAACGGCGAACCGGGAACTCGCGCTGCGCGGCATCCTGTTTTCGGCGGTGGGCACGGCGGGGCAGCGCTGTACTTCGCTGCGCCGCCTGTTCGTGCACGAGAGCGTGTACGACACGACCGTCGAACGCCTCAAGACGCTCTACGGCAAGGTCAAGATTGGCAATCCGCTCGAACAGGGCACGCTGATGGGACCGCTTATCGACGAGCACGCGTTCACGCGCATGCAGGCGGCGCTCGCGCAGGCGAAACGCGAGGGCGGCACGGTGTTCGGCGGCGAGCGTCATGCGGTGGCGGGCAGCGAGCAGGGCTTTTACGTGCGCCCGGCGATCGTCGAAATGCCGAAGCAAACCGGGGTCGTGCTGACTGAAACCTTCGCGCCCATTCTCTACGTGCTCAAGTACGCCGATTTCGACGAGGCCATCGCCGCGAACAACGCCGCCGCGCATGGTCTTTCGTCATGCGTGTTCACGAACGACCTGCGCGAGAGCGAGCGTTTCCTTTCCGATGCGGGCAGCGACTGCGGCATCGCCAACGTCAACATCGGGCCGAGCGGCGCGGAGATCGGCGGCGCCTTCGGCGGCGAGAAGGAAACGGGCGGCGGCCGCGAATCGGGCTCCGATGCGTGGAAGGCCTATATGCGGCGCGCGACCAATACGGTGAATTATTCTTCGGCGTTGCCGCTGGCGCAGGGCATCGATTTTAGTGTCGAGTGAGTTGGGCGGGTGTCGAGTGATCGTAAAAAAGCCCGCGTTTTGCGGGCTTTTTTATGCGCTGTCCTTCGCGACCTCTCTCGCTAGCGCAACGAAGCGCTCGACACACGCCGCCCCGAACGGCTCGACCCACGATAGCGTTTGCTCGAGCCCATGCCCGCCCTGGAGTGGCACATACGTCACGCCCGGCCGCTGCAACGTGCGTGTGAACGCGGGCACGATCGCCACGCCGCGTTCGGCCGCCACGAGCGACACGAGCGTGGCGACCTGCGAGGCCGTCGGGCCGAGACGCGGTGTGATGCCCGCTTGCGCGCACAGCGTGTCGAGCGCCGTGTTGATCGCGGAGCCGTAGCCGGGCGGAAACACGAGAAAGGTTTCGTCGCGCAACGCCGTGAAGTCGAGCGCCGGTCGCGCGGCATGCGCGCTGCCGGACGGCACGGCCGCAACCAGCGGCTCGCGCGTCACCACGAGCGTTTTGAGGCCGTCTTCGCGCGCATCGCGCGCCGACCAGCCAAAGCCGATATCGAGCGTGCCGTCTGCGATCTGCCGCTGCTGGCTCGCCGTCGCGACCTCGCGAAACGTGAGGTCGACGTCGGGTAATGCGCGGCCCGCGCGGCGCACGATTTCCGCGAACGCCTCGGACATCGGAATCGAACTCGTATAGCCGATCGCGATGCGGCCGGCCACGCCTTGCGCCATCTTGCGCGCCGAGTTTTCCGCTTCGCCCACCGCCTGCAACACGGTGCGCGCGCGCTCGAGAAACAGCGCGCCTTGCGGCGTGAGCTGCACGGAACGCGTGGAGCGCTCGAACAGACGAATGCCCAGTTCGGTTTCGAGCGCCGCGATATGGCGCGTGAGCGGCGGTTGGGCGATGCGCAGGCGTTCGGCGGCGCGGCCGAAGTGCAATTCCTCGGCGACGGTCACGAAATAGCGTAGGCGGCGCAAATCGAGCATTGTTGTCCTGGCGGTATCAATGGCGATGAAAACGGTATTGGCGCGTGCGCTGCGCAATCGTCAGACTGTCGATACGACCCGACATCGACATCGACACACACGCACTCACTCCTCACGTGAACGAACGAAAATATCGCGCCGCGTTTTTCCTCTGCGGCTTCGCGGCCTTCATCAATCTTTATTCGACGCAAGGCATCCTGCGCGAACTCGCGCTCGCCTTCGACGTGAGCGCGGAGCACGCGGGGCAGGGCGTGAGCGCGACCACGCTGGCCGTCGCCATTATCGCGCCCTTCGTGGGCTTGCTGGCGGCGCCGTTCGAACGTCGCAAGGCGATTGCGTGCGCGGCGCTGGCTTCGGCGTTGCCGGCGTTGTGGTCGGCGCATACCGCGAGCTTCGGCGCGTTTCTGGCGGCGCGCTTCGCGGCGGGCCTGCTGATGCCGTTCGTCTTCGCGCTCTCGATCACCTTCATTGGCGAGCGCTACGGCCGCGAAGGCGCGACCGAGGTGGGCGCGCTGTTCGTCGCTGGCACGACGCTCGGCGGCTTCGCGGGACGCTTCATCACCAACGGTCTCACGGCGATGCTGGGCTGGCGGCACGCGCTCGACTTCGACGCGTTGCTGTGTCTCGTCACGGGCTGCGCGATCTATGCGTGCCTGCCGGGTTCGCCCGCAGGCGCGTTGGCCTCGGCATCGACATCGGCATCGACGGAAAAAACCAGCGCCGCTCGCGCACCGTGGCGCAACGTGCTGCGCGCGCCTTTGCTCGCCTCGTTCGGCGTGGGCGCGTGCGTGCTCGCCTCGCAGGTCGCGACCTTCACGTTCATCGGCTTACGGCTCACGCGCGCGCCGTTTGCTTTCTCCACGGTCGGGATCGGAGCGATCTACGCGGTGTTTCTCGTCGCCGTGGTCGTCACGCCGATCTCGGGGCGCATCGCGCGGCATCGCGGTCCGCGCGATCTCGCGCTCGCCGCCGTGGCGCTGGGCATCGTCGGCAGTCTGTTCACGCTGTCGGGCAACGTGATCGCGATTCTGGTCGGCCTCGCGCTCGGCTCCACCGCGGTGTTCGTCGAGCAGGCGTCGGCCAACGCGTTCATTTCGCAGCGCGCCGCTAGCGCGCGCTCGACCGCCATCGGCATCTATCTCTCTTGCTATTACCTGGGCGGCAGTCTCGGCTCGGTGTTGCCCGTGCCGATGTGGCATCGCTGGGGCTGGGCCGGCTGCGTGGCGTTCGTGATCGGCGCGCAGGCGCTGGTGGGCGCGCTCGTGCACGCGTTCTGGCGCGAGGGTAGGCGCATGCCGGACGCGCCGCGAACGAGTGCGCCACGCGCCACGCGTTGAGATCGAATATGTCGATGACGCGTCGATGCCGTATCGCGCAACATCAGCAATCCTTAGCGTTTCAACCGTTCGCCAATTCGCACGACGAAACTCGCGAGCACCGCAAGCGCACCCACGGTATCGATCAGAGCCTGCAGCATGTTGTCTCCTCGCACTAGTCGGTGATTATTGGGCGCGCACGAAAAACCACGTGGTGATCGCGGCCGTGAGCAGCAACGTGCCAATGCGGATCACGCGCGCGGGCGTGCGCCGCCCCAGTTGCGCGCCCGCATAGCCGCCGCCGATCGACGCGACCAGCATCACGGCCGTCTGTTCCCAGTACACCGCGTGCGCGGCGATAAACGTCGCGACCGCCATGAGGTTGGCCGCGCTCACCATGAGCGTGCGGCGCGCGTTGAGCTGCTTCGGGTCCACGCCCTCGAGCAGGCCCCACACGGCGATCATCATGATGCCGACCGCGCCGCCGAAATAGCCGCCGTACACGCCCAGCGCGAACTGCACGGGCAGCATCACCGACTTGCCGATATGGCCGCGCGCCCGCAGCTTCGCCCCGACCGTTCTGCCGAACGCGAGCGTGAGAAATGCAACCAGCATCAACCACGGCAACGCCTCGCGAAACGCCGCCGACGGCGTATGCAGCAGCAACAGCGCGCCGCTCACGCCACCCAGGACCGTTACCGCCAACAGCACTTTCAGCGACACGCCGCCCGCGCCCGGGCTCAAACCGTCGCGATACGCCCACGCGCTCGCCAGCCCGCCTGGGAACAGCGCGACCGTGCTCGAAGCGTTCGCCTGAACCGGTGGCACACCGGCGGCGATGAGCGCGGGTAGACTGACGAACGAGCCGCCGCCGGCCAGCGCGTTCATCGCACCGGCCGCCAATCCCGCGGCGAAAAGGGTAAGGAGGGAGTCCATGCGACGATGCTACGTTTCGCGTCGGCCTTTCACAATCTGGAATTTCCAATGACCTACTTCGGCACAACCGAAGGCACGCGCGTGCGCGTCGACCTCACGGACATGCGGCTGATCCTGTCGATCATCGAGCACGGCAGCTTCACGCAGGGCGCACGCGCGATGAATCTCGCCCTGGCTTCGGTGAGCGAGCGCGTGGCGCGCATCGAGGGCGATCTCGGCGCGCCGTTATTCGAGCGCAGCCGCCGCGGCGTGCAGACCACGGCGGCCGGCGACGCGCTGGCGCGGCACGCGCGCCTGATCCTGCGGCAAGTGGAAGAGTTGCACGGCGACCTGCACATGTACGCGCAGGGTTTGCGCGGGCGCGTGCGCCTGCTCGCGAATACCGCTTCGCTCACGAGCTATCTACCGCCCAGGCTGCGGCGTTTTCTCTGCGCGTGCCCCGATCTTTCCGTCGATCTGGAGGAGCGGCCGAGCATCGAGATCGTCGAGGCGCTGCTGGACGAGCGCGCCGAACTGGGCGTGGTCGCCGACACGACCGATCTGTTCGCGCTGCAGACGCGCCTGGTCGCCGAGGACCGGCTCGTCGTGGTGATGAGCGCGGCGCATCCGTTCGCGCAGCGCCAGCGCGTGAGCTTTCCGGAGCTGCTCGACGAACCGTTCGTCGGTCTCGCCGACGGCGCGCTCGAAGTCCATCTCGCGGAACGCGCGGCGCGGCTCGGGCGGCAGATTCCGTATCGCATCAAGCTGCGCAATCTCGCCGAGGTCGGGATGATGATCGAGGCGGGCGTCGGCATCACGGTGTTGTCCGAGGCTGGCGTCGCGCAACTGCGGCAGAGCGGGCTGAGCGTCGTCGCGCTCGACGCCCCGTGGGCGGCGCGGTGTTTGTACCTGTGCGCACGCGATTTCCGGGCGCTCACGCCCGCGGCCGCGCGGCTCGCCGAACATCTCGATCTGCTTCGTTCGGACGACGAAGCATAACCAGAGTCTGGCGTGACGGCGGACGTTCAGCGCAGCAACGCGTCCAGACTCGCCACCGCCGCGCGCGACACCTCCAGCAGACGCGCTTCGCCCATGCCTTCGCGCGCGCCCGACGACAACCCCGACATCAGCGTGGAAACGAAATCGGTCACACGGTCCGCCGCCTGCGGATGCGTGGCCGCGACGAACTCGCGCACCTGCGCGCGCCGCCGTTCCGCAATGCGCCGCGCCATCGGCGCGCTCTCGCTGGCGTCGTTGCCCCGCGCCGCTTCGAGCACGAGGCAGCCGCGCCGCTGCGGGTCTTTCGCGTAGTTGCGCGCCGCCTGCTCGAGCAGGTCGGCGAGTGCCTCGACAGGCGCGCGGCCGGGCCGCAGCACGCCGCCCAATGCGATTTCGGTACTGGCGTAGCGCTCCAGCACGCGCTCGAAAAAATCCGCCTTGCTGCCGAACGCCGCGTAGAAGCTGGGCGGCTTGATGCCCAGCGCGTCGGTGATCGCGCTCAGGCCGACCGCCTCGTAGCCCGCCGCATGGAACAACTGCTGGCCAATGGCGAGCGCGCCGTCGGGATCGAACGCGCGCGGTCGGCCGCGTCCGGGTTTCGTCCCCGTATCGGCGGGCGTCTTTAAATTAGTGGTCACTAAAAAATTCCTTGCTCATGCGTTCGCTGAAATATATAGTGGTCGCTAAATTAATTCAAGGAATCTGACATGGCGATGCAGGACAGCAAGGACTGGCGCGGCAAAACGGTGATGGTGGTGGGCGGCAGCCGCGGGATCGGCTCGGCCATCGTGACGGCGTTCGCGGCCGCGGGCGCCACGGTGCGCTTTACCTATGCGGGTTCGCGCGACGCCGCGCTCGCGCTTGCCGAAACCACGGGCGCGCAGGCCGTTCAGGCCGACGCCGCCGAGCGCGCGGCGCTGCTCGACTCGATCCGCGCGGCGGGGCCGCTCGACGCGTTCGTCTACAACGCCGGGCTGCTGCTGAGCGGCGACCCGTTGACGCTCGACGCCGACGCGGTCGACCGGCTCATCGACGTGAACGTGCGCGGCGCGTACCACGCGATGGTCGAAGCGGCGCGCAGGATGCCGGACGGCGGCCGCATCATCGCCATCGGGTCCGTGCATGGCGACCGCATGCCGTTCGCGGGCATCACGGCGTACGGCATGAGCAAGTCGGCGTTGCAGGGCCTCGCGCGCGGTCTCGCCCGCGACTTCGGGCCGCGCGGCATCACCGTGAACGTCGTCCAGCCGGGCCCGACCGACACCGACATGAATCCCGCCGACGGTCCGCTCGCCACGCAAATGCACGACGAAATGGCGATCCGCCGTCACGGCACGGCGAGCGAGGTGGCGCAACTCGTGATGTATCTCGCGTCGCCGCCCGCGCGCGGCATCACCGGCGCGATGCACACCATCGACGGCGGGTTCGGCGCATGAGCGCGACGGGAGACACGGTCACGATCCACGTGACTTACACAGGCGAAGCGCACGCGCGCTTCGATCGCGCGTGGTACGTGGAGCGTCATCTGCCGCTCGTGCTGCGGCTTTGGTCGCGCTACGGCTTGCTGCGTGTCGCGGCGTTTTTCCCGGCCGTGGCGCAGGACGGCACGCAGGCCGTGTGCGAGTGCACGTTCCGCGACGCCGCCGCCGTGGCGGCCGCGTTCGGTTCGCCGGAAAGCGCCGAAGTGATGGCCGACGTCGCGAATTTCACCGACATGACGCCGCGCCGCACGCGCGCGGCGGCAATTTAATCAGGATTCCCAATGAGCGAAGCTTTTGCACCGTGGACCACGACCGCCGCGCGCACGATCCGGCGCGGGCATTTCTGGATCGCTGGCGAACGCGTGACGACTGGCGATAAAACGGTTCAACGCGGGCCGATGTACGTCGAATGGGAAGCGCCCGAGCAGGTCGTGCGGCCGTGGCCCGTTGTGCTCATGCATGGCGGCGGCTTTCAGGGCACCGAATGGTTCGACACGCCCGACGGCCGGCCGGGCTGGGCGCAACGGCTCGTCGAGGCCGGTTATGCTGTGCTGGTCGTGGACCGCCCCGGCCACGGCCGCTCGCCGTATCACGTCGATACGCTCGGCGAGATGGGGCCGCCGTTCTTGTACGAAGGCGGCCAGCGCATCTATTTTCCCGGCGACGACGCGCGTCACACGCAATGGCCGTTCGCCAGCGACGACACCGCGGCGATGGACGAATTCATCGCCGGTTATGGCCCGCTGCCGCGCGATCTCGAGTTGTCCGAAACGATGGATGCCGATCGCACCGCCGCGCTGCTCGACCGCATCGGCCCGGCCATTCTGATCACGCATTCGGCGTCGGGGCCGGACGGCTGGCTCGTGGCGGACCGGCGCCCGCGGCTCGTCAAGGCCATCGCCGCGATCGAGCCGATGGGGCCGCCGTTCGCGGCGATTCCCAACATCGGCGCGATGCGTTGGGGACCCACGGCCGCGCCGCTGACGTTCGAGCCGCCCGTGCACGACCCCGCCGCGCTGCGCGAGATGCGCGCGGGCGACTACGCGCTGCCCGCGCTCGCCGGCTTGCCGATCCTGATCGTGACGGCGGAAGCCTCGGCGTTCGCGGCGGCGAGTCCGCCCACGGCCGCGTTCCTCAACGCGTGCGGTGCGTCGGCGGAACTGCTCGCGCTCGCCGATCACGGCGTGCGCGGCAACGGTCACGGTCTGATCTACGAACGCAACTCGGACGAGGCGCTCGCGCCGGTGCTCGACTGGATCGTGCGTAAAACGGAAGCGTAAGCGAATTAATCCGCATTCCTGATCAAAAGGAGCAGGCACATGGAAATCGGCATTCTCGGACTCGGCGCCATGGGCAGCGTGATGGCGCGCAATCTTGCGGGCGCGGGGCACACGGTCAAGGCATGGAACCGCTCGGGCGGCGCGGTGGAGGGCGTGACGATGGTGGCCTCGCAAGTAGAAGCCTTGCAGGGCGACGCCGCCTTCACCATGCTCGCCGACGACAACGCGATCCGCGAGACGCTGCTCGCGCCCGGCGTGCTCGAAGGCGCGCGCAAGGGCCTCGTGCACGTGGTGACATCGACGATCTCGGTGGCGTTCGCGCGCGAACTCGCGGCGCAGCATGCGGCTGCGGGCCTCGCGTATGTCTCGGCGCCCGTGCTCGGCCGCCCCGACGTGGCCGCGAAGGGCGAACTCAACGTGCTCGCGGGCGGCCCGCCCGAAGCGCTGGCAAAGGTGCGGCCGCTGCTCGACGTGATCGGCAAACGCGTCTGGGACATGGGCCCCGATGCGCCCACGGCGAATGCCGCCAAGATCGCCTGCAACATGATGATCACGATGGCGATCGAGGCGATGGCGGAAGCCGTGGTGCTCACCGAGAGCAACGGTCTCGCGCGCGAGTCGTTCTTCGAGCTGATCCTCGCGACGCTGTTCGGCAGCCGCTCGTATCAGGTGTATTCGGCGAACATCGCGGCGAACCGCTACGAGCCCGGTTTCAAGGCGAGGCTCGGTTTGAAGGACTTGCGTCTCGCCACGGAAGCGGCCAGCGAAACCGGCCGCGCGTTGCCGATGCTCGCGGCCGTGCGCGAGCGCATGTCGGACACCGTGGCGGCGGGCATGGGCGAACTCGACTGGTCCGCCATGGCCGCGTTGACGCTGGGGCAGGTGCCGCCGCCGCGCGACTGAAGCACGACGGAAATCAACGGGCGATGGCGGCGCGCTCGGCATCGGCGAACGGCGCGCGCAGCACGATCGCATCGTCGCGTTCCGGGCCGGTCGTGATCATCGCGACTGTCACGCCCGCCTCGCGCTGGATCGCTTCGATCAGCGCCTGCGCTTCGCGCGGCAACGCGTCCCACGAACGCACGCCGCGCGTGTTGCCGCGCCAGCCGGGGAAGTGCTCGTACACAGGCTCGAGGCGCTGCTGTTCGGCCTCGCTGGCGGGCAGATAGTCGATACGCGCGCCGTCGAGCGTGTAGCCCACGCACAGCGAGATCGATTCGAAACCGTCGAGCACGTCGAGCTTGGTCAGCGCGAGCAGGTCGATGCCCGCGACCTTGCTGCTCTGGCGCAACTGCACGATATCGAGCCAGCCGCAGCGGCGCGGGCGGCCCGTGTTGACGCCGTATTCGCCGCCGCGTTGCCGCAGCGTGTCGCCGGTCGCGCCGTGCGCTTCCGAGGTGAACGGGCCTTCGCCCACCCGCGTTGCGTAGACCTTGCTCACGCCGAGCACGCGCCCGAGACGCGAGGGCGCGATGCCCGCGCCGCTCGCCGCGCCCGCCGCGACGGTGCTCGACGACGTCACGTAGGGATAGCTGCCCCAATCCACGTCGAGCATGACGGCCTGCGAGCCTTCGAACACCACGCGCTCGCCCGCCGTGTGCGCGGCGTCGAGCCGTTCCCACACGCGGCCGACGAACGGCAGCACGCGCGGCGCCATCGCCAGCAGATCGCCCAGCATCGGTTCGAGCGCGAACGGTTCCAGGCCCGAGCCGCGCAGCCACGCGTTGTGGTGATCGAGCAGCGCGGCGAGTTGTTGCGCAAGCCGCGCCGGATCGGCGAGATCGCACACGCGCAGGCCGCGGCGGCCGATCTTGTCCTCGTATGCCGGGCCGATACCGCGCAGCGTCGTGCCGAGCGGTTGCGCGCGCAGCCGCTCCTGGGCGGCGTCGATCGCACGATGCACCGGCAGCACGAGCGTGGCCGTTTCGGCGATTTGCAGCACCTCGGGCGTCACGTGGATACCCAGCGCGGCCATGCGGTCGATTTCCGCGAGCAGCGCCTCGGGATCGAGCGCCACGCCGTTGCCGATCAGGCCGAGCTTGCCGCGCACCACACCGCTCGGCAGCAGCGCGAGCTTGTAGGTGCGGCCGTCCACGACCAGCGTGTGCCCGGCGTTGTGGCCGCCGTTGTAACGGACCACGATATTCGCGCTCTCGGCCAGCCAATCCACGATTCGGCCTTTTCCTTCATCGCCCCATTGCGCGCCGACCACCACAACATTCGACATCCGGCTATTTCCCTGGTGAGTTTATCGAACAGATCCACGAGCGAATCTGCGACGAAAGGGCAAAATATAAGCATCACAGCAGCTTGCGAAAAGCGATATAAAATCATCTAGCTTGTCAGGAAAAATCACATAGGACGATGTCATGGCCCGTCGCTTGCCCCCGTTGAACGCGTTGCGCGTATTCGAAGCCGCGGCCCGTGCGGAGAGTTTTTCCGCCGCCGCCGGCGAGCTGTGCGTCACGCACGGTGCGGTGAGCCGCCAGGTCGGGCAACTGGAAGCGTGGCTCGGGCATCCGCTGTTCGAGCGACGCGGGCGGCGCGTGGTGCTGACCGCGGCGGGGCGCGCGTATCTGCCGGAAATCTCGGCGGCGCTCGATCGCATCGCGCTCGCGACGCACGAGCAGGTGCGGTCCACGCGCGCGCAGATCGTGCGTGTGAACGCGCCCACCACTTTTGCGTTGCGCTGGCTGTTGCCGCAGCTTTCCGGTTTTCAGTTGACGCATCCGGCCGTGGAAGTCCGGCTCACGACGTCCGACGAGCCGATCGAAAAACTCGGCGACGACTGCGACGTGGCGATACGCGGCAGCGAGCAGAAGTCCACGGGCTTCGTGGCCCACGAATTTTTATCGGAAGTGCGCTTGCCGGTGTGCTCGCCGAAGGTGCTGGAAGCGCATCCGATCCGCACGGTCGCGGACCTCGCGCAGCACACGCTGCTGCATAGCGCGACGTATCCGGGGCTGTGGGCGGAGTGGCTCGCGGCGAGCGGCCACGCGGGGCTGGCGGCGCGCAACGCGCAGCAGCTCGATCATTTCTATCTCACCCTGCAGGCCGCCATCGACGGCTTGGGCGTGGCGATGGGACCGACCGCGCTGGTCGCGCTCGACGTGCAGGAAGGGCGGCTCGTGTTTCCGTTCGACGGGCCCGCGCTGCCCGCGTGGCGCTATTGCAGCTACGTGCGCCACGCGCGTATCGACGATCCGGCGATCGAGTTGTTCCTCGCGTGGCTGCGCGAACTCGGCCAGCGCTTTTCACGGAGCGCCTGAAGGCCTTTGCGCGAGCGTGTGCGCACCCGCTCGCGCTCAGCCCACCAGCCGCGAAATCTGCGCCGCCGCCGACTTCACGTGTTCGGCGAGCGCCTCGGAGGAGCGCGGCGCCTCCAGAAAAAGTTGCGACGGGCCGGCCACGCTCAACGCCGCGAGCACGGTGCCGTCGCCGCTCACGATGGGCGCCGCGCACGAATCGATGCCCGGCTCCAGACCCGAATGGCTCCATGCGCAACCTTCGGCGCGAATGGGCGCGAGGCGTTTCGCGAGCGCGTCCCACGTGGGCGCGTCGTCGTCGTGCCATGCCGAGTCGCACAGGTTCGCGACTTCGGTCTCGGCGAGCTGGGCGAGCATGGCGAGGCCCGGCGTGGCGCGGTACGCAGGCAGGCGGCTGCCCACGCGTATCTGGCTCACGAGCGGCGTGTCCGGCGTTTCGGCGAGCCAGTAGACGATCTCGTGCTCCTCGCGCACCACGAGATACGCCGACATGCGCGTGGCGGCCGCGAGCCCCGGCAACACTTCGCGCGCCCGCGCGATCAGGCTGGACGAGCCGAGCGCGGCGGAGGCGAGTGTGAGGAACGGCAGGCCGAGCCGGTGCCCCGTGTCGCCCGCCACGATCATGCCCGCCTGCTCCAGCGTGGCGATGAGCCGCATCAGCGTGACGCGGTTCACGCCGATGCGGCGCGCGGTGTCCGCGATATTGCGCGTGCTGCCGCCTTCGGCGATGAAGCGCAGCAGGCGCAGCGAGCGCTCGACCGCGCCCGATGAATCGGCGCGACGTTCGGGAGAAGCGGTCATGCGGGTCACGCTCGGTCGGTCAGGAAGGGATTGGCATCATGCCAGAGATGCCAGCGGTACGGCCCAGGCGTCGTAGCCGTAGACCCAGTCCGCGTTGCCGCCTTCCTTCAGCCAGTTGTTGCCGCGCGAGCCGATCTGGATGCGCGCGGTGCGCTCGCGGCGCGCGTTTTCGTAGCGCTGCAGTGCCGCGCCGAGCGTGGCGGGCGATGCGTCCTGAAGCGCGCGCGACAGCACCACGGCGTCTTCGATCGCCATGCCCGCGCCTTGCGCCATGAACGGCATCATCGGGTGACAGGCGTCGCCGAGCAGCGTGAAGCTGCCGCGGCTCCACAGCGGCAGCGGGTCGCGCACGTACAGCGCGGAGGCGAGCACGGTGTCGCACGCGGCGAGCAGCGCGCGGGCGTCGGCGTGGAAGTGCTGATAGGCGTCGCGCAGCGCGTCCGGGTCGCCCGGCGCGGTCCACGACTCGTTGGTCCAGTCGGTTTGCGCCGTGGTCGCGAAGATGAACACGTCGCGGCCGCGATTGAGCGGGAAGGTCACGATCTGCGATTCGGGCGTCGGGCCCCACCACTTCACGAACGTGCCCAGTTCGAGGCCTGCGAGTTTCGTGGCGGGCACCACCGCGCGGTACGAGACCACGCCGGTGAATTGCGGCCGGTCCTCGCCGAAGACGAATTCGCGCACGCCCGAATGAATGCCGTCCGCGCCGATCACGAGGTCGAAGTCGTGCGCGCCGCCGTTTGCGAGCGTGACGGTCGCGCCGTCTTCGCGCTGCGCGAACCCCTTCACGCGATGGCCGAGCCGCAGCCGCTCGGCGGGCACGGCCTGCGCGAGCGCATTCACGACGTCGGCGCGATGCATGGTCAATTGCGGCGCGCCGTACTGGCGCTCGGCTTCGTCCGACATCGGCAGACGCGAGGTTTCCGCGCCCGTGTCCCACATGCGGCTGATACGCGCCGACGGACGCGCCGCCGTCTCGCGTAGCAACTCGCCAACCCCGAGGCCGTCGAGCGCGCGCACCGCGTTCGGCGTCAGGTTGATGTCGGCGCCGACCCGGCCGAACGCTTCCGCCTGCTCGAACACCGTGACCTCGTGTCCCGCGCGCCCGATGGCGATGGCCGCCGCCAGCCCGCCGATCCCGCCGCCATTGATCCCGACCTTCAACATAATGCTCTCTCTATGGGATGTGTTCAAAAATGAACTGTGTGTTAAGAAAATGAACAGTGCCGATTGTGAGAGCTTTTTATTTTGTCCGCAACGCTTTCTGTGGCCCGAATGCGATACATAAAACGGTGTCAAGCACGATTGGCGGCGTTGGCGACGTAGCGCGTCAGTGTTTTCCCTGAAGATCCCAAAATCATTTTTTTCCGGGCAAAGACACGGCGTAAAATTCACCATATACGAATCGTTGTTCCTTATACGGAACAAGTGGCCCGAGAAAGAGACCACGGTGACCGTTCAACCGCTACTTGACGACGCAACCCTTATGGAAATGAAGGTCGAGGTGAACAGTGCAGCAGGAGTTGGCGCGGCGAGCGCGTCGACCGGTCTGTCGATGGGCGGCATCGTTGCCCGCATGGAGCGGCTGCCCGGCAACGCGATGCAGGTGCGCGCGCGTGTACTGATTGGCTGCGCGACGTTTTTCGACGGCTTCGACGTGATCGCCATTGCGGCGACGCTGCCGATGCTGATCGCGAAGTGGCATCTCTCGCCCTCGCAGATCGCGTTTCTGATCGCGGCGGGCTCGGTCGGGCAACTGATCGGCGCGCTGCTGTTTCCGGCGCTGGCGGAACGCTACGGCCGCGTGAAGACGATCGCGTGGAGCTCGGGCATTATCGGCGTGACCAGCATTGCCTGCGGCTTCGCGCCGTCGTACGCGGTGTTCGTGGCGCTGCGCGCGGCGCAGGGCATCGGGCTCGGCGGCGAGCTGCCAGTTGCGGCGGCGTATATCAGCGAAATCACGCGCGCTCACGGCCGCGGCCGTTTCGTGCTGCTGTACGAGATCATTTTCCCGATCGGCCTGCTGGTGTCGAATGCGCTGGGCGCGTGGCTCGTGCCGAAGCTCGGCTGGGAAGTGATCTACTTCGTGGGCGGCATTCCGCTGATCCTGTTCTTCACGCTGCGCCATCTCGTGCCCGAGTCGCCGCGCTGGCTCGGTCAACGCGGCCGCATGGCGGAAGCCGCCGAGTCGATCGCCGCGTTCGAAGCCAGCGTCAAGGGTCCGCTGCCGCCGCTGCCGCAAACCGACGACGTGCGCCAGGCGCAGCTTTCCGCCGCGCACCCGAAGCGCACCGTGCGCGACCTGTTCGGCCCGCTGTACCTCAAGCGCACGATTGCCGTGGCCATGCTGTGGATGACCTGCGGCGTGATCCAGTACGGCCTGCTCACGTGGCTGCCGACCATCTACAAGACGGTTTATCACGCGCCGCTGCAACTCGCGCTGAATCTCGCGGTGGGCGCTTCGGTGCTCGGCGTGATCGGCTCGCTGGTCTGCGCGCTGGTGGTCGACAAGGTGGGCCGCAAGCCGGTGATCAACGTGTCGTTCGTGCTGTGCGCGCTGGCGCTGTTCTGCGCGGCGATCTTCCACGACAGCTCGGTGTACGTGGTGGGCGCGTTCTGCGCGCTGTCGTTCGGCTTGCTCGGTTGCGGCTTCATCACCGCCTATGTGTACACGCCGGAGTTGTACCCGACCAGCGTGCGGGCGCTCGGCTGCGGCGTGGGCAGCGCGTGGCTCAAGATTGCCGCGATCGCGGCCCCGGCGCTCGTCTCGAAGACGATCACCGCGAATATCAGCGTGGCGTTCTACGCGTTCGGCGCGGTGCTGTTCCTCGCCGCCGTGGTGATTCACTGGCTCGGTATCGAAACGAAGGGTCAGGTGCTCGAACAGCTCGAGAACTGAGCGGGAACTGACGCGAAGCACGAACGCAAGAACGAGCGCAAGAACGAACGAAACAAGACTGTCCCCATGCAACAAGGAGCTACAACGATGACGTCTGAAAACGCGCAGGACACGGTCCTCATTACCGTGTTTCTGCGGCACGACCAATCGAACAATCTCGACGCGATTCAGACCAAGCTGAAGGAAGCCGAGTGGTGGGACCGTTTCCCGCCCGAAGGCGTGCGCATCGTGTCGTGGACGGTGGCGATGGGCTTTGGCCAGATCGTGACGCTCGAAGTGCCGCCGCGTCTGCTGCCCATCGTCAATCTGGAACTGGAGCGCTCGGCATGGGGCGTGTTCAGCACCGAGTGTTATCCGACCTATGATTTTTTGCCGGTTCGCGAACGCATTCGCGAGCGGGTTCGCAATGGAGGTAAATGATGGATCGCTATCTTGAGCCGCATCAGGCGCGGCAACGTCCCCCGACCCAATACGAAAACCTGCTCGGCGACGCGATCGAACGCGCGTTCGCGCAGGGCATCACCGTGCTGGCGGAACTGGTCGCCTACCTGAACGAGTCCGGCCCGCGCGCGCAAAACGGCGAAGCGTGGACGGAAGACAACTTCCGTGCCGAAATGGCGCGGCTGGGACAGTGAACACGGAGAACCCCATGAATACGGATCAAAAGGACGACATCGAAAGCACGCTGGCGCGCGGGTTGCAGAATCTCTGGTACCCGATCTGCCCGTCGTCGTTCGTGAAGCAGGACCCGGTTTCGCTGCGCCGCCTCGGCCGCAAGCTCGTGTTCTGGCGCGACGTGGACGGCACGCCGTACGCGCTCGAAGACCACTGCCCGCATCGCGGCGCGCCGCTGTCGCGCGGCGTGGTGCTCGGCGACCGCATCCAGTGCGGCTATCACGGCGTGCACGTGCGTTGCGACGGCGTCGTGACCTCGGTGCCGGGCAGCCCCGGCTGCAAGCTCGAAGGCTCGCGCGGCGCGCGTTCGTTCCACGTGCAGGAACGCGCGGGCGCGCTGTGGCTGTACAACTCGGCGACCAATATCGACGAGCCGCCGCCGCTCGTGCTGCCGGAAGAACTCACGGGCGAAGGCTTCTCGTCGTTCCTCTGCTACACGGAGTGGAAGGGCGACTACCGTTACGTGCTCGACAACGTGATGGACCCGATGCACGGCGCGTATCTGCACAAGCAGTCGCATTCGATGGCCGAAGGCGACATCAGCGCGACCTTCGCGATTCGCGACACGGACCGCGGCTTCATGTTCGAGAAGGTCGGTCAGCGCGACGTGAACTTCGACTGGACCGAATGGGCCGACACGGGCACGCACTGGATGCGTCTGGAAATTCCGTATCCGAAAACCGGCGGCCCCGGCGGCAACTTCATCATCATCGGCAGCTATACGCCGATCGCGCCCAACCTCGCGGCCGTGTTCCACTGGCGTTGCCGCAAGGTGGATGGCTGGCAGCGCGACGCGTGGCGCTTCCTGTACCGCAACCGCCTGGAAGCGCGCCACTGGGCCGTGCTCGAGCAGGATCGCGAGATCCTCGAATTCATGGAGCCGGACGCGAACCAGAACGAGCATCTGTATCAGCACGACATGGGCATCGTGCGGTTGCGCC
The DNA here is from genome assembly GCF_009789675.1 of Paraburkholderia acidisoli. NCBI lineage: Bacteria > Pseudomonadati > Pseudomonadota > Betaproteobacteria > Burkholderiales > Burkholderiaceae > Paraburkholderia > Paraburkholderia acidisoli. Next base: position 474,965 of record NZ_CP046914.1, on the reverse strand, counting down.
GTCATCTGCGCAATCTCGCGAAGGCGCAGATCGAGAACGGAGCGGCCTGATGAGCGCGGTGCTTCAGTCCATCGAGCGGGTGCGCTGCGAGCAGGTGCCCGACGCGTCGCACGCCACGTGGAGCAATGCGCTCGTGATCGGCGACGAGATCGTGATGTCGGGCATGACCGCGCATCCGGCCACGCGTGAGGCGAGCGAGGCGGGCAAGCCGCTCTCGACCTACGAGCAGACGCGGGTCGTGCTGGAGAAGATCCGCGCACTGGTGGAAACGGCGGGCGGCACGATCGGCGGCATCTACAAGCTCGTGGTCTACGTGACCGAGATCGCCGATAAAACCGAAGTGGGGCGCGCGCGCCAGGACTTCTTCGCCGCGCAGGTGGCGGCGGGCGGCGCGTATCCGTGTTCGACGCTCGTGGAAGTCTCGGGGCTGGTGTTTCCCGAGCTGACCGTGGAAATCGAAGCCTGCGCGCGCATCGGCCTCGCGCAGGCAGTGCGGTAGCGCGGCAATTCAGGCAGTAAATCAGCAGCACCGTAAAGAGACGCAAAGATGAGCAATCCCTCCGCTAGCAAAGCCGGCTTCACGGCCCTCGTACGCACGCTGCGCCACGAGGCGCCTGGCATCATGAGCATCGAGCTGATCCCGCCGCGCGGCGAGCGCTTCCCGGCGTTCGAGCCCGGCGCGCATATCGACCTGCATCTGGCCAGCGGGCTCTTGCGCAGCTACTCGCTGCTCAATCCGTGCGGCGAGACGGATCGCTATGTCGTGGGCGTGCAGATCGACAAGAAAGGGCGCGGCGGCTCGCGCTTCATCCACGAGAATTTCCGCGTGGGCATGAGCGTGCAGCTTTCCGCGCCGCGCAATCTGTTCGCGCTCGACGAAAACGCCGCGCACAGCGTGCTGATCGCGGGCGGGATCGGTGTCACGCCCATCTTGTGCATGTATCGGCGCCTGATCGAACTCGGCCGCCCGGTGCAGATGCTCTATTGCGCGCGCAGCGGCGAGCACGCGGCGTTCATCGACGAACTGCGCGCGATGAGCGAAGCCAGTGCGACCGAGGCGAAGCTCGAGGTGCATTTCGACGTCGACAACGACGGCCGCCCGGTCGACCTGAAGTCGTATCTCGCCAACGTGCCCGCGGATGCGCACGTGTACTGCTGCGGCCCCGCGCCCATGCTCGACGCCTTCGACGCCGCGTGCGAAACCGTTGGCATCGCCAACAAGCACATCGAGCGCTTCGCGGCCGTGGTGCAGGCCGAGCCCGCCGCGAATCACGGCTACAGCGTGGAGCTGGCGCGCAGCAAGAAGCTCGTCGAAGTCGCGCCGGGCAAGACGCTGCTCGATTCGCTGCTGGCGGCGGGCGTGGAGGTCGAGCACAGCTGCATGGAAGGCATTTGTGGCTCGTGCGAGACGCGCGTGCTCTCCGGTTGCCCGGATCATCGCGACTCCGTGCTGAGCGCCTCGGAACGCGCGGCCAATCAGGTGATGATGGTGTGCGTCTCGGGCTGCAAGGGCGAGAAGCTCGTACTCGATCTTTGAGCGCGCAGGGCGCGTACGGCGTGGTCGAACGTGTCGATAAACCGGCTATGACGCGGCTATGAAGCGGCTATGAAGCGCCGATAAACCGGCGGCGTTCGCGCGTCGGCGGAAAGCGATAGATTTTGGGGAATGGCGACTACGCCAGGCCTTCACGCTATCATCGCAGTCTCTCCTACTGCGATTTCTGCCGATCATGGCGCGAGCAACTACGACAGGCACAGCAAAACGGTCCGCCGCCGAGAAGGCGTCCAAGCTGGACGAAGCCGAAACGCCGGGCGTCGGTACGCCGGGCGTCGCCACGCCCGGCGCTGAAGGCGCTTCCGGGCCCGAATCCGACGAAGACAGCGGCGCTTCGGCCTACTCTGTGCCGGGGCTCGAGCGCGGCCTGCGCATCCTTGCCGAATTCTCCTCGCGCGAACCGGTGCTGGGCGCGCCCGAACTGTCGCGCCGCATCGGCATTCCGCGCACGACCACCTTCCGCCTGCTGCAAACACTGGAATCGCTCGGCTTTCTGGAGCGGGCGGCGGGCGAGCGCAGCTACCGGCTGGGCGTCGCGGTGCTGCGGCTCGGCTTCGAATATCTGAGCTCGCTCGAATTGACCGATTTCGGTCAGCCCATTCTCGACCGTCTGCGCGACGACACGGGCTTCAGTTCCCATCTGCTGATTCGCGACGAGCGCGACGTGGCGTTCGTCGCGCGCGCCCAGACGCGCGACTCCATGTTCAATTCCGTGAAGGTTCACGTCGGCACGCGCTTGCCCGCGCACGCCACCGTGCACGGCCAGGTGCTGATGGGCGACCTCACGCTCGCCGATTTGCGCCGCCTCTATCCCGAGCGCGAACTGGAGCGCTACACCGAGCGCACGCCCGCGACCGTCGACGACCTGTATCAGCGCATTCGCGCCACGGCCGCGCAAGGCTACGCGCTGAGCGAAGCCTCGTTCGAGCGCGGCATTTCCGTGATCAGCGCACCCGTGCGCGACCACACCGGCCGTATCGTCGCGGCGCTCTCGGTTACCGTGCCGCGCTCCGATATCGGCGACGAAGAACGCGCGCCGCTCGTCTCGCGCGCCTGCCAGGCGGCGCTCGATCTCTCGGCGCGGCTCAACTACCGGCCGCGCGTGGACGACCCGACGCTCGTTTATGTGAACGCTTGAGGCTTGCATGCCCGAGCGCGGCGAAGCATTCGCTCGTGCGAGCGGGCGATAAAAAAGCGGGGCGATAAAAAAAGCGGCGGTGTCTGCACACCGCCGCTCGCCACCACCTCAACTACGCTTCGAACACACTCAGAACGAGTGATGGATGCCCGTCAGCACGATGGTCTGATTGCGTCCGCTCGACACGCCCGCCGTAAAGAACGCCGCGCTGGTGTTGCTGCTCGCGCGCTCGTACAGCACGTTCGCGTAAATCTGCGTGCTCTTCGAGAGCGAGTAGTTATCGCCAATCTCGAACTGCGTCCAGCGATGGCCCGCGAGCGTCGTGGTGGCCGCGCCGCCCGCGATGCTGTTGAACGGCGTGAGCTGATAATTCGCGCCCACGTCGTAGCTCTGGTACGTGTTCGAATAGCCGGCGGATTCCAGTTTCACGCGCGTGTACAGACCGTGCACGAGCAGCTTGCCGAACTGGTACGACAGACCCGCGCCCATGTTCTCGACCTTGTCGGCCGCATAGCTCGCCGCCGCCACGCCCTGGAAGCTCGTGATACCCGTGGTCACGATCGACGGCGTGCGGTTGTGCTCGTTCGAATACACGGCGCCCGCCTTGAACGCGCCAATCGCATACGTCACGGTGAAACCGTAGTTGCGGCCCGTCGAGAAGTTGGTCGTGTTGCCGAGACCCATCATCGCGCCAACGGTGAAGCCGTAAAAGTCCGCCGAGCGGAACTTGACCGAATTGTCGAACGGCACGATGCCCGTATCGGCGAGTTCGTCGATATTGCCCGGATGAAACGCGAACCAGCTTTGCGCCAGATACGCGGTGCTGAACGGCCCGAGCACGTCGAAGTTGAACGGCGTCTGATGGCCCAGCGTGAGCGTGCCCATCTTGTCCTGGCTTAGACCCACGTAAGCCTGGCGATTGAACAGCGTGCCGGCTTTCGCGAAGCTCCCCGTGTTCGTGTAAAAGCCGCTTTCGAGCCGGAACACCGCGCTCAGACCGCCGCCGAGATCCTCCTTGCCGAGCAGGCCCCAACGATCGGGCTGCATGTTGCCCTGTTCTTCCATCCACTTCGAATGGCCGCCGACGTTGCTGACATAGGCAACGCCCGCGTCGAGGCTGCCGTACAGCGTGACGCTGCTCTGCGCCGAAGCCGCCGAACTGACCACAAGACCTGCCACGCCGGCAGCAATGATGCGTTTCACCGTTGGTACTCCTGAAGAGTGGTTGTGTAGTGGGTCCCGTTACTTCGACATGGCCATCGACACGGTGCGGGTCAGCGTTGCGTGTCGTGGGGACCCCGGCGTCGTTTCGTCGTTGTTAGTTCCATATATGAAACAACGTATCGCCTATGGAAAATTATAGTGACGCTTGTGGCTCGTCAAAATAACTTTTGTGGTTCGGGCATACCCGATGTGGACAAACGTTTTTGGCGGCGATAACCGCGCGCGAATGCGCCGTGCGTGGGTGTTGTTGTGCCTCGCTAGTGTTTTCCCTGAGTTTGCCCACGGGTGGACAAATTTCTTTTTGATCGGCGGCCGGGGACTCTATAATGACCACATATAAACCAACGTTCCTTATATGGAACAAAGCAAGCGGAGGTTAGGATGAATCTCCAATCGACCCTCCCCGTGAGCGGCGCATTGGCAAACCGGCGCGTGGTCGTCACGGGCGGCGCGCGCGGACTCGGCGCGGACTTCGTCGAAAAGCTCGCGGCCGGCGGCGCGCGAGTCGTGTTCGGCGACGTGCTGCACGACGAAGGCCGCGCGCTCGCGGCTCGTCTGGGCGAGCACGTGCACTTCGTCGCGCTCGATCTCGCCGATGTCGCGAGCATCGACGCGTTCGTGCAAACGGCCGCGCAACGTCTGGGCGGTATCGACGCGCTCGTCAACAACGCGGCCATCACCAATTCGGGCGGCCGTCTCGCCGAGGAATTGAGTCTCGAGACGTGGGACGCCGTGATGAACGTGAACGTGCGCGGGACCTGGCGCATGTGCGTCGCGGCGCTGCCGTATCTGCGCGAGTCGGCGTGCGCGAGCGTCGTCAACATCGCGTCGGACACGGCGATCTGGGGCGCGCCCAAGCTGCTCGCCTATGTGGCGAGCAAGGGCGCCGTGATCGCCATGACGCGTTCGCTCGCGCGCGAATTCGGCGCGCACGGCATCACCGTGAACGCCATCGCGCCGGGCCTCACCGAAGTCGAAGCCACGGCCTACGTGCCCGCCGAGCGTCACGCGTATTACCAGCAGGGCCGGGCGCTCTCGCGCGCGCAGGTGGCCGGCGACGTCACGGGCCCGGTGCTGTTCCTGTTGTCCGATGCGGCCCGTTTCGTGACGGGTCAGGTGCTGCCGGTCAACGGCGGTTTTGTCCTGAACTGAGTTTCAACCTTGTGTGAATCGAGCTTGAACGCGGCTTCGCGTTCGAGCGAGTCGTTTAGCGAATCCCTGTGGAGAATGACGATGGCCGATGCCGATATCGAACGTAAATCGTGGGACCAGCCCGCCGAGGCGAGCTTCGAACAATGGATGGAAGCGCGCGTCGCGCGCTTCGCCACGCGCCGCTACGACTGGGACGCGCTGAAGTTCCAGGCCGACTACGACCCCAAGTACCGCCGCGCGCAAATGCGCTATGTGGGCACGGGCGGCACCGGCGTTGCGAAGGACATGAACACCGTGCCGGCCGGCGGCTTCACGTTTTCGACGATGGTGATTCCGGCCGGCAATATCGGCCCGAGCCATATTCATATGGACGTCGAAGAAATTTTCTTCGTGCTGCGCGGCAAGATGAAGGTGATCTGCGAGCGTGATGGCGAAACGTGGGAAGCCGTGCTCGGCGAGCGCGATCTGATTTCGGTGCCGCCGGGCGTGTATCGCACGGAGATCAACGTTGGCGAGGAAGACGCGCTGATGTGCGTGATGCTCGGTTCGCCGAAGCCCGTCACGCCGACGTATCCGCCGGATTCGCCGCTCGCGAAGATCAAGCGCGAACTCGCGAAGTAAGGCCCGCCATGCGCTCGACCGACCTGTCATTCGAAGCCCGTCTCGAAGCGTTCCCCGCGCAGTGCGCGGACGTGGCGCCGTCGCGGCGTATCGGCTATCGGGACTGCGGGAAAGCCGCCGCCGCGCGTGCGGCTGCGCTGCCGCTCGTGCTGTTGCACGGTATCGGTTCGGGCGCGGCTTCGTGGTTGCAGCAACTCGAAGCGCTCGGCACGACGCGCCGCGTGCTCGCGTGGGACGCGCCGGGCTACGGCATCTCCACGCCGGTGGAACGCGCTTCGCCGCACGCCGCCGATTACGCCGAAGCCTTGCGCGGCTGGCTCGACGCGCTCGGCATCGAACGCTGCGTGCTGGTCGGGCACTCGCTCGGCGCGATTATCGCGGGCAGTTTCGCGGCGGCGCATCCGCAACGCGTGGCGGGTGTGGCGCTGCTGTCGCCCGCGGGCGGCTACGGCGCGGCGAGCGAAGCGGTGCGCGTGCAAAAGCGCGACGCGCGCCTCGCCATGCTGGCCGAACTCGGTCCGCAAGGGCTTGCGGCGCAGCGCAGCGCGAACATGCTTTCGACCACGGCGAGCGAAGCGGCGCGCGAATGGGTGCGCTGGAACATGGCGCGCATCGTGCCCGGCGGTTATGCCCAGGCCACGCACTTGCTCGCCAACGCCGATCTCGCCAGCGACGTGGCGCGGTATCGGCATGAAGTGACGGACGATAGAAAAATTGGCGTCGCGGTTGGCACGGAAGATCGCATCACGCCGCCCGACGCCTGCGAGCGCATCGCGCAAGCCGCGAACGTGCCGCTGCAATTGATCGCGGGCGCGGGCCACGCGGGTTATGTGGAAGCGCCCGAAACTTACAACACGCTCATTGCTACGTTCTACGAAACGTGCGAGCAACAGGAGACGCAGGCATGACGCTGGCACCCACCGGTGGCGTAACGGAAGCCGCCGAGGACACGAGCGAGGTCAGCTATCGCGTGCCGGGACTGGAGCGCGGGCTGCGCATCCTCAGCGAGTTTTCGCCGCGCGAGCCGGTGCTGGGCGCGCCCGAATTGTCGCGCCGCCTGGGCATTCCGCGCACGACCGTGTTCCGCCTGTTGCAGACGCTGGAGTCGCTGGGCTTTCTCGAACGCGCCGACAGCGAGCGCAACTATCGCCTGGGCGTGGCCGTGCTGCGCCTCGGCTTCGAATACCTGAGTTCGCTCGAATTGACCGATCTCGGTTTGCCGCTGATCGAAGCGCTGCGCGACAGCACGGGGCTTTCCACGCACATTGTGATTCTCGACAGCCGCGACGTGGTGTTCGTCGCCAAGGCGCAGAGCCACGCGCCCGTGTACAGCGCCGTGAAGGTCAACGTGGGTACGCGGCTGCCCGCGTACGCGACCACGCACGGCCACGTGCTGATGGGCGACTACACGCTCGACGAGTTGCATGAACTCTATGCGGGCATCACGCTGGAACGCTTCACGAAGCACACGCCGGGCACCGTCGAAGAACTGTACGAACGCGTCCGCATCGACGCCGAACGCGGCTTCGCGACGAGCGAATCGTCGTTCGAGCACGGCATTTCCGTCGTGAGCGCGCCGGTGCGCGGCGACACGGGGCGCATTGCCGCCGTGGTCACTACGACCGTGCCGCGCGCGCACATCGACACCACGCTGCTCGAAAGCGGCCTGATCGAAAAGGTGCGCGAGACGGCCCATCAACTCTCGCTGCGGCTCAATTACCGGCCGCCCGCGGAACATCGTTTTATGAAGGCATTGGGGCTTTAAATGATTCAGATCGACCTCACAGGGCAGGTGGCCGTGGTGACGGGCGGATCGTCCGGCATCGGGCTCGCCGCGGCGCGGCTGTTCCTGCAGGCGGGCGCTTCCGTGGCTATCTGCGGACGCAACGCCGAGCGGCTCGCGAGCGCGGAAACGGCGCTGCGCGACGCGTTCCCCGGCGCGAAGCTGCTCGCGGCAGGTTGCGACGTGCTCGATGCCGCCGATGTCGCGCGTTTCGCCGAGTCGGTGCGCGTGGCGTTCGGCCGCGTCGACATGCTCGTGAACAACGCGGGCCAGGGCCGCGTCTCCACGTTCGCCGACACCAGCGACGAAGCCTGGCGCGAGGAACTCGACCTCAAGTACTTCAGCATCATCCGCCCCACGCGCGCGTTCCTGCCGATGCTCGAACAGTCGCCGCACGGCGCGATCGTCTGCGTGAATTCGCTGCTCGCCTTGCAGCCCGAAGCGCACATGGTGGCCACGTCCTCGGCGCGCGCGGGCGTGCTCAATCTCGTCAAATCGCTCGCCGTCGAACTCGCGCCCAGACACGTGCGCGTGAACTCGATCCTGATCGGTATCGTCGAGTCGGGGCAATGGCGCCGCCGCTTCGAAACGCAGGCGCAGCCGGGTCAAAGCTGGGAAGACTGGACCGGCGAACTCGCGCGTCAAAAGAAAATTCCGCTGGGCCGCTTCGGGCGTCCCGAAGAAGCCGCACAAGCTCTTTTTTATCTGGCCACACCGCTCTCGTCCTACACGACGGGCAGCCATATCGATGTCTCAGGAGGCGTTGCACGTCATGTCTAATACCACGACGGTTGGCGAACTGATCGCCGCTTTTCTCGAACAGTGCGGCGTCCAAACCGCTTTCGGCGTGATCTCGATTCACAACATGCCGATCCTCGATGCGATCAACACGCGCGGCAAGATCCGCTACGTGGGCGCGCGCGGCGAAGCGGGCGCGCTCAACATGGCCGACGGCCTCGCGCGCGTCTCGGGCGGCCTCGGCGTCGCGTTCACGAGCACGGGCACGGCGGCGGGCAACGCGGCCGGCGCGATGGTCGAAGCGCTCACGGCGGGCACCGCGCTCGTGCATATCACCGGCCAGATCGAAACCACGTATCTCGATCAGGACCTCGCGTATATCCACGAAGCGCCCGATCAGCTGACGATGCTCGCGTCGATCTCGAAGGCCGCGTATCGCGTGCGTTCGGTGGAAACGGCGCTCGCCACGGTGCGCGAAGCCGTGCGCGTCGCGCAAACGGCGCCGAGCGGCCCCGTCAGCGTGGAGATTCCGATCGACATCCAGGCAGCGCAAGTCGAATGGCCCGCCGACCTCGCGGCGCCGCACGTGAGCCTGCCTACGCACGACGCGAAGCGCGTCGAACAACTCGCCGACGCGCTCGCCAGCGCGAAGCGTCCGCTGCTGTGGGTGGGCGGCGGCGCGCGTCACGCGCGTGCCCAGGTCGAGCGCCTCGTGAAGCTCGGCTTCGGCGTGGTCACCAGCGTGCAGGGGCGCGGCGTGCTGCCCGAGGATCATCCGGCCACGCTCGGCGCGTTCAACGTGCAAGGCAGCGTGGAAGCGTTCTATCGCACCTGCGACGCCATGCTCGTGGTGGGCTCGCGCCTGCGCGGCAACGAAACGCTCAAGTACAAACTCGCGCTGCCGCAGCCGCTGTATCGCATCGACGCCGACGCGCTCGCCGACAACCGCGGCTATCGCAACGCGCAGTTCGTGCACGGCGACTCGGCCGCGATTCTCGATCAACTCGCCACGCTGCTCGAAGGCCGTCTGAAAGTCGATCCGAAGTTCGCCCAGGATCTGGCCGCCACGCACGAAGTGGCCGTGACGGAAACGGGCAAGGGTCTCGGACCGTACAAGCAACTCGTGGACGCGCTGCAACGCGCCGTGGGCCGCGACTTCAACTGGGTGCGCGATGTGACGATCTCGAACAGCACGTGGGGCAACCGCATGCTGAAGATCTTCGAACCGCGCGCGGGCGTGCATGCGCTCGGCGGCGGCATCGGCCAGGGCATGCAGATGGCGATCGGCGCGGCGCTCGCGAACGCGGCGGCCAAGACCGTGTGTCTGGTCGGCGACGGCGGCCTGATGGTCAACGTGGGCGAACTCGTCACGGCGGTGCAGGAAAACGCCAACGTCATGATCGTGCTGATGAACGACCAGTGCTACGGCGTGATCCGCAACATCCAGGACGCGCAATACGGCGGCCGCCGCTGCTACGTGCAGCTGCATCAGCCCGAATTCGCGCAGTTCTGCGCGAGCTTCGGCATGCAGCACTACCGCATCTCGTCGCTGGACCAGGCCGAAGCCGTGATTCGCGACGGCATGGCGGTCAGCGGCCCGGTGATGGTGGAAGTGGACATGCTTTCGATCGGCTCGTTCGCCACCGCGTTCGCGGGCCCGCCGGTCAAGAAAGAGGAGCCCGAACATGCGTGAGCACGCGTTCGCGCCCGGCGGGCGCATTGATGTGGCGATGATCGGCTTCGGCGCGATCGGCCAGACCGTGTATCGCGCCGTGGCCGCCGACCCGCTCGTGCGCGTGGCGCAAGTCGTGGTGCCCGAGCATCAGATGGGCGCCGTGCGCGAACTGACCGGACCGGATGTCGATGTTGTGAGTTCGGTGGCGGCGCTGGCGCAGCGCCCGCGTTTCGCGCTGGAATGCGCGGGGCACGGCGCGCTGGTCGATCACGTGGTGCCGCTGCTCAAGTCCGGCACCGATTGCGCGGTGGCCTCGATCGGCGCGCTCTCCGACCTCGCGCTGCTCGAAGCGCTCGAACTCGCGGCCACCGAAGGCAATGCCACCGTCTCGCTGCTGTCGGGCGCGATCGGCGGGATCGACGCGCTGGCGTCGGCGAAAGAAGGCGGTCTCGACGACGTGCAGTACATCGGCCGCAAACCGCCGATCGGCTGGCTCGGCACGCCCGCCGAGGCACTCTGCGACCTGCGCACGCTCAGCGAGGCGCGCGTGATTTTCGAAGGCAGCGCGCGCGAAGCCGCGCGGTTGTATCCGAAGAATGCGAACGTGGCGGCCACCGTCGCGCTCGCGGGCCTCGGGCTCGACGAAACGCGCGTGCGCCTGATCGCCGACCCGCAGGTCACGCGCAACGTGCATCGCATCGTGGCGGCGGGCGCGTTCGGCGAAATGTCGCTGGAAATGTGCGGCAAGCCGCTGCCCGACAACCCCAAGACCTCCGCACTGACCGCGTTCAGCGCGATTCGCGCGCTGCGCAATCGCGCGGCGCATTGCGTGATCTGATCGAGGAAGCACCCCATGACTGACCAGGACATCATCGCCTCGCTCGTGCCGTCCGCCGATATCTTCGTCGGCGGCGTGTGGAAGCGCGGCCGCGGCGCGATCTTCGCGAGCCAGTATCCGGCGGACGGCTCGGTGAACGCCGAAATCACCACCGCCGACGCGGAAGACGCGCGCGAAGCCGTCGAAGCCGCCGACCTCGCGTGGCGCCGGTCGAACTGGGCCGGGCTCAAGCCGCATCAGCGCGCGCTGGTGCTGTATCGCATCGCCGACCTGATCATGGCGCGCCACGAAGCGCTCGCGCAATTGCAGCGCCGCGACAACGGCAAGCCGATCAACGAAACGCGCGTGCTGGTGGCGAGCGCCGCGAACACGTTCCGCTACTTCGCGGCGTGCCTCGAAACGCTCGACGAAGAAGTGACGCCCTCGCGCGGCGACTACATGACGATGAGCGTGCACGAGCCGATTGGCGTGATCGCGGCCATTACGCCGTGGAATTCGCCGATCGCCTCCGACGCGCAGAAGCTCGCGCCCGCGCTCGCGGCCGGCAACGCCGTGGTGCTCAAGCCCGCCGAAGTCACGCCGCTGGTGTCGCTCGCGCTCGCGCGCATCTGCGAGGAAGCGGGCGTGCCGCCGGGCGTGCTCAGCGTGCTGCCCGGCAAGGGCTCGGTGATCGGCGACGTGCTGGTGCGCCATCCGCTCGTGAAGAAGGTATCGTTTACGGGCGGCACGGAAGTGGGCCGCGGCATCGCGCGCATCGCGGCGGAAAAGCTCATGCCGGTGTCGCTCGAACTGGGCGGCAAGTCGCCCACCATGGTGTTCGCCGACGCCGACCTCGATCACGCGGTCAACGGCGTGCTGTACGGCATTTTCAGCTCGTCGGGCGAGGCTTGCATCGCGGGTTCGCGTCTTTTTGTCGAACGGCCGGTTTACGACGAATTCATGCGCCGCCTCGTGGCGAAAGCGCGCGAATTGCGGGTGGGCGATCCGTCGCTGGAAAGCACGCAAATGGGTCCGCTGATCACCGCGAAGCATCGCGAATCGGTCGAGCGTTACGTGGCGATCGGGCTGGAGGAAGGCGGCCGCCTGCTGTGCGGCGGCGCGCGTCCGGCAGGTCACGATCGCGAGCAAGGCTTCTTCTATCAGCCGACCATTCTGGAAGGCCTCACGAACGGTGCGCGCATCTGCCAGGAAGAAATCTTCGGGCCCGTGCTGGTGGCCATGCCGTTCGACGACGAAGCCGCGCTGCTGAAGGAAGCGAACGACAGCGTGTTCGGTCTCGCGGCCGGCATCTGGACGCGCGACTACAAGCGTGCGTGGCGCGTGGCGCGCGCGCTCGAAGCGGGCACGGTGTGGATCAACACGTATAAGCTGTTCTCGATCTCCACGCCGTTCTCGGGCTGGAAGGAGAGCGGCATGGGCCGCGAGAAAGGGCGGCTCGGCATTCGCGAATACATGCAGCAAAAGAGCCTTTACTGGGGCTTGAACGACGCGCCGCTGGCGTGGGCGAACTAACAGGGCAACGCATTATGACCATTCTGGGCATCGAACAGATCACTTATGGCGTCGACGATCTGGACGCCTGTCGCCGCTTTTTTGCCGACTGGGGCATGCGCGAAGTCGCGCACGATTCCAGCCAGGCGCGCTTCGAAACGCTGAACGGCTGCACGGTGCTCGCCGTGCGCGCCGACGACCCCTCGCTGCCGCCCGCGTTCGAAGCGGGCCCCACGCTGCGCGAAGTCACCTGGGGCGTGGCGACGGCCGCGGATCTGGACGGCTATCGCGAGCGTCTCGCGGGCGCGCAAGGCTATTACTCGCACGACGCGGCGGTGGGTTGCATCGACCCGAACGGCATGGCGATCCGCGTGGAAGTCACGCGCAAACGCGCCATCGACGTAAAAGGCTCGCCGTCCAACGTGTGGGGCCAGACGCTGCGCGTGGACACGCCGAGCCCGGTGTACGACCACGCGGAGCCGGTCGAAGTGGGGCACGTGGTGTTCTTCACGAATTGCCTCGCGGAGCAGCAGCGCTTTTATGAAGAGCGCCTCGGCTTCGAGATGTCCGACCGCTACCCCGAGCGCGGCGCGTTCATGCGTTGCGCGCCGCATGGCGGCCATCACGACCTGTTCCTGCTGCAACTGCCCACGGGCAAGCGCGGCCTGAATCACGTGGCGTTCACCGTGCGCGATATTCACGAGGTGTTCGGCGGCGGTCTGCATATCAGCCGCTGCGGCTGGGAAACGCAACTCGGGCCGGGCCGGCATCCGGTTTCGTCGGCGTATTTCTGGTACTTCAAGAATCCGGCGGGCGGCTTGATCGAGTATTACGCCGACGAAGACCAGCTCACGCCGGAATGGCAGCCGCGCGACTTCGAGCCGGGTCCGACGGTGTTCGCCGAATGGGCCGTGGACGGCGGGATCGACGGCCACACGCGCCGCCAGGTCGATGCGAAGGCGCCGGAAGGCAAGTTCATGACGGACCGTCAAAAAAGCTGATGGCGTTCAAGTGGCGGGCGCGGGGCGTCCGCCGCTTTTGTTGTTCGTTGTGGTCGTGGACGATCGGGGGCAGCGCGGGGAATACCATGCCCCTGTGCGCCAATTGATCGGGAATCCAAAATAAATTAAATCGGTTAAGACGCCTTCTCGATCTTTCGTCCAGACGATGAAAAACCTCACCTTGAATGCGCGCATTGCCGCGATCATTCTGTTCCTCGCGTTGCTGCTGATCGCGACGGGCGCCATCGGTATCGCGGGCATGGAGGCGAGCAATCGCTCGCAGCACGAAGCGTATGACGTGTACTACGCCTCGGCGGTCACGCTCGGCAAATCCAATACGGCGATGTCGCGGGCGCGCTTCGGGCTGGACTGGGCCATCGCCAACCCGCAGTCGCCGCAACTGGGCGTGCAGCTGGATCGCGCCGCCGCGCTGCTCGCCGACTCCGACACGTGGTGGCAGCGCTTTCGCGCGTTGCCGAAGTCGCCCGAACTGGCGGCGCTCACCGACGACCTCGACGCGAAGCGCGGTGCTGTGCGGCGCGACGCCATCGACCGTCTGATTACGGCGATCCGCAGCGGCGACACGGGCTGGATGGACGCGCAACGCGCGCAGCAGCTCATCGGCCTTTACACGGCGATGAACACGAGCCAGGGCGCGCTCGAAAATTATCTCGACCAGCAGTCGAGCGCCGCGGGCCGGCATTCGGACGCGCTCTTTCACACGCTGCTCGCGATCTGCGCGGCGAGCGTCGCGCTCGCGCTTACGGCGTCGTTTTTCAGCTGGCGCGCGTTGCGGCGCGCGATCATGACGCCGCTCGCCACGGCGATGCGGCAGTTCGAGGCCATCGCGGCGGGCGATCTGACCACGCGCGTGGCAATTCGCTCGAACGACGAAATGGCGACACTGCTGCGCTCGCTCGCGGGCATGCAGGCGAGTCTCGCCAATACGGTGGCGGCGGTGCGCTCGGGTTCGCAGGCCATTGCGGGCGCGACGCAGCAGATCGCGGCCGGCAATCAGGACCTGTCGCAGCGCACCGAGGAGCAGGCGGCTTCGCTGAGCGAAACCGCCTCGGCGATGGAGCAGCTCACCGCCACGGTGCAGCAGAACGCGCGGCACGCGAGCGAGGCGAACGAGCTTGCGCGCGGCGCGGCGCAACTGGCGGGGCGCGGCCGCGAGGCTGTCGGCACCATGATCGAAACCATGCGCGCGATTCACACGGGATCGGCGCGCATGACCGGCATTATCGGCACGATCGAGGGCATTGCGTTCCAGACCAATATCCTCGCGCTCAATGCGGCCGTGGAAGCGGCGCGCGCGGGCGAGGAAGGGCGCGGCTTCGCCGTGGTGGCGGGCGAGGTGCGCAGCCTCGCGCAGCGCTCGGCCACGGCGGCGCGCGAGATCGGCGCGTTGATCGCCGAGTCGACCGCACGGGTCGAGGCGGGCGCGGGGCTGATTCAGGACACCGGCGCCACGATGACGCAGATCGACGCCGCCATCGCGCGGGTCACCGGCATCGTCGCGGGCATCGCACAGGCGTCGGGCGAGCAGAGCGACGGCATCCAGCAGGTCGGGCTCGCCATCACGCAGATGGACGAGGTCACGCAGCAGAACGCGGCGCTCGTGGAAGAGAGCGCGGCGGCGGCCTCGGCGCTCGCCGATCAGGCGCACACGCTGCGCGAACTGACGGCGGCGTTTCGCATGGAGCGCGGCGCCGCCTGAGTGTTGCCGAGAGCGGTTCAGGGCGCGGCGCGCGACCGGGCGAAGCCGCCCGCGGCGGCCGCTTCGCGTCAAGCGGAGGCGATACGTTTCCCGCCACGAAAAAGCGGCCTGAAATGCCGCGTAATTCGGGCGCGAACGCGTGCGTGTCCACGAGAAGCCGGGAATCCGGCCGCTTCCTTATACTGGCGCGACTCAGTTCTTTCGGGCGCGCGATGTCGGGGAAGCGGATGCTGGTTTATGGCTGTGCGATTGCCGTGGGCGCCTATGTCGCCGCCGCTGCGGCGTTGTACGCGATGCAGGACACGATGCTGCTGCCGTCCACGCCGCCGGCCGTCGATCTGCGCGATCAGCCGCATCCGGGCGAAAGCGTCGAGCGCTGGGAGGTCGGCGGCCAATATATCGGCTATGTCGTCACACCCGAAGCCGGTACGCCCGATGCCGGTACGCCCGCCGCCGGTATGCCCGCCGCCGGTACGCCGCGCGGTACCGTGATCGTCTATCACGGCAACGAGGAGTCGGCGGAAACCAAGCTGCCGCTCGCCAATGTGTTCGTGCACGCGGGCTATCGCGTCGTGATCGTCGAATATCCGGGGCACGGCAATCGCGGCGGCGCGCGGACGATGCGCGCGGCGCTCGCGGCGTCGCGCGATGTGTTCGCGCGTACGCGCGCGCGCTGGCCCGGCGCGATCTGGCTGGTTGGCGAATCGCTCGGCGCGGGCATGGCGGCGCGCGTCGTGCAGGGCAACGAAGCCGCGCTCGCGGGCGTCGTGCTGATCACGCCGTGGGACACGCTCGCCTCGGTGGCCGGCGAAAAATACCCCATGTTCCCGGTGCGCTGGCTGCTGCACGATCCGTTCGATTCGATCGCGGCGGTGGCGGCGTACGGCGGCCCGCTCGTGGTCGTGGCGTCGGCGCAGGACACGCTGATCCCGCCCGCGCACGCCGAGCATCTGGTGGCCGGGCATCCGGGCAGCCGCCTCATGATGCTGCCGAACGCCGATCACGACACGTGGTTCGACGCCATGACGCCCGCGCGCTGGCAGCAGGTGTTGCAGTGGATCGGCGCGTGATTTGACGCTCGCGAGGCCCGCGCGCGCGGGCCTTTTTCCGCTGATTTCTGCTGATTCCCGCTGATTCCGTCCGGCGGCGGCGTCGCGCCTCAATCGCAATGCTGCAATTCGATGATCGCGAAGCCAATGCGCTCGACCTCGGCTTCGATTGCCGGTGTGGCCGACTCGACATGGCAGAAGCGGCATTCCCGGGCTTCGAGCGCGGTCGCGGGGACGCCCTTCGCGGCCAGATAGCGGCGCCCATGCGAGAGCACGAGTTCCGGCGCCTTGTCGGCGGGCTGGTCGCGCACGAGGATGTCGAAGTGCATGCGGCGGCCGTCCGGCCGGTCGACATAGGTATCAAATACGGCAATTTTCATGGCAGGGTGCCTCTACGGAAGTTTCGGGAGTGTCGCGGTACTGCGTGGGTCTCGTCTCGCTCGTCGCCGGTTCAGCGGCGCGCTGCGCGACGAGTTCTCCGAGCACGGCGCCGAGGCGCAGATCTTCAAGGTGTCCGAACTGCTGGAGCGCGAGCGCGCCGCTTCGATCGAACACCATCAGGCTGGGCGTGCCTTGCAGCGCCCAGTTTTCCATGGTGATGGGAACGGGCGAGCGCGCCCGGGCGGCGTCGATCGCAATGGGAAAGCGCAGGCGATATTCGTGCGCGAACGCACGCAGCGCCTCGGGCGTCATCGCCGCGTGATGCTCGAAGACGCTGTGCAGACCGATCACCGCCAGGTCCTCGCGCGGAAACAGCGCGTGCAGTCTGGCGGCTTGCGGCAGGCTCGTTTGCGCGCAGCCGGGGCACAGCATCTGGAACACGGTGACCACCACCACACGGCCGCGCAACGCGCGCAGGCTGAGCGGCCGGTCGGTATTGAGCCAGGCGCTGGCTTCGATCTCGTAGTGCATGCTTGGCGGATTGCATGAGGGCAGGCGGGCCGCGAGGCGCCGTCTGCGGAGTGGGACGCAAAAGCGGTCGGTGAGACCAGTATGCCGACGAGGCTCGCATGCAAGGGTTCATGGGGTACGGAAGAGATACCGTTTCGTACAACTGCAACCCCGACGGCGTGCGGTTCACGCTGACTCGCCGGGTTCATCGCGGCGTGCCCGGGGCGGCGCGCCTTGTCATGACGCGCGTCGCCCACGTTTTCCCCGTTGCCCTCACGCAGTTCGGCTCATGCGCGCTCGCGCGATTCGGGGTGGCGCCGTATCGGCGCGACGCTGGGCTTCGATGGCTTCGATAGCTGCGATAGGGGCGGTTGCCGGTCGCGCGGTCACGCGCAGGGATGGCGCTTCGCCCACGCGAAAGCGGCACGGCGCCGCTGTCCGGCGCGCAGCGGCGGGCGAATTGGCGCAGGTCCGTGCCTGAAAGCCGGGTAGAATGCGCGCCATGAATGCCTTTCGCCGGTTCCTGCTGCGAGGCGGCATGGCGAGCCGGGCGTGGTTGCTGGCCGCCTTCGCCGTTCTCTTTGCGCGCGCGCTCTTGCCGGGCGCCGTCATGCTGGATCCGGTATCGGTGGCGCAGGGCGACTTCGCGCTCGTCATGTGTTCCGGCCACGGCCCGATGTTCGCGCAGGATCGCGGCGCGCTGGCGGTGCGATCCCACGCCATGTCCGGCATGGCGATGCCCGGCATGGACATGAGCCCTATGGCGGGCATGATGCACGAAGACATGGACATGCCCGGCATGTCGATGCCCGGCTCTCACGATCACGATTCGATGAACGGCGACGACGGCCTGTGCCCGTTCAGCGCCGCGCTCGTCGTGGCCTGCGTGGGCATCGCGCTCGCGATCGTCCTGTTCACGCTGACGCGCGTCACGCAAACGTGGCGCGACGTATCGACGCGCTTGCCAGCGCGTCCTCCTCTCCATTTCCGGCCGCTTTCGCGCGCCCCGCCCCGGTTCAGCTGAAGTTCGTCGCCTTGCTGCGCGCGCCGTGATGGCGCGGCGCACGCACGACTTTTTCTTTTGCCGAACCGAAACCATGAAAACCCAACAACGACCGCCGCGCGCGGGCGTCGTCGGCATGCGTGCGCCTGTGGCGTGCGGTGCCGACGATCGCGATCCGAAGCCGCTCACCCGCTTTCGGACCGCACCTCTGCAACTGGCCATCGCGATGCTGTGCGCGGGATGTCTCGCCGCCCCCGAGGCGCGAGCCGCGGAATCCGCATCGACCGCATCGACTGCATCGAGTACGTTGACCCCATCGCCCGATGTCACCCAGGCGTCCGGCGTCGAGGCGCCCGCCGCGCACGGCGCCACGCCCACCGCGCAGGACGCGCATGGCCACGCCGGCTCGCCCGCACCCGCGCTCGCGGAAGGCACGATGCCGGTGATTTCCGTGATCGGCTCGAGCGTGTCCAGCTATGTGGCAACCACGTCGGACAGCACCACGAGAACCGGCGTGCCGCTCAAGGACTACGCCGCGTCCGTCCAGGTCGTGCCGTCCGAGGTGCTGCGCGACCGTGGCGTGACCCGCATCGACCAGATCGCGGACAACGTGAGCGGGGTGCACGCCGAGGCGAGCTACGGCGGCAACGGCGCGACCTTCTTCAATATCCGCGGCTTCAGCGAGAGCAACGGCTTGCGCGACGGCTTCCGCAACTACGGCTATTACGCGTTTCGCGACGTGCAGAACATCGACCGCGTGGAGATATTCAAAGGTCCGGCGGGCGCGCTGTACGGTGGCGTGGGCGCGGTGGGCGGTTACATCGACACGGTTTCGAAGCGGCCGGAGCCGGACAATTTCGGTGAAATCGGCGTGACGGCGGGCAGCTACGGCCTCGTGCGCACGACCGTGGACGTGAACCGCGCGCTGAACGACGAGCTGAGCATCCGCCTCAATGGCGCGGCGGAAAGCAACTCGACGTTCCAGGACAACGGCGGCTACAAGTCATGGTCCATCGCGCCGGCCATCAGCTGGGACAATCACCACGGCACCTCGCTCACGCTACTGTCCGAGTTCAATCATTCGAACCGCGACGGCTTCGACTTCGGCGTTCCCGCGGTGCCCAACTATCAGGCGCTGTCGCGCACGCGCTATTACGGCCTGCAAAGCGGCGTGTATCCCGGCGTGGATGGCGACTACGGCAGGAACGATACGGTTGCCGAAACGCTGTTGTTCGAGCACGCGCTGTCGAGCAACTGGAAGCTGCGCCTCGCGGGCCAATACAGCTACGCGCGCCAGCGATCGACGCAATCCTTCCCAGACAGCACGACGGCCACCGGCAATCTGCTCGATTACTCCGTGTACAGCGGCGCCAACGAAGTGTCGCGCCAGTACGGCGCGCGGGCCGAACTGGCGGGCGACTTCTTCACCGGCAGCCTGAAGCACTCGCTGCTCGCGGGCGTGGATTACGGCTATCTGGAAGTGGGCAGCGGCGGCTCGCAGGTCTCGTCGATGACGCTGGATCTCTTCAATCCCGGCTACGTTTCCGGATTGACGCCCGGCGATCCCTTGCCGGGCCATCAGGGGCGCGGCGCGGACTACGGCGTCTACGTGCAGGATCTCGTCGACATCACGCGGCAGGTCAAGCTCCAGCTGGGCTTGCGCGCGGATCGCTTCATCAATCGCGCCGACGAGAGTGGCGAGGAAACGGGCCGAGGTCAGCAGACGGCGTTTTCGCCGCGCGTGGGTCTGGTCTGGCAACCCGTGAGCGGCACCTCGCTGTTCACGGACTGGAGCCGCAGCTATGCGCCTAACGTGGGTCATAGCGGCAGCAACGCGACCTATGCCGCGGAGGTCGCGGAGCAGTTCGAAGTGGGCGTGAAGCAGGATCTCGTCAAGGACCGCCTCACGGCGAATCTCGCGCTCTTCAATCTGAACCGCAATCACATTCTCACCACCGATCCCACGAACCCGCTGCTGGAAGTGCTCACCGGCAAGCAACGGAGCCAGGGCGTGGAACTCGACATTGCCGGCAACCTCACGCCGCGATGGAAGGCCATCTTCACCTATGCGTACACGCTCGCGAAAGTCACGAGCGATACGACGTTTCCCGTGGGCGATGTGTTGAGCAACGTGCCGCGGCACAGCGCGAGCTTGTGGACGGTCTACCAGTTGCAGTCGGTGCCGGGCTTGCAGGTGGGCGCGGGCGTGTACTACGTCGGCCCGCGCGAGGCGACCCTGCCGAATACCTTCAAGCTCGCCGGCTACGTGCGCACCGACGCGATGGCGTCGTATCAGCGCGGGCCGTGGAAGACGCAGTTGAATATCTTCAACCTGTTCAACCGCAAGTACTACACCGGCGGCTCAGCCGCGACCTTCGACTACACGCTCATGCCGAGCCCGCCGTTGTCGGCGCAGGTGACGGTGTCCTACGCGTTCTGAGCGCGGCCTGAGCCGGGCGGCGCGCGGGTAGGGCGCGCGTTGCCCGGCGACCTTCGCGCAGCGGCCGCTCGCGGAAACCGGCCATCGTCTTTAACCGCCACGCGCGCGCAATTCATTCGATTTTCATAATTAATCGGCAAGAAACTCTTGCTTCTCCTTAGTAGCCCCCGGCCGTACAGTCGTCGCATCACAAAAGACAACGGCAACGACAGGAGGCGACGACATGGCCGAAGGATGCGTGAGCTATCGCTCGGAGGCGGGCGTGGCGATCATCACGATCGATCGCGAGGAGAAGCGCAACGCCATGACGGCGCTCATGTGCGATCAACTACGGGAAGCGCTCACGCGCCTCGAAAACGGCAGCGATCGCGTGGGCATTCTGTGCGCCGCGGGCGAGACGTTTTGCGCCGGCGCGGATCTGACCGCGCCGCCCGAAAACTTCTGGCGCGCCGTGCCCGGCATCGGCATCGAGTTGACGAAGCCGCTGATCGCCGCCGTGCAAGGGCCGGTGGTCGGCATGGCCGTGGGCATCGTGGCGTTCGCCGATCTGTGCGTGGCCGCCGAAACCACGCAGTTCATCTATCCCGAAGCGCGCGTGGGTGTGTCGAAGGGCATGATCGCCTCGCTGGTCGCGCGCGTCCCGCACAAGGTCGCCATGGAACTGATGCTGCTCGGCGGCCCCATGACGGCGGCGCGCGCCTACGACGTGGGTCTCGTCAATCGCGTGACGAGCCGGGGCGAGCACCTGAGCGTGGCCCTCGAACTCGCCGCGGCAATGGCAACGCACGCGCCGCTCGTGATGGCGCAGCTCAAGCAGATGAGCGCCCAGACGCTGCCGCAGAGTCCGTCCGAAGCGTTCTACCTGGCCACCAGGGCGATCGAGCGCGTGACGCATAGCGAGGACGCCCAGGAAGGACTGCGGGCGTTCAAGGAAAAGCGCCGGCCGCGTTTCGAGGGGCGTTGAGATGACGCCTTCGCTTCTCGACGCGGGCACGTTGCCCGAGGCGTTGCACGACGCGTTGCGGCGCGCGTTCGGCGATCGCTATTCCACGGCCGACTCTGTTCGCGAGCAGCATGGCCGGGGCGAGGCGCCGTTCGCGGCGATGCCGCCGAATGCCGTGGTGTTCGCGCGATCGACGCAAGACGTGCAGGACGTTCTCGCGCGCTGTCATGCGCACCGCGTCCCCGTGATCGCGTTCGGCGCGGGTTCGTCGCTCGAAGGACAACTGCTGGCCACGCGAGGCGGCGTTTGCATCGACCTTTCGCAGATGAACGCCGTGCTCAAGGTTGACGCGGGCGATTTCACCGCCACGGTTCAGGCGGGCGTGACGCGCGAACAGCTGAACACCGCGTTGCGTGCCGAGGGCCTGTTTTTTCCCGTCGATCCCGGCGCGCATGCGAGCCTGGGCGGCATGGCGGCCACGCGCGCATCGGGCACGAACACCGTGCGCTACGGCTCGATGCGCGAGAACGTGCTCGCGCTGACCGTGGTGCTGGCGGACGGACGCGTGGTGCAAACGGGCACGCGGGCCGCGAAGTCGGCCGCGGGCTACGACCTCACGCGCCTGTTCGTCGGCTCGGAAGGCACGCTCGGCATCATCACCGAGGTCGTGCTGCGCCTGTATCCGCTGCCCGAGTCGGTGAGCGCCGCCGTGATCGCGTTTCCCGACACGGACGCGGCCGTGGCCACCGTGATCGAGGCAATCCAGGCGGGTCTGCCGATCGCCCGCAGCGAATACCTTTGCGCGAACTCGATTCGGGCGATCAACCTTGCCGCGCGCGAGCTGGCGTTGCGCGAAGTTCCGACGCTCTTTCTCGAGTTTCACGGCTCGCCCGCGGCGCTCGAGGAGCAGGTCGAGACGCTGCGCGAGCTGGCGGCGCAGCACGGCGGCGGCGACTTTGCCTGGGCCGTGCATCCCGAAGACCGCACGCGGCTCTGGCATGCGCGCCACAACGCGTATTTCAGCTGCCAGCTGTCGCGCCCCGGTTCGCTCGTCATCGCGACCGATACCTGCGTGCCGCGTTCGCGCCTCGCCGAATCGATCGAAGGCGCGGGCCGCATCATGGCGGACGCGAGTTTCCCGAGCATGATCTTCGGCCATGTCGGCGACGGCAATTTCCACGTGCTGATGGTGATCGATCCCGGGAGCGAAGCCGAACGTGAGGAGGCCGAAGCACTCAACGAAGCGATCGTGACGCTCGCGCTCTCGCTCGGCGGCACCTGCACGGGCGAACACGGCATTGGCTATCACAAGAAGGCATTTTTGCGGCGCGAAACAGGCGACACCGCCATCGAACTGATGCAGCGAATCAAGGCGGCCGTCGACCCGCACGGTATTCTCAACCCCGACAAAATTTTCTGACTATGAAACACTCGATTCTCGAGGGCGTGAAGATTCTCGATCTCACGCGCGTGCTGGCGGGACCCTGGTGCACGCAGGCGCTGGCCGACATGGGCGCCCGGGTCTTCAAGATCGAACGGCCCGGCAACGGCGACGAAATGCGTCAGTCCCCGCCATTTCTTAAGGATACCGAAGGGAACCGGACCACTTATACGCCCGCTTATGTCAGCGTCAATCGCGGCAAGCAGTCGCTCACCATCGACTTCACCCAGGACGCGGGGCGGCGGCTCGTGCTCGAACTGGCGGCGCAGTGCGACGTGTTCGTCGAGAACTTCAAGGTGGGCGACCTGAAGCGCTATGGGCTCGACTACGAAGCGGTCAGGGCGATCAACCCGCGTATCGTCTATTGCTCGATCACGGGCTATGGCCAGGACGGGCCGATGGCGCGTTATCCCGGTTACGACCCGATCCTGCAAGGCGTGTCCGGCATCATGAGCACCTGCGGTCTGCCCGAGGGCCAGCCCGGCGCCGGACCGCTGCGCTCCATGGTACCGCTGATCGACGTGATGACCGGCATGATCTCCACGTCTTCGGTGCTGGCCGCGCTCTACCATCAGCAGCGCACCGGCGAGGGGCAATGCATCGACGTGGCGTTGCTCGACGTCGCGATGTCGGCAACGAGCTATCTCTCGCAGAATTTCCTGCTGACGGGGCAGGTCGCCGCGCGTATCGGCAATGGCAGCCGGCTGTTTGCGCCGTCGAACTGCTATCAGTGCGCCGATGGCCCGCTGCTGATCCAGATCGGCAACGACGGCCAATGGGAGAAGCTCTGCAAGGCGCTCAAGCGCGAAACCTGGTTGAGCGATCCGCGCTTCGCATCCAACGGCGCGCGACTCGAACACGTGCTCGAACTCGATCGGGAAATCACGGCCGTGACCTCGGGCCTCAAGCGCCACGACGTGACCGCATGGCTGAGCGACATGGGCGTGCCCTGCGGGCCGGTCAACACGATCGCCGAGGCCTACGATCATCCGCAGGTCGTGCATCGCGGTTTGCGCGCCGAAGTCGAGCACCCCGAACTCGGCAAGATTCCGGTCGTACGCAGTCCGTTTCGTTTCTCGCATACGCCCGTCGAGCATCGGCCGCCGCCCGGCCTCGGCGCGCACACCGCGAGCGTGCTCGCGTCCGAGCTGGCGATCCCCGCCGAGCAACTGCGCGAACTGGCCGAGGCGGGAGTGATCTGATGGCGGCATCCGCATTCGCCGCGTCCACGCTCATCGACGCGCGCACGCTGCGCGACCGGCTCGCGCGCTGCCGCGTGATCGATTGCAGTCACGACCTCGCGCGCCCCGAAGCCGGTTCGGCCGAGTTTCGCGCGGGTCACGTGCCGGGCGCGGTCCACGCGCATCTCGACCACGATCTCTCGGGCGCGAAGACGGGAACCAACGGGCGGCATCCGTTGCCCGAGCCCGCGGCGTTCGCCGCGTGGCTCGGCCGGCAAGGTATCGGGCGGCACGATGCGGTCGTTGCCTACGACCGTTCGGGCGGCATGTACGCGGCGCGATTGTGGTGGCTGCTGCGCTGGCTCGGTCATGCCGACGTGTGTGTGCTCGACGGCGGCTGGCAGGCGTGGGTCGAGCAGGGCGGCGAGGTGGCCGCCGACGCGCCCCGATACGATGCGACGCGCTACGAAGCCAGCGCACCGGCCGCCGCGATGTGGGTCGACGCCGGCTTCGTGCTGCGCAATCTGCAAACCGGCGAGGCGCTGGTCGTCGACGCGCGGGGCGCAGAACGCTATCGAGGCGTGGTGGAGCCGATCGACGCGCGAGCCGGACATATTCCGGGCGCGCTCAATCGGCCCTACACGGACAATCTCGCGGCCACGGGCGGCTTCAAATCCGCGGCGCAACTGTCGGACGAGTGGCGAACGCTACTCGGTGCACGCCCGGCGAACGAGGTCGTCGCGCAATGCGGCTCGGGCGTCACGGCCTGCCACAACCTGCTGGCTCTGGAAGCGGCGGGGCTGGGAGGCGCGCGCCTGTATCCCGGTTCGTGGAGCGAGTGGGCCAGCGACCCGCATCGTCCGACGGCGACGGGCGCTTGATTCGCTCGATGAATTCCGGCGCGCTTGCGCCTCATGCTTGATCAACGAGGAGATAGACGATGTTTCTGAATAACTGGGTCGAAGTGCTGAAGAAGAACCGGACGGCTTCGGCCACGCTGCTCGAACACCACCCGAAGCTGATGAGCGGCTTTCGCGGGTTGAACGAGGCGCAGGGCGGCACCGGTACGCTCGACGCGAAAACGCGAGAGTTGATCGCGCTCGCCGTGGCGGTCACCACGCGTTGCGAAGGCTGCATCGCCTCGCATGCTCAGGCCGCCAAGGCGGCGGGCGTGACCGAGGCCGAACTCGCGGAAGCGATGTCGACGGCCATCGCCCTGAACGCGGGCGCGGCGTATGTCTACTCGCTCAAGGCGATGGACGCGCTCAAGACCTTCCAGCAAGCCTGATTGCCTTGCCCACGTTTCCCCGGCGCGCTTCACGGCGGCCGGGGAAACGCGTATGCGGCGCCCGTGCAAGCGCGTTAAAGCGCTTTGAACCTCACGCCAGATCCTTATAGGTTTCCTGCACCTGCTCGACGAGAAAATCGCGGATCTGCAGAATGTGCGGGTCGGGTTTCGGCTGCCGGGACACGCCAATTTCGAGCAGATGCGGAATGTCGGGTTCGGTGATCGGCACCACGTCGAGGTTGTGTAGCAGTGCCAACGGACTGACATAACCGGGCACGACGACAATGCCGCCGCCGTTGGCCGCGCTCGCGACCGCGAACATCGCGGTACTCACCGAATGCACGTTTTCGAGCACCAGATCCGCGGGCAGCGCGGACTGAATGCGCAGCCGCGACGACTCGTTGATGATGATGAGCGAGACGTTCTGGATCTGCCGCCATGTCAGCGAGCGATGGCCCGCGAGCGCATGCGTGCGAGGCACCAGCGCGACCCAGCGCGACACGAAGAGCGGTTGGCTCTCGTGGAAATCGTCGTTGGGCAGGCGCACGCCGATGGTGATGTCGGCCGCCCGCAGGTCGATGGCTTCGACCAGCTGATGCGACGGCACTTCCACGCAGGTGATCCGCACGTTGGGCCACAGCACGGGCGCGCGTTCGAGCACCACGCCGAGCAGCGACGAGATGACGGCCGGCGTGGTCGCCACGCGCACCGTATCGAAGTTATTGCCCGCCCGCAGCGACGCCGCGCAACTCTCGGTGGCGCGAATTTCCGTCAAGACGCGTTCCACGCATACGAAGAACTTGCGGCCCGCTTCCGTCAAGCGGACATGGCGCGTCGTGCGTTCGAACACGCGAAAGTCGAGTGAGGATTCCAGGTCGCGGATGGCGAGGCTGACGGCTGCCGGCGTCATGTGCAACGCCTTCGAAGCTTCCACGAAGCTGCTCAGGCGCGCGACGGCATCGAACACACGCAGCAGCCGAAGGTTGGTCAATCGCATGGCAGGGTACGGCGAGGCATTGTTAACCTGATGCGAAAGAATGTCCAAATATTCCTTGATTGTATATAAGGGTTGGCCGCACTACAGTGACTCCACCGGCTAGCCCACAGGGCGATAAATCTCTCACAACGCGCCGGACACGGAGACAAACACGATGACGTCCACTACCGCTTTTCGCCTCTCGCCCCCATTAAAAGCCATGGCCGCTTTGCGCCGTGGCGCACGCTGCCGCGCAGGCGTGCCCATTCCGCTTCCCGATCTCTGAACGCTGCTCGTCGGTCCCCTCGTTGGTCCCTTTCGCATCGCCACGTTGCAAGGGAAACCCCGCGCGTGACGATGCCGTCAATCATTGCAGAGTCGAGGAGTGAAGGAATGCAACCTACTGCGAGCGACGTATACGACCCGGTTGGCGTGTCGGTCGAGAAGTCGACCTACGCCAAAGTGCACCTGAGAATTCTCTTGCCGCTGGCGATCTGTTTCATGCTGGCGTTCATCGATCGCATCAATGTGGGTTTCGCCTATATTCACATGCGCGGCGATATTGGTCTCACCGATGCCGCCTATGGTCTGGGCGTGGGCCTGTTCTTCGTGAGCTACACGCTGTTCGAAGTGCCCAGCAATCTGCTGCTCACGCGCGTGGGCGCCCGCAAGACCATTTCGCGCATCATGATCCTGTGGGGACTCATTTCCTCCTCGACGATGTTCGCGCACACGCCTACCCAGTTCTTTATCGCGCGACTCGCGCTGGGCGCGGCCGAAGCCGGCTTCTTCCCGGGCGCGATGCTGATCCTGACCTACTGGTATCCGGCCAACAAACGTGCGCGCGCCATTGCGCTGTTTTCGCTCGCGGTGCCCGCGGCGGGCATGTTCGGCAGCCCCTTGTCGGGCTGGATCATGCATACGTTCAATGACGTCGCGGGGCTGCGCGACTGGCAGTGGCTGTTTCTCATCGAAGGCATTCTGCCCGTAGTGGTGGGCGTGGCGATGTTCTTCTTCCTGACCGACTCGCCGGCCCAGGCGCGCTGGCTCAGCGCGGACGAAAAAGCGCTCGTGACCGGACTGCTCGACGCCGAACAGAAGGCGAAAGGCTATTCGGACAAAACGCACCATTTCGGCGCCGCGTTGAAGTCGCCGAAGCTGTATATCGTCGCGCTCGCCTATTTTCCGGTGGCATGGGTCGGCAGCGTGCTCAACTATTGGGGGCCGCTCATGCTGAAGCAACTGGGCGGCGGCACGATCCTCAATATCGGGCTGTTGCTGGCCATTCCGTCGATTGCAGGCGCCATCGGCATGCTGATCGTCTGCCGCAGTTCCGACAAGCGCATGGAGCGCCGCTGGCATTGGGCCATCAGCGCGCTGGTGACGGCCTGCGCCGTGGTTTATCTCTCGCAGATCCATCACGATCTCTATGGCGCGCTCATCACGCTCGCGGCCATCAATATCGGTT
Organism: Paraburkholderia acidisoli; assembly: GCF_009789675.1. NCBI lineage: Bacteria > Pseudomonadati > Pseudomonadota > Betaproteobacteria > Burkholderiales > Burkholderiaceae > Paraburkholderia > Paraburkholderia acidisoli. The sequence continues at coordinate 447,349 of NZ_CP046914.1, read as the reverse complement.
ACCTCTGTATTGCCGCGCTGTTCTTCACGATCCCGACCGCGTTTCTCTCGGGCTCGGCGGCGGCGGGCGGTCTGGCGCTCGTCAGTGCGATGGGCCAGGTGGGCGGCTTTCTCGCGCCCATCGTCATCGGTCATGTCAAACAGTCCACCGGCAGCTTCGCGCTTGCCTTGATGCTGGTGGCGGCCTTGCTGCTCGTGGCCGCCTGTTTCGTGATCTTCCTGATTCCCGCCGGCATCTTCGGCAAGGACTCGCGGCTGCGCTAGGCACGAGCGGCGCGCTGCTTTCGCCGATAACCCCGCATTCCGAGGTCCGGATCACGCGTTCGCCGGACTCACGATTACCCGTCTTTACTCATCGCCATCATGAAAAATCTTTTGAAGAGCGGACCGGCTCCGCTCCGGACAGCCGTGTCCGCCGCACTCGCCGGAACCGCGGTATTCGGCATGAACTGCGCCTTCGCGCAAAGCTCCGTCACGCTGTATGGCATCGTCGATACCGGCTTGATGTACGTGAACAACCAGCACGGCGCCTCAAACTGGGAAATGACCTCGGGCAAGCTCTCGGGAAGCCGCTTCGGCTTGCGCGGGGAGGAGGATCTGGGCGGCGGCTATCAGGCGCTGTTCGTGCTCGAGAACGGCTTTTCCGGGCCAACCGGCGCCTTGCAGCAGGGCAGCCGTCTGTTCGGGCGGCAGGCGTACGTGGGGGTGTCCGGCAAGTCGCTCGGGCGCCTCACGCTGGGCCGCCAGTACAGCCCGTACGAACTCTACGTGGGCTATCTCTCGGCGGGCATTCGCTGGGGCACTTCGCTGATGACCGATCCGTTCGACCTGAACATGCTCGGCGGCTCGGTGCGTTTCAATAACGCCGTGACTTACGAAAGTCCGGACTACTACGGTTTGACCTATAGCGTGCAATACGCGTTCAGCAATCAGGCCGCCTCGGAGGCCGGGCAGGGTTTCGCCAACAACCGCGAGTTCGGCGCCGCGCTGAAGTACCAGCACGGCGGCCTGCGCGCGGCCATCGGGTATGCGAACCTGAGCGCGCCGAATGCGGCTTCCAATACGTCGGGCGCGACCTATGGCGATTACCCCGGCGCGTTTCCGCTGTGGTTCAAGCAACTGGACAGCAACGCCTCGGGCGCGTCGTCCAGTGCGACGGTGGCCATCGGCAAGCAGCAGGTGCTCGCGGGTGGCTTCCTGTACAAACCGGGCGCGCTGGCGTTCGGCGCGGTGGCGTCACGCACGTGGATCGGCGGCATGACGATCGCGGGCGCGAAGACGCCAGGCTTCAACACGTCGGCGGGACGCTTCGACATCAACTCGTTCGAACTCAGCTCCAGCTACGACCTCTCGGTGGCGGACACGCTGGGCGTGATGGCGAAATACTCGAACGCCGAACTGCGCACCGGCGCGGGGACGACGCCGCTGCATTGGTGGCAGTTCGGGGTGGGCAACGACTACCTCTTTTCGAAACGCACCGACGTGTATTTCGCCGCGGCCTATGAAATCGCCAGCGGGTCGCATAACGTCGCGCAGATCACGCTCGACGCGCCGTCCTCCAACTCGACGCAGATCGCCGTGACCGTGGGCTTGCGGCACCGTTTCTAAGCGCGGTAAATCTCGCAGCATCGTCTTTCGGGCAGGCATCGTCTTTTCCCTATCATAAGGATTCCTATGAACGTCGAGTGGGGTAACCCATGAACTTGCCGCTGGAAGGCATTCGCGTGGTCGAGTTCTGCAACGTCGCGGCGGGCCCGTATTGCGGCATGTTGCTCGCCGACATGGGCGCGGACGTCATCAAGGTGGAGCATCCTGCCGGTGGCGATACGTTGCGCGCCTGGCCGCCGCTCAGCGAGGGCTACAGCGAAAATTTCGCGGCGCTCAACCGCAACAAGCGCTCGGTGACCCTCGACCTGAAACGGGCGGACGACCTGGAGAAGGCGCGTCAACTGATCGCGAGCGCGCACGTGCTGCTCGAAAACAATCGCCCGGGCGTGATGGCGCGGCTCGGCCTCAGCTACGAGGATGTGGCCGCGCTCGCGCCGCGCATCGTCTACTGCTCGATCTCGGCCTACGGGCAAACGGGGCCGCGCGCGCAGGAGGGCGGCTTCGACCTCACCGTGCAGGCGATGAGCGGTGTCATGAGCGTGACCGGCGAGCCGGGCGGCGCGCCGGTCAAATGCGGCGTGCCGCTCGCCGACTTCACCGCGGGTCTCTATGGGGCATTCTCGGTCGCGGCGGCGTTGCGCGCGGCGGAGCAAAGCGGCCGGGGCACGCATATCGACGTGCCGATGCTCGGCGCCACGCTCGCCATCGCCGCGCTGCAAACTTCCGAATATTTCGGCACGGGTCGCGATCCGCAGAAGCTCGGCTCGGCGCATCCGCGCAATGCGCCGTACCAGGCATTCCGGGCCCGCGACACCTGGTTCGGCATGGCGGCGGGCAACGACGCGCTGTGGCGGGCTGTTTGCGAAACGGTGGGACGGCCCGCGCTCGGCAACGACCCGCGCTTCGCGAATCCCACGCTACGTGCGCGCCATCAAGACGCACTGCGCGAGATCCTGGAGTCGATTTTCGAGGCCGACGACGCGAGCGTCTGGCTCGCGCGCTTTCGCGCCGCGGGCGTGCCGTGCGCGCCGATCAACACGTATTCCGAGGTGCTCGCCGACGAGCAGGTGGCTCACATGGCGTGGGTTCAGCCAGTCGAGTTGCCCAACGGCGTGACGACGCGCACCTTCGTCTCGCCCGTGCGCTTCATGGGCGAGGCGGCGGTGATCCGTGCGCGCCCGCCGGCGCTCGGCGAGCACACTGCCGCCGTGTTTCAGGCCCTCGACGCGAGTACGCCCGCATGACGCCTCTCATGATCGAACGGTATGCCACGCACTGGACGCTCGTGCTCGATCGTCCCGGCAAGCGCAATGCGTTGTCGGCGGAACTGGTCGAAGCGCTGCTCGACGCGTTCGACACGGCCGCGCGCGAGGCCGTGCCCGTTGTCGTCTTGCGCGGCCACGGCCATTGCTTCAGCGCGGGCTTCGACATGAGCGAAGCCGCCACCCAGTCGGACGGCGATCTGCTGCTGCGCTTCGTCCGCATCGAGATGCTGCTCAACCGGATCGCGACGTCGCCCTGCGCGACGGTGGCGGTCGCGCACGGCCGCAATTTCGGCGCGGGCGTGGACCTGTTCGCGGCGTGCCGCGTGCGTATCGCCGCGCCCGGCACGACGTTCCAGATGCCCGGCTTGCGGTTCGGCATCGTGCTGGGCACCGCGCGGTTCGCGCGCATCGTGGGGCGCGACGTGGCGCGTGCGATGCTCGAAACGTCCGCGCCATTCGATGTGGACTGGGCGGTCGAGCACGGCTTCGCGGAGCGCGGCGAGCCTGCGCCGCGCCTGCTCGAAACGATCGACGCGCGGGTCGCGCGCGTCGCGACGCTCGCACCGCGCACGCGACGGCTGCTCGACGAAGCGCTCTGCGACGAGCGAGCGGACGCCGATCTCGCCATGCTCGTGCGGTCCGCCGCGGAACCGGGCCTGCGCGAACGCATCGCCGCCTATCGGGCGACGACCGCGCCGCCGCGGCCAGCCTCTGCCACGCACGAGGCCGCTCACGCGGCGGGGAGCCGCCATGACGTCTCATGAGGGCGGACGCCTGAACGCCTTCGTTCAGGCCGTGACTGCGGAACTCGACCGGCCCGGCAACGACGAAGCGGTTTTGCTGGCGGCCGTCGCGCGGCACATGGGTACGCTGGTTTCCGTCGACGACTGGCTCGACGCGCCGTTCGCGCAGCCCGACCCGCATCGCTACCGGCAGTATCTGCTGCATGCCGATCCACGCGCGCGCTTCAGCGTGGTGAGCTTCGTGTGGGGACCGGGCCAGGCCACGCCTGTTCACGACCACACCGTGTGGGGGGTGATCGGCATGTTGCGCGGCGCGGAAATCGGCCAGCACTACGCGCCCGGTCGCGACCGCCGCCTGACCGCGCGCGGCGCCGCGCATCGGCTCGAACCCGGCGAGGTGACCTGCGTGTCGCCTTCGGTGGGCGATATCCACGCGGTGAGGAATGCGTTTGGCGATCGCGTCTCCATCAGCATTCATGCGTATGGCGGCGATATCGGCCGTATCGCGCGGCACGTGTACGCGCCGGATGGCACCACGAAGCCGTTCGTCTCGGGCTATTCGCCATTGCAATGAGCGAGGCGAACGGCGGCGCCATGCGTGCCGATCACGCACTGGCGCACACCGTTCCCCGGGCTCTCACACGGCGAATTCCGGCCGGACTTCGCCCGCTCTCGGCAAGCCCATGATCTGCCGCGCTTCGGCGGGCGTCGCCGGTTCGCATCCCATGTCGCGCACGAGCCTCACGAGGCGCTCCGTGAGTTGCACGTTGGTCGCGAGTTCGCCCTGCGCGTAGTAGAGATTGTCTTCGAGGCCGGTGCGCACGTGCCCGCCGAGCAGCAGCGAATTCATCGCGGAAGGCAACTGCGCCGGGCCGATGCCGCTCACGCAAAAAATACTTCCCTTGGGCAGCATGTCGACCATCGACTGCAGGACGCGCGGCGAATAGGGCATGGCGTTCTGGAAGCCGCGATGCACGCCGAGCACGATGTTGACGAAGAACGGTTCGTCGTCGAAACCGGCGGCGGTCAGCGTGGCGACGTCCTGCACGATGTGCGTGGGACTGAACACTTCCCACTCCGGCTTGATGCCGCGCTTCTTCATTTCCAGCGCCAGCTGCTTGCAGCGCTCCGGCGAGGTGTGCATCAGCAGCTCCTTGCCGCCGAAGGTCGCGATGATGGTGGTCGCGTCTAGCGTGCACATTTCGGCGCCCGCATCCATGCCTTTGAGCCGTTCTTCCCACAGAATTTCCCAGTAGCCGTTCGCCGCTTCGCCGATCATGTCGCCGTGCACGCCGCCGCCGGTCGAGTTGTTGATGACGATGTCGCATTGGTCGCGAATGCGGCGATTGATGTCGCGGTAGATCGCGGCGTCGCACGTCGCGCCGTCGTCCGGACGGCGCGCATGCACGGCCACCACGCTCGCGCCCGCGTTGTAACAGTCGTAGACGTCGCGGGCGATCTCGTCGGGCTGCGTGGGCAGCGCGGGATTCTGCGACTTGTGTGCCATGCCGCCCGTGGGCGCGATCGTGACGATCACCTTCGGTTTGTCCATTGCGTGTCTCCTTGTTGGGGGTGTCAGTTCGCGCCGTGCGCGTCGTCGCGCAGCGCGAGCAGGCCGAGCACGACCGCGTCGCGGTGTTCGGCCAGTGCGTCGCTGGACCTGGAGGCCAGCGCTTCGCGCATGCCCTCGGCGATCCGGCGTTTGAGGTCGTCCGTCATGCGTGGCGTGCCGAGATCGTCCCACCAGCTTTCGATCGGGCCGCCCAGATGGTCGAGTACGTGCGCGATGCCGCCATCGCCGCCGGACAGATGCAGATTCGCGAACGGTCCGCAGGCCGCCCAGCGCAAGCCGGGGCCATAGGCGATGGCGTCGTCGACATCGGCCACGCTCGCCGCGCCAATGGCGACCAGATGCATGGCCTCGCGCCACAACGCGGCCTGTAGCCGGTTCGCGATATGGCCTTTGAGTTCCTTGCGACCGTGAATGGGCCGCTTGCCGATCGCACGATAAAAGGCCATGGCGCGCTCGATGGTCTGCGCCGAAGTGCGTTCGCCGCCGATGACCTCGACGAGCGGAATGAGATGCGGCGGATTGAACGGATGACCGAGCACGACGCGCTCCGGGTGCGCGCACGACGTCTGCACGCGGCTCATCACGAGTCCCGAGGAACTCGACGCGATCACGACCACCGGCGGCAGCCGTGCGTCGATGCGCGCGAACAGCTCGCGCTTGAAATCTTCGCGCTCAGGGCCGTTTTCCTGCACGAATTGCGCGCCTTCGAGCGCGTCGTCCAGATCGGCGGAGAAGTGCAGCCGTTCCGGCGCGGCGCCGGGCGCGAGTCCGATACGCTCCAGCGCCGGCCAGTGCTGCGCGACGGCCGCCCGAAGTCGCGCCTCGGCGCCGGGCGAGGGGTCGGTGGCGCGCACGCTCAGCCCCTTCGCGAGAAACAGGGCGGCCCAACTCATGCCGATCACCCCGGTGCCCACCACCGCAACCCGTTCGATGCCTGCGTCATTCATGCTGTCTCCTGCAATCCGTTCACGTTGCGACGTTCACCAGCCGCCCGCGGCCAGCCACGCCTCGAGTGTTTCCATGCTGGTCACGCCGAAGAAGGGTTCGTCGTCCACCAGAAAATACGGCGAGCCGAACACGCCCCGGCTCACGGCCTCGTCCACCTGGCGGCGCAGCGGCGCGCCGTCGGTGCAAGCGGCCGGCAACGCGGCGAGGACGGTCTCCGGAAGTCCGGCGGATCGCGCCGCCAACGCGATCTCTTCCGGCACGGACAGATCGCGGCCGAGCCGCCAGTACGCGTCGAAGCAGGCGCGCGCGAACGGCGCGGCGTGCTCCGGCCACGCTTCGCCGAGCCACGCGAACGCGCGCATGGCGGGCAGCGGGTTCATCGGCGTTTCGCGCAGGCCGCGAGCGAGCGTGAGGCCGTGACGGCGCCTATGGCGTTCGGCTTCGCGCACGATGTAGTCGCCCTTGAGCGGAATGTCGATGAGCGCGCGGCTGCCCATGATCTTCATGACCGTCACGCCGATCAGAACCGGGCGCCAGCGCACGCGGCGCTCGTATCGCGCGGCGAGCGCATCGATACGCAGGCTCGCGAAATAGCCGAACGGCGAGATGAAGTCGAAATAGAAGTCGATGTCGTGCGAGGTCGTCATGGAGTCCTCAGGGATTGGCGGCCTGCGGAGGCAAAGGCGTGCCCACCCGCCATTCGATGTCGAGGTCGAGACCGGCCAGCGCGAGCTTCACGCGGTCCGGCACGGCGTCGTGCGTGCTGGCGTCGAGTGTCACCGTCGCGCGCAAACGCCCCTTGTTTTCCATGCATTGCACGTCGCAGCGCGCCGGCGGCAGCTGCGCGGCGAGCAGGTCGAGCAGCTTGACCCGCGCCGCGTGCGCGCGCAGCGCCGGCTTGTAGATCTTGCCGATGGCCGTGAGCGGCAGCGCCTCGAGCACGATGATCCGGCGCGGCATGGCGGGCGGCTCGTGAATGCGCTCGCGAATCAGCGGGTGCAGCGCCTGGGCGTCGAGCGGCGAGCCCGCGCGCAGCACGACGAACACCACCGGCAATTCGCCCGCATAGGCGTCGGGTTCGCCCACGGCCGCGCACACCACGACGTCGTCGATACCCAGCACGGCTTCCTCGATCGCGCGCGGGTCGAGGTTGTGGCCGCCGCGAATGATGAGGTCCTTGGCGCGGCCGGTCAGAAACACGCGGCCGTCCGCGTCGACGTGCCCGAGATCGCCCGAGAGCAGCCAGCCGTCCTGCGTGAACGTCGAGGCGTTCGCGGCGGCGTCGAGATAGCCGCGGCTCACGTGCGGCCCGGAAATCGCCAGTTGTCCGGTTTCGCCGGGCGCGCACACGCGGCGCACGCGCGTGGGGCAACCGTCTTCGAGCGGAATGGCGCACACGCGCGTCAAGGGCAGCGGCAAGCCTGCCGAGCCGGGAATACGCGCCGCGCCCACGGGCTCGATCGACACCACGCCGACGCACTCGGTCATGCCGAAGATATTGCGCACCGGGATCGCGAAGCGCTGTTCGAAGCGCGCGGCGAGGTCGGCGGGGAGCGGCGAGCCGCCCGTCAATGCCGCGCGCACGGTGGGGTCGCCGCGCGCGGGCGCGGCGTCGGGCGAGCCGTTCAGCAACGCCGACAATACGGTCGGCACACAGCCCAGATGCGTGACGCGGTGGCGTTGCGCGATCTCCCAGATCCGGCTCATGAAGCGCGTATTGCGCATGCCGGTGAGCGTGGGAATGAAGATCGAGCCGCCCGCCGCGAGCGACGCAAGCCCATAGACGAAGGCGCCCGCCACGTGAAACAGCGGGAAGCCGTTGAGCATGCGGTCGCCTGGGCCGAACCGGTAGAAGCGCGCGGCGAACCAGCTCGTGTGCACCTCGTTGCGATGCGAATGCGTGAGCAGCTTCGGCAAGCCGGTCGTGCCGCCCGTGTGATAGAGGGACGCGACGGTCTCGGCGTCGAGTTCCTGCGCGAGCGTGGCCCCGTCGTCGTGGGCGGTGCTCACGCGGTGCTGGAACGAACCGGGCGCGGGTGCGCTTTCACACGGGTCGATTTCGAAAACATGGGCGACGCAGCCCGCCTGCGCGATGGCGTCGCGCAGCGCCGCGTGCACCGTCAGCTCGGGCGTCGCGCCGAGAATGACGGCGGCCTTCGCATTCGAGGCGCGTAGCAACGCGGCAATGTGATCCGCGCCGAGCAGGTAGTTGACGGGAAATGCGCGGCCCGCGAGTTGCGCGCCCCAGATCGCCACGTGCGTCGACGGCATGTGCGGCGCGAGGATCGCCACGGTGTCGCCGCGTTCGACGCCGCTGGCGCGAAACAGGCTCGCGGCGCGCGCGACATCGTCGAATAGCCGCCGATGCGAGATGCGCAGGACCTCGTCGGGACGATCCGGCGATTCGAGGAACAGCAGCGCGTCTTGCTCGCCGAATTGCTCCGCGTTGCGGGCGAGCAGTTGCGCGGTGGTGCTCACGGGAACGGCTTCGGCGGCCGGCATGCGCTCGAAGGCGAGCAGGTCGGCGGGCGTGTCGATCCAGCGCATGGCCGCGCTTGGGCAGGGCGTCTCCATCGGGTCTCCTGTGCGGGTTCGCGGCAAGGCGCGAACGCGTCTGCGATGCGGGCGGGGCGCCCGGACTAGCGGGTCTTGCCGGTCAGGAACGCTTCCATGCGTTCGCGCGCCTCGGGCGTGCTTTGCAGCAACGCGGCAGTCAGGGACTCGGTGAAGAGGCCATCCTGCATCGACATGTCGTGAATGCGCGAAACGGCCTGGATGCAGGCCCAGTTCGACAGCGCGCTGTTCTGGGCGATCGTGCGCGCGAGTTCGGTGGCGAGGCGCAGACCGTCGCCGGGCTCCGCGAGGTAATGCGCGAGGCCGAGACGGCAGCCTTCCTCCGCCGTGTAGCGGCGCCCCGTGAGCATCATTTCCGTCATGCGGTCCGCGCCGATGATGCGCGCCACGCGCACCGACGCGCCGCCGCCGACGAAGATGCCCCGGCGGCCTTCCGGCAGCTGGAAAAAGGCGCTGCGTTCCGCCACGCGCACGTGCGCCGCCAGTGCGAGTTCGAGGCCGCCGCCGATCACGCCGCCTTGCAACACGGCGACGACGGGTTTGCCGGAGAACTGGAGGTCGTGGAAGACCTTGTGCCAGCGCTGCGAGATGCGCAACACATCGACCGGCTGATTCACGCTGTTTTCCGCGAGATCGAGACCCGCGCAAAAGTGCTCGCCCGCGCCGGTGAGCAGCACGGCGTGGATGTCTTCGCCGAGCGAACGGAACGCCGCGTCCAGCGCTTCGATCTGCGCGGTGTTGATGGCGTTGCGCTTGGCGGGCCGGTTCAGCGTGAGGTGCGCGATGCCCTCGTGGACCGTGAGTTGCAGAGCGTCGGTATCAAGCATGCGATTCGAGCCTCGGACATATCTTATAAAATATTCTCGGCTTCGATCGAAGCGCTGGCTACCCAGGGAAAACCTCGTGATTCCAGGCGTTTTTTACTATTGATACGGCTGGCATGGGTTTACCATGGCTTTCGTCGTGGCGTCGATGAACATATCTTTTAATATATATTCACAACGACACGAGGAGACGCACATGGCACACCGTCCCGGACGCTGGGCAATCGGCATCGCATTGACGCTGGCCGCGAGTTGGGCGCTGAGCGCGCAGGCGCAACTGAAAGTGGGCGTGGTGGTCTCGGCGACCGGACCCGGCGCGTCGCTCGGCATTCCCGAGAAGAACACGGTGGCGCTGTTTCCGAAGGAGATCGCGGGCCAGCGGGTCGAGTACCTCGTGCTCGACGACGCCTCCGACGCGACCTCGGCCACGAAGGCCATGCGCAAGCTCGTGAGCGAAGACGACGTCGACGTGGTGATCGGCTCGACGTTGTCGCCGAACTCGATTTCGATGTCGACGGTCGCCGCCGAGAGCGCGACGCCGCTCATCAGCATCGCGGGCGCGTCGAGCATCGTCGAACCCATGGACAAGCAGAAGGCGTGGGTCTTCAAGACGCCGCAGCACGATTCGCTGATGGCCGAGGCGATCGCGCAACACATCCAGAAGCGCGGTCTCAAGACGCTGGCCGTGATCGCCCAGGGCGACGCGTACGGCGACGGCTGGGTGCGCGAAATCACGAAGGCCGCGGCCGCCTCGAACGTGAAGATCGTCGCGGTGGAACGCTATGCGCGCACCGACTCCACCGTCGTTGGCCAGGTATTGAAGGCGCTGGGTGCGCACCCGGACGCCATGCTCGTGGCGGGCGCGGGCACGCCCGCCGTGCTGCCGGAAAAGACCTTGCGGGAGCGCGGCTACGCGGGGCCGATCTACCAGACGCATGGCATCGCCAACAACGACGTGCTGCGGGTGGGCGGCAAGGATCTCGAAGGCACCGTGCTGCCGGCCGGCCCGGTGCTGGTCGCGCGGCAGTTGCCGGACAGCAACCCGAGCAAGGCGGTGGCGCTGGGTTATATCGACCGTTACGAAGCCGCGTACGGCAAGGACACGGTGTCGACGTTCGGCGCGCACGCATGGGACGCGATGCTGATGCTCGAGAACGCCGTGCCCGCCGCGTTGAAGACCGCGAAACCCGGCACGCCGCCGTTTCGCGCGGCCTTGCGCGACGCGCTGGAGAACGTGCGCAACCTCACCGTCACGCATGGCGTGATGAACTTGACGAGCGCCAATCACAACGGGCTCGACAGCCGGGCGCGCGTGATGGTCGTGGTCCGGGACGGCCGCTGGAAGCTGCTCGATCAGTAGGCGGCGCGGAGTAAAATGCGGCTTTCGATCCGAACCACGCTCATGCCCGACCGAACGCCCGCGCCGCCCCGTCAGTCGTCTGCCGAAGACGAGGCGCTGTTGCTCGCCGCGCTGGCCAAACGCATACGCACGCTGCGCGCGCAGCGCGGCATGACGCGCAAGCAGCTGGCCGAACAGTCGGGCGTGTCGATTCCGTATCTCGCGCGGGTCGAGGCCGGCAGCGGAAACGTGTCGCTGGCCTTGCTGCACAAGCTGGCGCGTGCGCTGAACGTGCCGGTCGAGGCGCTGCTCACGAGTCCGGCGGGCGAGAACAGCGACCTGCTGATCCTGATCGAGTACTTGAAGCAGCAGTCGCCGGAAGTGCTGTCACGGCTGCGGCGTCAGGTGATGATGCAGCCCGCCGCCGAACCCGCCACGCGGGAGCGGATCGCGCTGCTCGGTCTGCGCGGCGCGGGCAAGTCCACGGTCGGTCCGTTGCTTGCCGAACGCCTGGGTGCGCCGTTCGTCGAACTCGACAAGGAAATCGAGGCCGTGGCGGGCATCGCGATCGGCGAGGTCATTACCGTGTACGGTCAGGCCGCGATGCGCCGTATCGAGCGGCAGTGCATCGAGCGCATCGTCGAGCGGCACGAGCGTGTCGTGCTCGCCACGGGCGGCGGCATCGTCTCCGAGTCGGCGACCTATGAAGTCGCGCTGCGCGCGTTTTTCACGGTCTGGCTGAAGGCGCGGCCGGACGTGCACTTCGAGCGCGTCATGAAGCAGAACGACGCCCGGATCGCCACGCCACCGCTTCGCAAGGAAGCGCTCGAGCACATTCACAAGATGCTCGATGCGCGGGCGTCGCTCTACCAGCTCGCCGACGCCAGCATCGACACCTCGGATCTCACGCCCGGCGAAGTGGTGGCGCGTGTCGCGCAACTCGCCACGCAACCGGTCGTGAGCTGAGCGCGCGTTCGATAGCGGCACGCCTCGTCACGCCCATCACGACGCGTCGCGCGCGCCCAGTCCCAGCAGCCGTGCGGCATTGTCCTTGAGGATCAGCGGTTTGACTTCCGGCTTGATGTCGAGCGTGTCGAAGTCGGCGAGCCAGCGGTCCGGCCGGATCAGCGGAAAGTCCGAGGCGAACAGCACGCGCTCGCGCAGCAGCGTATTCGCGTACTTCACCAGCTCCGGCGAGAAGTATTTCGGCGACCAGCCCGAGAGGTCGATGTACACGTTGGGCTTGTGCAGCGCGATCGAAAGCGCCTGTTCCTGCCACGGCCACGAGGGATGCGCGATCACGATCTGCATGGCGGGAAAATCCACGGCCACGTCGTCGAGATAAATCGGTTCGGAGTACTTCAGGCGCAGGCCGCCGCCGCCCGGCATCCCGGATCCCATGCCCGAGTGGCCGCTATGAAACACGGCGGGCAAACCGTATTCGGCGATCACCTCGTAGAGCGGATACGCGAGCCGGTCGTTGGCGAAAAAGCCCTGCATCGTGGGGTGAAACTTGAAGCCGCGCACGCCGTGCTCTTCGATCAAGCGCCGCGCCTCGCGCGCGCCGAACTTGCCCTTGTGCGGATCGATGCTGGCGAACGCGATCATGATGTCGGCGTTTTGCTGCGCGAACTCCGCGATCTCCTCGTTGCCAATACGGCGCCGCCCGATGTTCGCCTCGCAGTCGACCGTGAACATCACGAAGCCGATCTTGCGCTCGCGGTAGTGCTCGATGGTTTCCGGAATGGTCGGGCGGCGCCCCTGCTTGAGCACGGTGCCGAAGTACTTGTCGGCGGCTTCGTCGAACTCCTTCGCGAAGAGGTCGGGCGGCTGGCAGCACGACACTTCGGCGTGAACGTGCGTGTCGATGGCGACGAGTGCGTCGAGGTTCATCGTGGTCTCCGGTTGTTATAGGCGTGGCGGCTGTGTCGCGCCGCTACGCCGAGCGCAGGTTGCGCGCGCAGTTGTGCAGCAGCGCATGCAGTGTGTGTGCCGATTCCGTGTCCATGTCGTCGAGCATGGCGCGCTCCACGCGGTCGGCGGCTTCGTCGCACTGGCCGAGCAGCGCGTTGCCCGCTTCGGTGAGCGAGAGCAGAACGATGCGGCGATTCATGGGGTCGGGCTCGCGCATGACCCAGCCATGGCTTTCCATCGTCTTGACGACTTCGTTGGCGGCCTGCGGCGTGATGAACGAGCGATCGGCCAGTTGCGCATTCGACGACCGGCCGCGCGCGCGCAGGACGGAAAGCGCGGTGTACTGCGGCAGCGTGAGGCCATGCTGCGCGAGCGCTTCAGAAAGACGACGCGACACGATGCGGTCGAGCTGGCCGATCAGGTAGCTCAGGCGCATGGGCCGGGCACCGTGCGCGCCGCTCGTGGGGGATTGCGTGGCGGTCGTGTCGTTGGCGGCGGCGGTCGAGGATTTACGGGTCATGGCGTTCAGTAGCGCTTACAGGTGGGTATCGCGGCGATACCGGGTTTGTACCGACAGGATCATATTCTACTTTACATATCAGGTAGCCTGATAGTAAATTGAGATCAAGCCGCGAGTGCGGCATTACCGACGGAGAACAGAAGATGAGTTACGAAGGTCGCTGGAGCACGGTCAAGGTCGCGGTGGAAGGCGGTATCGCGTGGGTTACGCTGAATCGTCCGGACAAGCGCAACGCGATGAGCCCCACGCTCAACCGCGAGATGATCGACGTGCTCGAAACCGTCGAGCTGGACCCGGAAGCGCAGGTGCTCGTGCTGACGGGCGAGGGCTCGGCGTGGACCGCGGGCATGGACCTCAAGGAATATTTCCGCGAAGTGGACGCGAGCCCGGATGTGGTGCAGGAACGCATTCGCCGCGACGCGAGCCGCTGGCAGTGGCAACTGCTGCGCATGTACTCGAAGCCGACCATCGCCATGGTCAACGGCTGGTGCTTCGGCGGCGGTTTCTCGCCGCTCGTGGCCTGCGATCTCGCGATTGCCGCCGACGAAGCCACCTTCGGCCTTTCGGAGATCAACTGGGGCATTCCGCCGGGCAATCTCGTGAGCAAGGCCATGGCCGACACGGTCGGTCACCGCGAGGCGCTGTACTACATCATGACCGGCGACACCTTCACGGGCCCGCAGGCCGCGAAGATGGGCCTCGTCAACAAGAGCGTGCCGCTCGCGCAACTGCGCGCGGAAACCGTGGCGCTGGCCGCGAAGCTGCTCGACAAGAATCCGGTCGTGCTGCGCAACGCCAAGCACGGCTTCAAGCGCAGCCGCGAACTCACGTGGGAGCAGAATGAAGACTATCTGTATGCCAAGCTCGATCAGGCGAACCATCGCGACAAGGAAGGCGGCCGCGCGCAGGGCCTGAAGCAGTTTCTCGACGACAAGAGCATCAAGCCGGGCCTCGAGGCCTACAAGCGCTGAGCGCCGCGTAACCGGGAACAGGAGGAGACACCCCATGCATGAAACGCAGCTTCTGATTGGCGGCGCGGCGCGGGCCGCGGCGAGCGGCAAGACCTTCGATCGCATCAATCCGGCAACGGGCGAAGTCGCCACGCGCGCCGCCGCCGCCACGGTGGACGACGCCGATGCCGCGGTGGCCGCCGCCGCGCGCGCGTTCCCCGCGTGGGCCGCGCTCACGCCCACCGAGCGGCGCAAACGCCTGCTCGCCGCCGCCGACCGCATGGACGCCCGCACGCCCGAGTTCATCGCCGTGGGCGCGGCTGAAACCGGCGCGATGGCGAACTGGTACGGCTTCAACGTGATGCTCGCGGCCAACATGCTGCGCGAGGCCGCCGCCATGACCACGCAGATCGACGGCGCCGTGATTCCGTCCGACGTGCCCGGCAGTCTCGCGATGGCCGTGCGCCAGCCCTGCGGCGTCGTGCTCGGCATGGCGCCCTGGAACGCGCCCGTGATTCTCGCCACGCGCGCGCTGGCCATGCCGCTCGCGTGCGGCAATACGGTCGTGCTCAAGGCGTCGGAAGGCTGCCCCGGCGTGCATGCGCTGATCGGCGCGGTGCTCAACGAAGCGGGACTCGGCGAGGGCGTCGTGAACGTCGTCACGCATTCGGCGGAAGACGCGCCCGCCATCGTCGAACGTCTGGTTGCCAATCCCGCCGTCAAGCGCGTGAACTTCACCGGCTCCACGCGCGTGGGCCGCATCGTC
The DNA here is from genome assembly GCF_009789675.1 of Paraburkholderia acidisoli. Classification (NCBI taxonomy): domain Bacteria; kingdom Pseudomonadati; phylum Pseudomonadota; class Betaproteobacteria; order Burkholderiales; family Burkholderiaceae; genus Paraburkholderia; species Paraburkholderia acidisoli. Next base: position 432,326 of record NZ_CP046914.1, on the reverse strand, counting down.
GCGGAACTGGCCGCGCGGCACCTCAAGCCCGCGCTGCTCGAACTCGGCGGCAAGGCGCCCGTGCTGGTGCTCGACGACGCCGATCTCGACGCGGCCGTGGCGGCGATCGCCTTCGGCGCGTTCTTCAATCAAGGGCAAATTTGCATGTCGACGGAACGCGTGATCGTCGATCGCAAGGTCGCCGACGCGTTCATGGAAAAGCTCGTGGCGAAGGCGCGCACGCTCAAGGCGGGCGACCCCACGCAACCCGGTTCCGTGCTCGGCACGCTCGAAAGCGAAGCCTCGGCGCGGCGCATCCGCGCGCTGGTGGACGACGCGCGCGAGAAGGGCGCGACGCTGCCGCTCGGTTGCGAGATCGCCGGCGCGATCATGCAGCCCGCCATCGTCGAAAACGTCACGCGCGAGATGAAGCTGTACGCCGACGAATCGTTCGGCCCGGTCGTGACCGTGCAGCGCGTGGATGGCGACGACGACGCTATCGCCGTGGCGAACGACAGCGAATACGGCCTCTCCGCCGCGGTGTTCAGCCGCGATATCGGCCGCGCGATGAACGTGGCGAAGCGCATCGAATCGGGCATCTGCCATATCAACGGGCCAACGGTGCACGACGAGGCGCAAATGCCGTTCGGCGGCGTGAAGGCGAGCGGTTACGGCCGCTTCGGCAGCAAGGCGTCCATCGCCGAATTCACGGATCTGCGCTGGATCACGGTGCAAACGGGGCCGCGCCACTATCCGATCTGACTCGCGCGCAGCGTCGCGAGAAGGTTGTCGATCGTCCGGAGTGAGACACGCCGCGCGCGCATCAAGGCGAACGCGGCTCGAAGAGGAGACAGGTTTTGGAATCGGACCAAAGCCACGCGAGCGGCGGCACGACCGGTTACCGGCGTGTGGCCATCGGGCGGACTTCGCCGCGCATCGAGCGGCGCGGCGAGAGCTGGTACATCGAAGACAGCGCGCCGCTCGGCGCGTACCCCGAGCGTTTGACGGACCGGCTGGAGCAGGGCGCGCGCGCGCATCCGGACCGCTGGCTGGTGGCGCGTCGCGACGCGTCGGGCGCGTGGCGCGGCATCACGTATGCGCAGATGCTCGCGCATGCGCGCGCGATTGGCGAAGCGCTCTCGCAGCGCGGGCTGAGCGCAGCGCGGCCGTTGCTGATCCTCTCGGGCAACAGCCTCGAACATATGCAGATGGCGCTCGGCGCGATGTATGCGGGCGTGCCGCATGCGCCCATTTCGCCCGCGTATTCGCTGCTGTCGAGCGATTACGGCAAGCTCCGCCACGCGGTCGAACTGCTCACGCCGGGGCTCGTGTTCGCCGACGATATCGACGCCTACGCGAAAGCGCTCGACGCGGTGTTGCCCGCCGATGTCGAACGCGTGAGCGCGGCGGCGTCGGCGCGGCCCGGCGTGACGCGCCTCTCGACCTTGCTCGACACTCGACCGCGCGACATCGACATTTCGCATGCCGAAGTGAATGGCGACACCATTGCGAAGTTCCTGTTCACGTCCGGTTCGACGCGCCTGCCCAAGGCCGTGCCCACCACGCACCGCATGCTGTGCGCGAACCAGCAGATGCTGCTCGAAACGTTCCCGCAGTTCGGCATCGAGCCGCCCGTGCTGGTCGACTGGCTGCCGTGGAATCACACGTTCGGCGGCAGTCACAACGTGGGTATCGCGCTTTATAACGGCGGCACGCTGTATATCGACGACGGCAAGCCGGTCGCGGGCAAGTTCGAGGCAACGCTGCGCAACCTGCGCGAGATCGCGCCCACGGTGTTCTTCAACGTGCCCAAGGGCTGGGAAGAACTGACGATGGCGCTGGAAACCGACGCCGCGCTGCGCGAGCGCTTCTTTTCGCGCGTGAACCTGTATTTCTTCGCGGGCGCGGGTTTGTCGAAGGCCGCCTGGGCGCGGCTCGAACAGGTCACGCTCAAGTACTGCGGCGAGCCGATCCGCATCATGGCCGCGCTCGGCATGACGGAAACCGCGCCGTCGTGCCTCTTCACCACGGGGCCGTATTCGGGGGCGGGGTATGTCGGTCTGCCCGCGCCGGGTTGCGAGACGAAGATCGTGCCCATGGACGGCAAGCTCGAAGTGCGTTTTCGCGGCCCGAACGTGATGCGCGGCTACTGGCGCGCGAGCGAGGCGCAGGCGGCGGCCGTGTTCGACGAGGAGGGCTATTACTGCACCGGCGATGCCGTGCGGTTCGTCGATCCCGGGCGGCCGGAAGTGGGCCTCGCGTTCGATGGCCGTATCGCGGAGGACTTCAAGCTGGGTTCAGGCACGTTCGTGAGCGTGGGGCCGATGCGCGCGCGTATCGTGAGCGAAGGCGCGCCCTATGTGCTCGATGCCGTGATCACGGGCCTGAATCGCGACGAGGTGGGCGTGATGATTTTTCCGCGGCTCGATGCGTGTCGCGAGTTGGCCGGACTGGGCGATGACGCGGACCTCGACAAGGTGTTGAGTGCGCCTGCCGTGCGCGCGTTCTTCGCTTCGCTGCTCGCGCGATTGAACGCGCAGGCCTCGGGCAGTTCCACGTTTGTCGCTCGGCTGCGCCTGCTCGTGCAAGCGCCGTCGCTCGATCGCGGCGAAATCACCGACAAAGGCTCGATCAACCAGCGCGCGGTGCTTCAGCATCGCGAAGCGCTGGTCGAGTCGATGTATGCGGGCGACGATCCGGAGGTGATCGTCGCGGCGACAAGCGCGGCGCGATAAAGCCGTTATCGCGCGATGCGGGCGCGCGGCGCGCGGCGAGCGCCGAGCGCCGTTACGCGCTCGCGGCGCCGTGGGCGGTGGCGAGGAGCGTGGGCGGCAGGTTCGCGAGTTCCTTGCCGATCGCCGTTTTCAGCCGCGAAGCGTCGACCAGGCCGCCCGCGATCAGATTGAAGAACACGTCGACGATGCCGTCCAGCGAGACGGGGCCGGCCGGGTCGTACCAGTGCGTCAGCCAGTTGCACATGCCGAGGATCGCGAACACGACGAGCTTCGGATTGTCCATCGTGCGCAGCACGCCCGCCTGCGCGCCTTCCTCGATCAACTGCACCCAGCAGTCCTCGTAGCGCTTGTAGAGCGGGCGCACTTCCTTGTGCACCGACTGGCGGTCGTCGTGAGCGATGCCGCGCAAGCCCACCGTGACGGTGTCGAGCGCTACGCGGTCGAACAGGCGAATGTGGTGCTGGAGCGCGAGAAAGAGTCGCGTGACCGGCGTGACGTTGGCGGCAAGGATGCGCTCCATGCCGTCGACCAGCACCTGATTGTTCGGCCGCACCAGTTCGATCAGGATGTCGCCGCGGCTCGGATAGTAGTAATAGACGTTTTCCCGCTTGATGCCGCACGCCTGTGCGATGTCGTTGATCGACGTATTCGCAAAGCCTTTGCGCTCGAAGAGTTCACGCGCGCACGCGAGGATGTCTTCCCGCCGCTGCTGCGACTTCTGCGTTTTTTGCAGGCGCTCGCCCATATCCGCTCGTCTCCCGACCGATTCGTTCTGCGCATATTTTACACGCCGGAAAATTTACGGATCGTAAAAATTGGCCGCACTCAGCGCGCGCGTTGACGCGACCGTCATCAATTCGAGTTTCTTCCCCGTGACACGGAACGGGAGCAGAATTCGTGGATAAGTCCGCCTCGCGTCGGCAAGAAGTTCGTCCGCTAGCGATTACCCTGGATTGACCAATGTTTTTACGGTGCGTAAAAATTAACGCCAGACAGACACAACAACGACGGAGACTGGCGGACATGAAAAAGCGGCTTGGCGCGCTCGGCGCGTGGGCGTTTTCGGGGTTGGCGATGGCGCAGGCAGCGCCCGCGCCTTCAAGCGTGGATACGGGCAGTTACGTGCAGCTTTACGGCCTGCTCGATATCGGCATGAACTACACGACGCGCGCGGCGAGCGGCACGTCGAGCGGCTCGCTCTATTCGCTCACGAGCAGCGTGCTGCAACCCAACCGCTGGGGCTTGCGCGGTTCGGAAGATCTCGGCGGCGGCTTGCGCGCCGTCTTCACGCTGGAAAGCGGCTTCTTCCTGGAAAACGGCACGGCGAGCCAGGGCCTGGAATTCAGCCGCAACGCTACCGTCGGTCTGGCGGGGCATTGGGGCGAAGTGCGTCTCGGCCGTCAGTTCGACTTCATGTACGACCTCGGTTTCTACTCGGGCATCGTCAACGTCTCGGGCGGCATGGCGGGCTCCGCGCACACCTATGGCGTGGACAACCGGCTCGACGGCGTGAAGGTCAACAACTCGATCCGCTATCTCGGCCAGTTCGCGGGCTTCAACGTGGGCGCGATGTATGCGCTCGGCGGCGTGGCGGGGCATCCCGGCGCGAAGAACGTGCAGAGCTTCACGCTGGGCTACACGAACACGCGGTTTTCCGTCGATGCGGTCTATACGAACGACCACAACCCCGAGTTCTCGCCGCTGCTCTCGCCGTGGCTCTCGAGCGCCTCGGGCGTGAAGACGGCGGGTATCGGCGCGTATTTCAACATCGACGACAAGACTCGCGTGTTCGCGCTCTACACCTATTCGCGCGCCGAAAGTCTCGCGAACAAGTCGAATCTCTACACGGCGGGCGCGTCGTACCGCATCACGCCCGCGTTGAGTGTCGGCGCGGACTACACGCTCGTCTACACGCGCGACTCCGCCAACGCCAAGGGACGTTTGCAGGAAGGCGACCTCGGGCTCGATTACGCGCTCTCCAAGCGCACCGACGTCTACACCGGCTTCACGTATCAGCGCGTGACGGGCGCGAACACCGTTGCGTTCGCGTTTCCCGCCACCAACGACGCGTCGAGCGGCAACACGCAAGGCGTCTTTCGCGTCGGTATCCGCCATCGCTTCTAGCGAGGCATGAAGACCGCGCCAACCGGGTTCACCACAGCATCGGCACACTGAAATACATGAATGCAGCCCAGCCTCGTCCGCTCGAAGGACTCACCATTCTCGACCTCACCACCGCGCTCGCCGGCCCTTACGCCACCTTGCTGCTTGCCGGGCTCGGCGCGCGCGTCATCAAGATCGAGAATCCGTCGAACCCGGACACGATGCGCAACAACGCCCCTTATCTCGGGCGCGACGGCGTGACCCTGCAAAAGCGCGACGCCGGCGATCTTTCCCTCTCGCTGCTCGAACGCGGGCGCAACAAGCTCGGCGTCACGCTGAACCTCAAAAGCGAGGAAGGCCGCGCGATGTTTGTCGATCTCGCGCGCCACGCGGACGCCGTGGTCGAAAACTACAGCGCGGGCACGGCCGACCGGCTGGGCATTGGCTATGCGACGCTCGCGCAGGTGAATCCGCGCCTCGTGTACACGTCGATCAGCGGTTTCGGCGCCGACGAACTCGGCGGCCAGAATCGCGCGATGGACACCATCGTGCAGGCGCTCTCCGGCCTCATGCTGACCTCGGGGCTCGCGGGCGACGCGCCGGTGCGCGTGGGCGTGCCGATCGGCGATCTGTCCGCGCCGCTGTACGCGACCATCGGCACGCTGGCGGCGCTGTTGCAGGCGCAGCGCACGGGGCGCGGCCAGCATGTCGACGTTTCGCTGCTCGGCGCGCTCACGAGCGTGGTGGCGTGCGAGCAGTCGGACGTGATGGAGCGGCTCGGCCAATCCACACGCACCGGCAATACGCTCACGCGCCTCGCGCCGTTCGGCGTGTTCGCCACGGCCGACGGGCACGTGGCGATCTGTTCGCCCACCGACAAGTTCGTCGCGGCGCTGTTCGGCGCGATGGGCGCGCCGGAACTCGCGCGCGACGCGCGTTTCAGCTCGCGCGACCAGCGCGTCAAACACGCCGACGAACTGCATGCGCGGGTGGAGGCATGGACGTCGCGCGTGCCAACGGCGCAGGTGGTGGACACGCTCGGCGCGCTCGGCGTGCCTTGCGGTGCCGTGCGCACGCCGGGCGAAGCGGTGCGCGACACGCGCGCGCTGCGGCGCGGCGAGACCACGCGGCTCGAACACCCCGTGTTCGGCGACACGGGCGACGTGGTGGTGACCGGTTTGCCGATCCGCATGTCGGGTGCGTTCACGGGATTCGACCGGCCCGCGCCGCAACTGGGCGAACACAACGCGGCGGTGTACGCCGAGCTGTTGGGCCTGAGCGACGACCAGTTGCGCGAGCTGGCCGCGCGCGCCGTGATCTAGCGCACGGCAACCTATCAAACCGTTCTGGGCCGCATCGACAAGAGACGCAATCCACGCGCAACGTCGAACATGACCGGCCCGATCATCGGAGGAGACAGATGCAAACCGATGTCGATGTTATGCGCAAGGTGGTCTGGCGTATCGTGCCGCTGATTTTTCTGCTGTTCATCCTGAACTCGATCGATCGCGTCAACGTGAGCTTCGCGGCGTTGCAGATGAACGCCGAGCTGGGTTTCACGCCGCGTGTGTACGGCTTCGGCGTGGGCATGTTTTTCGTCAGCTATCTGCTGTTCCAGATTCCCATTGCGATGGCGGCGCGCAGCTACGGCGTGCGCGTGTGCCTCGGCCTCATGAGCATCGCGTGGGGACTCGCGGCGGCGGGCATGTCGCTCGTGCACACGCCCACGCAGTTCTACGTGCTGCGCTTTCTGCTGGGCGTGACGGAGGCGGGCTTCGCGCCGGTCACGCTGTACTACTACAGCGTGTGGATTCCCGCGCGTTACCGGGCGCGCGTGACCTCGAAGAACACGATCGCGATTGCCGTGTCGATCGTGATCGGCGCGCCGCTCTCGGGCTGGCTCATGACGTCGACGCACACGCTTGGCGGTTTGTCCGGCTGGCGATGGATGTTCGTTGCCGAAGGGCTCGTGCCCGTGCTGCTCGGCATCTACACGCTGCTGAAACTGCCCGAGACGCCGCGCGACGCCGCCTGGCTGAACGAGGCGGAACGCGCATGGCTGCTGGCGAAACTCGACGACGATGCCGCCACCCGCACGCAGCACGCGCATAGCACGGAACGCGTGCGCGCCTTGCCGCGCACGGCGGGCAGCTTGCGCCTGTGGGCGTGCGCCGGCGCGTGGTTCGCGCTGACGATGGGCGTCTATGGCGTGATTTTCTGGCTGCCGCAAGCCATCAAGCATCTGTCGAATTTCGGCGACTTCACGGTGGCGGTGCTCGCGGCCACGCCGTGGGTGTTCGCGGGCGTGGCGATGTGGCTCAACGCGCGGCACTCGGACCGGCACGCGGAGCGCCTCTGGCACGTCGTGCTGCCGACGCTCGTGGGCGCGCTCGGCCTGGCCGCTTCGGTGGTGGTGGGCGGCGGTGCGAGCGCCTACGCGATGCTGCTGCTGGGCTTGATCGGCCTGGGCGCCGCGCAGGCCGTGTTCTGGGCCGTGCCGATGGACTTCATGAAGGGCGCCGCGGCGGCCGGCGGCTTCGCCTTCATCAATCTCTGCGGCAATCTCGCGGGCCTGCTCGGGCCGAACGTGATCGGCTGGATCCGGCAGAGCACGGGCTCGTTCGCGGATGTCGCGTACTTCCTCGCCGTCGTGCTGCTGCTGGGCGCGTTGCTGCTCGCGCTGGCCTTGCGCGCGCGCCGCGCCGACGGTCCCACCGGCGACGGTGCGGGCGCGCGCGGTTGAAGCGCGCGGTGATATCGATCTGAATGCCTCGTTTTCGTGAATGACATGACTGAACTCCTTTCCACGCCGCTCGCGCCGGATGCCCGGCTCGCCGCGTTCGCCGCGACCGATACGGTCGAAGGCGCCGTGCCGGGCGCCAACACGGTGGGCTACGTCTCGCTGAACGTGCCGGTCGAATTGATCGAGGCGGCGGGTTGCGTGCCGCGCCGGCTGACGCCGCGCCGGCACGCCACGCTGCCGCACGCCGACCGTTTTCTCGACGCCTGCTTCGACGGCGCCGCGCGCGCCCTGTTCGAGCAGTTTCTGCGCGGCGACTATGCCGCGTACGACCTGGTGGTGATGCCGCGCACGTCGGAAAACGGTTTGCAACTCTATTACTTCCTGCTCGAAGCGCAACGGCTCGAGCCGCAACTCGCGATTCCCCCGCTGCATTTGTTCGACCTGTTGCAAACGCCGTATCGCTCGACGGCGCGCTATGTGCGCGATCAGGTCGAGCGCCTGAAGTCGCGGCTCGAAGCGTTGAGCGGGCGGGCGATCGAAGCCGATGCCGTCGCGCGGGCGATTCGGGACGCGAACGCTCACCTCGCTCGATTCGACGCGTTGACGGCGCTGCGGCATGCACAACCGGCCAGGATGAGCGGCGCCGCCGCGTTGCAGATTGTCGATGCGCTGGGCAAGATGCCGCGCGCGCAACATGTGGCGGCATTGGACGCGCTGCTGGCGGAGCGCAACGCATTGCCCGCTCACGACGGGCCGCGCCTCGTCGTAAAGGGCTCGGCGCACGACTCGGACGCGTTTTACCGCGTGGTCGAAGCGTGCGGCGCGGTGATCGTCGGCGACGAACATCTCGGCGGTCAACTGGCCGTTGGCGGCGAATTCGACAGCGGTCTCGCGCCGCTCGATGCCATCGCGCATCGTTACCAGCTGCGCTCGCCGAGCCTGCGCCGCTATCCGCAAGCCGGGGACGACGCACGCTTTATCGAGGCGATCCAGGCCGCGCACGCGCATGGCGTGATCTTCTGGTACGAGGCGAACGACGACGTGCTCGGCTGGGATTATCCCGATCAGAAAGCGGCGCTCGACGCGCTCGGCGTGCCCTCGCTGCGTCTGCTCGAACAACCTTATGGCGAAGTGCCCAACGCGGAAGTGCGCGCGCAGGTGGCCGCTTTTATCGACGCATTGCGCCCAGGCGCTCAACCCGTGGGAGCCGTTCGATGAGCGCACCGGAAAAAACTCGCAACGACTATCGGCCGCTCGGCACGACGCAGCTCGGCCGCGATCATCAGAAGCAGTGGTTCGCCGAATTCCGTCGCGGCGTGCTCGAAGAGAACCGGCCTTATGTGGTGGCGGGCGCGGTCACGCCGCACGAAATCCTCGACGTGCTCGGCATTCCCGTGGTGTCGGACGTGTGGTACTCGTCGATCATTTCCGCGAAGCAGATGGCGCCGCATTACTTCGACGTGATGGACCGGCTCGGCTATCACGACGCGTTGCCGCGCTACACGAGCTTGCCGCTCGCCTGCACGCTCGACGCGGATCCCGCCAGCGCGCCATACGGTGGCTTGCCGAAACCGCTGTTCGTGCTGGAGCGCCTGCGTGGCGACTACGCGCAGCGCATCACCGAAAAGTGGGCGAGGGCGTTCGGCGTGCCGCATTACGTGCTCGACGCGCCTTCGTCCACGCATCTCGACCTGCGCTGGTTCGAACGCGGCATGCGCGACTGGGAAGCGCTATACGAAACCCACCGGCTCGATTTTCAGGTCGAACAGCTCGAAGGCCTGATCCGCTTTGCCGAGACCCTGAGCGGACGCACGTTCGACGAAGCCGAATTCGCGCGCCAGATGCATCGCATCAATCGCGCGGGCGAACTGGTCGCCGAGGTGCGCGATCTGCTCGCGAGCGCGCCGCGCAGTGTCGTGCCCTTGCCCGAACAACTGGGCACGGTGATGACCGCAACATGGCATCGCGGCTCGCAATGGTCGGTGGATTTTCTCTCACGGTATCGCGACGAAGTGGCGCAGCGCGTGGCCGCGAACGATGCTTTCTGTCCCGACGAGCGCGTGCGTTTGCTGTGGTTGAACAACGGCCTCTGGCACAACACGGGCTTTTATCGCAAGTTCGAAGCGAAGTACGGCGCGACGTTCGTGTGGTCGATGTACTCGGATTTTCTTTCGGATGGCTACCGAAAGTATTTTTCCGGCGACCCGATGCGGGCACTGGCGGCGCGGCACGTGAGCATGAACGAGCAATTGCATCTGCCGGGCTGGATGAGCGAGTGGATCGTGGAGCAGGCCAGGCGCTGGGGCGTGCATGGCGCGGTGATGCTGGTGCCGAAGAACGATCGTCTTTCGGCGTTCGGCACGCGGCATACGGCGCGCGTGCTCGAAGCGGCGGGCCTGCCCGTGGTCGAACTCGAAGCGAATATGGTCGATTCGCGCCAGTGGGACGACGCGGCCATGACGCAGCGCGTGGAGGCGTTCATCGAAACCCGGGCGCTGCGCAAGGCGTTTTGCTGAAGCGCGGCTCGCGTGGCGGTAGATTGAGCGCGCGCTGCCTCAGCGCTCGGGATCGTCCCCGAACTCGCGGAGTTCCTGCGCGCAGCGGCAGGCGGCGGCGATTTTCGCGGCCCACTGGATGGCGGCGTCGCGCGACGGGAGTTGCAGCACGCAGAAGCCGCCGTCCAGCGCCTTCGTCTCGGGCCAGGTTTCGTTCGTGACCGTGCCGTCCGCGGCTACCCTGAGCGGCGCCACGGCGGCATTGATGCCGCCGCCGAACACGTACACGCCCGCCGCTTTGGCCTCTCGCATGACTGCGTGCGCGGCGTCCGCCACGGCGGCGAGGTCCTCGGCCGGAACGTGCATTGCCCGCGCCGGAAACGAGATCAGGTATGTCGTCATCGCTCGATCCTCCGCATGCGGCAAGCGCCGCCGAGTCGGTATTCTCTCGCGTGAACCTGTCATTGACCAAACGTTCGGCGCTTCGCGCGAATGGGAGGGATGGAACAGACGGAGAGAATGGGAATCTCTCGGGCCTCGCTGGCCGACAACCGCTCGAATATACGTACTGGTTTTCAACCATGCCGGTTACGTAGCCGATTGATCGTTTCAAGCCGACAACAGCCATCCCCTCGCCACGCTCAACCTCGTTTCTCGTCAAGCGTCGCTGGCTTCGTTCGCCGCGAGCAGCAGCGCGTCGAGCACGGCTGCGACCGCCGGACGTTTTGCCGTGCCCTTCGGAAGCGCGGTAAAAACGCGTCGGCTCAGCACGGGTTCGATCGGCAGCACGGCAAAGTCGCCGTCGTTTTCCACCCGGCGCAGACCGAGCCGGGGCAACACGGCCACGAGACCGCCGGTCCTCACCATCTCCAGCGTGACGGCCGTATTTCGGCTGCTGCACGTGACTTTCGGCGTAAATCCGCCCGCAAAACAAGCGTTCATCAGAAACGTGTGATAGGTCGCCGCCGACTGGTTCAACGCCCATCGTTCATGCGCCAGATCGGACAACTGAATATTCTTTCGGCCTGCTAACTTGTGGCCGGAAGCCACCACGGCATCGAAATGGTCGACGCACAGCGGCTGGAATTCGAGCACGTTGGCCAGCGCTTCCGCGCTCACGAGGTCGTCGACGATCGCAATGTCGGTTTGTTTCGCGGCCGCCGCCCGAAGCCCTTCGGACGGTTCCAGTTCCGTGAACTGAATGTGCAGTTGCGGATGCTGTTCCAGCAGTATTTTCATCGCGTGCGGCACGACGCTGCTCGCCAGCGAACCGAATGCGGAGAGCCGCACTTCGCCGCTGACTTCCACGTTCGCCGCCGCGACTTCCGCCTCGATCTCCTCGACCAGCTCGAACAGCCCCGTGGCCCGCGCGACCAGACGCCGGCCGGCGGGCGTCAACTGCACGCCGCGTCCGGAGCGCTCGATCAATACCGTCTCCAGTTCGTCCTCGAGTTGCGCCAGCTGTTGCGATACCGCGGGGCGGGTCAGGTGGACCGCGTCCGCGACGGCGGAAATCGTCCCGAGCACGGAAAGCTCGTGCAGTAGACGCAGACGGCTGAGGTTGAGCATGCGCGCAGTTTCCCGGTTGGACTGACGCGAATGGTAAGCAATTTCTTCCTATGGCGTCAAAAAGTGTCGTCTTTTTTTCCTTATTTTGTCTTCCTATAGTCACGTCACAGGCAGCCACACATCACGATGACTAGGGAAATCCCTTGGTAATCATGGGGTTAGTGGGTCTGCCCGTTCAACTAAATTGAATTCGTCGGAGGAAGTGGAAATGAAGGTTGCATTTATCGGTATCGGTCGCATGGGTGGACGCATGGCCGCCCGTCTGGTTGCCGCGGGCCATCAGGTCCGTGTGTTCGATCCGAGCCAGGCCGCCATGGACGCCCTGGCCGCACAAGGCGCGATCGCGACGAAGAGCCCGGCCGAGGCCGCCCTCGACGCCGAGCGCATCCTCTTGAGCCTGCCGAGCCCGAAGACGCTCCGCGACGCCGTCACCGGTCCGGAAGGCGTGCTGAAGACCGCGGCGGAAGGCGCCATCGTCGTCGACTTCAGCACCGTCGATCCGGCCACGACGAAGGAAATCGCGGCAGTCGCGGCGCAAAAACACGTCTCGTTCGTCGACTCGCCGGTGAGCGGCGGCGTGCTCGGCGCGGAAAACGGCAAGCTGGTGCTGATGGTGGGCGGTGCGGCGGACGTCATCGAAAAGCTGAAGCCGGTTTTCGACGTGCTCGCGGGGCGCGTCGTCCATTGCGGCGAAACGGGCGCGGGCCAGCTGACCAAGCTCAGCCACAACCTGCTCACGGCGATCAACACCGTGGCGCTTGGCGAGGTTCTGACGGCCAGCGTGAAGGCGGGCGCGAAGCTCGACGTGCTGTGCGACGTGCTCACCGCGGGCCTGGCGGGCAGCAAGATGCTCGACTACCTGCCGAAAACGCTGTTCACGCAGGCGCGTCCCGCGAACTTTGCGATCGACCTGATGCACAAGGACATCAAGCTCTGCCTCGACGAGTTCTCGAATCTGCCGATGCCGCTCGGCCAGCTCGTTCTGCAAACCTATAACGCGGCGCGCGCCAAGGGTCTCGGCGGCAAGGACTCGACCAGCGTGAACGAAATCTATGAAGAACTGCTCGGCGTGCGACTCAGCCTGCCGGCTGCCGAGTAACTTGACCGACCCCCGAAGGATAGATCGTGAATTCCCGTACCGAAAATCTCGCTGCTGAAGTCGTTCTCCCGAAAGCCGGCATCACCGGTCTGCTGATCAACAACGAATGGCGCACGCCGGCCAGCGGCAACACGCTCGACATCGAGAATCCGTCGCGCCGCGAAGTGTTCGCCACCATCGGCGCCAGCGACGCCGCCGACGTGGCCGCCGCCGTGGCCGCCGCCGCCGCCGCATTCCCCGCATGGCGACGTCTCGCGTCGCGGGCACGCGGCGCCTTGTTGACGGAACTGGGCAATCGCGTGACGGCGCATGCCGAGGAAATCGCGCGCGTGCTGGCGGCGGAAAGCGGCAACGCGCTGCGTACGCAGAGCCGTCCGGAAGTGCTGGGCGCGGCGGAAGTGCTGCGCTATTACGGCGGTGTCGTCGCCGAGCAGAAGGGCGAAACGCTGCCGCTGGGTCCCGGTCTCTTCAGCTATTCCACGCGCGAGCCGCTGGGTGTGGTCGGCGCCATCATCCCGTGGAACTCGCCGGTCATCCTCGCGGCGGTGAAGATCGGCATGGCGCTCGGCACTGGCAATACGCTGGTGCTCAAGCCGGCCGAGGACGCGCCGCTCGCCGTCATCAAGATCGCGGAACTCGCGACCGGCCTGTTCCCGGCGGGCGTGTTCAACGTCGTCACGGGCACGGGCATCGACGCGGGCGCGCCGCTGGCCGCGCATCCGAACGTCGCCAAGGTCTCGTTCACGGGCTCGCTCGAAGTCGGCAAACTGGTCGGCCACGCCGTCGCGGACCGCATTGGTCACGCCACGCTCGAACTCGGCGGCAAGAGCCCCTGCATCGTTTATCCGGATGCGGCCACGCCGGACTATGTCGATGCCACGGTCACGGGCATCATCAACGCCATGCGCTTCGCGCGTCAGGGCCAGTCCTGCACGGCCGGCTCGCGCCTCTACGTGCACAAGGACGTCTGGGATGTCGTGATGACGAAGCTCGTCGCGAAGGTCAAGGAACTGAAGATCGGCGATTCGCTCGACGAAGCCAGCGATATCGGCGCGATCGTGAATGCCGAGCGCTATGCGGAAATTCGCGCCTTCATCGAGGAAGCGATCGACGCGGGCGCGCAGGTGCTGACCGGCTCGTTGCCGCCCGCGCTCGAAGACGCGCAGGGCTTCTTCCCCGAGCCCGTAATTTTCGCGGGCGTCGACAACAGCTGGCGCGTGGCGCGCGAAGAGGTGTTCGGCCCGGTGCTGGTGGCGATTCCCTGGTCGGACGAAGCAGAAGTCATCCGCTGGGCCAACGACACGGTGTACGGTCTCGCCGCCTATGTCTTCACCAACGACATCACGAAGGCGCTGAAGGCAACCGAACAGATCGACGCGGGCTGGCTGCAGGTGAATCGCGCGGGCGGTCAGATTCCCGGCATGTCGTACGGCGGCGCGAAGCAGAGCGGTATCGGCGCGGAGTACTCCATCGAAGGCGCGCTCGAAGCCTATACCTCGCGCAAGAGCGTGACGATCAACGTCTGACGCGCAACCAGAAGGCGGCCCGGCAACGACCGGGTCGCCACTAACCGATACCACACCGGGTTTGGAGTGAAATGATGAGTGCAAATCTCGCAGCATCCACGGACGCGACGCACGAAGCGTCGCGTGCGACGTCGACCCGAGCGGCGCTAAGCTCGTTTATCGGCACGACGGTCGAATGGTACGACTACTTCCTGTACGGAACGGCGGCCGCGCTGGTGTTTCCGAAGGTGTTCTTCAACGAGCTGACGCCGGAACTGGCGACGCTGGCCTCGATGGCGTCGTTCGCGGTTGCGTTCATTCTTCGCCCGCTCGGCGGCATGGTCATCGGTCACTTCGGCGACCGCATGGGCCGCAAGAAGATGCTGGTGTTCACGCTGCTCGTGATGGGCCTGTGCACCGCGGCGATCGGCTTTCTGCCTTCGTATAACGCCGTGGGTTACTGGAGCCCCGGCCTGCTGATCGCATTGCGCGTGGTGCAGGGTTTCGCCCTGGGCGGCGAGTGGGGCGGCGCCGCGCTCATGTCCGTCGAGCATGCGCCCGACGGCCGGCGCGGCTTGTTCGGCGCAACCATGCAGATGGGCGTGCCCGCCGGTTTGCTCGTGTCGACTGGCGCGTTCGCGCTGGTTTCGGCACTGCCCGACGATCAGTTCTTTTCGTGGGGCTGGCGCCTGCCGTTCGTCTTCAGCCTCGCATTGCTGTGCGTCGGCATGTATATCCGGCTGCAGGTGAGCGAGCCGCCGAGCTTCGAGAAGATCAAGGCGTCGGGCAACGTGTCGCGCGCCCCGCTTCTGGAGGTCTGGAAAAACGAGAAGAAAAAGACCCTCATCATGGTGTTCTTCCAGACGGTGGCGAACGTCGGTTACTTCCTGATTACGGTCTACGCGCTGACCTACATCACGACCAAGCTGCATCTGCCGCGTAGCGTGGCCTCGACCGGCCTGCTGATCGCGGCGGGCGTCGATCTCTTCATGCAGCCGGTGTTCGGCTGGCTTTCCGACAAGGTGGGCCGCAAGGTGGTGTACGGCTTCGGCGCGCTGTTCTTCGCGGTCTATGCGTTCCCGCTGTTCTGGCTGCTGGATACCGGCAATCCCGTGCTGATTACGGTGGCGCTCGCACTGGGTCTCGGCATCGGGCACGCCTCGACCGGTTCGCTGCACGGCGTGATTTACGCCGAACAGTACCCCACGCGCTATCGCTTCAGCGGTTCCTCCACGGCCTATCAGTTGTCGGGCATCGTCTCCAGCGCCCCGACGCCGCTGATCGCCGCGTGGCTCGTGGCACGCAGCGGCAACTCGATGGCGGTGTCCTGGTACGTGGTGGTGGCGGCCATCGTTTCGCTGGTTTGCGTGCTGCTCGTCAAAGAGACGTTCCGCGAACCCATCGACCGTTGAGCCTGCCGGGAATCGCCATGACCACAACGAATGAACAGCGCACGGGCGAACGCATCGACCGCCTGATGACGGTGGAAATCCGCCCGCTGAACGGCGGCTTGCCCGCGGGCTTCGTGGTGCCGATGTACGAGGTTTGTCGCGCGTATCACGGCGAGCCGCTGAGTTCGCTGGCGGCGCGGCGCCTCGCCACGGTGCTGTCGCGCGGCGGCACGGTGTTGATCGCCACGGGCGCCGGTGTCGCGCCGAAGCTGCCGCAAGGCGAAACCGATGGCCCCGTGGGTGCCGCGGTGCTGGCGCGCGCGTTGATCCTCGCCTTCGGCGTGCGCGTGATGCTCGTAACGGAAGCGGCGCATGCGGCGCCGGTGGCGGCGGTCGCCGAGGTCGTCAACGCGGAGCTGCGGGAACGAGACGGATGCGACGCCGTGACCGTGGTGTCGTTTCCGTTGGGCCTCGAACCGGGTAGGGCGGCCGCCGAAGCGCTCATGAACGCGCACCGTCCGGCAGCGGTGGTGTTCGTGGAGCGCGACGGGCCGAACAAGGAAGGCTTCTTTCACGGCGTTCGCGGCGATTGCCGCAACCCCGGGGACGTGGGGCACGTGTATTTGCTCGCCGAGATGGCGCGTGAGCGCGGCGTGCTTTCGATCGGCATTGGCGACGGCGGCAACGAAGTGGGATTCGGCGCGGTGCGCGACGCGATTACGGCCGTGCATCCGCTCGGCGGCAAGTCGCTCGCGGGTCACGCCTCCGGCGTCGTGACCGTCACGGCAACCGACGTGGTGGTGAGTGCCTCGGTATCGAACTGGGGCGCGTATGGCATTGCCGCCGCGCTCGCCGCGCGACAGGGGAACGCGGAGATTCTGCACACGCCGCCACTCGAATATGCGCTCATCAAGGCGACCGTCGACGCGGGCGCGCGTGACGGCGCGACTTCGAAGGCCGAGATTGCCGTGGACGGCATCAACTGGGAGGGCCATACGTCGTTCGTGGAACTGCTCAGAAGCATCGTCGCGGTCGCCAGCGAATAGCGCATACGCAAACCGCCTCTCGCAGCGCCCTTTTTAGACTTGATAGGTGTACGAAATGAGTGACGTTAAGGACACGAAGGCACAGATTCCTTCGACCGCTGCCTCGGTCAAGACCGACAGCTTTGGCAATCCGGTCGACCCGACCGTGGGCTTCGCGCGCGGCAGCATCATCCGCTCGAGCATCGACGAGGCGCTGCGCCTGCGCCATGGCCAGGCCGTGGCCGCGAAACGCGTGAAGCTGCTGGGCGCCGCCTCCATCGGCGTATTTACCGGCAATCAGCGCGATTTCCCCATTCACGCCGACGATATCGCCACGCTTTGCGAGGAATGGGTCGGCCCCGGGCTCGCGGCGGAGGAACTGCGCCAGGTCGCGATCGGCCACATGGGCGGTCGCGGCGACGATGCCGTCGCCATTTTCAATCGAACCAGTGCCGGTATCGTCGCCACCATCGCCGCGCTCGCCGACGGCAAGCCCATTGTCTCCGTGGTTCCGCCGAAAGGCCGTTCGCATGCGTCCGTCATTCGCGGCGCGAAGCTCGCCGGTGTCGCCGTGCATGAGGTTCAGGGCAACAATGAGTGGCTGAAAGTTGTCGAGGCGCAGCGCCCCGCGCTGGTCGTGGTCACCACGGTCACGAGCAGCCTGGAGCGGCTCGAAGACCACGTGACGCTGGAGGTCGTGCAATTCGCTCACGCGCTCGGCGCCAAAGTGTTTCTCGACGAGGCTTACGGCGCGCGGCTGCGCACGGTGTTGCACGGTGGCCGGCTGAGCCTGCAACTGGGGGCCGATATCGCCGTGACGAATTGCGACAAGGCGGGACTCTCGGGGCCGCGAGCCGGCGTGCTGGTCGGCCGCGCGGACCTCGTGACGGCGGCGGCGGCCAGGGGCGCCGAATACGGCATGGAAGCGCGCGCGCCGATCTCCGCCGCGGTGCTGCGCTCGTTGCAGAAGTATCAGCCCGAGGACTTGCGGGAAGAGTCAGCGGCGGGCCAGAAGCTGGCCGAAGCGCTCGCGCAGAAGCTGGGCGCCGGCCTGGTGCAGCGCAGCGACCTGGGACCGATGGTTGAGGAAGACGCCGTGTTGCGCGTGCTGCTGAAGCTCGCGGGCCGCGAGAACGAAAAACCGGTCGTCGTGCCTTGCGAGGCCACTTCGGCGCTCGGCATGGTGCTGCTCGAAGACCACGGCATCCTCACGGTGAACACGCACGGCCAACCGGGCGCGCGCGTGTCGCTGCGGCTCAAGCCTACGCTCGACGCGCTCGGCCGCACCGGCGGTTTCGACGCCGTGGTCGCCGCGGTCATGAAGTCGCTCGAGAAGGTCGCGTCGATCATCCATGATCGCGATGCCGTCGCTCAACTCGTCATCGGGAAATAATCATGGGCAACCCCGCATTCAGTCAAATCGACGACCGCCTCGACGCTCTCGTATCGCTCGACCTCGGCGGCCGGGGCGTGGAGCAGCTGTATCGCGCCGCGCGCGCGCGGCAGGGCGGTTCGCTCGTCGGCGCGGCAGCCGATGCGTTGCTGAGCATTCCTGACAAAGCCAACGTATTCGTCACGACGGGCTCGGTGTCGCGCGCGTGGATCTCGCCTTCCATTGGCGAAAACGACGGCCCGGCGGGCCTCGCGGCCGTGGTGCGCGCCTTGTCGCTTTCGAAGCACGCGTTGTGCATCGCTTTTGTCGAGGCAACGCTGATCGACACCACGGCGGCCATTCTCACGAGCGCGGGCCTCACGGTTTTGCCGTACGAACAGGCGAAGCTTGCCCGTGACGACGGCAGCCTCGCCGTGGTGTGCGTCGAAGCGTTTCCCGTGGAGGACGAGCCGGCGAAGCGGGCGGCCGCCGCGCTCATCGAAAAGTATCGGCCCGCGCTGTTCTTTTCGACCGAACGTGTGGGCCGCAATGCTGACGGCATTTATTGCAGCATGCGCGGGATCGACTATGGCATGGGGCGCGCCCGTATCGACTATCTGTTCGACGAAGCCATCGAGCGCAAGATTCCCACGGTCGCCGTGGGCGACGGCGGCAACGAGATCGGCATGGGCGTGGTGGCGGAGGCGGTCAAAAGCCATGTGAAGTTCGGCGACCAGCGACCGGACGGCAGCGCGGGCATTGGCGCCGTAACAGGCGCGGACGTCCTCGTGACGGCGGCGTGCTCGAACTGGGGCTGCTATGCCATTGCGGGGGCTTATGCGGCCCGCAGCAACAAGGCGGCGCTCGCGCATAGCCCTGCGATGGAAGCGGCGTTGCTGCGTCGTGGCGTGGATATCGGCCTGATCAACTCCGTGGCGAACGTGATCGACGGCAATGTGGACGGCATTCCCGAGGCCACGCATCTCGCCGTTGCGCAACTGATCTCGACGATCATCGCGCCGGCTTTCAAATAAGCGCGCTGGACGCCTTCGGCCTTCGGGCTCGAGGCGTCCGGTACGCGGCAAACTCATTCATGGTGCCACTATGACTTCGTTGACGATTCACGCTTTATTTCAGCCCGCCGCGACGGCTCGCACGAGCACGGCGCCAGTGCACGCGACCCATGCGCAGCGAACGGCAACGCTTTACGCGTCGCTTCTGAGTCATCCCATGGCGCAGATCGCGGGCAATGTGTCCGATCGCAGCGATGTGTCGTCGGTCGCCATTCTCGGCTACAACTGAAGCGGGAAACGCGGGACGGTTGCCGCTAGGCGCTCAGATAAGGTTCGAGCGCCATGGCAGGCGCGGGACGAGCGAAGAAAAAGCCCTGCAGTTCATGACAGCGCTCGTCGAGCAAGGCCTGCCGTTGAACGCCGGTTTCGACGCCTTCCGCCGTGATGGGCAGATCGAGACTGCGGCATAGCTCGGTGATCGCGTGGATAATGGCCGCCGATTTCGGGTTGTTCCCGAGGCCGTTGACGAAGCCGCGATCGATTTTCACCCGCGTAAAGGGCACGCTTTGCAAAAGACCCAGCGACGAGTAGCCCTTGCCGAAATCGTCCATGGCCACTCCCACGCCCATCGCGCGAATTTCGTTGAGAATACGCGACGACGTACCGGACGATTCCAGCAGCACGGTTTCGGTAATTTCGACTTCCAGACGATGCGCGGGAAGCCTCGCGTTCGCCAGCGCTTTGGCCAGTATGTGCGTGAAGTTCGCGTGTATCAGCTGCGCCGGCGAAACGTTGACGCTCAGGCGAATATGCGCGGGCCACAGCACCGCGTCGCGACACGCCTTTTCCAGCACCCACGCCCCGAGTTCCGGCATCAGGCCGCGCTCTTCCGCAACGGGAATGAAGTCGGCCGGCGAGATGGGGCCGCGCTTGGGATGATGCCAGCGCAGCAGCGCCTCGCAGGCGGTGGTGATGCCCGTATGCGCGTCGACGATCGGCTGGTAGTGCAGTTCCAGTTGATTCGCGCGCAGGGCCCGCCGCAGATCCTCTTCGAGTTCGTTGCGCAGTCGCAGCGGATTCTTCATGCCGCTCTCGTACAAACGGCAGCAGTTGCGCCCCTCGCGCTTGGCCGCGTAGAGCGCGAGGTCCGCGCGCTGGAGCACCGTTTCCGCGTCGATCCCGGCCCGCGCATGAACGACGATCCCGACGCTCGCGCCAATGCAGATTTCATTGCCCGCGATCTCGAACGGCTCGGCAAGATTGTCGATGCAGCGTTGCGCGAGCGCTTTGGCTTCGTCCACGCTGCGATACGGAATTTGCAGAATGGCGAACTCGTCGCCGCTCAGACGAGCCAGCTGATCGCTCGAACTCACCGACTCCTGCAGACGCCGGGCCACGGCCTTGAGCAGCGCGTCGCCCACGTGATGGCCGTGCGTGTCGTTGACCGACTTGAAACGGTCGAGGTCAAGGTAGAGGAGTGCGAACGGTTGCTCGGCAGAGGCCTGTTTCGCGAGCGCGGAGAGGCTTTCCTGGAAACGCAGCCGGTTGGGCAGGTCGGTCAGATGATCGTGATGCGCGAGATACGTGATGCGCTTTTCGGCGGCGCGCCGCTCGGTCACGTCCTCGATCGTGGAGACCCAGCCGCCGTGCGAAAGCAGACGGGTAACGACCGAGATGCTGCGGCCCAGATGGTCGATCTCCATCGTCACCTGCGGCCGGTTGGCTTCGGGGCGATGCATGAACTGCTTGCGCGCGTTTCTCACGTACGCCGCCATGCGCTCGCGCGGCACGCCGGCGCGCTCGCCTATGCGCCGTAGTATCGTGCTGAGCGGCATGCCGCGCGACACGACTCGCGAAGGCAGCGAGAGGACATGCGAGAACTGGCTGTTGGACAGGACGAGGCGGCCGCGATGGTCGAACAGACACAACCCTTGCGATATGTTGCTGAGCGCGAGATCCAGGTTGCGGGTGGTCTCTTCGAGTGCCCGCGACGTGTCGTGGTGTTCGTTGGCGTCGTAAAGCAGCTTTGCGAAGCCGAACAGCGCGCCTTCGCCGTCGTAGATCGGCTCGACGAGGACGCCGGCCCGGAACCGCGTGCCGTCCTTGCGCAGACGCCAGCCCGTGGTTTCGAGCCTGCCCGTTTCCCTGGCCATGGCGAGGTCTTGCGCGGGAATACCGGCGGTCTGGTCTTCGGCGGTGTAGCAGCATGAAAAATGCCGCCCGATGATGTCGCCCGCCGGATAGCCCATGGCTTGCTGCGCGCCGGTATTCCAGGTGCGGATTATGCCGTCGACATCGAGGAGATAAAGCGCATAGCCCATGGCGCCCTGAATACGCTTTCGATCAACCGGATCGCCGGACGATGGCGCCTCGAATGCGCGCTCATCGAGGCTGGTCCCGGAATTCCTTACCCCGATTTGCGTGATTTTCATTGTTTGGGCGGTTGATCGGTCTCGAAAGACACTCTCAGTGGACGTAGGCGGCGCGGGCAAACGCGGTATTCGAATCGATTATTGATGCCCGGAATCGATCCGCCCAGCGATTTTCAATTCCCATGAGTTTCCATGAATCCTCATGGATTCTAGCCGCTGTCCGCAACAGACTCAATTGGAAAACGGCGGGAAATCACGACGTTTTATCGCGCAAACGTTTCAAATTCACCGGCGCGTGGCCATCCGTCCGCCGCCGGGCTTTCGTGGACTCGCCGGGGGCGGCCCGCACGCGCGAATGAAGCCGGAATGAAGCCGGATTGAAGCCGCAATGCGGCCGGGGTGCCGCCTCTTTTACGTCACCCGAGGCGAGTTATCGCGGGCTTCGATAATCCGCCTTGAAGCCAACTGGATAACGCCTGTTGCGGGTATTTTGATCGCCCTTTCATTTTCCACCGATGCTTTTTTAGCCAGCAAAGTCATCGTGGTATAAAGCGCGCGACTCGCCCGGCCATAACGCCGATATGAATGGACGCGTTTTCGAATATGCCGCGCTTTTCGCGGCGGCGGCATTGCGCCACGCCGTTTCGTCCCGATGACTTGCCAACCGGAGTTCGAAACGCGCGCGGCGAGTTCACGCGCCCGTGACGGGGCCGCCCAGCGCGATGCCGTCGAACACGTCCGGCAGCGTGACCGCGTAGATCACGAAAGGCGCGTTACCGGCGGTGCCGTCTTGCGCCGCGTTGGCCGGAACGGGTTGCTTGACGGGAACGTACAGCCGCCGGTCGCGGCTGATGAACGAACCGTCGGGGCGCACCAGCGTGGGATCGGACGCGAGCACGGCGGTCTTTCCCGTTGGCGACCACACGGTGAGGTTGCGCGTGACGGTTTCCGAAAAGTAGACGTTGCCGCGCGAATCCATCGAGCAGCCGCCCGAAAAGCGGTTGTCGTAGACGTGCTCGACCCGCGCGGCGAGATCGGCGTCGGAGAGCGCGGGATCGTCGAGGTAACGCGTCTCGACGCGATAAAGCGGCCCCGTGGGCGCGGCCCAATACAGCCACCTGCCGTCTGCCGTGATTTCGATCAGGTCGCTGTTGGGCGGCCGAAAGGTCTGCCCGCCTTTGACGTGCGCGAGCAGCGCGGGAACGTCGGTCGCGGAAGCCTTCGTCACCGTGTTGCCGGAAAGCCGGCGCAGGGTTTTGCCCGTCGCGCGGTCATGCACGATCAGGCCGCCCAGGCCCGAGTCCGTGATGTACAGCTTCGCGCCGTGAAAGCGCAGGTCGTTCATCTGCGCGCCCGGCGGCAGGATCGTCGCATCGAAACGCAGCACGCCGAGCACGGCGCCCGTTGCCGCGTCGAGCTGGACGAGCTTCTGCGCCGCGGGGCTCAGCGTTGCGTCGACATCGGGAAAAATGCCTTGTGGCAAGGCGCCCTGATCGACGCACCAGACGGTGTCGTCCGCGAAAATATGCACCGAGTTCAGGTAGACGAAAGCGCTGTAGCCGTCGTCACCGGGCTTCCATTGATTCCACGCATTGCCGGGAAACGGCGCGAAAGTGCCGTCCGGTTCGCGGCGCGCGAGCGAGGGTGTGGGCGTGTCGTGCGCGTAGCGCGGACAGCCGAGAAACATGACGTTCTGGCTCGTCAGCGCAACCTGATTGGCCATCCACGGCGAGCGCGCCGCAATCTCGAGCTTGAGCGGTCGCGCGGCCGCGAACGCGGGTCCGAACGGCAGCATGGCGCAGGTCGCGCCCGTGGCGGCGAGAAATTCGCGGCGACGCATTCGCATGGGCAAGCTTTTCCTTTTTCGATGCCAGAGCCAAACGACATGTTAGGGAGCGTCGCGATTCGGGCAAGTACCCAGGTCTTATCGCGTCGATAAGACCTTCTTATGCCGCGCATGGCCGATAAAAAAAGCCCGTCATGGACGGGCCTGAAATCTCGCGACTGCGAGAGGCTGAGGTAAAACCCGGTTTAGTGGCAGACCTTGTGCCAATGTCCGTGATCCTTGACGCTATGGCACACGGGATGATGATGGTGGTCGTCCGCGCGGGCGAGCGTGGGAATCGTGACGATCATCGCGCTGGCAAGAAGGCTGAGAGCAAGCTTTTTCATGTGGCAACGTTCTCCGTTTGACGAGCCTACCTCGTTGCACGCGACGTACCCGCAAGCGGCCGGCCACATTACCGATCATTACCGCCGTGTTCGACGCGGCTTCCAGCGCGGGTTGCGCGGCCGCCGCGCAGCGCGTCTCGATACATAAGCGCCGCTAATCTTTCCCGCTGAATTGTTGTGTTGTTCGCGTTATCGCGAGTCCGTATAGTCAATTCGTCCCGGTGATCACGAGGCGCGCCGAAGCCAGCGCAACGGCCGAAGCCCGGATTCGCCGAAGCGCGCGCAGCCAGCGCGGCACGACGACTGACGAAATGACAAGGAGACACGCATGGTAACGAAATGCCGTATTGCAATCGTGGGCGGCGGCCTCGCCGGCACAGCGACGGCGAACGCGCTGAAGACATTCGGCGTGGAGGCGGAACTGTTCGAGGCGGCGCCGGCGCTCGGCGAGATCGGCGCGGCGGTCAGCTGCAGCCCGCAAGCGGTGAAGGCGTTGTGGGGCCTGGGCGCACGCGAACGCGTGGATGCGGTCGGTCACCGTTCGCCCGGCGAATACACGCGCAACATGCAGAGCGGCGAATTCCTCGAATTCCGCGACCGCTTCAAGCTCGCTGAAAAATGGGGCGCGCCGTACTACTCGTTCCACCGCGCCGATCTGCTCGACGCGCTCGCGTCCACGCTTGACGCCTCGCACATCCATCTCGGTCACCGGCTCGTGGCGGCCACGCCGCATCGCGACGACGTGGAACTCGTGTTCGACAACGGCCGGCGCGTGCGCGCCGACTATGTGATCGGCGCGGACGGCGTGAAGTCGGTGCTGCGCCAGACGCTGTACGGCGACGACAACCCTGCCTACACGGGCCAGATGGCGTGGCGTTCGCTGCTCAACGCGAGCGATGTGCCCGAGTGGATTCTGGAGCCGACCGGGCAAACCGAGTGGGTCGGGCCGGGCGCGCATGTGCGCGCCTACTACATCCGCCAGAAGAAGCTCGTGAATATCGTCACGCAGCAGGACACGGGCGACTGGGTCGAGGAAAGCTGGAACAAGCGCGGCGATCCGGACGAAATGCGCGCGAGTTTCGCCGATCCCGAACCGCGCCTGAAGGCCTTGCTCGATCTCGTGACCGACTGCATGAAGTGGGGCCTCTTCGCGCGGCCGATCAACGACAACTGGGGCCGCGAGCGCATCCAGCTGATCGGCGACGCGGCGCACGCGATGGTGCCCAACGCGGGCCAGGGCGCCTGCCAGGCGTTCGAGGACGCCTATGTTCTGGGCCGCTGGCTGGCGGCTTGCGCGGACCCCGAAGAAGCTTTCGCGAACTTCCGCCGCGTGCGCATTCCGCGTGTGCACGGCGTGCAGCGTCTCGCGCTCGCCAACCTCAGCTTCAAGCACATGAAAGACAGCCAGGCGCAGAAAGACGCGATCGCGGCGGGCAAGGGCAGCATGCACGGCAAGAACGACTGGCTGTATGGCTTCGATCCCGCCGCCGAGTGGGACAAGACGCCCGTGGTCGCGGAACTCTACGCGGACCCGCCTGCGGGTGCCGCCGCCGCCACGAGCGCCGCATCGGCTTGAACGCCTGCCCATAACGACCGAGAGCACCAGAACGATGAAGATTTGCCGCTACAACGAAGGGTTGCCCGGGCTGATCGAGGGCGACGCCATTTATCCGCTCGCCGACGCGCTCGCGACCACCGGCGCGACGCGCGCCCAGGCGTCGATGGCCGAAGTGATCGACGCGCTCGCGAATCATCCCGGCGCGCAGGACGCGCTCGCCGTGGCGCGCCGGGGCGAGGCGCTGCCGCTGGCCGCGGCGCGGTTGCTCGCGCCTATCGACAATCCGCCCGCGATCTGGGCCGGCGCCGCCAACTATCGCTCGCACCAGACCGAAATGACGGGCCGCGTGGGCGCGTACGACCGCTCGCAGTTTTCGCCCGACGAACTCATGGCCGAGGTGTTCCTCAAGCCGTCTTCCGCGATCGTCGGTCCGGGCGGCACGGTGATCCTGCCGAAGATCGCGAACCACGTGGACTTCGAGTGCGAGCTGTGCGTGGTGATCGGCCGCAGCGCGAAGGACGTGAGCGCGGAGCAGGCGCTCGACTACGTGTTCGGCTACACGA
Source organism: Paraburkholderia acidisoli (assembly GCF_009789675.1). Taxonomy (NCBI): domain Bacteria; kingdom Pseudomonadati; phylum Pseudomonadota; class Betaproteobacteria; order Burkholderiales; family Burkholderiaceae; genus Paraburkholderia; species Paraburkholderia acidisoli. The sequence goes on along the minus strand of NZ_CP046914.1, from coordinate 406,632 downwards.
TGTGCTGGGACATCAGCATTCGCGACCCGTGGGGCCGCCGTCACAACACGCGCAATATCCGCAAGGGCTTCGACACGTTTTGCGGCGTGGGGCCGTGGTTCGTGACGCGCGACGAGATTCGCGAGCCGCAGAATCTGCATATCGACGTCGAGCAGAACGGCAGCAACGTCATGCACGCGCATACGGCGGACATGATCAACGGCGTGCGCGAACTGATCCGCTTCCTGTCGAGCGTGACCACGCTCAAGCCCGGCACGCTGATCACCACGGGCACGCCCGCGGGCGTTTCGCAACTCGCGGCGGGCGATCGCCTCAAGGGCACCATTGGCGGTATCGGCTCGATGGAGCTGGACGTGGCCGCGGCGGCCTGACCCCGCGCATCGACGCAATTCGACGGACGACACCATGCTGCTTCCTCTGCCTCAACGCAAAACCAGTTACGACCTCGTGGGCCCCGAAACGGGCGAGGTGGTCGTGTTTTCCCACTCGCTCGCGGCCGACCTCGGGCTGTGGGCCGAACAGGTGCCGGCGCTGCTCGCCGCCGGTTACCGCGTGCTGCGCACCGACCTGCGCGGCCATGGCGGCAGCACCGCGACGAGCGCGCCGTACACCATCGACCAGCTGGCCGACGACGTGGTCGAAGTGCTGGACGCCTTGCGCATCGAGCGCTGTCATTTCGTCGGTCTGTCGATCGGCGGCATGATCGGTCAGTCGCTCGGCCTGCGCCACGCGCGCCGTCTGCGGTCGCTGATGCTGTGCGACACGCAGTCGGAGTCGCCGCCCGATGCCGCGACGTTCTGGGGGCCGATGATCGAGGCGATCGACAAGGCCGGCTCGCTCGAGCCCATTGCCGACCGCACCCTGGAACGCTGGCTGACCGCCGGTTATCGCGAGGCGCATCCGGGCCGCTGGCAGCAGATTCGCGACACCGTCGCGGGCTGCACGCCAATGGGCTATATCGGTTGCGCGCAGGCCATCGGCAATTTCCATTTCACGAACCGGCTCGGCTCGGTGCAAACGCCCGTGCTGGTCACGTGCGGCACGCAAGACCCGCGCGCCACGCCCGAGGAAAGCCGGCGTATCGCGAGCCTCTTTCCGCAGGCCAGTTACGAGGAATTCGTCGGTGCGAAACACGTGCCCAACGTCGAACAGGCCGATGCGTTCAACCGCGTGCTGCTGCACTGGCTCGACGCTCACCGCGGCTCCTGAGGAGAATCAGCATGCATTTGCGTAGCATTGAGTTTCAGATGCCGGACCGCGCGGAAGCCGTCGCGTTTCTCAAGGCGCCCTGGGGCATGAGCGAAGTCGAGACGCGCGGCGCGACGACGTATCTGCGCGGCACGGCGGCACAGCATTATTCGGTGGCGATTACCGAGGGCGCCGAGCGCGCGCTGCTGTCCGCGACCGTGACCGGAAGCCGCGAAGAGATCGACGCGGTGTACCGGCGCGTGCAGAAAGCGGGCCTGCGCCACGGCGCATGGATCGACCGTTTCGACGAGCCCGGCGAAAGCGCGGGCTTTCACGTGCTGGGGCTCGAAGGCGAGCCGTATCGCTTCGTGGTGGAAGCCGCGGCGGCGCCGGCCGCGCTGCCCGTGGACCGCACGCATCCCATCCGTCTCGCGCACGTGGTGTTCAACACGCAGGATCGCGAAGCGGCCGTGCGCACGATGACCGACGTGTTCGGCTTCAAGCTCAGCGACCGCACGGGCTACATGAGCTTTCTGCGTTGCGACGATCTGCATCACGTGATTGCTTATGCCGACTCGAAACGCCCCACGCTCAATCACGTGGCGTTCGAAATGCAGGACACCGACGCCGTGCTGCGCGGCATGGGACGCCTCAAGGACGCGGGCTGGGGCACCGTGTGGGGACCGGGCCGTCACGGTCCCGGCGACAACGTGTTCGCGTATTTCGTCGGACCGTTCGGCGCATGCATCGAATACACGGCCGAAATCCAGCGCGTGGACGACAGCTACGTGACGGGCACGCCGGAGTTCTGGAAATTCCCCAACGGCCGTAACGATCAGTGGGGCATCTTCAGCCGCGACATGGAAGCGATGGCGGCCTCGGGCACGACGTTTCCGTTTCATCCGCTGACGGTCGCGAGCGTGGCGTGAGCACGCGAACGATGGCGATCCGGCGCGGCCGGGTTGCCATCCGCACGACGCGGTAGCGCGTCGAATGCATAAAAAACCGGTTCATGCGCATCGATCGCGGGCCGGAAGGAGACGAAGATGGCAGAGCGAGCCAGCGTACGAGGCGAACTTCCGGTCGGCCGCATGACCTACACGGAATTCCTCGACGCATGCCCGATGAACGGCTTTCTGTGGATGCTGCTGCTGGGCTGCATCGTCGCGCAGATACTCGACGGCTTCGACTTCCAGTCGACCTCGTTCGCACTGCCACTCATCGTGCGCGAGTTTCATATCAGCACGACCCAGGCGGGCGCGATCGGCTCGGTCACCAACATCGGGCTGCTGCTCGGCGCGCTGCTGTTCGCGCCGCTCGCCGACCGCGTCGGCCGCCGCCCGATCTTCCAGTGGGCGCTGTTCGCCTACGCGTTCGGCACCTTCCTCAGCGCGATCGCGCCCAGTTACCCCGTGCTGCTGCTCGCACGCTTTATCGCCGGCATGGGCATCGCGGCGGAATTCCCGGTGGCGTTCGCGCTGCTCGCCGAATACGCGCCCAAACGGCTGCGGCATATCTTCATCGGCTCGGGCGCGATCGGTTACTCGTTCGGCTGGTTCGTGTGCGCGGTGGCGGCCACGCTGATCGTGCCGCGCTTTGGCTGGCGCGCGCTGTTCTGGGTGGGCGTGAGCCCGGCGCTGATGATCCTCTACGTGCGCCGTTACATGCCGGAGTCGGTGCGCTTTCTGCTGCAGCAGGGCCGTGTCGACGAGGCCGCGCAGATCGTGCGCCGGCTCGCGGACCGCGCGGGCTACACGTCGCTCGAACTGGTGCCGCCCGAAGCGGCCGCCTATGCGAAGAAGACGCGCCCCACGCTGGGCCAGCAGTTCTCGCTGCTGAAGTTCTCGGCGCTGGCGATCGCGGTGCTCGGACTGTTCCAGCTCGCGAACAACGTGCAGGTGGTGGGCTTCGGCACGTGGCTGCCGTCGATCTTCCTGCGCCAGGGCTTCACGCTCACGAAAAGCTTCACGTTCACGATGATCGTGCTGGCGACCACGCCGCTGGGGCAGATCTTCGGCATGTGGCTGCAGGACCGCATGCCGCGCAAGTGGGCGATGCTGCTGCTCTCGGGATTGAGCGCGCTGTGTTTCTTCGGCTTCGGGCTGTCGTTCGAGTATCGCTACCCGGTGGAAATCATCGTGGCGTGCGACGTGGGCTACCAGTTCTTCTCGGGCGGGGTGGTGCCGATCTTCTACACGCTGAGCAGCGAGCTGTTTCCCACGCGGGTGCGTTCGCTGGCGATGGGGCTGGTGGTGGCGTGCGCGCGGGTGGGCTCGATCACGGGCCCGTTCGTGCTGGGCTGGCTGCTGACGCTGGGGACGATGATTCACCAGATCATTTACTACTTCACGATGCCGCTGGTGCTGGCGGCGGTGGTGCTGGTGGTGGCGGTGAAGGTGGATTCGCGCCAGAAGACGCTGGAGGACGCGAGCGGCGAACCCACGGAAGAGACGCCCGCGCCGGTGGCCGCGCGCATGAAGCCCGGTCATGCGCCGCACTAGTCGCGCACTAGGCACGCACTAGCAGACGTTCATCACATGCGCACGGCTTCGAGCGAATCGAACAACCGCCGCGCGGCCAGATTGGGCGCGGCGCCGAGATAGAGGTTGTACGTGACGTCGGGCAGACGCGGCAAGCCGTCGAGTTCGCCGAGCACGCGAAAGTCCGGGCTCATCATTTCGACCGAACGCGCGGTCACGCCGAGTCCCGCGCGCACGGCGGCGCGGATGCCCGGCAAAGTTGGCGCGACGTACGTGATGCGCCACGCAATGCCCGCGCGTTCGAGATGATCGAGCGCGGTGCGGCGAAACAGGCTCGGTTCGTCGGCGATGATCAGATCGAGCGGCTCCGTGCGGTCGTAGCGATAGTCGGCGGCACAGATCCACACGGCCGGCGAAGTGCGCAGCGTGATGCGCCGGAATTCCGGATGCTCGCGCGGCGAGATCGCCATGTCGATTTCGCCGCGCTTCATCGCCTCCATGAGAAACGGGCTGCGGCCGACATCGATCGTCATGCGCAGGCTCGGAAACATCTTCGAGAAACGCTGCAAGAGATTAGGCAGCATCGAATCCGCCACGTCCACGGGCGCCCCCAGTCGCACTTCGCCGGTCAGCGTCGAGCCCGAGATCGCCGAGCACGCTTCGTCGTTGAGCGCGAGCAGGCGGCGCGAGTATTCGAGCAACTTGAGGCCGTCTTCGGTGAGGCGTTTTTCGCGGCCCTGCTTGCGGAACAGAGGCTTGTCGATCTGCGTTTCCAGCCGCTGCATCTGCTGCGTGACGGCCGATTGCGTGCGATGCACGGCGTCGGCCGCGGCGGCGAACGACTCGCGTTCGACGATCGCCACGAAGGTGCGCAGCAGTTCGATATCCAGATTGACGAGGCTCATGTCGATCGCGCCAGGCGCGGCGCAGTTAGGGGATTCGGCATCGCGCAATGCATGCAACAAGCGATGTCAAAGCGTAGCGCTAAACGCCGCGGCCAGCTTGCTACGCAATGCCCGAAATACATTAGCCGGGCTGATGCATTTCACCGAATTGTTGGATTGTTGGCGCTTTTCTGCGGACCTATAGTTTTCCTGCACCGCGGCCGATCGTGACGATCTCGCGGGGGCTGGCGTGCCAGGCTGATGAAACCCGGTACGGCCAGCATCGACATTCAATAGGAATCCATAACAAGTTCGGAGACAGGCATGAGATCGGATCGTCGTAGTGCGAGGGTGACGGGCGGGCGCGCGTCATGAGCGAGATCGTCAGCACGACACTGAAAGCGTGGCGGTTCCTGTATCGCCGCGGCTTCATCGAGGGCTTCGGCCACATCAGCGTGCGCCTGCCGGGCGAGCGTTTCATGATTACGCGTCATTCGCTCGGGATGAACGCCACCGCCGACGATTTCGTCGTCATGGATTTCGAGGGCCGCAAGCTCGAAGGCGCGGGCGACCCGCCCGGCGAGTATCCGATCCATCTCGAAGTGCTCGCGGCGCGCCCCGACGTGAATTCGGTCATCCATTACCACGGCATGTATTCCACGGCGTTCACCACCAGCGGCCAGACGCTGCGGCCGATCCATCTGATGGGCACGCTGTTCCACGACGGCATTCCCACTTACGACGACCCGCGGCTCGTGAGCGATCGCACGCGCGGTGCCTATCTGGCGCAGGCGCTCGGCCCGCATCGCGCGGTGCTGATGTGCGCGCATGGTGCGACGGTCACCGGCGCAAGCGTGGAAGAGGCCGTGGCGAGCGCGTTCCTGTTCGAGGAGAACGCGCATCGCGCGTGTATCGGCGCGACGCTGGGCAAGCTCGCCTGGATCGACGACGCGCTCGCCGCCGACGCGGGCGCGGAACTGATCCGCACGCGCGGGCCGTTCCGCCGCGTCTGGGCACTGGTCGAAGCCGAAGAGGCGGAGCAGGCGGCTGCGTCGGCGGGCGGAACGTGTTCGTGCGCCGACTTGTCCGGCGCCTCGAACGACGCATTGCCCAGCGCGGCGCCGAACGACGACGACAGCTTTCGCGTGATGACGTCCGGCGTGTTCACGGCCGCGCATCTGGCGCTCGTGCCCATGCTCGAAGCGCTCACGGGCAAGCGTGTGGTGACCGTCACGACGTCGATCGGCACGGGCGAGCAATCCATTCCCAACCGGCTCCAGCGTTTCGAACCCGTGGATCTCGTGATCGTCGCCGACCCGAACATGCGGCAGTTTCTCGACGCGGGCTACATCGTGCCGGACAGCAGCGCGCTGATCGCGCGCTCGACGGTGGCCGTGGCGGTGCGGGAAGGCGCGCCGCCGCCCGACGTGAGCTGCGCCGAGGCGCTGAAACGCACCTTGCTTGCGGCGCGCACCATCGCCTATTCGGCGAGCGCGAGCGGCACGTATCTGACCACGCAGCTGTACCAGAAGCTCGGTATCGCGGACGAATGCCTGCCCAAGAGCCGCTTCGTCGGCAATGGCGAGCGCACCGGCGCCGTGGTCGCGCGCGGCGAGGCGGACATCGCGTTCCAGCAGTTGAGCGAGTTGCGGCCCGTGCCGGGCATCGCGCACATCACGCCCATTCCGCGCGAGTTGCAGGCTTCGGTGGGCGTGGCGGCGGGCGTGCCCGCTTGGAGCCGGCACGCGTCGCTCGCGCGTGCCGTGGTGCGGTATCTGGCCTCGGCGGCGTCGGCGCAGGCCATCGTCGAAAGCGGTCTCGAGCCGGTCGCCCGCGATGCCGACGAAGCGATGCCGGTGGCGCCCGGACCGTGGATGAGCGCGGCGCCGGTCGCGCGTCCGGCGGCCAGCGCGGGATAACTCATCCGCACCGGGAGCGGCCCGGACGATGACGGCATTCGGGCGCGGGCGAAGCGCGCTCGCCTTCGTCATGACAAGCGACATCTCGCACTGATCGGCGCAAAAGCCGAAACGCGAAACAACAACCGCGCAACGCGGACTGCAAGGAGACAACGATGGTAGAGCTGGCCGAAGGTCGGGGCAAATTTCTAGGCGGGAGGGCGAACGAGGCGCAGGCGGCATCGGCCGCGCTCGCCGGGGTCAAGAGCATGACCTACACGGAATTCCTCGACGCATGCCCGATGAACGGCTTTCTGTGGATGCTGCTCGTGGGCTGCATCGTTGCGCAGATACTCGACGGCTTCGACTTCCAGTCGACTTCGTTCGCACTGCCACTCATCGTGCGCGAGTTTCATATCAGCACGACCCAGGCGGGCGCGATCGGCTCGGTCACCAACATCGGCCTGCTGCTCGGCGCGCTGCTGTTCGCGCCGCTCGCCGACCGCGTCGGCCGCCGCCCGATCTTCCAGTGGGCGCTGTTCGCCTACGCGTTCGGCACCTTCCTCAGCGCGATCGCGCCCAGTTACCCCGTGCTGCTGCTCGCACGCTTCATTGCCGGCATGGGCATCGCGGCGGAGTTTCCGGTGGCGTTCGCGCTGCTCGCCGAATACGCGCCCAAACGGTTGCGGCATATCTTCATCGGCTCGGGCGCGATCGGTTACTCGTTCGGCTGGTTCGTGTGCGCGGTGGCGGCCACGCTGATCGTGCCGCGCTTTGGCTGGCGCGCGCTGTTCTGGGTGGGCGTGAGCCCGGCGCTGATGATCCTCTACGTGCGCCGTTACATGCCGGAGTCGGTGCGCTTTCTGCTGCAGCAGGGCCGTGTCGACGAGGCCGCGCAGATCGTGCGCCGGCTCGCGGACCGTGCGGGCTACACGTCGCTCGAACTCGTGCCGCCCGAAGCGGCCGCCTATGCGAAGAAGACGCGCCCCACGCTGGGCCAGCAGTTCTCGCTGCTGAAGTTCTCGGCGCTGGCGATCGCGGTGCTCGGTCTGTTCCAGCTCGCGAACAACGTGCAGGTGGTGGGCTTCGGCACGTGGCTGCCATCGATCTTCCTGCGCCAGGGCTTCACGCTCACGAAAAGCTTCACGTTCACGATGATCGTGCTGGCGACCACGCCGCTGGGGCAGATCTTCGGCATGTGGCTGCAGGACCGCATGCCGCGCAAGTGGGCGATGCTGCTGCTCTCGGGATTGAGCGCGCTGTGTTTCTTCGGCTTCGGGCTGTCGTTCGAGTATCGCTACCCGGTGGAAATCATCGTGGCGTGCGACGTGGGCTACCAGTTCTTCTCGGGCGGGGTGGTGCCGATCTTCTACACGCTGAGCAGCGAACTGTTTCCCACGCGGGTGCGTTCGCTGGCGATGGGGCTGGTGGTGGCGTGCGCGCGGGTGGGCTCGATCACGGGGCCGTTCGTGCTGGGCTGGCTGCTGACGCTGGGGACGATGATTCACCAGATCATTTACTACTTCACGATGCCGCTGGTGCTGGCGGCGGTGGTGCTGGTGGTGGCGGTGAAGGTGGACTCGCGCCAGAAGACGCTGGAGGACGCGAGCGGCGAACCGCAAACCGACTAGCTTTTATTTCGGTATGCAAAAGAAAAGAAAAAACGTAGTTTCGATAAAACAAGAAGGGATTGGAGGAAGACACGTGAAAAAGGCATGGGTAGGAGCATCGGTGGCGGTTTCGGTGGCGGCTTCGTTGGCTTCGCCGGCGGCGCACGCGCAGTCGTCGGTCACGCTGTACGGCATTGTCGACGTGGGCGTGCAGTTCACCAACCACAACGTCGTGACGGGCGGCAAGAGCGGCTCGACGTTCTCGCTGATCTCGGGCGGCGCGCAGACCTCGCGCTGGGGCTTGCGCGTTCGTGAAGAACTCGGCGCCGGTTATGCGGCCGTGGCCGTGCTGGAAAACGGTTTCGATGCCACCAAAGGCACGGCGAATAACTCGGGGCGCCTGTTCGGGCGCTCGGCTTACGTGGGTATCGACTCGCCTTACGGGCAGTTGACGATGGGGCGTCACGTCACCGGCATCTACGACTTCGGCGTGTGGTTCGACCCGGTCGGTCCCGCGATCTATTCGAGCGTCGTGTACGACCTCGCGTTCGTGGGCCGCGCCGACAACTCCGCGCGCTATCTCGGCAAGTTCGACGTGCTCGGCGGCAAGCTGATGGTCGAGGAACTCTACAGCTTCGGCTACGACAGCGTGACCGGCGCGGGTCCGGTGGCGGGCGCGTATCGCGTCGGCAAGGAGGAGAGCCTGTTCGTCACGTACAACCACGGTATCGGCACACTGGGTTTGCTGTTCGATCAACAGAACGGCAACACGGTGGCGACGCAAGGCGTCAAGACGCAACGCTACGGCGCCGCCGCCTCGCTCGACCTGAATCCCGTGCAACTGTACGCGGCGTATCGCTTTTACGCGCAAAAGCAGCCGGTGCAGAACCTGTATTCGTCGCTGTTCTGGGTCGCTGGCCGCTATCAGGTCACGCCTTACTTCAACATCGCCTCGGATCTGTTCTACGAAGCCGACCGCAACACGGGCCAGGGCAATCCGCTGATGCTTTCCGTGCTCGCCGACTATCTGCTGTCCAAGCGCACCGACGTTTACGTGCAGCTCGGCACCATCCTCAACAAGGCCCACAGCGCGCTCGGCTTCGCGGGCTTCAACACGGTGACCGAAGGCGCCGTGCAGACCGGCGCGATGATCGGCCTGCGCACGCGGTTCTGATGCCGCGCGACGGCGTTTCAACAAGGAGACAACGAATGATTCGCAAATGGATGCGGGCGGGGCTCGTCGTGCTCGCTGTCGTGATGGGCGTGGGCGGCATGGGCATGACGGGCTTCGCCCGTGCGCAGCAACCCGTCGATCCCGACGACGCGGTGAAGGAGCAACTGGTTCAGGCGTACCGGATTCTCGTCAACGAAGGTGTGCTCGACGGCTTCGGCCATGTGAGCGCGCGCTCGAAGAAAGATCCCGGCATCTTCTACATGCCGCGCGCGATGCCGCCCTCGCTCGTGACCAAAAACGACATCCTCGCGCTGCGCGTGTCCGACAGCCAGCCGATCGACGCGCAAGGCCGCAAGGTTAATGGCGAGCGGTATATCCACGGCGAAATCTACAAGGCGCGCCCCGACGTGATGGCCGTGATCCACTCGCATTCGCAGGCGGTGATTCCGCTCAGCCTCACGCACATTCCGCTCAAGCCCGTGATCGCGCAGGCGGGCTTTCTGCCGCTCGAAACGCCGAACTTCGAGATTCGCGACGCGCGCGGCAAGGAAGAACGCGGCATGCAGGTCACGGACGAAAAGCGCGGCGCGGCGCTCGCCCGCGCGCTGGGCAACGCGCCGGTGATCCTGATGCGCGGCCACGGCGACACCGTGGTCGGGCATTCGGTGAAGCAGGCCGTGGTGTTCGCCGTGTATGCCGATGTGGATGCGCGCATGCAGACGCAGGCCATGCTGCTGTCGAAAAACATCACGACGATGGACCCGGCGGAGTTGTTCGGCGAAAGCGAGTTCGACATCAATCGCCCGTGGGAATACATGCTGGCCAAGACGATGACGCCCGAGGAAAAGGCGCACATCGATCACACGCAGTTCGGCCTCGAACAAACCCAGCAGAAGCAGTAGCGCGTGCCAAGGAAGCCGACATGACCGTGTATCTGCATGGCGAACCAGGCGTGGCGGTGGTCTGGCTGGCGAGCTACGAGGCGGCGGGCGCGGAGGAACGCGCCGCCGCGGCGTGGGCGGATCGGCAGGAAAAAAAGCGCGGCTTGCGCGCGAGGTGGCTCGCCTGGCTCGGGCCGGTCGTGCTGCGTTGCGACGCGCTTCAGATGCGCACGGCGCCGAGCGAGTCGAACAGCCGCCGCGCGGGCGGATTGGGCGACGAGCCGATATAGAGGTTGTAGGTGACGTCGGGCAGGCGCGGCAGTCCGTCCGCCTCGCCGAGCACGCGCAGGTCGGGGCCCATGACCTCGACCGAGCGCGCGGTGATGCCCAGACCCGCGCGCAGGGCGGCGCGTATGCCCGGCAGCGTGGGCGCGACATATTTGATACGCCACGCGATGCCCGCGCGTTCGAGATGGTCGAGCGCCATGGTACGGAACAGGCTTGGTTCGTCGGAGGTGATGAGATCGAGCGGCTGAAGCCGGTCGTAGTGGTAGTCGTCGGCGCACATCCAGACCGTGGGCGAGGTGCGCAAGGTCACGCGCCGGTATTCGGGATGCTCGCGCGCGGAAATGGTCATGTCGATTTCGCCGCGCTTCATGGCCTGCATGAGAAACGCGGTGCGCCCCGTGTCGATCGTCATGCGCAAGCTCGGGAACGCCTTCGAAAAGCGTTGCAGCAGATTCGGCAGCATCGAGTCGGCAACGTCGGCGGGCGCGCCCAGCCGCACTTCGCCGGTGAGCGTCGAGCCGGCGATGGCCGAACACGCCTCGTCGTTGAGCGCGAGCAGACGCCGCGAATATTCCAGCAGCTTGAGACCGTCTTCAGTCAGGCGCTTTTCGCGGCCTTTCTTGTGGAACAGCGTTTTGTCGAGCTGACTTTCCAGCCGCTGCATTTGCTGCGTGACCGCCGATTGCGTGCGATGCACGGACTCGGCCGCGGCAGCGAACGATTCACGCTCCACGATGGCGACGAACGTGCGCAGCAACTCCAGATCCAGATTCACGACGCTCATGCATGCCACTCCCTGACGGGCTTCCGGAGGCGGCGGGCGGGTTCCCGGTCGGCACGCCATGGCGTGCGCGCAGGGCGGCAACGGCAAGGTCGAAGCGAGGGTGTCAGGGCGCTGAAAGCCAGCGGTGCGGCCGCGCGGAAGCGAACATTAGCCATGCTAATGCATTTCCCCTGGTGCGGCGACCAGGGGGAACGGCAGTATCGGCAGGCGTGGCGTGATCGCTCGCGCGCGGCGCGAACGTCGCGCGTGCGTGCCGAAAATGCAGCGCGAATGTAGCGAACCGGGATGACGCGACGCGCTCAGCTGCCGCTGACGTAACCGCCATCCACGGGCAGCGTCACGCCGGTGATGAACGCGGCGGCGGGCGAGGCGAGAAACAGCGTCGCGCCCACGAGATCGCTGGCTTCGCCCCAGCGTTTGAGCGCGCTGCGCGCGGCGATCTTTTGCGCGCTCGCGGGGGTTTCCCAGAGCGGTCGCGTCATGTCGGTGCGATGGTAGCCGGGCGCGATCGCGTTCACGCGCACGCCCGCCACGCCGAACGCATGCGCGAGCGAGCGCGTGAGGCCGAGCACGCCCGTTTTGCTCGCGCAATACGCGGGCACTTCGACATCGGCGAGATAACTGAGCATGGAAGCGACGTTGACGATCGCGCCTTGCGTGTGCTCCAGCTGCGCGCGCGCGGCCATCGAAAAGCGCATGGCGGCGGTGAGATTCACGTCGAGCACTTCGCGGAACACGTCGTCGCGGTATTCGTCGAAGGGGCGCGCGACGCCGGCCGCGTTCACGAGCACGTCGAGCGTGTCGAGGCCGCCCACGAACTGCTGGATCGCCTGCGCGTCGCGCACGTCGAGCGCTTCGAAGCGAAGATGCGAGAGCGTGGCGTCGGCGCGCCGCGCTTCGAGCTTCGCCGCCGAACTGCCGGTGGCGATCACGCGCGCGCCGAGCGCAGCGAAACCTTCCGCGATGGCGAGCCCGATGCCGCTCGTCGCGCCCGAGACGAGCACGGTCTTGCCGTCGAACAAATCGGGGCGAAAGGCGTGCGATTCGTGCGATTGCGTCGTGCCCTGTGCAGGGTTTGCCGTTACGTTCTGCATCACGTTCATGCCAGTTCCTCTGCGTAGTGACGCGCTTCGAGGCGCGCGCCGTAACCGTCCATGGCCTTGAGCGCGGCCACGACCATGGCCGGTTCGACGGGATACGGCTCGTTGTGGATGATTTCGCCCGCCCGGCAAGCGCGCGCGGCGACGGCTTCGAGCGCGGCCGTATCGTTCACGTCGACGTTGATCTGCGCGAGGCGCGTGGGCAGCCCCACGGTGCGGCAGAACGCGAACACGCGGTGGCGTTCCGCTTCGTCGACCGTCGACAGAAACAGCGAAGCGAGCACGCCCACGGCGACTTTTTCACCGTGCAGCAAGCTGTGCGAGGAGGGCAGATCGGCGAGGCCGTGATGAATCGCGTGCGCCGCCGCCACGCCGCCCGACTCGAAGCCGATGCCCGAGAGGAGCACCGTGGCTTCGAGCGTGGCGTCGAAGTCGGGCGTGACGAGTTGCGCGCGGCAGTCGGCGACCGCTTGCGGCGCGTGCGCGAACAGCATGTCCCGGCACAGCCTGGCGGCTTCGAAGGCGAGCGCGGTGCCGCGCCCGCCGCACAGGTTGCGCGCCCAGGCGCGGCGGCAGGCGTCGGCTTCGTACCAGGTGGCGAGCGCGTCGCCGATCCCCGCAATGAAGAAGCGCGCGGGCGCGCGCACGATCACGGCGGTGTCGAGCAGCACGAGGTCGGGGTTGCGGCGCACGAAGCGGTCGCGCACCACGCGGCCGGCTTCGTCGTAGATCACGGCGAGCGCGCTGCACGGCGCGTCGGAGGCGGCGATCGTCGGCACGCACGCGAACGGCAGGCGCAGGTCGTCGGCGGCGGCGCGGCCCGTGTCGATGACCTTGCCGCCGCCGAACGACACGACCATGTCCGCGCCCGTCGAGCGTATCCAGCCGGCGGTCTCGGCCACGGCGCGTTCGGTGCACGCGGCCTCCACGGCGCGCACCTGCAACGCGACCTTGTCGGCGCGCGCCAGCGAGGGGTCGAGCAGACCGGCGACATTGCGGTCGACGAGGCAAGCCGCGCGCGTGCCGAGGCGCGCGAGTTCGGCGTCGAGGGTCGCGAGCGCGCCCGCGCCCTGCACGTAACGCGAGGGAAAAATACTGGTTTTCAGCATGTCAGTGCGAGTCAGGTAGGTCGAGGGAAAGGCCGAGCGCGGCGGCGAGTTCGCGCGCGCTATACACGAGTTGCACCTGCGGCGCGAACCCGCTCGCGTGTTCGGCTTCGGCGGGCCAGCCCAGCACGCGCATGCCCGCCGCGAGCGCGGCCTGCGCGCCGGTCGGGCTGTCTTCCACGGCCACGGCTTGCGCGGGCGGGACGTCGAGCAGATATGCGGCGCGCAAATAGGGTTCGGGGTCGGGCTTGCCGTGGCGCACGTCGTTGGCGCTCACGGAAACGAGTTCGGGCGCTTGCAGGCCGAGCGCGTTGAGATTCGCTTCGAGCAACATGCGCCCGGCGTTCGAGACGATGGCCTGGCGCAAGCCCGCGTCGTGCGCCGCGCGCCAGACTTCCAGCGCGCCGGGGCGCGGCGCGAGCTGCGGCGCTTCGGCCACGTAGCGTGCGGCGCGATACGCGGACCAGGCGTCGAATGGCGTGTCGATGCCGAAGCGCTCGCGCACGAGGCGATGCACGGCCTTGCCGGTTTGTCCGAACGTGAGCGGATGCAGTTCGTCGCCGGCCCGCACGCCGTGGTGCGCGAGCGCGGCAATGAGCGTGCGCAGGTGGAGCGGCTCGCTCAGCGCGAGCGTGCCGTCCATGTCCCAGAGCACGGCGCGTGGCGGGGCGTTCATGCGCAGGCTCCTTGCAGTGCCGATACGGACGCGCCTTCCTGCAACGCGTCGAGATCGTCGTAGAACTGTTGCGCGTTCAGGTAGAGGCGCTCGAAGATCGGCATCATGCGGTCGTAGCGATCGCTCGCGCGCGGGTCGGGCTGCACTTCGCGCTCGAAGCGCACGAAGCGGCGCACCGCCTCGCCGAGCGTGGCGAACTGGCCCGACGCCGTGGCGGCCAGCAGCGCGCAGCCCATCACGCCGCACTCGACTTCGGCGGGCACGAGAATGGGCGTGCGATACATGCTTGCCTTGATGTCGAGCCACAGCGCGGCTTTCGCGCCGCCGCTGGCCGCCACCAGACGCTCGATCGGCACGCCTTCCGGTTGAATCATCTGCATATGACGGCGCACGCCGAACGCCACGCCTTCGAGCACCGCGCGATGCAGATGCGCGAGACCATGGCGCGCCGCGATCCCGAAGAACTGCGCGCGCGAATTCGGGTGATCGCCGAAGCGTTCGCCGGTGAGATAGGGCAGGAAAAACAGGCCTTCGGCACCCACGGGCGCTTCGGCGGCCTTGCGCGCGATGGCGTCGTAGGAGAGCGTGTTCTCGTGGAACGCGCGGCGCGCCCAGCGCATGGCGTCGCCGCCCGAGTCGAGCAGCGTGAAGCGGCCCCACAGGCCTTCGCAGGTCGCGACGTTCGAGACCTCGGGGTGCAGCATGGGGGTTTTGGCAATCACGGTGATGATCGACGAGGTCCCGGTGATGTCGGAGGCGAGCCCCGGCTCATGAACGCCCGAGCCGAGCACCGAAGCCGGATAGTCGGCCGCGCCCACCAGCACGGGCGTGCCCTCGCGCAGGCCGGTCGCGGCGGCGGCGGCTCGCGTCACGTGACCGAGCAGGTCCTGCGGCGCGCGGATGGGCGGCATCTTGCGCAGGTCGAGCCCGAGTTCGTCGAACATCGCGGCGGACCACGTGCGCGCCTGCGGGTCCATCAGGAACATCATCGACGCGTCGCTCCAGTCGCACGCGCGCTCGCCGGTCAGGCGGAAGTTCACGTAGTCCTTCGGCATGAACACGGTTGCCGCGCGCTCGTATGCGGCGCGCTCGTGGTCGCGAATCCACTGGAGCTTGAACGCGGGCCACGCGGCCGTGGGCGGGTTCGCCGTGCGCGGCAGGTAGTCGTGTTGATTCGACTGCGCGCGATAACGCGCGCGAAACGCTTCGACCTGCGGCGCGGCGCGCTTGTCGTTCCAGAGCGGCGCGGCGTCGCGCGTGAGTTCGCCGTCGGCGTCGATCAGCACGGTGCCGTGCATCTGCCCGCACGCGCAGATCGCCGCGATATGCTGCGCCGCGCCGGGCTCGGCGGCGAGCAGTTCGCGAATCGCGTCGACCGCGCCCGCCCACCAGTCCAGCGGGCGTTGCTCGGACCAGCCGTAGCGCGGCACGATCTGTTCGTGCTCGCGCGCGGCGAGGCGGCGAATCCGGCCGGTGGCATCGACGAGCGCGGCGCGCACGCTGCCGGTGCCCACGTCGATCGCCAGGTAGTGGGTTGTCTCCGTCATGATTCGGGTTCTTCGAGTCGCAAGGAAAAGGAGGGGGCTAGCCGTGTTGCGGCGACGTCGCGGGTGGCTCGGCACGCGCATCGGCACGCGCGTCAGCACGCGCGTCAGCACGCGCGTTCGCCCCGCCGCTCGCACGCACGCGCCACGTGCACTGCGTACGCGCACGATACAACGCCAGCGCGCCGCGTTCCTCCACGATACGCGTGTCGATCTCGCCGGGCGCGATCGTGTTGAAGTCGAACAGGCCGTGATGATGCGCGATCATCGCGCGCACGCCCGCGTGCTTGCAGAGCGAAACGGCTTCGTCGAGCGTGAAATTGCCGGGCACGCCGTTGCCGCTGCGTTCGTCGTCGCGGCCGTTCACGGGCAACAGCGCGAGATGCGGTTGCAGCGCGGCCACGCGTTCGGGCAGGCCCGCGTAAGGCACGCAGTCGCCGGAATGATAGAGGCGCACGCCCGCGATATCGACCACGTAGCCAAGCCACGGATGCCGCCCCAGCGCGTCCGCGTCGAGCGTCTCGTGCGCCGAGGCAATGGGCGCGACGTGCACGCCGGGCAGCGCTTCCACGCGCTCGCCCGCATCGACGGGAATCAGCCGCCCGGCGTCCACGCCACAGCGCTTGATGGCTTCCTCGAGCGTCGCGGCGGGCACCACGAAGCGCAGCTGCGGAAAGCGCCGCGCGAGCGGTTGCAGCGTGTCCGGGTCCATGTGATCCGTATGGCGATGCGTGCACAGCACGAGATCGACGCGCTCGACCTCCTCGGGCGCGACCGGCGCGGCCATCATGCGCCGGTGCGGGTAGCGCGTGCCCGCATATTTGCGCGCGAGCGAGTCCGAGAGATACGGGTCGATCAGAAGGCGCAAGCCCGCGCCTTCGATCACGAAACCGGCCTGGCCGAGCCAGTTCAGCGCGACGCCGCCCGCTGGCGGCGCGGGCGCGAACGGTTGCGAGTCGCGCCCGCGCGACGGGCTGGACGTGCCCGGCGTGCCCGGCGTGCCCGACGTGCCCGACGTGCCCGACGTGCCCGACGTGCCCGGTGCGCGCGCCGCGAGATGCGCCGCGAGCGGCATCTCGAAGGTTTCGACGTCGATGGAAAGCGTGGCGGCGTTCATGCTCACCAGCACACGTAGCCGCCGTCGGCGAGCACGATCGAACCGGTCATGAGGCTCGCGGCTTCGCTGGCGAGAAACAGCACCACGGAAGCCACTTCGTCCACGCGGCCGAGGCGGTTCATCGGCGTGCCGCCCACCCAGTGGCGGTACATCTCCGGGTCGTCGTACACGTACTTGTTCATTTCCGTGTCGATATAGGTGGGCGCGACCGCGTTCACGCGCACGCCGCGCGCGCCCCATTCGGCAGCCAGCGAGCGCGTGAGGTGATGCACGCCCGCCTTCGACGCGTTGTAGTTCGCCTGTTCCTGCGGCCGGTTGACGACGAAACCCGACATCGACCCGACGTTCACGATACTGCCGCCGCCGTGGTCGAGCATGCTCTTGCCGAACGCGCGGCAGCAGCGGAACACGCCGTTCAGATTCACGTCGATCACGCGGTCCCAGACTTCGTCGCTCATGGTTTCGGCGGGATGATTCGAAATGGCGATGCCCGCGTTGTTCACGAGCACGTCCACGCGGCCGTGACGCGCGACGATCGCATCGTGCACGCGCTGCACGGCGGCGGCGTCGGTCACGTCGAGCAGCTCGGCTTCGACGCTGGCGCCCGCCTGCGCGAGCTTCGCCACGGCTTCGTCGAGCGCGCCCCGGTGCATGTCCGTGAGGACCACGCGCGCGCCCGCCTGCGTGAGCGCCTCGGAAATGGCGTAGCCGATGCCGCGCGCGGCGCCGGTTACCACGGCGAGCTTGCCGTCGAGGCGGAATTTGTCGAGATACATCGTCGATCCTTGCAGTCAGTGTCGATTCGTTCGGTTGCCCGCGAACGCGGCTCAGGCGGCGGGTTTCGCGGGCGCGGGCTTGCCCGCCGCGGCGGCGATCCGGCAGATCTCGTCGAAGGCCGCGCCGCGCGTCGGGATGTCGATATGAAACACCTCGGCAATGACGCGCGTCCAGCCGTATATGAAATAGGTCCAGCCGTCTTCCACCTGCAAGTGCCGCGCGCTTTGCTGGGCGCGCGCCTGGTCGAGAAACACGAGGTCGCCGCGATAGTTCAGGTCCCAGGCAATGGCGCGGTCGGGGAACTGCCCGCCGTGGGTGAGCGGCGAGCCGGGCGCGTCCTTGCCGAGTCCCGTCGCGTTGATGACGAGCGCGCCCGGCGAGAGGCGCGCGAGCACGGCGTCGTTGTCTTCGGGGCGCGGCGCGACCACGTACTCGCACGGCACGCCCAGATCCAGTTCGCGATGAATGCGCTCGATCTCTTCCAGGCGGCCGGCCGAGCGGTTCGAGACGATCACGCGCGACGGCCGGTTCGCGCCGCGGCTCGTCTGCATCAGATGCCAGCTGAGCGCGATGGTCGAGCCGCCCGCGCCCATCGAGAACACTTCGGCGCCGGTGCGCGCGAAGTGATCGGGCGGCAGGAAGCCGTCGAGCGCGAGCCCGGACGTGATCGGATCTTTGGCGTGGCACACGAACTTGCCGTCGCGCTTCGAGAGGCAACTGGTCTCGCCCATGATGCGCGCGTGCGGATCGATCTCGTCGAACAGGTCCTCGCACGCGGCGTACAGGTCGATCTTGTGCGTGGTGACGAGCGCGCCCAGCGAGAGCGGATCGTCGCGCAAAAATTCGACGGCCTCGCGGTACGCTTCGCGGCTCGCGTGCAGCGGAAAGTCGATGCCCTTCATTTCCACGTCGCCGAGACCGAGGTGGCGCGCCCATGCCGGGAACACGCGCATGATCGAACTCTGCGCCGTGGTCACGCCGATGAAGTAGAAGGTGGGCCGGGTGGCGGCGCAATAGCTCATCGCGCCTGCTCCGTTTCGTGCTGGCGCGCGATCAGCGTTTCGATCTCCTCGATCGTGCGCGCGCGCCATTCCGGATTCTGCTCGCGGCGCCAGCCGCCCTGGCCGTCGTCCACGATGCGCGTGCGCATGCCGTTCGAACGCTCGATGATCTCGTAGTCCTGACCCGAATCGGCGGGATAACAGAACAGCATCACCAGATCCGTGTCGCCCAGATTCACCGAGCGATGAATCCAGCGCGGCGGCACGTAGCAGATCGTGTTGGCACGCACTTCCACGAGGCGCGTTTCGCCGTCGGGCGCTTCCATCAGCATCAGGCCGTGACCCTTGAGCCCGAAGTACAGCTCCGGGCGGTCGATGTTCGCGTGGATATGGCCGCGCGTCATGAAGTACTCGTTGCCCACCTTGCCCGCGCTCATGCGCGTCACGCCCGTGATGAGGTCGCCCGGTTCGGCGCTCGGCCGGTGATCCGTGACTTCGTAGACCACCTCGCCCGCGCGCGTGGCGGCGAGCGCCTCGAAGGCGGCGGTGTCGGCATACAGACCGGCGAGATCGCCAAGGCGTTTCTGGTAGTGCGTGTCGGTCCCGGCGATCAGGCCGGTCTCGAGATTCACGTCGAACGAACGCGGTTCGGGCCATTGCATGGTGCTGCTCTCCCTGAAAGATGTTCAAGTCAAAACGTTAGTGTTAGTGATGATATAGTTTGTGAAACAAACGAATACTCGGGTTTTCACTAAGATAAATCGTCAGTTTTGCAAATATAATGGCAGCAACACTATAGTTTATGTTGTGATGCACACGTTGCCGATGACGCAGCGCGCATCGCCGGAGAGCAGGAGAGACACCCCATGCAAGAGAAGGCCGAACAGGCTCGGAGCGAAGTTGTGGTCGCCGCGTTGCGCGAGGCGCTGGGGCCGGCCGTGGTCAGCTTGCCCGCCGATTTCGCGGGCCGCCGCCACGCCGATTCCAGCCGCATGCCGTGCGCGGAACCCATCGCGCTGCTACGTCCGCGCACCACCGAGCAGGTTTCCACGGCGCTGCGCATTTGCCACGCACACCAGCAGAGCGTGGTGACGCAGGGCGGCCTGACCGGTCTCGCGGGCGGCGCGTGCATGCTGGGCGGCGAGGTGGCGCTGAGTCTCGAACTCATGAACGCGATCGAGGAGATCGATCCGGTCAGCGCGACCATGACGGTGCAGGCGGGCGTGCCGCTGCAAGCCGTGCAGGAAGCCGCCGATGCCGCGGGCTTCATGTTTCCGCTCGATCTGGGCGCGCGCGGCAGCGCGACCGTCGGCGGCAATCTCGGCACCAACGCGGGCGGCAATCGCGTGATTCGCTACGGCATGATGCGCGAGCAGGCGCTCGACGTCGAAGCCGTGCTGGCGGACGGCAGCGTGGTCGGCGGCCTGCGCAAGATGATCAAGAACAACACGGGCTACGACCTGAAAGACCTGCTGATCGGCAGCGAAGGCACGCTCGGCGTGATGACGCGCGCCGTGCTGCGGCTGCGTCCGAAACCGCGTGCCGTGTCCACGGCCTGGTGCGGGTTGCCCGACTACGAGAGCGTGACCACGCTGCTGCGGCTCGCGCAGGAACGCTTGCCCGCGGGCGTTTCCGCGTTCGAAGTGATGTGGCCCGGCTACTACGACTTCGTGCTCGCCACCCTGACCGAGTTGCGCGCGCCGCTCGCGGGCCGCCACGCGTTCTACGTGCTGCTCGAAAGCAGCGGCGCGGACCCCGAAGGCCAGGCCGCCGTGTTCGAAAGTTTCCTCGGCGAGATGCTCGAAAGCGGCACGCTCGACGACGCCGCGCTCGCGGCCAACGAGTCGCACGCGGCCGCGTTCTGGGCCATTCGCGACGCGCCCGGCGAGTACGGCCGCTTTCTGCCCGGACGCGTGTCGTTCGACGTGAGTTTTGCGGTCGCGCAGGTGGGCGTGGCGGCGCAGCATTGCGAAGCGCGCCTGCGCGAGCAGTTTCCCGACGCCCGCATCCTGATCTACGGCCATCTCGGCGACGGCAATCTGCACATCGTCGTACAGGAGCCGGACTGGCCCGCGAGCGCGAGCGCCGAAGTCAAGCGCATCGTCTATGGCGTGACCGGCGAACTGAACGGCTCCGTTTCCGCCGAGCACGGTATCGGCACCAAAAAACTCGAAGTGCTCGCGCTCTCGCGCACGCCGGCGGAACTCGCGGCCATGCGCGCGGTGAAAGCGGCGCTGGACCCGCGCGGCATCCTGAATCCGGGAAAGATATTCGTTTCGTCATCCGAACGAAGTAGCTGAAGTAAATAACCAGCGCGCCCGCCGCGCCGATTCATTACGTGACACACCTACAAAAAGGAGGAGACATGTCGCGTCTCATGCAGAAACTGCTTTGCGCCGCCACGTTTGCCGCAGCCGGCATCCTGGCCACGAGTCCCGCGTTCGCTGCCGACAAGATGAAGGTCGGGATTTCGATGAAGGTGCTCAACGCGCCGTACTTCGCCGCCGCGATGGAGTCGGCGAAGGCGCGCGCCACGGAAATGGGCGCGGACGTGATCGTGTCCGACGCGCAGGGCAAGATGGGCAAGCAGATTTCCGACGTGGAAGACCTCGTCACGCGCGGCGTGAAAGTGCTGCTGATCGATCCCGCCGACCCCGAAGCGCTGGTGGGCGCGGTGAACGCCGCGAGCGCGGCGGGCGTGAAGGTCGTGGTGTTCGACAGCACGCTCAACGAGAAGGCCAATTACCTCACGCTGGTGCAGTCGTCGAATAGCCAGAACGGCGCGCTGGTGGGCCGCTGGGTTGTCGACAACCTGGGCGACAAGCCGCTGAAGATCGCGCTGCTCTCGGGCGAAAAGGGCAATCCGGTCGGCAAGGAACGCCGCGACGGCGTGCTCGCGGGCATCGTCGAGGCGCAGCTGGAAAAGACCGGCAAGTCCAACATTCAGATCGTCGGTCAAGGCTGGGGCAACTGGTCCGACGAAGGCGGCCTGAAGGCGATGGAAGACCTGCTGGTGGCCAACAAGGACATCAACATGGTGCTGAGCGAAAACGACAGCATGCTGCTCGGCGCGCGCCGCGCGATCCAGAGCGCGAACCGCGACGGCATCACGCTCGTTGCGGCCGCCGACGGCCAGAAGGAAGCGCTCGCGCTCATCAAGCAGGGCAAGTACGGCGTGACGGCGCTCAACGACCCGGCGCTGGTCGCGCGCACGGCGGTGGATATCGGCATGAAGGCGGCGAAGGGCCAGGCCGTCAACGTGCCGAAGGTGACCTTCACGCCGCCGGTCGCCATTTCGAAGAGCAACGTCGACAAGTACTACAACCCGAAGGCGATTTTCTAAACGCGCTTTCGTCGTATGCGCGCGTTCCGGGCATTGCCCGGGCGCGCGTCCGAGTGGAGACAGTGCAATGATTCCGTTCATCGCCCTAACGGGCATCGACAAGCGATTCGGCGGCATTCACGCGATCGAGAACATCGACTTCGATGTGCGCAGCGGCGAAGTCCACGCGCTCGTCGGCGAAAACGGCGCGGGTAAGTCGACGCTCATGCGCGTGATAGGCGGCGGCCATCAGCCGGACGCGGGCGCGATCAGCGTGCAGGGGCAGCCCATGGTGCTGCGCAATCCGCACGCGGCGCTGGCCGAAGGCATTGCCGTGATTCATCAGGAAACGGCGCTCGCCCCCGACCTTTCGGTGGCCGAGAACGTGTTTCTGGGCGCGTTGCCGGCTGTGATCGACTGGCGCGGCCTGCGCGCGAGGGCGCGCGCGTTGATCGAGAGTCTCGGTTTCGATATCGACCCGGCCGCGCTGGTGGGCACGCTTTCGGCCGCGCAGTGCCAGGTGATCGAGATCGCCAAGGCGCTCTCGGGCGAACTCAAGCTGCTCGTGCTCGACGAACCCACGGCGGCGCTCGCGCCTTCGGACGCGGACCGCCTGCTCGAGATCGTGCGTTCGCTGCGCGCGCGGGGCGTTGGCATCGTCTATATCTCGCACCGGCTCGAAGAGGTGTTCGCGATCGCGGACCGCATCACGGTGCTCAAGGACGGCCGGCGCGTCGACACGGTCACGCCCGCGGAGATCACGCGCGACGAGCTGATCCGCAAGATGGTCGGACGCCCGCTCGCCGTGCTGTTTCCCGAGCGCCACGCGAGCGCTGGCGAGGTCGTGCTGAAGGTCAGCGATCTCGCGCGCGGCGAGGCGGTGCGCGGCGTGTCGTTCGAATTGCGCGCGGGCGAAGTGGTGGGACTCGGCGGTCTGATCGGTTCGGGGCGCACCGAAGTCGCGCGGCTGATCTTCGGCGCGGATCGCGCGGAGGCGGGCAGCATCGAACTCAAGGGCAAGCGTTTGAACGTGCGCTCGCCGATGGCGGCCGTGCGCGCGGGCATCGGCCTCGTGCCCGAGGATCGCAAGGGGCAGGGCGCGGTGCTGTCGATGCCGATCCGTATCAACGCGACGCTGGCTTCGCTCAAGTCGGTGAGCGCGCCGGGCGGCTTTCTCGCGTTCGGCCGCGAACGCGGCTACGTCAAGCAATTGATGGACGCGCTGCGCATCAAGGCGCGCTCGATGGACGCCGACGTTTCGACGCTCTCGGGCGGCAATCAGCAGAAGGTCGTGCTCGCCAAGTGGTTTCACGCCGACGGCGATCTCATCATCCTCGACGAACCCACGCGCGGCGTGGACGTGGGCGCGAAAGTCGAAATCTACACGCTTATCAACCAGCTCGCGGAGCGCGGCAAGGCGGTGCTCGTGATCTCGTCCGAGCATCAGGAATTGATGGGCTTGTGCGACCGCATCATGGTGATGGGCGAGGGCCGTATTCGCGGCGAACTCCGGCCCGGCGAGTACAGCGAAGAGGCGATTCTCGCGCTCTCGCTGCGGCGCGATCCCGGCGAAACCCATGGCGATCCGCATGTTCCGCAGGACGCCGCCGCGCAAGGCAGCACGCGCGACGCCAGCACGCTCATTCACGGTTGACGCCCGGGCGGCGCGTTAACCCAGACCGCTTTTATCGATTGGAGACACCCACATGAATCCCAGCGCCGCGACCCCGAATGCGCGCACGCGCCAGTCCAGCAGCTTGCAGCAGGTCTGGCAGAGCGCGCGCCGCTTCAATACGGTCGCCATTCTTCTCGTGCTCGTCATCGCGGCGTCGTTCATCTCCGATGACTTCTTTTCCGCGCCCAATCTCGCCAACATCACGCGCCAGGTCGCGGGCGTGGGCATCATGTCGGTCGGCATGCTGCTGGTGGTGCTGACGGGCGGCATCGATCTTTCGGTCGGCTCCGTGGCGGCGCTCGGCAGCGTGCTCTCGGCCATGCTGATTCCCGACCACGGGCTCGTATTCGCCCTCGTGGCGGCGCTCGTGACGGGCGGCGTGTGCGGTCTCGTCTCGGGCGTGCTGGTGGCGTTCTGCCGCCTCACGCCGTTCGTGGTCACACTGGCGATGATGACGGTGGCGCGCGGCATTGCCATGATCGTTTCGAACGGCTCGCCCATTCTCGTCGACGACGCGGGCCAGGCGCTGCTCGACTTCGGCCGCCACAGCTATCTCGGCATTCCCGGCCCGACGCTCGTGATGCTGATCGTGTTCGTGGCGGGTGGCGTCGCGCTCGGCCGCATGCGCGCGGGCCGCGTGGTGCGCGCGATCGGTTCGAATGAAGAAGCGGTGCGCCTCTCGGGCGTGCCGGTGGCGCGGCACATTCTGGGCACCTATGTGTGCTCGGGCGTGCTGGCGTCGCTCGCGGGCATCATCTCCACGGCGCGGGCGAGCGTGGGCGCGCCCACCGTGGGCGTGGGCGACGAGCTCACGGTGATCGCGGCCGTGGTGATTGGCGGCGCGAGTCTCGCGGGCGGCAAGGGTGGCGTGCTCAACACGCTCATGGGCGTGCTGATACTCGGCGTGATCGGCAACATCATGAATCTCGCGAGCGTGCCGGGCTATCACCAGCAGGTGGTGATGGGCGCGATCATCGTCGCGGCGGTGCTGATGCAGCAAGGCGCGGGCTTCTGGCGGCGCTGGATATTCCGCTAAACTTCCCTTTTTGGCGCGCTTTCGTGCGGTTTGCCCGCACGGCGCGCCGCGCCGTCCGGCTTCCGCTTCGCGCCTGTACGACCAGCAAGGAACTCCCGCGTGCCCGATTACAACATCTTCGAAGTGATTGACCGCGCCCGGCCCAATCTGCGGCGCGGCAGCCGTCAGGTCGCCGACTACGTGATGGAGCACGTTCACTCTATCGCCGAAATCAGCCTCTCCGAACTCGCGAGTCTCGCGCAGGTGAGCGAGCCCACGGTGCTGCGGTTTTGCGCGACGATCGGCTGCAACGGTTTCAAGGACTTCAAGATTCGCGCGGTGCAGAGCCTCGCGCTCGGCGCGCCCGCCACGCATTCCGTGCTGTCCGGCGCGGACACGCCCGAAACCGTGGCCACGAAGATCTTCGACTACACCATCACGAGCCTCGACTGGGCGCGCAAGAAGCTCGACTTTGAAGCGGTCGGGCGCGCGGTGGATCTGCTGGCGGCGGCGTCGCGCATTGAATTTTTCGGCTTCGGCGCCTCGGGTATCGTGGCGCAGGACGCGCAGCAGAAGTTTCCGCTGTTCGGCGTGCCGTGCATCGCGCATCAGGACTCGCATCAGCAGTTCATTGCCGCTTCCATGCTCAAGACCGGCGACGCCGTGGTGGCGATCTCCAACACCGGGGCCACGCGTTCGCTTATCGAGGTGGCGCGCACGGCGAAGGAGCGCGGCGCGCACGTGGTGGTGATCACCGGTTCGCACGGGCCGCTCACGCGGTATTGCGACGTGGCCGTGGTGGCCGAGACGCTGGAAAACACCGACGTCTACACGCCCACGACCTCGCGGCTCGCGGCGCTCGTGATCGTGGATATTCTCTCCACGAGCGTGGCGCTGCGAAAGGGCGAGGCGCATGCGCGCGACGTGCAGGACATGAAGCGCCATCTCGCCGACATGCGAACCTCGGGCGTGATCTGAATTTTCCTCGATAACGAGCGATAACGAGCGCTCGCGCGGCGGCGAGCGTTTCGTCGTTTTAGTTAGCGATACGAATCAATGCGAGCGCCGGGCGGAAAGCGCGAGGGGGCGAGCTCACCTGGCGTTCGATCCGCGCTCGCGCGCAAAGTCCGATCTCTCGATCAGCAAGCCGACAACAATGAGCCATTGATGCCGATGGCAAAACACGGCGTCGCGCCAGCCGCGCGCCACATCGCACATCCAGGCATAAGGTTATGCGGGATTCGTGGTTCGGACCGGGCCGCCGCGCGCCTACTATCACGGCACGCAGCCGATTCCCGCACCGCGCGCGACCCGGCCGCGTCCCCATACCGCGCCATCGGCGACTACACCATCAACGGGCAACCGCCGCCCATCGACTACGGATATTGAGGCATGCCCACGGCTATCACGGCTCACACGCTCAAGGGCTGGTTGCGCGACGGCGAGGAAATCGGCCTGTTCGACGTGCGCGAACACGGCCAGTACGGCGAAGGCCATCTGTTTTTCGCGGTGCCGCTGCCGTACAGCGTGCTCGAACGCGAGATCGGGCGCCTCGCGCCGAACCGGCGCGCGCGGCTCGTCGTTTATGACGATGGCGAGCAGCTCGCGGCGCAGGTCGCGCAACGGCTCGAAGCGCTCGGCTACACGGCCGTGCACGTGCTCGAAGGCGGCACGCGCGGCTGGCGCGACGCGGGCTTCCGGCTGTTCAAAGGCGTCAACGTGCCGTCCAAGGCGTTCGGCGAACTCGTCGAGCAGATCGCGCACACGCCGCACGTGACGGCGGCGACGCTGGTGGCGTGGCAGCGCGCGGAGCGTGCGCCCGTCGTGCTCGACGGCCGCCCGTTCGGCGAATACCGGACGATGAACATTCCGGGCGCGGCGTGTTGCCCGAACGGCGAACTGGCGTATCGCATCGACGCCATCGTGCCGGACCCGCGAACGCCCATCGTCATCAACTGCGCGGGGCGCACGCGCAGCATCGTCGGCGCGCAGACGCTGCGGCATCTGGGCATCGCGAATCCCGTCTACGCGCTCGAAAACGGCACGCAAGGCTGGTATCTCGCCGACTTCGCGCTGGAGCACGGCACCACGCGCCGCTATCCGGCCGAAGTGCGCGCGAGCGCGTCGCGCGTGGAAGCGGCCCGCGCGTTGGCCACGCGCGCGGGCGTGGCATGGGTGAGCGCCGATGTCGTGCGCGCCTGGGCCGCGGCGGGCGAGCGCACCGTCTCGCTCTGCGACGTGCGCACGCCCGAAGAATTCGCGGCGGGCAGCTTGCCCGGCGCGCAGCACGCGCCCGGCGGCCAGTTGCAGCAGGCGACGGATCAATACCTCGGCGTGCGGGGCGCGCGCGTGGTGCTGTTCGACGACGACGGCATTCGCGCGCCGGTCACCGCGAGCTGGCTGCGGCAACTGGGTCACGAGGCGTTCGTGCTCGAAGGCGGCTTGCGGAGCGGTCTCGCGCTGCACGATGCGCCGGTGGCCGAGCCGCCGCCGCTCGCGTTCATCGACGCGCCCACGCTGGCCGAACGTCTCGCGCACGGCCAGGCGCTCGTGGTCGATCTGCGCGCGAGCGCGGCGTGGCTCGAGGCGCACGTGCCGGGCAGCGTGTGGTCGGTGCGGCCGCGGCTGGCGGCGTTGCTCGCGCAAGCCGCGCAACGGGGCGTGCAACGCGTGACCTTCGTCGCCGACGACGCGCGCCTCGCGGCATGGGCCGTCGCCGATCTGCCCGCGCCGGGCGACATGGCGTTCAGCGTGCTCGAAGGCGGCTTCGCGGCGTGGCGCGCGTGGGGTGGCCGCGAGGCTTCCGGCGCGACGCTGACGCCCGAGGCGCGTATCGACTTCCTGTTCTTCACGCACGATCGCCATGCCGGCAACAAGGCGGCGGCGCGCCAGTACCTGCAGTGGGAAGTCGACCTGCTGGCGCAACTCGACGAGGACGAACGCGGCGTGTTCCGGCCGCTGAGCTGAGCTGAGCCGGGCCGCGCGGGCGGGCGTGCACTGGCAACGTGAATCGCTGCACCGTCCGGCAACGTGAAACGGCCCACGATGGCGCGCGGCCCGCGTCGCGATTCACGGCGAAAGCCGCTGCCCGATCGGCGGCGAAGCCCGCCGCGACGGGCATTCGACGCGGGTTCGAGCGCGTCTGGCATGGATGCTGCATAGCGGGTTCCATCTTGTATTCAAGATTGAACTCATGCCACGCACCGAATTGTTGAAGGTCCGCGCGCTGCTCGACGCCTATCGCCGGGGCGAAACCACGCCGCGCGACGTCGTTGCGACCGTGCTGCAACGTCTGGCGGTCACGCATCGTCCCGAAGCGTGGATCCTGCGCGTGCCCGACGCCGCGCTCGTCACGCGCGCCGCGCAACTCGAAGCGCAGCTCGCCGAGGAAGGTCCGGCGCTGCTCGCGCGGCTGCCGTTGTTCGGCGTGCCGTTCGCGGTCAAAGACAATGTCGATGTCGCGGGCCTGCCGACCACGGCCGCGTGCCCCGCGTTCGCCTATACGCCCGACGAAACCGCCTTCGCGGTGGCGCGTTTGCTGGAGGCGGGCGCGATTCTCGTCGGCAAGACCAATCTCGACCAGTTCGCGACCGGCCTCGTCGGCGCGCGCTCGCCGTACGGCGCGGTGCGCCAGATCGAGCGCGACGAGTACGTGTCCGGCGGTTCCAGCTCGGGCTCGGCGATCGCGGTCGCGGCGGGCATCGTGGCGTTTTCGCTGGGCACCGACACGGCGGGTTCGGGCCGCGTGCCGGCGGGCTTCAACGGGCTCGTGGGCCTCAAGCCGTCGCTCGGTCTCGTGAGCAAGCGCGGCGTGGTGCCCGCGTGCCGCACGCTCGACACGCTCTCCGTGTTCGCGCACGACGTGGCCGACGCGTGGACCGTGCTCGAACGCCTCGCCGCGTTCGACGCGCAGGACGGCTACGCGAAGCCGCTCGTCTCGCGCGGCTTGCAGCACGCGCCGTTGCGCCTCGCCGTGCCCGACACGCTCACGTTTTTCGGCGACGGCCACGCGGCCGATGCCTTCGCCGCCACGCTCGACGCCATCGCGGCGCAACTCGGGCTCACGCCTTCGACCTTTGCGTTCGCGCCGTTGCAGCAGGTCGCGGCGCTGCTCTACGACGGCCCGTGGGTGGCGGAGCGGCGCGCCGCGCTCGGCGACTTCTTCGAGACGCATCGCGCCGATCTCGACCCGACCGTGGCGAAGGTGATCGGCCAGGCGGCGCGCTTCGACGCCGCCGCGGCCTTCGACGGCCAGTACGCGCTCGCGCGCCTGAAGCGCGAGGCCGAGGCGCTGTTCGAGCACGCCGACGTGCTGATCGTGCCGACCACGCCCACGCATCCGACGCTCGCGGAGGTGCAGGCGAATCCGGTGGAAGCGAACAGCCGCCTGGGCGTGTACACCAACTTCGTCAATCTGCTCGACTGGTGCGCGCTCGCCGTGCCGGGCGTGCCGCGCGCCGACGGCTTGCCCGCGGGCGTCACGCTGATCGCGCGCGCGGGCGCCGACCAGCAGCTCGCCGTGCTCGGCGCGCGCATTCAGGCGTGCTTCGACGCCAGCGCAAACTCTCGTGCCGCCGAAACCATCGCCGCGCAGCCGTTGCCGTTGCAGGAACCCGCCGTCACGCTCGCCGTGGTCGGGGCGCATCTGCGCGGCGAGCCGCTGAACTGGCAACTGCTGCAGGCGGGCGCGCGCTTTCTCGAAGCGACGACCACGGCGCCGCATTACCGCCTCTATGCGCTCGCGGGCACCGCGCCGCCGAAGCCCGGCCTCGTGCGCGTGGCGGGCAGGGAGGGCGAGGCAGGCGAGGCCATCGACATCGAACTCTGGGAAGTGCCGCTGCGCACCTTCGGCGCGTTCGTGGCCGCCGTGCCCGCGCCGCTCGCGATCGGCTCGCTCGACACGTTTGACGGGCGCACGGTGAAGGGCTTCGTCTGCGAGCCGTCCGCCGTGGCGGCGGGCGCGGGCGCCGTCGACATCACCGCGTATGGCGGCTGGCGTGCTTACCTGGCGCACCACGTGGCGCACCGCGTCGCGGCGCCGGTTGTGCCCCCGGTTGCGTCCCGCGAGACGCAACCGGAGCCGCCACCGCTCGCCTGACGCGCTCGATCCGCACTTCTCGCAATCCCGAAACGCAGTGAAACCCGAACGCAGTGAACGACACCCTCAAGGAATCCACACCATGACGCAACGCCGCGACTTCATCAAACAGGCCGGCGCGCTCGCGCTCGGCAGCCTGCTGCCGCTCGAAAGCGTATTCGCCGCCGACAAGCTGACCGTTGGCGTGATCTACGTCGGCTCGAAGGGCGATTACGGCTACAACCAGGCGCAGGCGCAGGCCGCGGCGGTCATCAAGACACTGCCCAACGTGAAGGTGGTCGAGGAAGAGAACGTGCCGGAAACGGTCGCGGTGCAAAAGTCGATGGAAGCGATGATCGAGCAGGACGGCGCGACGCTGATCTTCGCGACCTCGTTCGGTTACTTCGATCCGCACGTGCTGAAGATGGCGGCGAAGTATCCGAAGATCCGTTTCGCGCATTGCGGCGGCCTCTGGAAGCAGGGCAATCCGCCCAACATCGCGAGCTACTTCGGCTATATCGACGAATGCCAGTACCTGAACGGCGTGGTCGCGGGCCACATGAGCAAGAGCAAGAAGCTCGGCTTCGTGGCCGCCAAGCCCATCCCGCAGGTGCTGCGCAACATCAACGCGTTCACGCTGGGCGCGCAGTCGGTCGATCCGTCGATCACCACGCACGTGATTTTCACGGGCGACTGGTCGATGCCGGTCAAGGAAGCCGAGGCGACCAACGGTCTCGTCGATCAGGGCTGCGACGTGCTGACCTGCCACGTGGACGGCCCGAAGGTCGTGATCGAAACGGCGGAGAAGCGCGGCGCGATGAGCTGCGGTTATCACGCGAGCCAGGCCGCGCTGGCGCCCAAAGGTTATCTCACCGGCGCCGAATGGGACTGGGCGACGCCGTACAAGACGCTCGTGGCCGACGCGCAGGCGGGCAAGCCGCAGCCGAACATTCTGCGCGGCGGCCTCAAGGAAGGCTTCGTGAAGATGTCGCCGTATGGCGCGAAGGTCACGCCCGACGCGAAGAAGCACGCCGACGCGATCAAGGCGCAGATGATGGCCGGCCAGTTCGTGATCTTCAAGGGACCGTTGAAGGACAACAAGGGCGGCACGGCGATCGCGGCGGGCACGAGCTACGCGCAGACCGACATCACGCTCGAAAGCATGAACTACCTCGTCGCGGGCGTCGTCGGCCAGATCTGACCGCCGCCCGTGGTTCGCGCGACCACGCCGTGATTCGCGCCCCCTCGCAAGGAGACATCATGCGCGCTCGCGCTTCCTCGCCGACGTCGGCCGCCGCCGCCCGCCTGCTGACCGGCGCGCTGCCCGCCGTGCCGACGCTCGCGGCGATCGTCGGCACGTTGCTGCTGTTTTCGCTGTTCCTGCTGATCCAGCGGCAACCGGCCGGCGACGCGATCGTGCTGATCGCACAGGGCGCGTTCGGCTCGTCGTTCGCCTGGCAGAGCACCTTGCTGCGCGCCGCGCCGCTGATGCTCACCGCGTTGTGCGTGGCGCTGCCCGCGCAGGTCGGGCTGATCGTGATCGGCGGCGAGGGCGCGCTCGCGCTCGGCGGTCTCGCCGCGGCCGTCTTGCCGCAACTGCTGCCGGCCGCCACGCCGTGGTTCGTCGCCACGCCGCTCATGGCGGTGGCCGGCATGCTCGTGGGCGGCGCGTGGATCGGCGCGGTGGGCGCGTTGCGGCAGTGGCGCGGCGTGAACGAGACGATCAGTTCGCTGCTGATGTCGTATATCGCCATCGCCGTGTTCAAGTTTCTCGTGGAAGGGCCGTTGCGCGATCCCGCGAGCCTGAACAAGCCGTCCACGCCCGCGTTGCCCGACGCGTTTTCGATCGGCTCGCTGCCGGGGCTCGAAGTGCACTGGGGCCTGTTCTGGGGCGCGCTCGCGTGCGTGGCGGCGTGGGTGTTCGTGCGTCACAGCACCCGCGGCTTCGCGATGCGCGTGACCGGCGGCAACGCGCGCGCCGCGCGGCTCGTCGGTTTGCCGGTGAATGCGCTGGCGCTGACCGCGTGCGTGCTGGGCGGCGCGGCCGCGGGCCTCGCGGGCATGTTCGAGGTGGCGGCGGTGCAGGGCAGCGCGAACGCCTCGCTGCTCGCGGGTTACGGCTACGCGGGCATTCTGGTCGCGTTCGCGGCGCGCCAGAATCCGCTCGCGATCGTCGTGTGCGCGCTGATGATCGGCGGGATCGAGGCGAGCGGCAGCCTGCTGCAACGCCGTCTCGATCTGCCCGACGCGACCACGCTCGTGCTGCAAGGTCTCCTGTTCGCGAATCTGCTCGCGTGGGAAGCGCTGGGCGGACGCCTCGCCGCGTGGCGCGTGAAGCTGCAAGCCGCCGCGCAAGCCGAAGTCAATGCTGCGCTGGAGCAAACTCATGCTTGATCTGCACTCGCCGTTCGCCGTGCTGATGCTCTCGCTGATCGCGGGCGCCATCCGCGTGAGCACGCCGTATCTGTTCGTGAGTCTCGGCGAATGTCTGACCGAGAAGGGCGGCCGCGTGAATCTCGGCCTCGAAGGCATTCTGGTGACGGGCGCGATGAGCGGCTACGCGGGCGCGTACCTGACCGGCTCGCCGTGGGCGGGCGTGCTGATCGCCGGCGGCGCGGGCCTGCTGCTCGGCGGTCTGCACGGGCTGATCTGCTCGCTGCCGCGCGTCTCGGACATCGCGTTCGGCATCGCGCTGATGCTGTTCGGCACCGGCCTCGCGTTCTATCTGGGCAAGCCGTTCATCGAGCCGCAGGCGCCCATGCTGCGCTCGTTCGACTTCGGCGCGTGGAGCGCGTCGCCGCAACTGCACAACGCGCTGCACGTGAACCCGCTGTTTCTGATCGGCGTGGCGCTCGCGTTCGTCCTGCAATGGGGACTGCGCTCGACGCGCTGGGGCATGACGCTGCGCCTCGTGGGCGAAAACGCGGAGAGCGCGCGGGCGATGGGCTACGCCGTCACGCGCGTGCGCATTATCGCCACTGCCGTGGGCGGCTTCTTCGCGGGCGTGGGCGGCGCGTATCTGTCGCTCGTGTATCCGGGCAGCTGGAACGAAGGGCTGTCGAGCGGCCAGGGGCTGATGGCGGTCGCGCTCGTGATCTTCGCGCGCTGGCAGCCGCTGCGCTGCTTGTGGGCGGCGCTGCTGTTCGGCGCGGCGGGCGCGCTCGGTCCGGCGTTGCAGGCGATCGGCGTGACGAGCGGCTATTACCTCTTCAACGCCGCGCCCTACGTGCTGACGCTCGCGATCATGATCGTCAATTGCCGGCCGGACCGCACGCTCGCGGGCGCGCCCGGCGAATTGAGCCTCACGCGCTGACCGCTTCCCTTACCCGCGCCTTCGCATCCATCCGTCTCACTGGAGACCGACATGACCCGTTTTATCGACGCCCGCCCTTATCCGTGGCCCTACGACGGCGCGCTGCGCGCCGACAACACCGCGCTCGTCATCATCGACATGCAGACCGACTTCTGCGGCATCGGCGGCTATGTCGACAAGATGGGCTACGACCTTTCGCTCACGCGCGCGCCGATCGAGCCGATCCAGCGCGTGCTCGCCACGATGCGCGCGCAAGGCTTCACGATCATTCACACGCGCGAGGGGCATCGGCCCGATCTCTCCGATCTGCCCGCGAACAAGCGCTGGCGCAGCCGCCGCGCGGGCACGGACGGTATCGGTATCGGCGACGACGGCCCGTGCGGCAAGATTCTCGTGCGCGGCGAACCGGGCTGGGAAATCATCGACGACCTCGCGCCGCTGGCGGGCGAGATCGTCATCGACAAACCGGGCAAGGGCTCGTTCTGCGCGACCGATCTCGAACTCGTGCTGCGCACGCGCGGCATCGTCAATCTGGTGCTCACGGGCATCACCACGGACGTCTGTGTGCACACGACGATGCGCGAGGCGAACGACCGCGGCTTCGAATGCACGATACTCGCCGACTGCTGCGGCGCGACCGACAAGGGCAATCACGACGCGGCGCTGAACATGGTGCTGATGCAAGGCGGCGTGTTCGGCACGGTGTCGGATTCGCACGCGCTGCTCGCGACGCTCGGACGCTGATCATGTCCACGCTCGCCAGCATGAAACCCCTGCCGTCCCGCGGCGGCGCGCTCGGCATCGAGGTGCTCGGCGCGAGCAAGCGCTTCGGCGCGTTTCGCGCGCTCGAGGACGTCACGCTCAAGGTGCGCCCGGGCACCGTGCACGCGCTGCTCGGCGAAAACGGCGCGGGCAAGAGCACGCTCGTGAAAGGTCTCGTGGGCTACGGCCTGCTCGACGGCGGCCAGCTCGTCGCCGACGGGCGCGAGGTGCGCATCGCCTCGCCGCGCGACGCGCAGGCGCTCGGCATCGGCATGGTTTATCAGCACTTCACGCTGGCGGCGGGTTTGTCGGTGGAGGAGAACCTGCTGCTCGCGCGTGGCAGCCTGCCGTGGAAAGTCGATTGGGATGCCGAACGAAATGCGCTCGACGCGTTCATGCGCGGCATGCCGTTCCGCCTGCCGCTCGACGCGCCGGTTTCGGGTCTCGCGGCCGGTGAAAAGCAGAAGCTCGAAATTCTCAAGCAGCTGTATCTGCGTCAGCGGCTGCTGATCCTCGACGAACCCACTTCGGTGCTGACGCCGCAGGAGGCCGACGAAGTGCTCGGCCTGATGCGCGATCTGGCCACGCGCGGCGAACTGACCGTGCTGATGATCACGCACAAGTTCCGCGAAGTGATGGCGTATGCCGACGACGTCACGGTGCTGCGCAAAGGGCGTCTGGTGGGCAGTTGCGCCGTGCGCGACACCGACCGCGACCGGTTGGCGACGTGGATGATGGGCGGCGACAGCAGCGCCGACGCGCGCGCCACGGCCGGCATCGACGCGCAACGCGCCGCCCGCAAGCCGCTCGCCGCCAACGCGCCGGTCGCGCTCGAACTCGCGAAGCTCACGGTGGTGGACGATCGCGGCCATGCGGCGGTGCGCGAGGCGTCGCTGGCGGTGCGCAGCGGGGAAATTCTCGGGCTGGCGGGCGTATCGGGCAACGGCCAGAAGGAACTGGTCGAGGCGCTGGTCGGCCAGCGCCGCGTGCAGTCGGGCGCGATGCGCGTGAAGGGCGAGGCGTACCGCGCCACGCGCGAGGCCATGACGCGTTTGTCGGTGTTCGCGTTGCCCGAGGAACCGCTGCGCAACGCGTGCGTGGCGGCAATGAGCGTGGCCGAAAACCTCGCGTTGCGCGACTTCGATCGCGCGCCGTTGCGCGCGGGCGGCTGGCGGCTGAACCGCCGCGCGTTGCGCGAGCGCGCGAGGCAACGCATCGCCGAGTTCAACGTGCGGCCGCCGCTGCCCGAACGCGCGATCGGCACGCTCTCGGGCGGCAACGTGCAGCGCGCCGTGCTCGCGCGCGAACTGGGGCAAGCCGTCGATGTGCTGATCGTCGCCAATCCGGTGTTCGGACTCGACTTCGCCTCGGTGGCCGACATTCACGCGCGCCTTCTCGCCGCGCGCGACGCGGGCGCCGCCGTGCTGCTGGTGAGCGAAGACCTCGACGAATTGCTGGAGCTGGCCGACCGCATCGCCGTGATCGCGGAAGGGCGGCTCGTGTTCGAAACCGCCGTGGAAAACGCCGACCGCGTGGTGCTCGGGCGCCACATGGCCGGCCACGGCGACGATCGTCAACCCGAAGCGGCGGTGCCTGCCGCCGCCTTTCATGGAGCCTGAACGATGAGTTCGAGTGGACTCGGCGGATTGAACCGCTCGCCCGCGGGCGTGGTGATCGGCCTCGTGCAGTTGCAGAACCCCGACGTGGAAACGCCCGCGCAACTCGCGGCGCAAACGCAGCGCATCGTCGAGCTGGTCGGCAAGGCGCGGCGCAACAACGCGGCCATGGATCTCGTGGTGTTTCCCGAGTACGCGCTGCACGGCCTTTCCATGCGTACCGACGACGCGATCCTGTGCTCGCTCGACGGACCCGAAGTGGCCGCGTTCAAGGCCGCGTGCGTGGCGTATCGCATCTGGGGCGGCTTTTCGATCATGGAGCGCAACCCGCACGGCAATCCGTACAACAGCGGCCTCATCATCGACGACACCGGCGAGATCCGGCTCTATTACCGCAAGCTGCATCCCTGGGTGCCGGTCGAGCCGTGGGAGCCGGGCAATCTGGGCGTGCCCGTGTGCGTGGGCCCGCGCGGCGTGAAGCTCGGGCTCATCATTTGCCACGACGGCATGTTTCCGGAGATGGCGCGCGAAGCCGCGTACAAGGGCGCGGAAGTGATCCTGCGCACGGCGGGCTATACGGCGCCCATTCGCCACGCGTGGCGCATCACCAATCAGTCGAATGCGTTCCAGAATCTCGCGCAAACCGCGAGCGTGTGCCTGTGCGGCAGCGACGGCACGTTCGACTCGATGGGCGAGGGCATGTTCTGCGATTTCGACGGCACGGTGATGGTGGACGGCAGCCATCGCCCCGACGAAATCATTGCCTGCGAAATGCGGCCCGACCTCGTGCGCGAAGCGCGCGCGCATTGGGGCGTGGAGAACAACATCTATCAGCTCGGCCATCGCGGCTACGTGGCCGTGAAGGGCGGCGCGCGGGACTGCCCGTACACCTTCATGCAGGACATGGTGCGCGGCGCGTATCGTGTGCCATGGGAAAGCGAGGTGCGCGTGACCGACGGCACCGCGTGCGGCTTCCCCGCGCCCGAACGCGACTACGAGGGGTGATCGATCATGCCGAGGGTTGCTGACGCGCTGCCGTCTCCTTTTACCTACGAGGCTTCGAAAACGGCGCTCGTGGTGATCGACATGCAGCGCGATTTCATCGAGCCGGGCGGTTTTGGTGCGGCGCTCGGCAACGATGTGTCGTTGCTGGGCGGCATCGTGCCCGACGTCGCGCGGCTGTTGCGGCACGCGCGCGAGCGCGGCTGGTTCGTGGTGCATACGCGCGAATCGCATGCGGCGGACTTGTCGGATTGCCCGCCCGCGAAGCGCTTGCGCGGCCAGCCCAGCGCACGCATTGGCGACGCCGGTCCAATGGGCCGTATTCTCGTGCGCGGCGAGCCGGGCAACGCGATCGTGGCTGCGCTCGCGCCGGTCGCGGGCGAACTCGTGATCGACAAACCGGGCAAGGGCGCGTTCCACGCAACCCGGCTCGGCGAGGAACTCGCCACGCGCGGCATCACGCATCTCGTGTTCGCGGGTGTTACGACCGAGGTGTGCGTGCAGACGTCGATGCGCGAGGCGAACGACCGGGGTTACGATTGCCTCGTGATCGAAGACGCCACGGCGAGCTATATTCCCGCGTTCAAGGACGCGACGCTCGCGATGATCCGCTCGCAAGGCGGCATCGTGGGGTGGACCGCGAGTCTTGCGCAACTTCTGGAGTCCGAATCAACATGACGCTGCCCTGTTCTCCGCGCGAGATCGACGATCCGGCCATTGTCGCCGAAGTGCGCGCCGCATTCGAAGCCTACGAACGCGCGCTGATCGACAACGACGTAGCCGCCATGAATGTGCTGTTCTGGGACGCGCCCGAAACCGTGCGCTACGGCATTGCCGAAATCCAGCATGGCGGCGCGGCCATTCGTGCGTGGCGCGAATCGTGCGCGCCGGTGCCGAAGTCGCGCAAGCGGCATCGCACGGTCGTGACCACGTTCGGCCGCGACTACGCGACCGTGAGCACCGAATTCACCAGCGACGCCACGCCGTTGGTGGGCCGCCAGATGCAGACGTGGGCGCGGCTCGGTACGCCCGATGCCGCATTCGGCGGCTGGGTCGTCGTGGCGGCGCATGTGAGTCTGATCGACGCGCCGGATGCCGTGGCGGCATACGCGCAGGCGGCAGGCGCGAGCGGCGCTTGAGTCGCGCCGGACACGCCAGCGCACGCAGGAGAACGGCCATCGAACCCAAACGGCAAACCGACGCGAACCCGCCTGAACCGGAGGCGCTGGACAACGCAGCGGAAAACGCAGCGGAAAACGCAGCGGAAAACGCAGCCGAAGACGCGAGCGCGGCGAAGGTCGTGTACGGCGCGAATCCGCTGGCGGAGCAGGTGTATCTGCAACTCAAGCACGCTATCTTCGACTTTCGGCTGTTTCCCGGCGACCGCTTTTCGGAAACCGACATCGCGCAACACTACGGCGTCTCGCGCACGCCCATGCGCGACGCGTTGTTTCGTCTGTTGCGCGAAGGTTACCTGGAAGTGGGCTTCCGGCGTGGCTGGAAAGTGTGCGATATCGACTTCGACCGGCTCGATCAGCTCTACGACTTGCGCATCGTGCTGGAACTCGCCGCCATCGAACGCGTGGCCAGCGCGGGGCCGCCGCATCGCGCCATCGAGGCACTCAAGGCGATCTGGCGCGTCGCGCCCGAACTGCGCGAGAGCGACCCGGCGCGGATGTTCCGGCTCGACGAAGGCTTTCATCGCGGCCTGGTCGAGGCCACCGGCAATGCGGAAATGCTGCGTGTCC
The DNA here is from genome assembly GCF_009789675.1 of Paraburkholderia acidisoli. Classification (NCBI taxonomy): domain Bacteria; kingdom Pseudomonadati; phylum Pseudomonadota; class Betaproteobacteria; order Burkholderiales; family Burkholderiaceae; genus Paraburkholderia; species Paraburkholderia acidisoli. The sequence continues at coordinate 368,594 of NZ_CP046914.1, read as the reverse complement.
ACAACGAGGTGACGGAGCGTATCCGCATCGTGCGGCGGCTCGACTTTCTCAAGCCGCATCGCACGGACGCGACCTACGACGAGCACGCCACCATGCTCACGCTGATCGAGCGCGGCAAGCCCGCCGAGGCCGCCATCCTGCTACGCGCGCATGTCACGCAGAGCAAGCTCGAAGTGCGCAAGATCACGGTTTCGATGCTGGCGCAGGCGCGCCATAGCAAGCTGCCTTTTGTGAGTTGATCGTTACGCAGCGGGAATTCTCGCACTCGGGCGCTGCCAGCAATCCAACCGGAGCTTACGCGGCGAATCGGCGTTCCGTGCTGGCATGCGCCTTTTTCTTCTCGACGACGGCGGGCGCCGTTTCCTTCATCGCGAGGGCGCAACACGTGGAGACCACGCCGAGCGCCGAGAACATCAGCGCGGGCCCGATCCAGCCGAACGCGCCGAACATGCCTGTCGCGATCATGGGCAGCAGCCCCGCGATCAACGAAGCACCGTTGTACCCGAGCGAGATGCCCGACGAACGCACGTTGGCGGGAAACTGCTCGGAGAACCAGCTCGCCTCGACCGCGAAGATCGGGTCATGGCTCAGCAGCAGCGAGAGCGCCACGGCCACGATCACCATGATGATCGCGCCGGTGTTGATCAGCATGAACATCGGCACGCCGAACACGATCGTGAAGAGCGCGCCCAGCATGAACACGGGGCGGCGGCCGATCCGGTCGCTGAGCGCGCCGTAGAACAGGTGGCTCACGAGGCCGAGCGCCGAACCGATCAACGTGCCCCAAAGAATATGGTGCGTGCTGGAGACATGCGCGAGCGTCACGTACGAGAGCATGAAGCTCGTCGTGATGTAGTAGCCGCCCGTTTCCGCCATGCGCAAGCCGACGATGCGAAGAATGCTGCGCCAGTCGCTCTTGATGACTTCGAGCGCGGGTGCCTTCATCACTTTGTCCTCGGCCTTGACCGCTTCGAACTCCGGCGACTCCGCCACGCTCATGCGGATGAAGATGCCGATCGCGACCATCACGAACGACAGCAGGAACGGCGCACGCCACACCCAGTCGCCTTCGAAGATCGAGCCGGACAGCAGGAACGCGCCGTTCGCGAGCAGCAGGCCGAGCGGAATGCCCAGTTGCGGCACGGCGCCGAAGAAGCCGCGGCGCTTTTCGGGCGCGTGTTCGCAGGCCATCAGCACCGCGCCACCCCATTCGGCGCCGAAGCCGATGCCTTGCACCATCCGCAGGAGAATCAACAGGATCGGCGCGAGCACGCCCGCCTGCTGGTAGGTTGGCAGGGCGCCGATCAACACGGTCGCGCCGCCCATGGCCACGAGCGACCAGAACAGCACGGCCTTGCGGCCGAGGCGGTCGCCGTAGTGCCCGGCGAGATAGCCGCCGAGCGGGCGCATCAGAAAGCCGATCGCGAGCGTCGCGAACGCCGCCAGAATGCCGACGATCGGTTCAGTCGTGTGGAAAAAAATCTTGCCGAACCAGGCAGCGGCCGCGGTGCCGTAAATGAAGAAGTCGTAGCTCTCGACGGCCGAGCCGATCATCGATGCGACGGCGACCTTGGTGGCGCGTCCTTCGTGATGAGTATTCATGTGGTTTGTCTCCGTTGCTATGGTCGCCGTCCGCATGGCGGACGGCCCAATCGTGCCGCGCGTTCTTCGTGCGCTTTCGGCGATTGTTCACGACGACGACGCTTGCGCGCGTTTTCGTGGATTCGAGTTACGCCGAACGCCAGGTTTCGATCACGCGGCTGTCGTCGCGCAACGCGAGTCCCGCGTCGGCGGCGGCGTGATAGCGCGCATTGGCGATCGACAGCAGCGGGACGTCCGCGCCGCACGTTGCCGCGGCGTCGGCGACCAGATCGCTGTCTTTCACGAAGATGTTGATCGAGCTGGTCACGCTGACGTCGGTGCCTTGCAGCATGCGCGGGCCGCGGTCGGAGAGCATCCACGAGCCGGCCGCGCCTTTCTCGATCAGTTCGAGCACGGCGGCCGGGTCGAGCCCGAGCGAGCGCGCGAGATTGAGCGCTTCCGCCGCCGCGACGATATGGACCGAGCACAGATGCTGGTTGACGACCTTGATCGACTGGCCGTCGCCGAGCTTCGGGCCGACGTTGCGCACGCTGCCCATGGTGTCGAGCACGGGGCGCACGGCCGCGATATGCGCGGCTTCGCCCGAGGCGAAGATCACCAGCTCGCCCGTCTTTGCCCGCGCGGTGCCGCCCGTCACCGGCGCGTCCACGACCCGCGCGCCCGCCGCGACGAGGCGCTCGCCCTGTTCGCGCACGGCTTCGGGGCCGACCGTCGACATGATCACCCACGTTTGGCCCGCGACCTGCGCGGCCACGCTGTCGACGAGCGAAGCGAGCTGCTGCGGCGTGGCCACCATGGCCACCACGACCTCGGGGGCCGGCGCGGCGGCGAAACCGTCCACGGCGGCGAGCCCGCTGTCCTGCGCGAGTTCGCGCGCGCGGCTCGACAGATCCACGCCCGTCACCGCGTGGCCCGCGCCCTGGATGCGCAGCGCCATCGGCAGACCGATCGCGCCGATACCGATCACTGTTACGTTCATGATGATTGCGTCTCCTGGCTTACTTCAGCCACGTCTTGATGTTGTCGACGATGGAGGCCGTCGAAATACCGTAGCGGTCGTGCAGCGTCGGCAGCGCGCCGGCGTCGAGAAACTGGTCGGGCAGCGCGATCTGGCGGAATTCCGGCATCACGCGGTGGCGCACCAGCGCGCTCGTCACGGCGTCGCCGAGACCGCCGATCACGCTGTGGTTCTCCGCGACGATCACGAGACGGCCCGGCTTGCGGCATTGCTCGATGATGGTGGCTTCGTCGAGCGGCTTGATGGTGGGCACGTGCAGCACGGCCACGCTCGCCGAGCCGTCGTCGAGCGCCTGCGCCGCTTCGAGCGCGCGCATCGTCATGATGCCCGAGGAGATGATCAGCACGTCCGCGCCGTCGCGCAGCAGCTTCGCCTTGCCCAGTTCGAACTGGTAGTTGTAGTCGTCGAGCACGGCGGGCACCTTGCCGCGCAGCAGACGCATGTACACGGGGCCGTGGTGCGCGGCAATGGCCGCAACGGCCTGCTCCGTGTCGAGCGCGTCGCACGGGTCGATCACGGTCATGCCGGGAATCGCGCGCATCAGCGCGAGATCTTCGGTCGCCTGGTGGCTCGGACCATAGCCGGTCGTCAAGCCGGGCAGGGCGGCGCAGATCTTCACGTTGAGATTTTCCTCCGCGATGATCTGGTGGATGAAGTCATACGCGCGGCGCGTCGCGAACACGGCGTAGGTCGTCGCGAACGGAATGAAGCCTTCCTTCGCCATGCCGCCCGCCGCGCCCATCAGCAACTGCTCGGCCATGCCCATCTGGAAATGCCGCTCGGGAAACGCCTGGCCGAAGATGTGCAGGTCGGTGTACTTCGAGAGATCGGCGCTCATGCCGACGATGTTCGGGCGCTTCTCCGCCTCCGCCACGAGCGCGTGGCCGAACGGCGCGGGCCGCGTCTGCTGGCCTTCCGATGCGATCGACGCGATCATCGCCGAAGTCGTCAGGCGGGGTTTCTTGTCGATGACGGCGCTCATGCCGGGTCTCCTTGCTGGGCTTGACGATGGTTCTGGTCGAGCACGGCAATCGCCTGCTGCCATTCTTGCGCGTCGACGCGGATGAAGTGATTCTTTTCGCGCGTTTCGAGGAACGGCACGCCTTTGCCCATCAACGTGTCGAGCAGGATGACGCGCGGCTTCGCTTCCGTGAGCGCGCGGGCGCGATCGAACGCGGCGACGAGCGCGGGCAGGTCGTTGCCGTTCACACGCTCGACGTGCCAGCCGAACGCGGCCCATTTGTCCGCGAGCGGTTCGAAGCCGAGCACGTCGTGCGACGGGCCGTCGGCCTGCTGGCGGTTGATGTCGACCATCGTGATGAGATTGCCGAGACCGTGGTGCGCGGCGGACAGCGCGGCTTCCCACGTCGCGCCTTCGTCGAGTTCGCCGTCGGACATCGAGTTGTAGACGAAAGCCGGATTGCCCTTCAGACGCAGGCCGAGCGCCATGCCCACGGCGATCGTCAGGCCCTGGCCCAGCGAGCCGCCCGAGATTTCCATGCCGGGCGTGTAGGTGGCCATGCCCGACATCGGCAGGCGGCTGTCGTCGGAGCCGTAGGTTTCCAGCTCGTTTTCGGCGATCACGCCCGCTTCGATCAACGCGGCGTAGAGCGCGATGGCGTAGTGGCCGTGCGAGAGCAGAAAGCGGTCGCGGCCTTCCCACTCGGGGTCGGCGGGGCAGATGTTCATCGCGTGGCACCAGGCGACGGCGAGCGCGTCGGCGAGACCGAGCGCCTGGCCGATGTAGCCCTGGCCCTGAACTTCGCCCATGCGCAGCGCGAAGCGGCGGATGCGGTACGCGTGATCGGCAATGCGGGAGAGTTGCGCCGATGTCGAGCCGGCTTGCGGCTCGGCCTCCGTAATCATTGTCATGGCAGTTCCTGCGGAAACGGGAAAGATCCTCGACAACCCGTCATTGCCGCAGTTGTCTCCTGTTCAGCAATCGGACGGGTGTGGGAACGAGGTGGGCCCAATGTAGCGAGCCGTACTGTCCGTGACAAAAGAAAAGATTACACTAGCTCGTGAATGCCATTCACGAATCCAGGCCCATGAACGTTTTCCGCAAGGTCCCGCTGTCGTATATCAGGGTTTTCGAGGGTGCCGGACGCACCCTGTCGTTCGCGGAGGCGGCACGCGAGCTGAGCCTCTCGCCCAGCGCGGTCAGCCATTCGGTCCGCAAGCTCGAGGAATTGCTCGGCCACCGGCTGTTCCAGCGCAGTACCCGGGAAGTGCGCCTCACGCGCGAAGGCGCGATGCTGATGGAGCATATCCAGCGCGGCATGGAGGAAATGCAGCGCGGTTTCGCGCTCTTGACGAGCAACGAGCGCACGCCGTTGCGCCTGCACACCGCGCCCAGCTTCGCCACGCAGTGGCTGCTGCCGCGGCTGTCCGGCTTCGTGCGCGATTATCCGAATATCGACCTGCGCTTTTCGGCGAGCACGGAATACGCCCGTTTCGACGACGACTTCGATCTCGATATCGTCTACGGCGAACCGAAGCCTTCGCCGCACGCGAAGATTCCCCTCGCGCTCGAGGGGCTGGCGCCGTTGTGTACGCCGGCGCTCGCGGAACGCATCCGCAAGCCGGAAGACCTGTACCACTTGCCGCTGATCCAGTGCGAAGTCCAGATGTATCAGTGGAAGGGCTGGTTCGAAGCCAATCAGTTGCCGCCGCCCACGCACTACGGCCTGCGCTTCGACCGAAGTTCCATGGCGATCGCCGCAGCCGTGGACGGCCTCGGTGTCGTGCTCGAATCGACGTTGTTGTCCGAGCGCGAATTGCAGCGCGGCGAACTCGTGCGGCCGCTCGCCGGGTCCACGCGCGAAGTCGAATACGTCGGGCACTATCTCGTGCATCCGCACCGGGCGCATCGGCACGAGGCCTTCGAGATGTTCAAGCTGTGGCTGCTGACGGCGCTGGGGATTCGCGAGAACGCGACCTCGGGCTGACTTGCTTTGGCATTCTGCGTATGGGAGAGCGCCGCAACAATCCACGATCGCGACAACACCAGTGATAACATTTGTTGTCACTTATTGCCCGAGCCGCTGCATGCCAGACAGTTTCGACCAGCTCGCCGCGCTGATCCGCGCGCGCTTCTCCGACCTGAGTCCGCAGTTCCAGACCGGCGCGGCCTTCCTGCTCGACCATCCCGACGAGGTGGCCGTATCGTCCATGCGCAAGGTCGCCGAGCGCGCCGGCGTGCAGCCGGCTTCGCTCGTGCGCCTCTCGCAGCAACTGGGTTTTCCGGGCTGGAACGAGTTGCGCGATCTGTTCGTTGCGCGCGTGCGCACGCGCCCCGAACCGCTCTCGAGCCGCGCGCGCTCGCTCGTCGCGGGCAGCGCCAAAGAAGGCCTCGCACGCGACCTGCTGGTGGCGCAGCAGCACAATCTCGAGGCGAGCGCGGCGCAGAACACGCGTTCGATCGGCGAGGCGGCGCGCGTGCTGCGCCGCGCGAAACACGTGCAGGTGGCCGGCTTTCGGTCGTGCTATGCCGTGGCGTTCGGGCTGGTGTACGGTTACCGGCTGTTCCGGCCATCGGTTTCGCTGCTGGGCGGCGAGGCCGGCACGCTCGAAATGCAGTTGCTCGGCATCGAGCGCGAGAGCGCAACAGTCGTCGTGAGCTTCGCGCCGTATTCGGTCGAAGCCGTGCGCGTGGCCGAAGCAGCGCTCGAAAAAGGCAGCCACCTGATCGCGATCACCGACAGCGCCGTTTCGCCCATCGCCCTCAACGCCGAAAAAGCGCTGATCTTCACGCACGAAAGCCCCTCGTTTTTCCCCTCGCTCGTGGCCGCCACGGCGCTCGCCGAATCGCTCGTCGCGCAACTGCTCGCGCTCGAAGGGGCGGGCGCGATCGCGCAGCTCGAAGCGGCCGAACGCTCGCTCAACGCACGCGGCGCTTACGTGCCTTAAGGGCTTCCTTCGGCGCTTTCTTCTCCGCGTCTTTTCCGCCAGGTTTCCGGTTCCGTCGATACGCCATGCGCCGGGCGCACGTCACGAGACGCGCGCCCGGCTTGGCTTCGTCCATCGATATCGCATTTGTTGTTGATTTATATTTTATTGACAACATATGTTGTTGAGGCGTATAAATCGGCATCAGATAAAGCGCGTCGCAAAACGCGACGTAATCAGCGAGATTTCTTTCGATGCAGGCACTCAAGACTTTCCGCGCGGGCGGCACGCCCGAGGCGATCGGGCGGCAACTCGGCGCGTTCGCGAAGCCCGTCTTCGCGAGTTACATGGCGCAAAGCAGCGCCTGGCGCGCGGTCAGCCGCTGGCGCGGCAGCGCGTTCGCCCGCGAACTGCGCGCGGCGGCCGAGCGCTATTTCCCCGCGCACGTCGCGGAACTCGACGCCATGGCCCACGCGCTCGACTGGCCCGCCGACGACCTGTTCCTCTGGAACTGCCGCGGCGAACTGATCCACAACGCGCCGGACGGCTGTACGACGCTGGCGGCGCGCACGGCTTCGGGCGGCCTGATCGCGCACAACGAAGACGGCGACCCGTGGCTGCTCGGCCGTTGCGGCGTGGTCGAAGTCGAGCCCGAAGGCAAGCCCGGTTTCACGAGCTTCTACTATCCGGGTTCGCTGCCGGGCCACACGTTCGCGGCCACGCGCGCCGGGCTGGCCCAGGCGATCAACAACGTGCGCATTCGCGAGCCGCGCGCGGGCGTGCCGCGCATGATCCTCGCGCGCGCCGTGCTCGACGCGGCCTCGCTCGAAGACGCGCTCGCGCTGCTGCGCGACACGCCGCGCGCGAGCGGCTTTCATCACACGCTCGGCGGCACGGACGCGGCAGGCGTCGTGCGCGTCTTCAGCATCGAAGCCACGGCGCGGCGCTGCTCGCCGGTCGAAGTCGAGGCGCCTTCCGGCCATGCGAATCATTTGATACACGCGGGCTGCGAGCACGAGCCGCAGATCGTCACGGACTCCTCGCGCGATCGTCAGGCGCGGCTGGCGGAATTACTGCCCGCGTTGCTACCCGATGTACCGCGCGACTCGCCGCCTGCGCCCAAAGCCGCTGGCGACGCGTTCGTGCGCGCGTTGCAAGACCGCGCGGGTGCCGGGCTGCCGATTTTCCGCGACGACCCCCACGATCCCGACGACGAGAACACGCTCGCCACCGCGTGTCTGCGCGTCGAGCCGGGCGGCGTCGCGCTTGGCGTCTGGCAGGGCGGCGCGTGCGTGCTCGACCGGCGCATCGGCACGACCCGTTCGCCCCACTGACATTTTTCATCGAGGACCATCATGAGCCAGGTTTTCCATCGGATGCCGAAGCAAACGCTGCCCGTCGCGGTGGCGGGCGAGGGCATCGAAATCATCGATTCCACCGGCAAGCGTTATCTCGACGCGAGCGGCGGCGCGGCCGTTTCGTGTCTGGGCCACAGCAATCAGCGCGTGATCGACGCGATCAAGCGCCAGGCGCAGCAACTGCCTTATGCGCATACCTCGTTTTTCACGACCGAGGCTTCCGAGCAACTGGCCGATCATCTGATCGCCGCGGCGCCCGAGGGGCTCGACCACGTGTATTTCGTCTCGGGCGGCTCCGAGGCGATCGAGGCCGCGCTCAAGCTGGCGCGCCAGTACTTCGTGGAAAAAGGCGAACTCACGCGCCGCCACTTCATCGCGCGCCGCCAGAGCTATCACGGCAACACGCTGGGCGCGCTCGCGATCGGCGGTAACGCGTGGCGTCGCGAACCGTTTCTGCCGATCCTGATCGAGTCGCACCACGTGAGCCCTTGTTACGCGTACCGCGAACGTCACGAAGGCGAAACCGACGCCGCCTATGCGCAACGTCTCGCCGACGAACTCGAGCAGAAAATTCTCGAACTCGGCGCGGAGAACGTCGCGGCCTTCGTCGCGGAAACCGTGGTGGGGGCGACGGCGGGCGCGGTGCCGCCCGTGCGCGACTACTTCCGCAAGATTCGCGCGGTGTGCGACCGCTACGGCGTGCTGCTGATCCTCGACGAAATCATGTCGGGCATGGGCCGCACGGGCTATCTGTACGCGTGCGAGGAAGACGGCGTGGCGCCCGACCTGCTGACGATCGCGAAGGGCCTGGGCGCGGGGTATCAGCCGATCGGTGCGACGCTCGTGAGCCAGCGCATTTACGAGACGATCGTGGGCGGCAGCGGGTATTTCCAGCACGGCCATACCTATATCGGCCACGCGACGGCGTGCGCGGCGGCGCTCGAAGTGCAGCGCGTGATCGCCGAAGAAAAACTGCTCGACAACGTGCTCGCGCGCGGCGAACAACTGCGCGCGCGGCTGCGCGAACGCTACGCCGCGCATCCGTACGTGGGCGACGTGCGCGGGCGCGGGCTGTTCACGGGCGTGGAACTCGTGCAGGATCGCGGCACGAAGGCGAGCTTCGATCCGGCGCTCAAGCTGCACGCTGCCATCAAGCGCGAGGCGTTCGCGCGCGGCCTGATGGTGTATCCGATGGGCGGCACCGTGGACGGCAAGCACGGCGACCACGTGCTGCTGGCGCCGCCGTTCATCTGCACGTCCCGCGACATCGACACGATCGTCGAGCGTCTCGCCGATGCCATCGACGGCGCACTCGACGCGACGGGCGTGGCGCGCCCGGCCTGAGCCATGGCGCGAGCGCATGATGTGCAACTAACTGCCTAAAATTACCCGCGACTGCGAGCGCTCGCGATATCTTCCCGCGGGCTTCCGCGTGCTGCCGTGCATGCGAGCGGTCGCGGGCCGCCGCACCTGTCTGTTTTCCAATGGAGTGAATCGATGACGCCATCCTCGAAGCCACGGCTTCCCGCGTTTGACGCCGCGCTCGCGTCGCCCGAGCAAACGGCCGTGCTGAGCGAGATCCTCGCGGGACCGCGCGGCAATCTCAACGGCCCGTTTCTGGGCTGGATCCACAGCCCGGAACTGGCGCAGCACGCGCAGCGGCTGGGCGCGTTCTGCCGCTACCAGACGGGCCTGTCGCTGCGGTTGTCCGAACTCGCGATTCTCGTGACCGCCGCGCGCTGGCAGGCGCAAGCCGAGTGGTATATCCACTATCCGATCGCGCTGAAGGCGGGCGTGCCCGAAACGCTGGCGGAGCAGATCCGCACGGGCGCCGCGCCCGAGTTCGAGGATGCCGACGACGCGCTCGTCTACGCCTTCACGACCGAGCTTTACGATGGCAAGCGCGTGTCGGACGCGACCTACGCGCGTGCCGTGGCGCGCTTCGGCCACGAAACGACCATCAATCTGGTCGGCCTGCTCGGCTACTACGCGCTCGTCGCCATGACGCTCAATGTGTTCGAAATGCGCGCCGAAGGGCAAACCACGCTGCCGTTCGCCGAATAAACGCGCCGCGGCAGGCTGCTGCGCCCCATCGGGTCGTTCTCGCTAGCTCGGGGCGGCCGGATGGGGCGCTGTCTTTTACGACAGAAGTTCGCATTAACGTGTCAGCCATATTTCATCGACGATATTCGTTATCGTTCGGTTAATCGGCAGATAACCGCGCGGCTTTCACGCCTGAAACACGCCGACGAAAAAATAAAACGAACGAGCGGTTTTTGAGGGCGGGAAGCGTTTCCACCCCTGTGGCAACAATATCGAAATTTGAACCATGCGGTTAATGTTGTGACATTCGCATGGTTTTTATTGCAACTGCATTGCGGCGGTTATTTAACCGCAAGCCGCGAATAATAATACTGTTCGTGCAACGCTCGAGAACGCTCGCGCGGAGAGGCCTGCAGATCGGCTCGTAGCTGGGGCAATCGCCCGACCGTCCGGTAGCTTTTGCTATCGGGCGCCGGTCAATATGTGGCGTTTCCGTAATTTATGCGCGGCAAAATTGCTGGACGCGTTTTAGCTAATGCGCAGTAACAGGGTTTTCCGCAAGCGATATTGAAATTGCTTGCGCGCATTAATTCGAGTTGTTAGTCTTGCCAAACTCATTATTACCGCCAAATTCCGTGGCCGAAAAAACGGCGAAAACGGTGGGCCGGTTGCGGGACGCAAGCCCCGCCTGAAGTTTTTTCTCTGCGCGTCTTTTTCAACGGGGGACATCATGCTTGATACGACCATCGACGTTGCCGTGGGCTCGAGTGCCGTAACGGCCGGCATTGGCGACGTTGTCACCCTGAGTTCGGGCGGCCCGCGCATGACCGTCATGTATGCGGGTCCGGTGGGCTTCGCGAGCGGCCACTGGCTGATCTGCCAATGGTTCGACGAGCACGGCGAACTGCGCCAGGACATGTTCTCGCAGGACATGGTGCAGATCCAGCCGCGCTCGATTCCGGCGGGTTCCGTCAGGATGCGCGACGTCGCGCGCGGCAGCCTCGTCAGCGGGTTTTAAGCGAGCGCATCAAATTACGCGAGACGATATCCATCCTTCGTCGCTTTCGCGGTAACACCAGGCAAAACGGCCGGGCCTTTGCGCCCGGCCGTTTGCATTCCGGCGCCAGACTCTCGCGCCTTTACGGTAGCGATAGATCTACTGCCTAAGCGCACGGTTTGCCCGATCGGAGCGCGATGGCCGCGATGGCGGATCGCCGCTCAGCGGCAGCGGCCGGCGCCCACAGCCGCCGGCGCCATCGTCCGGCCTGACTCAGCGCTGTCCTTCCGCCGCGATGCGCACGGCGAGCCCGGCCAGCACCGTGCCCATGAGCCAGCGCTGCATCACGAGCCACGCCGGACGGCCCGCGAGGAACGAGGCGATGGTACCGGCCGTCATGGCCACGGCCGCGTTCACGCTGATCGACAGCGCGATTTGCACGCTGCCCAGCACGATGGACTGCGCCAGCACGCTGCCGTGATGCGGGTCGATGAACTGCGGCAGCAGCGAGAGATACAGAATTGCGATCTTCGGATTCAGCAGGTTGGTGATAAAGCCCATCCAGAACAGCTTGCGCGGGCCGTCGGCGGGCAGGTCGCGCACCTGGAAGGGCGAGCGGCCGCCGGGTTTGAGCGTTTGCCACGCGAGCCAGAACAGGTAGAGCGCGCCGCCGAGGCGCAGTGCGTCGTAGGCGAACGGCACCGCCATGAGCAGCGCGGTGATGCCGAACGCCGCGCACAACATATAGAACACGAAGCCGAGCGCGACGCCGCCCAGCGAGATCAGGCCCGCCTTGCGCCCCTGGCAAATGGAGCGCGAGATCAGATAGATCATGTTGGGTCCGGGCGTGAGCGCCATGCCGAGCGCAACGGCGGCAAAGGCGAGCAACGGGGCGACGTGTGGCATGAATGGCTCCAGTTAACCCCGGCGCGGGGCGTGGGATTGGCCGCCGCGAACGCTGTGACGGGCGGCTTCGTTTGACGACGAATTACGCCGATTATTTCCTGCCGGAACCGCGTGCGCTCGACTCGACGGGCACGTTGGCCATCCGGCCAGGGCAGACAGTTATGCAGCCCGCGCGAATGCTGTCGAAACCGCGCGAAACCCGCGGCGCGGTGCCGGGACCTAGCGCTTGCGCTCGGTCGCGCGCGACTCGCGGGCCTGCACGCGGGCGTCGAGGCGGCGCGAGAAGATCTGCATGCCGATCCGGCGGCTGCGCACCGTGGTCTGGCCGCCCAGATCGCGCGGCGGATTCGGCTGCAGCGACCAGACCAGCGCCAGCAGCCAGCCGAGCACGGTCCAGCCGAGCAGCGCATTGAACATGGCGAGCACGAGCAGATCGTGGCGATGACGCCGGTCGGCGATCAGCGCGGGCAGGAAGTAAAGCGCGATCACGACTGCGAGAGCGATCATCTCGAAGGCGGAACGGCTCACCATGGTTGGCTCTCCTCAAAAATTGCGATGGCAGATGGTCGGCTATTGTCGCGCGGATTGGCGTCGGGCGCACGTAAGGTCCTGGCCAAACGGCTAACGTTGGGGCGAGCGGGGTGCGGCGGCGCGGGGTTCGGGTCTATCATCGGGGTTTTCATCGCAGGGAACCGATCATGTCCGATACGTCCGAAGCCACTCGGCAACTCGATCACGACGAATTGCGCACTTTCGTCGAGCGCAAATGGCACGACGAGATCGTGCCCGCGCTCACCGACTACATCGCCGTGCCGGCCAAGAGCCCGGCCTTCGACCCGCAATGGGCGAAGCACGGTTATCTGGAACGCGTGGTTCAGGAGGCGGCGAAGTGGGCGGAGCAGCAGCCCGTGCGCGGTCTGAAGCTCGAAATCGTGCGTTTGCCCGACCGCACGCCCGTGATCTTCTTCGAGGCGCCCGCCACGCGCTCTGGCAACACGGAAACCGTCGTGCTGTACGGCCATCTGGACAAGCAGCCGGAGTTCGCGGGCTGGCGCAACGACCTCGGCCCGTGGACGCCGAAGCTCGAAGACGGCCGGCTCTACGGTCGCGGCGGCGCCGACGACGGCTACGCGATCTACGCGAGCGTCACCGCCATCGCCGCGCTCGACGCCCAGGGCATCGAACGTCCGCGTTGTGTGGGGCTCATCGAAACCTGCGAGGAATCGGGTAGTTACGACCTTTTGCCCTATGTCGACGCGTTGCGCGACCGGCTCGGCGAAGTCGGCCTCGTCGTGTGCCTGGATTCGGGTGCGGGCAATTACGACCAGTTGTGGCTCACCACCTCGCTGCGCGGTCTGGTGGCCGGCGACCTCGAAGTCGAAGTGCTCGAAGAGGGCATTCACTCGGGCTCGTATGGCGGCATCGCGCCTTCGAGTTTTCGCATCATGCGGCAGCTGTTCGAGCGTCTCGAAGACGCCGCGAGCGGCACGCTGCTGCCCAAGGGTTTCCATTGCGCGATTCCGCAGCAGCGCTTGAGCGAGGCGGAGGCCACGGCAAGGATTCTCGGTGACAGCGTGTGGAAGGGCCTGCCGTGGGCCTGCGGTCAGGACGGCCGCCCCGTGCTGCCCAAGACCACCGACCCGCAGCAGGCGCTGCTCGATTCCACGTGGCGGCCTTCGCTCTCGGTCACGGGGGCGGCGGGTTTGCCGGCCCTCGCCGACGCGGGCAACGTGCTGCGGCCGCGCACGGCGTTCAAGCTGTCGCTGCGTTTGCCGCCGCTCGTGGAGGCGTCGAAGGCCGTAGCGGATCTCAAGGCGCTGCTCGAACTCGACCCGCCGTACAACGCGAAAGTCACCTTCAAGCCCGACGCGGGCGCGGCGAACGGCTGGAGCGCGCCGGAACTGGCGCCGTGGCTCTCGCATGCGCTCAACGACGCCTCGCGCACGCACTTCGGCGCGGACTGCGCGTATCTCGGTCAGGGCGGCACGATTCCGCTCATGAACGTGCTGCAGGCAGGCTTCCCGAAGTCGCAATTCATGGTGTGCGGCGTGCTCGGGCCGAAGTCCAACGCGCATGGCCCGAACGAGTTCCTGCACGTGCCCTACGCGAAGAAACTCACGGCAACGGTCGCCGAGGTGATCGCCGCCGCGCCTTGAGTGCGTAGCGAGGCGTGCGTAGCGGGCTTCGGTGAGACGGCGCGGCGGGCTGCCTGAGGAAGCCCGCGCCGCGCGTGTCACTCCGCTGCTGGATGCCGGTGCGGCGCGCCCGCCGGGTGCACCGCGTCGAGCGCGGCTTGCGCGGGCGTATCGGCATGACACGAACAGCTTTCGTCGTCCACGGGCTGTGCCAGGTTCTTCATGATTCCGCACTCGGCGCTGCTTTGATGGTGCGCGTGGCAGCTGTCGCGCAGCGTGCGCAACTGCTGCTCGAGCACGCGCATCGACTCGATCTGCTGATGGATGCGTGCGATCTGGCTGTCGATCAGCTCGTTGATTTCGTCGCAGGGCTGGCTCGGATCGGCCTGAAAGCGGCGCAGCATGCGGATATCCACGAGCCCGATGCCGAGCGAGCGGCAATGACGGATGAAGTTGAGTTGAACGGCGTGGCCGGGCGTATAGCTGCGGTATCCGTTCATTTCACGCGCGGGCTCGTCGAGCAAGCCCTCGCGTTCGTAAAAGCGCACGGTTTCGACGTCGCAGTGCGCGAGGCGCGCGAGTTCGCCAATTCGCATGATCGCGGCTCCCAATGAGTGACAGATGCGGGTGACAGACTGCTTGACCCTGTAGCGACTACAGGCTGTTCAATGGATTCTGTCACTTTTGGGAGAGCTTGACGATGAACCTGGCGTTCTTGTCGCAGACAGGCGTCGCGCAGCGGTGTCGTGCGCGTGACGAGGGACGGGGCGACGGCGGCGCGGGCAGCGCCCCGGTCGCGGTCGATGCTGGCGGCGCGAACGGGTGTTGCGGCGCGCATGCGCATGAAAGCACGCCTGGGCGCGCGCGCGTGACCGCTGGGCAGGCTGGCGGCGAACAGAATCGTCGCGAGTGTGGCGATGCCGGGCACGTGCATGCCACGCAACCGGGTGAAGGCGGGGGTTGCGGGCCGTTGCACGGCGCGCACGCACACGATCACGTGGGCCACGACCACGGCGGAGACGACTGCGGCAGCCACGACCACTCTCACGATCGCGACATCCATTCCCACGCCCACGCTCACGACCCCCACACCTGCTGCGGCACCGCTTCGCACTCGCACGCGGCACCCACGCCGTCGCGGGGTTTCGCGCAAGCGCCGGAAGGCACGCACGCCGCGCGCTGGCGTATCGACAACATGGATTGTCCGACCGAGGAGCGGCTGATCCGCAACAAGCTGGAGCCGATGCAAGGCGTCGCGCGCCTCGACTTCGATCTGCTTGCGCGCGAACTCACGGTGCATCACCGGCTCGACGACGTCCAGCCATTCGTGGCGGCGCTGAAAGCGATCGGCATGGCGCCGCGCGCGCTCGACGCGGCCGCCTCGCAAGCGGCCGAGCCGCCGTCGAGGCGTCTCGCCTGGCGCCAGAAGCTGCTGCTCGCCGTGAGCGGCGTGGCCGCGGCGAGCGCCGAACTGCTCGCGTGGAGCACCGGTCACGAAACCGGCGTGCCCGTGCTGATTTGCGCGCTCGTCTCGCTGCTGTGCGCCGGATTGCCGACCTTGCGCAAAGGCTGGATCGCGCTGCGTCACGTCACGATCAACATCTATTTCCTGATGTCGCTCGCGTTGATCGGCGCGGTCGCCATCGGCAAATGGCCCGAGGCGGCCATGGTCGTATTTCTGTTCGCACTCGCCGAGGAAATCGAAGCGCTCTCGCTCGAACGCGCGCGTCAGGCGATCCGCGCACTGACGGCGCTCGCGCCCGATACCGCCGAGGTCTGGCACGAGGGCGAGCGTGCCTGGCGTGACTATGCGGTGGGCGAGGTCGCGATCGGCAGTCGCATTCGCGTGCGCACGGGCCGGCGCGTGCCGCTCGACGCGCGCGTGATCGCAGGCCGCGCCGCGCTCGACCAGGCGCCCATCACCGGCGAAAGCCTGCCCGTCGACAAAGAGAGCGGCGCGGCGCTGTATGCGGGCAGTATCGTCGTCGATGGCGTGGTCGAGGCGAGCGTCACGGCCGTCGCGCAGGACAGCACGCTCGCGCGCATCGCGGCGGCGGTTCAGCAGGCGCAGGCGCAACGCGCGCCCACGCAGCGCTTCGTCGACCAGTTCGCGCGCTACTACACGCCGGTCGTGGTCGCGTTCGCCGTGCTGATCGCGCTTGGCGGCCCGCTCGTGCCTGGCGGCGCGTGGAGCGCGTGGCTCTACAAGGCGCTCGTGCTGCTGGTGATCGCGTGCCCGTGCGCGCTGGTCGTCTCGACGCCGGTCACGGTCGTGAGCGGCCTCGCCGCCGCCGCGCGCCACGGCATGCTCGTGAAGGGCGGCGTCTGGCTCGAGCGCGGCCGCTTGCTGAAAGCCGTCGCGCTCGACAAGACCGGCACGCTCACGCGCGGCGAGCCGGTGCTGACCGACGTGCTGGCGTTGTCGTCCACGCTGACGGCGGAAGCGGCGTTGCGCCTTGCCGCGAGTCTCGACGAGGCGAGCACGCATCCGGTCGCGCGCGCGATCGTCGAGGGCTGGCGGGCGCGCTCGAACCCGGCGGCGCGCACGTCGGCCGCATCGGTTTCGGCGGATTCGTCGTCCCTGCCGGCGCTGGATGTTGCGCAGACGCCTGAGTCGCTTCGATCGCCGCCATCATCGCGAGACCGGCTGGCGGCCGTCGACGCATTCGCGGTGCTCAACGGGCGCGGCGTGCAGGGTCGTATCGACGGTGTGCAGTGGCGGCTCGGCAATCATCGGCTCGCGGAAGAACTCGGGCTGTGTTCGCCCGCGCTGGAAGCGCAACTCGCGCAACTGGAGCAGGCGGGCAAGACGGCGATCGTGTTGTGCTCGCCGCAGGCGGCCGTTGCCGTGCTGGCGGTGGCCGACGCGGTGCGCGCCGAAAGCGCCGAAGCCGTGCGTGCGTTGCGCGCGCTCGGCGTCGCGCCGGTGATGTTGACGGGCGACAACGTATCGACGGCACGCGCGGTCGCGACGCAACTCGGCATCGACGACGCGCGCGGCAATCTGCTGCCGCAGGACAAGCAGGACGCGCTCGCCGAGCTTTCCGCGCGCTACGGCATGGCGGCGATGGTCGGCGACGGCGTCAACGACGCGCCCGCGCTCGCGCGCGCCGACATCGGTTTCGCGATGGGCGCGGCGGGCACGGCCACGGCGCTGGAAACCGCCGATGTCGCGATCATGGACGACGATCCGCGCAAGATCGCCGCGTTCATCGGCCTGTCGCGCAAGACGGCGGCCGTGCTCAAGCAGAACATCGCGCTCGCGCTCGGCATCAAGGCGGTGTTTCTCGTGCTCGCGCTGGCGGGCGAGGCGACGCTGTGGATGGCCGTGTTCGCCGACGTCGGCGCGAGTCTGCTGGTGGTGGCCAACGGCTTGCGGGTGCGCCGGCATTTCGCAACGCGCCGGTGATGTCGTGAGTTGCAACTAACGGCCTGGTTCGCGAGGCGATGGAGAGTGGGCGCGGGAAGGCAGGCGTGCGCCGGGTTGAAGCTTTCAGGGTCGATCCGGTGTTCGCGATATCGCGGCGCATGGAGGTCAGCGAATTGCTGTGACCTGATTCAGCCTTCGCGACGCGGGCTTCCCGGCGTTCGGGAAACCCGCATCGCGTCTTCGTCGAAGTCGCGGTTGCCGGGAAAGCAAACGCTCCCGCGACACAGCCGCGACATCGTCAGCCTTGGGAACATAGCCCGCCCGCCGCTCCCAAAAATCCACGTCACCACGGCTTGACCAACCGCGCGCGCAACGCGCTCCGCGTCCCCTCGTCGAAGTCGCCGAGAAACGCAAACTTTCCCGCCACGAGCGTCGCCACCGGCACACCGTCGCGAAACACGATGCGGTTGCCCGCCACCGCGGGCACTTTCTCGCCGGGCAGCAGCGTCCCCACGAGGTTGAGCGGATCGGCGGCGGGAATGCAGACGAGCCCGTCCTCGCCGCGCTCGCCGCTACCCGCACCGGCTGCGACACCCGCATCGGCAACCACCGAAGCATTCGCCCGCCGCCGCACCTCGCGCAGCAGCGCGACCGCTTCGGGCAGCGCGAACTGTTCGCCGGACAAACCCGTCACGAAACGCCCGCCGCGCACCTCGCCGCGCGCCTCCATGCGATGCAGCACGCGCAGCAGATCGCGCCACGGCGGCAGCCACGGCGCTTCGCGGGCGAGCAGATGCCAGCAGATCACGCCATAACGGCGCAGCAGGACCTTCGCCACCTGTTCGAGCCGTTCCGGCTCGACGGGCGGACGCCGCGCGGGCACGCCGGCTTTCGTGCGCGCGGCGTCTGGCCAGGACGTTTCGTCGACGGATGGGGTTTCCGGCCCGGCGGCAGGTTCCGCCAATGTCACGCGCCGCAACGCGGCCCAGCGTCCCGCATCGGCCATGCCGCCAATCAGCGGCGCAAAGCCGCGCGGTTTCCTGCGGCCGTGCGTGCTGCCGCGCTGCGCCGCCGGTTTCACGAGCGCGCGCAGGCCAGCGAAGCTATCCGCGTTGACGAGTCCCGCCGAGACCAGTTCGCCGAGCGCGTTCTCGAGTTCGACGCCGAGCAGGTGCGCATCGGAGGCGAGTTCGTCGAAGAACATCGCGCCGTGCCGCGTCAGCGCGTCGTACACGCGTCGGGCGCGCGCAGAGAGGCCGGCCGTGTCGGGGGGGGCGACCAGCGCCATCCAGTGCGACAGTTCGCGGCGCGAGAGCAGCACGACCGGCGTGCTACGCACCGTCGAGGTCGCCGTCGCGGCCGCCCGCGCGGGTAGGCGCGCCCACGCGAGATGGCCGGCGCGGCAGAGGTCGTCGAGCAGCATCGGCGCGGCATCGCCCAGACGCGCATCGATGCGCGCGGGCAGGATCTCGTCCTCCCACGCGAGCGCCGAGGCTTCCCAGCCTTCGAGCTGATCGAGCACGGCGGCGAGCGCGTCGCGGCCCGAGCCGCGCGTGCCCGGCGCGACGCGCTGCCATTCGAACAGGAACCGCATGAAGTGATGGCGCTCGACGGGTTCGATCTCGCGCCGCAGCTTGCGCACCGTGTAGCGATGGATACGCGCCAGCAGATGGCGCTCGCACCATTCCTCTCCACCGCCATGCATCGCCGCGGGCGTGAAGCGGCCGCGCATGACCGTGCCCTCGGCTTCGAGGCGCGTGAGCGCGAGCGCCACCACGCTTGCTTCGAGCGCGAGCGGCCGGGCGATCTCCGCAAGCGTGAGCGGCCCGAACCCGGAAAGCCGCGCGCGCACGATCTCGACCAGCGCGGCGTCTTCGCTCCATGCCTCGGCATAGTCGGGCGGCGGCGCGAGCGGAGGTTCGTATTGCGCCTGCGGGTAGAGCGCGCGCACGCACGCGAGGCGCTCGATACTCACCCACAACGCGTCGTGCTGCGCAACGGCGAAGCGCGTCGCGCGACCCCCCGCGGCAAGTTCGGCGAGCCAGGCCGGCCATTGCGGCTCGCCTCGCGCCTCGCTTTCCGCGAGCACGCCGAGCGTGTTGAGCGCGTCGTGCATTTCGTCGATGTCGCGCACTTGCGGCCACGCTTCCTCGCGCACGCTGGCGATCGCTTCGGTGTCGAGCGCGCCCAGATCGTCGGCGGATTCGGGGTCGCTCCAGCGCCGCGACAGCACCGCCTGCGTGCGGCGTTCCTCGATCGGCGCATCGTCGAGATACGCATACGGGCGCGCGCTCAGCACTTCGGCCGCGAGCGGCGATGGCGCGGGCAACTCGCGCACGACCAGCGTCACTTCGCGCGCCTCGATCCGGCGCAGCAGCGCGAGCCACGCCTCGGTGTCCATCGCCTCGTGCAGGCAATCGTCGAGCGTCTGGCCTACGAGCGGATGCTCGGGCACCTCGCGCTCGCCCGCGAGGTTCTCGACGCACGCGACCTGATCGGGAAATACGGCGGCGAGCAGATCCTCGCTGCGCATGCGCTGAATTTGCGGCGGCGTCTTGTGGCCGCCCGTCTGACGCGGCAGCGCGAGCGCCGTGGTCGCGTTCCAGCGCCAGCGCACGCCGAACAGCGGCGCGTCGAGCAGCGCCTGCACCAGCAGATGCTCGGCGGTATTCGAATGCAGATAGCGCCACACCTCGTCCAGCGCGAAACTGTGCGCGCCCGTGAGCGAGAGGATGATGGCGTCTTCGGTCGCGGCCGCCTGCAATTCGAAGTTGAACTGGCGGCAAAAACGCTTGCGCAGCGCGAGGCCCCACGCGCGGTTCATGCGGCTGCCGAACGGCGTGTGGATCACGAGTTGCGTGCCGCCCGACTCGTCGAAGAAGCGCTCCATCACGAGCGTGTCCTGAGTCGGCAGGACGGTGAGCGCGCCGCGGGCCCGGGCGAGATAGTCGACGATCTGGCGCGCGGCCGCGTCGTCGAGATCGAGCGCGGCGGCGAGTTTCGCGGTGGCGCGATCGACGGCCCGAGCGAACTTCGCGTTGTCGCCGGCGGCGCGTTGGACGGCGCGATCGTCTTCGTTTTCCGCGACCTGATCCGCCTCGGTCAAGAACGCTTCGACCTGCTTGCGCAGCCGCGAAATCGCGAACGAAAGCTCGTCGCTGCGGCCCGGCGCCTCGCCAAGCCAGAACGGAATATTGGGCGGCTGGCCTTGCGCATCTTCCACGCGCACGCGGCCGGACTCGATACGCAAAATGCGATACGACGCGTTGCCGAGCTGGAACACGTCGCCGGCGAGGCTTTCCACCGCGAAGTCCTCGTTGACGGTGCCGATCTTCACGCTCTGCGGTTCGAGCAGCACGGCGTAGTCGGCGTTGTCGGGAATCGTGCCGCCCGAGGTAAGCGCCGCGAGCCGCGCGCCGCGCCGGGCGCGCAAGGTCTGACTGACGATGTCGCGATGCAGATACGCGGCGCGCGGCCCATGGCGGCTCGTGTAGCCGTCGGCGAGCATGCGCAGCACAGCGTCGAATTGCGCGCGCTCGAAGCGCGCCCACGGCGTCGCGCGGCGCACGAGCGCGTAGAGATCGTCGTCGCGCCATTCCGCGCAGGCCACTTCGGCCACGATCTGCTGGGCCAGCACGTCGAGCGGCGCGCGCGGCAGCGTGAGCCGGTCGAGTTCGCCGCGCCGCACGCAGTCGAGCAGCGCCACGCATTCGATCAGGTCGTCGCGCGATGTCGCGAACAAGCGCCCCTTCGGCACGCCGCGCACCTGGTGGCCCGAGCGTCCCACGCGCTGCAAGAACGCGGCGATCGAGCGTGGCGAACCGATCTGGCAGACGAGATCGACATCGCCGATATCGATCCCGAGTTCGAGCGACGCCGTTGCCACCAGCACGCGCAGATCGCCTTGTTTCAGGCGCTGTTCGGCGAGAAAGCGATGTTCGCGCGCGAGGCTGCCGTGGTGCGCGGCCACGGCTTCGGTGCCGAGCCGGTCGGTGAGATGACGCGCCACGCGCTCGGCCATGCGCCGCGTGTTGACGAACACGAGCGTGGTGCGATGCATGGCGACGAGTTCGGCGATGCGGTCGTACACGCGCTCCCACACGTCGTTCGCCATGATCGCTTCGAGCGGCACGGGCGGCACCTCGATGGCCAGATCGCGTGCGCGCGTATGACCGACATTTACGATCTCGCAGGCGGGTGGTGGCGCGGCGGCGTCGAGCGCGGCATCGCCGAGACCGACCAGGAAGCGCGCGACGGTTTCGATGGGTTTTTGCGTCGCCGACAAACCAATGCGCAGCAGCTTGCGGCCGCACAGCGCGTCGAGGCGTTCGAGACTCAGCGCGAGATGCGCGCCGCGCTTGTTGCCCGCGAGCGCGTGAATTTCGTCGACGATCACATTGCGCGCGCTCGCCAGCATCTTGCGGCCCGACTCGGAGCCGAGCAGCACGTAAAGCGACTCGGGCGTGGTCACGAGAATGTGCGGCGCGCGTTTGCGCTGCGCGGCGCGTTCGGGCTGCGGCGTGTCGCCCGTGCGCACGGCGGTGCGAATCGCGACGGGCGGCAGGCCGAGCCGCGCCAGTTCCTCGCCGATACCCTCGAGCGGCCGCTCCAGATTCAGGCGGATGTCGTTCGAGAGCGCCTTGAGCGGCGAAACGTAGATCACGAGCGTTTCGTCGGGCAGCGCGCCGCCGTGCGCGAGGCCTTCGCGCACGAGTTCGTCGAGCGCGGCGAGAAACGCGGTGAGCGTCTTGCCGGAGCCCGTGGGCGCGGCCACCAGCGTCGCGCGTTGCGCGGCGATGAGCGGCCACGCGGCGCGCTGCGCGGCGGTCGGGGCGTCGAAGCTGCGGCGGAACCAGCCCGCGACAGCGGGATGAAAGCGCGCGAGCACGTCGTCGTCGGCCGGGGCGGCGGCGTTCGCATCGACAGCGTGCGGATCGGTGACGGACGTGCTCATGGATGGTTGAGGCGAAAGCGGGAAAACGGGAAATAGCGGAATCGGCGCGCTATCAGGAGGAATCGGGCCGCGTCACGCGCGATGGCGGCTCGTGATTGCGAGTCTCGCAGCTTTCATGCGCGAGCGCGCGGGCGTGTCCGGAACCGTTCGGTTTCGCGCGGCACGGCAATCGCGCAGGGCGGCGCTGCGGCGCAACGGCGGCACAACCCGCGCAAGTTACGCGCATTGTCGAACTGGCGGATTCCATCCATATCCGGCCGCCACGCCCGTTTTCAAGCCATGGCGGCGGCCCGGCGCAACGGCGGCCCGGCGCGGCGGCGGCCCGGCAAGCGCGCGGCGAAACGCAGTATCCTCGCCGCGTTGGACGTTTCCCGTTGTTTCCTCTCACTCACGACGGAGTCTCACATGCGTTACAACTCTCTGGGCCGCACGGGCCTGTTCGTTTCGGAGCTTTGCCTCGGCACGATGACGTTCGGCGGCGGCGCGGGCATCTGGAACCAGATCGGCGATCTGCAGCAGGCGGAAGCCGAACGCCTCGTCGGCCGCGCCATCGACGCCGGTATCAATTTCATCGATACCGCCGACGTCTATTCACAAGGCGTGTCCGAGCAGATCACCGGCCAGGCGCTCAAGAATCTCAAGGTGCCGCGCGATCAGGTCGTGGTCGCGACCAAGGTGTTCAGCGAAATGGGCAAATCGCCGAACGAGCGCGGGGCGTCGCGCTATCACATCATGGACGGCGTGAAGGCGAGCCTGAAGCGCCTGCAACTCGACCACATCGACCTCTACCAGATTCACGGCTTCGATCCCGCCACGCCGATCGAGGAAACCGTGCGCGCGCTCGACACGCTCGTGCAGCACGGCCACGTGCGCTACGTGGGCGTGTCGAACTGGGCCGCGTGGCAGATCATGAAGGCGCTCGGCATTGCGCATCATCACGGGCTCGCGCGCTTCGAATCGCTACAGGCGTATTACACGATCGCGGGGCGCGACCTCGAACGCGAACTCGCGCCGATGCTGCGCAGCGAAGGCCTCGGGCTGATGGTCTGGAGCCCGCTCGCGGGCGGCCTGTTGAGCGGCAAGTACGGGCGCGAGCAGCAGGGCGAGGCGGGCAGCCGCCGCACGACGTTCGACTTTCCGCCCGTGAATCGCGACCGCGCGTGGGATTGCGTCGACGCAATGCGGCCGATCGCGGAAAAGAAGGGCGTTTCGGTGGCGCAGATCGCGCTCGCGTGGCTCTTGCATCAGCGCGCGGTAACAACGGTGATCATCGGCGCGAAACGCGTGGACCAGCTCGACGACAACATCGCCGCGACGCAAGTGACGCTCTCGGAAGAAGAACTCGCCGTGCTCGACGACGTGAGCGGCTTGCCGGCCGAATATCCGGGCTGGATGCTCGCGCGTCAGGGCGAGTACCGGCGCGAGCAGATCAAGCAGTCGCGCCACGGCGAAGACTGACCTGGCGCCGCCACATGAACTGCAACTAACCGCCTGCTCTGCGCTTCGCAGCGAGCGAAGAAAAACGCGCACGGAAGCGATCTTCCGTGCGCGTTTTTTCTTCAATCGCCCAAGCCCGCAACGCGGCTTCGCCTAACCGGGAAAAGCGAAGCCCGTCACGCGTCCTGGGGCAGACAAGGCTGACCGCTTAGCTGCCTGCGGCGACCTTCAGGTGGTTCTTGACCGACGCGACGCCCGTCACGCCTTCCACCACTTGCTTGGCGTTGTCGCGATCTTGTGCGCTCGGCACCGTGCCCGTCAGCGAGACCACGCCGTTGTGGGTCTTCACGTGAATGTGCGTCGACTTGACGTTCTTCGCGCCGAGCAGTTCGGCCTTCACCTTGGTCGTGACGGTCGCGTCGTCGACGTGCTGGCCGACCGTCTCCGAACTGCCCGCGGGCGCCGTCGTGGTCTGGGCGCTGGCGAGAAGGGCGAACGTCATGCAGGCTGCGCCGGCGGCGGTCTTGATGATCTGGATGCGCTTCATGGCAACTCCTCTTTACTTGGTTGTGGTGTCCCCGATTCAGCAATGCCCGTGCCGCGTCCGGTTCCCAGCGGCGATTTTTTGTCGACGAAAGCAATCATCAGGCGCGCGAAACGCCCGCTGGGCAAGGGAAAACGAGAAATCGACGCCGGCTCGGATCGTGTGTGTCTACTGGAAATCGATGTCGATGGAAGGCGGCAATCGGCTGCGCGATGCCGCGCCGCAATTTTTCCGGATGTTTGTAAAAAACACCTTGGCGGGGTCGGAGAAGCGGTTCGCCGTTGCCTGCCGCAAACGCCGATCCCGTTACAAAACAATGCTTTGTAAAAACTGGCATGGGTGTTGCATTAGGTTTCTCACCAGACACCCAAATCAATCCATCTTCAAGAACGGGATCGCCATGCCTTCCATCGCATTACAAGCGCGTCAACATCTGGCGCTTACGCCGCGCCTTCAGCAGGCGGTGCGACTGCTGCAACTGTCGTCCCTCGAGTTCCAGCAGGAACTGCGCGAGGCACTCGACACCAATCCGTTCCTCGAGTTGACGCCGTCCGAAGCCGGTGAGGGCGCCGAAGTCGCGGAAGGCGCGGCCGGCATCGGCGCCGGTACGACCACGACCGCCGAAGCCCCGGCCATGGCCGGCGAAAGCGCCTCCGACGCCGCCATGGACGGCATGCCGCAAGACACGTCCCCGTACAGCGACAGCTCCTACGAGTCGTCGTATGGCGATGACGGCGGCGGTTATTCGGCCGATTACCCGTCGTCGATGCGCTCGTCGAGCTATCGCGGCGGCGAAGACGGCGATTCCGACGCCTCCGACTGGGTGCGCGTGCCGGTCACGCTGCGCGAACAATTGCACGAAGCACTGCGCCTCTCGCCGCTCGACCAGCTCGACCGCATCGCAGCGCAAGTCGTGATCGAAGCCCTCGACGACGACGGCTATCTGCGTCAGGACCTCGCCGAACTGGCGGAAGTCGAAGGCCTCGGCGAAGAATTCGACGAAGACCGCCTGCGTGTTGCGCTGCGTGTGGTGCAGACGCTCGACCGCCCGGGTATCGGCGCTCGCTCGCTCTCGGAATGCCTCGCGCTGCAACTCGAAGCGATGCCGTGGGACACGCCGAATCGTGAACTGGCTTTGGGCATCGTTTCGCAACATCTCGAACGTCTCGCGCGCCGCGAGCACGGCGAGCTGCAACGCCAGCTGGGCTGCGACGCGCAATCGCTCCAAGCCGCCATCGCGCTCGTGCGCAAGCTCGACCCGAAGCCGGGCAACCACTACGGTCGCGCCGACGGCGGCTACGTGATCCCGGACGTGATCGTGCGTCAGGTGCGCGGCAAGTGGGTCGTGAGCGTGAATCCGGCGATCGAGCCGCGCGCGCGTATCCACAAGCTCTACGCGGAAATGTTCGCGCGCTCGGACCAGACGAGCCGCTCGCCGCTCGCGCAGCAGCTTCAGGAAGCGCGCTGGTTGATCCGCAACGCGCACAAGCGCTGCGAAACGATCCTGCGCGTGGGCGAATGTATCGTTGCGCGTCAGAAGGCGTTCTTCCAGTACGGTGAAATCGCGCTGCGCCCGATGCTGCTGCGCGATGTCGCCGACGAACTCGGCTTGCACGAATCGACGGTTTCGCGCGCCACGGGCAACAAGTACATGGCCACGCCGCGCGGTATCTTCGAATTCAAGCGCTTCTTCCCGCGTGAGCTGGAAACGCGTACGGGCGGCACGTGTTCGGCCGCGGCGGTGCGCGCGCTGATCAAGGAAATGATCGACGCGGAAAACCCGAAGGATCCGCTCTCCGACGTCGTGCTGACGCAAGAACTCGAAAAGCAGGGCGTGCAGGTCGCACGCCGTACCGTCACGAAATATCGCCAGATGATGAAGCTGCCTGCGGCGGAGATGCGTCGTCAGATTTAAGGACGCAGTGAAGCGCCTCGATTTTGAGGTGCAGCGCAGCAACTTGATGCGCATAAAGCGCGGCACGTGTCGAAAGGCGCGTGCCGCTTTTTTTACGTCACGTGACGGCGGTGCGTAACGGGCGGTGCCATCGTCACGTTACGCAGTGTAGGCCTTATTGTTTGCCGTAAGCGTTCGACGAACCCGGCAAGATTTCAACGATATCGAACAAGTGGTCCCAGAACGGCGTATCGCGCAGCGCCTCGACCACCGCTTCGTAGGCCTGATGATCGGCGGCCTCCCACATCCAGACGTCCGTCACGCGGGTGGCGTAGAACTCCACGTCGTAGGCGCGCAGGCGCACGCTGTCGCGGTGTTGCGCGAGGACCGGTTCGACGTGCTCGCGCAGCATACGGCCGCGCGCGTTGCTATCGAGCGCGAGCCATTCGCGGCGGCTTTTCACGAGCATGAACACGGTGAGCGCGGGTTGGAATTCGGCGGCGGGCGTGGCGGCTTGGGACATGGCGGGCGTTCCTTTTCGGTGAAGGCGATCGAACGTCGATTGGCGTGAGGGGCGATTGATCGGCGTGATCGACTTAATCAGCGTGATCGGTTGAAAGAGGCTTTAGAATACGAGTAATTGCTCACATTCCCTACTCGCATTCCCGACATGACCTCAGCGCCTCGCGGCAAACGCCGCCCAGCCCCGATCGACGTGCGCAAGCGGCCGATGCAGCGCCGTTCCGCCGCCACCGTCGAGGCGATCCTCGAAGCCGCGGCTCGCATTCTGGAGCAGGGCGGCCTCGCCGGTTACACGACCAATGCCATCGCCGAGCGCGCGGGCGTGAGCGTCGGCTCGCTTTATCAGTACTTTCCCAATCGCGACGCGCTCACCGCCGCGCTCATCGAGCGCGAGAGCGCGCCGCTGCTCGCGGCGGCGGAAGTGGCGTCCACGGCATCGAGTTGCGAAGCGGTGTTGCGCGGGCTGATCCGCGCGGCCGTGGCGCATCAGATGCATCGGCCGGAACTGGCGCGGCTGCTCGATTTCGAGGAGCGCCGCTTGCCGCTCGACGAACGCGACGCGCGCGTGGGCGAGCGCATACACGCCACGCTGATGCGCGCGTTCGACCTGCCGGATGCGCCGCGCCTCGAAGACCGGCAAACCGCCGTCGACGACGTGTTCGCGATCGTGCGCGGCATGATCGACGCGGCGGGCGCGCGTGGCGAAATCCACGCCGAGGCGCTGGAAGCGCGCGTCACACGCGCGGTGGTGGGCTATTTGTGGCGCAGCGAAAGCGGCGATTGAGGACGTCGAGGCCGTTCAAGCGACGCATGCAGTGCGTCATGCGCGCCGGCCGAACGTGGTACGCGCGACGCGCGACACGCATCACGGTGAACTCGCTCTGTACGAATGACGCGCTAACGGCGGGCGATGCGTCGACTGCCGCGCGGGCACGCAGCGCGACGATGGGCCACGCTGACCCCGTGCCACATCGGCGAAAAAACGCAGCCCGAACGCCGCATCAACCCATCTCCTCGTGCTCCGGAGTCAGCCCGAGCCGCTCCAGCAGCGCCGTCGCGGCGGCCGGATTGTGCGCCTTGTAGCCGCTGATCACATAGAGATAGACGTCGCGGCCGGCCTTCGGCGCGGCGAGCGTCTTGGCGTGCGTGGTCAGGTCGCCCGGCGTTTCGCCGCTCGCCCATGCCAGCGCGCGCTCGGCCCAGCGGTCGAGATCGGCGTTTGTGTAGCCCGCGCCGTGTTGCTGCGCGGTGCCCATGATGCGCGCGTAGACGAAGGGCGCGCTCGCATCGGCGATCTGCGGATAGTCGGAATCTCCCGACACGACGATCGCTGCCTTACGTCGACGTGCGAGCGCGACGAACTCCGGCGTGCAGAAACTCTCGTGGCGGACTTCGAGCGCATGACGCAGCGGGCGGCCATCGGCGCTTTCGGGTAGGAGTTCGAGAAAGCGGGCGTAGTCTTCCGGATCGAACCGCTTGGTCGGCATGATCTGCCAGTTGATCGGCCCGAGTTTGTCGCGCAGGTTCAGCACGCCGCCTGTCAGAAAACGTTCGATTGTCGGTCCGGCTTCGGCCAGCACGCGGCGGTTCATCGCGAAGCGCGGCGCCTTGACGGAAAACACGAAGTCGTCGGGCGTTTCGTCGTGCCAGCGCGCGAAGCTTTCCGGACGCTGCGCGCCGTAGTACGTCGAATTGATCTCGATGGTCGAGAGCCGCCGGCTCGCGTATTCGAGTTCGCGCCGCTGCGCGAGCCCCTCGGGGTAGAACGCGCCGCGCCACGGCTCGTAAATCCATCCGCCGATACCGACACGAATGCGCCCGCGCCGGGCTTTTGAAGAGGAAGAGGCCGCCATCGGAAATCCGTCGTCGAAGCCGCGATGGCGCAGTGTAGCGCAAGGCGCGCGCCAGCCTCGGCGCATGGCCTGGCGCGCCGCGCGACCGCCGCCATATGGGCTTGCGGCGCGCGGAGTCGTCATGCTTCGAGTCGATAGCGTTCCGCAAGCGCGCGCCGCATTTTAGGCATCGTCCGATATTTTCTTCGGAAATGTGAGGCTACTTTAGACGTGTGTCAGATAACCCTCACATGGATCATCAGATGTCTTCCCGTATTTCCCCGGAGCTGACCGATGCGCAATGGCGCAGCATCGAGCCGCTCTTTCACGAAATCCGCACCGACGGCCGTCGCCGCGGTCGGCCCGCGCATCACCCGCGCCTGGTGTTCGAAGGCGTGCTCTGGGTGCTCGCCACCAGTTCGGTCTGGTCGAAGCTGCCCGAACGCTATCCCGATTTCCGCACCTGCCATCGCCGTTTCAAGCTGTGGTTCGACGCCGGCCTCGTGCATCAGGCCATGGAGCGCCTGTACGGCGAGCAGGGTCTCGCAGTGTGCGCGGCCATGAACGCGCGCATGCAGCCATGGCGCGCCCCGGCGGGTCGCAAGCCGCGCTTTCCCGTGGCGGCCACGCTGCGCTGGCCGTTGGCGCGTCCGCCCGTCGAGCGCTCGGCAGACTAAGTTTCGCCTGGCCATTTGGCGTTCGGCCGAATGGCTAGTTCTCCTCTCACGTCAAGCCCTCATACGCGGGTTGCGTGAACAGCCTTTGACCGAAACGGCCTGTGCCGTTTGCGGCGTCTTTAACCTTTTGTGCTTTCGCGCGGCGCTGCGCCATACTGTGGCGTTACCCGTAACGGAAGCTCGAAAGACATGGCGCATTTCGACGTATTCAACGGCGACGCGGACGGCATCTGCGCGCTGCATCAACTGCGGCTCGCAAGGCCGCGCGAAGCGACGCTCGTCACGGGCGCAAAGCGCGACATCGCGCTCGTCGAACGCGTGCCCGCGCAGGCCGGCGACTCGCTCACGGTGCTCGACATCTCGTTCGACGTGAACCGCAAGGCGCTCGCCGCGCTGCTCGCGAAGGACGTCACGGTCGAATACTTCGATCATCATCATGTGGGCGACTTGCCCATGAGCCGCAACCTCGTCGCGCATATCGACACCACGGCGCAAGTCTGTACCAGTGTGCTCGTCGACCGGCATCTCGCGGGGCGGCACCGTCCGTGGGCAATCGCCGCCGCATGGGGCGACAACCTGCCCGACACGGCGCGCGCGCTCGCGCAGCAGGCGGGCATCGGCGAAACGCAGCTCGAACAACTGCGCGAACTCGGCGAGTCGATCAATTACAACGCCTATGGCGATTGCGTCGACGATCTGGTGATCGCGCCCGCCGACCTGTACGCCCGCATCCAGCCATACGCCGACCCGTTCGCGTTCGTCGCGGCGGAGCCCGTGGTCGCGCAACTCGCGCGCTGCCGTCACGACGACCTCGAACTCGCACAAACCATCACGCCCATGCTCGCGTTGCAATACGGCAGCGTGTGCGTGCTGCCCGACGAACCGTGGGCGCGACGCGTGCGCGGCGTGTTCGCGAACCTGCTCGCGAACGAAGAGCCCACGCGCGCGCACGCCGTGCTGAGCGTGAACGCGGACGGCAACTACGCCGTGAGCGTGCGCGCGCCGCTCCGCAAGCCACAAGGCGCCGACGAAGTCTGCCGCGCATTTCCGGGCGGCAACGGGCGCGTGGGCGCGGCGGGCATCGATTGCCTCGACGCGAAACGAATCGACGCGTTCGTGACCGCGTTCGCGCGCGTATTCGGCCGCGCGAAAGTCTAGCGCGCGGTTTCGGCGTCATGGCATTCGGAAGGCGGCGCGTGTGCGCCGCTTTTCGCATGCGGCGCCGGGCGGTTCGGGATTTGCCTGGGGCGGCGTGGTGTCGGCATTTGCTCGCGGTATCGCTTGAATCGCGACGATCGAACGGGTTCGCGATATCGCGTTACGACGAGAGTGGGTGGGTGTCCACGAGCGGCATCGGCCCATTTGCGCGATCGCGCACGGCGCTGCATGAACGTCGCCGCAACGCCAATCGACATCACTCGCTCCACCGGCAGCGTTCAAGCGATTGTTCACGCCGCGCGCGCCGTCACGTCAGCCAAATCGCATCGGCGCACCCACCGCATCGCCATCGCCGCGCCGCGCGCGCGCGCCGGTTCGACCGCGTAACATGACCGTTGACGCAACCTTCATGGCGATAGCCGCGCGGCATACGCTCGTCATCGAATCGATGCCGTATCCGCTCGAGTGCGCCAACGAGGCGTCTGCCATCTGGCGCGAAGGTGGACTCACGGGCGTGGCCGTGCTGACGATGCGCGGACGCGTCGCGCCCCGCGAACGCCCGCGCGCATCAAGATGGATGCGGCCGGGCGCCGAAGCTGCGCTCGAACATGCCGATCGTGCTCATTACGCAATGGCCGCAAGGCCGGGGAGGGACTCATGTACAAGCAGATTCTGGTGGCCGTGGACGGCAGCCGCAGCGGCCGGCGCGCGCTCGACGAAGCCGTGAAGATCGCGCAGGCCACGGGCGGCACGATCGAGGCGCTGTGCGTGGTGCAGCATCCGTCACGGCCCGTCGACGTCAACCCGGGATTCGCCGAGGAACCGACGCGCCACGAAGCCGCGCGCGACGCCGCGACGGCCGCGCTCGACGAGGCCAAAACGGTGCTTGCGCAAGCGCACGTGACGGGCACCACACGCGCCGCCGATGCGAACGGCGAGGAGATCGCCGCCGTGATCTATCGTATCGCGGCTGAGGAAGACGCCGATCTCGTGGTGATGGGCACGCGCGGCTTGTCGGGCGTGAAGCGCCTGTTGCTCGGCAGCGTGGCCGAAACGTTCTTGCGCATGGCCGATCGTCCGGTGATGCTGGTGCGCGACGAGGCCGCGCCTGCTGCATCGGCAAGCTGATCCGGCGAACGAACCTGCACGCGCCCTGGGCGTGACCTGAGCGCGCGCCGCAGAGGCTTGCGCGCACACGTGGCAATCCGTCGCGAAAACATCGCAGAGGCTCGCGCAGAATGTGAGGGGTGCACGCGGCGTATCACGAAATAAGTGCCGATCACGCCGTGTGGCACGCGATTCAGCTCAACCGGAGATCGATCATGGTGACGGCATCACAACCTGCGTTCGACGCGTGGCGCGCCGGCAGCATTGCCGCTTTG
Organism: Paraburkholderia acidisoli; assembly: GCF_009789675.1. Taxonomy (NCBI): domain Bacteria; kingdom Pseudomonadati; phylum Pseudomonadota; class Betaproteobacteria; order Burkholderiales; family Burkholderiaceae; genus Paraburkholderia; species Paraburkholderia acidisoli. The sequence continues at coordinate 336,877 of NZ_CP046914.1, read as the reverse complement.
CGGCTCTATCAGGGGCGTCAGCAAGGGCGCGAGCAATGGCTGCAATTCATGCAGCGGCGGGTGGAACGCGATCGCGCCGCACTCGAAGGCGCAATGGACGCATTGCGCGAAGCGCGCGACTGGAGCGAGTACGCGATCGCCTCGCAAACAGTCTCGCGCGACTGGTTCAACGCGAGCGCCGCACTCTGGCAGGAAACGGCCGCGAATGCCGTGCAGGGCCCGTTGCTTTGGAGCGAAGTGGCGCGCGACTTCGCTCAACAATGGACCGACGTGTGCGCGGGCTTCGGCGCTGTCACGATGAGCATGCGCGCCGCGCGGCCCGTGCGCGCATGGATGAATGCATTCGAACGCACCATGAGCGATACCGTTCACGAAACCAACGTGGAAGCGAAGGCCAATGGCGCCGTGCAAACGAGCGCAGCGCCCGGCGCTTGAGCTTTCTTTCGTTCTTTCCTGGTCGAACGATTTAAACGAAACGTTGGCCGTGCGCAGCGGCCGTCGTTTCGGTCCCTCAAAATCTCATCGATTAAATTAATCGGTATTCCGAACTATTGTTTATGAAGAACCGATCCATTTCGTTGTGCCGCGCCGCGTAAGTCGGAGCCATTGCCGTAACACCGCGAAACAAGGTTGTAGCGAAACTGTACGATTGACCCGCTATGCTGGGCATCACTGTGAGTTCTGGACAGGAGAGATTCGATGCTCAGTCACCATGAACTGGCGACGTTGCTGTTGATTCGCGACGCCAACACGCCTTTGCAAACGATCGATTCCGATTTTCTCGCGCTACAGCACTATCGGCTCGTGGAGATGGACGACGAAGAGGGCGAGACCGCCCTGCGTCTCACGACGCGAGGGCACGAGTTGCTGCGGCGGCTCACGCACGAGGAAGGCGGCGAGATCGAGGGATTCGGCGAAGCGTAAGCGCCAGGAAAGCTGTCAAAAGGGTTTCAATCGCTGTGTTTCGTTACAAGTGTGTAACGAAGAATCGCGGACTCTACGATACAGTGCTGGGTTTTGTTTTTCCCATGCAGTGATTTCACTGCATTCCACTGTCGTCACGCACGAGTCCAATAGAATGAACACCGTTTCCAAAACTTTCGTCCGTCTTTTTGCTATCGCTGGTTTCGCCGTGCTGCTCGCGCCGCTCGCCGCTCAGGCCGCGCCGCATGGTCATCAGGTGTGCCACATCGAACATCACCACCACCACGCCGTGCGCGTTTGCCATCACGTGCGCTGATTTCAGCGACGAAAGAAAAAACGCCGCCTCGCATGGCGGCGTTTTTTTTTCCTATATTAGTTTGGACGTCGAATTAAATAGCTGGCAATTCCGTCAGTTTCGAAGAATTGATAAACGCGAAATTATCGCCGCTGTAATTTACGGAAAAGAGTGGGATTTCACAGTTATTTCACTGTGCGTTATTCTCGGCCGCTTCACGCCACCGTGACTTTTTTGCGGTGGTTTTCGTTCAGCTTGGGTGCCGCAGCGCATCGTCCAGGTCGAGGCATTGCTATTTCATGAGACCCATCACGACGTCTGCCGCATCGTGCGTCATCACTGCGATGCTCGCCGCGATATCGGCCTCGGCGCACGCGCAGGAATTCACGCTATTCGCGGGACCGCTCGCGAGCGGCAGCGCCCACACGTATTCGTGGGCGATGGATTACACGGAGGGCTTCGGCAATTACTTCGCCGGTAGTATTTCGTGGCTCAACGAAGGCCATATTCCCGACCATCATCGCGACGGTCAGACGATTCAGGCGTGGGCGCGTTTGCCGCTCGCGCAGCGGCGCCTGGTATTCGCACTCGGCGTGGGTCCGTACCGCTATTTCGATACCGAAGCGGCGTCGAAGGGCGAGGGTTATTCGAATACCCACGGCTGGGGTGTCGTCTACAGCGCGCGGGCGACGTATTATTCAGCGCACCGCTGGACGGCCAATCTGCAGCTCAATCGCGTGCAGGTCACGAACGGGCCCTCCACCACCGCGCTGATGCTCGGCGTTGGCTATCAGCTCGATGCGCCGGACACGCCGGGCCCGCGCGAGTTCGCGCTGCCACGCACGCACGACGTGACTCACAACGAGATTACGTTGATGGCGGGCGAGACGATCCTCAACAGTCTCGATTCGCAAACGTCCGCGGCCGAGTCGATCGAATACCGGCGCGGGCTTACGCATTTTCTCGACGCAACCGTGGGATATCTGCACGAAGGCAACGGCATTTCGGCGCGCCGCGACGGGGCGACCGCGCAGCTTTGGCTCACGCGCGCTTTCCTCGACGACAAGCTGACGCTAGGTTTCGGCGCGGGCGTTTATGCGGCGATCCATCACGGCGATCACCCCGACGACCGCGATACCGGCGACGGCATTCTTTCGGGGCTCGTATCTGTCTCGGCGTCGTACCGCATGACGCAGCACTGGGACGCGCGCGTGACGTGGAATCGCGTGGTCACGCGCTATAGCCGCGATACCGACGTGATTCTCGGCGGCATCGGCTACCGCTTCTGAGCGTTTTCGCATGACGGGCGCGCGCGGCATATCCACACCGCGCGCGTTCCGGCGCATCGGAATCGCCGCGGCCGATCAACCGCCGGGCCGGCCGCCACCGCCACCACCACCACCACCCGGCGGGCGACCACCGCCGCCACCGCCGCCATGTCCGCCGCCGCCCGGCGGACGCCCGCCACCGCCACCCGGCGGCCGCCCGCCGCCATGCGAGGGCGGTCTCGCGCCGCCGTTGCCGGGCCCTGCGCCGTGACCAGGCGGCCGGGGACCGGGACCCGCGCCGTGCGAAGGCGGCCGCGGACCACCGGGCGGGCGGCCCGCGCCATGCCCCGGCGGATGCGGACGCGGCGGCCGAATCGGCGGCGGCGGCACCGGGCGCGGCCCCGGGTGATGCGACCAGCGCCCCTGGTTACCGTACCACGGCCGGTCGCGATAGAAGTTGCCCCAATAGGCGCCCAGCGAGAACGTCACGATCGGCAGGCCGATGGTCGCACCATACGACGGCACGGGCACGCGCTGGCCTTGCCACGGGTAGCTGAGATAGCTGCCGTACACCCAGCCGCGCAGATTCGGCAGGCTCACGTCGCACCAGCTATAGCCGGCCACGCAGCCCATCACCGCGAGCGACACGCCGCCCGACACCTGCGCCACCACGGGATAGTCGCCGCCCGGACCGGCATAGACGTTGACGGTCGTGCTCGTGAACGCCTGCGACTGCGCGAGCGCCGGTTGCGCCGCGAGCATTCCCGCGAGACTGCCCAATCCAGCGAATACGACACCGACAAACTGCTTGCGCATCTATCGACTCCTTTTCTGGTTTTGCGGATTCCGATGCGGAGACGGATCGAGAAAGCTGCCGTAACGGTAGCAGATTGGCTTTTTACGGCACGTATGAGCGTGTAACCGTAGATTTCGCCGCGCGTTGCAGGAAAAGAGCGCAAGTGCCGGCGGAAAAATCCCGGCGGCGAGTAGGGCGAATCGCCGGCGGCCCATACGCGTTGCGCGGCGCTGTGCCAGAATCGCGCCTCGGTTCGCATCGAATCCGCAATAGCGGACCGTTGCCGTATCGGCAAACGAAACAATGAAAGAGAAGCAGACGAGGAGCAGACCAACGTGATTCAGCGCATTTCCAGTTTCTTTACCGGCGTCGTGCATCGGGTATTGCCGGACCCGCTCATTTTCGCCATTTTCCTGACCGTCGTGACGTTCGTGCTGGCATTCGCGCTCACGCCGCAGCCGCCCGAAGCGCTGGTCCTCATGTGGGGTTCGGGCTTCTGGAACCTGCTCGCGTTCGCGATGCAGATGGTCCTGATTCTGGTCACGGGCCACGCGCTGGCCAGTTCCGGTCCGGTCAAGCGCCTGCTGGTCGCGCTTGCGAGCTGCGCGCGCACGCCGGCGCAGGGCGTGATGCTGGTGGCGTTCGTGGGCGCGGTCGCTTGCGCGATCAACTGGGGCTTCGGCCTCGTGCTAGGCGCGATGTTCTCGCGCGAAGTCGCGCGACGCGTGCGCGGCGCGGACTATCGCCTGCTGGTCGCGGCGGCGTACATGGGCTTTCTGACGTGGCATGGCGGTCTCTCGGGCTCGGTGCCGCTGGTCGCCGCCACCAAGGGCAACCCGATGGAAAAGGCCGTTGGCCTGATCCCCGTTTCGCAGACGATCTTCACCGGCTACAACGCCTTCATCACGATCGGCCTGATCGTGCTGCTGCCGATTCTCGTGCGCCTGATGATGCCGAAGCCCGAAGACGTGGTTTCAGTCGATCCGGCGCTGCTCGAAGATCCGCCGAGCGTCGAGCGCAAGCTCGGCCCGGACGCCACCTTCGCCGAGCGCATTGAGGAAAGCCGCGCGCTCTCGTTGCTGGTCGCCGCACTGTGCTTCGTGTTCCTCGGCGTGCGTTTCCACACGAAGGGCTTCTCGCTCGACATCGACACGGTCAACCTCGTGTTCCTCGCCGCGGGCCTCGTGCTCCACAAGACGCCGATGGCCTATGCGCGCGCCGTGGGCGCCGCCGCGAAGGGCGCGTCGGGCATCATGATCCAGTTCCCCTTCTACGCCGGCATTCAGGCGTTGATGGACCACTCGGGTCTCGCGGGCGTGATCACGAAGTGGTTCGTGGATATCGCCAACGTGCACACGTTTCCGCTGCTCGTGTTCCTCAGCTCGGCCCTGATCAACTTCGCGGTGCCCTCGGGCGGCGGCCACTGGGTCGTGCAGGGCCCGTTCGTGATGCCGGCGGCGCAGGCGCTGGGCGCGGATCTCGGCAAGTCGGCGATGGCGATCGCTTACGGCGAAGCCTGGACCAACATGGCGCAGCCGTTCTGGGCGTTGCCCGCACTCGCCATCGCGGGCCTCGGCGTGCGCGACATCATGGGTTACTGCGTGACCACGCTGCTGTTTTCGGGTGTGGTGTTCGTCGCGGGGATGTACCTGTTCTAGGCGTGCGGCGCGAAGCGGCGCAGGCGTTGCGCGCCGTGCGTCGCATCGGTCGTTTCTATTGGCGCTCGCGCTTCAGAAACGCCTGCAACACGACCGCGTGATTGCGCGCGGTGTCGTGCGAGCCGTAGAGCAGCACGACAGGCCGCGTTTCGCGCGCCCGCACGATGGGCTCCCACGCCACGCGGTTTGCGGCGAGTTCCGCCAGATAACGCTCGCGGAATTCGTCCCAATGCGCCGGATCGTGCTCGTGCGCGTGAAACCACTGGCGCAATGCCGTGCTCGGCGCCACGTCCTTCGCCCACGTCACGTGCGCGAGCGTTTCCTTCCTGATGCCGCGCGGCCAGAGCCGGTCGACGAGAAAGCACGCCGCGCCGGCTTCCGGCAGCGGTTCGTAGACGCGCTGGATCGTGATTGGCGGCTTCGTCATCTGCGCGTTCTCCTGGGCGTTGTCCCATGTCATGTCGATGGGGGCGGCGTTTTCCGTATCGGCGAACAGTTCGGTCACGTGCCGCCTGAGCGCGGGCAGCACTTCCGCTTCGAACCACGCATGGCGCTTGAACCAGGGCTGATTGCGCGGTGACGGATGCGGCAGCGGCACGTAATCGGGCGCGTACTCGCGCCATGCCTGCACCGTTTCCGTGAGCGACGGCTTACGCCGGGCGCCCAGAAAATAGCGCTGCGCGTATTGGCCGACCAGCAGCGTGAGCCGCACGTTCGTTAGCTGATCGAGCAGGCGCGTGTGCCAGAGCGGCGCGCATTCCGCGCGCGGCGGGTTGTCGCCGCCACCGCCGCGGCCCGGATAGCAGAAGCCCATGGGCACGATCGCCACGCGCCGCGCGTCGTAGAACGTGGTTGTGTCGATGCCGAGCCATTCGCGCAGACGCTCGCCGCTCGCGTCGTCCCACGGCACGCCCGACGCGTGCACTTTCGCGCCCGGCGCCTGCCCGACGATCAACAGGCGCGCCGTGCCGCTCGCCTGCAACACGGGGCGCGGCCCGAGCGGCAAGGCGTGCTCGCACGCGCGGCACGCGCGGATTTCGGCGAGCAGGTCGGTCAAGGCGATGGCGTGAAAGGTCCGCACGGTGGCTCGGCAAAAAAACGATGGCGCCGCGATGAAACGCGCGGCGAACGTATCGGCGACACATCGACGAAAAATAGGCGCGAAACACGCGAAGATCCAGTCTAGCAAATGGCATAAGACGATTCGTATGCCCTTCGCCCAAGCCGATAGGGCGCCATTTCCAGCCATGACGCGCCGCAGCACACGCTCGCGCTTCGCCCCACGCATTTCCTGTACGCTCGCCACACCGCTCGTCACCCGCCGGTCTGGAACGGAGCCGCGATGCCCGCCGAACCCGATACGCCCGCCCGCGCGCTCTACGCGCTCTCTGCGCGCCCTCCGTGCCACGCGATTCACGTCGCGCCTGAATGGTTAATCGGCACGACACCGCCGCGCGCCGCCTTCCGGAGCGCATGCCGATGAGCACCGCCACGCTCTTCACCGGCCTCGCGGGCATGCTCGCGAGTCTCGCGCTGCTCGTGTGGCTCGCGTATCGCGGCTGGAGCGTGCTGCTGCTCGCGCCCGTGTGCGCCATGCTGGCCGCGTTCGTGTCCGGCGAACCGGTGCTCGCGCACTGGACGCAAACCTTCATGGCCAGCACCGGCCGCTTTCTCGCGCAGTTCTTCCCGTTGTTTCTGCTCGGCTCGCTGTTCGGCAAGCTGATGGAGGACAGCGGTTCCGTCGACGCCGTCGCGCAACTCATGATCGACAAGCTCGGCACGCGCCACGCGCTCGTTGCCGTGGTGATGGGCGGCGCGCTCGTGACGTACGGCGGCGTGAGCCTGTTCGTCGCGTTCTTCGTGCTCGCCCCCATGGCACAGGCGCTGTTCCGTTCCGCCGATCTCCCGCGCCGCCTGATGCCCGCCACGATCATGCTGGGCACGGCGACATTCACGATGTCCGCGCTGCCCGGCACGCCCGCGCTGCAAAACGCGATACCGATGCCGTTCTTTGGCACGACGCCGTTCGCCGCGCCGGGCCTCGGCGTGATCGCGAGCGGCGTGATGGCGGGCTTCGGCCTCTGGTGGCTCGGGCGTGCGGCCGCCGCCGCGAAGCAAAACGGCGAAGGCTTCGTGGAGCCGCTCGATGGCGGCGCCGACTATGAAGCGCGCGGCAAGTCGGCGCTCGTGCGCGAACGGGCGAGCGTCGCGCAAACCTTCGACCCCGCCGAAATCGACAGCGGCGGGCGCGCGCCCGAAGCGGCGGGCTATGGCGTCGCGCCGCCATCGGCGTTCGTCGCGCTGGCGCCGCTCGTCGTGGTCGTGGCGATGAACTTCGCGATGAACGTCGTGGTGTTTCCGCGCCTGGACGCCGCGTATCTCGCCCAGCCGCGCTGGGGCGCGACCACGCTCTCGGCCGTGGCGGGCGTGTGGGGCGTGTCCGTGGCGCTCGCGGTGGGCATTGTCGTGCTGGTCGCGCTCAATCGCGCGCGGCTCGGCGCGTTGCGCGAAAGCATGGACGCGGGCGCGAATGCTGCCGTGCTGCCCGTGCTGAGCGTGGGCAGCCTGGTCGGCTACGGCGCGGTGATCGCGGCGCTGCCCGCGTTCGAGGCCGTGCGCGACTGGGTGCTCGGCATCGGCGGCGGCCCGCTCGTCTCGCTCGCGGTGGCGACGAATCTGCTCGCGGGCCTCACGGGCTCGGCCTCGGGCGGCCTGACGATCGCGCTCGACGCGCTCGGCGGCACTTATATGCAGCTCGCGGCCCAGCATCATATCGATCCCGCGTTGCTGCATCGCGTCGCGGTGATGTCGTCGGGCACGCTCGACAGCCTGCCGCACAACGGCGCCGTGGTCACGCTGCTGGCCGTGTGCGGCTCGACGCATCGCGAGAGTTATCGCGATCTGGTGATCGTGAGCATTGCGGGCGCGCTGATCGCGCTCGCCGTCGTGATCGTGCTCGGCTCGCTGTTCGGTTGTTTTTAGATCGACCGTTTTTAGGGCCGATTTCGACACTGCGCGCGAAAAGCGCCACCCAGGCGATGCGCGTAGACTCGCTCGAATGCGCGGCGATCCCGCGCGCGAGGAGGCACGATGAGATTGCTTGCCGTCCACCCGAGCGGACTCATGTACACGCGCGTGTTTCTGCGGCTCGAGCCGCTGGGCCTCGAAGCCGTGGCGGGCGCGGCGCGCGACGCGGGTCACGACGTGCGCCTGATCGATCTCCAGGTCGAAACGCATCGCGACCTCATGCGCCTCGTGCGCGCCTGGCAGCCCGACGCGCTCTGTTTCTCGGGCAACTATCTCGCCAATATCCCCGAAATCATCGACCTCGCCATCGCCGTGAAAGCGGCGCGGCCCGCGTGCTTCGTGTTCGTGGGCGGCCATAGCGTCTCGTTCACCGCGCACGATTTGCTGCACCACGCGGAGGGTGCGATCGACTGCGTGTTGCGTGGCGAGGGCGAAGCGTCGGTTAGCGCGTTGCTCGACGCGGTCGCGCACGGCGGCGATCTGCTCGCGGTGCCCGGCGTGTTGACGACGCAAGGCACCGGACCGCCGCCGCGCTTCGTCGAGCGACTCGATCCCGTGCGGCCCGCGCGCGACCTGCTGCGGCATCGGCGCAAGTATTTCATCGGCACGCTGGACCCATGCGCGTCGATCGAATTCGCGCGCGGCTGCCCGTGGGACTGCACGTTCTGCAGCGCGTGGACCTTCTACGGCCGCAGCTATCGCACGCGCAGCCCCGAGGTGGTAGTGGAAGAACTCGCGGCGCTGCGCGAGCCGGGCATCTTTATCGTCGACGATGTCGCGTTCGTGCACGCCGAGCACGGCATGGCGATCGGCGAGGCGATCCGGCGGCGCGGCATACGCAAGCGCTATTACCTCGAAACGCGCGGCGACGTGCTATTGCGCAACAAGGACGTGTTCCGCCTGTGGCAATCGATTGGCCTGAAGTACATGTTTCTGGGCCTCGAAGCCATCGACGAGGAAGGACTCAAGGCGTTTCGCAAACGGATCAGCATCGACCGCAATTTCGAGGCGCTCGAATTCGCGCGCTCGCTGGGCATTACCGTGGCCGTCAATCTGATCGCCGATCCCGACTGGGATCATGCGCGCTTCGAGACGATCCGCAACTGGTGCCTCGAGATTCCCGAGATCGTGAATATCAGCGTGAATACGCCGTATCCGGGCACGGAGAACTGGCAACGCGAAGCGCGGCGGCTCACGAGCCTCGACTATCGCCTGTTCGACATCCAGCACGCCGTGGTGCCCACGCGGCTGCCGCTGCCCGAGTTCTACGCCGAACTCGTGCGCACCCAACAAGTGCTCAATCGCAAGCATCTGGGCTGGACCGCGCTGCGCGGCGCGACCGGTCAGGCCACGCGGCTGTTGCTGCACGGCCAGACCAATTTCGTCCGCATGCTCTGGAAGTTCAACTCGGTGTTCGATCCGCGCCTGCAACTGGCCGATCATGCGCGCGCGGTGCGGTACGAGATGACGCCGCCACCGGCGATGCTGGCGACCCACGGCGCCGCGCAGGGCGCGCCGCGCATCGATATGAAAACCGTCTACATTCACGGGCCGACCGGCCGCAAGGGCCGCAAGATCGACGACGCCACGGAGCAGTTCGTCGACGAGACACGCATGGGGTTGGGCTGACCCGAACCCGCTGAATCCGCACGAAATCCAGCGCTAAATCCCGCGCAGATTTGCCGCGCCGCTTCGCCGTTCGGCCGAGGTGCCGGTTTTTCGTCTTGCCGTCATGATGAGGACGCGTTCACAATCGGGCGTTCGATCAAGACGAAAAAGATATGGAATTCCGGCAACTACGCTATTTTCTGGCCGTCGCGGAGTCGTTGCATTTCAGCGAGGCGGCGAGCGCGCTCGGCATTGCGCAGCCGCCGCTGAGCCAGCAGATCCTCAAGCTGGAGAAGGAAATCGGCACGCGGCTGTTCATTCGCCATTCGCGCCATGTGGAGTTGACCGAGGCGGGGCGGCTGTTTCGCGAGCGTGCGCAGCGCATCGTCGAAGATGCGGAACTCGCGCTCGCCGAAGCGCAGAACGCCGGGCGCGGCGAAACCGGGCGGCTCGTGCTGGGCTTTGCGGGCTCGACGGTGTTTCATCCGCTCGTGGCTACGGTGTTGCAGCGCTATCGCAGCGCGTATCCCGGCGTCTCGATCGGCTGCGAGGAAAGCAATAGCTCGGTGCTGCTCGAACGCGTGAGCGAGGCCAAAGTCGACGCCGCGCTCGTGCGCCTGCCACTGAACTGCCGCGGGCTGGCCACGCAGCCGCTGGTGGAAGAAGACGTGCTGGCCGTTTTGCCGCCGCGCCACCGGCTCGCGCGCCGCCGCAGCGTGGACCTCGCCGACCTCGCCGAAGACCCGCTCATCCTGTTTCCGCGTGCCATTGGCCCCGATCTGTACGATTCGATCATCAGCGCCTGCCATGCGGCAGGTTTCAATCCCGTGATCGGCATGGAGTCGCCGCAGATTTCGTCGACGGTCAACATGGCCGCCGCGGGCTTCGGCGTCACGCTGATTCCCTCGTCGATGCGGCAGATTCAGGCGAAGGGCGTGACTTACCACGCGCTCAAGGGCGGCACGCTGCACACGACCATCGCGCTGGTGTACCGGTCGCGCGAAAAGGCGCCCACGGTGCAGAACTTCGTGCGCATCGTGCGCGACGCGTCGCGGCATCCGCCCGTTGCCGGCTAGTGCGCTCGCGAGCGGCATCCGTCGATTGATATCTTTTTCGTCTTGATCGCGCGCTCGCCGCGTATTGGACTTGATACGGCGCGCAGCCTATGCTCTCACGATCCCTTAGATCGCCACGCAGGAGCCATGCCGTCATGACCACCGTTCCCGGGCGCGAGCGCGCGTCAGTCACACCGGGCCGCACTGGCCGCACCGCGCTGATCGCCGCGCTGCACGACGCCGTCGGTCGCGCGCACGCCCTGACCCGCGACGAAGCCACGCGCCGTTATCGCAAGGGTTTTCGCTTCGGCGAAGGCAAGGTGGCGGCCGTGGTGCGGCCCGGCACGCTGGTCGAGCAATGGCGCGTGTTGCAGGCGTGCGTGGCGGCCCGCGCCGTGGTGATCTCGCAGGCCTCGAACACGGGTCTCACGGGCGGCTCCACGCCCGACGGCGACGACTACGACCGCGACGTGGTGATCGTGAGCATGACGCGCATGCGCACCGTGCATGTGATCGAAGGCGGCAAACAGGTCGTGTGCTTGCCGGGCTCGACGCTCGATCAGCTCGAACAACTGCTCAAGCCGCTCGGGCGCGAACCGCACTCGGTGATCGGCTCGTCGTGCATCGGGGCTTCGGTGATAGGCGGCGTATGCAACAACTCGGGCGGTTCGCTTGTGCGGCGCGGGCCCGCCTACACGGAAATGAGCGTGTTCGCACGCGTGAGCGCGAACGGCGCGCTCGAACTCGTGAACCATCTCGGCATTCGGCTGGGCGACACGCCCGAAGACGTGCTCGGCCGTCTCGACCGCGGTGACCTCCCCGAAAGCGACCTGCTTCACGACGCGGGCGTGGCCTCGGACCAGAATTACGCGGAGCACGTGCGCGACATCGAAGCGGCCACGCCCGCGCGCTACAACGCCGACCCGCTGCGTCTGCACGAGGCGTCCGGCTCGGCGGGCAAGGTCATGGTGTTCGCGGTGCGGCTCGACACGTTTCCCATCGAGAAGGGCGCGAAGGTGTTCTATATCGGCACCAATGCCACCGGCGAATTGACCGACCTGCGCCGCGACATACTCGGCAAGTTCTCGAAGCTGCCGATCGCGGGCGAATATCTGCATCGAGACGCTTTCGATATCGCCGAACGCTACGGCAAGGACATGTTCCTGCTGATTCAGTATCTCGGCACGAAGCGGCTGCCCGCGCTGTTCGCCTTCAAGAGCCGTTGCGACGCCTTTTTCGAGCGCCTGCGCTTCCTGCCCGCGCATTTCACCGACCGCGCCATGCAGGCCATCAGCCAGCTATTTCCGGGTCATCTGCCCGCGCGCCTGAAGGAATATCGCGAGCGTTACGAACATCATTTGATGCTGAAGGTGTCCGCCGATTGCGTGGATGAAACGCGCGCCTGTTTGCAGCGCTATTTCGGCGAGGCGAGCGGCGACTTCTTCGAGTGCAGCGACGAAGAGGGCAGCAAGGCGTTTTTGCATCGCTTCGCGGCGGCGGGCGCGGCCATTCGTTATCGCGCGGTGCACGGCAAGGAAGTGGAAGATATCGTCGCGCTCGATATTGCGCTGCGCCGCAACGACCGCGAGTGGTTCGAACAATTGCCCGCCGAGGTGGAAAAGCCCATCGCCATCAAGCTTTATTACGGGCATTTTCTTTGCCATGTGTTTCATCAGGACTATATCGTTCGCAAGGGCAATGATTGCCTCGCGCTCGAACACGCAATGTGGAAGCTGCTGGACGCGCGCGGCGCCGAATATCCAGCCGAGCACAACGTTGGGCATCTTTACTACGCCAAGCCTGAATTGAAGGCATTTTACGAAGGCCTCGATCCGTGCAACTGCTTCAATCCGGGCATTGGGCACACGTCGAAGTTTGCGAACTATCGCGAGAGTGCGGCGCAGTCGTAAACACATAACGGCGACGATTTGAAAACCGTCGCCGTTATGTTTTGCGCTCGCGTTTTCAGCTTTTTTCGGCAGCCGCCGGCATCCAGCCGTTTTGCGCATTCGCTTGAGCGATCTGCTTCGCGATCGCTTTTGCGAGTTTGCCGGCATCCGCGGAAAGGGTGTCCTGCTTCGCCTCCGAAGCGCCGTGCAGCCCGCCGCCCAGCGCCGCCGAAGTGGCGAGATGACCCGCCGCCGCGCCCACGCCCGCCGTTTCCGCCACGCCCGGCAGATGGCCGCTGTTCGCGTTCGACGCAAAACTCGCGAGGGTTTGCGGCGAGCCGTTGGCGGCTTGATATTGCATCGTGATTTGCGCACTCACTTCGCTCTTGCCGGCGCCCAGGCCGATCAGCATGCGGCGGCGGCGATTGCCCGCGTCCATGGTCTCGATGCGGCCGTCCACGATCAGCGCGTTACGGCCGGCCGGCGCGGGACCGTCCATGCGCATGGCGGGCAAGCCCAGCTTCTGCAGTTCGCTCACGATTTGATCGGCGAGATGCTCGCGCGTTTGCAGCGCGGCTTGTTGCTGTTGTTGCGCCGACGTTGCTCCGTTGCTCATCGACGTGAGTTTGCGCACGAGGCCGGTGTGGTCGAGTTGCACGTCTTCGGCGCTGGCCTCGAAGGCGTAGACGTAGATGACTTCGGCGTGAAGTTGCGAGGTCGGCTGCGCCTGAGCCGTGGCTTGCGTGGCCGCCTGCGCGCAACCGCTCGCGAACAGCGCGCCCGCGAGCAGCGTGGCGCCCGCAGCGCGTTTGATTTTGCCGACGATAAAGCCGAGAAGCGATTCCATGTTCGTATCCGTTTGCCTGATTGCATCATTGCGGGGAAAAGCCGGGCACGTCGAATTGATCAGGATGGCGAAGGATCGACGCTGGCGTTTCGGGGCCTGCGTCGCGGCCGGAAGCGGCTTCGTGCGGTGCAGGGCTCAGCAGCAAGTATGGGCAAACGGACCCGCGAAATCCACGCGCAAAGTATGTCGATTCATGTCGCGCGAGGGTGCGAGATCGACCCGTCGAGCGGCAGACGCACCACGGCTTCGAGGCCGCCGCCCGCGCGGTCGCGGAACGTGAGTGTGCCGCCGTGCAGCCGCGCGATGCGGTCGACGATGGCGAGCCCCAGACCGGAGCCGCCCGAATGCGTGCGCGCGTTCGCACCGCGGCTGAAGGGCTCCTTCAGGCGTTCGAGCTCCGCGGCGCGAATGCCGCTGCCGCGGTCGCCGATCACGACGCAAGCCATGTCGCCTTCGCGCATGGTGCGAATCGCAAGACCCGCGCGGCCGTAATTCACCGCGTTCTGCATCAGGTTCATCAGCAGACGCATCACGGCGACGGGCTGAAAGTCGAACACGGGCAGCATGCCTTCGTCGAACTCGAATTCGTGCCCGAGTCCCGCGAAATCGGCCACCAGCTGGCCCGCGAGCGCGTTGAGATCGCCCGGCTTCGGCGCCTCGCGCTCACCGCTGCCCGCGTAATCCATGAACTGCTGGAGGATCGTGTCGATCTGGTCGAGATAGCTTTCCGAAGCCGCGACCAGCGCGTCGTTGCTGCCGCGCGGCAAGGCCATCGCAATCGCGAGACGCAGCTTCGTGAGCGGCGTGCGGATGTCGTGCGAAACGCCCGCGAGCATCAGCGCGCGCGTGGCTTCGGCCTGCTTCAGCGCGTCGGTCATCTGGTTGAACGCGTGACTCACGGCGGCGATTTCGGTCGGGCCGTCGGTGGGCAGCGGCGGCGGCGTGTCGCCCGCGCTCACGCGCCGCGCGGCGCGCGCGAGTTCGCGCAGCGGCCGGTTCAGGTGGCGCTGCAACAGATAGCCCGTGAGCGCCGCGAGCAGCGCCAGCCCCGCCGACAAGACGAGTGCGGTCGAAATGCCGCTTGCGCGCGCGTCGGCGGTCATCGGCAGCGAGATCCACACGGGCGCGCCCGCGGCGTGCACGCGAATCCACAGGCGTTCCTGCAACGGCGACGGCGTGTCGTGGCTGGCGTCCCAGCGCACCAGCAGGTCGGGCGGCAGGTGGCGTTGCAACGCGGCGACGAACAGATCGCGCTGCCACGTGCGAAAGAAGTGGATCAGGCTCGGCGGCGTGTCGTCGGGGGCCTCGGTGACCTCGGGCGGCGGCGTGCTGCGCGCGTTCAGCCGCGCGGCGGCGGCGCGCCCTTCGGCCGCCGGCATGGCGGCAAGCGTGGTGTCGAGCAGCGTCACGTAGTCGGCGAAGATGATCGACGCGCGTTCGATGCGCGGGCGCTGCACGTAATGCAACAGCACGCTCAGCGAACACACCTGCGAGAGCGCGACGAGCGCGACCAGCAGCGCGATGTTGCGCGAGAGCAGCGAGCGGGGCAGACCGAAGCGCATCACGCGTCGACGCCGGCCACGAGCATGTAGCCGATGCCCCACACGGTCTTGATGAAGCGCGGCTTGGCGGGATCGTCCTCGACGATCTGGCGCAGCCGCAGGATCTGCACGTCGACGCTGCGATCGAGCGCGTTGTGATCGCGGCCGCGTGCGCGCGCGAGCAGATTCTCGCGGCTCACGGCCCGGTTGGGCGAGGAGCCAAGCGCGTGCAACAGCAGCATTTGCGCGGAATGCACCTCCACGGGCTCGTCATGGCGATACAGCGTTTGTTTGCCAACGTCGAAGCTGAAATCGCCGAAACGCAGCCGCTGCGACGTCACCGTGGGGTCGCCGGCGGCCATCTTCTGGCGGCGCAGCAGCGCACGCACGCGCGCGACGAGTTCGTCGGGCAGGAACGGTTTCGCGAGGTAGTCGTCGGCGCCGGTTTCGAGGCCGATCACCTTGTCGGCGGCGTCGCCCTTGGCGGTGAGCATGAGGATCGGCAGCGTCTGGCCTTCGGCGCGCAGGCGGCGGCAGATCGAGAGGCCGTCTTCGGGCTCCATCATCAGGTCGAGCACGAGCAGGTCGTAGGGCTCGCGCTGGAGCAGGCGGTCGAGGCGCTTGCCGTCGGCGACGGCGCGCACCTCGAAGCCATGGCCCGTGAGGAAGCGTTGCAGCATATTGCGCAGCTCGGCTTCGTCGTCGAGCACGATGATCCGGTGGGCTTGCTCCATGATGCGTCTCCGGCGGTCATCGCGCTGCCGCGCGCGTCCGCATGAAGTCTTCGATCTGCGCGAGCGTGACGAAGCCGGCATGCTGCGTGTCGATTTCGTCGAAGTGCTGCGCGACTCGCGGCATGCCCGCTTGCGCCTGGTCGCGCGTGAGTTTGCCGTCGTGCGTGGTGTTCGCGGCGGCAAAGCGGCTTTGCACTTGCGCGAGCATGCGCTCGATGCGCGCGCCGTTCATGCCGGACGCCGCGGGCGTGGCCGCGTTCGGCGCACTTTGCGCGTGCGCGCTGATCGAGGCGGTTGCTGCAACGATACACAAAACGAGGGCGGCGATCGACTGCTTCATGATGGACTCCGTTGGTTGGCCGGCCCAGCGTGCCGGCGCGTGATGACGATTAAAACGATGACGATTAAAACGATGACGGTTGCGACGTGACGGATGCGCCGGATTTCACGCCCAGTGCGCGGGCACCCAGAAGCCGCCCGCCCAATGGCCCGGCACCCAGACGGCCGGACGCGGCGCGATATACACGGGGCGCGGCAGCGGGCGCGCCACGTAGATGACCTTGGGCGCGGGCGGCGCGACATAAACGACCTTCGGAGCGGGCGCGGCCACGTACACAGTTTTCGGCGGCGGCGTGACGTACACCGGCTTCGGCGCGACGTACACGGTGCCGCCCGGCGGCGGGGCAACCACGACCGGCGCAGGCGCGGGCACGACAGCCACGGTGGTCCCGACGGTGGTGACCGATGCGCCGTGCACGACCGTCGCGCCACCCGTCGTGACGGTACCGCCGTGCACCACGGTCGAGCCGCCGCCCGTCGTGACGACGCCCGTGCCGATGCCGGTGGCGCCGCCCGCGTGAGACACGCTGCCGCCCGCGGGGCCGTTGACGGTGCCCGAGCGCCCGCAGGTCGAGCCCGCGCAACTGGCCGAGGCCGAATGGTCGTAGACGTTGCCGCTGCCCGTGGTGACCGTGCCGGTGGACGCATATTGGCCCGGCGCGGTGCGCGTCACGCTGCCCGAGGTCGTCGCGCTGCGGCCGTCCGAGCCCTCGAGCGAACCCGTGTGCGAGCAGGTGCCGTTCGCGCAGTTCGTGTCGCCCGAGTGTTGAACCGAACGCCCGTTCGGGCCAACCGCCGTGCCGCTGTTGGCGAACTGGCCGGGTGCGGTGCGCGTGACCGTGCCCGTGTTCGTGGCGACACCGCCCCAGGGGCCGACCACGCCGCCCGCATGCGAGCAGCTGCCGCCGCCGCACGAGCCGGCATGCGCGCCGTTGTAGGTGCCGTGCGGCGTGTAGGCGGTGCCGTGGCCGGACCAGCCGGCGAAGGCGGGCGCGCTGGCGAGACCGATAACGGCGCCAATGAGCGCGGGAGCCACGAGAGAGAGCGTTTTCATCACAAGTCCTTGAGTTCGTTGTTGCGATCGGCACGGCTGGCGTGTCAGCGGAACGAACTATAGGACCGCGCTTTTCCGATGTCGCGCACTGAAAAATGTCGCGCGGTTACACGGTTTGCGGAGCGGGCCCGCGCGCCGTGCCGCGCGGGCCAACGCGGCGCCGCACGGCACGGCGCGTGACATCGGGCGACATAGTTTGCGCGTGGTGTTTCGCGCGGCGCGCCTCTACAGTGCCACTCATTCGACGCGACACCGGGATTTTTCGCCGCTATGCGCCGCGTCTTCGTTCACCGCATTGACATCGAATCAGGCAGAGGATCATGCTCACCACCGGAAAAATCGCGTTGTATGTCACGTTGTTCATCGTCGGCGTTTCGTTGATCGAAGCGTGCGTGCTCACGTTCAAAAAGCGTCGCGCGTCGCAAGCCGCGTTCGACTGGTCCGAGGTCGGGCTCTCGCTCGCCGATCTCGCGGGGCGCAAACTGTTCGCGTTGCTGCCGCTCTCGCTGGCCACGCCGATCTTCGATTTCGCGTGGCAGCATCGGCTGTTCACGCTGCCGGTCGACAGCATGCTGCTCGCGCTGCCGATCTTTATCGGCCAGGAGTTCTGCTATTACTGGTATCACCGCGCGTCGCACCGCATCCGTTTCTTCTGGGCCACGCACGCGGTGCATCATTCGCCGAATCAGCTCACGCTGTCTTCGGCTTACCGGCTCGGCTGGACCGGCAAACTCACGGGCCCGGCGATGTTTTTCGCGCCGCTCGTGTGGCTCGGCGTGCGCCCCGAAGTGGTGCTCGCGATCCTGTCGTTCAATCTGCTGTACCAGTTCTGGCTGCACACCACGTGGATTCCGAAGCTCGGCTGGTTCGAGTCCGTGTTCAACACGCCGTCGAATCACCGCGTGCATCATGCGTCGAATGTCGACTATCTCGACGCGAATTACGGCGGAGTCCTGATTATTTTCGATCGGCTGTTCGGCACTTATGTCGAAGAGCGCGCCGACGAACCGTGCCGTTATGGCCTCGTCACGCCCACGCGGTCGCGCAATCCGCTCGTCGTCGAACTGGAACATTGGGGCACACTGTTGCGCGACGTGTTCACGGCGCGCGATCTCTGGACGGCGCTGCGCTACGTGTTCCTGCCGCCGGGCTGGAGCGCCGACGGCCACGGCGAAACCACCGAGAATCTGCGCCAGCAACGCGCGCTCGCACCGGTGCGCACGAAAGTATGAGCGGCGCCGCAAGGCGCATTCGCGGTTGCCCGATGCCGCCGCCTCGCGTAACGTTGCGCCAGCGGCGTTTGCATGCAAAGTGCGGCGCGTATCGAAACACTTGCATCGAGGTAGGAAGGTTATGGAAATGCGTTCGAATGAAACACTGAGCGGCAAGATCGTGGCGATCACGGGCGGCTTCGGCAGCCTCGGCATGGCCACGGCGCAAGGACTCGCGCAGCGCGGCGCGCGCGTGGCATTGATCGGCCGCGGCGCGGCGCCCGAGGCGAGCACGTTGCCCGCGTCGCTCGAGAACGCGTTGTGCGTGGGCGGTGTCGATCTCGTCGACGCGAACGCGGCATTGGCGGCGTTTCGCGAGGTGCAAACGACACTCGGTGCAATCGACGCGCTGGTGAACACGGCGGGCGCATTCCGCTGGGAAACCATTGCCGAAGGCGACGCGAGCACGTGGGACCTGATGTTCGATCTCAACGTGAAAACGGCGCTCAATGCCGCGAAGGCCGCCATGCCTTATTTGGTGGCGAGCGGCGCGGGTCGTATCGTCAATATCGGCGCGGGCGCGGGGCAAAAGGCGGGCTTGGGGATGGGCGCTTACGCGGCTTCGAAGGCAGGCGTGGCGCGCTTGACCGAGGCGCTTGCCGAAGAGTTGAAGGACAAGCGCGTGACCGTGAATGCGATTCTGCCGAGCATTATCGACACGCCGCAAAATCGCACTGACATGCCTGACGCCGATTTTTCGCGCTGGGTGCCGGCGGCCGAGATTGCCGCGCTGATCGCGTTCCTGCTGAGCGCCGAGGCGCAATCGATCACGGGCGCTTCGATTCCGGTGAACGGGCGCGTGTAAATGTCAGCCTGAAGGCGGCACGTGCGGGCGGCGCGTGCGCCGCGAGCACACGATCGCTAACGTCAGCGCCCGCGGCCGCCGTGGCCCATGCCCATGCCGCCGCCTTGCCACGTGCCGCCACCGCCGTGCCAACCGCCGCCACCGCCATGCCAGCCGCCGTGGCCGCCGTGCCATCCGCCGTGATTCCAGCCGTGGTGGTAGTAGCAGCAACCGCCGCCGCCCCAGATGGCGATGCCGCCATAACCCGCGCCGAAATAGCCCGGGTAGTAGCCGTAACCATAAGCGTAGGGCGCGCCGTAATCGTAGGGGTACGCGTAGTCGTAGCCATAGCCGCCGTAATAGCCGGGGTAATAGCCATACCCTTGATACGGTGGCCACGCGACGCAGCCCGCGAGGACTGCCGCCGCACTCAATGCCGAAATGAGCCGCAACACGATGATCTCCCGGAGATACACGTTTGAAACCGGACCGTGCCGCCGGGTTCAGACGCAATTGTGTCCGCAGATTACCGCAGCGCGTGGACCTTTGCTTACCTTCTCGATGACGAGCGTTGATGCGCTTTGATACGCGCTTCGATCGTCAGGAAGACGACAGCCTCGCCGCGCGGCCGAAGGCAACGCGATCGAGCAACCACACGGCCACGAGCGTCGCGCCCATCAGCGGAAACACGATGCCGAGCAGCACGAGGCCCGTTTTCCAGGCGCGCAGCGGCGGCGCGGCGCGTTCACGCGAAGGCGCAGCCAGGCCGCTCGCACGCGCGGGACGACGCAGCCACCACATCACGAAACCCGTCACCGCGAGCGCGCCCAGCCCCAGCGAAATCGCCGCGCAAATCAACTGATTCGCGAGACCGAAGTAGCGGCCCATATGCAGGGAAGTGCCATACGAAACGGCTTGCGAAATCGCGCCGTAATCTTCATATCGAATGTCCTTGAGCACGGCACCGCTGTACTGGTCGATATACACGGTGCGCTCGGCCTTCGGATCGGGCGGGAAGTACGAGACCGTATACACACCGTCGCGCGTGGCGGGCAGGGCGATGTCGTAGCCGCTCTGCACGCCGAGCGCACGCATTTGCGCGAGGACCTGGTCGAGCGTCCAGCGCGGACCGTTCGCGCCGGATGGCGCGGTATCCGGCGATTGCGGCACGGGCATCGCGCCCACGGCCCAAGGCACGAGCGGCAGTGGCAAGTCGTCCATGACCATGCCGGGCATCGACGCCATGTCGTGGCCCGCATGCGCGGAGTGACCGGCGGCCGCGTTCGTGTGGGTGTCTTTTGCGGCCGCACCCGGTATCGACGAGGTCAGTCGCAAGCCGCCCCACGACCCTTCCGGCGCACCGAGACTCAGGCGCGTGGCGAGCGCCTTGAACTGCTGGCCCCACGAACCCGTCCAGGGCAGGCCGCTCAGCACGAACGCGAGCGCGCCCGCCGCGAGCCAGATGCCGACGAACGCGTGCAGGCTTTTCCAGAACGGCCGCCCCTGCGCGCGCCAGCGCGGCAGCAACGCCGCGCGCAACGTGGTGCCCGCGCGCGGCCACCAGAGCGCGACGCCCGTGCCGATCATCACGAGCGTCCAGCACGCGGCCAGTTCCATCAGCAGTTCGCCGGGCTTGCCGAGCAGGAGCTTGCGATGCAGCATGCGATCGATTTGCATGAAGCGCCGATCGACGTCGAGCGTGCCGAGCACCGCGCCATCGTAGGGGTTCACGTAAACGCTTTGCTTCGTGCCGTCCGGCAGCGCGAACACAAATTCCGCGCTGCGCGCGGGATTCGACTCGACATGCGCGCGCAACGCTCGCGCGCCGGGCGGCAAGGCGTTGTGTGCGCGAGCCAGCAACGCATCGGTGGGCAAACGCGGCGAGGCTTGCGGCGCCACCACGAGCCGATGCGGATACAGCAACGGCTCGATCTGCGGCTGGAAGCAATAGATCGTGCCCGTGATCGCCAGCACCACGAGAAAGGGCATGACGAAGAGGCCGGCATAAAAATGCCAGCGCCACAGCGTGCGATAACCGGGCTGCGCCGAGGCAATGGTTCGATCGGACATGACTGTCTCCTTGCTCAATGAATCAGGATTACGAATCAAAGGATTCAGATGCCGAGCTTCGCTTCGACATAGAACGTGCGGCCCGGATAGGGGTGATAGACGAAGTAGCGCGTGTCGAAAATATTGTCGATGCCCACGCCGATCTCGCTCTTTTTCGTCGGCCTGTAGGTGAATTTCGCATCGGCGACGATATAGCTGCTGGTGCCGCCGAACACGTCCGGATTCGTATCGGTATTGGTGAGCGTGTTGTACTGCCGCCCCGAATAGCGCGCGGCCAGCGTCATGGCCGAATGCGCGTCGAAACGCCAGGTGGCGACCGCATTCACGCGCCACAGCGGAATGCGATAGAAGTACTTGCCCACGCTGGCCGGGTTCTGCGCGTTCTCGACGATCTTCGACTGCGTATAAGCCACACTCGCGCCGAAGTCGAAACCGCGCAGGACCACGTCTTCGCCTTGATAACTGGTTTCCACGCCGCGCGAGCGCACTTTGCCGATGTTCTGGAAATTCGTGACGTTGGGAATCACGGTCGTGTCGGTCTGGCTGAAGATCGTGTTCTTCACGTCGTCCTGAAACAGCGTGAAGCGAAACAGACCGTTCCAGTGCGCCCATTCGGCGCTCAGCTCTTTCGAGAGATCGTTTTCGGGGCGCAGGTTCGGATTGTTGTTGACGATCGAGGAGCCGTTCACTTGCCCCTGGAACAGTTCGCTCACCGTGGGGAAGCGGTACGCGCGCGCGATGGAGGCGCGCAACGTGAGGTCGTCGGTGAGATCGAACGAGAGCGAGGCTTTCGGGGAATAGTGGCGATCGCCCACGTTCGCATACGGCACCGTCGCGCCGCCGAGCGCCTGATACCCGTCGTACGCGTGCCAGTCTTCGTAGCGCACGCCGTACACGAGTTTCCAGCGCGGCAGAAAGCGCCAGGCGTCCTGCGCGTAGACGGCCTGGGTTTCCGTTTTGCCCGCGAATGCGTTGGCGAAACTGGCCGCGCCGCCATCGCGCCACGCGAGCGTGTTGTAGGTCTGGTTGTCGAGCGCGTAGTCGTCGTAGTGATAGCCGAACGTGAGCCAGTGCGCGCCAGGTCCGGCGGTGGGCGTGGCCGGTGTCCACGTGGCTTTGAGATCGAGCGTTTTCCAGCCGGTGCCGTTGCCGAGCGTCATTGTGCCGGGACCGTTGCCCGGGCCGCCCGCGTTGGCCGTGCGTGCCACGCTGTTGCTCACGTCGTAGTACGAAGCGATGGCTTCGGCGTTCCAGCCCGTGGCCTGATGCGTACGCAGCGAGGCGCCGTAGAGCCAGTTCTCGCTCCAGCCGCGGCTGGGCGCGAGCGCGGCGGCGGGAATGCTGTACTCGTAGCCGTTGATCGAGACGTTTCCGCTATAGATCGGTTTGCCGTTCGCGTCGTAGAGAAACGTCGAGGCCGCGCTGTCGTAGGTTTGATGCCAGTAGCCGAGTGTCACGCCGCCTTGCACCGTGGGCGTGAAGTCGTACTGCATGCGCAGCTTGAACTGGTCCTGCACGGTGTGCTCGATGCCTTCGCCGTTCACGCCGAGCACGACCGTGGGCGTGTTGGTCTGATTGTTGTAGAAGTACGCGCCATGCACGGGCACGTCGCCGGCCTGGGCCGGTTTCGTCGATTGGGACAGCGTGGCGAACTGCAGCGGCTGGCTGGTGTTCTCCAGATGATTCACGCCCAGCAGGTAGGAAAATTTGCCGATGCGGTCGCCGATCGACGCGCTCGTTTCGCTGCCGTTGAAGTTCTGGTTGACACCATACAGGCTGAAATGCTGCGTGAACGCCTTCACGTCGGCGGTGGCCTCGAACTGCTTCGGCATGCGCGTGGTGATGAGCACGGTCGCGCCGAGCGAATTGCCGGGATAGAGCGCGGAATACGGGCCGTAAATCACGTCCACCTGCTGGATCTGGTCGGGGAACACCATCGACCAGCGCGGCGGAAAGCTATAGCTGTTGCCGAGCAGATTCGAGAGCAGCAGGCCGTCGGCATACACCAGGCCGCGCGCGCTCTGCGAGTTGCTCGTGCCGCGCACCGCGATGATCGAATTCAGGTCGCCGGTGAAGCGCTTGCGCACCGCGAGATTCGGCAGGTACTTGAGCACGTCTTCGGTGTTGACGACGTTCCAGTTGCGAAACTGCGCAGGCGTGACGGTTTCGACCGTGGCCGGCAGATTGGGGTCGACGGCGGGCGTGGCGGCGCCGGCCGACGAACTGCCGCTTGCACTGACGCTGACCGTGGGCAGCGTGGCCGAATCGGCGGCGGCTGGCGTTTGCGCAGCGGCGAACGGCGCGGCGAGAGAAAGGGGCACGAAGCCGAGCGCGAAGCGCCAGGCGTGCCGCAGCGCGCGCGGCGTTGCGCGTTCGCGGGGGCGAACGCCAGCGCCACGCGTAACGGGCGTGGACATGAAGCGGTTTCCTGATAGGGATGAGCGAATGGCCGCGCGCGCGAATGCATCACGAAGATCGAACGATGCCGATGTGTGCAGGTGCACACGATCGACGCGCGGATCAACGGCCGGGAGCGGAAATCAGGAAACGACGGGTGGGGCGCGCGGCCTGCCCGAAGGGAAGGCGCCTAAGGGGACGAAGCGGGTGGAAAGCGGCGCCACGGCCTCGCGTGCGACCGCGAGCGCGGGCATGGGCTCGGGGACGGCAACGGAGGGCATCGCCACGTGATGTTCGAGCAGATGGCAGTAGCCGCAGGCGCCGAAGGCGTCGTCGTGCGAAAGATGCTGCACGTCCGGCGTATTCGACGCGGGCTGCAAGGCCGAACACAGCGCGGAAACCGGCTCGTGCGCGTGTTGCGCGGCCACGAGTTGACTCACGAGCGGCGCAAGCACGATGAGCCACATGGCGACGAGGCCAGCCCATGCGGTCAGCAGTGAATGCTTGCGAAGGTTCATGAGAATGAGAGCGATTGCGCGGCGCAGTCTAACACGCTGCGCCGTTTTTGAGCATGCCCGAAAGCCCTTCTGAGGGCGGTTATCAGCGCGGCACCATGTCGCGGCGGCAAGTGTTTTAGAAGGGCTTCGATAGGCCGGGCAAGCGGTGCGCGCGATCATCGGCATCATCGATACGACGCCAAGGAGCCGCCCCGAAAGGGCGGGAACGCTCTCATGTCAGCCTTCGGTTTTCGCCGCGCACCGGGTGTGCGCTGGACGCCCAGTTTGCGGTTTCATCAAGCCGCCTCGGGCGACGACACGCGTACCTCATTCGCGCCCATGGCGCGCGGTGCGCACGAAACGGTTTGCGATCTCGCGCTGCCGCCTGCCTTTGCGCTGCGCAGGGAGGCGTGCCAACCGGTGACGCCACGCTCGACGCAATGCTGTCCGGTCGAAGCCACGGCGTTGCGGCAATGGTGCGTGCGCCTGCAACGCGGTGCCTGTCCGCTGCAAGCGCAGGGGGCACCCGAGTTCCTCAAGAAGCGCTGAGAGCTTACACGGCGTCGCGTTGCGCGGCCAGCGTGCGAAAGGCTTCGAGTTCCTCGGCCACGGCCGCTGCGAGATCGCTCACGTCGTCGGTCCATGCGCCGGCTTCGCGCATCGTCGCGCGCAATTCGAGGCACGCTTCATTGAGCATCGAAGGGCCGAGCACGGCCACGCCTCCCGACACGCGATGCGCCCAGTCGCTCAGCCTTGCCCAGTCGCGCAGGCGGGCAATTTCAGCGTAATCGTCGAGATCGCGTTCGGCCTGCTCGACGAACAGCGGCGCGAGCGCGGGCGTGAGCGTGGGAAAGCGCGGCGGTTCATCGTCGCTATCCAGCGCTACGGATTCCTCATGATGTTGCGCCGGAACGACGATGGCCGCCGTAGCCGCGAGCACGCGCGCGAGGTCGGCCAGCGCGACCGGCTTGCTCAGATAGTCGGTGAATCCCAGCGCGCGGCCTTCTTCGATGTGCTCGGGCAACGCGTTGGAACTGAGCCCGTAGATGCGCAGGTCGGGATAGCGCTCGCGCGCCGCCGCGAGCAATTCGAAGCCGTTCATGACGGGCATGTTGATGTCGGTGAGCACGAGGTCGACGTGGCGATCCTCGAGCCGCGCGAGCGCCTCTTCGCCGTCCTTCGCTTCCACGGTATGCGCGCCGAGCGTGCGCAACTGGTCGCGCAGCAAGCCGCGATTGAGCAGGTTGTCCTCGGCGATCAGGACGGTCAGGGCTGCGAAATGTTCGTCGGCTATTGCCGCAACCCGCGACGTCCCGGCAGGCGAATCGGCGTTGTTATCCCGAGTGGCGCGACCGTCGCGCGCGATCATCCGCGTGGCGGCGCGGATACCCGTGAGGCTGTACAGGCTCACTTCGACCGAACCGTCGTCGCGCACGATCGGCACGAGTGGGCCGTCCTGGCGTAGCCATACGATTTTCGCGCTGTCGGGCCAGAGCGTACGCACTTCGTCGCGCGTGAACTCGTCGGTGACGAGCAGGTAGTCGTGGCCGTCTTCGCGCGGCGTCTCGCCGGGTGTGAGAAAGGTCGGCGTGCTCGTGCGCGTATCGTAGAGATTCGCGAGCCATTCGCGATTCTCGGGCGCGCGGCAGAGCAACGCCGGATGCGCGTCGGGCAGCGTCCACGCCTCGCCGGCGCTGGGTTCGTCGGCGTCGGTTTCGACGTCTTCCACGTGGCGCAGCGGCAGCGTGACCGTTACCCGCGTGCCCACGCCTTGCGTGCTGTCGAGTTCGATGCGCCCCTGCATCAACGCCGCGAGCCGCGCGCAGATCGTCAGGCCGAGTCCGGTGCCGCGCGCCTGCGTGAGTCGATGCGCGTCGCCTTGCGTAAAGGGCTGAAAGAGCTGCGGCTTGAGGTCGTCGGGAATGCCGCCGCCCGAATCGCTCACGCCGAGCACCAGCGTGTCGTCGCGCCAGCGCGCGCGCAACACGATCTTGCCCGAGTGCGTGAACTTGAACGCGTTGCTCAGCAGGTTGTTGACGATCTGTGCCACGCGAATCGAATCGAATTGCCGTTGCGCCGGAATCGCGCGATCCATCACGAGGTAAAACGGCAGACGCTGACGCACCGCGAGCGGCGCATGCGCCAGCGCGA
Organism: Paraburkholderia acidisoli; assembly: GCF_009789675.1. Classification (NCBI taxonomy): domain Bacteria; kingdom Pseudomonadati; phylum Pseudomonadota; class Betaproteobacteria; order Burkholderiales; family Burkholderiaceae; genus Paraburkholderia; species Paraburkholderia acidisoli. The sequence continues at coordinate 310,672 of NZ_CP046914.1, read as the reverse complement.
TGCGCACCAGCAGCGCGGCGATCGAGCCCGGCGTTTCAGTGAGCTTCATCTGGCCCACGTCGATCTTCGAAAAATCGAGCACGTCGCTCACGATCTGCAGCAATTCGGCGGCTGAAATCTCCATCGCCTGCACGCGCGCGCCTTGTTCGGGCGCGAGCGGCCCGCGCGCCACCAGTTCGATATTGCCGACGAGCGACGCGAGCGGCGTGCGAATCTCGTGGCTCATCGCCGCGAAGAAACTGACTTTGGCGCGTGCGGCCTCGTCGCTCAGGCGTTTCGCTTCGCGCAACAGGCGTTCGACCTCGTAATGCTTCGACATGTCCGTGACGGCGCAGAACATCACGTCTTCGCGGTTCATGGTGGCGGGCGCGTAAGTGATCGCGAGATGAATCGATTCGGGATCCTGACGAGTCAGCGAAAACGGCAGTTCATACACCGGCGTGGCGTGTTCGCGCGTCACGACGTCGGGCCAGCCCGGCTGGGTTTCGAACGCGGCGCAGAGCGCGGTTGGCAGACGCGTGGCGGTGGCGTCGAGGCCCAGCACGTTGCGCACGATCTGGTTCGCCACGACGATCTCGAAGTTGCTGCGCTTCACGATGCACAGCCCCACAGGCGTGGCGTGCACGAGCAGGTGATTGAGCAGTTCGCCTTCGAGCGCGCGCGCGGCTTCGTCGTAAGTGCGCTCGAGCACCTGCCGATTCCAGTAGCGCGTGAGCGCGATCAACATCGCGACGAGCGCCGCGGTCAGGCTCAGCACGAGCAGGAGCGGCGTGCGCATCAACGCGAGCCCGTCCGGCCAGGAAATCGCGACCATATAGTGGCCGAAGTCGTAGTCGAGCGGCGGGACGCGGCGCACCCAGCCAAAGCTCGGGATCACGTGGTAGCTGCCCGCCACGAGCCTCGCAACACGCTGATCGAGCGCTTGCGCGCGGGCGGCGGGCAGCGGGCTGTCCAGCACGGCATTGTCGGCGTCGAACAGGGTGGCGAACGGCGTGCCGGTGTCGGGCGAAGACGCGCGGGCGAGCGCGGCGGGATCCACGGAGGTGATGACGAGGGCGTAGGGCTTGCCGTCCTTGAGCACGTTCAGCGCGCCGTACACCACGTCGAGCGGCACGCCGCTGCCCGGCGGCGCGCGAAACCACGTCACCCTGACATCGTGCGCGGCCGAGACCGGGTCCGCGCCGCGCGAGGTCATGCGCAAGAGAGCGGCGTCCACGAGCAGGTGCGCGGCATCGGCCACGCGCGCGTTGCTGTCAGCGAGTACGCGCGCATCGGTCGCGAGCTGGGAGCCGTACGCCGCGCTGCCGTCCAGGCGCAGATACAGCAGCGGCTCGTCGTCGTCGATCCTCGCCGCGAGCTGGGCCGCGCGTTCGCAACTGCGGCGCAGGTCGGGGGACGTGTCGAGTTCGGCGGACAGCGGCGTGCAAAGCGGCTGCGGGGCGGCGGCGGCATGGTCGTCGGTGCTCGATGCCTGTTGCGCCGCGAGCACCGTGGCCGCGCCGGTCAGCAGCGCCTTGCGGCGGTCGAGCAACTTGTCGAGTTGCGCGCTGGTTTCGCGCACACGCAGCGCCTGCGCCTGCAGCATGCCGAAGCCGATACTGCCGAGCGCGACCGCCGCCATGCAGAGCGCCGCGAAAATCAGCAGCGCCGTGAGCATGGTGAACACGCGCCGTTCGCGCCTCAGGCTGCGTTCGAGCGCCGCGACGGCGTCGGCGGGCGAGCGCTGCGTCAGGGCGTCCAGCCGGTGGGCGCGGAACATCACGCAAAGCCGTGTTCAGCGGCGTAGCGAATCAGATCCGCATTGGAGTCGAGATGGAGCTTGCGCATCGCGGCGCGCTTTTGCGTGGCGACCGTCGTCACGGAACGGTTGAGGCGTTTCGAGATTTCGGTAACGCTCAAGCCGCCCGCGAACAGCCGCACGACTTCGAGTTCGCGCGGCGAGAGCGGGTGGCTGCGCTGAAACTCTTCCGCGGTCGAGCCTTCCTTCGCAAGCCGTTCGGCGATGCGTGCCGAGAGTGCCGTGCCCGCTTCCGTCAGGGCGCGCTGGCAGACGTCGCCGAGCGTCGGAATTGGCTCGTCCTTGCCGATCAGTCCGGCTACGCCGAGCTGCGCGAGTTCGTGCAGGATGCCGCCGTTCGTGAGCATCGTGAAGACGACGACCGGCGTATTGGGATATTGGCGCCGCAAGCGGCTGATGAGGCGCAGGCCGTCTTCGTCCTCGAGTTCGCCCTGCATCGAGAAGTCGGTGACGATCAGGTCGCACTGCGCGCCGCGCAAGGCGTCCATGAGGTCCGCGCCGGTGTTGGCTCGCGCGACGACCTTGAAGCGCGGCACGGAGTTGAGGTAATCGCTGATGGCCGTGAGGACGACCGGATGATCGTCGGCCACCACGATCCGCACGTCTTGCGTTGCATTCGTCATGGTCTTGAGCGTGTCGCCTGTAAGCGTTATCTGAAGGGCGTCGACTCAGAGCCTGACAGCAAACGTCGCGCGCGTAGAAAGGCTCTGGTTCATTATATGTCAGTGTTTTTTGATCGATGTCAGAGTTAGCCCGCAGGCGTGTCGGCTTTTGCTGTCGCCGCGGCGGCGGCGCAGTCAGCGTGGAAACAGGCCACCATGAACTGGGTCCGTGCGCCGTTGGCGCCGGTGCAGGTCTGGCTGCACGGGCGCGTGGGCATGGGCGTATTGCGTAGCGGCGTGATCCGGCGAGCCGGGCGGCGCGCGGCATCGACCGAAATGGCGGAAACGGCGGAAACGGCGGTTCGACGCTCGGGCGGCGCGAAGCGGCTTGCCGTGAGGAACAGGAGCGCCCAGACGCTCATGGTGCCCGCGAGCGTCGCGGCCGTGGCGGGCAGCCAGAAAGCCGCGCCGGGTGCGCGCCAGATCAGCAGCAGCATCGCGAAGAAGCCCAGGTAGAACAGCGGCAGCAGCCACACGCCGGCGCGGCTCGCGCGGTCGCACGCGCGAGCGAGCGCGGTACGGGGCGTCGGGGAGGGGGAGGCGGGGCGGCTCGCAGGCATGACGGTTCGCTAGGGACGGGATCGGATCGGCCAAAACAGGGCATTCGCTGGGCGATTTCGATTGCGCCAGCACGATCTCAATTTTGTCGATCGAGCACGCCGGTCGATATCGAAACAATTCGAGAAGCGGCCTGCGCGAGTTGTCCGTTCGGCCAGCGCGCGGCATGGCGGCACCGCGCGCCAGGCCCGAAAATCGAACTCGATGCCCGTTGCAGGGTCCTATCTCGCCAGGGATAGCCGGACGTGGCCGCCTGCCCGTCCCATGCCGCCCGGCGTCTCGCGGACCTATTGGGGCCATAAAGACGGCCACGCGCGCTATCCTGTGAGACCTGCGTGTCCGCCACGGCGGGTGCGCGCCATCATCGAAGCCCTTTTCTACAGGAATCCGCCCATGCGCCGACGTCAATTTCTCCTCAGCTCCAGTGCGGCGCTCGCCGCCAGCGGTCTCGCGCTCGCCGGCTGCACGACCACGCCGCTGGGTTCGCAGGACAGCGCCGCGCAGAACGCGGCCAAACGCAATGCCATCGACTCGGGCGTGGACGCCACGCTCACGCGCCTTTACAGCACGGTGGCGGGCTCGCAGGAACTGATTTCGAAGGCGAGCGGCGTGCTCGTGTTCCCGCGCGTTCTGGCGGCGGGCTTCTGGTTCGGCGGCCAGTACGGTACGGGCGCGCTGCGCGTGGGCGGCCGAACCTCGGGTTACTACAGCACCGTGGCCGGTTCGTTCGGCTTGCAGATCGGCGCGCAGTCGAAGGCCATCATCTTCGCGTTCATGAACGACGGCGCGCTGGCCGACTTCACGCGCAGCCAGGGTTGGTCGGCGGGCGCGGACGCCACCGTCGCGGTCGTGACCGTGGGCGCGAACGGCAATGTCGATACCTCCACGGCCACGAGCCCGGTCGAGGCGTTCGTGCTCACCAACGCGGGCCTGATGGCCGGTGTCTCGCTCGAAGGCGTGAAGGTCTCGCGCCTCGTCATCTAGTTCGCTGCGGCGGCGGGCGCACGGCGCGCCCGCCGCGATGCTGCACCGCAGCGTCGGCGCCTGCGCGCAGGTCTTTTTCGCGGCATCCCTCACGCCGTGATTCCCGAATCATTTTGAATGTTGTAGCGTGCGAAATTAGCCCTCGCGCAAGGCTGGCGCTCGTACGCCGGAAGGCCTTTTCGCAGGGTTAACTATGATTTTGGAAATATTTAAATCTAAACTATACTTGCCCCACGCATGACGATGCGACGTCGTGCGCCACGAGTCGATCATCGGAAGGGACGGTCATGGCAGAGCGGTCGTTTGTCGAGGAAGTGAAGAAGCTGCGTCTCGGCGCAGGCGAGGTGTTCAGCGGCGAAGGCATTCTCGCCGTCACGAAGGCGCTACTGGAATCGGGCGTGGCCTACGTGGCCGGCTACCAGGGTGCGCCCATTTCCCATTTGATGGATGTGCTCGCCGACGCGCAGGACATCCTCTCCGAGCACGGCATCCGCTTCGAGAACAGCGCGAGCGAAGCCACGGCGGCGGCCTCGCTGGCCGCGTCGGTCAACTATCCGCTGCGCGGCGCGGTCACCTTCAAGGCGACCGTGGGCACCAACGTGGCCTCGGACGCGCTCGCCAATCTCGCCTCGGGCGGCGTGACGGGCGGCGCGCTCATCATCGTCGGCGAAGATTACGGCGAAGGCTCGTCGATCATGCAGGAACGCAGCCACGCATTCGCGATGAAGTCGCAGATCTGGCTGCTCGATCCGCGCCCGAACCTGCCGTGCATCGTGCAGGCCGTGAAGGACGGCTTCGATCTCTCCGAGGCGAGCAGCACGCCCGTGATGCTGCAATTGCGGATTCGCGCGTGCCACGTGCATGGCCAGTTCGTCGCGTCCGACAACCGCCGGCCGTCGTTCACGATCCAGCAGGCGCTCGATCAGCCGCGCCGCGACGTCGACCGCATCGTGCTGCCGCCCGCGAGCTTCCTGCACGAGCGCGAAAAGATTCACGAGCGCTGGCCCGCGGCCGTGAAGTTCATCGAAGAACGTCAGCTCAACGAATTCTTTTCCGCCGATGCAGGCGATATCGGCATCGCGGTGCAGGGCGGCAGCTACAACACGGTGCTGCGCGCGCTGGAGCGTCTCGGTCTGGCGGATGTCTACGGCGAATCGGAAGTGCCGCTCTATGTGATGAACGTGGCGTATCCGCTCATCGACTCCGAATGGCAGCGTTTCTGCGCGGGCAAGCGCGCGGTGCTCGTGATCGAGGAAGGGCAGCCGAACTTCGTCGAGCAGAACGCGAGCGCGATCCTGCGCCAGCAAAACGTGGACGTCGCGCTGCACGGCAAGGACATGCTGCCGCTCGCGGGCGAGTACAACGCGGCCACGGTCATGAAGGGGCTGCGCACGTTCTTCGAGCGCTATGGCGTGCTCGAGCCGCAACCGCAGCCGCGCAAGGTGATTCCGGTGGCCGCCGTGCCGATGGATGCGCCCGCAACGAATACGGCGACGGCGGAGATCGACACGGCCGTGGCGGTGACGGAAGCGTTGCCCGCGCTCGATACCCACGTGCATGCGCGTCCGCCGGGCTTTTGCACGGGTTGTCCCGAGCGCCCGATCTTCACGGCGATGAAACTCGTCGAGCGCGAACTCGGCCCGCACCACGTGAGCGCCGACATCGGCTGCCACCTGTTCTCGATCCTGCCGCCGTTCAATCTCGGCGCGACGACGATGGGCTACGGGCTGGGCGGCGCGAGCGCTTCCGCGTTCAACACGAGCGGCAGCAAGCGCGCGATTTCGGTGATGGGCGACGGCGGCTTCTGGCACAACGGTCTCACGAGCGGCATCGCGAACGCGGTGTTCAATCGCAGCGACAACCTCACGATCGTCGTCGACAACAGCTATACGTCGGCCACGGGCGGCCAGGACATTCTCTCGTCGAAGGCGCTCAATCCCACCCGCAGCACGGGTCACGAAATCGAGCAGGCCGTGCGCGGCGTGGGCGTGAAATGGGTCAAGACGGTGCGCCGCACCTATGACCTCAAGACCATGATGGGCACGCTGCGCGAAGCGCTCACCACGGGTACGAAAGGCCCGAAGGTGCTGATCGCGCAGAGCGAGTGCATGCTCAACAAGCAGCGCCGCGAAAAGCCGAAGCAGCGCAAGGCCATTGCGGCGGGCGAACGCGTGGTGCGCGAGCGCTTCGGTGTGGATTCGGATACCTGTACCGGCGATCACTCGTGCATCCGCCTCTCCGGGTGTCCGTCGCTGTCGATCAAGCCGAACCCCGACCCGCTGCGCACCGACCCGGTCGCGAGCGTGCTCGACAGCTGCGTGGGTTGCGGTCTGTGCGGCGAGGTTTCGCATGCGGCGGTGCTGTGCCCGTCGTTCTACCGTGCGCAGATCATCAGCAATCCTACGAAATGGGACAAGCTGAAGCAGCGCGTGCGCGACGCGGTGATCGGCACGCTGCAACGTCGCGAAGCGGCCAAACGTGCGCGCTACGCGTTCTGAACCAGGGATTGACGATGACGAAGACACAACCGATCAAGATCGCGATTCTGGCGATGGGCGGCGAGGGCGGCGGCGTGCTCGCCGACTGGATCGTCGATCTCGGCGAGCATAACGGCTACTTCGCGCAAACGACTTCGGTGCCCGGCGTGGCGCAGCGTACCGGCGCGACCATCTATTACGTCGAGCTGTTTCCGCACGAAGCCAACGAGTCGCGTCCGCCCATTCTTGCGCTCATGCCACTACCCGGCGACGTGGACGTGGTGCTCGCCTCGGAGCTGATGGAAGCGGGTCGCGCGGTGCAGCGCGGCCTCGTGAGCGCGGACCGCACGACGCTCGTGGCCTCCACGCACCGCGTGTTTTCCATCGCCGAAAAAACCGCGATGGGCGACGGCCGCGTGGACAGCGAAGCGCTCGTGAAGCACGCGAGCCAGGCCGCGAAGCGCTTCGTGCGCTTCGACATGGCGCAGGCCGCGCAGGACACGGGCAGCGTGATCAGCGCCGTCCTGTTCGGCGCGCTCGCGGGCACGGGCGTGCTGCCGTTCAGCCGCAAGCAGTTCGAGGAAACCATCGAGCGCGGCGGCGTGGGCGTGAAGCCGAGCTTGCGCGCGTTCGATCTCGCCTATGGGCGCGCGAACGATGCGGGCGCCGAAACCAGCGATTACGCGGCGAAAATGCAGCCCGCCGGGCCCACGGCGGCGGCCGCGCCGCGCGATCCCGAGGTCGCGAAACTGGTCGAGCGCGTGCGCGCCGAACTGCCGGAAACGGCTCAGCCCTTCGCGCTCGAAGGCGTGCGCCGCTTGATCGACTATCAGGACCCGGCGTATGCGGGGTTCTATCTCGATCGCCTTGCTTCGCTGCGCCGCGCGATTCCCGATGCCGACGACACCTTGCTGCGCGAAACGGCGCGTTACCTCGCGCTCTGGATGTCGTATGAAGACGTGATTCGCGTGGCCGACCTCAAGACGCGCGGCACGCGTTTCGAGCGCGTGCGCGGCGAGGTCAACGCGAACGCGGAGCAGTTGCTGGCGATCAACGAGTTTATGCATCCGCGGCTGGAAGAAATCTGCGAAACGCTGCCGGCCGGTCTGGGCCGCTGGCTCGCGCAACCGCATTGGGTGAATCGTTTCGTGAGCGGTCACACGCAGGCGGGGCGCGTGGTGCAAACGAGTTCGCTGCGCGGCTATCTGATGCTGTACGTGATCGCGCGTTTGCGCGGCATGCGCCGCCGCACGCTGCGTTACGAGTTGGAAAACGCACGGATCGAAGCGTGGCTCGCGCAGATCGTCGCATCGGCGAAAATCAATCCCGCGCTCGCCACCGAGGTCGCGCAATGCCAGCGCATGGTGAAGGGCTACAGCGACACGCATGCGCGCGGGCTCAAGAACTACGAAACGGTGATGACTGCCGTGGTCAAGGCGGGCGCGAAGCTCGCACCCGCCACGCTGCGCGACCTGCGCGACGCCGCGCTCGCCGACGAACACGGCCACAAGCTGCGCGCGGCGCTCGCGCGGCACGCGCTGGCCTGAAATTCGCCGCGCCGCGCTAAAACAATGGGAGACGACTGCATGGCAACACCAACGTTCCGGCGCAGGCACAAGATCCACTTCTCGGAGTGCGACCCGGCCGGCATCGTGTTTTATCCGCAGTATTTCGTGCTGTTCAACGACTTGATCGAGGCGTGGTTCGACGAGATGCTGCCCGAGGGCTATCACGGTGTGATTGGCGGGCGGCGTGTCGGCATGCCGACGGTGCGGCTCGAAGTGGATTTCACGGCCGTGAGCAAGATGGGCGACGAAGTGTGGTTGTCGCTCGACGTCGAGCGATTGGGCGAGAAGTCGCTCACGCTCGCGTGGGCATGCACGGGTGCCGATGGCGTGCTGCGCATGGCCGCGCGCCAGACGCTCGTGACCACTTCGCTGGAGACTCACAAATCGATTGGCATGCCTGACGATATTCGCCGGGCGATCGAGACGGCGATGGCAGAGGGCGATCAGGCTTGAACGTGCGCCGCCCGGGTTTCAGGTGGGCGGCCGATGCAATTCGATGAGCAGGCGCAGCGTCGCTTTGAGTTCTTCGGCTTTCTCCTGGCCGAGCGGCGCGAGCACCTGCTCTTCGTGCGCTTTGGCTTGCTCCATCAGCGCGGACACGAGCTTCTGGCCGCGCGGCGTGATGCGCACGAGCGTGACGCGACGGTCCACTTCGTGCGGAATGCGCTTGACGTAACCCTGCGCTTCCATGCGGTCGAGCAGACGCGTGACCGTGGGCTGCTTGGTGACCGAGACCTGCGCGAGGCGGCCGATGCTCACGGCCTTGCCGTCGGAGAGTGTGGAGAGCACGCGCCAGTCGGAAACTTCGAAGCCGGCGGCCTGCACGATCACGTGGAATTCGCCGGAGATCAGCTGGCTGACCTGGGCGAGCAGTGCGGGCGTGTAACTGTCGACGAAGCTGGAAGTAGGCTGGCTCATACGTGGTATCGCGGAAAGCGGCGGCGGGAATCTGCACGCGACGGGGACTGCGCCCGTCGAGCCGCAAACATACCACGGCCCCGATTTATCGCGAGGCAGGTGTAAGAAAAAAGGGGTTAACCATGATTATGGATTAATTTATGCCTCAAGATAATCGGATCGCAGATAACCCCACGTGCCGGCGCGTGCGCCGCACATAACGATGACGCGCGAGTGATAACCAGGAGTGCAAGATGACGAGCAGTCTCGAACAACTGACCACCGGGCTGGCGAGCGGCCAGATTCGCGTGGTGGATCTGACGCAAACGCTCTCGCCGGAATTCCCGGCGCTGCAACTTCCGCCGCAGTTCGGGCAGGTGTGGGCGTTCAAGATGGAAAAGATCAGCCAGTACGACGAGCAGGGGCCCGGCTGGTACTGGAATAATTTTTCCTGCGGCGAGCACACCGGTACGCACTTCGATGCACCTGTGCACTGGATTTCCGGAAAGGACCACGCACAGAACGCCGTCGATACCATCGACGTCAAGAACTTTATTGCACCGGCGGTCGTGATCGATGCCAGCGCCGAGATTGCGGAAAACGACGACTGGCTGCTCACGGTCGGCTTTCTCGAAGCGTGGGAAGCGAAGCATGGCCGCATTCCGCGCGGCGCATGGGTGCTGCTGCGCTCGGACTGGTCGAAGCGCACCGACCCGGCCCAGTTCCTGAACCTGCGCGACGACGGCGCGCACACGCCGGGACCGACGCAGGAAGCCGTGGAATGGCTGATCGGCGAGCGCGAAGTGCATGGCTTCGGCGTGGAGACCATCAATACCGATGCGGGTCAGGCGTATAGCTGGCCGATTCCGTACCCGTGCCACACGCTCATGCACGGCTCGAACCGCTATGGCCTGCAGTGTTTGCGCAATCTCGATCAACTGCCGCCCACGGGCGCCGTGATCGTTTCCGCGCCGCTGAAGATCCAGGCGGGCTCGGGCAGCCCGCTGCGCGTGCTCGCGCTCGTGCAGGAGTGAGCGCCGACGATCCAGACGTTTTTCGTCTGGATCGCTTCGCTTTGTTGAGAAGCCGCGCGGCTTGACGCGATGCGTGTGCGCGATCAGGCGCCCGCGCCCAGCGCCGCCTGCAAGGTCGCAAAGGTCTTTTCGTCGGTGCGCTCGAAGTGCAGCGGCGTCACCGACACCCGGCCGGAGTTCACCACGGCCGTTTCGCTGTCGGGCCCGTTTTCGCGCGGCCCGCGATTGAAGCGCAGCCAGTGATAGTCGAGGCCGCGCGGATCGATTTGCGGCACCACGTCGATACCCTGCACGAGGCCCACGCCCTGACGCGTGACCGTGAGCGGACCGGCCGCGTTCGCATCGACATCGGGAAAATTCACGTTCAGGCACACGGGCGCGTCATGCGCGACCGACGCGAGCTGACGGATCACGTCGGGCGCGAGGGCCCGCGCCGTGTCCCAACGCACGCGTTCGCGGTCGCGGAAGGTCTGGCTCATCGCAATGGACGGCAGGCCGAGCAGCAGGCCCGTCATGGCCGCGCCCACCGTGCCCGAGAACATCGTCTCCACGCCGAGATTGCCGCCGCGATTGATGCCCGAAAGCACCAGCGAGGGCCGCACGTCGCCCATCAACTGACGCACGGCCATCACCACGCAATCGCCCGGTGTGCCGAGCACGCCGAAGCGCCGCTCGCCACGCCGGCTCACGCGCAGCGGCGTATGCAGGCTGATCGAATGCGAGGTGCCGCTCTGGTCGTGCTCGGGCGCGACGACCCAGACTTCGTGGGCGATTTCCGCGGCCACGGCTTCGAGTGTGGCGAGGCCCGGCGCGTCGATGCCGTCGTCGTTGGTGAGGAGCACGCAGGGGAGTTTGTCGTGGATATCGGACATGGCTGGCTCTGTCTTCGAGGCGAGTCGGGAAGCGGCCATTATTCCAGAGGCTTCGGCACGGTGCATCGAAGGCTGGCTGCGTCGTGTTTGAGCCGGACGTTAAGAATGCGAACGAAATCCGCGCGCGGCGAGCCTGCGCGGGCGGTGCGCACGGCCGTGGCAAACGGCCTTTTCGCGCGGCATCGAGACGTATCCGATATAGACTAGCGCGTCGGCGGCGCAGGGCGCGAGCGCGGTCTTGCGCCAGCATCGTGTCCATCGCGCCAGCCATGGCGCCCGTCGCGAGGAGAGCACATGAAACCGCAAGCTACGCCCGATATCGCCCGCATCCTGTTCATCGTCGCCATTCTGTGTGCGCTGACGACCGGCACGCTCTACGTGATGCGGCCGTTTTTGCCGGGACTCATCTGGGCCACGACCATTGTCGTTGCCACCTGGCCCGCCATGCTCGCCGTGCAGCGGCGCTGCGGCAACCGGCGCTGGCTCGCCACGCTAGTGATGCTGCTGATTCTGCTCGTCGTGATCGTGCTGCCTTTGTACGAAGCGATTTCCACGCTGGCTGCGCATGGCGGCGAGATCATGGACGTGATCCGCAAGCTGCCCGACTACGCGCTCCCGCCGCCGCCCGCCTGGGTGCATGACATTCCCGCCGTGGGCTCGCGCATCGCCGCGAAATGGCAGGAGTTTTCGGATGCGGGGCCCGGCGGTCTGCTCGCGCAGCTCGAACCCTATGTGTCGATCGCGGCGCACTGGCTGATCGGGCACGCGGCCTCCGTGGGCGTGTTCGTCATTCATATGTTCATCACGGTGATCATCACGGGCATTCTCTACGTGCAGGGCGAGCACGCGGCGCACTACGTGATGCGTTTCGCGAGCCGCATCGCGCCCGTGTATGGCGAAGAAGCCGTGCAACTCGCGGGCGCCTCGATTCGCGCGGTCGCGCTCGGTATCGTGGTCACGGCCATTCTGCAATCGGCGCTTGGCGGCATCGGTCTCGCGGTCGCGGGCGTGCCGGGTGCGGGCGTGCTCACCGCGCTCATGCTGATGCTGTGCCTCGCGCAGATCGGGCCTACGCTGCCGCTGCTGGGCGGCATCGTGTTTCTCTTCATGCACGACGCGCGCGTGGCCGGCATTCTGCTCGCGGTGTGGTCGCTGATGGTCGTCATGCTCGACAACTTCGTGCGTCCCGTGTTGATCCGGCGTGGCGTCAATCTCTCCATGCTGCTGATTCTTTCCGGCGTATTGGGCGGCATGTTCGCGTTCGGTATCGTCGGCCTGTTCATCGGTCCGGTGATACTCGCGGTCTCCTCGACCTTGCTTTCCGCGTGGATCAAAAGCCCTGCTGGCCAGGCGCGCGCAACCGCGGAACCGCATCCGCCGCTCGTCGATCCAGACGTTTGAGATATCGATTGCCGTCTCCCTGGCGACGCGCTCCGCGAATCGACGTTACGATGAGAGCTGATTTCGTGACGGCATTCGTTAGAGCATTCAGGCGGCTTGCACGCGGGCACGACGAGTATCGCGTTCGCACGCCGCGCATCGCTTTCCTGGAGACGAAATGGCTCAGTTCAACTGCGATATCTGCGGCGTGCGTCCCGCGACCGTGCGAGTTGCCGTGTTGCAGGACGGCAGACGGCGTTTTCTCGATGTCTGCGATTACCACTACGCGCAACTCACGCGCCATCAGCGCACGCTGAGTCCGCTCGAAGCGCTGTTCCGCGCTTCGCAGCAGGCCGAAGGCGCGACCGAACCCACTCCGCAGCAGGCGATGGAAGCCGGCGACGGCGCCATCGTCGAGCGTTATTTCAGCGACGTGGCGCGCGAATTGCTCCAGCGCGCCGCAGAGCGCGCGGTGCAGTTCGGGCGGCGCGAAGTCGACACGGAGCATCTGCTTTACGAAATCGCAGGCAATGACGCGGGCGTGGCGCTGCTCAAGCGGCTCGGCGTTCAACCCGACGACGTGCGCGCGTTCATCGACGCCAATGCGCAAAAGCGCGACCCTTCGAATGCGCCGGAAGACGGCCGGATCGGCGTGTCGCCGCGTTTGAAGGGGGCGCTAGACCGCGCATTTCTGGTGTCGCGCGAACTCGGTCACAGTTACGTCGCGCCCGAGCATCTGCTGTTCGGTCTCACGCAGGTGCCCGAGAGTTTCGCGGGCCATCTGCTCGGCCGCTACGGCGTCACGCCGCAAAAGGTGCTGCAGGCACTCGTGGAAGCGCAAGGCGACAAGCGCGAACGTCCCGCCGCGAAGGGGCCGAGCGCCACGCCCCAACTCGACCAGTACAGCCGCGATCTCACCGCGCTCGCGAGCGAAGGCAAGCTCGATCCGGTGATCGGCCGGTCGAGCGAAATCGAAACCGTGGTGGAAGTCCTCGCGCGGCGGCGCAAGAACAATCCGGTGCTGATCGGCGAGCCGGGCGTGGGCAAAACCGCTATCGCCGAAGGGCTCGCACAACGCATGCTCAACGGCGACGTGCCCGAATCGCTGCGCGGCCGGCGGCTCGTCGAACTCAACGTGAACGGTCTCGTGGCGGGCGCGAAGTATCGCGGCGAATTCGAGGAGCGCGTGAAGGGCGTGATGGAAGAGATCACGGCGCAGCGCGACAACCTCGTGCTGTTCATCGACGAGGTGCATACGATCGTTGGCGCGGGCACGGGCGGCGGCGAGGGCGGCCTCGATATCGCCAACGTGTTCAAGCCCGCGATGGCGCGCGGCGAACTGAACCTGATTGGCGCGACCACGCTTTCCGAGTACCAGAAGTACATCGAGAAAGACGCGGCGCTCGAGCGGCGCTTTCAGCCGGTGTTCGTGGCCGAGCCGAGCGTCGATCAAACCATCAACATCTTGCGCGGCCTGCGCGACAAGCTCGAGGTTCATCATCACGTCACGATTCGCGACGACGCGCTCGTGGCCGCCGCCGAACTGTCGGACCGCTACGTCACGGGCCGCTTCCTGCCCGACAAGGCCATCGACCTGATCGATCAGGCGGCGGCGCGCGTGCATCTTTCGGCCACCTCGCGGCCCGCGGTGATACTCGAACTCGAAGCCGAACTCGCGCAATTGCGCCGCGAGCAGGATTACGCGGCCACGCGCAAGAATTTCGAGCGCGCGCATACGCTCGACGAACCTATCGCCGACAAGGAAAAGGCGCTTGCGGAAGCCACGAACGACTGGAAAGGCCAACTCGGTTCGGTGACGTCCGACGTGACGACCGAGGAAGTGGCCGAGATCGTTTCGAAGCTCACGGGCGTACCCGTCACGCAATTGACGGCGGAAGAGCGCACGCGGCTGCTCGAAATGGAGCAGCGTCTGCACGAGCGCGTGATCGGCCAGGAGCAGGCGATCGTCGCCGTGAGCGATGCGGTGCGCCGCTCGCGCGCCGGGCTGCGGCGCGGCCGTCGTCCCACCGCCGTGTTCCTGTTCCTCGGGCCCACGGGCGTGGGCAAGACCGAACTCGCAAAGGCGCTGGCCGAAGTCGTGTTCGGCGACGAAGACGCGATCGTGCGTATCGACATGAGCGAGTACATGGAGCGCCATGCGGTCTCGCGTTTGATCGGCTCGCCGCCCGGCTATGTGGGTTACGACGAGGGTGGCCAGTTGACGGAGCGCGTGCGCCGCCGCCCTTATTGCGTGATCCTGCTCGACGAAATCGAGAAGGCGCATTCCGATGTCTACAACGTGCTGCTGCAGGTTTTCGACGATGGCCGCCTCACCGACGGCAAGGGGCGCGTGGTCGATTTCAGCAACACGATCGTGATCGCGACGAGCAATCTGGGCTCCGACGTGGTGTCGGGACAGAAGCGCTCGGGGCCCGGTTTTCTGTCGAGCGCCGACGTGTCGATGCAAAACGCGGTGATGGGCGAATTGCGCCAGCATTTCCGGCCCGAGTTCCTGAACCGCATCGACGAAATCATCGTGTTTCAAGGGCTCAACAGCGAGGAGTTGCGCGCGATCGTTCGGTTGCAACTCGAGCAGGTGCAGCGGATGGCGCGCAGCCAGGACATCGATCTCACGTTCGACGACAGCGTGGTCGACCATCTCGCGGCGGAGGGGTATCGGCCCGAATTCGGCGCGCGCGAATTGAAACGGCAGATTCAGCAGACGGTGGAAAACGAACTCGCGAAGGAAATGCTCAAGGGCGAGGTGAAGGAGGGGGCGAAGGTCGTATGCCGTTTCGATACGGCGGACCGGCGCATGACATTCGCGGTGCAGGACGCGGGCAACGCGTGACGCGGTTGCGCCCTGAAGCGCTGCGTTCTGGTTGATTCACTCGCTTAACGCACGGCTTTGGGGCGCGTCACGGGCTTGATGCCGGGATGCTCGACGGCATGCCGGATTTTTTCCAGCAGATCGTCTTTCTGGTAGCGCGGATCGTTCGCGAGGCGCGCTGCAACCGTGTCATACGCGCGTTGCAGTCGCGTCATGATTGCTTCGCTATCCGAAGCATTCAGTTCGAGGCGGCGCGCGAACGCCATCAATTCGGCGGGCAACGGGAAGGTTTTGCTGCGATTGAGGCTCAGCGCCATGCGGCCGTCGAGATCCGGATAGATGTCGGTGCAGACCACGTCGAATACCGGCGCGAGCCGGCGTGGCCCGGTTGGATCGGCGTACAGGATCCCGAGGTTCTTCATATGCGCGTCGCCGTCGCGCAGCATGCACGACAGCGCGATGCGTTCGAACAAGCGGCGTTTTTGCGCCGGGTCGGAGCGCGTGTAGATGTCCACGGCCTTGGCGATCATCTCGTAGCTGCCTTCGTACTTCGCCTTGCCCGTTAGCACGCTCATGTCCTCGAAACCGAGCGGCGTGCCTTCGGCGGTGCGATCGAAGCGCGACATCACGAAGAGCTGGCCGTCGTCCGAGAGCCAGAATCCAGGCACTTCGAGCGCCGCCTCCTGCGCCACCGACATGCAGAAGAATTCGTTGCGAGCGAGGCCGGGGAAGTCGTCGCCTTCCGCCTTGACGATCACGGTGCGCAGCGGCAGCGCCGTGTGTTCGGCCGGCCGCCCGGTCGCCTCGCTCGCGAGCGGCACGACCGCCTTTGGCTGCACGCCGGAAATGCCGGAACCGAGCGCATAGCGGTCGATGAGGCGCTCGAACAGGCGCCCCGAAGGCGAGGACAGCAACTCGTCGAGACGTTCGCCGTCGCCTTCGGGCACGCGCTCGCCGGGCACGGAGTAGGTGAGCCGGCCGATCTGGTTGCGGCCGGCGAGAAAGAGCAGAAACAGGTCGCTGGGCGCGCCGTAACGCGCCAGCCGCTCCTCGATCACGAAGCGCAGATAACCCTCGGGCCGGTTCATCGCGAAGATGCCCATGAGGTCGCCGCTCGCGTAACTCTGGCGCCGCACCGGCATGGTCAGCGACACGGCGGCTCGATCGGGCGTTTGACCGTAGTTGAAGACGAAACGGCTCTCGCGCGCGAGCAGGCCGCTCGGCCCCTGCGGCGTGTGAACCTCGAGCGTGCGGATTTCGCGCAGGAGGCGTTCGAGATCGAGCGGGGCTGCGCTGCTCATTCGTCGTCCCGGAAGATATCTTGCAGGTCCTCGAAGACCACGGTGTCCAGCGGGCGCAGAACCACCTCGTAGCCCAGCGCGTTGGCGAGCCGGCACAACTCGCGAATGCCGATGTTTTCGGCCTGCTCCGCATTCGTGATGGTGCGGCGGGCGACGCCGGCGCGGTCGGCGAGCGCCTGCTGCGTGAGCTTGCGCTCGCGACGCGTCGAACGCAGGCTCGTAGCGAGGCGTTCGACGTTGGACACGAGAGGGGTGGGAGCCGTTTTGCGCATAATAGTGCGCATTATAGGCCAGTAAGATGGTTTTGCGCATTATCGTGCGCAAAATGAGATGGGGATTTAGTCGGTTTGCAAGGCAAAAATGCGCAAGATCATGCGCATTGGCGAGGCGACGTATCGATTTGCGCATCATTTTGCGCAAAAAGAGGCGCTAGACGCGTTTTACGCCGATGTCATTGAAGGATCAATCGACATTATAAAAATAATGTCTAAATATACGGTTAAAACTGTAGAAAATTATCGGTTTACGTAATAATACATTTGAAAAAATCCTTAAGTGTGCCGTTTCAGATCGGCAATGGGCCGCCGAAGCGGCCCAACCCACCTCACATCGCCCGCAAGGCTGCGCGTTTCAGCTTGCCGGTTTCCGTGCGCGGCAGCGCGTCGATAAACGTGACCAAACGCGGATATTTGTAGGCCGCCACGGCGTTCTTCACGAATTCCTGCAACTCCGTGACCATCGCGTCGTTGCCGTCGAAACCGGGACGCAGCACCACGAACGCCTTCACCACCTGTCCGCGCAGATCGTCGGGTACGCCGGTCACGCCGCATTCGGCGACGGCGGGGTGCTGCATCAACACCGTTTCCACCTCCGGCCCGGCGATGTTGTAGCCAGAGGACACGATCATGTCGTCGGCGCGCGCCTGGTAGAACACGTAGCCGTCCGCGTCGATCGAGACGGCGTCGCCGGGCAGATTCCAGCCGCCGCGCACGAATTTCATCTGGCGTTCGTCGGCGAGATAGCGGCAGCCGGTCGGGCCGCGCACGGCGAGGTTGCCGGTCACGCCCGGCGGCACGGGCTGCATGGCGTCGTCGAGCGCCTGCACGACGTAGCCCGGCACCGCGCGGCCGATCGATCCCGGACGCACCTCCGCACCCGCCGACGACACGAAGATATGGATCATTTCCGTGCCGCCGATACCGTCGATCATCTCGATGCCCGTGGCTTCGCGCCACAGTTCGCGCGTGGTGGGCGGCAGCGCCTCGCCCGCGGAAACGGATTGCTGGAGACTGGCGATGTCCGCGTCCTTCACGAGCGGCGCCATCTGCCGATAAAAGGTGGGCGCGGTGAATACGATGGTCGCGCGAAAGCGTTCGATGGCCTGCAACAGCAGCGCGGGCGTGAGCTTTTCGATCAGTACCGTGGACGCGCCCACGCGCAGCGGAAAGCACAGCATGCCGCCAAGTCCGAACGTGAACGCGAGCGGCGGCGTGCCGCAGAACACGTCAGCGGGCGTGGGTTTGAGCACGTGGCGCGGGAACAGGTCGCACATCGCGATCACGTCGCGATGGAAATGCATGCAGCCCTTCGGCGTACCGGTCGTGCCGCTCGTGAACGCAATGAGGCAGACGTCGTCGGCGGCCGTATCGCAGGCCGTGAACTCGGCGGGTTTGTCCGCGGCGAGCGTTTCGATCGAACCGGGTGCGCTGTCGTGGAAGTGGCGCGCCTGCTTGATGCTCGCGCAGAAGTACTCGTCGGCGGGATCCATGCAGCGCGCGAGTTCTTCGGCGAGCCGCACGTCGCACAGAGCCGCCGAGACCTGCGCCTTGTCGGCAATCTGCTTGAGTTCTTTCGCGCGCAGCAGCGGCATGGTCGGAATCACCACGAGCCCGGCCTTGAGCGCCGCGAGAAACACGACCGCCATTTGCAGTGTATTCGGCCCGCGCAGCAGCACGCGGTTGCCGGGCTGCAAGCCCATCTCGTCGACGAGCACGTGCGCGCTGCGATTGACGAGCGCGAGCAGCTCCGCATAGGTCGTGGCGTGCGGCGCGCCGTCGATCTCCGACCAGACCGCGGGGCGGTCGCCGTGTCCGCTGGCGATGGCGCGATCGAGCAACTCGGCCGCGCAATTCATGCGCGCGGGGTAGGCGACGTCGGGATTGTCGAGCAGCATCACGGGCCATTGCGCCTCGGGCGGCAAATGATCGCGTGCGAAAGTATCGACGTGTGCGGTCGGTTGCATGATGTCTCCGGCAGTCTGTTCAGGCAGATCGTTTTCGGGCTTTTATTACGCGCTGTTTTCGCGCGTTCGTTGCGTGCGCAACGTTAAGTCATCGCGCCGCGCGGGGCGCGATGCAACCGCCTGTCAATCACGATTCAGGCGCGGATCGTCGGGAATCACGGCCGTGGCTTCGATCTCGACCTTCGCGTCGTCCTCCACGAGCGCGACGACCTGCACGGCGCTCATGGCGATGTCGTAGTCGCCGATCAACTCGCGGAATGCCGCGCCGATCTCCTTCAGCGAAGCCAGATATTCTTTCTTGTCCGTCACGTACCACGTCAAGCGCACGAGGTGCTCGGGCTTGCCGCCCGCCACGTCCAGGACGGCGACGATATTGCGCAGCGCCTGCACCGCCTGCGCGCCGAACTCGTGGCTCGTGAACTGTGCGTTTTCGTCCCAGCCGATCTGGCCGGCAATGTACACCTGCGTGCCCGTGGCGGCAACGCCGTTGGCATAGCCGCGCGGCTTGAGCCAGCCTGCGGGAAGAAGGGCTTTTTTCATAGTCGTTAGCAATCCGTATGATGCGTCGCGAAGCGGGCGCTTACGCGGCGGTGTTGAATTCCTTGAGCAAATCGCGGCCGACGATCAGTTGCTGCACTTCCGTCGCGCCTTCGTAAATACGCAGCGAGCGAATCTCGCGATACAGCGACTCGACGATATGGCCGCTCTGCACGCCCATGCCGCCCCACAGCTGCACTGCCGCGTCGATGACCTGTTGCGCGCCTTCGCTCGCATGCCACTTCGCCATGGCCGCCTCGCGCGTCACGCTTTCGCCCTGGTCGCGCAGCCACGCCGCGCGATAGACGAGCAGGGCGCTGCTGTCGATGGTGAGCGCCATTTGCGCGAGCTTGGCCTGCGTCAGCTGGAAATCGCCGAGCGTCTGCCCGAACATCTTGCGCGAAGCCGCGCGCGAGAGACCTTCGGCGAGCGCGCGCCGCGCGAAACCGAGCGAAGCGGCGGCGACCGAGGTGCGGAAGATATCGAGCGTGCGCATGGCGATCTTGAAGCCCTCGCCAGGTACGCCCAGCATCTGGCTGCGCTTCACGCGCGCGCCGCTAAAGCGCAGGCGTGCGAGCGGATGCGGCGCGATCACGTCGATCCGTTCGGCGATCTCGAGCCCGGGCGTGCTGGCGTCCACGACGAACGCGCTGATGCCGCGCGCGCCCGGTGCTTCGCCGGTGCGCGCGAACACCACGTAGAAGTCGGCGATGCCGCCGTTGGAGATCCACGTCTTTTCGCCGTCGAGAACATAATCTTCGCCTTCGGCACGCGCGGCGAGCGCCATCGCGGCAACGTCGGAGCCCGCTTCGGGTTCGGAGAGCGCGAAGGCCGCGAGCGCTTCGCCGCTGGCCACGCGCGGCAGGTAGCGCGACTTTTGCGCTTCGGTGCCGGCGAGCGAAATGGCGCCGGAGCCGAGGCCCTGCATGGCCAGTGCGAAGTCGGCGAGGCCGGAATGTTTGGCGAGCGTTTCGCGCAGCAGGCACACGGCGCGCGTGTCGATGGTGTCGCCGTGGCCGCCGTAAGCAGTGCCGCCCACGCCGTAGCGCAGCCAGCCCGCTTCGCCCAGTTGGCGCACGAGCGCGCGGCAGGTGGCGTCGACGTCGTCGTGCGGGACATGCGCGAGGTGCTCGCGCGACCACGCTTCGATGCCCGCGCCCAGCTCGCGATGACGGTCCTCGAAAAACGGCCAGGCGAGCGCGCTGTGAAGATCGATGTCGGCTTTGGCGTTCAACTCAATCTCCCTGGAAAACCGGACGCGACTTCGCGGCGAAGGCTTCGTACGCGCGGCCGAAGTCGCGCGTGGCCATACAGATCGCCTGGGCTTGCGCTTCCGATTCGATCGCTTCGTCGATGCTCATGGTCCATTCCTGATGCAGCATCTTCTTCGTGATGCCATGCGCGAAGGTCGGGCCCGCGGCGAGATCGGCGGCGAGCTTTTGAGCTTCGGCGAGCAGCGTTTCCGGGTCGCAGAGGCGGTTGTAGAAACCCCAGGCGTGGCCTTCGTCGCCGCTCGCGGAGCGGCCCGTATAGAGCAATTCCGCGGCGCGCCCCTGACCGATGATGCGCGGCAGGATCGCGCACGCGCCCATATCGCAACCCGCGAGGCCCACGCGCGTGAAGAGGAACGCGAGTTTGCTGCGCGAGGTGGCGTAGCGCATGTCGGAGGCCATGGCGAGGATCGCGCCCGCGCCCGCGCACACGCCGTCGACCGCCGCGATGATCGGCTGCGGGCAGTGGCGCATGGCTTTCACGAGATCGCCCGTCATGCGCGTGAACATCAGCAGTTCGGGCATGGGCAGGTCGATGAGCGGCGCGATGATGTCGTGCACGTCGCCGCCCGAGCAGAAGTTTTCGCCCGCGCCATGCAGCACGACGGTCTTGATGTCGGTGGCGTAGGCGAGCTGGCGAAACAGGTCGCGCAGTTCCGCATACGACTCGAACGTGAGCGGATTCTTGCGCTCGGGGCGATTGAGCGTGATGGTCGCGACGCGGCCTTCGACCGACCAGCCGAAATGCTGCGGCTGATAACCCGCGAGCGTCGTGCGGTTGCCTGCGAAAAGCGCCTCGGCGCTGGAACGTGTCGTCAAGGTGTGTCTCCCAATCTATGCGTGTTCGTGAACGCCGCGGGCGTTCGAGGCTGCCGTATCGGCGGCTATTTCAGGCCTTGTTCGAGGCCGCTGCGCAAATGCTGCTTGAGCTTGCCGAGCCGCTCGTGCATTTTCGACTTCTCGTCGAGCGAGAGGCCGCCGAGCATTTCCACCACCCACTGCTCGTGCGCGACCGCCATGCGATCGAACTGCGCGCGGCCTTCGGGCGTGAGCTTGACGGCGATCGAGCGGCGGTCGTCGGGGTCGGCGTCGCGCACCACGAGGCCTTCTTTTTCCAGCTGATCGGTGATGCCCGTGACGTTGCCGCCCGTGACCATCAGACGGCGCGACAATTCGGTCATGCGCAAGCCTTCGGGATGGCGTTCGAGCTGCGCCATCAGGTCGAAACGCGGCAGCGTGGTGTCGAATTCGCTACGCAGGCGGCGGCGCAATTCGGCTTGCACGAGGTTGGTCGTGGTGAGCAGGCGCAGCCACAGGCGCAAGCCCATGTGGCTGTCGGCGCCCGTGCTCATCTCCATGTCGACGACATTCCCCGCCGGTTTTTCGACGCCCTTGCGCACCGTTTTCGTGGCGGTTTTCGCTGCCGCGTTCTTGCGCGGCGAGGCAGGCGATGTCATGTGATTTCTCCACCGGAAACGGATATTGACTGCCCCGTGATCGCG
The DNA here is from genome assembly GCF_009789675.1 of Paraburkholderia acidisoli. NCBI lineage: Bacteria > Pseudomonadati > Pseudomonadota > Betaproteobacteria > Burkholderiales > Burkholderiaceae > Paraburkholderia > Paraburkholderia acidisoli. Next base: position 288,759 of record NZ_CP046914.1, on the reverse strand, counting down.
GACGACCCGGGCCCGCAGAGCCACAACACCGCGTCGCCCACTTCGTCGGGCGTGACGAAGCGCTGCTGCGGATTGTGGCGCACGAGAATGCTACGCGCCTCCGCTTCGCTGCGCGAGGTCTTGCGCGTGATCTGATCGAGCGAAGCTTGCAGCAATTCCGTTTCCGTATAGCCGGGGCAAACCGCGTTGACGGTCACGCCTTGCGTGGCCACTTCGAGCGCGAGCGCGCGCGTCATGCCGATCACGCCGTGCTTCGAGGCGCAATACGCGGCCACGTACGGATAACCGACCTGGCCCGCCGTGCTCGCCACGTTGACGATGCGCCCCGACTTGCGCTTGAGCATGGCGGGCAGCACCGCGCGCGTGCAGAGGAACGCGCCCGTGAGATTGACGTCGAGCATGCGCTGCCAGAGCGCGAGATCGGTTTGCGCGAACGGCGCGGCCGTGGCCTGGCCCGCATTGTTCACGAGAATGTCGATCTCGCCGAGCGCGGCCACCGCTTGCGCGAAGGCCGCAGTCACGGCCTCCTCGTTCGCGATGTCCACGCTCACGCAGGCCACGTTGTCGCCGCCGCCCAGCGCCGTTTTCTGCGCTTCGAGGCGCGTGGCGTCGCGGCCCATGAGCGTGACGCGCGCGCCCGCGCCGAGCAGCGTGGCGGCCGTGGCCGCGCCGATACCGCTGCCGCCGCCCGTGACCACCGCATGACGATCGTTCAGGATTCCCAGGCTCATGCTCACACCGTTCCTTCGGCGCGCTGCGCGCGTTCGAGCGGCGAGAGGCCCGCAGCCGCCGCGGCCGCCGCGCGTTCGCGTTCGATGTTGCGCTCGAGCTGCGTTTTCGCCGAGGTGTATTGCACCGGCCACTTCACGTCGAGCCAGCCGATGCGCGCGGCTTCCGTGAGCGTCCACGACGGATTGGCCAGATGCGGACGCGCCACCGCGCAGAGATCGGCGCGACCGGCCGCGATGATGCCGTTCACGTGGTCGGCTTCGGAAATCGCGCCCACGGCGATGGTGGCGATACCCGCTTCGTTGCGGATGCGGTCGGCGAACGGCGTCTGGAACATGCGGCCGTAGACCGGGCGTTCTTCCTTGCTCACCTGACCCGACGAGACGTCGATCATGTCGGCGCCCGCGGCCTTGAAGGCACGCGCGATTTCGATGGCGTCGTCGGGCGTGTTGCCGCCTTCGACCCAGTCGTGCGCCGAAATCCGCACGGAGATCGGCTTGTCTTCCGGCCAGATCGCGCGCAATGCCTTGAAGATCCGCAACGGATAGCGCAGGCGGTTTTCGAGCGAGCCGCCATATTCGTCGGTACGCTGGTTCGTGAGCGGCGAGAGGAAGCTGGACAACAGATAGCCGTGCGCGCAGTGCAGTTCGAGCCAGTCGAAGCCGGCTTCCACGGCCATGTGCGTGGAGCGCACGAATTGCGCTTCGATCTCGCGCAATTCGTCTTCGCTCGCCTCGTGAGACCACTGGCTCACGCCCGGCAAATACTGCTGCGGCGAAGCCGAAACGAGCGGCCAGTTACCGTCGTCGAGCGGTTTGTCGATGCCTTGCCACGCCACGCGAGTGGAGCCCTTCGCACCCGAATGGCCGATCTGCACCCCGATCTTCGCGTCGGACTGCGCATGCACGAAATCCACAATGCGCTTCCACGCCGTCAAATGTTCGGGCGCATAGAGGCCGGGGCAACCCGGCGTGATACGGCCTTCGGGCGAGACGCAGGTCATTTCCGTCATGACCATGGCCGCGCCGCCCATGGCGCGCGCACCGAGGTGCATCAGGTGATAGTCGCCGGCCACGCCGTCCTGCGCGGAATACTGCGCCATGGGCGAGACCACCACGCGGTTCTTGAGCGTGACGCCGCGCAGCTTGAACGGCGTGAACATCGGCGGCACGGCGCGGGTGCCCGCACCGGCGCGTTCCGCGAGCCACGTTTCGAAGCCTGAAAGATAGTTCGAATCGCGATCGCGCAGGTTTTCGTGCGAGATGCGCTGCGAGCGCGTGAGCAGCGAATACGCGAACTGCTCCGGTTCGAATTGGGTGTAGCGGTCGACGTGCTCGAACCACTCCGTGGAATTGCGCGCGGCATTCTGGATACGCAGCACGTCCACGCTGCGCACGCTCGTATAGTGTTCGAGCGCGGCGCGCAGATCGGTGGGATGCGTGTCCATGCTGTTGGCCAGCTCGATGGCGTCTTCGAGCGCGAGCTTGGTGCCCGAGCCGATCGAGAAGTGCGCCGTGTGCGCCGCGTCGCCCATCAGCACGACCGGCGTCTGCTTGCCGTCCGCCGCCGTTTTCCAGTGCACCCACTCGCGATTCACCACGCGCGGGAAGCGGATCCATTGCGCGGAGCCGCGCAGATGCTCCGCGTTCGAGCGCAGTGCGTTGCCGTCGAGGTAGCGCGCGAACAGCTTCTCGCAGAACGCGATGCTGTCTTCCTTGCTCATGGTGTCGAGGCCGGCGGCACGCCATACGTGATCCGGCGTTTCGACGATGAACGTGGACGTGTTGTCGTCGAAGCGATACGCGTGCGCCTGGAACCAGCCCCATTCGGTCTGTTCGAACGCGAACGTGAAGGCGTCGAAGAGTTTCGAGGTGCCGAGCCACACGAAGCGGCAATCGCGCATGTCGATGTCGGGCTGATACGTGGCCGCGTATTTCTGGCGCGTGGCGCTGTTGAGGCCGTCGCACGCGACGATGAGGTCGGCGTTCTGGATGTCGTCGTCGGTGATCTGCGATTCGAATACGAGCTTCACGCCCAGTTGTTCGCAGCGCGCCTGCAGGATGTTCAGCAGACGCTTGCGGCCGATGCCGCAAAAACCGTGACCCGACGAGCGGATGGAACGCTCGCGGAAATGAATTTCGATGTCGTCCCAGTGATTGAACGCGTCGAGAATTTCGCTCGCGCTTTCGGGATCGGCCGCGCGCAGATTGCCGAGCGTTTGATCCGAGAACACCACGCCCCAACCGAACGTGTCGTAAGGACGGTTCCGTTCGATTACCGTGACTTCGTAGTCCGGATGACGGCGCTTCATCAACAGGCCGAAGTACAGGCCGGCCGGCCCACCACCGATGCAAACAATACGCATGCTCGCTCCCTTGATCAGTCTGCAAGGGCAATGTATGCCGATTTACTTTAGGTGTCAAGTAAATCGCGGGCGTAGCGGGTTCGCCCTGGTACGGCATGGAAGCGGCTTCCGGATTCGCGTGTGGATGCATCGCCCGGATTGGCGGGTCTGGAGGATTGGTAACGTCTGGAACGTACCCGTAAGGACAGCGCGCGAAAATGCTACGTGGCGTTACGGAGCCGCCATTTAACGCGCGCAAATAGTAGAGTGAATGAACAAGCCAAAAAAATCACTCGACACTTCTCGCTGCTTTATCCATTCCTTTCACGCGGCAAACGGGCCGCCGCGAAAGTCGACTCGCCGCTGCAGCGCGCGAATCGACTGGAGCGATCCGCCATCCTGAGCGATCGTTCGATACGCGGCGCCGTTCCCTTCAATCGTAATGGTCGGCATGACGGGAGTTGTCATAGATGAACGAAACGGCAAAACGGTCGATCGAAATCGACTTTTTCCGGGGTTTTGCGCTGTTGTCCATTTCGCTCGATCACATTCCGTCGAGCGTGCTTTCTCACGCCATGCTGCATACGTTCGCGTATTGCGATTCGGCGGAAGTGTTCGTGTTCGTGAGCGGCTATGTCTGCGCCGCGAGCTGGCTCGCGCTGGCCGCGCGCAAAGGCGAGGGCGCGGCCAATCGCCGTTTCCTGCGGCGCGGCCGCGAAATCTACGCCGCCTATCTCTGTACCGCCGCGCTGATGCTGCTCTCGGGCGCGGCCGCCGTGTTGCTGCGTGTGGATTCGCCGCTGGTTGGCGAGTCGGGCTTTCTGCGCTTTGCCGCGCATCCTTTCACAACGCTCGCGAACGTCGCGATCTTTCGCGATCAGCCGTATCTCGCGGGCGTGCTGCCGATGTACATCGTGCTCGTGCTGGCGTTGCCCGTGGTGATGCCGCTGGCACGCCGCTCGCCCGATCTCGTGCTGTTCGGCAGCTTCGGCATGTGGCTGGCAGGGTGCTGGCTCGCGAACGCGCTGCCCACGGCGCCGGGCTCCATTTGGCCCTTCAACCCGTTCGCGTGGCAGGCCATGTTCATGATCGGGTTGCTGTGCCGCCTTTATCCCGTCACACACGCGTTTCAGACCTCGACGCCGGGCCGCGTGCTGACCGTGCTCGCGCTCGCGGTGTTCGTGACGTTCGCGGTCATGCGCCTCTTCATCGATCTCGAGCCGCAGCCCGGATATATGAAGCAGAACCTCGCGAGCGTGCGCATCGTGAGTTTCGCGGCCGTGGCGTGGCTGGCCGCGCAGGCCGTGCGCAAAGGCTGGATCGCGCAACTTGCGCAGCGGTTGCCCGCTATCGTCAACGTGGGTCAGCAGGGATTGGCCTGCTTCGTGGGCGGCGCGGTGGTGTCGAATCTCGTCGATACGATGTTGCGCGCGGCGCATATCAACGACTGGCTGCCTGCGCGGCTCGCCGGCGATGCGCTCGCGATCGCGGCATTGCTCGCGCTCGCGGGCGGCATGCGCCGATGGAAGGCCGTGCGGCCGCGGGTGGCGCTCACCTGATTTTCCAGAGGTGAGCGTTTGCGGGAACGCGAGTGCCTGGGGCCACACAACGTGGCCTGAAACGCGGATGAATCAACGCGTTAGCGTCGTGACCCGGCGTGCGTCGCGCGTGCAAAGGTGAGGCTTTGCGGGAGCTGCGCGACGCAGGCGGTTTGCGTTCGATCAGGCGAGTTCGCGCACGTCCGCAACGGGCGTTGCGCCGAACGCGTCGCTCAACGCGTAATCCACCACTTGCCGCGCCGCCGCTTCGGGCGAAGTCAGCTGGCCGTTTTCCTTCAGTTGTTCGAAACGCTCGCGCAGCGGGAAATGGTCCGTGCTCGTCGAACGGATCGTTGCCTGCATGCCCGTGTCGATCACGCCGGGCGCGAGACTGCAGATGCGCACGCCCGCGGGGGCATCGAGCGCGACGGCGCGGGCATGATGGTCGAGCGCCGCTTTGGTCGCGCAGTAGACGCTCCAGCCCGCATACGCGTTGCGCGCGGCGCCGCTCGAAATATGCACGATGCGGCGCGAGGCGTTTGCGCCCAACGCGCGCGTGGCGGCGAGCGCGTTCGCGAGCATCAGCGGCGCGGCCACGTTGAGCGTGACGGCACGCGCAATCGCGTTCGCGTCTTGTGCGCCGAGCGGAGCAATCGGCTCCACGCTGCCTGCATTGTTGATGAGCACGACACAATCGGCGCCTTCGACGAACGTGTCGAAGCTGGCGCTGCCGAGCCAACGTTCGAGCGCGGCGGGATCGGCGAGATCGACGATCGCTTCGGCGTACTGCGTAGCGTTTCGCGCGGCGAGCGTGGTGTTGCTGCCGCGGCCGAGGCCGAGCACGTCGATACGGCGTTCGAGCAGCAGTTCGGCCATGGCCGCGCCGAGTCCGCGTGTGTGACCGGTGACGATGGCGCGAACGGCGGAGCGGGAAGGGGAAGCGGAAGAGGTCATGATGGCGTGGAGGTGAGAAAGCGGTGCTGCGGCGCGCGCCGCGAGCAGGCCGCGAAGGTGGCCGGAAACGTGGCCGCGAAGTCGGCGGATACGGCAATCGGCGGCGCCGTGCGCTGAATGGGCGAACAGCGCGTTCGTGGCGCTCGAATGGTGCCCGAGCGCTGCAAGACGGTGCGCAGTGGCGGCGAAGTGTGTTTTATAAGCGTCAATACGCGTAAAAGCGCGTAAAAACGCACTGCGAAACAGGAGTTTGCCGGTTGGAATCGCCGCGATTCGGTATCATAGCGTCCCATCCCATATGGAAGAGAGCTGGACGTGAAAGCCGCATCGCAACAACGCCGTACCCTGAGCTTCAAGGAAGGCCTTCTTGAGATCAAGAAGACCATGGGCGGGGGCTCCGGCCAGGCGCCCGAAGAGCAGGCGCAAAAGACGCAGGGCAAACCTGCGCAAAAGGGCGGGAAAGACGCAAAGGGCCACAGCGGTTCGCCGGCGCCGAAGGGCCCGCGCGCGCCGCGTGAAGGCGCGGGTGCGGGCGAAAGCCGTGGCCGTGCGCGTCCGGGCGGCCGTCCGCAGGGCAATCGCGGCGAGAAAGCGCAGCAGCCGGGTCAGTCCGGCGAGGCGGCGCGCGGCGAACAGCGTGCGCGTCCTCCGCGCGATGCGCGCGGCCAGAAGCCGGGCGAGCACGGTCAGCCGCGCCACGGTCAAGGTCAGGGCCAGCCGCGTCAGGGGCAAGGGCAGCATCGTCAGCGCCCGCCGCGTCAGCAGCCGGCCATGGAGAATCTGAGCGAAGCCGAAAAGGCGCGCATGGAGCGCAATCGCCAGTTGAACACGGTGTGGAACATTTTTGCGAAGCACTACCCGGCGTTTCGCGACCGCCTGCCGCTGAAGATCGGCGTGGCCGAAGATCTCGTTGCGCGGCATCCGGAATACGAGCGCACGCTGATCGTCGCGGTGCTCAAGCGTCACGTGAATCATCCGCGTTATCACGAGCGTGTCGCCGCGGGCGGCGCGCGTTACGAACTGGACGGCAACGCCTCGGAAGGTCCGGGCATCGAGCCGTCGCACGTCGGCCGCGCGAATGCCGCGCTGGCGCGTCAGAAGGCGAAGTCGGAAGCGCAGGCGAAGCCGCGCGAAGCGAAGGCAGCCGAGGCCGCCGCGCCGCAAGCCGAGGTTCAACCGGCCACGCAAGCCGAAGCGGCAAACGCGGAAGCGACCGCCGAAGCCACGAAGGTCGAAGCGGCAAGCGCGGAAGCCGCGCACGTTGAAGCCGCAAACGCCGAAGCGCCAAGCGCAGAAGCAGCAAGCGCAGAAGCCGAAGCGGCTGCGCCGCAAGCCGAAGCGCCGGCCCAAAGCGCGGAAGCCACGCCCGCCGAAGCCTCTTCCGAAAACGGCGAAGCCCCCGCTACGGGCGCTTAAGCCGCCCAGCCGGCATTGTCGGCACAATCGACAAAAAAGCGGCGCCAGCGTCTACACGCTGCGCCGCTTTTTTTATTGCGTTTTCGTTTTCGCACCGCCGCTTCGAAGCCCGCGCGCTCCTTTGGTGAGCCACTCGCACCGTACGCGCATGAGCGTTCCCGCACGCCGCACCCTTCGCGACATCCGCATCAACACGTTGTGCAATTCACCCAGCGAGTCTCTAGCGCGCGCCCGCAGCCGCCGCGTTCTGCGCTTGCGCGGCCGTTGCCGCCGCGCTGAACGCCATTGCCGCCGAGGCCGCCGGACTCATGCCGACGATACCGCTTGCCTGCGCGTCGTCGTCGCTGCGAGCGGCGGGCGCGGACGGATCGAGCACGCGGCTGAATTCCGTCGCGCGCAGGCGGATTTTTTCCGCGTACGCTTTCGAGCCGCCGTAGTTTTTCATCGCCGCGTCGAGGTTGCCGCCAGCCGCGCGCTGATAACCGTAGAGAATCGACGAGCCCACTTCGATGTTGAACTCGGGGTCCGTGAGGTCCTTGCCGTTGCGCAGCAGATTGCGGTGCGCCGAGGGCACGACCTGCATCAGCCCGGTCGCGCCGTTCGCGCCGCGCGCCTTCTCGCGAAAGCGCGACTCGATCGAAATGATGGCGAGCAGCACGGCGGGCGGCAGCGAGTATTTTTCGGCGGCGGTCGTCACGGCCTGCGAAATGCGCGCGGCCTTCTCCTTCGCCACGCCGAACTTCTTCTGGATCAGCGCGCTTACCGAGGCATTGGTCGAGGCGCCGGCAGGCGGCACCGCAGCAGCGGAAGCAGAAAGCGAAGCGGCGGCCGAAGCGCCGGAGATGTCGCTCGCGCTGGTCTGCGAAGCCTGCGCGAATGCGATTTGCGCGAGGCCCGGCAACAAGGCGAGCACGCAGAGAAGCTGCCGCATGGCCGGTCGAATAGGGGAGGAAGTGGAAGGCGCAAGTATAACCGGCCTCCCAGGCGGGAGGCCGGTTCTCGGCCGTTCGCAGGTCAAGGCCGGTGAGGCAGCGCCGCTCGGGCGCCGACCGGCTTCAGACGTGGCGTGAAGACGTGCAGCGTGGCGATGCGCGATGCATCAGCTCTTCTGCACTGATGCCTTCCAGATTTCGTCGATGCTCGCGGCCAGCGTGGTGTTGAACTCATCGTCGCTCATCGACTTCGTGAGGTCGTTGATGAGCGCGCGCGAGAAGCTGGCGATCATGCCGTGATTCTTCGCGAGACGCGCGCACGCGTCGCTGCGCGTGTAGCCGCCCGAGAGCGCGACCACGCGCACCACGCGCGGGTGATCGATGAGCGGCTTGTAGAAGTCGGGCGTGTCGGGGATCGTGAGCTTGATCATCACGTTATGCGAAGCGGGCAGTGCGTCGAGGCCCTTCATCAGTTCGTCGCGCAGGATCGATTCGGCCTTCGCCTTGTCGGCGGCCTTGATCGACACTTCGGGTTCGAGGATCGGCACGAGACCGTGCCCGGCGATCTGCGCGCCGATGGCGAACTGCTGCGCCGCGATCGACGCAATACCCGACGACGACGCATGCTCGATCGTCGAACGCATCTTGGTGCCGAAAATGCCCGCCTTCACGGCGCGCTCGAGCAGCGTGTCGAGCGTGGGCATGGGCTTCATCAGACGCACGCCGTCGGCTTCGTCTTCGAGACCCTTGTCGACCTTGAGGAACGGCACCACGCCGCGGTCTTCCCAGAGGAACGCGGGCACGGGCTTGCCTTGCGCCTCGCCGTCCATCGTCGCTTCGAACAGGATCGCGCCGATCACCTTTTCGCCCGTGAAGGCCGGCGCGCTGATGATGCGCACGCGCATTTCGTGGATCAGGCGGAACATTTCGGCGTCGCCGTTGTAATCGCTTTCGGCGATGCCGTACTGGCGCAGCGCGCCGGGCGTGGAACCGCCGCTCTGGTCGAGCGCGGCGATGAAGCCCGGTTTGTCGCGCATCTGCGCAAGCATCTTGTCGTTTGCCATGCTCATATCTCCCGCATCTGGAGCGCCCGTTGGGACGCGGTTACTCGAATCCGGTGTCGTCATTCCGACGAGTGTACTTGCGGCGCGGCGCGGCAGTATGTGGGAACGGCCGCGCAGCGCCCGTGAAGCGCAACCTTTTTGCGTAGCAAGCACGATGCCCGCTGTCGCAAGCAGGGTTCGCCGGCTCGACGATCCGTTCAAACGATAACCGCGGCCTGTGACGAGCGATCGTTGGCGAGCAAGGCCGAAAGCCGCCGCAGCGCCGCCTGCAACTGCGCCTGGTCGCCGGTTGCGCCGAGTGAGATGCGGATGGCGTCGGCGCTGGGCGCGCCGTATTCGAACGCCGTGGAGGGCGCGACGGCGAGGCCTTCCGTGCTCGCGGCCGCGGCCAGTTCGCGCGCGTGCCAGTAGCGCGGCAGCGTGTACCAGAGATGGATGCCCGCGCCGGCCGGCACGCCCAGCGTTTGCGCCGCGATGCGCTGGCGCTCGCGCGCTTCGGTCTTCACCCCCGCGAAGATCGATTCGGCCACGCCGTCCTCAATCCAGTGCGTGGCGAGCGCGTTGGTGAGCGGCGCGGCCATCAGCGAAAACGCGCGCAGCGCGGCCAGCAGGCGCGTGTGCGCGTGGGCGTCGGGGAGGGCGAGGTAGGCCGTGCGCAGGCCGGGCGAGAGCGTCTTGGAGAGCGTGGCGAGGTAGCAGACCCGTTGCGGCGCGAGCCGCGCGAGTGGCGCGGGCGCGCCAGCCGGCGCGAAACGCCAGTACGGATCGTCCTCGACGATGCGCGCGCCATAGCGTTCGGCCACGCGCAAGATCTCCAGCCGGCGCGACTCGGGCATCGTGGCCGTGGTGGGGTTTTGCAGCGTCGGATTGAGGTAGACGAGACGCGCGCCGTGCGCGCCACTTTCCGCGGACGCGCGGCAGGCGGCTTCGAGCGCATCCGGGCGCATGCCCTCGGCGTCCACGGCCACGGCTTCCACGCGGCGGCCGAGTTGCGCGGCCGCGTGCGGCAAGCCGGGGTAGATCAGCGGTTCGGCGAGGATCGCCTCGCCGGGTTGCGTGAACGCGAGGATCAACGCGGCCAGCGCCGCCTGCGCGCCCGGGCACACCACCACGCGTTCCGCCGCGACCGCGCCCAGCATGGGCTGAAGCCATTTCGCGCCCGCCGCGCAGTCGGCGCGGCCGCCGCCGCCCACGTGATAGGTCATCAGCAGGTCGGCGTCGCTGCGCACCAGCACGCGCGACATGCCTTCGCGCAGCAGCGCGTCCATGACCAGCCCGACGGGCGGCGGCGGAATGTTCATGCTCAGGTCCACGCGCTGCAACAGCTCGGCGCGCGGCGCGGCGATAAAGGTGCCGAGCGGCCCGCGCGCCTCGATCAGACCGCGCCGCCGCGCCTCGTTGAAGCCGCGCGTGACGGTGGTGAGATCGACGTCGAGCAGCGTGGCGAGCGCGCGCTGCGCGGGTACGCGGTCGCCGGGCGCGAGCGTGCCGCGCGCTACCGCCGTCTCGATAAAATCGACCAGTCGCAGATAGCGCGGCCCGCTGCCCCCAGACATGGCCGAGGCCCAAACGGCGGCCGGTTGCGCGGAATCGGTGGGGCTTTCGGCGCGGTTATCGTGTGTCATTGTGTCGCGGATGTATGCATGATGTCTTACTCTAGCATGCGTGCATGAAACGCGTAAATCCATACATATGGGTTATGTATGGTCTGCACCGAATGCACGTAGGGATGGGTTTGCGCGATCGTCAACCTCGGAACCCGACATGCGCTATCCCGATCCCTCCACCCCACACGTTGCCCTTGCCGCTCAAGGCGGTCCACCCGAATCCTGGCTGCGCCGTCTCGCGGGCCGAACCGCGCAAGGCGCGGCCGCCGTGGCCGCATTCGCGCTGCTCGGCGGCTGCGACCTCACGCACATGGCGCTGCTCGACCCGAAAGGCGACATCGGCTCGCAGGAAAAGCAGCTCATCCTGATCGCGCTCGGCCTGATGCTGCTCGTCGTGATTCCCGTGATCGCGCTCACGCTGTTCTTCGCGTGGCGCTACCGCGCGTCGAACACGAGCGCGACCTACGCGCCGCGCTGGTCGCATTCGACGGCCATCGAAGTGGTGGTCTGGTCGATCCCCTGCGTGATCGTCGTCACGCTCGCCGTGCTGATCTGGAACACGACGCACACGCTCGACCCCTACCGCCCGATCGAATCGTCGACGAAACCCGTGCGCGTGGACGTGGTCGCGCTCAACTGGAAATGGCTGTTCATCTACCCGGACTACGGCGTGGCCTCGGTGAACCAGCTCGCGATTCCTGTGGATACGCCGGTGGAGTTCAACCTCACCGCCGAGTCGCTGATGAACTCGTTCTTCATTCCGCAACTGGGCACGCAGGTCTACGCGATGTCGGGCATGCAGACGAAGCTGCATCTGATCGCGAACCAACCCGGCGTGTACGCGGGCCGCTCGGCGGCGTTCAGCGGCCCCGGTTTCTCCGACATGCATTTCGACACGCTCGCGACCAACCGCGCCGACTTCGACGCGTGGATCGCGCGCGCCAAGGCTTCGCCCGCGATGCTGAGCCGCGGCGCCTACGAGCAGCTCGCGCAGCCGGGCGAGAAGGCGCCGGTCGCGCTCTATTCGAACGTCGCGCCGGGCCTCTTCGAAGGCGTGGTCGGCAAATACATGCGCGACGTTCACGGCAATCCGATTTGCGGCACGGGCGCGCCCATGGCGTCGATGTCCACCTCGACAGCCAAACCGGCACTCACATTCGATCGTAGCGGGACGCACGCGCCCGCCATCCTGGCAGCGGAGTAACTCACATCATGTTTGGAAAACTCACACTCGATGCCGTTCCCTGGCACGAGCCGATCATCATGGGCACGGGCGCGGTGGTCGCGCTCGGCGGGCTCGCGTTGCTCGTTGCGATCACGCTCGCGGGCAAGTGGGGCTATCTGTGGCGCGAATGGTTCACCTCGGTGGATCACAAGCGCATCGGCGTCATGTATATCGTGCTCGCGGTCGTCATGCTGCTGCGCGGTTTCGCCGATGCGATCATGATGCGCGCGCAACAGGCGCTCGCGTACGGCGACTCGGCGGGTTATCTGCCGCCGCATCACTACGACCAGATCTTCACGGCGCACGGCGTGATCATGATCTTCTTCGTGGCGACGCCGCTCATTCTCGGGCTGATGAACGTGGTCGTGCCGCTGCAGCTGGGCGCGCGCGACGTGGCGTATCCGTTCGTCAATTCGCTGAGCTTCTGGCTCTCCGTGGTGGGCGCGATTCTCGTGATGGTCTCCATGTTCGTGGGCGATTTCGCGGCCACGGGCTGGGTGGCGTATCCGCCGCTTTCGGAGCTGGGCTACAGCCCGACCGTGGGGATGGACTACTACATCTGGTCGCTGCAACTCTCCGGTCTCGGCACGACGCTTTCGGGCATCAACTTCATCGTGACGATCCTGCGCATGCGCGCGCCGGGCATGGACCTGATGAAAATGCCCGTGTTCGTGTGGACGGCGTTCATCACCAACATCCTGATCGTCGCGGTGTTTCCGGTGCTGACCGGCACGCTCGCGCTGCTCACGATGGACCGCTATCTCGACATGCACTTCTTCACGAACGAGTTGGGCGGGAACGCGATGATGTACATCAACCTGATCTGGGTCTGGGGCCACCCGGAGGTGTACATCCTGATTCTGCCGGCGTTCGGCGCGTACTCGGAAATCATCGCGACGTTCTCGGGCAAGCCGCTGTTCGGCTACAAGTCGATGGTCTACGCCACCTCGTCGATCGGCATTCTCTCGTTCTTCGTGTGGCTCCATCACTTCTTCACGATGGGTTCGGGCGCGAACGTCAACGCGTTCTTCGGCATCATGACCACGGTCATTTCGATTCCGACCGGCGTGAAGCTGTTCAACTGGCTGTTCACGATGTACCGCGGCCGCATCCGCTATCACAGCGCCACGCTCTGGACCATCGGCTTCATGGTGACGTTCGCCGTGGGCGGCATGACGGGCGTGCTGCTCGCGGTGCCGGGCGCCGACTTCGTGCTGCACAACTCGCTGTTCCTCGTCGCGCATTTCCATAACGTGATCATCGGCGGCGTGGTGTTCGGCTGTCTCGCGGGCATCAGCTTCTGGTTCCCGAAGGCGTTCGGCTTCACGCTCAACGAGTTCTGGGGCAAGGTCTCGTTCTGGTGCTGGCTGATCGGTTACTGGCTCGCGTTCACGCCGCTCTACATCCTCGGCTTCGAGGGCATGACGCGCCGCATGAATCACTACGACGTGCCCGAGTGGCATCCGTGGCTCGTGGTCGCGCTGGTCGGCGCCGTGTTCGTCGCGCTCGGCATTCTCGCGTTCATCGTGCAGATCGTCGTGAGCATTCGCGACCGCGACGCCAACCGCGACCTCACGGGCGACCCGTGGGGCGCACGCAGCCTCGAATGGTCGACGTCGTCGCCCGCGCCGTTCTACAACTTCGCGCATCTGCCCGTCATCACGTCGATGGAGCAGCACTGGGACGACAAGGAAGCGGGTCGCGCCTACGTGCAGCCGCCGCGCTACGAAGACATCCATATGCCGCGCAACACGGGCGCGGGCTTCATCATCGCCGCGTTCAGCCTGGTGTTCGGCTTCGCGATCGTGTGGCACATGTGGCTGTTCGCGGCGGTGGGCCTGGTCGGCATGATCGGCACGTTCATCGCGCGCACCTACGACACGGATACCGACTACTGGGTGCCGGCCGCCGAAGTCGAACGCATCGAGAACGCGCGCTTCCAGCAAATGGGCATCCGGCGCAAGGACCGTCCCGCACAACCCGAGGCTGTCGGGGAGATGGCTTGATCATGGCTCACGTTATTAACCACTCGCACTCACACGCTCACGACGCGCACGGTCACGACCACGCGCACGACGATTCCACGAAGACGACGCTCGGCTTCTGGATCTACCTGATGAGCGACTGCCTGATCTTCGCCACGCTGTTCGCCACCTTCGGCGTGCTCGCGAACGCGACGGCGGGCGGTCCCGGCGCGAAGCAGCTGTTCGAGTTGCCCTATGTGCTCGGCGAAACGCTGTTGCTGCTTGCGAGCAGCGTCACCTTCGGCATGGCGATGCTGAACCTGCACGCGAATCGCCGCGCGCAGGTCGTCACGTGGCTCGCGATCACGTTCGCGTTCGGCGCGGGTTTCGTCGGCATGGAAATCAACGAGTTCGCGAAGCTCGTGGCCGACGGCGCGGGCCCCGGCACGAGCGCGTATCTCTCGGCGTATTTCACGCTGGTCGGCACGCACGGCTTGCATGTGACGGCGGGGCTGCTGTGGATCGCGATCATGATGCATCAGACCGCGAAGTTCGGTTTGACTGGCATGGTGCGCCGCCGCCTCGCTTGCCTCAGCCTCTTCTGGCACTTCCTCGATCTCGTGTGGATCTGTGTGTTTACGTTTGTTTATCTGCGAGGTGTGCTGTGAGCCAATCCCACGTTTCCCATGCGGTCGATCACGACGCCTCGCACGGCAGCTTCAAGGGCTACATGATCGGCACGGTGCTGTCGCTCGTGTTGACGCTCGCTTCGTTCGGCGTCGTGATGGCGCACCTCGTGGCGCCCGGCGTGGCGCTCGCGCTCATCGTCGTGCTGTGTATCGCGCAACTCGTGGTGCAGCTGTTCTACTTCCTGCATATCGGCGCGGCGCGCGAGCAGCGGTCGAATACGGCGATCTTCGTCTGCACGGCGTTCCTGATCGCGGTGATCGTCGGCTTGTCGCTCTGGGTCATGCACAACGCGAACGTCAACATGATGCCCACGCAGATCTCGATCGACCGCGCCATGGCGCACGATTGAGCCCCGATTCCAGGCATTTTCTGCGCGCGACGGGGGGCGGGCACACTGCATGCGGTAGGAGAGGCGTCGCGACACACCGTCGCTTTTTACCTGGAGTGCGATCATGAACAAGGACCAAGTGAAGGGTACGGCCGAGAAGATGAAGGGCAAGGTCAACGAGGCCGTGGGCCGCGCCACCGATAACCCCGCGCGCGAACTGAAGGGCGATCTCCAGCAGGAAGCCGGCCAGGCACGCAAGAACGTCGGCGACATGAAGGAAGCCGCCAAGGACTCGATCAAGCGCCATCACTAAGCCTGAGTCGTTCGGCTCTGGCTTGATTCGATGACACGCGGCGCCGCCGCCTCGCAAGGGCGGCGGCGCCGTTCCGTTTGTGCGCGAATTACCGCTGCGGGTGAACGTGGCGCCGTGACTTCGAGCCTGGCGGCTGGCTGCAAGGTCGATTGAAGGCAAACCGGGTATGCTGCCCGCATCCCGCGGCCTCGAGAGGCGCTTTCGAGCGTCATTACCACGCGGAACGTGGCATTTTCTTCATGCGGAGTGTGTATTCATGGCTTCTTCCCAGGCAACCGCCGGCGTGCGCGAAATCTGGCTGATCCGTCACGGCGAAACGGCGTGGAGCCTTTCCGGTCAGCACACGGGCCGCACCGACATCGCGCTCACGGACCATGGCCGCGAGCAGGCGCGCGCGCTCGTGCCCGTACTCGCGGAGCAGACGTTCGACGCCGTGTTGTGCAGCCCGATGTCGCGCGCGCTCGAAACCTGCCAGCTTGCGGGACTCGGCGACCGCATGACGATCACGGCCGATCTGCACGAGTGGGATTACGGCATTTACGAAGGCCGCACCACGGCCGACATCCAGAAGACCGACCCGGACTGGAGCGTCTGGCGTTCGCCGATCCCGCAGGGCGAGGACCTCGCGCGGGTCCAGCAGCGCGTGCAAAGCGTGATCGAGGCGCTGCTCGCCATGCGCGGCCGTATCGCTTTGTTCTCGCATGCGCATTTTTTACGCGCGCTGGGCGGCTGCTGGGCTTCCGGCGCGGCGGAACTCGGCGAGCATCTTTACCTGGAAACGGCTTCGGTGAGCGTGCTCGGGTTCGATCACGACGCGCGCGCGATCCGCCGATGGAATGCGGTCGGGGCTCGCAGGGGCTGACAACCACGACGGAAACCGGCGCCGCTTTGCCATGCAAACCGGTGCTTTTTTACGCGTGGAAAATCGGTTCGGATACCAGATTAGCGAGAAGGCAGACCGGTCACGCGATCGAGCGGATCCCATGCCGATTGCGCCGCGACGGCCAAGGCGCGTCGCGCCGAAATCGGCAATCGGTTGCGAGCGCATCGAAATCATGATTTATCCCTATCTGGACTTTCTGGTATTCGCATGCCAATGTTTCGTCATGGCTGGCGTCATGTTCACTTAAAGGCGGCTAAAGCGTTTCAGCGGTATTGATTACCGTGATTGCGTGGTTTTTTATGCGTTTTTCGCAATGCCATTCACTGCTTCGTTATTCAATGCGCATTGCCCGAGCGGGAGTGTCTGGCAATTAGCCGTTCTCAAGACGAACGAAAGTCGCCGCCAGCCGGATTTAAAATAATGACGCCCCCGATTTCGCAGCTAGAATTAAATATGTCGCGCAAGCTCCGGATTACCTCGCATGGATGAAACAATCGAACGGCTCTCGCAGAGCCTGGCGGAAGCGGACAGCCTCGAAGCGCTCGTCCGGCCCGTTCTGGAGATGCTGGAAGTCTTGACCGGCCTCGAATCGACGTATCTCACCTCGATCGATTTCACGCGCGAAGTCCAGACTGTCGTCTATGCGCTCAATAGCGGCGACCTCACCGTGCCCGAAGGTCTGGAGGCGCCGTGGTTCGATACGCTGTGTAAGCGCTGTATCGAAAGCGGGCGGCGCGTGGTGAATAACGTGCGCGAAATCTGGGGCGATTCGCGTGCGGCATCGGCGCTTGGCATTCAGACTTATGCGAGCGTGCCGGTTTGCGCCGGTAATGGCGCGATTATCGGCACGTTATGCGGAATCAGCCGAGACAGCCGCGAAGTGAGTTCGCGCGCGCGCAGTGCGCTGAATGTATTCGCGAAACTGATTTCCGAGCATCTGGAGCGCGAGCAATTGCTCGAACAGTTGAGGCTGACGAACGAGCATCTGCAGCGCCAGGCGCGGCTCGACGAAATGAGCGGCTTGCCCAATCGCAAGGCGCTGGCCGAGGAACTCGGCGCGCGGCTCGCGAGCGCCTCGCGCGACGGCTCGTATGTGGTCGTGTGCCTGCTCGAACTCGACGGTATCAAGGAAATTCGCGCGCGCATGGGCTACGCGGCCGGCGAGCAATTCCTGCGCGCCTGCGTGAGCCGGCTGGCCGAATCCGCGGGCACGAGGGCGTTCCTCGCGCGCGTGGACTGGGACGAATTCGCGCTGATCGCGCCCGGTCCGGCCGACTTCGACGAGGCGATCCGCATTGCCCGCGCGCTCGCCGACCGCACGCGCGACGCCGTGTGCGGCGATTACGCCTTCCGCGACGGCACGGCGCGCTACGAGGGCGCCTGCGCGGGCAGCGTGGCGGTGCGCTTTCTCGGCGTGCAGCAGGCGCTCGAAATTGCCGAGGAGGAGATGCAGCGCGTGCGGCGCGAGAAGATCGGCGCGGTCGAGTTGCACGGGCTGTGGCGTTTCGCGTGAAGGTGCGCGGGCGCGGCGCCCGCTCATCCGCCTGAACGAGGCGCGCCGTCCCAATCGCTCAGCGCTGCGCCATTGCCCGCCGGTGCAAGGTAGGCAGCCGCATCGAGAGCAGCATGCAGCCCCAGAGCACGACCACGAGCGCGAACATCGCGGTGCGGAACGCGGCCGGATAGTCGGCGCTTGCGGGATGCGCGCCGAGCCGTGCGAAGAACAGCCCGCCAAAGCTCGCTGCGCCCACCGCCGCGCCGATCTGCAGCATCGCCGTGACCATGCCCGCCGCCACGCCCGCGCGCGCGGGTTCCACTTCCGCGAGCACGATGCGCACGACCGAAGGCAGCACGAGCCCCTGACCGATGCCCATTGCCGCGAGACCCAGATAGAAGCCCGCGCCCGGCGCGCCGGTATGCGCGAGCGCGGCTGCGGTGCTCAAACCGGTCGCGATCAGCGCGAAGCCGAGCGTGAGCACGCGATAACTGCCGAAGCGCGCGACGAGCCGCGGCATCAGCAGCGGACTGCCGAGAAAGCCCAACCCGAACGGCAGAATCGCGATGCCGCAGAGCAGCGGCGACCACTGCAACGCGCCTTGCAGATAGATGCCATAGCTGAGGAAAAACGCGCTGAGCATGTAAAACAGAAACGCGAGCGTGAGGCCGAGCGCGACCACGGGATTGCGAAACAGCCGCACGTCGAGCAACGGATCGCTGCCCGCCGCGAGCGTGCGCCGCTCGACGTGCAGCAGCAGCGCGAGCATGGGCGCGGCGAGCGCGAGACACGCGAGCATCCAGGCGGGCCAGCCGTTTTCGCGGCCCTGCGTGAGCGGGTACACGATCATCAGCAGGAACAGCGAGAGCAGTGCGGAGCCGGGCAGGTCGATGCGCGCGTGGGTTTGCGGGCGGCTTTCGGGAATGAAGCGCCAGCTTCCCGCGAGCGCGAGCAGACCGATCGGCAGATTCACGAGAAAGATCGCGCGCCAGCCGAGCCCGTAGGGATGCAGGCTGATGAGCGCGCCGCCGCCTAGCTGGCCGATCACGGCCGCGACGCCGAACACGAAGCCGTAGAAGCCCATCACGCGAATCTGTTCGTGCGGCGTGAAGACGCTGCGGATGGTCGCGAGCACCTGCGGCGCGAGCACGGCGGCGAACAGCCCTTGCAGGATGCGTCCGCCGACCAGCACGTCGCCGCTTGGCGCGAGGCCGCAAATGGCCGAGGCGAGCACGAAGCCCGCCATGCCGATCATGAACATGCGCTTGCGGCCGTACAGGTCGCCGAGCCGGCCGCCCGTGATCTGCGCGACGGCGTTCGCGCATGCATACGCCGACACGACCAGCTGCAACTGCGCGCTGCTTGCGCCGAGGCCGCCGTGAATGGCGGGCAGGGCGAGATTGACGATGAAGTAATCGACGGGCGGCAGCAGCGCGCCCACGAGCAGGACCACGAGCGCCCAGCCGTGGTGGCTGCGCGTGCTGTCACGGGCACTTGCGTGCGCGGTTTCATGCGTGCGTTCGCGCGCGGCCTCGCGGATCGGGGCGGCCGAAGGCGGCGCGGCGTGTACGGTGTTGTCATTCATGCGGGTAACCCTGTGCGTTGGCTGGCGACGCCAGGCCGAGCGTGCATTCTCACCGCAGTCGCGTCAGCGGAAAAGCGGGAAATACTGGTAATATCCATCGACTTTCCCGATGGATACCCGGAGCGCCTTCATGCGCGGTTTCGAACTCGACCAGTTGCGCACGTTTACCGTGGTTGCCGAGGTGGGCAGCCTCACGGCGGCCGCGCCCGCCCTGCATCTCTCGCAATCGACGGTGAGCGAGCAGATGCGCAAGCTCGAAGCGCGCGCGGGCGTGCCCTTGTTCGTGCGCAGCAAGCGCGGCGTCGCCACGACGCCGGCCGGCTTGCGCTTGCTGGAACAGGCGCGCCGCATCGTGGCGCTCAACGAAGCCGCCTTCGACGAGGCGCGCGGCCAGTCGATCCGGGGCGAATTGCGCGTGGGGATCAGCGAATATTTCCGCACGCACGAGGTCGCGGGCATGCTCGCGCGCCTGCGCGAGTGCTATCCGCAACTGGGCCTGCACGTGAGTTCGGCGAAGAGCGGCGAGATCGAACTGGCGCTCGCGCGCGGGCAGATCGACCTGGGCGTGGTGATGCATATCGAGGGCGGTCCGGTGCGCGCCGCGCCGGGCGACACGCGCTGGGTGCTGCGCCGCGAGCCGCTGCATTGGGTCGCGTCGCCCGCGCTCGCGGAGTCGCTGCCCACGCCGCTGCCGCTCGTGTTGTTGCCCGAAGACTGCGTGGCGCATCAGGTCGCCGTGCACGCGCTCGACGTGCGCCAGATGCCTTACGTGATGGTCCATAGCGCCTCGGGTGTGGCCGGGTTGCAGTCGCTGCTGGCCGCGGGGCTGGGCGTGGGCTGCCTGTGCGCGTCGGCGATCGGCGAGGGGCTCGTGAAGCTCGGCACGCGGCACCAACTGCCCGCGCTCACCTCGGCGGTGTTTTCGCTCACGCCGCCCGCGTTGGGCGAAAGCGAAACGGTCACGCAGGCGCGCGAGATCCTCGCGCGGCAGTTGCTGGTTTGAATCGGCGCGGATTCAAGCCTTTTTCTTTTGCGAGTCGGGCCAAGGCTGCGCTTGATCGGCGCCGGTTTTGCGCTGGATTCGCTCCGGCTTCGGACTGCGCGCGCCGTTAGGCGAGCGGCGCTGCCGCGGCCGCCTCCGCGAGCAGCCAGTCGCGGAAGCCGGCGAGCCTCGGCAGGCTCTCGCATTCGGGCCGATACACCACGTAGTACGCGAGCGGCGAGACGAAGCGGATCTCGGGGAAGAGCCGCACGAGCCGCCCGCTCGCGAGATCGTCGCGCACCATCACGCTGCGCGCGAGCGCGACGCCGTGACCTTCGATCGCGGCTTGCAGCACCGCCGCCGAGTTGTTGATCCTCATCCCGCGTCGCGTGTCGACGCCTTTCACCCCCGCCATCTGCAACCATGCCTGCCACGTCGGGAAGCTCGCGTGGCCCTCCATCGACACATCGTGCAGCAGCGTGGCGCGCGCGAGGTCGGCGGGCTTGCGCAGGCGCGTCCGGCCGCCCGCCAGCGCGCGCGAACACACCGGATACACCTCTTCGTCCATCAGCTTGTGCGCCGCGAGCCCGGGCCAGTTGCCCGTGCCGTAACGCACGCCCAAGTCCACGCGTTGCGCGATGAAATCGACGGGCTTGAGGCTGGTGTCGAGGCGCAGATCGGTGTCGGGGCATGCGCTCTGAAACCGGTCGATGCGCGGCAGCAGCCACTTGGCCGCGAACGCGGGACTCACCGTGACCGTGAGCACACCGCTCGCCGAATGCTCGCGCAGCCGGTCCATGCCCAGCGCCAGCCGGTCGAATCCCGCGCGCAGGTCGGGCAACGCGCGTTCTGCGATCTCGGTGGGGACGAGGCGCGACTTGCCGCTCGTACCGCGCAGAAACAGCGGCGTGCCGAGCCAGCTTTCGAGCGAGCGCACGAGTTGGCCGACGGCGGCGGGCGTGACGTTCAGCTCGGCGGCGGCGGCCGAAAAGCTTTCGTGGCGCGCGCTGGCTTCGAAGGCGCGCAGCGCGTTCAGATACACGGGCGATTTCATGTCGATGGCGATAAAGATTTTCTTTCAATTATCGACACTTTATCTCGTTTGCGAGCGACAGAGAAACCGCGAAGAATCGCTCATCAGAAACAGGATCAAGCCGTGAAATCCGCTAATCCGCGCGATCTGGCGGAGCGGAGTCGAATGCATAGGTTTTCTATTCATCGACACCACGTTGCCTGTCCTGCATTTTTCAACCAGGCGGCCTGCGAGCGCACGCTTCGCGAGCGGCAGGCCCATTGAGAGGGATTCATTATGAGCAACGCATTCAAGGGCAGAAAACTGCTCGTCGTCGGCGGCACGAGCGGCATGGGTCTGGAAACGGCGCGCGAGGTGCTGGCCGAAGGCGGCAGCGTGGTGATCGTCGGCAATCGCGCGGAAAAGGCCGAGGCGGCGCGCAAGGAACTGGCCGCGCTCGGCCAGGTGTGGGCGCTGACCGCCGACCTCGCGAGCGACGCCGGGCTCGCCGCGCTGCTCGAGGCCATCGACGCGCAGCATGCCGACATCGACCTGCTCGTCAACGCGGCCGGCGTGTTTTTCCCCAAGCCGTTCCTCGAACATCGGGACGCCGACTACGACCAGTACATGAAGCTGAACAAGGCGTTCTTCTTCGTCACGCAGAAGGTGGCGGCCAATCTGGTCGCCGCCGCGCGGCCGGGCGCGATCGTCAATATCGGTTCGATGTGGGCGAAGCAGGCGATCGCGGCCACGCCTTCCTCGGCGTATTCGATGGCGAAGGCCGGGCTGCACTCGCTCACGCAGCATCTCGCGATGGAACTGGCCGGGCAGCGGATCCGCGTCAACGCGGTCTCGCCGGCCGTGGTGCAAACGCCCATCTACGAAGGCTTCATTCCGAAAGCCGAAGTGCATGACGCGCTGCAAGGCTTCAACGGCTTTCATCCGATCGGCCGCGTGGGCACGCCGCGCGACGTGGCCGAGGTCGTCGTATTCCTGCTCTCGGATAAAGCCGCGTGGGTGACCGGCGCGATCTGGGACGTGGACGGCGGCGTGATGGCCGGGCGCAACTGAGCGCAACTGAGCGCTCGCCGCAGCGTACGTTCATCCGCATTGGCTTCGCTCGCCCCGCCACGAGGCGAGCGAAGCCCGCGCCGCATTCGATCGAACGGGCGCCTGGCTCGCGCCGCTCAAGCCGGCTTCTGGCAGATCACGCCGTACCAGCCCAAGCCCCGGTATGTTTCGTAGCCGGGCGTGGCGGCGAACGACACGATCGTGCCGTCGATGGCGCGATAAAAGCCGCTCTGGCGGCCTTCCGTTTGCAACATGAAGCGCTCGTTGAGCGTGCCCTTGCCATTCGACGCGGCGATCACGCGCGACTTCGAATCCACGATCAGGCAACGCGTGCGCTGCCATTCTTCCTCGCTCAGCCGCACGCCGTTCACCACCGCGCCCGCTTGCGGCGCCCAGTCGAAGAAAATCACCAGCGCGCCCAGCACGCGACCCTTGGCGAGGCCGCCCGCGCGGATGGCCGTGGAATAGGTGGCGACTTGCGCGTCGCGCAGCAGGGGCAGCGCTTCCACGTCGCTGGCCGCGTAGTCCGCGCCGGACTGCGTTCTCATCGCGGCCTTGAACCATTCCGCGTTCGCGACGTTCTGGCCGCGCACCGCGTATTGCGCGGGGCGTCCGTTCGCGATCACCGTGCCGCGCTCGTCCAGCACCCAGATGTCGCGATACACCGTGTAGCTGTCGAGGATGACCGAGAGGCGTTCGCAGGCGTGATCGGCGGCATGCGTCTGCGCATGCGCGAGACATTCGACCACGGCCGAATCGGTGGCCCACCAGCGGACGTCGCACGAACGCTCGTAGAGATTGCGGTCGATCACGTCGATCATGTTGAGCGCGAGATCGGCGCAACGCTGGCCGTCGTGCGAACGCAGGCGCTCGATCATGCTGTCGCCGAGTTGCGTGAGCGTGGCGAGCGAACCCGCGAGATCCTTGTTCAGATCGGCGGTGATGTCGCCGATGCGCCGCGAGACCTGCTTGACCTGATTCGCCACCACGGCGAAGCCCTTGCCCGCATTGCCCGCGCGCGCCGCCTCGATCAGCGCGTTGAGCGCGAGAAACGTGGTTTCGCGATTGATATCGTTGATGTCGCTGATCTTGCTCGTCGCGAGGCGTTTGACTTCATGCGTGAGATCGACGATGGCCTGCGGGTTCGACATGCGGTGACTCCTATGTAGCTTTGATGACAAAGCCACGCAAAAGCCGCGCCAATCGCGCGCAGGTTCGCGCGTGAAGGGCAAACGTTGTCTTCACAACGATAGGGCAAGCACGCGTTGCGTCTGCGAGTGCGTGCACCTCGATGGGTGGCTTCACGCACTGTCATTGGGCGGCATCGATCGGATCGCTGGGCTTCCCGCCGTCTCGCGAACGTCGCGCGCGATCCCCGGCCTTATGTGGTTTCCCAGTACGGCGGGCTGCCGAAGGCTTCCCGCAACCACGCCGCCAGCGCGCGCAGTTTCGCGGAGGGATTCTGGCCGTCGGCGTGCGCGATATAGATGAATTCCGTTTCCGCCTCGATGCCGATATCGAGCGATGTCAACGCGCCGGACCGAAGCGCGTCGCCCACGATGAACATGGGCAGCAGCGCGATACCCAGCCCGGCGATGGCGGCGTCGCGCATCATGTCGCCGTTGTTCAGCACGAGGCCGGAGCGGCCGGGTACGACCGTGGTCTGCCCGTGCTGGACGAAGCGCCAGTCGGCGCGGCCGCGGTTCAGGTAGAAGATCCCGCGGTGTCCTTCCAGTTCGGCGAGGGAGGCGGGGCGCCCCGCTTGGGCGAGATACGACGGCGCGGCGACCAGCACGCGCTTGCTGGTCGCCAGTTGCCAGGCCACGAGGTAGGCGTCGGGCAGCGCGCCATGACGGATGACGGCGTCGAAGCCGTCCGCGCCAGCGTCCACGCGGCGGTCGTCCAGATCCAGCGTGAGACGTATTTCCGGGTGCCGCGCGAGAAAGGCGTAGAGCGCCGGCCCCAGATGCATCCGCCCGAAGGTGACCGGCGCGGAGATGCGCAACGGGCCGCTGAGCGCGCCGCGGCGCTCGGCCAGATCGGCGCTGGCTTCCTCCACTTCGCGCGTAATGCGGATCGCCCGGGCAAAGAACGCCTTGCCGTCTTCGGTCACGGTCAGCTTGCGCGTGGTCCGCTGCAACAGACTCGCGCCCAGCGTTTTTTCCAGTTCCACCAGCCGTTCGCTGACCACCGAGCGCGAAACTCGCAGGCGCCGCGCGGCCTCGCTCAGCGAACCGCTTTCCACCACGGACACGAACGTGGCAATCCCTTCGAGTTTCATGATTGTTCGGCTTTTCCGAAATGCTGGTGTGGGAATTGAAGGCTACTCCGGCAGATTGCGCAAGCCCATACTCACGCCATTCCCACGGGCAGCCCGCGACGGTCAGGTGACCTTCCCCCGCAGGGACAGGTGCCGATCATGTTTCGCAAGCTTGCCGTATTCTCGATGCTCTTCGCGCTCACGCTGGCGCCGGCGTTGCCGGCGGCGGCCCGCGTTCAGCCGTTTCCCGATTCGTTCAAGGCGATGAACATTCCGGCTCAGGATGCGATGCTGCATGTCGTGACAGGCGGCCACGGGCCCGCCGTCGTGCTGATCCACGGATTCGGCGATACCGGCGACATGTGGTCGCCGCTGGCCGCGCAACTCGCCAGGACCCATACCGTGATCGTGCCGGACCTGCGTGGCATGGGCCTGTCGTCGCATCCGGCCGGCGGTTACGACAAATGGAATCAGGCGGCCGACATTCGCGCCGTGCTGACCTCGCTGGGCATCGACCACGCCGCGATCGTGGGTCACGATATCGGCACGATGGTCGCCTACGCGTATGCCGCGCGCTATCCGGACAAGACCGACCGGCTGGTCGTGATGGACGCGCCGGTGCCAGGCATTCCGCCGTGGGATCAGATCGTCCGCCAGCCCGCGCTGTGGCATTTTCACTTCGGCGGTAAGGATGCCGAACGATTGGTGGCGGGTCGCGAACGGATCTATCTCGACCGGTTCTGGAACGAGTTCGCGGGCGATCCCGCAAAAATCGACGAGTCGACGCGCGAGCACTATGCGCGGCTGTACGCGCGCCCCGGCGCGATGCACTCGGCGTTCGCGCAGTTCCTGAGCATCGATCAGGACGCGCTGCAGAACGAGAAAGCGATGGAACACAAGTTGACCATGCCGGTGCTGGCCATTGGCGGCGGCAAGTCGTTTGGTGCGAACGAAGCCCTGGTGATGCGCAACGCGGCGACCGACGTTACCGAACTCGTCATACCGGAAAGCGGCCATTGGCTGATGGAGGAAGCGCCCGCCCCGGTGATTGCGGCAATCACGCGCTTCCTGGACTAACCCTCGCACTTTCACTTTTTGAACGGAGCATTTTCATGGGACGTTTGGACAACAAGGTGGCGATCGTGACGGGCGCCAGTTCGGGAATCGGCCGGGCCACCGCCAGGCTGTTCGCCGCGGAAGGCGCGAGCGTGGTGATCGCCGCGCGCCGGGAAGCGGAACTTGCCGCGCTCGCTGCGGAAATCGCCGAAACGGGCGGCCGCGCCGCGTATCTCGCCGGTGACGTGCAGTCCGAGGCATTCGCGCAGGCGCTGGTCGCGTTCGCGGTGAGCCGCTTCGGCGGGCTCGATATCGCCTACAACAACGCGGGAACGCTGGGCGAAATGGGGCCGACCACGGAGATTTCCGAGGCGGGCTGGAACGCCGCGCTCGCCACCAATCTGACCAGCGCCTTCCTCGGGGCCAAGCACCAGATTCCGGCAATGCTGAAGCGAGGCGGCGGGTCGATCATCTTCACGTCGACGTTCGTGGGGTATTCGTTCGCGTTTCCCGGCACGGCGGCCTATGCGGCCAGCAAGTCCGGCCTGATCGGCCTGACGCAGGCGCTTGCCGCCGAATACGGCGCGCAAGGCGTGCGCGTGAACGCGGTGTTGCCGGGCGCGGTGGACACGGAGATGTATCGCGGCATGAACGACAGCCACGAATCGCAGACGTTCGTGACCGGGCTGCATGCGCTCAAGCGTGTGGCGAAGCCCGAGGAACTGGCGCGCGCGGTGCTGTATCTCGCGTCCGACGACGCCTCGTTCGTGACCGGCACGGCCTCGCTCGTCGATGGCGGCGCATCGATCACGCGTACCTGATTTTCACGGCGGCCGCCGCTGCGTGAAGCGCGATTGCGCCGCTTTTGCATCGACTCTCAACAAGGAACGAACATGGACCTGAAACTGACAGGCAAACTCGCGCTGGTGAGCGGCAGCACGGCCGGCATCGGTCTCGCGATCGCCACCACGTTGGCGCACGAAGGCGCGCGCGTGATCGTGAACGGCCGCTCGCAGCCGTCCGTCGACGAGGCGGTCGCGCAATTGAAAGCGCAAACCGGCGGCGACGTGCAGGGCTTCGCGGGCGATCTCGGCACGGCCGCCGCGGCGGAGGAGGTCGCGCGGCGTTTTCCGGATGTGGAGATCCTGGTGAACAACCTCGGCATCTTCGAGCCCAAGCCATTCGAAGACATCCCCGACGAAGACTGGCAGCGGTTTTTCGATGTCAATGTGCTGAGCGGCGTGCGTCTCGCCCGCCTGTATCTTCCGGCAATGCGGCGCGCGAACTGGGGGCGCATTATTTTTATCTCGAGCGAAAGCGGCATCCAGATTCCCGCCGAGATGATCCATTACGGTGTGACGAAAACCGCGCAGCTCGCGGTATCGCGCGGGCTCGCCGAGGCGGTTGCCGGTACGGGTATCACGGTGAACAGCGTGCTGCCGGGGCCGACGAAGTCGCGTGGCGTGGGCGAGTTCGTGGAGACGCTCGCGAAAGCCGACGGCAAATCGTTCGAGGCGTTCGAGAAAGAATTCTTCGAGAAGGTGCGCCCCACGTCGCTCATCAAGCGATTCGGCTCGCCGCAGGAGGTCGCTTCGCTCGTGGCCTATGTCGCAAGCCCGCTCGCTTCGGCCACGACGGGCGCCGCGTTGCGGGCCGACGGCGGCGTCGTCAAGAGCGCGTTCTAGCTTCGGTTGCGGTACAGAGAGCGGCTGCGCGCTTCGTCATACGATTCACGCGGCAGCCATGACCGCGCGGGCATACGACCCGCGCGTTGCAATGGCTTTAGCAAAAGCGCCAGACCGTGCGACGAGCGCGGCCTGGCGCGATCTATTGGCACGTGTAGCGACAGATAGCGATCCGCCGCGCCTCGCGCTCAGCCTTGCGCGTCGATCAACTCGGCGATGTCGCTGACGTCGATCGTGGCGCCATGCCGCGTCTTGATGCCATCGCCCCATGCCTGCACATGGGCGCCCGGTTGCAGATACGCCGTCAGTTCGGCGGCGGCATGCGGCGGCATGCGCAGCGACGTCCCGGTCTCGAGCAGCGCGCCGCGCAGTTCTCCGCGCGGCCCGTAGAGCGCGAGCAGCACCTCGCCGCTCGTCTCCATCGGCTTGCGTTTTCTGGGCTCCGCCGGATGCGCCGGGTGGTCCGGACCCTCGTCGAGAATGACGCGGTCTTCCCGCGTGACGAGTTGAATGGCGGCGATCATGTCCGCGCCGCGCGGCTTGACGCCACGCACGCGAATGCGATCTCCTTGCGCGATATGACGCGAGATCGTGCGGCTCAAGTGGGGCGGGGTATGCACCTGGCGGCGGCCGTCGAGTACCAGTCCGTCGATATCGCCGTGCGGATTCAGCAGAAAGTGGGTGACGCGGCCGCGGACTTCGGGCAAATGAGCGGGGTCGATCCAGTGCATGGTGCGTTTCCGTGAGGATAGGGGAACTGCCACGAAGCAAGGGCTGCGCCCGAGCGCGGCCTTTGCTCCTCACGGCGCATGCACGACTGCCTCAATGAAGTCGCATCGTGTTGTCGCCGGCGTCCTTCGGCAGCTTCGCTTCGAGTTCGCGCTGCCGTTTCAGCATCTTCTTGCCGAGTTCGCCGAGATCCGCGTGAGACTTGCGCAGCTTCGGAAACAGATCCGTTTCTTCTTCTTCGATGTGATGACGCACCATCTCGCTCATCACCTTGAACGTGGCCTCGAAGCCCGGCTCGCCCGCTTTCAGCCTGGCGAACTTGTCGATCAGCACCTTGACGAGAAAGTGTTCGACATACGCTTCCTCGACATCGGGCGCATCGTCGTCATCGAGCGCTTCCTTGGCAGCCGGATAGAGCAATTCTTCTTCGATCATCGTGTGCACGGTCAACTCTTCGCACGCACGCCGCACGAGCGCGGCCGTGGCTTCGAGATCGTGCTTCGAGGTCTGTTCGAAGGCGTCGAATAGTTTCTGCACGGCGCGGTGGTCGTCGGTGAGAAGCTGGATCGCGTCCACCTCGCGATGCGTGCGGGAAGCGGAAGTCGGGGTCGATTGGGTGGGGGCATGACGGCTCATGATGTCCTCGGTTCCTGTCAGTGTGGGGATCTGCTGTTCCGCAAAGCGCAGTCCTGCGAGCGCCAGGCGTGGCACGCGGCACGGCCGGAGTTCGGCAAGCGGAGTGAGTTGAGGAACGGTAAATGCTGAACGATCGCAACTCAGTATTCGGTATTTTTTCCTGCGTTGCGAGCGCGTGGCGGTAATAAAGGGGAGGGCGCGATGAGAGATCAGCTAATGGTCGAGACGCAGCCCGCCCGCAAATAGAACCCGGAATGAATTCGGGAAGCGAGTCGTAAGAGTGAGTCGTAAAAATCGAACGTCGTGAATGCTCGCGGCAATAAAGCGTGCGAAGATGCACGGCAATTTCAGCGGATCAATAATGCGCCGGAGTGAGTCTACGTATTGCAAACCTCATTAACGGTGATACGAATCACCCGAATCACACGCGCGACGGCGCACCCCTATTTCTTTATCGAACTGACGAATTTCGCGTGCACAAGCTCCTCCCATTGAAGCTCGACGACGGGCATTGTTCACCGGGTCCCTCGCTGATTTTCAATCTTGGCCTGCGAGTGGTTAGCGTCACGGGTACGACGAATCGTGCGCTGGTCGGCATGCACATGACCGAACTCGGCGACGCGCTGGGCCAGCCAGACTGGCTGCCAGCCGGGCTGGTGTTGCAAAACGCGGCGCAGTCCGCGCTGCTCTCCGGAACCGCGCAGATCTTGCAGGCTAGCGCGGCCTCGCGAACCATCGTCATCTACCCGCTGTGGTGCGAAGGCGAGCGCCTGATCGTGCTGCAGGTATCGCCCGGCGCGGAAGCCAGTGCGTCGAGTGCCGACGACAGCGGGAGCCGCGGCCAGGCGTCGGGCGGACGCCCGTTCGGGCGCAGCCGCGTGCCGGGCACGGCCGGAAACCGGCTTTTGCTCGAAACCGCCAGCCGGTTTTCCATGGCGATCGAAGCCGCCGATATCGGCACCTTTTACGCGCCGCTGCCGGCCGGCCGCATTTTCTGGAATGCGCAGTGCGCCGCGCATTTCTGGACGCTGCCCGGAACGGACATCGATTTCGCGTACTTCTATTCGCGCATTCATCCCGACGACCGCGAAGCCACACGCGCCGCCGTCGAGGCCGCCATCCTCGAAGGTCGGCCCTACGACATCGAGTATCGCGCCATGTCGCCCGAAGGCGAGATTCGCTGGATCCGCGCGAAGGGCGCGGTGCGCTATTCGTCCGACGGCGCGCCCGACCGCTTCGACGGCATCACGATCGACATCTCGCGGCAGAAGCAGGCGGAGGACGATCGCGACCGGCTGCTCCAGAACGAGCGGCTCGGGCGCCTCGAAGCCGAAAGCGAAGCGCATATGAAGGACACGTTCATCGCCACGGCCTCGCACGAATTGCGCACGCCGCTCAATGCGATCCTGAACTGGACGGAACTGCTCGAACGCAAGCCCACCGATGCGGCGTTCGTGCGCCAGTGCGTTGATGTCGTCAAGCGCAATGTGAAAGGGCAGATCCGTCTCGTCGACGATCTGCTCGACGCGAGCCGCATTGCGGCGGGCAAGCTGGGAATCGACAGGCAGCGCGTCGATCTGGCTGCCGTGCTCGAAGCCGATTCCGGGTCGTTTCAGCAACTCGCCCAGCGCAAGCACATCACGCTGGCGTATGCGCTGGAGCCGGAGGCGATCGTTTCCGGCGACGAAACGCGCCTGCGGCAGATCTTCGACAACATCATTTCGAATGCGCTGCGGCACACGCCGATGCAGGGCAAGATCGACGTTCGGCTGGCGCGCTCCGGCAGCGCGTATGTCGTTTCGGTGGCCGACACCGGTGACGGCATCGCCCCGGAAATGCGCGAAGCGATTTTCACGTCGTTCATGCAGGCCGACGGCTCGCTGACCCGCAAGCATGGCGGTCTCGGCCTGGGGCTCGCGATCGCCAAAAAACTCGTCGCGCTCCATGGCGGCACGATCGAGGCACAGAGCGAGGGGCCGGGCCTGGGCGCCACGTTCACGGTCACGTTGCCCACCGCCGCGGTTGCCGAAGACACGGTGCCGGACACCAGCGTATCGCCGTCGATCGACGCCATGCCCGTCGCCGCCGGCGAATGCCATGTGCTGATCGTCGAGGACGATCGCGATTCGCTTGAGGGCCTGCGCATTCTGCTCGAAGACGCGGGCGCGACCGTGACCGCCGCGACCTCCGCGCGGGAAGGGCGGGCCGCCGCCTCGCAGCGGCGGTTCGACGCGATTTTCTCCGATATCAGCATGCCCGACGTCGACGGCTATGACTTCATTCGCAACGTGCGCGCCGACGGCGTCACGTCGCCAGCTTTCGCACTCACCGCGCTGGCGCGCGATCAGGATGTGCAGCGCGCCTTGGCGGCCGGCTTCGACGAGCATTTGAGCAAACCCGTCGAGCGAAGCGCGATCGTACGCGCGCTGTTGCGGGCGCGGGAGAGGTGACGGGCACGCTTCGCTGAAGCCCGGTGCGGGCATCCCTGGACAGTCCGGGCATTCCACGCATGTCGCGCGCAACGCGTGACCACGCGGCACGCCGGTTGCTGTCCGGTGGCGCCTGCCTCGCCGCGGTAACCCGTCGCGGTCGCGAGGCGCAGGCGCTTCCTTCAGGCAACGGCCCATGCCCCTCATTCTCAACGTCGACGACAACGAAGGCGCACGCTACGCAAAATCGCGAATCCTTCGGGAGGCGGGCTTCAACGTCATGGAGTCGAGGAACGGCCGGGGCGCGCTCGAAGCGGTTCGCGCCCATGCGCCCGCACTGGTCCTGCTCAACGTCAAACTCCCCGACATCAGCGGTATCGACGTGTGCCGCCAGATCAAGAGCGACCCGCAAACCGCCACGACGCTCGTGTTGCAGGTATCCGCCCAGGCCCTGCGTTCGAGCGACAAGATTTGCGCGCTGGAGAGCGGAGCGGACAGCTATCTTTCGGAACCGGTCGAGGCCGAGGAACTGATCGCGAATATTCGGGCGCTCCTGCGGCTGCATTTTGCCGAAAAGGCCTTGCGCGACGCGGCCCATCGCCAAGATTGCTTTCTTGCCACGCTCGCGCACGAATTGCGCAATCCGCTCGCGCCGATCCGCAACGCCATCGAGCTGCTGGACCCGGCGCGCGCCGTGCCGGGCAGCGATCAAGACGCGCACGCGCTCCGCATGGCGAGCCGCCAGATGGATCACCTGGGCCGACTCGTCGACGACCTGCTCGACGCCGCCCGTATCGCGCGCGGCAATATCGAGTTGCAAAAGAGCCTGCTGGATCTCGGCGCCGTGACGGAGGCGGCGCTGGAGGCCGCGCGACCGGCGCTACAGGCGAAGCAGCAGCGGTCGACGGTGCGGATGACGCCCGCTCCGTGCCTGATCGTGGGAGACGGCGTGCGGGTCTCGCAGATCATCAGCAACTTGCTGTCGAACGCGGTCAAATACACGGCCGTTGGCGGCCACATCGCGCTGTCTCTCGAGACGCAATCGCGCCACGCGGTGCTGCGCATTGCCGATAGCGGCATCGGCATCGAACCCGACGAGCTGCCGCATGTCTTCGAGCTGTTCGTGCAATCGCGCAAAGCCGCCGAGCGCGCGGACGGCGGGCTGGGCGTGGGCCTCGCGCTCGTGAAGGAACTGGCCCAGCTGCATGGGGGATCGGTGGTGGCACGTTCCGACGGGCCCGGGCAGGGCGCCGAATTCACGGTGCGCTTCCCGCTCGCCATCGGCGCGCAGGCGCTGCCGCAAGCGCCTCGCCGCGACGCGGAAGAAGGCCGGACGCGGTCCGCGCCCCGGCGCATTCTGATCACCGACGACAACGTGGACTGTGCCACGTCGTTGCTGATGCTGCTCGAGATCGAGGGCCACGACGTGCGCATGACCCACGACGCGCTGAGCGCCATCGATCTCGCCGCGAGCTTTCGCCCCGACGTCGCCATCCTCGACATCGGTCTGCCGGGCATGGACGGCCGCGAGCTCGCGAGGGCGCTGCGCCGCCATCCGTCGACGGAAAACACGGACCTGATTGCGGTCACCGGCTACGGTCTGGCCGAGGATCGTAGCGCCACGAGTGCCGCCGGTTTCCGTCGGCATTTCGTCAAACCGGCGCCGTTCGAGGACATTCTCGAGGCCATTTCGCAAGTGCCGGTAGCCGCGGGCCACGCGACGTCCGTGCCGCTGTAGCGAGGCCGTTTTGCTCGTTGGCCGCTAAGCGCCGGCCCGCGCGCACCTTGATGCGCAGGCCGCCGCCGCGTCGCGTGCCGATCCGTGCGATGGCGATCCGTGTGCGCTCATTTCCCGCAGGTGGCCGACATCGCGTCGCGGAACGTGGCGATCAGCCGGTTGTCGTCGCCCGCGCGCGTGAGCATCACCAGCTTGGTGCGCAGTTCGAGATCCTTGACGGGGATGAAGCGCACGTCGCGCCGGTTGTTTTTCGCCGTCGAGCGGCCCACCAGCGTCGCGCCGAGTCCCGCGCCCACGAGCGCGAGCGCGGTGTGAATTTCGATCGCTTCGTGCGCCACGCGCGGGTCGCCTCCCGCGGTTTTCAGCGCCGTCAGCAACTGCTGGCCGAACGGGCTGCGCGAGTCTTTCGGATAGTGGATGAACGGCAGGCGTGACAACTCCGCCGCCGTGACCGCGCGCTGCTTCGCCAGCGGATCGCCCACCGGCACGACGGCGACGAACGGCTCGTCGAGCATGACCGTGTGGTCGAGATCCGGATGAGGATCGAGCGAGCCGATGAAGCGCGAAATGCCGAGGTCGATGCGGCCTTGCCGCAGGCGCTCGGGCTGATATTCGGAGAGCGCCTCGACGAGATCCAGATGCACGTCGGGGCAGCTTTCGCGAAACCGCCGCACCGCGGCCGGCAACACGGAATACGCCACCGAACGCACGAAACCAATGCCGAGCCAGCCCCGCTGGCCCGATGCGATCCCGCGCGCCTCGTCGTCGAGACGGCCCGCGTGCGAGAGCAGTTCCTTCGCCCGCGGATAAAAGTATTTGCCCAGCGAAGTGAGTTCCATCGGCCGGCGCGAGCGGTCGAACAACTCGCCGCCGAGGTGCGCCTCGAGCTGGGACAACTGCATGCTGATGGCCGTGGGCGCGACGTACAACGCTGCGGCCGCGCTCGACGCGCTGCCCGCCTCGACCACCGCGCAAAAATAGCGAACCTGACGAAGATTCATTTTTATTGAACTAAAGCTCAGAAAACGATGTTTGATTGCGATGAAACTTTATCTAAAACTAACGGCACGATCAAATTTCAAAACACGAACATGAGCAGTCACGAGACAACCCCCGACCTGATCGCGGCGCTGCGGGAACTGGGCAGCGCGACCGTCTACGAAGCCCAGGGCGCCTATGGCGCGCTCGACAGCGGCATTAAACCCATTCATCCGTCGATGTGCGTGGCCGGTCCGGCCGTCACCGTGGACACGCGTCCCGGCGACAACCTGATGCTGCACTACGCGATGCTGAAGGTGAAACCCGGCGACGTGCTCGTCGTCGACGCGAAGGGCTTTCTCGAAGCCGGCCCGTGGGGCGACGTGTTCACCGAACTCGCCTTGCAGAAAGGGCTGGCCGGCCTCGTCATTCATGGCGCGGTGCGCGACGCTCGCACGATCATCGAGCAGGGCTTTCCGGTGTTTGCGCGCGGCCTCTGCATCAAAGGCACGGGCAAGAATCAGCCGGGCAGGCTCAACGTGCCCGTCACGATCGGCGACGTGCAGATCCAGCCCGGCGACATCGTCATTGGCGATATCGACGGCGTGGTCGTCGTGCCGCAGCACGATATCGAGCGGGTGGTCCGGGTGAGCCGGGCGCGCGAGGAAAAGGAGCAGGCGTTCCGCGCGAAGATTCGCGAGGGCGCGACGACCGTGGAACTGCTCGGACTTGAAGCGACGCTGCGCGGCTTCGATCTGACCTAGGGCGAATCGCCTGAATCGCGCCCGACAAGGGCGCACCAGACCAAAATAGAAAAAAGATGGAGCGAGACACATGAGAAAAGACACGACATTGCCGGCGTCGAACGCCCTGGCGGCAGCCGCGCGGCCCACGCGCTATCGCTGGGTGGTCGCGACGCTGTTTTTCCTGATCTACACGGTCGCCGCCGCCGACCGCGCGAATCTCGGCATTGCGCTGCCGTTTCTGCGCAAGCAATTCACGATGACCAACGCCGAGGCCGGCGCGCTCGTGAGCGTGTTCCTGATTGCCTATGCGCTCGCGCAACTGCCTTCCGCGTTGATCATCTCGCGCTTCGGCGTGCGCCGCGCGCTGCCCATCTCCATGATCCTCACGTCCATCGCCACCGCGATGACGGGCGTGGTCGGTTCGCTCTTTTCGCTCAAGCTGTGCCGGCTCGCGCTCGGTTTCGCCGAAGGACCGCTGCCGCTCGGCATCGCCGCGACGATCAACAGCTGGTTTCCGGCGAAAGAGAAGGGCACGGCCTCGGGCTTGTTTCTCTCGGCGGTCAAGTTCGGCCCCGTCATCACGCCGATCCTGGGCGTGGCGATCATTTCGCTCTGGGGCTGGCAGGCGATCTTCCTCGTGTTCGCGGTGCCGGGTGTGCTGTTCTCGATCGTCTGGTATCTGATGGTCGCCGACAAACCGGCCGACAGCCGCGCGGTGAACGAGGCGGAGCGCGAACTCATCGACATGGCGAGCCCGCAGGCGGGCGCCGCGATGCGTATCGAACGCACGCGCGCCATGCCGTGGCTCGACCGCCTCACGCGCGTGCGCCGCGAAAAGCCGCTCGAAACGACGCGCGCGGTCGTCACGTCATGGAACATCTACGGCTGCGCGCTCGGCTACTGCTGCCAGCTCGGCATTTCGAGCGTGATGCTCGCGTGGATTCCGACGTATCTGCTCAACGTGAAGAAGTTCAGCGTGGCGGGCACGGGCTTGGTGGCGGCGGCGCCGTGGGTGGGTGCGGTGGTCGGCAATATTCTGGGCGGCTGGCTTTCGGATCGTGCGCTCGGCAAGCGCCGCAAACCCGGCATGATGTTCTCGGCCGTGGCGACCGCGTTGATGATGGTCGTGCTGATCCAGTCGCCGGCCTCGCCCGTTTTATACGGATTCCTGATCTTTCTCGCGGGCGTGGCGCTCAGCGTGGGCTTTTCGGCGTACATGGTCTACCCGACGTCGTTCGTCGCGAAGGCGAAGTTCCCGCTGGCGAATGCGATCGTCAATATGGGCGGACAGCTTGGCGGCGCGGCCACGCCGTTTATCGCCGGATGGTTGCTCGATCATTTCGGCTGGGACTACGTGTTCGGCTTCATGTCGGTGATCTCGGCGGTGACGTTCGTCATTCTGCTGACGATCACGGAACCGCTCGATACGGTGGCGCGCGACGCGGCGGTTTGAGTTGTACGGCCAAGGCCGTATGCGGTACTGCCCACCGTCGCGCTTCGACCTTTCTACTCAAAAACATTTACGTCGATAAATTACATTATGTCAAATAAAACATAGCAACGCCCGTCGCCCCAGCTTAGCCAGAACTTATGTCTCATGCCGCACTTCATATTACGAGCCACGCCAACTCCACCCCTACATTAACCGGGCGCGTAGAACCCGGCCCGCGCCTGGCCTGTGCGCATCCAATGGATAAAACGCACATAAAAAAGGAACGGAGACAATGGCAGGACGACGCACGTTTCTCAAGGAAGCGCTGGTCACGGGCACCGCGGCCGCGTTGGCGAAACCGCTGACCGGCGTCGCGCAGGAAACCGGGAATCCCACCGCCGCGAAACGCGGGCCGGCCATTGGCGAGCCGAACGCCGCGCTCGTCGCCGCCGAAACCGCCGCGCCTTCGCTGCTCGAAGCGCCCGCCACCGACGCCGCGCATATCGGCAACCCCGGCTCCGACTTCATGGTCGA
Organism: Paraburkholderia acidisoli; assembly: GCF_009789675.1. NCBI lineage: Bacteria > Pseudomonadati > Pseudomonadota > Betaproteobacteria > Burkholderiales > Burkholderiaceae > Paraburkholderia > Paraburkholderia acidisoli. The sequence goes on along the minus strand of NZ_CP046914.1, from coordinate 252,404 downwards.
CCTGCTGAAGCTCGCGGGCATCGACTACGTGGCCGCGATGCCCGGCTCGACGTTTCGCGGTATCCACGAATCCATCGTCAACTACGCGGGCGACCGTCATCCTCAACTGATCGTCTGCACGCACGAGGAAGCGTCCGCGGCCATCGCGCATGGCTATGCCAAGGTGGCCGGCAAACCCATGGCCTGCCTCGTGCACAGCACGGTCGGCTTGCAGCATGCGTCGATGGCGGTCTACAACGCGTGGTGCGATCGCGTGCCGGTGATGGTGCTCGCCGGCAATATCGCCGATGCGGTCAAGCGGCGGCCCGGCGTGGAGTGGTATCACACGGCGCAGGACCTGGGCGCGCTCGTGCGCGACTACACGAAATACGACGATTACCCGGTGTCCTTGCAGCACTACGCCGAGTCGTTCATGCGCGCGTACACGATGTCCGTCACGCCGCCGATGGCGCCCGTGCTGATCGTCGCCGACGCCGAGTTGCAGGAGCAGCCGATCGCCGATGCGCGCGATATGCGCGTGCCGCCGCTGCGCGAAGTCGCGCCGCCCGTGGCGAGCCAGGACGCGCTCGCCACTGCGGCGGCCATGCTCTGCAACGCCACCGCGCCCGTGATCGTCGCGGACCGCGCGGTGCGCAGCCAGGCCGCCATGGACACGCTGGTCCAACTCGCCGAAACGCTCAACGCGCCTGTGATCGACCTGCTCGCGCGCATGAACTTCCCGACCACGCACTACCTGAATCATTCGTCGATGCAGAGCCGTTTGCTCGCCCAGGCCGACGTGATTCTCGCGCTCGAAGTCGGCGACGTCTGGAGCCTCACGGGCACCGTGCCCGACACCATCGAGCGCCCTTCGAAACCGCGCGGCAAGGGCGAGGCGAAAGTGATCAGCCTGTCCACCGCGTATCTGTACGGCAAGTCGAACATGCAGGACGCCGAGCGTTTCTACGCGCCCGCTCTGCCCATTGGCGCCGACGCACACGCTTCCCTGCCCGCCCTCCTGCACGCCGTGCAGACCACGCTCACGCCTGCGCAACGCAACGCCGCTGCCGCGCGCCAACCGGCCATGCAACAAGCCTTCGAGACGATGCGCGCCAACGCACGCGAAAACGCGACGCGCGCCTGGGACGGTTCGCCGATCAGCACCGCGCGCTTGTCCGCCGAAGTGTGGCACGTGATCCGTCACGAGGACTGGGCGCTCGTTTCGCCCACCGGCGCGATCAGCCAGTGGCCGCAGCGCCTGTGGGACTTCACGAAGACGTATCAATTCATTGGCGCGGGTGGCGGCTATGGCGTGGGCTATGCGGCGCCCGCCGCCGTGGGCGCCGCGCTCGCGCATCGCGACGCGGGGCGCCTTGCCGTGAGCATCCAGACCGACGGCGATCTGATGGTGCTGCCCGGCGTGCTGTGGACGGCCGCGCATCACAGCGTGCCGCTGCTTTCGGTGATGCACAACAACCGCGCGTGGCATCAGGAGACCATGCATATCCAGCGCATGTCGAGCCGCCGCGACCGGCATCCCGAGCGCGGCACCATCGGCACGGTGTTGCAGGATCCGCCAATCGATTATGCGGCGATGGCGCGCAGCATGGGCATGTGGGCCGAAGGCCCGATTTCGAATCCCGCCGATCTGGGCCCGGCGCTCGCGCGCGCGATGGCCGTGGTGAAAAGCGGCAAGCCCGCGCTCGTCGACGTGCTGACGCAACCTCGCTAACGGGAGCGCACTGTGCCCTTTCTTCGTTCCCTCGCCCTGCGGTTCGTCCTGACGCTCACGTGTGCGCTGCCTGCCGTATCGTTCGCCGATTCCCCCGCCGATAGCGGCGCGGACGTTCAGGCGGGCCGCGCGCTCTTCATGCGCAACGGCTGCTACGAATGCCACGGCATCTTCGGTCAAGGCAGCATCAGCACCGGCCCGGCGCTCGCGCCGCATCCGTTGCCGCTTGCCGCGATGCAGGCCTACGTGCACGCGCCGAAAGGCCAGATGCCGCCGTTCAGCGAGAAAATTCTCTCGAATGCCGACATCGCCCGAATTCATCAGTACCTCGAATCGATTTCGCCGGGACCGGCTGCCGCGAGCATCGCGCTGTTGAACGATGGCGTGGCAACGCAGCGTGCCGAAGCCTCGCCAGTTGTTGCTACGCTGGAGCACGGCGCGTCGATTTACACCGCGAATTGCGCGGCCTGTCATGGGCAAGGCGGACAAGGCGGTGTCGGTCCCGCGCTCGCGGGCATTGCGGCGAAACTGTCGCTCGACGGCGTCGAAGCGCGGATTCGCGAGCCCTCCGGCATCATGCCGAAGCTTTATCCCAACCCGCTCGACGCCGCGGATGTGCAAGACGTGGCGCGCTACGTGATGTCGCTGAAGTAATGGCGGCCAGGCTTTCGTCGTGCTGACTGTTCACGCGTTTTTGCTCGGCGAAATGTCATTCGATGCAACGCAACGCGCCGCTTCGTTACGCCGGATTACGGTGTCGAGTCGGCGCGCCCGAGTGTAATCGTGTCCCCCTCACTTCCCGCAGGCGCCGCGCCGCGCGCTGCGCGCCGTTTGCACTCGCACGTTTCGTTACATTCCGCAAAGGCCTGTATTCCGGGCGGCCGTTAGCATTTCAGCAACACTAACCACCCGCACGATACGACATGAAACGCACTCCTTTTCGTCCAGGCGCCGGTGGCGAGCGCCGTCGCCGCATCGTCACGAGTCTGCTGGTCGGCGCGGCCTCGGTCGCGGCCTGGTGCGCGAGCACGGTGCCCGCCGCCGCGCAGGTGATGGTGCTCGCGCCGCCCGCGCCCGTGTATGAAGTCACGCCCGCGCCGCGCGTCGGCTATTTCTGGCAAACGGGCGAATGGCGCTGGCAGTACGGCCGTTATGTGTGGGTGCCGGGCCACTGGGTCGAAGTGGCGCGCGGCCGCGCGATGCCGCCTCCGCCGCCTGCGCCCGTCGCGCAGGTCATGCGGCTCTCGGCCGACGCCCTGTTCCCGTTCGATCGCGGCGATGTCGCCGACGTGCTGCCAGGCGGCCGCGCCGATATCCGCGAGATCGCCGCGAAACTGAACGCCATGCGCTTCAGCCATATCGAAGTGCGCGGCTACACCGACCGCCTCGGCGACGCCGCCTACAACGAGACGCTCTCGCAGCGCCGCGCGGAAGCGGTCAAGGCGCTGCTCGTCGAACAAGGCATTCCCGCCGACCATATCGACGCGCGCGGCTTCGGCAAGCAGGACCCGGTCTCGCATTGCACCGACAATCAGTCGCGCGACAGTCTCGTCGCGTGCCTGCAGCCGGACCGGCGCGTGGAGATCGTCACGTATGCACGCGGCGATCGCCGCTACGCGCCGCCGCCTCCGCCGCCCGCCGTTCAGTGACCTTCCCGTCACGTCACAGCACGCATACGACACGCCGCCGCTCGCCTTCGAGCGGCGGTTTTTTTTCGTCCGTTGTTCGCGCGCGGGCCGCCTTTGTCCTGTCGCGCCGATACAAACCGCACGCCACACAGCGCCCGAATCGCCAGGGTAAACCGTAGCGCCCTTCCGCTTGACATGCCAACTCGCCGCGCCCGATACTTTGTCCGTACAAAGTGACATTCAAGACAGGAGCAGACAAACCATGATGCAGTCGGAAAAAGTGGGGACGCAGCGTTACCGTGCCAGCTACGGGCGTTATCTCGAGGACTTCACGGTGGGCGACATCTACGAACATCGCCCGGGCCGCACGATCACCGATGCGGACAATATCCAGTTTTCGCTGCTGACGATGAACCCGCATCCGATGCACTGCGACGCCAATCACGCGTCGAAGAGCGAGTTCGGCAAGCTGCTCGTGAGCAGCGGCCTTACCGTGGCGATCGTGCTCGGCATGTCGGTCAACGACGTGAGCGGCAAGGCCATCGCCAATCTCGGCTGGAAGGAAATTCGCCTCACCGGCCCCGTGTTCGCGGGCGACACGCTTTATGCGGAGTCCGAAGTACTCGAAGTGCGCGAGTCGAAGTCGCGGCCCACGCAAGGCATCGTCACCGTGCACACGCGCGCCTACAACCAGGACGGCAAGCCCGTTCTCGACTACATTCGTTCGGCGCTGATCGCGAAACGCGGCCACGGCACCAACGAAGCCTGAGTATCCGCAGGAAAACGCGAGGAACGCCGGTAGGCTCCGGCCGTTCCCCTGCCTCGCCGTCACGCCGATAAACCGCCATAACGTCATGAGAGCGGCCGGCGCGACGGTCCACCGCCACAGGATCTGGAGACAACTGTGAGTCACAACGTAAGCTCGGGCGCCCGGCTAGACCGGCTGCCGATGTCGCGGTTTCACTGGAAGATACTCGGGCTCATCAGCGCGGGCGCGTGCCTCGACGCCTTCGACGTCTATCTCGCGGGCGGCGTGTCCGCCGCGATGCTCAAGACGGGCTTTTCCACGCTGCAACTCAACGCGCTGTTCGTCTCGTGCGGCTTCTTCGGCATGGTGATCGGCGCGGGCCTCTCGGGCTATCTCGGCGACCGCTTCGGCCGCCGCTCGTCGTATCAGTTCAACCTCGCGCTGTTCGGGCTCATGTCGTTCGCCGCCGCGTTCGCGCCCAGCATTCACTGGCTGATCGGCGCGCGCTTTCTCATGGGCATCGGCCTCGGCGCGGAACTCGTGGTGGCCGCGGGCACGCTCTGCGAATTCATTCCGCCCGCGTATCGCGGCCGCTGGATCTCGCTGCTCGGCCTGATCGTCAACTCGGGACTCGTGCTCGCGACCAGCGTGGGCTACGTGGTGATTCCGCATCTGGGCTGGCGCTGGATGTTCGGCATCGCGGGCATTGGCGCCGTGGTCGTGTGGGCGCTGCGTCACCGCATGCCGGAGTCGCCGCGCTGGCTCGAATCGGTGGGCCGTACCGCGGAAGCCGAGGAAACCGTACGCGCCATCGAGCAGGAAGTCGAGCAACTCAAGGGACCGCTGCCCGAAGTGTCGCGCGCGCAGAACCTCGAAGTGCCGCGCGCCCCGCTTTCGGCGCTGTTCCGCCGCGGCATGATTGGCCGCACCTTGACCGCCGCCCTTACCGCCGTGGCCGTGAACGTGGCCGTGTACGGCTTCGTCGCATGGCTGCCCACGTTCTTCGTGCACGAAGGCCGCGACATCGTCACCTCGCTCGGCTTCACCACGCTGATGTCGCTGGGCGCGCCGCTCGGCGCCGTGCTCGGCTACCTCACCGCCGACCGCCTCGGCCGCGCCAAGGGCGTGGTGTTCTTCAGCGTGGTCACGATCGTGCTGGGCTTCGTCTACCCGCAGATGACGGCCAACGCCGCTATCGCCGTGGTCGGCCTCACGCTCGTCAGCTGCATCTACGCCATCGTCACGCTGGGCCTGTTCGGCTACGTGCCGGAACTGTTCCCCACGGCGCTGCGCTTGCGCGGCACCGGCGTGGCGGGCGTGTGCGGACGTATCGCGTCGATGCTGACCTCGTACGCCGCCGTGATCCTGTTTGCGCAACTCGGCCTTTTCGGTGTGCTCGGCATGGTGGCCGGCGTGCTGGTGCTGCTCGTGATCGCCGTGCTGAAACTCGGCGTCGACGCCAACCAGTTCTCGCTCGAAGCCGTCTCGCCCGAAGAAGACCCGAGCGCCGACCCGTTATCGCTCAACCATCAGGGAGCCACCCGATGAACGCACGCAACGACATCGAGCAACGCGCTCGAGCCGGTCAAACCATCGCGCAGCAACTGGCCGCCTTCACGACTTCGCTTGATCTGAACGACGTGCCCGCCGCCGTGCGCGAACGCGCGAAGCATCTGATGCTCGACAGCATCGGCCTCGCCTACGCCACGATCGGCCTGCCCTACGCCACCTCCACGCTCGCCGCGATGCAGGAACTGGGCGACGGCAGCGCCACCGTGTTCGGCCACGCGCAAAAGCTCGCGCTGCGCGACGCGATGCTGCTCAACGGCCTGCTGATTCACAGCCTCGATTTCGACGATACCCATGCGCGCGGCGTGATCCATTCGACCGCGAGCGCGCTGCCCGTGGCGTTCAATCTGGCCGAGCGCGAAAACGCGAGCGGCGCCGACCTGCTCACGGCGTACCTCTGCGCGATGGAAGTCTCGACGCGCGTGGGCGCCGCCGCGAAAAGCGGCTTCCACAACACGGGCTTCCACCCGACCGGGCTCGTGGCGGCGTTCGGCTGCGCGCTGGGCGCGGCGCGGCTGCTCGGTTTATCCGCGGAACAGGCGCAGCACGCGCAAGGTATCGCGCTCTCGATGGCGTCGGGCAGCCTGGAGTTTCTGCAGGACGGCGCGTGGACCAAGCGTCTGCATCCGGGCTGGGCCGCCGTGGCGGGCACCACGGCCGCGACGCTCGCGAAGCACGGCTACATCGGCCCCGGCGCGCCGTACGAAGGGCGCTTCGGTTTGTACTCGCTGTACATGAAGACGCCCGTGAGCGCCGACGATCTCGCGCTGGCCACCGCTGGCCTCGGCGAGGCGTGGGAAATCGACGGCGTCGCGCTCAAGCCGATTCCCGCCTGCCACTTCACGCATGCGTCCTCGGACGCCGCCATCGCGCTGCATCGCGCGCACGGTCTCGCGGCGAGCGACATCGAGCGCGTGGTGGTGCGCGTGCCGGGCCCGACCATTCCGATCATCTGCGAGCCGGTGGAGAACAAGCAGAAGCCGTCGAACAGCTACGACGCGCAGTTCAGCATTCCGTACATCGTCGCGACGGGGCTGCTGCACGGCCGCTTCACGCTCGACGATCTCGACCCGGCCGCGCTCGCCGACGAAGCCGTGCGCGCCCTCGCCGCCCGCGTGACGCACGAAGCCGACCCCGAGACCACCTTCCCGCAGCACTACACGGGCGAAGTCACGATTCATACGCGTGACGGCCGCACGCTCACGCACCGCGAAGCCGTGAATCGCGGCAGCGCCGATCGGCCGCTGAGCAACGCCGACATCGTCGCGAAGTTCTACGACAACGCGCAGCGCAACGTCTCGCGCGGCGCGGCCGAACGCATCTGCGAAGCGGTGCTTTCGCTCGACCGCCTGAGCGCGCGCGAACTCGCGCAGGCGCTGGGCGCGGCCCGCTGAATCGCGCTGCATCGAATAACCCGCGCGCCCGCGTTGCGCGCCCAACGAACCGAAAGACCAGGAGTGACGATGGCTACGATCGACGCCGATCATCAACAGGACGCCGGCGACTACGCCGAGAACGAAACGCTGATTCTCGACATGCTGGACCGCTTCCTCAAGACGGAAGTGAAACCCTATGTGCACGAACTCGACGCGAAGGACGAATACCCGCACGAGATCGTCGAAAAAATGAAGGACATGGGCCTGTTCGGTTGTCTCATCGACACCGAATACGGCGGCCTCGGGCTGTCCACCGCGACCTACGCGAAGATCGTCGACCGCATTTCGGCGGTGTGGATGTCGGTGAGCGGCATCATCAATTCGCATCTCATCATGGCGATGACGATCCAGCGCAACGGCACGGATGCGCAAAAGCGCGAGTTCCTGCCGCGCATGGCCACGGGCGAATTGCGCGGCGGCATCGGCCTGACCGAGCCGGATTGCGGCACCGACCTGCAGGCGATCCGCACGGTCGCGAAGCGCGACGGCGACCACTACGTGGTGAACGGCAGCAAGACGTGGATCACCAACAGCAAGTACGGCAACGTGCTCGCGCTGCTGGTCAAGACCGACCCGGAAGCGCAGCCGCGCCATAAGGGCATGAGCCTGTTGATCGTCGAAAAAGGTCCGGGTTTCGAGGTGAGCCGCCAGCTGGAAAAGCTCGGCTACAAGGGCATCGACACCTGCGAGCTCAACTTCACCAACTTCCGCGTGCCGGTGTCGCGCGTGATCGGCGGCGAAGAAGGGCTCGGCCTCAAGCAGATTCTGAGCGGGCTCGAACTGGGCCGTATCAACGTGGCGGCGCGTGGCGTGGGCGTGGCGCAAGCGGCGCTCGACGAAGCCGTGGCGTACTCGCAGCAGCGTAAAACGTTCGGCAAGCCGATCTGCGAGCATCAGGCCATCGCGCTCAAGCTCGGTGAAATGGCCACACGCGTGGAAGCCGCGCGCCTGCTCACCGACTCCGCCGCGCGCGCCTACGACAAGGGCCTGCGCTGCGACATGGAAGCCGGCATGGCGAAGTATTTCGCCACCGAGGCCGCCGTGGAAAACAGCATGGAAGCCATGCGCATTCACGGCGCATACGGTTATTCGAAGGAATACAACGTCGAGCGGCTGTATCGCGATGCGCCGCTCCTGACCATCGGCGAAGGCACCAACGAGATGCAACGTCTGATCATCGCGAAGATGCTGATTGCGAGGAACCCTGCATGAGCCTGCCCCTTTCCGGCGTACGCATCGTCGCCATCGAACAATACGGTGCCGGGCCTTTCGCCACGCAGCATCTCGCCGATCTCGGCGCGGAAGTCATCAAGATCGAGAACTTCCGCGAAGGCGGCGACGTGGGCCGCGCGGTCGGGCCGTACTTTTTCGGCGAAGGCGACAGCCACTTTTTCGAGGCGTTCAACCGCAACAAGTGCAGCCTCACGCTCGACCTGAAGAAGCCCGAAGGCCGCGAAGTGCTGCACGACCTCGTGCGCACCGCCGACGCCGTCTTCAACAACCTGCGCGGCGATCTGCCCGTGAAGCTCGGCCTCACCTACGAGCAGTTGAAGGAAGCGAATCCGGCCATCGTCTGCGCGCATCTTTCGGCGTACGGGCGCACCGGCAGCCGCGCGGCGTGGCCCGGCTACGACTATCTGATGCAGGCCGAAGCCGGCTATCTCTCGGTCACGGGCGAACCGGATGCGCCGCCCGCGCGCTTCGGCCTCTCCATCATCGACCTGATGACGGGCACCACGGCCGCCATGGCGCTGCTCGCGGGTCTCGTGCAGGCCCGCGCCACAGGCGTGGGTCGTGATCTCGACACGAGCCTCTTCGACGTCGCGCTGCATAACCTCGCCTACGTGGGCACGTGGTATCTGAACGGCGGCACGGTGACGGGACGCGACCGCCGCTCCGCGCACCCTTCGCTCACGCCGAGCCAGTTGTACAAGACGAAGGACGGCTGGATCTTCCTCATGTGCAACAAGGAAAAGTTCTGGGGCGTGCTGGCCGAGATGCTCGACCGCCCTTCGTGGATCACCGACGAGCGCTTCTGCAACTTCAAGGCGCGCCTCGCGAATCGCGATCTGGTCGAACAGGAACTCGACGCGGCGCTCTCGCGCGCGACCACGGCCGAGTGGCTCGAACGGCTGGGCGGCCGCGTGCCCGCCGCGCCGGTGTACGACATCCAGCAGGCGCTCGAAAGCCCGTTCGTGGCCGAGCGGCAGAACGTGGTCGAGGCGGAGCATCCGCGCTTCGGCAAGATTCGCGGCGTGGCGGCACCGGTGCGCGTGGACGAACCCCTGCCCGCGCGCGCCGCGCCGGATCTCGGGCAGGACAACGCGAGACTCTTCGCCGAACTCGGTTACGATGCTGAACGAGTCGCCGCCCTGCGCGAGAGCGGTGTCGTGCAATGACGTTGCGGGAAACGCACGACGCGGCGCGGCAGGCGACTTTCGTTTGTCAATCCTTCTTCGTGCGTGCAAAAGATGGTTAATGTGCTCGGTCAGCAGCCACGCTATATGCAACTGGCGCAGACACTCATCAACGAAATACAGGGTGGACGCTTTCCCGTGGGCTCCACCATTCCCACCGAGTTCGAACTGTGCGAGCAGTTCGGCGCGAGCCGCTCGACCGTGCGCGAGGCGGTCAAGCAGCTCGTGCAGCTGGGCATGGTAGTGCGTCAGGCGGGCGTGGGGACCACGGTCAAGGCCACGAGCGCGGAAGGCAGTTATCGGCAGGTCATGCAGCAGCTGAGCGACCTGCACCGCTACACGGCGGATACCGCGCTGCATCTGCTGAAACAGGAGACCGTCGAGATCGACGATCCCTCGCTCTGCACGATGCTCGAAGCGAAGCCCGGCGAAACCTGGCTGCGCCTGAAAGGCGTGCGTCGCTCGCCCGAAAGCGTCGATCCGATCTGCTATACCGAGGTGTATATCCAGCCCGCGTTCCGCTCGCTGACGGGTTTCGAGGACGCCCCGCACACGCCGATCTATTCACTGATCGAGCGCCAGTTCGGCGAGCAGATCGCCCAGGTGCAGCAGGAAATCAAGGCGGTCGCGCTGCCCGCCGACGTCGCGCGCATGGTCAACGCCAAGGCGCGCGCGCCGGCGCTGTGGCTGTCGCGCCGCTATCTGAACCGGCGCGGCGAGATCGTCGAGGTGGCGATCAGCATTCACCCCGCCGAGCGCTTCAGCTATTCCGAAACCTTCCAGCGCGGCTGGACCGGCGCCTGAAGCCTTTTCGAAAGGATCCTCCATGATCGCACGCAGTTTTCTGTTCGTTCCCGGCGACCGGCCGGAACGCTTCTTCAAGGCGCTCGCGACCGAGGCGCATCAGGTCGTCATCGACCTGGAAGACGCCGTCTCGCTCGACGCCAAGGCCGCCGCGCGCGACCAGCTCGCGTCGTGGCTGCGCACCGGCATGGCCGACACCGAGCGCGGTCGCGTGATGGTGCGCGTGAACGCGTTCGGCACGCCGTGGCATGCCGAAGACGTGGCCATGCTCAACGCCGCCGAGGTGCGCCGCGTGATGGTGCCGAAGGCCGAAAACCCTACGCAACTCGCCGATATCGCCGCGCGCTGCGGCCGCAACGTGGAGCTGGTCGCGCTCGTGGAAAGCGTTGCGGGCGTGGTCGCGATGCGCCAGATCGCGCACGCCACGGGCGTGGTGCGGCTCGCGTTCGGCTCGTTCGATTACAGCGTCGATGCGGGCACGGAGAGCAGCGGGCGCGCGCTCGACTACGTGCGCTCGCAGTTCGTGATCGAGTCGCGGTTCGCGGGGCTGCAAGCGCCGATTGACGGCGTCACGCTCGCGACCGACGACGCGCAACTGATCGCGGCGGACACGCTCGATGCGCGCCAGTTCGGCTTTGGCGGCAAGCTCTGCATTCACCCGAAGCAGGTCGACGCGGTGAATCGCGGCTTTGCGCCGAGCGACGCGGAACGCGCATGGGCCAAACGCGTGCTGGCCGCGCTCGCGGAGAATCCGCGCGGCGCGATTTCGGTGGATGGCAAGCTGGTCGACAAGCCGATCGTCGACCGCGCGAAACGAATTCAGGCCGCCTGAGCGCGGCGTTGTGGAGAGCATGCAAGCATGAAGATTCTCGTACCGGTTAAACGCGTAGTTGATTACAACGTGAAGGTCCGTGTGAAGTCGGATGGCACGGGTGTGGATATCGCCAACGTGAAGATGTCGATGAATCCGTTCGACGAGATCGCGGTCGAGGAAGCCGTGCGCCTGAAGGAAGCGGGCTTGGCAACCGAAGTGATCGCCGTGTCGTGCGGCGTGACGCAAGCGCAGGAAACGCTGCGCACGGCGCTCGCGATTGGCGCTGACCGTGCAATTCTCGTGGAGTCGAGCGAGGATTTGCAGCCGCTGGCGGTGGCGAAGCTGCTGAAGGCACTCGTCGACAAAGAACAGCCGCAACTGGTGATTCTTGGCAAACAAGCCATCGACGACGATTCGAACCAGACCGGCCAGATGCTCGCCGCGCTCGTGAATCTGCCGCAAGCGACGTTCGCCTCGAAAGTGACGGTTGCCGATGGCAAGGCCACGGTCGCGCGTGAAGTCGATGGCGGCGCGGAAACGCTTTCGCTCACGCTGCCCGCTGTCGTGACTACGGATCTTCGTTTGAACGAGCCGCGCTACGTCACGCTGCCGAACATCATGAAGGCAAAGAAGAAGCCGTTGGAGACGATCAAGCCCGAAGATCTTGGCGTGGATGTCACGCCGCGTCTGAAGACGCTCAAGGTCGCTGAACCGCCCAAGCGCAGCGCGGGCGTGAAGGTGCCGGACGTGAAGACGCTGGTCGAGAAGCTGAAGACCGAAGCCAAGGTGCTGTAAGGGGAGCCGAAAAATGACAACGCTGGTTATTGCTGAACACGACAACGCTACGATCAAGGCTGCAACGCTCAACACGGTTGCCGCTGCGCAGAAGATTGGTGGCGACGTGCACGTGCTGGTCGCGGGCCACAACGCGCAAGCGGCCGCCGACGCCGCCGCGAAGATCGCAGGCGTGGCGAAGGTGCTGCTCGCCGATGCGCCGCAACTCGAACAAGGCCTCGCGGAAAACGTCGAAGCGACGGTTTTGAACATCGCGAAGAACTACTCGCACATTCTCGCGCCCGCTACGGCCGCAGGTAAAAACGTCGCGCCGCGCATCGCCGCGAAGCTCGACGTCGCGCAGATCAGCGACATCACCGCTGTCGATTCCGCCGATACGTTCGAGCGTCCGATCTACGCGGGCAATGCCATCGCCACGGTGCAATCGGCGGATCCGATCAAGGTCATCACGGTTCGCGCAACGGGCTTCGACCCGGTCGCGGCGGAAGGCGGCAGCGCCTCGGTGGAAAAGATCGAAGCGGCAGCGGATTCGGGCCTCTCGCAGTTCGTGAGCCGCGAAGTCACCAAGCTCGATCGCCCGGAACTCACGAGCGCGAAGATCATCGTTTCGGGTGGCCGTGGCCTCGGCAGCGGCGAGAACTACACGAAGGTGCTGGAGCCGCTCGCCGACAAGCTCGGCGCGGCCCTCGGCGCCTCGCGTGCCGCCGTGGACGCGGGCTATGTGCCGAACGACTTCCAGGTCGGCCAAACCGGCAAGATCGTCGCGCCGCAGCTTTATGTGGCCGTCGGTATCTCGGGCGCCATTCAGCATCTCGCGGGCATGAAGGACTCGAAGGTCATCGTCGCCATCAACAAGGACGAAGAAGCGCCGATCTTCAGCGTGGCCGATTACGGCCTCGTGGGCGATCTGTTCGCGGTCGTGCCGGAACTCGTGAGCGCCCTGTGAGCGTGGCTGAAGCGCCCTCGCCGCACGACGAACGCGACGCGAACAACGTCGCGCGCGCCCCGCTCCACACGCGCAATATCGTGCTGCAAGGCTACCGTCGCGCGGACGGCCTTTACGATATCGAAGGCCGCCTGCGCGACACCAAGTCGTACGATCGCGAATCGCACGGCGTCAAGGTGCGGGCGGGCGATCCCATCCACGACATGCTGCTGTGCATGACCGTGGGCCGCGACCTCGTGATCCGCGAGGTGCGCGTGGAATCGATCGTGGTGCCCTACGCGGGCTACTGCGACGCGGTCGGCCCCGACTATCGCAAGCTGCAAGGCCTGACGATCGCCTCCGGGTTCATGCGCGAAGTGAGGCGTCTGGTGGGCGGCGCGCAGGGCTGCACGCATTTGACGGAGTTGATCGGCGCGGTGGCCACGGCCGCGTTTCAGACGATGAGTGTCGAACTCAACGCGAGCAACACGGAGCGGCCGTTTCAGATCGACGGTTGCTACGCGCTCAAGTCCGACGGCGCGATCGTCAAGGCGTTTCATCCCACGTGGTACGCGGGCCAACCCGACTGACGCTCGCGCCCTGCCGCGCCTTACAGCATGATTCGCGGCGTTAGTTGGTGGGCGAACCCGGCTTTTCCGCGTGACCGCCAAAGTCCTTGCGCATGGCCGAGAGCACGCGATTCGAGAAGTCCGCCTCGCCGCGTGACGAGAAGCGCGCGAACAGCGCGGCGCTCAGCACCGGCGCGGGCACGCCTTCGTCGATAGCGGCGTCGATGGTCCAGCGCCCTTCGCCCGAATCCGAGACGCGGCCCGCGAAATCCTTCAACTCGCCGTCGCGCGAGAGCGTGCCCGCCAGCAGGTCGAGCAACCACGAACTGATCACGCTGCCGCGCCGCCAGACTTCGGAAATGTCGCCGAGATTCAGATCGTATTGATAAAACTGCGGATCGCGCAGCGGCGAGGTTTCGGCGTCCACTTCGCGCGACTGTTTGCCCGCGTTCGCGTGGCGCAGGATGTTTAGCCCTTCCGCGTACGCGGCCATGAGCCCGTATTCGATGCCGTTGTGGACCATCTTGACGAAGTGCCCCGCGCCTTGCGGGCCGCAGTGCAGAAAGCCCTGCTCCGCCGTGCTCGCGTCCTGCGCGCGGCCGGGCGTGCGCGGTGCCGCGTCCACGCCCGGCGCGAGCGCCGCGAACACCGGCTGCAGATGCTGCACGATGTCCTTCTCGCCGCCGATCATCAGGCAATAGCCGCGTTCGCGTCCCGCCACGCCGCCGCTCGTGCCGACATCCACATAGTGCAGTTGCTTCGCGCCCAGTTCGTTGCCGCGGCGAATGTCGTCGTGATAATGCGAGTTGCCGCCGTCGATGACGATGTCGCCGGGTTCCAGCAGCGGCACGAGTTTGTCGAGCGTGGCGTCCACGACGGCGGCGGGCACCATCAGCCAGATCGCGCGCGGCTTCTCCAGCTTCGCGACCAGATCCTCCAGCGAGGACGCCCCCGCGAAGCCTTCCTGTTCGAGACGCTGCACCGCCGCGGGCTGGACGTCGAACACGATGCATTGCTGACCGCCCTTCGTCAGCCGCCGCGCCATGTCGGCGCCCATCCGTCCCAGTCCGATCATTCCGAGTTGCATGAACTGCTCCTGCGTGTGTGGGTTGAGGGAATCGCGCGCCGATGTCGCTCCTGAGTCGCTACCGATGTCGCTGCCGGCGTTGCAGCCTGTAAGCGATCGGTAGGCTTGTGCGCTGTCGCTGCCGATGCGTGTGTCTACGAGAGACGGCGAGCGTGCCGAAAGTTCCGGCCGACGCCTGCGAGGCTACACGTCATGGGCGAGACCCAGCGGCAAGCTGCGCGTTTCGGCGAATAGCGGAGCAGTATCCGTTCCCAATTTCCCCCGACTTATCTCAATGGACTGTTGCGTGCGGACTCCTGCGTGCGTCGGCTCGCCGGACTTAAGCGCGGCGATCCGCCAGCGCCCCGCGCCGCAATACCTCGGTGGTGGTGTCGCGATCGGCGGGCCGCCCGAACAGATAGCCTTGCGCGTAGCGGCAGCCGAGGCGTTGCAGGTCGGCCGCCTGCGACTCGGTTTCGACGCCTTCCGCGACGATGCGCATGCCCAGTCCGCTCGCGATGTCGAGGAGCGCCTTGATGATGAGCCCGCCCGGACCGCCCACGGAGAGTTTGTCGACGAAACGTTTGTCGACCTTGATGATGTCGACGGGAAAGTTGAGCAGGTGCGTGAGCGACGCGTAACCCGTGCCGAAATCGTCGAGCGCGACGCGCACGCCGTCGCTGCGCAACTCGTCGAGCGTTTGGGAAACCTTACGGTCGCCTTCGTCCATGTAAACGGATTCCGTCACTTCGAGCAGCACGTGGCTCAGCGGCACGGCGTGGCGCGCGAACGCGTCGCGCATGCGCTCGCGCAAGTCGTGTTGCTCGAAGTCGGCCATGGAAACGTTCACGCTCACGTGCTGCACCGGCACCTCGCGATCGAGCCAGTGACGCAGATCGCGCGCGACCTGCGCCAGCATGCGCTCCGTGACGAGATAGCCCATCGAGCGGTCGTGCAGCGCTTCCACCAGCATGCCCGCGGGAATGATCTCGCCTTCCCTCGTGCGCACGCGGCACAGCGCTTCGAGCCCGATGGGCTCGCCCGTTTCCAGATGCACGATAGGCTGATAATGCGCCTCCACGCGATCTTCGGCGAGCGCGTTCGCGAGCGTTTGCAGCACCTGCACGCGGCGCGTGATCGGGCCCGCGAAGCGTTCGCTGTACAGCACGAACTGGCCGCGCGCGGTTTGCTTCGCGTGACTCAGCGCGAGATTCGCCTGTTGCAGCATGGTGGGCACGGGCACGGGCCGCGCGAGGTCGAACAACGCGCCGCCGCAACTCATCGTCAAGGGAATGGCGTGCTCCCCCGCGAGCGGCGAACGCTGGGCGAGCGCCGCGAGAATCCGTTGCGCGAGTTCGGGCAGCCGTGCGGCGAGCGCGGCGGCCTCTTCGCCTTCCTCGCCTTCCTCGCCTTCGATAAGCACGGCGAATTCGTCGGCGTCCACGCGAAACGTGGCCTCGCGCGTGGCGATTCGCGCCACGGTGTGGCCCGCTTCCTGAATCAGCGCGTCGCCGGCCGCGTAGCCGAACGCGTCGTTCACGCGGCCGAGATAGTCGATGTCGGCCAGCAGAATGCCGAGCGAGCGCCGGCGCGGACGCTCGGCGCGCGCGACGAACTCTTCGAGCGTCTTGATGAAATTCGCGCGATTGCCGAAGCCCGTCAGCAGATCGAAATTGGCGAGGCGTTCGTTTTCCGCGCGCGCGTCTTCGCGCTCGAGGATCAGCGAACAGAGCGCCACGCATTCCGCGACGATGCGCACTTCCTCTTCGGTCGGCCCGCGATGCTCGCGGTAGTAGAAGCCGAACGCGCCCAGCACGCGGCCGTCGCTCTGCATGATCGGACTCGACCAGCAGGCGTGCACGCCGTGCCGGTCGCGCAGCACGTTGGCCAGCGGGCGATACGGCCGCCATCTGGCGTCGCCGAAAATATCGTGCACGGCCACGGGCTCGCGCAGGAACGCCGCCGTGCCGCACGAACCGACCTCCGGCCCGATCAGGATGCCGTCGAGTTTCGACGAATAGTCGGCCGAGACGCTCGCCCCCGCGAACGGATGCAGCACGCCTTCGCGGTCCACGGTCACGATCGAACACAGCACGCCGGGCGCGCGCTGTTCGGCATGCCTGCAGATGTAGTCGCCGGTTTCCTGCACGGAATACCCTTGTGCAAGCATGTCCAGAATCTGCTGCTGAAGCTGTCCTCTCATTGCATGTATCCGTCGTTTTTCGCTGTGCGGAATTCGGGCGTTCCGGTTCGATTTATCGCGTTCCCCGTGCAGGGCAGTCTAGCTCAGCTCCGCGTCGTTTCAGTATTCGCCCTGGCCGCGAGTGGGCGCGGATGAACGCGCCATCGACGCCCTAATTCCGGCTCGCCGCCCGCTCCTTGCGAATTTCCGCGCCCGCTTCCTTGAGACATTCCACGAACAATTGCCCCGCGCCCGGCAACGCGTCCGCGCGCCAGTACGCCACCACTTCGGTGAGCGCTTCGAGCGGCGGCAGCGGCAGCACGCGCAAATGGCCGCGCATGGCGTGCTCGCGCGCCGTGGAGAGCGGCAGGATCGACACGAACTCGCCGTGCGTGAGCAGCGTGACGTTGAGCGAGAGCGAACTCGACTCGATATGGCTCGCCCCCGGCGCGACCTCGTGCGACGTGAGCGTTTCGATCAGCGTGGCGTAGGCGGGCGAGCCGTGCAGCGGCGTAATCCAGCGGCAATGGCCGAGATCCTGCCAGTCCACCGGCGTGTCGAGCTGGCCCAGCGCGTGATGCGCGCTCGCCACGAACACGAACGGCTCGCTATGCAGCGTTTCCTGGCGCAGCTGCGTTTGCGCGGTCGCGAGCCGGTTGCGGCCGATGGCGATGTCGAGTTCGCCTTCGTCGAGCATCTTCATGAGCCGGTCGAGCGTGCCTTCGATGAACGAGAGCGAGGCGGCCGGCGCGCGGCGCAGGAACAGTTGCACGGCGTTGGCCGTCATGGGCTCGGGAATCGTCACCACGGCGCCGAAGCGCACATGGCCGCCCGTGCCCGCCGCCAGCGCGTTCACGTCGCGGCGCGCGAGTTCGAGATTGCGCAGGATCTCGCGCCCGCACGCGACGATCACGGTGCCGATACTCGTGAGTTCGAGCGCGTTGCCCACGCGGTTCACCACGCTCACGCCCATGGCCTGCTCGATTTCCGCGATCTGTTTGGAGATGGCGGGCTGCGTCACGTGGAAGGCGGCGGCCACGCGCGTGACCTGGCCGAGATCCGCCAGCGCCACGAGGATGCGCAGATGCGGCAGTTTGAGCCCGTTGCGGAAGAATCGGTCGATGGAGGCGTCGTTTTGCATAAGGGGTTTCCCGTATTCGACATAACCATACGGTTATGCGCAATACCGAAAGAGTGATTTGCGGCGGCCCGCCGCGGGCGGCTACCCTTTGCGTTGCAAAGCGGCCGCCTGTTTTTGCGCAGGCACAGCATAACAAAGCCAATAGCCGCTGGTTGAGATACGGAGCGCGCCCGTCGAGGCCGCCCGCCACGGAGACGGCGCCCCCGCGGCGCCCAGGAGACGACATGAGTGCCCAGTCATTCGGACCGGACGCGTTCACCCCGGAAAGCCCCACGCCCGCCCGCCATGACGGCGCGGACCCCGCGCGCCTCGCGCTCTATGGCAAGCTCGCGCGGCGCATCGTGCCGTTCCTGTTTCTCGCCTTCGTGGTCGCGTATATCGACCGCGTGAACGTGAGCTTCGCGAAGCTGCAGATGCTGAGCGATCTGCGTCTGAGCGAAACCGTCTACGGCGTGGGCGCGGGCATCTTCTTCCTCGGCTATTTCATCTTCGAGGTGCCGAGCAACCTCATCCTCAACCGCGTGGGCGCGCGCCGCTGGATCGCGCGCATCATGATCACGTGGTCGATCGTCTCGACGCTCACGATGTTCGCGACCGGCCCGGCCTCGTTCTATCTGTTGCGCTTCATGCTGGGCGTGGCCGAAGCGGGCTTCTTTCCCGGCGTCGTGCTCTACCTCTCGCAGTGGTTTCCGTCCACGCGTCGCTCGCAGATCATCGCGCTCTTCATGGCGGCGATTCCCGTTTCCGGTGCCATCGGCGGCCCGCTCTCGGGCTGGGTGATGGCGCATCTGGGCGGCGCGTACGGGCTCGCGGGCTGGAAGTGGTTGTTCGCGGTCGAAGGGCTGGCCTCGCTGATCGTCGGCTTCGCGGCGTTCTTCCTGCTGCACGACCGCATCGACTCCGTGCGCTGGCTCGACGCCGACGAAAAAGCGCTGCTCAAAGCCGATCTCGCCGACGACGCCCGCTCGCGCCCCGAGGAAACCGTGCGCGGCGCGTTCTCCAGCGCGCGCGTGTGGCTGCTCGGCCTGCTCTACTTCTGCATCGCGATGGGCAACTACGGGCTCGCGTTCTGGGTGCCCACCATCATCAAGGCGAGCGGCGTGGCGAGCGTGAGCAACATCGGCTGGCTCTCGGCGGTGCCCTCGCTCATCAGCATCGTGGCGATGGTGACCATCGCCCGCCGCGCCGACCGCGTGGGCGAGCGCCGCCGTCCCGTGGCCGCGTGCTGCGTGATCGGTGCGGCCGGGCTGCTCGCCTCGGTGCTGTTCGCCGCCACGCCCGCCGTGGCCGTGATCGCGCTGATCGTGGCCGCTATCGGCATCAATTCCATCGCGCCCGTGTTCTGGGGCATTCCCACCGCGCTGATGGGCGGCGCGGGCGCGGCGGCCGCGATCGCCGTCATCAACTGCACGGGCAATCTCGCGGGCTTCGTGAGCCCGTTCCTCGTGGGCTGGCTCTCCGACCTGAGCGGCGGCAAGCTGCTGCCCGGCATGCTCGCCATTGCCGTCGCGCTGCTCGCGGGCGCCGCGCTCGTGCTGACGCTGCGCGTGCCGGCTGCGCAAGCGTCCGCCAATGCGGCAGGCCGCCACGACTGATTTTTTCAAAAAGAGGACTTCGCACATGACCTACTCCGCAACGCCGGTCTGCATGATCACGGGCGCGGCAAGCGGCATCGGCGCCGCCACGGCCGTGCGTTTCGCGCGCGCGGGCTGGGCCGTCGCCATCGGCAATTTCGACGACAGCACGCGCGCGAGCGCGCTTGCCGTGCAGGACGAATGCCGCGCGCATGGCGCCGAAACGCTGGTGTTCGACGCCGACGTGAGCCAGGACGAAGCCTGCCTGCGCGCCGTGGACGACGTGACCGCGCGCTGGCGCCGTATCGACGCGCTCGTGAACTGCGCGGGCACTACGCGCGTGATCCCGCACGCGCAGCTCGACGATGTCGACGCCGCCGAATTCGAGCGCGTCTATCGCGTCAACACCATCGGCCTCTTTCAGATGACGCGCGCCGCCGCGCCGTGGCTGCGCGAGTCCGCCACCGCGAAGCGCAGCGCGAGCGTCATCCACATTTCCTCGCTCGCGGGCCTGAACGGCACGGGCTCGTCGATCGCCTACGCGGCCTCGAAAGGCGCCGTCAACACGATGACGCTCTCGCTCGCGCGCTCGCTCGCGCCGCGCGTGCGCGTGAACGCGATCGCGCCCGGCATGGTCGACGACGGCCTGCTGCTGCGCTCGCTCGAACCCGCGCAATACCGCGACGTGCTCGCGCGCATGACGGCCAATTCGCCGCTCGAACGCGTCTCGCAGCCCGCCGAAATCGCCGATCTCGCGTTCTTTCTCACCGAGCACGCGCCCGCCATCACGGGCCAGGTGATCGCCGCCGAAAACGGCTTTCTGCTCGCGAGCGTATAAAAAAACACCCCGTTACGACCATGACCGATCTCCACAAGCACCGCTCCCGCCTCGTCACGGATGGCGTCACGCGCGCGCCGCATCGCGCCTTCCTGCGCGCCACGGGGCTCGACGACGCCTCGATGCAAAAGCCCTTCGTCGCCATCGTCGATACCTTCGGCGAGAACACGCCCTGCTCCATGTCGCTGAACCAGATCTCCGACAACGTGCGCCTCGGCGTGGCGGCGGGCGGCGGCGTGCCCATTCGCGGCTCGGCGATTTCCGTGTCCGACGGCACCTCGATGAACCACGCGGGCATGCGCATGAGCCTCGTCTCGCGCGAAGTGATCGCCGACAGCGTCGAGCTGTTCGTGCGCGCCCACGGCTATGACGCGCTCGTGGGCGTGGCCGGCTGCGACAAGACGCTGCCCGGCATGCTGATGGGCATGGTGCGCGTGAACGTGCCCGGCGTGTTCCTGTTCGGCGGCGCGATGCTGCCCGGTGTGGCGCCCGGTGCGATTCCGGGCGGCGCGGGCCACGGCCTGCAGCGCCAGGCGACCATCCTCAACGCGATCGAAGCCGTGGGCGCAGCGCAGCGCGGCGACATCACGCGCGCGCAGCTCGACGCCATCGAAAAAGGCTGCACGCCCACGGCCGGTTCGTGTCCCGGCCAGTTCACGGCCAACACCATGGCGATGGTGGCCGAAACGCTCGGCCTCGCGCCGCTCGGCTCGGCGATGGTGCCGGCCGTCTACAGCGAACGCATCGCGATCTCGCGGCGCGCGGGCGAAACCGTGATGCGCGCGTTGCGCTCGGGCGGCCCGCTGCCGCGCGATCTCGTCACCGTGAAAAGCCTCGAGAACGCCTGCGCCGCCGTGGCCGCGACGGGCGGCTCGACCAACGCCTGCCTGCACATTCCGGCCATTGCGCACGAGGCGGGCATCCGCTTCACGCTCGACGACGTGGAGCGCGTGTTCGCGCGCATTCCGCTGATCGGCGACCTGCAACCGGGCGGCCGCTACCTCGCGCAGGACCTGCATCACGCGGGCGGCGTGCCGGCCGTGCTCAACGCGCTGCTGGCGGGCGGCCACCTGCACGGCGACGCGCTCACGCTCGACGGCACGACGCTCGCCGAGGCGCTCGCGCAATTCGCCGGCCCCGACGGCGAAGTGGTGCGCGGCTGCGATGCGCCGCTCTCGCAGAACGGCGGTCTCGTGATCCTGCGCGGCAACCTCGCGCCGGACGGCGCGTGCCTCAAGATCGCGGGCCTCAAGTCGCTGACCTTCACGGGCACGGCGCGCATTTTCGAATGCGAGGAAGACTGCATGGCCGTGGTCGCGGCGCGCACCTACCACGAAGGCGACGTGCTGGTGATCCGCAACGAAGGCCCGCGCGGCGGCCCCGGCATGCGCGAGATGCTGAGCGTGACGGCGGCCATCTATGGCCAGGGCATGGGCGAGAAAGTCGCGCTGCTCACCGACGGCCGTTTTTCCGGCGCGACGCGCGGCATGTGTATCGGCTACGTGGGCCCCGAAGCGGCCGAAGGCGGCCCGATCGCGCTGCTGCGCGAAGGCGACCGCATTCGTATCGACGCGCGCGAGGGCGTATTGCACGTCGAGCTTTCCGACGACGAACTCGCGCAACGCCGCGCGCAACTCGCGCCGCGAGCGCCGAAGCGGCTGGCGGGCGTGCTCGAAAAATACGCGGCGCTCGTGCGGCCCGCGCATCTGGGCGCCGTCACGCACTCCGGCAACGTCGAGTGGCCGTACGACGCGCGCACGCACGGAGACACGGAATGAACGCGGAGACGATGAACGATGACAGCCATCATGACAACGGTTTGCGCGTCGGATTTTGCGGTCTCGGCAAGATGGGTTTGCCGATGGCGCGCCGTCTCGCCGAAGCAGGATTTCGGACGGCGCTCTGGAATCGGTCGGCGCAAAAGGCTCACGCCCTGGGTGCGTCGCTGAATACGTCGGCGGGCAAGGCCAGCGCTTTCGAAACCGCCGCCGAAGTCGCGGCGCACAGCGAAGCGGTCATGCTGTGTCTCGCCGATCACGCCTCGGTGGAAGCGGTCGCGTTCGGCGCGCAGGGACTCGCGCGCGGCGCGCCGCGGGGTCTCGTCGTCGTCGATCATTCGACCATGGCGCCCGCGCAGGCCCAGGCGCTCGCGCGCCGCTGGCACGACGAAACCGGCGGCGCGTGGATCGACGCGCCGGTCTCGGGCGGCACGGCGGGCGCGGCGGCAGGCACGCTCGCGATCATGGCGGGCGGCGACGCTCACGCCATCGACACGACGCTCGGCGCCATGCGCGCGTACGCCGCGCGCGTCACGCGCATGGGCGCGAGCGGCGCGGGCCAGGCCACCAAGCTCGCGAACCAGACCATCGTGATGACGACCATCGCGGGCATTGCGGAAGCCACGCGTCTCGCGCGGCGCACCGGCATCCAGGCCGCGAGCATGCCGGCCGCGCTCGCGGGCGGCTGGGCCGACTCGGTGCTGCTGCAAACGCTGCAACCGCGTATGATCGCGGCTCCCGCGCAGCCGAGCGGCACGATCCGCACGATGCTCAAGGATCTCGACGCCGTGGAGTCGTACGCGCGCGAGAACGGCGTGACGCTGCCGGTGGCCGCGCTGGTGCGCCGCTGGCTCGCGCGTGCCTGCGAGCAAGGTCTCGCCGAAGCCGATATTTCGCAGATCGTGACCGTCGAGCTCGATTAGCGATTGAATTAGCAGCGCGCTTTATCCGCGCGAAAACACGCGGCATCGACCCAAAAAAACACACCCGGAGACAACCATGCCCACACTCGAATCGAGCCCCCCGCTCGGTGCATCCAGCGAACGCCTCACCGCGAGCCAATGGCGGCTGATCGTGCTCGCGAGCCTCGGCGGCGCGCTGGAGTTTTACGATTTCGTCGTCTACGGCGTGTTCGCGCAGTTCATCGGCGCCGCGTTCTTCTCGATGCTCGACCCGATGATGTCGCTGGTGATGTCGTTCGCCGTGTTCGCGATCGGCTATCTCTCGCGGCCCATTGGCGGCGCGGTGCTGAGCTGGTTCGGCGACCGCTACGGGCGGCGCCGCGTGTTCATCGTCTCCGTGATCGTGGTGTCGCTCTCCACCATCGGCATGGGTCTCGTGCCGACCTACGCGAGCTGGGGTCTCGCGGCCACCGTCACGATGATCGGCCTGCGGCTGATTCAGGGCTTTTGCCTCGGCGGCGAGTTGCCCGGCTCGATCACCTACGTGGTCGAAACCGTGCCGCGCCGCGCGGGTTTCGTGTGCGGCATCGTGTTCTTCTGCGTGAATTCGGGCGTGCTGCTCGCGGCGATCATGAACCTCGTGGTGCACGCGGCGCTCACGCCCGAGCAGGTGCCCGCGTACGGCTGGCGCATCGCGTTCGTGTTCGGCGGGCTGATCGGCCTGCTCGGTTTCTGGCTGCGCCGCAAACTGGAGGAAACGCCCGAATTCGCGCACATGAAGGGTCTCGCCTCGAAGCATCCGTTCGCGGAACTGTGGCGCGAACACTGGCGCGCGGTCGTGCTGGGCGTGGTGACCACGGCGGCCACGGCGGGCTACAACGGCCTGCTGTTCGCGCACATGCCCGCGTATCTGGACAAGGTGTTGCATTACGAGCCGCACACGGTTGCCGTGGCGCAGAACGTGGCGCTCGCCACGGCGTCGCTCGGCATTCTCGTGGTGGGCTGGCTCGGCGACAGCATCCCGCGCCGTCTCCTGATGCGCGCGGGCGCCCTGCTGCTGATCGTGCTCGCGCTGCCGTTCTATGCGGCGCTCGTCGCGCACCAGATGGACCTGATCGTGCTGATGCTGCTCGGCGGGCTGGGCGCGGCGCTCATCAACGGCACCTTCGCGTGCATCATCGCCGACATGTTTCCCACGCGCGTGCGCTTCAGCGGCGTGGCGATCGCGTTCAACCTGAGCTTCACGATCTTCAGCGGCACCGCGCCGTTGATCGGCACCTGGCTCATCGGCAAGACCGGCACGACGGTCGCGCCTGCGTATTTCATGATCGCGTGCGCGGTGCTCACCTTCATCGGCACGTTTCCGCTCAAGCGGATGAGCGGCAAAATCGTGGGACGAACGGCCGCCGCTGCGGCCATTCTTGACTGAAATTCAAAACAGTCTGGTCGTGAGAGCGGTTTTTCGTCGCGGGTGAATCGGGGACAATGCTGCATTGCAGTAAAACCCGATTCTCGACGGAGCCTCTCGCATGACCACCCCGCAGGCCAATTCCTCCAGCGCGCCGGCGCACGGCGCGGCCCTGCCGCTGCTCGCGCTCGCCGTGGGCGCGTTCGGCATCGGCACGACCGAGTTCTCGCCCATGGGCCTGCTGCCCGTGATCGCCGAGGGCGTGCACGTCTCGATCCCCAGCGCGGGCATGCTGATCAGCGCTTACGCGATCGGCGTGATGGTGGGCGCGCCGCTCATGACGCTGGCGCTCGCGCGCTGGCCGCGCCGCAAGGCGCTGATCGCGTTGATGAGCATCTTCACGATCGGCAACCTGCTGGCCGCGCTCGCGCCCGATTACACCACGCTGCTACTCGCGCGGCTCGTGACGAGCCTGAATCACGGCGCGTTCTTCGGCATCGGGTCGGTCGCGGCGGCGAGCTTCGTGCCGCGCGAGCGCCAGGCGAGCGCCGTGGCCACCATGTTCATGGGCCTCACGATCGCGAACATCGGCGGCGTGCCCGCGGCCACGTGGCTCGGCGGCGCGATCGGCTGGCGCATGTCGTTCGTCGCGACGGCCGGTCTCGGCGTGCTCGCCATTGCCGGTTTGCGCTACGCGCTGCCCAGGGGCGAGGCGGGCGCGATGCCGAACCTGCGCGCCGAACTCGCCGTGCTCACGCGCCCCGTCGTGCTGGGCGCGCTCGCGACCACGGTGCTCGGCGCGGGCGCGATGTTCACGCTCTACACCTACGTCACGCCCACGCTCACCGAATTGACGGGCGCCTCGCCCGCGTTCGTGACCGCCATGCTCGTGCTGATCGGCGTGGGCTTTTCGATCGGCAATGCGGCGGGCGGGCGTCTCGCGGACCGTTCGCTCGACGGCACGCTGGCGGGTTTTCTGCTGCTGCTGATCGCCGTGATGCTCGCGTTTCCGGTGCTCGCGCTCACGCATGTGGGCGCGGCCGTTGCGCTGCTCGTCTGGGGCATCGCGACCTTCGCGGTGGTGCCGCCCTTGCAGATGCGTGTGATGCGCGCGGCCCACGAAGCGCCTGGCCTCGCGTCTTCGGTGAACGTGGGCGCGTTCAATCTCGGCAATGCGCTCGGCGCGGCGGCGGGCGGCGCGGCGCTCTCGAACGGCCTCGGTTACGCGGCGGTGCCGGTGGTGGGCGCACTCATCGCGGGCGCGGGTCTCGCGCTCGTGGCGCTCCAGTTCGTGCTCGACCGGCGCGCGCGCGTGCCTTCCACCACGTCGCCGAATTGCTGAAACGCGCGTGACGTTATCGATCTTCAGGAGAGTGTGATGAATCCAGTGTCTTCCCCGGTGCCCGCCTTCGGCCTCGGCACGTTCCGGCTCAAAGGTCAGGTTGTCGTCGATTCGGTGCGCAACGCGCTCGAACTCGGCTATCGCGCCATCGACACCGCGCAGATCTACGGCAACGAAGCCGAAGTCGGCGCGGCCATCGCCGCCTCGGGCGTGAAGCGCGACGAGCTTTACCTCACGACCAAGATCTGGGTCGATCACTATGCGCCGGACAAGCTCGCGCCGAGCCTCGAGGAAAGCCTCGCGAAGCTGCGCACCGACGCCGTCGATCTCACGCTGATCCACTGGCCCGCGCCCGACAACGGCGTGGCGCTCGAAACCTTCATGGCCGCCCTCGCCCAGGCCAAAGCGAAGGGCCTCACACGCGCCATCGGCGTCTCGAACTTCAACATCGAGCAGACACGGCGCGCGATCGACGTGGTCGGCGAAGGCGAGATCGCAACGAACCAGATCGAGTTGAGCCCTTACCTGCAGAACCGCAAGCTCGCGGCGTTTTTGCAGGGCGCCGGTATTCAGGTCACTTCGTACATGACGCTCGCGTACGGCAAGGTGCTCGGCGATCCGGTGATCGGCGCGATTGCCGCGCGTCATGGCGCGACGCCCGCGCAGGTCGCGCTCGCGTGGGCGCTGCAACTCGGCTATTGCGTGATTCCCTCGTCGACGAAACGCGAGAACCTCGCGAGCAATCTGCTCGCGCAACAACTCGCGCTCAGCGAGGCGGACATGCGGGAACTGGCCGCGCTCGAACGCAACGGCCGCGAGGTGAGCCCGGCGGGCCTGGCGCCGGTTTGGGACTGAAGCGTTTGCCGCGTGGCGAGCGCGCCTGACGGCGCTCAGCTGCGCACTTCGCCGCGCTGCCGGTAGTGAATATGCGCGGGCACTTCGCGCGATTCGGGCGGCGCCTCGCCGTCGAGCAGCGAGAACACGCAGCGCAGGCTATGCGCGGCGAGTTCGCGGCTGTCCTGCACCACGGCGTCGATGCGCAGCGGCAGACAGTCGAGCAGACGATGGTCGTCGAAGGTCATCAAACGTCCCGGCGCCTGGCCGAGCTGATGCGCTTCGTTGATGAATTGCAGCACGCCTTCGAGCAGCGTGATCGAACCCGCGAACAACGACTCGGGGTAACGCCCGTGCGCCTCGAACCACGCCTTCATCAGCGCGTAACCCGACTCGCGTTGGTAATCGCGCTGGAATATCCAGTCGGCATGTTCGGTTACGCCGTTTTTGTCGAGCGCCTGGCGATAACCCGCGAGACGGTCGCGGCTCACCGAGAGATCGGGCTGGCCGCCGAAGTACACCACTTCGCGCGCGCCCTGCGAGAGCGATTCGCTTACGAGCCTCTCCACCATGCCGGCCGCGTCGGTGACCACGAACGGAATCGTGCTCTCTTCCACGCGGCGGTCGGCGAACACGAGCGGCAGGCGCTTGACCCACTTCTCGTAGCGCGACGCTTCGGCCGTGCACGGCACCACCACCACGCCATCCACCTGTTGCGCCACGAGCCGCGCGATGCCTTCGGTCTCGCGCACGGGATCTTCGTCGCTCGTCACGATCATCAACTGATAGCGATACTGCTCGCGGCACTGCCATTCCATGGCCTGCGCGAGCGCCGCGTGCGCGGAGTTCGTGAGGTCGGGAATCACGAGGCCGATCGTGTTGCTGCGCCGCGAACGCAACGCGCGCGCCGACTGCGACGGCGTGAAGTGATGCTCCTTCGCCACCTTGAGCACGCGCTCGACCGTGGCCGCCGAGATGCGGTAACGCTCGGCGTTGCCGTTCAGCACCATGCTCGCTGTCGTGCGCGAGACTTCCGCGAGACGGGCAATGTCGTCGATGGTCAGTCGCTCGAACTGGGACACGCGGTTTCCTGTTGGCAATTGAGTGATCGACATGTTGCCATGCACGCATCGAAACGTAATGCAACGTGCAGGCGGCGTACAAAAAATAATGCGCCCCGTTTTGCGGACGGGGCGCATCACGCGCATCGGCGAAAACGTTCCGCCGATGGTACTACGTTGCCACGCGCGCGAGAACTTACTGCTTGAAGAGGTTCAGCGGCACGGGGATGAACTTGTCGACCGGCTGGCCGTCCACGAGCTTCTTCGCCGTCTGCACGCCGTACTGGCCGATCAGCTCCGGCTGCTGCTGCACGGTCGCGGCCATCTGGCCGGCCTTCACGGCGGCGATCGCGTCGTCGGTGGCGTCGAAGCCCACCACGGCCACGTTCTTGAGGCCGGCGGCTTGCAGCGCCTTGACCGCGCCCAGCGCCATCTCGTCGTTCTGCGCGAACACGCCCTGGATGTCCTTGTTGCTCTGGATGATGTTTTCCATTACCGAAAGACCCTTGGCGCGATCGAAGTCGGCGGGCTGCTTCGTGGCGATCTTCACGCCGCCCTTCGCCGCGACTTCGTCGTCGAAGCCCGCGCCGCGCTCGTTGGCCGCCGAGGAACCCGGAATGCCTTGCAGTTCGACGATGTTGCCCTTGCCGCCGAGTTTGTCGGCGAGGAAGTCGGCAGCCATCTTGCCGCCGGCCTTGTTGTCTGAGGCGATATGCGAGCTGACTTCGGCGCCGTTCACGCTGCGGTCGAGCGAGACGACCTTGATGCCCTTGTCCGTGGCTTCCTTCACGACGTTCGCCACCGCCGAGGAATCGGTCGGATTGATCAGGATGACGTTGACCTTCTTCTGGATCAGG
This sequence comes from Paraburkholderia acidisoli, assembly GCF_009789675.1. NCBI lineage: Bacteria > Pseudomonadati > Pseudomonadota > Betaproteobacteria > Burkholderiales > Burkholderiaceae > Paraburkholderia > Paraburkholderia acidisoli. The sequence goes on along the minus strand of NZ_CP046914.1, from coordinate 224,005 downwards.
TCTTCCACGCTGGCCTGCTGTTTGGCCGGATCGTTCTGCGCGTCGACGGTGATGAGCGTCACGCCGTCTTTCTTCGCTTCGTCTTCGGCGCCCTTCTTGAGCGAGACGAAGAACGGGTTGTTCAGCGTCGAGATCGACAGGCCGACCACGACGGCGCCGCCCGCCGCCGGTGCCGAGGCGCCGCTGGCGGCCGCGTCCGACGAGCTGGACGGACCTTCCTTCGAGCAGGCCGCGAGGCCGAGAGCGAGCGAACCCGCGACGAGCGCGGCGAAAAGCTTCGAGAATCGGGGCGTAACGTGCTGTTGCATAGTCATCTCCTCGTAGTTATGGATAGAGCGTGAAGTGAAAAATTAATCAGGATTGCTACGAAAGCGGTATTGTCACGCCGCGCGCGCGACGGTGAAGTCACGCGGCGCGGCACGATAAAAATGCGTTACGACTTCTTGTTGCCGCGGTCGATCAGCACGGCGAGCAGAATCACGCCGCCCTTGATGACCTGCTGGTAGAACGACGAGACGTCGAGCAGATTGAGGCCGTTGTTGAGCACGCCGATCAGCAGCGCGCCCACGAGCGTGCCGAAGATCCAGCCGCGCCCGCCCGTGAGGCTCGTGCCGCCGAGCACGACCGCCGCGATGGCGTCGAGTTCGTAGCCGGTACCGGCGGTGGGCTGCGCGGAGTTCAGGCGCGAGGTCAGCACGATGCCCGCGAGCGCCGACATCACGCCCGAGATCGTATAGACCCACAGCTGAATGCGGTCGACCTTCACGCCCGAGAGCTTCGCCGACTCGGCGTTGCCGCCCGTCGCGTAGATATGGCGGCCGAACACGGTCTTGCGCAGCAGCACCCAGAAGCCCGCGAACATCACGAGCATGAGGATCACGGGAATCGGCACGAGGCGCGCCACATAACCGCCGCCGAGCAGCGAGAAGAAGTCGCTGTTGAAGCTGCTGATCGGGCTGCCGTTCGAGACCACGAGCGCGAGGCCGCGCAGCACCGTCATGGAGCCGAGCGTGGCGATGAACGGCGCGACCTTGCCCTTGCTGATGACGAGGCCGTTCGCGAGACCCATCAGGCCGCCGGCCACGAGACCCGCGAGCGTGGCGAGCACGGCGGGCGTGCCCGAACTCAGCAGCGTGGCGATGATGACCGAGGAGAGCGCGAGCACCGAGCCCGCCGAAAGATCGATGCCGCCGAGCAGGATCACGAGCGTCATGCCGAACGCGATGAGCGCGTTGATCGACGCCTGACGCATCACGTTGAGCAGATTGTCGACGGTGAGAAAGTCGGGGCTCACGATCGAGAGACCGACCGCGATGATGAGCAGGGCGATAAACGGCCCGAGTTTTTGCAGCGTCGCCCGGCTGCTGGGTGTCATCGTGAGTTGCGCCATATGATGTCTCGCTGATGTGCTGGGTCTTTCGTGTTGCGCGGCCGACGCCGCTCAGGTCGCTTGCGTCGCTTATGCCGCGTATGTCGCGTATGTCGCGTATGTTGCTTATGCCGCCGCCGTGGATTCCGGCGCGGCCTGGCCGCCCGCCGCGGCCGTCATGATCTGTTCCTGGGTGGCCGTGGCCGCCGCGAAAATGCCGGCCTGGCGGCCTTGATGCATCACGAGAATGCGGTCGCTCATGGCCAGCACCTCGGGCAGTTCGGACGACACCATCACGATCGCCACGCCCTGCTCCGCGAGCTGGTTGATGATCGTGTAGATCTCGGCCTTGCCGCCCACGTCCACGCCGCGCGTGGGTTCGTCGAGCAGCAGCACCTTGGGCGGCTTCGCGAGCCACTTCGCGAACACCACCTTTTGCTGGTTGCCGCCCGAAAGCGACTTGACGTCGAGTTCGGCGTCGCGCGTGCGCACGCGCAGCTGCTTGATGAGGTTGTCGACGGCAATGCGCTCGGCCTTCTCGCTCACGAAGCCGAGCTTCGCGTAGCGGTCGAGATGCACGAGCGTTGCGTTCTCGCGCACCGACATGCCGAGCACGAGCCCTTGCCGCTTGCGGTCTTCGGTCACAAAGCCGATACCCGCGCCGATCGCGCTCGCCGCGTCGCGCACGGCGAGCGGCTTGCCGTCGAGCGTGACGGTGCCCGCCGTTTTGCGATTCGCGCCGAACAGCGTGCGCAGGATTTCGCTGCGGCCCGCGCCCATCAGGCCCGCGATGCCGAGCACTTCGCCCGCCCGCACGTCGAAGCTGATGCCCGCCACGTTGCCGTCGTCGGCGAGATTCGACACCTGCATGCGCACTTCGCCCGGCGTATGACGGCGCTTCGGAAAGCGCTCGCCCAGCTCGCGGCCGACCATGAGCCGCACGATTTCGTCGAAGCCGGTGTCCTTGATGGCGCGCTCGCCCACGAAATGGCCGTCGCGCAGCACGCTGATCTTGTCGCAGATGCGGAAGATTTCTTCCATGCGATGCGAGACGTAGACGATGGCCACGCCGCGCGCCTTGAGCGCGAGCATGATCTCGAAGAGCGTTTCGATTTCGCGGTTGGTGAGCGCGGCCGTGGGTTCGTCCATCACGAGCACGCGCGCGTCGAGCGAGAGCGCCTTGGCGATTTCCACGAGCTGTTGCTGGCCGATGGAGAGCAGACCGGCTTCGGTCTGCGGATCGATGCGCTCGGCGCCCACCATGTCGAGCCACTTGCGCGCCTGCGCGCGCATCGCCGCCGTATCGACGAAACCGAAGCGGCGCGGCTCGCGGCCGAGGAACAGATTCTCCATCACCGTGAGTTGCGGGATGAGATTCAGCTCCTGGTGAATGATGGCGATGCCCGCGCGTTCGGCGTCCACGGTGCCGCGAATCTGCACGGCCTTGCCGTCGATCAGCACCTCGCCCGCGTCGGCTTCGTACACGCCGCTCAGGATCTTCATGAGCGTCGACTTGCCCGCGCCGTTCTCACCCATCAGCGCGTGAATCTCGCCCGCCTCGATATGGAAATCGACGCCTTCGAGCACGCGCACGGGCCCGAACGCCTTGCCGATGCCTCGCATCATCACTTGCATCATGGGCCTCGTCAGAAGATCACGCCCGAATGCAGGATCACATTCGCGTACGGGCTGCATTCGCCGGTGCGGATCACCGCTTTCGCCTCGCGGCAGCGGCGCTTGAATGTTTCGTGCGGCACTTCTTCCACCGCGACTTCCGCGGCGGCGAGTGCGCGTGCGCGCGCGACCACGGCCGCGTTATGCGTTTGCGCTTCGCTCGCGAACACGGCGCGTTCGGCCTTGAAGTCGGCGAGCACGCTGTCGAGCACGTCGAAAAAGCCGGGCACGCCCAGCGTGAGCGAGACGTCGATGCATTCGACGCCCTCGGGAATCGGCAGGCCGCAATCGGCGATCACGATGCTGTCGGTATGGCCCATGTTGGCCAGCACGCGCGCGATGTCGCGATTCAGGTGTCCGTGTTTCTTCATGCCGGGTGGTCTTGCTGGTTCAGGAACGCTTCGAGTTCGGCGAGCGTGGGCATGCCGCCCTGCGCGCCCGCGCGCGTGACGGAGAGCGCGCCCGCCGCGTTCGCGCGGCGCACGGCTTCGCGCATGCCGAGATGCCAGAACGCCGCGAGCGCGCCGTTGAAGGTGTCGCCCGCGCCGGTCGAGTCGACGGCATTCACGCGAAAGCCCGGCTGATGCACGAGCGCGCCGCCGGCTTCCGCGCGCTCCGTGAAGTACGCGCCTTCCTTGCCGTGCGTCATGGCGATGCGGCCCGGCAGGCGCGCGAGCGTGTCCGCCCACGCGGCCTCGGGCGTTTGCAGCGCCGTGGCGAGTTCGTGTTCGTTGGGCGTGAGCAACGTGGTGAGCGCGAGCAGTTCGTCGCTCAGCGGCACGGCGGGCGCGGGATTCAGAAAGAACGGCTTGCCGTGCTCGCGCGCGAGGCGCGCGGCGTGCAGCACGGTGTCGATGGGCGTTTCGAGTTGCGCGAGGATCACGTCGGCTTGCGCGAAGACGTCGCTCGCGCGGTCGAGGTCGGCGGGCGAGAGTTCGTGGTTCGCGCCCGGCACGATGATGATGGCGTTGTCGCCGCCCGAGAGCGTGATCGAGGCAATGCCCGTGGCGGCGGCGCCCGTCTTGACGTGGCGCGTGTCCACGCCTTCGCGCGCGAGCGTGGCCTTGAGTTCGGCGCCGAACGCGTCGTCGCCCACGCAGCCGATCATCGTGACCTGCGCGCCGAGACGCGCCGCCGCGACGGCCTGGTTGGCGCCCTTGCCGCCCGGATGCGTCGAAAAGCGCGTGCCGAACAACGTTTCGCCCAGACGCGGAAACGTTTCGGTCGCGACGACCATATCCATGTTGATGCTGCCCACCACTACCACGCGCGCCATGACACTCCCTTTCGCCCGGATTTCGACTTCGTTGCGGCGATGTCGTTTTTCCCCGTGCTAAAACGTAATCAGCTTGGGAGCGCAGTTATACCAGAGTCGTCGCAACCGGGAAATAGGCTTAGGGTATTACCGGATATCGCGATAAAAACGGGGCGCGATTACGAACTCGATGCGCGTGATGTCGCGCGAGGAAGCGGCCCGCGGCGCTGCCGCGCGGCGGGCCCGGGATGGAACGCGGAGAGGCGGCGTGGCGCGACCGGCCGTATCGCCGCGATGGCCGTTATTGCGCGACCGTGCGGCGCGCCATGAACCAGTAGAACAGCGCGGCGCAACCAGCGATCACGCCGCCGATCACGAAGGCGAGCGAATACGAACCCGTGCGATCGACGATGAAACCCGCCGCGACCGGCGAGAACGCGCCGCCGAAATAGCCGCCGAAATTCTGGATCGCGCTCACCGAAGCGATCATCGAGGAAGGCGCGATGTCGCCCGCGAGCGCCCACGCATTGCCGATGGTCGCGGAGATGAACGCGAGGCCGAACGTCATGAGCACGACCGTCGTGATGATCGAACTCACGAACGGCAGCGCGAGCGCGCAAGCCGCCGCGCACAGCGAACACACGACGATGATGAGCCGCTTGGCGACCATCGGCGAGGCCACGCCGCGATCGACGAGCTTCTTCGCCACCCAGCCCGCGACGATCTCGCCCGCCGCGCCGCCGAACCACGGAATGCTCGCGTAGATGCCGAGTTGCGCGAACGAGATATGAAAGCGGTCGAGCAGATACAGCGGCAGGAACACGAGAAAGAGATTCCAGAGCCAGATCGCGCAGAAGTAGCCGAGAATCATGCCCCATACGCTCCGCGAGGCGAACAGCGCGCGCCAGCGGATGGGCGCGCTCGTGAGCGAGCGTTCATGGCCGCCGCCGCCCGCTTCGATATAGGCGAATTCCTCGCGCGAGAGCCGCTTGCTTTGCGCGGGATTGCGATAGAAGAACAGGAACAGCACGGCGAATACGATGCCGATCGCGCCCGTCACGTGAAACAGCGAGCGCCAGCCGAACGCGATCATCAACGCGACGAGCACGGCGGGCGCGAGCGCGGGCCCCCACTTCGAGGACGAGTCCCAGATGCCGGTGGCGAAGCCGCGTTCCTTGGCCGGGAACCATGCGGCGGTGATCTTCGCGGAGGTGGGCCAGCACGGCGCTTCGCCCACGGCGAGCAGCACGCGCATGACGATGAGACCCGAGATCGAGCCGACCACGCCCGTGAGCCACGTGGCCACGCTCCACCAGATCATGCCGATGGCATAAGCGCGCTTTGCGCCGAAGCGGTCGATGATCCAGCCCGCCGGCAATTGCATCACCGCATAGGTCCACGAAAACACGGTGCCGAGCAAACCGATCTGCGTGCGCGTGAGACCGAGATCGTGAATCATGCCGGGCGCGGCGATGGCGAGATTCGCACGGTCGAGATAATTGATGACGCCGCCGATCATCAGCCAGAACAACACGCGCCAGCGGAAACTCGCGTGAGCCGTTATTGCCGCATTCGCGCTTGCGCCCGACGTTGTATCGGCAACCAGTTTGTCGTCCATCCTGTCTCCTCCTCGTTGGCCTGCAACCGGGCGAAAAGCCCAGATCGTGGGACGTTCGCATCGAAAACGCGGATGCGCGTCGAGAGACATTCTGCGCCCGGCGAGTGCGTTTGAAAAACAGGGTATGCGTGAAGAGGAGTGAGTTTTTTTATGCGCGGTCGATTTTCTTTTGATTTTCTTTTCTATTTTGACCTTACCACTCGTTACATAAGCGAATTCTTCGTTTCACCTGAAGCGCAAGCGCATTCCTAGAATTCGTCAGACCGTTTCGCGGGACATCTCGCAGGACGTCTCGCTGCAAATCACCGCGGCTCGCGCGACGGTCGATCGATACGAAATCGATATCGATCTCAATCAACGAAACGTCGACGAAAATCCGACGAAACAGGAGTGCTCATGACTCGCCTCTCGCTTGCCTCGCTCATCGCGGCTTCCGCCGCCAGCCTCTTTGCCGTCACGCTCGATGCCCACGCGCAAACGGCCGCGCCCGCCGCATCCGCCGCCGGCGCGCCGGAACTGCACGCCGCCGACAAGACGTTTATTGCCGACGGCACGCAAACGGTCTCGACGCAGCGCGATGCCGCGCGGATTGCCGACTCGCGCTCGACCGACCGCGAAGTGAAGGCGTTCGCCGAGAAGATCGTTGCCGATTACACGAAGCTCGGCGACGCGATGCGCGCCGCGAGCCCGCGCGGCGTGGACGTGCCGCGCGACGACCCCGACACGGCCGTGCTCGACGGCATCAAGAATCTGCGCGGCGCCGACTTCGACAAGGCGTATATCGAGCAGGTGGCGCTGGCGGGCCAGCAGAAGACGCTCTCGGCGTTTCAGGCGGAAATCGCCTCGGGCCGCGACGCGGGCCTGAAGAAAGCGGCAACGGACGGCTTGCCCCTGATCCAGGCCGATTACGCGAAGGCGCAGGAACTCGCCAAGCGCAAGCACCTGGGCGGCTGACCGGTTGATCGACTGATCGGTTGGACTGACTGACGATGCATCCGGCGCGCAACTCACTCGCGCCGGATTCGCGCTGGTGGAACTCCGCGAAAACTTACTCCGCGCCCTTCTCGTGTTCGCGCGATGCGAGCGCGAGACGCTCCATGCGCCGGTCGGGCACGAGCCACAACAGCGCGACGATCAAGTAGAAAATCGCGCCGACCTGCGGATAATCGAGCGCCGCCAGCCCGCACCCCGTGAGATACAGCACCGGCGAAATCTTGCCCTTGAAGTCGCGGCCCAACGCGCGCGCGAGCGGGCTCTCGTGACCGTGATAGCGCACCAGCACGATTTGCAGCACCACATAGGCCACCGCGCACAGCAGCAGATTCACGCCATACAGCACGGTTGGCCAGCGCCCGAAATGGTTCTCGCCCATCCAGCCCGTGGTGAACGGCAGCAGCGAGAGCCAGAACAGCAAATGCAGGTTGGCCCACAACACCGACCCGTTGACGCTGCGCGCCGCATACATGATGTGGTGATGGTTGTTCCAGTAAATTCCCACGTAGATGAAACTCAGCACGTAGCTCAGGTACGTTGGCCACAGCGGCGCGAGCGCGGCGAGCGATTCGCCGTGCGGCACCTTGAGTTCCAGCACCATGATGGTGATGATGATGGCGAGCACGCCATCGCTGAACGCTTCGAGTCGGTTCTTTTCCATCTGCCGGTTGAATGGGCGCGCAAACGCCTGAAGGGAAAATACGTGGATTGAAAGGCAAGCGGAAGTATCGCCGAAGTCGCACGGCAACGCCACGTAGCGCCGCGTAATGGTCGTGCACGTGACCTATCATGAAGGCGAACGCCTTCTACCTCGCATCACTTCCGCCATCATGGATCGCTATTCGTCGGACCACGCTTCTCACCAGGGCGCGTCATCGGCCCCGACGCGCCGCGTACGTGTCTGGGACTTGCCTACGCGCCTCTTTCACTGGCTGACGGTCGTGCTCGTCGCGGCGGCTTACGTCACGCAACGCCTGAACTGGATGCAGACGCATGTGCGCGTGGGCGAAACGCTGCTCGCGCTCGTGATCTTCCGCATTCTATGGGGCTGCTTCGGCAGCGAAACCGCGCGCTTCTCGCGCTTCCTCGCTTCGCCGCGCAAGGCGTTCGCGCATCTGCGCACGCTGCCGCGCCGCGAACCCGACGTGCAGGTGGGCCACAACGCCGCGGGCGGCTGGATGGTCCTGGCGCTCGTCGCCCTGCTGCTCGTGGAGACCTTGAGCGGCCTCTACGACAACAACGATATCGCCGACGAAGGCCCGCTCAGCGAAATCGTGCCCGCCGCCGTCGCCAACTTCATCGGCGCCGTGCACGCGATCGGCTGGGACGTGATGCTGGCGGCAGTCGTGCTGCATGTGTGCGCGATCGCCGTGTACGCGATCGTCAAGGGCCAGAATCTGGTCGGGCCGATGCTGAGCGGCAGGAAGCGTTTGCCCGACGCCGTGCGCCCGCCCGCGCGCGCCTCGCTGTGGCTCGCGGCGCTGCTGTTCGGCTTCTCGTGCGTGGTGGTGGCGCTGCTCGCGGTGTACCTCTAGCGCGGGCGTAGCGCCAGCGTGTGCGGTGGACTGTGTGGCATTCGCCACGCTCGCCGGTTCGCGACTTGCCCGCGAAGCGTGCGCAACGCGTAAAATCGGCCACTCGTTTTACTCGACACGATTCATCGATGGCAACTTACCGCGAATTGCTCGCCCAGAAGCGCGCGCTCGACGAGCGCATCGAAACCCTGCGCGCCGAAGCCGCGCAAGAAGCGCTCGCGTCCGCCCGCGCGGCGATCGCCGAATTCGGCTTCACGCCCGAAGATCTGTTCGGCAAGCCGCGCCGCGCCAAGGGCCCGCGCGCCACGCAGGCGGCGAATGGCGCTGGCCGCAAGGCGCGCACCGACGCCAATCTCGATCTGTTCGGCGACGGCGCGGAGAAGTCGTAACGTCTTTTGCTTCGACTCGTCTCGCGCGCAACAAAAGCACAGGGCCCTTTCGGGCCCTGTTTCGTTTTTGCCGCTGGACGCGCGTTCGATACGCGCTCGATACGCGTTATTGCGCGCCGAGCTTCTTGATCAGCACGGCGAGTTGCGCGAGTTCGTCTTCCGTGAGGTCGGTGAGCGGCGCGCGCACCGGACCGGCGTCGCGGCCCACGAGCTTCGCGCCCGCCTTCACGATGCTGACCGCGTAGCCCGCGCGGCGATTGCGGATGGCCAGATACGGCAGGAAGAATTCGTCGATCAGACGGCCCGTGGTGGCGTGGTCTTCGGCGGCGACCGCGCGGTAGAACTCCATCGCCGTCTTCGGAATGAAGTTGAATACCGCCGACGAATACACCGGCACGCCCAGCGCCTTGTAGGCCTCCGCGTAGACTTCGGCCGTGGGCAGGCCGCCGAGGTACGAGAAGCGATCGCCCAGACGGCGGCGGATCGACACCATCGCTTCGATCTCGCCCACGCCGTCCTTGAAACCGATGAGGTTCGGGCAACGGTCGGCAAGGCGTTCCAGCGCGTCGGCGTTGAGCTTCGAATTGGCGCGGTTGTAGATGATCACGCCCATGTTCGGCACGGCTTTGCAGACCTGCTCGGCGTGCGCGGCAATGCCGTCCTGCGAGGCTTCCGTGAGGTAATGCGGCATCAGCAAGATGCCTTGCGCGCCATTGCGCTCGGCTTCCTGCGCGTATTCGATGGCCACGCGCGTGGCGCCGCCCGCGCCCGCGAGAATCGGCACCTTGCCCTTGCAGGTTTCCGTCGCGGTCTTGATGACCTGCGTGTACTCGCTCTTCGTGAGCGAGAAGAATTCGCCCGTGCCGCCCGCCGCGAACAGCGCCGTCGCGCCATATGGCGCGAGCCATTCGAGCCGTTCGGCGTAGGTGTCGGCGCGGAAGTTGCCTTGCGCGTCGAAGTCGGTCACGGGAAACGACAGCAGACCTTCGGAAACGATTTGCTTGAGTTCTTGCGGTGTGGTCATGATCTTGATCCTCGGATGAATGAGTGACGCTAAATAAGGGTGAGTGGTTCGATATCAGCGCACGAGGCACGGGCGCTTGTTGTCGAATTTCCAGTTCGGAACGAGGTATTGCATGGCCATCGCGTCGTCGCGCGCGCCGAGACCATGTTCCTGATACAGCGCGTGCGCCTTGTCCAGCGCGTCCATGTCGACTTCGATGCCGAGGCCCGGCTTCTGCGGCACCTGCACCTTGCCGCCCACGATCTGCAGCGGATCGCGCGTGAGGAACTGGCCGTCCTGCCAGATCCAGTGCGTGTCGATCGCGGTGATCTTGCCCGGCGCGGCAGCGGCCACGTGCGTGAACATCGCGAGCGAAATGTCGAAGTGATTGTTCGAGTGCGAACCCCACGTGAGGCCCCAGTCGTTGCACATCTGCGCGACGCGCACCGAACCCTGCATGGTCCAGAAATGCGGATCGGCGAGCGGGATATCGACGGATTGCAGCTGGATGGCGTGACCCATCTGGCGCCAGTCGGTCGCGATCATGTTGGTGGCCGTGGGTAAGCCCGTAGCGCGGCGGAATTCGGCCATCACTTCGCGGCCCGAATAGCCGTTCTCGGCACCGCACGGGTCTTCGGCATAAGCAAGCACGTCGTGCTGGTCGCGGCACAGGCGAATGGCTTCGGCGAGCGACCACGCGCCGTTCGGGTCGAGCGTCACGCGCGCTTGCGGGAAGCGTTCGGCGAGCGCGGTGACGGCTTCGATTTCGGCGTCGCCGGCCAGTACGCCGCCCTTGAGCTTGAAGTCGTTGAAGCCGTAACGCGCCTGCGCGGCTTCGGCGAGACGCACCACGGCTTCGGGCGTCATGGCGACTTCGGTGCGCACGCGCTCCCACGCGTCGCGGCCCTCGGCACCGCTCGCGTACGGCAGGTCGGTCTTGTTGCGATCGCCGATAAAGAACAGATAGCCGAGCATTTCCACTTCGCTGCGCTGCTGGCCTTCACCGAGCAACGCGGCGACCGGCACGTTCAGATGCTGACCGAGCAGGTCGAGCAGCGCCGCTTCGAGCGCCGTGACCGCGTGAATGGTCGTGCGCAGGTCGAAGGTTTGCAGGCCGCGGCCGCCCGAATCGCGGTCGGCGAACTGCTTGCGCACCGTGTTGAGCACGGCCTGCAGATTGCCGATCGACTGGCCGACCACGAACGCGCGCGCGTCGTCGAGCGTCTTGCGGATCGCTTCGCCGCCCGGCACTTCGCCCACGCCGGTATTGCCCGCGCTGTCGCGCAACAGCACCACGTTGCGCGTGAAGAACGGGCCGTGTGCGCCGCTCAGGTTCAGCAGCATGCTGTCGCGGCCCGCAACGGGAACGACGCGCAACTCGGTCACGACGGGCGTGGCGTGGGATCGAACGGTGGAGGTGGACATGACGTGTTACCTGTGAAGATTCAGCGGATAAAAGGATCGAGACGATTTGCGTATGGATCGATGTCGGGTGCTCAATGCGCGCCGCGATGCACTTGTTCTTCGGTGGGCGCGCGGCGTGTGGGCTTGTTGCGCGCGAGAAACGCGGCCGCCGCGGCGATCAGCGAGGTCACGCCCAGACCGTAGAGGCCGCCCGTGATCGAGCCCGTGTGCTGCTGCAGATAACCGAAGGTGGCGGGCGCGAAGAAACCGCCCAGATTACCGAGCGAGTTGATGAGCGCGATCACGGCGGCGGCCACGCGGGCGTCGAGATAGCCTTGCGGCATGGGCCAGAACAGCGACGAAGCGGCCTTGAAACCGATCGCCGAAAAACAGATCGCCACGAACGAGAACACGGGATTCGCCGACGTGGACGCGAACAGGCCGCACGCGGCAATCACCAGCGCCAGCGCGAGCCATGCTTGCTGAAAGCGGTATTTCGCGGAGAGGATCGCGAAGCAATACATCGCGACGATGGCGATCATCCACGGAATGGCGTTGTAGAGACCCACCTGGAAATCGCTGAGGCCGCCCATCTTGCGGATGATGGTGGGCAGCCAGAACGTGGCCGCGTAGATCGTGAGCTGGATCGCGAAGTAGAGGAAGCAGAACAGCACGATTTGCGGATCGCGCAGCAAACGCAGCACGGGAACGTGCGCGCCCGTGGCGGCTTCGCGTTCGGCCTGCTCGCGCGCCATATACGTTTCGAGCGCGCCCTGCTCGTCGCGCGTGAGCCAGTGCGCGTCGCGAATGCGCGACTTCAGCAACAACCAGCTCGCGCCGCACAGCACGATGGAGAAGCCGCCTTCGATCAGGAACATCCACTGCCAGCCGGCGAGGCCGAGACCGCGCACCGAGAGCAGCGCACCGGTGATGGGACCGGAGAGCACCGAGGCGAACGCCGAGCCCGCGAGGAACACGGCCACGGCCTTGCCGCGCGCCTTCTGCGGCAGCCACTGCGCAAAGTAATAGACCACGCCGGGAAAGAAGCCGGCTTCCGCAATGCCGAGCAGAAAGCGCAATACGTAGAACGAGGTGTCGTTTTGCACAAACGCCATCGCGCCGGCAACGATACCCCACGTGCCCATGATGCGCGTGAGCCACGCGCGCGCGCCGTACTTCTGCATCAGCATGTTCGACGGCACTTCGAACAGCGCATAGCCGACGAAGAACAGACCGCTGCCCAGACCGTAGGCGGCCGCCGAAAGCCCGAGGTCGGCTTCCATGTGCGTGTTCGCGAAACCGACGTTCACACGGTCGATGTAGTTCGCGATGAACATGATGAGAAAGAGCGGCAGCACGTGCCGCATGACCTTGGCGCTGGCCGAGTCCAGCAGGTTGTCATGACGGTGAACGGAAGCGGACATCGAGGTTGTCTCCTGATCGGCGCACCGGGGCGCGCATGCATCATACTTCGTGGTACGTTGTCTGATGACATTTTAAGCACACTTTCCGGTTGTCTGATGTGGTGTAAACCCTCAATTTTCCGCAAAATTTTCTGCAAAACCCGTGCGGAAAGGGCTTCCGGTCACGAGATCGAGCGATTGCCTCATGTTATAAGACATCATACAACATGGAGCGAAAGCGCAGCAAATTCTGGCGCGGCAACCGTCTCCAGTCGCCGCCCTGCCCGTTCAGACGGGTTCGCCCGACTCCGCCGCCGCGCGCCGCAGCCGTTCCCGGCTGCTCGACAAATGCATGCGCATGGCCGCGCGCGCGCCGTCGGGATCGTGGCGCGCAATCGCGTCGAAGATGCTTTCGTGCTCGCGGTTGACGAGTTCCGCGTACGCCTTCGGGTCGCGGTGCGCGATGCTCGCCGAATTGACGCGATGCCGCGGAATGAGCGCCGCACCCATCTGCGTGAGGATGTCGACGAAATAACGGTTGCCCGTGGCGCGTGCCACGCAGATATGAAACTCGAGGTCGGCGCCCGAACTGTCGCCGCCGGTGCGCGTGGCCACGTCGAGTGTGTCGAGCGCCGTGCGCAGCGCAGCCAGGTCGCGTTCGCTCGCGCGTTGCGCGGCGAGCCCCGCCGCTTCGGTTTCGAGGCTGATACGCAGTTCGAGCACGCAGAGCACGTCGTTGAGCGTGGCGGCCGGCACCATCTCCAGGTCGAGCGGTTCGCGGCGCGGTTCGAGCACGAAGCTGCCGATGCCGTGACGCGTTTCGATCACCGACATGGCCTGCAAACGCGAAATGGCTTCGCGCACCACGGTGCGGCTCACGCCGAGTTGCGTCATGAGGCTGCTCTCGGTGGGCAGTTTGTCGCCGGCCTTGAGCGCCCGCGAGGCGATCTGCTCGCTGATGTAATTCACGACCTGCCCGGCGAGATTGCGGCCACGCGGGGTAATGGGGCTGTTCGCGGGGGAGGCAGGCGTGCCAAGCGACTCCGCCATGTGGGGCTCTCCTGTTATCTGTCGTTGTCCATTATACGTTGTCGTATAACCCATGCGGCGTGCTTCGCGCTCGCGCAAACGCCTCGCTGCGACGCGCGCATTGCGAACCCTGCGACATAGGATGACCCGCGAGGGCCGCCAGTCACCGTCTCGCATGACACGGAAAAACTCACTGCGATATTGGCTCGATTAATAGTTAGGATGCCAATGTAAATAATGCGGTCGCAGGGAAAACGCATATTGTTGCGTTAGCAAACGTACTGAGTGCGACACTCGATCGCGATGAATTTTGCGCAGATTCCCGGCGCTCATTTTCTTTTTTCTCCCATAATGTGTTTCAGAGGAAGCGCGCCCGCACGCCAAGATAATTCCGGTCCCCACGGACGACGCCTCAACTGATATCGAATCGCATCGCGTTTGTGCCGTCACACACCGCAACGAGGGAATCATTGAGCCATCGCATCGTTCTCCTCATTCTTGCGCTTGCGCTGCCGTGCGCGCCGCTCTTCGCGGCGCCGGCCGCCGAGCGCGCGCCTGACACGATGCAGGCGCGCGTCCTCGGTTGCGCCGCCTGTCACGGCGCGCATGGCGAAGGCACCGACAACGACTACTTCCCGCGTCTCTCGGGCAAGCCAGCGGGCTATCTGTACAACCAGCTGATCGCGTTTCGCGACGGTGGCCGCAGCTATCCGCCCATGAACTATCTGCTCGCGTATCTGCCCGACGCGTACCTGAAGCAGATCGCCGAGTTCTTCGCGCAGCAGCATCCGCCCTATCCGCCGCCCGCCGCGCCCACGGTCGACGCGGCCACGCTCGCGCTCGGCAAGGAACTCGTCACGAACGGCGCGCCCAATCGCAAGGTGCCCGCGTGCGCGAGCTGTCACGGCGCCTCGCTAACCGGTATGGAACCCGCCATTCCGGGTCTCGTGGGTCTGCATGCGAATTACATCAGTGCGCAACTGGGCGCGTTCCGTTACGGCACGCGCCGCGCCGCGAGCCCCGACTGCATGCACGACGTCGCGACGCGTCTCGCCGACCGCGACATCACCGCCATCGCCGCGTGGCTCGCCTCGCAACCCGCGCCTGCCGACCCCACGCCCGCGGCGCCCGCGCCGCTGCCGATGGCGTGCGGCGGCGTTCACAACTAGCCGGGGTATCGACGTGCGCAGACTTCGAACCCTTCTCCCCTCATCGTTCCTGCGTCGCGCTGCCCTGCTTGCGTGCGCCGTGCTGGGTGCTGGCACTGCCGCCACGTTCGCGCAAACGGCCGCGCCCGGCGCCAGCTCCGCGAGTAGCGCACCGACCGCATCGAATGCTGCGTTGATCGCGCGCGGCGAATATCTCGCGCGCGCTGGCGACTGCATCGCGTGCCACACGGTGCCTTCCATGCCGATGTTCGGCGGCGGCCGGCCAATGGAGACGCCCTTCGGCACGCTCTATACGCCGAATATCTCTTCCGACAGGCAATATGGCATCGGCGCATGGACCGCCGCCGAGTTCTATCGCATGCTGCACGACGGCAAGTCGCGCGACGGCACGCTGCTTTATCCCGCCATGCCGTTCGCGTCGTACACCAAGGTCACGCGCGCCGACTCCGACGCGATCTTCGCGTACCTGCAATCCACGCCGGCCGTGCATCAGGCCAATCGCCCGCACGACCTGCGCTTTCCGTACAACCAGCGCTCGCTGCTGCTCGGCTGGCGCACGCTGTTCTTCCGGCCCGGCGAGTTCAAGCCCGATCCCACCCAGTCGGTGGAATGGAATCGCGGGGCGTATCTCGTGGAAGGACTCGGGCACTGCACGATGTGTCACACGGCGATCAATGCGCTCGGCGGCAACTCGGCCTCGAAGCAATTCCAGGGCGGCCTGATTCCCGTGCAGAACTGGTACGCACCCTCGCTCACGTCGAACAAGGAAGCCGGTCTCGGCGACTGGAGCATCGACGATATCGTCGACTTGCTGCACGCGGGCGTGTCGAATCGCGGCGCCGTGTACGGGCCGATGGCGGAGGTCGTCTACGACAGCTTCCAGTATCTCGACGAAGACGACGTGCGTGCCGTGGCCGTGTATCTGAAGTCGCTGCCGGGTCGTTCGAACGAAGTCGACAAAGCGCCGAAAACGAGCTTCATGACCGAGGAAGGCGCGCGACTTGCACCGCTCGGCAAGAAGATCTACGACGCGCAGTGCGCGCTGTGTCATGCCACCGAAGGCCAGGGCAAGCTGCCGCATTTCCCGCCGCTCGCGAACAACCAGTCGATTCAGATGAATTCCTCGGTGAATCCGATTCGCATGGTACTGAACGGCGGTTATGCGCCGGGCACGAAAAAGAATCCCATGCCGTACGGCATGCCGCCTTTCGCGCAGTCGCTCTCCGACGAGGAAGTGGCGGCCGTGGTCACCTATATCCGCACGGCGTGGGGCAATCACGGTACGCCCGTTTCCGTGCACGAAGTGAACGCGCTGCGCTCGGCGCCGCTTTTCTGAGGCCGTCATGATCGAGACACCCGTTGCCGAACAACCGGGCGAGCGCCCGCAACACGAACAAGTCGACGAGATCGTACGCAGCGGGCCGGGCGGCGCGCTCGCCCTGGCGAGCATCGCCACGGCCATCGTCGCGGCGATCTGGTTCGCGTTCTACTTTTTCGTGTTTCTGCCGCGCGGCGTCATTCAATAGTTCGAATAGACCATCTTGATCACAAAGGCCCGGCCTCATGTCGAACCCACTCGATAACCACGCCAGTGCCGAGATCGCCGCGCGCGTCGAGCGACGCTGGGCGATCTTCATGGTGCTGCTCGTCCTCGTGCTCGTGGCGATGGTCGTGTTCACGGGCCTGCATTGGGCCATGATGCCGCCTTCGCGCGTTGAGACCGTGGACCCGGAAACGCTGCACGTGTCCGGCGAATTCGTCGAATCGAACCTCGGCAGCGCGGTGGAAACCGACGGGTCCGTGACCGTACGCGTGGTCGCCCAGCAGTACTCGTTCACGCCGCAATGCATCGTGGTGCCGGCGAATACGCCCATCACGTTTCGCGCGACCAGCGCCGACGTCATACACGGTTTCCTCATCACCGACACGAATCTCAACTCGATGGTCGAACCCGGTTACGTCTCCACGTTCCGCACCACGTTCGACAAGCCCGCCGATCACACCATGCCGTGCCACGAATACTGCGGCACGGGCCATCAGGGCATGTGGGCTCACGTGAAGGTCGTCGATCGCGATACGTTCATGCAGATGGCGTCACAGTCCGGCAATGCCGCGCGGAGGCTCAGCTGTGTTAAATAACAAGCGACTCGTACTCGCCCACTTCTGGCTCGCGTTCATCCTGTTCGGTGTCGCGCTGCTGCTCGGCGCGTGGCAGATGCTCGTGCGGAGTCCTTTGCATCCCATGCTCAAGAACCCCGAGCTGTATTACCGCTCCGTGACCGAGCACGGCACGGTCATGGGCTATGCATTTCCCACGCTCATTGCCATGGGCTTCGGCTACGCCGTGACCGAACTCGCGTTGAAGCGGCCGCTCGTGGGCGTGCGCTGGGCGTGGCTCGGCTTCATCCTGCTCGCGCTCGGCGGCGTGACGGCTTCGGTGCCGGTCGCGCTCGGTCTCGCTTCGGTGCTGTACACCTTTTATCCGCCGATGATCGGCAACGTGTTCTATTACATCGGCGTGGTGTTCGTGGTGGTGGGCTCGTGGATCTGGGTTGCGCTGATGGGCGTCAATCTCGCCGCGTGGAAGCGCGACAACCGCGGCAAGCCCGTGCCGCTCGCGATGTTCGCGACCACGGCGGGCGCGTATCTGTGGGGATGGACGGCCGTGGGCGCCGCCATCGAAGTGCTGTTCATGATCTTGCCCGTCGCGCTCGGTTTGCGCAGCACCATCGACGCGGGCCTCGCGCGCGTGTTCTTCTCGTGGACGCTGCACGCGATCGTCTACTTCTGGCTGATGCCCGCGTATATCGCTTATTACACGATCGTGCCGCGCGCGATTGGCGGGCGCCTCTACAGCGATTCGATGGCGCGCATCTCCTTCATCCTGTTTCTCGTGGTGGCCATGCCGATCGGCCTGCATCATCTCTTCACCGACCCGCAGGTGGGCTCGGGCTTCAAGTTCGTGCAGTCGGTCTTCACGGCGCTGGTTTCGGTGCCCACGCTGCTCACCGTGTTCACCATCTGCGCCTCGGTGGAGATCGCCGGGCGGCTGCGCGGCGGCAAGGGTCCGTTCGGCTGGATCGCCAGGCTACCGTGGCACAACCCGCAAATGCTCGCGGTCGCGTTCTCGTTCGTCATGCTCGGCTTCGGCGGCGCGGGCGGCCTCATCAACATGAGCTATCAGCTCGATCAGCCCGTGCACAACACGCAATGGGTCACGGGCCACTTTCATCTGATCTTCGGCGGCGCCATCGTCATCATGTACTTCGCGATCGCCTACGATCTCTGGCCGCAACTCACGGGCCGCGCGCTCGCGAACTGGCGGCTCATGCGCTGGCAGTTGTGGCTGTGGTTCATCGGCATGATCGTACTGACGTTCCCCTGGCATGTGGTGGGTCTGCTCGGCATGCCGCGCCGCATGTCCTACTACGATTACACCGACCCCGCGCTCGCGAGCTGGGGGCCGTATGTGACGCTCTCCGCGATCGGCGGCTTCATTCTCGTGATCTCGGCGATCCTGTTCTTCGTCGTGCTGCTGCAAGGCCATCGCGCGGCGGTCGTGAAGCCCGACGAATATCGCTTCAGCACGCCCGTGCACGAGTCGCCCACGCTGCCCGTCGCGCTCAACAGCTTCGGCTTGTGGATCGTGCTGATGATTGCCCTCACGATCGCCAATTACGGTTACCCGATCGCGCAACTGCTCGCGACGCCCGACACCGCGGTGCCCGCGATCCCGATTGGAGCGCAGCGATGAGCGACGAACGCCTGTTCTCGTTTCGCAACGTGTGGTTTCGCGCGAGCGTGGGCGCGACGGTGCTCACGTTTGTGGTCTCGGTGTTGATCGGCTTCGTGTGGCTGCCCTCGGTGCAAAAAGATGCGCAATTTCAGGGCATCTGGAACGCGATCTGCAGTGCCGCGGGCGTGCCGAACCGTTGGCATGCGAGCGAAACGTCGGTGGTACCCGCGTACAAGATCAGCACGGTCGAACTCGCGCCGCATATGCTCGACGGCGCGACCAACCTTTCGATCGGGCGCGGCGCCACGCTCTCGCTACGCTGCACGATGTGCCACGGCCCACGCGGCTTGAGCATGGCGAATTCGCCGAATCTCGCGGGCCAGTACGCAACGGCCGTGTACAAGGAATTGCACGACTTTCAAACGGGCGCGCGCCAGAACGCCGTGATGTCGCCCATGGCACGCGATCTCTCCGATCAGGACATGCGCGATCTGGCGGCCTATTACGCGTCGATTCCGCCCATCGCGCGCGTACGCGGCAACGCGCCCGCCATCGTGGCGGTGGGTGCGCCAATGCGCAACATTCCCGCGTGCGGCGCGTGCCACGGCGGCGTGGACAGCAAGGTCGGCAGCCCGTGGCTCGACGGTTTGCCCGCGCCTTACACCGCGGCACAACTCGAGGCGTTCGCGAATGGCACGCGCCACAACGACATTTCCGAGCAGATGCGCAACATCGCCCGCAACATGACGCCCGAGGAAATCGACGCGGCCGCCGCGTGGTACGCCGGACAGCCTGCGCACTGATTCTCCGCAAATCAGGCAAGATCCCTCTCGACGGATGTGGGGCACGCGCGTTGCGTGCCCTGCCGTTTCCCATTCCCCTTTCACATCGCGGAGAGACATCATGCAAAAGACGGCATCGGCAAAATGGCACGGCGGGATCAAGGACGGCTCGGGCGCGATTTCCACGCAAACCGGCGTGCTGCGCGATGCGCCCTATGGTTTCGCGTCGCGCTTCGAAGGCGGCCCCGGCACGAATCCCGAAGAACTGATCGGCGCCGCGCACGCCGGCTGCTTCACGATGGCGTTCTCGCTCTTCCTCACCCAGGCGGGTTTCAAGCCGGAGAGCATCGAAACGAAGTCGACGGTCACGCTCGACAAGGTCGGCGAGGGTTTCGCGATCACGGCGTGCCAGCTCGACATGAGCGCGAAGATTCCGGGTATCGACCAGGCGAAGTTCGAGGAGCTTTCGACGGCGGCGAAAGAAAATTGCCCGGTGTCCAAATTGTTCGCCAATAACGCGAAAATCACGTTGAACGCGAAACTCGAAGCGTAAATTGGCTCGAGGCGTAAAGTGTGAATGAAATGGCCCGCGCAGTCGGGCCATTTTCTATTTCCCGACGATCGATGCGCGCGGCCCGGTGTGATCGCCCGGCAACCGGCCATGCCCGCAACTCACCGACGCATTTGCATGGCGTGCCTGCGGCAGCGTGTGGCACCGGCGCCACGCATCGTTGGCACTCGTCGCGCCGCAAACTATAACTAAAGCACAGCGCGGATTTTATCCGCGCGCCCCGCTTTTCCCGCTCTTGCGCCGCGCCGCGCTGTGTCGCCCCATCACGTGGGCGCCCATCTTCCCTGTATCCGACTAATTCGAATCGGTAGCCGCGCTTCGTGCGCCGGCATTCCGACCTTTCGACTATCGAGCGCGCGTTTGCAAACCACTGGCGGGCGTTCGGGAAAAGGAGGCTGCAATGAAAACCCGTTTAGCGTGGATCGCGGCCGGCATCACGATCGTGGCCGTGTGCATACCGGCCATGGCGTTGGCGTCCGACGATGCCGCGACGCAAGCGGCACAACCGCGCGCGCAACAGCGCATGACCGATGCGGCGAACGCCTCGGCGCAGGCGACCACCGACATGTCGTATGGCGGGACGTCCGATTCGCGCGGCGCCTCGGGGTATCGCGTGGGCAAACCCTGCACGCCACGCGCGCAGTGCGATATCTTTTTCGGTCAATGAAGCGCGACGATGCGGACGCGTTGCGCAGCGCGAATCCGGCACGCGTCCGGTCAATCAGCCATGCAGATTACGCTGACCGAAACCCACCGCACGCCACGTATAGCCCGCGCCCGCGAGCATCAGCAGACTCGTGCCGAGAAACACCGCGCGCATGCCGAAATGGCCGCCGATGAAACCGCCGATCAGCGGCCCGAGCACCTGCCCCGCGAATTGCGCAGAGACCGAATAACCGAGCACGCTGCCCGCCGCATGATCGGGCGCGTTGTGCCGGATCACCGTGGCGATGCACGGCAACAGGCCCGCGAGGGAGACGCCCATCAGAAAGCGCAGCGCGACCAGTTGCCAGCCCGCCGAAACGAACGCCTGCGGCACGAGCAGCACGGCGCACAGGGCGAGCGCGCCCACGATGACTTTGGCGTGACCGATACGATCGGCGAGCCGCCCCACGCGAGACGCCGCAACGATGCTGCCGAGGGCCGCCGCCGACATCGCTAGACCCGCGACGAAGGTCACGCGCGCCGGATCGTGCACGAGGGTCGCGACATAGACGGTGATGATCGGCTCGATCGACATGTTGGCGAGCATTAGCAGCGTGCCGGTCACGAGCATGGCCACGATGGGCCGCTTGTCGGGTAGCGCGGACCAGCCGCCCGATTGCTGTTCCTTCGCGGCGCGCACGGGACGCGGCGCTTCTTTCACGAACACGCAGGTCGCGATGAACGCCGCGAAGATCGCCGCGCCCGCGACCCAGAACGTTCCGCGCAAACCGATGAGCGGCGGCAACGCGCCACCGAGCAGCGGCCCGATCAGATTGCCCGCCATGATGCCCGACGACAGCACGCCCAGCGCCCACGCGGAGCGATGCCGCGGCGTCTGGGTCGCGACGAGGATCGTCGAGCCCGACGAGTAGCCGCCCGCGAAGCCCGCGAGCAGCCGTAGCGCGACGAGTTGCCAGATGTTGCGCGACATGCCGATGAGCGACATCGTGATCGCCATGCCGAGGCTCGCGCGTACCAGCATGGGCTTGCGGCCGTAGCGGTCGCCGAGCCGCCCCCAGACTGGCGCGACGAGTGCGGCCGTAAAAAACGTGGCACTGTACGCGATGCCCGACCACTGCACGATCGCCGCGTGGCCGTGTACGCCGAGTTCCTCGACGTAGAGCGGCAGGAACGGCAGCATGAGCGTCATGGCGACGAGCGTGGTGAACGAGCCCACCACACACACGGCGAGATTGCGTTGCCAGTGCTGCACGACCGGGGCTTCGGTTACCGTGGCGGTCGAAGGAGGCGCGTCGGCGGTGTCGTGGGGAACTGCGGCGGAGCGGTCGGCGCGGGAAGTCATCGGCGAATGGAAAAAGACAGCGAAGGCGGCGTCAAGCGAGCGGAGCGGCACAAACGGCACCGTCCGTCGGCAACGCGAAGTCCGCTAAGGTACGCGAAGGCCGCCGCGCCTGTCAATTTTTAAGTAAATGCCGAAAATGCACCAAAATGCTGCTTCTGCACTGCACCTACTTCAGTGCATGGCGTCCTGAATGAGTGCCGGTACACGCTGGAGCGGCCCGAGCACTTCGGGCGTGATGCCGTAGAGCGGACCGAGCGTCTGCGAGACATCGCGGTAGTCGACGCGCGCGTGGCCTTCGTCGTCTTCCCACACCACGAGACGCAGCGGCAATTCCACGGCCGCATGCGGATTCGCGGCCATCACGGGCGTGCCCGCCTTCGGGTTGCCGAACAGGATCAGCCGCGTGCGCCGTAACGTGAGTCCGGCCGCTTCGGCGGCCTCGCGCTGGTCCACGTCGGCGAACACGACGGCACCGGCGGTGGCGAGCAAGGTCTTCACGCGCGCGATCGTCGTATCGAAGTCGTGGGCGCTTTTCAACGTCAACACGGATGACGGATGCTGCCCGTATTCGGCCATGGCTAAGCTCCTTCATTGGCGCGCCACGCGCGGGATGCGCGGCGCATGCAAGGACTGTAGTCCAGATTCCGGGCGACTTCCGTGACTTCCGCATGTTCGAGTGCAGCTTCGGCACTCTACTTCATGCGTTCTTCTTCGCGGCACGATAGTTCAGGTGCGCGTCGTGTGACCCCGCGCGCCACCCCGCGCTCCACCCGATTCCCGCCGCGAACACCGACAGCCCGGCCGCGAGCAGCAGGTCGAAGCGCAGACCGGCGCCGATCGAAGCGCGCCCCGCGAGCCACGCGCCCGCGACGGCCACGCCGAGCGCGGCGCCGGTCTGCCGGGCGGTATTGAGTACGCCCGCTGCCACGCCGGAGCGTTCCGCGTCGACCGACGCCATGAGCGCGGCCGTGGCGGCGGGCGTGATGAGGCTCGCGGCGAGGCCGATCAGCGGCAGCGCCCCCATCAGCGCGCCGTCATGCATGGAGGTCGCGTCGAGGGGCGCCACGCTCAGCGCCGCGCCCAGATAGCCGAGCGCGGCCAGCCCGCATGCGCCTGCCACTAACGCGCGCGCCCCGAGCCACGCCGCCGCGCGGCGCGAGAGCAGGCTGCCGAGCGGCACCACGACCGTGAGCGGCAGAAACGCCAGCCCCGCGTGTGCCGGCGAATAGCCGCACTGCTGCTGGAAATACAGGCTCAAGCCGAACAGCAAGCCGTAGAACGTGAACGCGGAAATCATCGAAACGACCACGGCCGCCGTGAACACCGGCTCACGAAAGAAGGCCAGCGGCAACATGGGTTGCTCGCGACGCGCCTCGAGCGCGATGAAACCGGTTCCCGCCAGGCACGCGGCGGCGAGTCCCGCAACGACGGGCATCGCAAGCCAGCCGCGCGCCGGTGCCGCGATGATCGACGCATTGACGAGCGCGAGCGCGGCCACGGCGCAGATCTGCCCTGCGAGGTCGAACCGGCGCGGCGCGACCGCCAACGCGCGCCGGAGCGCTTGCGGCGCGATCCGCCCCGCCATGGCGATGCCCGCGAGGCACACCGGCACGTTGAGCCAGAAGAGGCTGCGCCAGCCTGCAACGCCGATTAGCACGCCGCCGAGCAGCGGCCCCGCCGCCATCGCGACGCCGCCCAGCCCCGCCCAGACGCCGAACGCGGCGGCGCGCTCGCGCGCATTCGCGCAAACGCCGTGAATGAGCGCCATCGACGCCGGCACGAGCAGCGCCGCGCCCACGCCCTGGAGCACGCGGCCGAACGTGAGCGACGCGAGCCCGGGCGCCGCGCCGCACCACGCCGAAGCCGCCGTGAACACCGCGAGTCCCGCGATATAAACCGGGCGCGCGCCGAGCCGGTCGCCGAGCGTGCCGCCCGAAAGCAGCAGGCTCGCGAACGTGAGCGTGTAGGCGTTGACGACCCACTGCAGCCCCGCCACGCCGCCCGCCAGATTCGCGCCGATGCGTTCGAGCGCGACGTTGACGATGGACGTGTCGAGGATCACCACGACGTAGCTGATACTCGTTGCCCATAACACGCGCCGTCGCACATCGGGGGTGGTGGCTTGCATCGGTTCTCCTTGCGTTCGCCGGGTTCGCCTTCAGTATTGGGCGCGATGCGTTGGCGATGTTTCGATGCGCGTCGAAACATGCGACCATGAGCGCGCGTTACGCTACGGGCAAGTTCCGGAGAATTCGATGACTGTCCAGCCGAGAGTGTCCGCCACGGCCTTTTTGATTGCCGATCCCGCGCGCGCCGCCATGTTGATGGCGCTCGCCGACGGCCGCGCGCTACCTGCGGGCGAACTCGCCTATGCGGCCGGCGTGACGGCGCAAACCGCGAGCAGTCACCTTGCGAAGCTGCTCGACGGCGGGTTGCTCGCGGTGGAAAAGGAAGGCCGGCATCGCTACTATCGGCTCGCCGATGCGCAAGTGGGCGCGCTGCTCGAAAGCCTCGCAACGGTCGGTGCGCGCGCAACGATCCGCCGCAAGCCGCTCGGTCAGGAAGCGCGCACGCTGCGTTTCGCGCGCTGTTGCTACGACCATCTCGCGGGCCAGCTCGGCGTGGCGATCACGGGGCGGTTGACGGAAGCCGGCCTGATCGCCGAACACGCCGACAAGCGTTTCGTCGTCACGGCGGCGGGCACGCAATGGTTCGGCGATCTCGGCCTCGACGTGGCGATGCTCAAGCCGGGCCGGCTGGGCATCGCGCGGCAATGCCTAGACTGGACCGAGCGGCAGCACCACCTGGCAGGGCCGCTCGGCGTGGCGTGGCTGGCGTTGATGTGCGAGCGCGGCTGGATGCGCCGCCAGGAAGGCTCGCGCGCCGTGCTCGTGACGCAGCCCGGCTGGCGCGATTTACGCGACCGGCTGGGCCTCACGCCCGACTCGATCGCTTCCTCCGATAACGATTCGGATGGCTAATCAAACGGCTAGGCTGTGAGAAAGCGCTGCGCGAGCCGGACCCAGCATGCCGCGCCGAGCGGCAGCACCTGGTCGTTGAAATCGTAGCCGGGGTTGTGCACCATGCAGCCGCCGAACTCGCCCTCGCCATTGCCGAGCAACAGATA
This sequence comes from Paraburkholderia acidisoli, assembly GCF_009789675.1. Classification (NCBI taxonomy): domain Bacteria; kingdom Pseudomonadati; phylum Pseudomonadota; class Betaproteobacteria; order Burkholderiales; family Burkholderiaceae; genus Paraburkholderia; species Paraburkholderia acidisoli. The sequence goes on along the minus strand of NZ_CP046914.1, from coordinate 198,940 downwards.
GCAGCCCGGCACGGCGTTGAGCATCCACGCGAAATCTTCGCTGCCGTTCAGGCCTTTGGGCGCCTGCATCACCACGTTGTCCGCGCCTACGAGTTCGGCGCAAACCTGCTGCGCGAGCGCGGTTTCTTCGGCGGTATTGACCATCGGCGGCGTGAGTTGACGATAGTCGATATGCGCCTCCACGCCGTGTGCCTGCGCCGTCAACGACACGATCTCGCGCACGCGCGCTTCCACGAGCGCGCGCGTCTCGGGGCGCGCCGCGCGAATGTTGAGGCCGAGCGTAACGGTCTCGGGAATCACGTTGTGCGTTGCGCCGCCGCGAATGAAGCCGACCGACACGACCGCGGTTTCGTCGGGTGCCACGTTGCGCGCCACCACGGTTTGCAACGCCGTGACCAGCGCGGCCGCCGCAACGATAGGATCTTTCACGCGATGCGGCATGGCGCCATGGCCGCCCACGCCTTTGAGCGTCACGTCGGCGACATCGGAAGAGAGACTGACCGAGCCCGGCAGCACGCGAAACGTACCCGCCGGCACGCCCGGCATGTTGTGCAGCGCGTAGACGGCATCGCACGGAAAGCGCTCGAACAGGCCGTCTTCGATCATCGCCTTCGCGCCGCAGAGGTTTTCCTCGTCGGGCTGAAAGATCAGGTTGAGCGTGCCGTTGAAGTCGCGCCGTTCGGCCAGCGCTTTCGCGGCGGCCAGCAGGATCGCGGTGTGGCCGTCGTGACCACAGGCGTGCATCTTGCCGGGCGTCTGGCTCGCGTAGGAGAGTCCGGTCTTTTCGACGATGGGCAGCGCGTCCATGTCGGCGCGAATCCCCAGGCGGCGCGTGCCGCTGCCGACCTTCAACTGCCCCACCACACCGCTCTTGCCGATTCCCGTGTGGACCTCGTAGCCCCACGTTTCGAGCAGCATCGCGACCAGCCTGGCCGTGGCGCTCACTTCGAAACCGAGTTCGGGCTGCGCGTGAATCTGGCGCCGGATGCCGATGAAGGTTTCGGCGTCGATCTCAATCTCGGGCAGCAGCGAAGGCAGAAACTGGAACGGCGTGAGTGAGTTTTCTCGTTTCATAAGGATTCCAGATGAAGTATCGGACGATGTGTCCGAGGCGAGTGATGTCAGGCGACGCGCGGCTCGCGAATGGCGCTCACCGCGCAGAACGTGATGACGCCGCACGCGACGAGGTACAGCGCCGGAGACAGCGGATTGCCGGTTTTCGCGAGCAGCCACGTCACGATGAATTGCGAACTGCCGCCGAACACCGTCACGCCCACGCTGTAGATCACCGAGAGCCCGCTCGCGCGCACACCGGCGGGCAATAGCTCCATCAGCATGAGCAACATGGGCGTGGAGCCGAGATTGGCCGCGGCCGTCATCACGACCGAGAGCGCGAGCACGAGCGGCACGCTCGGCATGCGCGTCATCAGCCAGAACGCGGGCACCACGATGAGAATATTGAACACGAGCGAGCCGAGCACGAGCGGCTTGCGGCGCGTGAGCCGGTCGGCGAGCAGGCCCGAGACGAGCGAAGCGACGAGCATGGTGAGACCGGTTGCGCAGCCCGAGAGCAGCGCGAGCGACGGCGGCATCTTCAAGACGCGAATCATATAGGTCGGCATGAAGAACACCACGAGGTACATGCCCACCGTGCCCGCGGTTACCGACAGAATGCCGAGCCCCACTTTCGCGCCATGCTCGCGCAGCAGCGTGCCGAGCGGGCTCGGCGCGTCGGGTTCGGCCTGGTGGGTCTCGTCGAGCTTCGAGCGAATGTAGAGACCGACCGGCGCGATCAGCAGACCGCCCAGAAACGGCAGGCGCCAGCCCCAGCTCTCGAGCGCGGTTGGCGTGAGCGTCGCGTAGAGCACGGTGCCCGTGAGTGCGCCGATCAACGCGGAAATGCCCTGGCTGCCGAGTTGCCAGCTCACGCGAAAGCCGCGCTGCCCCACTTCGCCCGATTCCATCAGCATGGCCGTGGAGGCGCCAATCTCGCCGCCCAGCGAAAAGCCTTGCAACAAGCGCCCCGCGAGAATCACGAGCGAACCGGACACGCCGGCTTGCGCATACGTGGGCGCGAACGCGATGCAGAGCGTGCCTATGACCATCAACAGGATGGTGAGTGTCATTGCGGCCTTGCGTCCGCGCCGGTCGGCGTAGCTGCCGATCACGAGACCGCCGAGCGGCCGCATCACGAAGCCGATGCCGAACGTCGCGACCGCGAGCAGCAGCGAGCCGTAGGGGCTATCGGAGGGGAAAAAGAGCCGCCCGATCAGCAGCGCGAAGAAACTGTAGACCGTGAAGTCGTACATTTCGAGCGCGTTGCCGATCGAGCAGGCGGCGATCAGGCGCAGCTGGCCTTGCCGGGCGGCCGTGGGCGGCGTGATGGCGGCGCTGAGCGTTGCGTCATTCATGGCGGTTCTCCCGCAGGCAGTGGAAAAGGCGGCGAAGTGGCTGGGTGTGCGAGTCGATCATCGGCCCAGTGCGACTTTTGAAAGAAGTGATAAATTTTCATCGTGATAACCAAACCGAATCGACGTCATAACCGGCACTATGCTGCCATTGTCGTTTTCCATGAAATGCGGTTCCGCACCAAAGTGCGCCCACCCGGAGTGACATGAATGAAACTGCATCAGTTGCGGGTGCTACTCGCGCTCGCGCAGCACGGCAGCATGCACGAGGCATCGCGCAGCCTGCATATCTCGCAACCGGCACTGTCGAAGGCCATTGCCGAGCTGGAGCGGGAGTTGGGTGTCACGCTGATGTCGCGGTCGGTGCGCGGCGTGAGTCTGACGAATTACGGACGCACGCTCGCGAAGCGCGCAAGCGTGGTCGAGCAGGAGTTGCGGCACGCGCTCGAAGATATCGAGGCGATGCGCGGTCACGCCGAGGCGCAGCTCAATATCGGCTTTTCGGCGGTGGCGTCGAGCGGCCCGTTGCCCGAATCGATCGCGGCGTTTCGCGCGCGCTTTCCCGGCGTTGCGCTTCACGCCTATGAAATGCGCCCGCAGCAGATTCTCGAAGGCCTGCGTGAAGGCCGGCTCGATCTCGCGCTGATATCGACCAACAGCGGCCCCGGCACCAGCGCGTTCCAGTGGGAATCGCTCTTTTCCGTGGGCATGGTGCTCGCCGCGCGGCCAGGCCATCCGCTCGGCCGCACGACGCGCCTGCGCGACCTGCTCGACGCCGACTGGCTCACGCTCGACCCGCTCGACGACCCCGGCAGCCCGCTCGCGAGCCTCATGCGCCTGCACCGGCTGGAGATGCCCAAACGCATCGTGCACAGCGTGTCGAACCTGCTCGGCCTGCATCTCGCCACGCAGACCGACGTCATCAGCATGTGGTCGGACTTCGTGTTTTACGGTTCGGTCGGCCCGCTCAGGCTCAATCGCGACGCGCTCCATACGCTGCCGATCCGCGACGAGCTGCCCGACTTCCACGTCTACATGGTGTATCGATCGACCGATCTGATGACGCAAGCATGCGCCGAATTCGCCAAGGAAATGCGGCATCGCAGTCGCACGATGGTGTCGCCGCGCGCGGCTGCGGCTCCGGTGACGAAGCGCGCGCGCAAACCCGCGGCAACGCGCGCGACCTGACGGCGCTTAGTCCGGCCGGCCGCGCGCGCTGGCGAGCGCATCGAGATTGCCTTCGCCGAAGCCCGCGTGGCCGCTGCGCTGCACGATCTCGAAGAAAATCTCGCCGGGCCGGCGTTTCACGAAGGTCTGAAAAAAGAGGCGTGGCGGGCCGTCCGGGCTCGTTTCGCCGTCGACCAGCACATGGCGCGCGCGCAAGGCCGCGAGGTCCGTGCCGTGGCCGGGCAGGCGCGCATCCACGCCCTCGTAGTACGCGGGCGGCGGCTCGACGAACTCGACGCCGTTGACGCGAAGTGCGTCGACGCACGCGAGAATGTCGTCGGTGGCGAGCGCGATGTGCTGCACGCCTTCGCCCGGATGCTCGGGCAGATAATCGTGCATGAGCTGCGTGCGCCGCGTACCCTCCTCGTACACCGGAATGCGCAGATCGCCGTCCGGCGACACCATCACACGCGATTCCTCGGACACATGCCAGTTCGCATTGATCTCGTGAATTTCGCGAAAATGCAGCAGATCACGATAAAAATCGAGCCATTCGCCGATCCGGCCCGCGCCCACGGTCTGCGTGAGATGATCGACGCGGCGCAAGCCGGTACCGCCGTGATCGAGGTCGGTATGCGCGGTGGCGATGTCGAGCGGCCGGAAGTCGATGTCGAAGATCGAAATATCGCCCACGCCGCCGCGCTGGCCGTTGCGGCCGCGCCAGCGATCGACGAAATACAGGTGCGAGTCGCCAATGCCCTGAATGGACGGAATGGTGAGTTCGGCGGCGCCGGTGCGTTCGCCTTCGAAGGCCCAGGCGCCGAGCGAAATGGCGTGCTCGAAAGCGCGGCGCGCGTTGGCCACGCGCACGCCAATCGCGCAAACGCCCATACCGTATTCCTGGGCGTAGCGGGCGGCGAACGAATCGGGTTCGGCATTGAGCAGGAAATTCATCTGTCCCTGCCGATAAAGCACCACGTCCTTGCTGATATGGCGCGCGATGGGCTTGAAGCCGAGCTGCTCGAAGCGGCGGCCGAGGTCGGCGGGCGTGGGCGCGGCGAACTCGACGAATTCGAGTCCGGCCATGCCGAGCGGATTGTCCGTTTGCGGCGAAAAGTGGGACGGGCTGGACATGCAGAAGACTCCTGACGCAAGGGTATGACGAAGCACGTCAATTTTAACCAGTTCGTACACTTTTGACGAAGTGCCGGAGATCGCGCCGATGATTCCTTCCCTGCGCTGGGTGTTCGCAATCGTCGTGAACGTCGCGCTCCCCGCGCTGGCGTATCGTCTCGCCCTGCCGCACTTCGGCGTGACGGGTGCGTTGGTCGCCTCGGCGTTGCCGCTGCTCGCGTGGATGGCGGTCGATCTCGCGCGCTTTGGCCATTTCGACGCGCTCAGTGCACTCGTGCTGGCGGGTATCGCACTGTCGCTCATTGTGCTCGTTTCAGGCGTGGGAAGACAGTGGCACGAGGCCCGCGAACCGGCCGTGAGCGGCGCGATCGGCGCGTTATTTCTCTTGTCGTTACCCTTGGAAAAGCCGCTGGTCTTCTGGCTCGCGAGATCCACGCTCGCCCGCGAAAAGCAAGGCCGGGAGATCGATTTCGATGCAATGTGGACCTCGCGTCCCGGCCTCGCGAGATCGATCCGCCTCATGACCGCCGTATGGGGTGTCGGTCTCGTCGCCGAAAACCTGATGCGGCTCTGGATCTCGCTGCAGATGAGCGGCGAGGCCGCCGAACGGCTGTCGCTGTTGTTGCGCTACGCGACCTACGGTGCCCTTGCGGGATGGACGATCCTGTACCGGCGCTTCTATCTCAAGCGTTCCGATCGCGCGTAGCGATGCGCAGCTCAGGGCGCGCGCAATGTGCTGCGCGAACTGGCCACGCGAGCGCGGCGCGCAATGAGTCCAGGCAAGCCCGAGCGCAGCACCAGCGGCACGATGCGTTTCGGGCCCACCAGCAGCGAGCCGAGCACCACCGAGCCGAGCAGCGTGACATTCGGCGCGGCAAACAACGCCCGGCCGATATTCGGCAGCGTGAGCGAGCTGCCGGGCGTCTTCGCCGCCTGGTCGTTGAGGCGCGAACCGACATTGGCCGCGAGCAATTGCACGCGCGTCACCTCCATGCGCATCAGCATGGCGGCTTCGCGCTGCCGGCGAAGTCTGGCGCGAGGATTCATTTGAGTGCCTCCTTGATCGTTTCCAGATCGGCGCGCATTTCGTCTTTTAGCAATCCGAACGATTGAGCTGGACGTTGCGAGCGAACCACCATTAGCGCCACGATCGACATGAGGAACCATGCGGCCGCGACGCCCCACACTACGGCGAGAAAATACGGCGTGCCCCACGCGGTCGCGATCAAGGCGACGCAGAGGAAGGACAGCGTGAACATACCGCCCACGGCGAGCGCGACCAGCGCGAGGAGTTCGCGCATGACGCGCGCGCGTGTTTCGGCGACTTCGATCGAGAATAGCTGGCCATAGTCGGACAGACGGGCCGTGAGGAACCGCGACACATTGCGCCAGCGGTCGAGCTTCGAATGAACCGACATGGCCATCCTCCTGCGCAGGGCGCTAGCGGGCAATGCACGCGGTGCGGGTTCTCGCGCATTCTCGTCGAGTCAGCGCGTCGACCTCGCAGGCGTGGCATCGCCTTGATTCGCGATTATTCGCGGTTATTGGCCCACAACGCGCCCAGTGCGAAACCGATGCCGATGGCGGCGCCCAGCACCACGAGCGGCTTGTCGCTCATGGCGTCGCGGGCCACCACGGCGGCGTCGGCCATCAATTCCTGAGAGCGGCCGCACAATGCCTTGGCCTTGCCCGAGAGCTGCATGCCCGCGTCGCCGAGCACGTCGCCTGCGAGGCTCTGTGCTTCGCCCGCCGCTTCCCGCGCCATGCCTTCCACTTTCGTCGTTTCCATGCTCGTGCTCCTTGTTGGGCCGCGTGCGCGGCCGTTATTGGCGACAACCCGAGTCGCGTTCACGGAAAACCTGAGCAACAGCCATACCAGCTAAAACGGCCGCTGAAATCGCTGCCGTTTCGGTAACTTGCCGTGTCGATACGACGGCGAGGCCGGTAAGAACGAAAGCACATGCGCGCAAAGCGTGCTCGACGCGAGCGCGTATCGCATGCATCACGACCGCGTCAGTTCGGCTTCCGATTCGTGCCGGTCTTCTGCCTGATTGCCGCCGCTTGCGCGGGTTTGTGCATCTCGGGCGCCCGCGCTTGCCGCCGTTTCGCCCGTCACTGCGATGTCGGCGGCCGCGAGTGCGTCGTGTGCATGATCGTGCAGGTCGTCGACGGCAGGCTGCGCGTCCGGTTCGCGCACCCACACGCTCAGACGCAGGCGCACGCCGCCGTCCGGCAGGTAGCTGTCGACAACGACGCTCGGCGCGAGCGTGTTGCCGGCCAGCACGCGTGGTTCGTCCGCGACGAGCTTCTTCAATTGCGCGATGGCGGCATCGACCTGCTCGCGCCGCGCCAGATCGATCGTCACGTCGACACGCTGCGTGCCGCCGCTGCTGTAGTTGATGACCGGATTGCTCCAGATCTGGCTGTTCGGCACGAACACCGCATTGCCGTCGCTGCGCTCGATATGCGTGGTGAACAGCCCCACTTCGCGCACGATACCGGCGGCGGCGCCGCTCCCCTCGATCACATCACCGGCGCGGAACGGCCGCAGCATCAGCAACATAATGCCGGCGGCAATATTTTGCAGGGTGCCCTGAAGCGCGAGACCAATGGCGAGACCGGCAGCCCCCAGTGCCGCCAGCACGCTCGCCGTGGCAATGCCCACTTCGCTGAGGGCGGCGACGATCGCGATCGCACGCACGGCCCATGCGGCTATGCCCGCGAGCATCGGCGCGAGCGTCGGATCCGCGTGCGAGCGCAACAGCATGCTCGCGAACAACTGCGCCATACGGTTGGAAATCCACCAGCCGACCACGATGACCAGCACGGCGACGATCAGATGCATGACGTCGTGCGTGGCCGTCGCGAGCAGCGAGGGTTGCAGATGGAAAAGGCGGTTGAAGAAAGCGTCCATGGTCGAGTCGATCGCTAATGGAGTGGCCAATTCTTCGGGTTAGCAGTCCGTATGCCCGCAAGATAAAAATGGGGCTGCATCTACCTTCGACCCTGATCCGTACCGCCCTGCGTTTCGCTAAGTGTACCGGTACTGTATCGTGAACTGTCGTTACACTGACTTTCCACTGAAACTGCACTTTTCTTCCGGAGTTCCGTCATGCTGCCTGACCTGCTCAGCGCGCTGCCCGCCGGCATGCTCTTCGTCGTGGTGACGTCGATCACGCCCGGCCCCAATAACACCATGCTGCTCGCGTCGGGCGTCAACTTCGGATTTCGCCGCACGGTGCCGCACGTGCTCGGCATCAGCGCGGGCGTCGTCGTCCTCATGCTCTCGGTGGGCTTCGGGCTCGGTGAACTGTTCCGTCGCGTACCGTCGCTCTATATCGCGCTCGAAGCGGCGAGCGTCGCGTATCTGCTCTACCTCGCGTGGAAAATCGGCACGTCGGGCGACCTCAAGGTCAAGAGCGGCGAACATCGGCCCATGCGCTTTCATGAAGCCATTGCGTTTCAGTGGATCAACCCGAAAGCGTGGATGATGGTGCTCACCGCCGCCACCACGATCCGCCTCACCGCCGAATTCGGCGCGAATACGCTCATGATGGCCGTGCTGTTCTTCGTGGTCGGGTTGCCGTGCATCTGCGTCTGGGCCGCGTTCGGCACCGGCATGCGGCGTTTTCTGTCGAATTCGCGCCGCCTGCGCGCGTTCAACGTGGCGATGGCGCTCTCGCTCGTCGTCTCGATGTATCCGCTCGTGGCGCATCTGCTGCAACATTGAGCCGATTAAACCGGCTTATCCGCCCGCCGCCGCGCGCGTTTCAACCGCTACAATCGCAAGCGGGAAATAGCGGCGGCGGAGTCATATTTTGTCTGAGTTTGAAGCGGGTTTTATTCTCACCCGCCATTGGCGCGATACGGGCGAACACACGGAAGTCGACTTCTGGCTCGCGACGGAGAACGGTCCGCGGCAGTTGCGTCTGCGCCCGCCCGTCTCAGTCGCGTTCGTGCCCGCCGGGCACGAAACGGCGTTGCGCCACGAACTCCGTACCTCGCTGAAGCAGGACGCGCGCATCGAGTTGCGCCCGCTCGCCTTGCGCGACTTTCAGCAGCGCCCCGTGCTCGGTCTCTATTCGCCGCAATATCGTGTGTTGAGCGGGCAGGCCAAACGCCTCGCGAAGGCCGGCATCGACGTGTACGAAGCCGACGTGCAACCGCCCGACCGCTACATGATGGAGCGCTTCATCACTGCACCGGTGATGTTTCGTGGCACGCCCGACGCGAGCAATCGGCTGCTCGACGGCGAGATGAAACCCGCGAACGGTTACCGCCCTCGCCTCAAACTCGTTTCGCTCGACATCGAAACGAGCGCGCGCGGGGAGTTGTATTCGATCGCGCTCGAAGGCTGCGGTCAGCGCCAGGTCTATATGCTCGCGCCCGCGAACGGCGACGCCAGTCAGGTCGATTTCGATCTGGAATACTGCGAGAGCCGCGCGCACCTGCTCGAGTGCCTCAACGCGTGGATGGCGAAGCACGACCCCGACGCCATCATCGGCTGGAATCTCGTGCAATTCGATTTGCGCGTGCTGCATGCGCATTCGCAGCAAACCGGCGTGCCGCTCAAACTCGGCCGCGGCGGCGAAGTCATGGAGTGGCGCGAACACGGTGTGCATGCGAATCACTTTTTCGCGGGCGCCGCGGGCCGGCTCATCATCGACGGTATCGAGGCGCTGCGCTCCGCCACCTGGAGTTTCCCGTCGTTCAGCCTCGAATACGTGTCGCAAACGCTGCTCGGCGAAGGCAAGTCGATCGACAATCCGTACCAGCGCATGGACGAGATCCAGCGCCGCTTCGACGAAGACAAACCCGCGCTCGCACGCTACAACCTCAAGGACTGCGAACTGGTGACGCGCGTGTTCGAGAAAACGGAGCTGATGTCGTTCCTGCTCGAACGCGCTTCGGTCACGGGCTTGCCCGTCGATCGCAGCGGCGGTTCCGTGGCGGCGTTCACGCATCTTTATCTGCCGAAGATGCACCGGCTCGGCTATGTCGCGCCCAATCTCGGCGACGTAGTCGGCGAAAACAGTCCTGGCGGTTTTGTGATGGACTCGCGGCCCGGCATCTACGATTCGGTGCTCGTGCTCGATTACAAGAGTCTGTATCCGTCGATCATCCGCACCTTCCTGATCGATCCCGTGGGACTGATCGAAGGTCTGGCGCAGCCCGGCGACGAGGCATCGGTGCCCGGCTTTCTCGGCGCGCGTTTCTCGCGCGAGAAGCATTGTTTGCCGGAGATCGTGCAGCAAGTCTGGGAAGGCCGCGAAGAGGCCAAACGGCAGCACAACGCGCCGCTATCGCAGGCGCTCAAAATCATCATGAACGCCTTCTACGGCGTGCTCGGTTCGACCGGTTGCCGTTTCTTCGATCCGCGTCTGGCTTCGTCCATCACCATGCGAGGCCACGAAATCATGCGCCGGACCCGCGCGCTGATCGAGGCACAAGGCTACGACGTGATCTACGGCGACACCGACTCCACCTTCGTCTGGCTCAAGCGCCCGCACGAAGAAAGCGAAGCGACGCAAACGGGCAAGCAACTCGTTGCGCATGTGAATGCGTGGTGGAAGGATCATCTGCGCGAGGAATACGGACTCGACAGCGCGCTCGAATTGCAGTTCGAACGTCACTATTCGCGCTTTTTGATGCCGACGGTGCGCGGCGCGGAAGAAGGCAGCAAGAAGCGTTATGCGGGACTCACGCTTGCGAAGGACGGCAGCGAAGAAGTCGTGTTCAAGGGGCTGGAAACGGTTCGCACCGATTGGACACCGCTCGCGCAACAGTTTCAACGCGAGCTGTACCGCCGCATTTTCAAGCGCGAACCGTATGCCGACTACATTCGCGATTATGTCGCGCGCACTTTGAACGGCGCCATGGACGAGCAGCTGATTTATCGCAAGCGCTTGCGCCGCCCGCTCGCCGACTACGAGCGCAACGTGCCGCCGCACGTGCGCGCTGCTCGCGTCGCCGACGAATACAACCGCGTGAAGGGCCGTCCGCTGCAATATCAGAACGGCGGCTGGATCAGCTATGTGATGACGACGGCTGGCCCCGAGCCGCTGGAGACGCTGAGTTCGCCGCTCGATTACGCGTTCTACGTCAGCCGCCAGTTGCAGCCGGTCGCGGACGCGATTCTGCCCTTCCTGCGCGAAGATTTCGACACGCTGATGTCGGGCCAGCAAAGCCTTTTCTAGCGCACGCGCTCGATGAATCGCCAGAGCGCGTCGTCGAGAGAATACGGCGCGTTGAAGCGAAACCACGCGCTCGGCGCGTCGTCGGGGCGGAAATACGAGCCCGGTGCGAGCCAGATGCCGTCGCTCAGCGCCGCCGTGGCGATCGCGGCCGCCCGCCCGGCTTCGACCGGCAGCTTCGCCCAGATGAAGAGTCCCGCGCGAGGCCGGTGAAACACCTCCAGACCAAGCGCGTCGAGCCGCTCCTCGACCGTTGCGTGCGCAACCTTCAGGCGTTCGTTCACGAATTCAACGTGACGGGCGTGGCGCCCTTCGAGCAAGACCTTGTCGACGAGGCGCTCGATCGTTTCCGACGACGTGAGTCCCACCGCCATCTTGGCCCGCGCGAGTTCGCGCAGCACGTCGCGCTCGGCCACGACGTAGCCGCAACGCAGCGAAGGCGTCACCGTTTTCGAAAAGCCACCCACGTACAGCACGCGCTGCAAGCCTTCCATGGCCGCGAGCAACGGCGCGCCGGGCGGCGCGAGTTCGCGGCTCACATCGTCCTCGACGACCCACATGCGTTCGCGCTCGGCGATCTGCAGCAGCCGGAACGCATTCGCCATCGTATAAGTCGCGCCCGTGGGGTTCTGCAGCGTGGTGTTGACGAACATCGCCTTGGGCTGGTGCGCGGCAATCTGGCGTTCGAGTGCATCCATATCGAGACCGGCTGGCGTGCGCGGCACGCCATGCACGGCAAGACCCGCCAGCTTCAAGATCTGCAATAAATTGCAGTAGCCGGGATCCTCCACCAGCACGGCGTCGCCGGGGCGCAATAAAGTGCGCACGATCAGGTCGAGCGCCTGCGTTGCGCCTTGGGTGAGCAGGACGTTCGAGACCTCCACGGGCAAGCCCTGACGGTCGAGCTGTACTGCGATGCGTTCGCGCAGCGGCGCATAGCCGTAGGGATGCCCGTAATCGCCGAGCCGCACGGCGGGCACGCGGCTCATCGCGCGTAACGCATGATGGAGACCGCTTTCGTTGATCCACTCGCCGGGCATCCAGCCGCAGCCGGCCTTGATTGGGACCGAGTGATCGGCGAACACGTCGGAGAGCAGCCACGTGGCCGTGAGCGTGGGCGGCTGCCAGCCGGTCACGCTCGCACGCGCCGTCTCGCTGCGTGGCGCCACACGGTAACCCGAGCCGCGCCGCGCGACCACGAGGCCGGTCGAGACGAGCCGGTTGTACGCCTCGGTCACTGTATAGGTCGAAAGCGCGTGCGTTTGCGCGAGTTGGCGCACCGAAGGCAGAAGCGCGCCGGCGCGCAAGGTCTGCGCCTCGATCGCGCGCGTGAAGCCCTGAACAAGCTGTTCGACCAGCGTTACGGGGCCGCCGCGGCGGCGTTCGAGCGGGAATTCGATCATCGTGAAAGTTGGTAAAGCGCCAGGGGAAACCCGCACGATTGCACGGTCGAGCCTTTAGCGACCAATACAGTTGACGGGGTTGGTCCAGCACGGTTATCAGCGCAGTATAGAGACTGTCTATGTGGCGCTTCAAGTGGCCGGGCTACAGTGGCACGCATCGACTGCGTCAACTTGAGGAGAACCCCGTATGACTTCGCGCCCCGTCATCGACGATCTCTCGTCGTTCTGGATGCCCTTCACGGCCAACCGCCAGTTCAAGGCCGCGCCGCGCCTGCTCGAATCGGCCAAGGGCATGTACTACCGCACGACCGACGGCCGCGAAGTGCTCGACGGCTGCGCGGGCCTCTGGTGCGTGAACGCGGGTCACGCGCGCGACGAAATCGTTGCCGCCATCGCCAGCCAGGCCGCCACGCTCGACTTCGCGCCCACGTTCCAGATGGGCCACCCGCTCGCATTCGAGGCAGCGAGCAAGGTGGCCGAACTGATGCCGGCAGGGCTCGATCGCGTGTTCTTCACGAACTCGGGTTCGGAGTCGGTCGATACGGCGCTCAAGATCGCCCTGGCCTACCACCGCGCGCGCGGCGAAGGCCAGCGCACCAAGCTGATCGGCCGCGAGCGCGGCTATCACGGCGTGGGGTTCGGCGGCATTTCAGTGGGCGGGATCGGCACGAATCGCAAGGCCTATTCGGGGCAACTGCTGCCGGCCGTCGATCATCTGCCGCACACGCACAACCTTGAGCACAACGCGTTTTCGAAAGGCCAGCCCGCGTGGGGCGCGCATCTCGCCGACGACCTCGAGCGCATCGTCGCGCTGCACGATGCTTCGACGATCGCCGCGGTGATCGTCGAGCCGGTCGCCGGTTCGACGGGCGTGCTGATTCCGCCGCAAGGCTATCTGCAACGCCTGCGCGAACTCTGCACGAAGCACGGCATTCTGCTGATTTTCGACGAAGTCATCACGGGCTTCGGCCGTCTCGGCAAGGCCACCGCCAGCGAGTATTTCGGCGTGACGCCCGACCTCATCACGATGGCGAAGGCCATCAACAATGCCGCCGTGCCGATGGGCGGCGTGGCCGCGAGCCGCGCGATCCACGACACGGTCGTGAACAACGGCGCGCCGGGCGCGATCGAACTGTTCCACGGCTACACCTACTCGGCGCATCCGCTCGCGGCGGCCGCGGCAATCGCCACGCTCGATCTCTATCGCACGGAAGGCCTGTTCGAGCGCGCCAACGGCATCGCACCGAAGTTCGAAGCCGCAGCGCACGCCCTGCGCGACGCGAAACACGTCAAGGACGTTCGCAATCTCGGCCTCGTGGCCGGCATCGAACTGGACTCGCGCGACGGTGCGCCCGGTGCGCGCGCGTACGAAGTGTTCGTGAAGTGTTTCGAGGCAGGCGTGCTGATCCGCTTTACCGGCGACATCCTGGCGTTCTCGCCGCCGCTGATCGTGAGCGAAGAGGAAATCGCGCGCATTTTCGACACCGTGCGCAAGGTGCTCGATACCGTGGCGTAACGCCAACGCAGCCGCGTGCATTTTTGTGCACCGGCACTTGAATGCATGCGGATCGAGCGGATGACGACGGATGGGGCATCAGCGATACACCGCACGGGCGGCCCGAATCAGGGCCGCTTTTTTTGCGCCTGTGCGGCGAGTGGGCCGGCGCTGCCCTTCCCGATCACGGTACAAGCACGCGAGGCCGCATCGGCGTATCGTTGCGGGTATCGATGATTCCCGCAGCGCGCGAGGAGGAAGCTCATGAAGATGCCCGTCCGCACCGGCACGCATATCGAGGGCGTTCACTGGATCGCCGAGTATGTCGAAACGACGCGCCATATTCGCGTGTTCCGCGAGGGCCGCGCAGTCGACACGATTCCAGCGCCCGCCGCGATGTTCGGCGAGGAACGCGACGCGGGTTCGGCAAGCGACGCCGCGAGTCGTGCCGAAGAAGCCGCGCTGCTCGCCTGCTTGCGCCGCTATGTGGCCGACGTTCAGCCCGAAGAATGATTTGCTATTTACTTCGGCATACGAAGCAATGATCCTCAAAAAAATCGCGGGCGATAATGCCCGCGATTTTCGTTATGCCTGACCCTGCTCCGCGTCTTGCTCGCGGAAAATCTTGTCGGCGAGATGGAACGCCGAATTGGCCGCAGGCACGCCGCAATAGATCGCGGTTTGCAGCAGGACTTCCTTGATCTGCTCGCGCGTCACGCCGTTGTTGCGCGCCGCGCGCAGGTGCAGCGCGAGTTCTTCGCCGCGGTTGAGCGCGACCATCATCGAGATCGTGAGCAGGCTGCGCGTGTGACGCGGCAACCCCTCGCGCGTCCAGATTTCGCCCCACGCATAGCGCGTGATGAGATTCTGGAATTCGTCGGTGACTTCCGTGCGGTTCGCAATCGAGCGATCCACGTGCGCATCGCCCAGCACCGCGCGGCGCACGCCCATGCCGGCTTCGTAGCGGTCTTCGTCGTTCATCACGCCCCCTGCAGGAATTCGAGCACGAGCTTATTCCACTCCTTCGCCAGTTCGACGTTGGAAATGTGGGCCGCGTCGAGTTCGACGTAACGCGCGCCCGGCACCGATTCGGCGAGTTCGCGGCCTTGCGCGGGCGTCGCGGCGAGATCGTGCGTGCCCGAGATGACGAGCGTCGGTGCCTGGATCGAGCCGGCTTCGCCGCGCAGGTCAGCGGCGTTGATCGCCTCGCAGTTCGAGGCGTAGCCGTCCTTGTCCGTGTGCACGAACACGTCGCGCACCTGCGACATCACGAGCGGATGGCGCGAGATGAAGTCGGCGGTGTACCAGCGCGGCAGCACGGCGTCGGCGAGCGCGAGCATGCCTTCGCTGCGCGCCTTCGCGGCACGCGGCACCCAGACTTCGGGCGAGCCGATCTTCGCCGCCGTGTTGCAGAGCACGAGACGGTCGATGCGATGACCGAAGCGCGCACCGAGCCCCACGCCGGTCAGGCCACCCATCGACACGCCCGCGAAATGCGCTCGCTCGATGCCGAGCAGATCCATGAGACCGATCACGTCGCCGGTCAACTGCTCGATCGTGTACGGACCTTGCGGCGCCTCCGAATGACCGTGACCGCGCGTGTCGTAGCGCAGCACGCGAAAGTGCTTCGAGAACTCGACGAGCTGCGGCGTCCACATCGACACGTCGCTGCCGAGCGAATTCGAGAGAACCAGCCACGGCGCCGTTGCATTGGCCGCACCGTCGATGCGGTAGAACAACTGCGTGTCGTTGACAGCTGCGTAAGGCATGCGTGTTACTCCTCGGAAATCGTGAATCTGCAATAAAGTTCAGTGCGTTTTAGTGCTGCTTTTGCCGCTGTGCCTGCCGGTCATGCGCGGCGAGCACGGCATCGACGAATGCACCCGCTTCGCCCACGTAGTTGGCCGGGTCGAGCAGCGCCTTCAGGCGCGCTTCGTCCAGATGCTGCGTGACAGCGGTATCGGCGGCCAGCACATCGTAAAGCGTGCGGCCGCTTTGCACCGCCGCTTTCGAGGCGTGCTCGACGAGATGGTGCGCGTCGAGACGCCCCACCTTGTCGCCGAGCGCGAGCATGACGGCCTCGCCGAGAATCAGCCCGTGCGTGATGTCGAGATTGGCCGCGAGACGTTCGGGCCGCACTTCCAGACCGCCCGCGATCTGCTCGATCTGCGCGAGCGCGCCGCCCGCGAGACGCGCGAGATCGGGCAACGCGTCCCACTCGGCCTGCCAGCCGCCGAGTGCGCGTTCGTGCTCCTGCACCATGCCCGCGAACACCGTGGCGACGAGCCCCGGCGCGCGTGCCGCCGCCGTGAGGACCGCCGCGCAGCCGACGGGATTGCGTTTGTGCGGCATCGTCGACGAACCGCCCTTGCCCGCCGCCGCCGGCTCGCCGAGTTCGCCCACCTCGGTCTGCATCTGCAGCGAGATGTCGCGCGCGATCTTGCCGAGCGTACCGATCAGCATGCCGAAGAACGATGCCGCCTCGGCAATGCGATCGCGCTGCGTGTGCCACGGCAGCGCGGGCTGCGCGAGGCCGAGTTCTCGCGCGAGCGCGGCGCTCACTTGCGGTGCGGCGTCGCGCAAACTCGCGAGCGTGCCGGCCGCGCCGCCGAATTGCAGCACGAGCGCGCGTTCGCGCAGCGCCGCGAGCCGCTCGCGATGACGCAGCAGCGCGTCGAGCCATTGCGCGAACTTCAGGCCGAGCGTGATCGGCAGCGCTTGCTGCAACCACGTGCGTCCGACCATCGGCGTGGCGCGATGCGCGCGCGCGAGTGCGGCGAGCTTCGCGCAGGTCGCGTCGAGACCGGTTTCGATCTGTGCGAGCGCGTCGCGCAGTTGCAGCACCGTCGCCGTATCGATGATGTCCTGGCTCGTGGCGCCCCAGTGCACGTACTTGGCGGCTTCGGGATCGACCGCTTTCACGCGCGCCGTGAGCTGCTTGACGAGCGGAATCGCGAGATTGCCGCCGAGCGCCGCGTCGCGGGCGAGCGCGGGCGCGTCGAGCTGTTCCGCCACGCAGGTTGCGACGATGGCGGGCACGGCCGACTGCGGAATCACGCCATGCGCCGCCGACGCGCGCGCCAGCGCGGCTTCGACGTCGAGCATGCGTTGCAGCGTGGCCTCGGGCGACCACACCGCGTTCATGGGCTCGGTTCCGCAGATCAGGCTCGTGAGGCGTTCAATCATGGAAATATCGTGCAGGCTTTCAGAGACAGATGGCGCGGTAACCTGCAGTGCATATCGATCACTGCAGGTTACCGCGCCACGAATGCGTGCGATGCACGCGAGTGCAGTTTACGCTGCGCGGCGATTTTGCGTCGCGTCGATCAGCGGCACGCCGGCGAGCTTCTGAAGCGCGTCGAAATCGATATCCGAATAGATTTCGCGCACGGCCAGACCGTCGCTCGTGACGTCGAACGCTGCGAGGTCGGTGTAAATGCGGTCGACGCACTGCACGCCCGTGACCGGGTACGAGCACTCGGCAACCAGCTTGCTCTCGCCCTGCTTCGTCAGCAGTTCCATCATCACGAACACCTGCTTCGCGCCGATGGCGAGGTCCATCGCGCCGCCCACGGCCGGGATCGCGTCGGGTGCGCCCGTGTGCCAGTTCGCGAGGTCGCCCTTCGCCGAGACCTGGAACGCGCCGAGCACGCAGTAGTCGAGATGGCCGCCGCGCATCATCGCGAAAGAGTCCGCGTGATGGAAATACGCGCCACCCGTCAGCAGCGTGACGTGCTGCTTGCCCGCGTTGATGAGTTCGTCGTCTTCTTCACCGGGCGCGGGCGCCGGGCCCATGCCGAGCAGACCGTTCTCGCTGTGCAGGAAGATTTCCTTGTTTGCGTCGAGGTGGTTCGCCACCAGCGTCGGCACGCCGATGCCGAGATTCACGTACGCGCCTTCGGGAATGTCCGCGGCCACGCGCTGGGCCATTTCCTCGCGATTCAGTCGTTTCATTGCTTCTCTCCTTCCTTCACGCCGCCTGGCTTTGCGATTGATGAGCCGCTTGCGGCACGGCGACGACACGCTGCACGAAAATGCCAGGCGTGACGATCACTTCCGGATCGAGCTGGCCGAGTTCGACGACTTCCGACACCTGCGCGATGGCGACCTTCGCCGCGCTCGCCATGATCGGGCCGAAGTTGCGCGCCGTCTTGCGATACACGAGGTTGCCCCAACGATCGCCCTTGTACGCCTTGATGAGCGCGAAGTCGGCGTGCAGCGGCGCTTCGAGCACGTAATGACGACCGTCGATCAGGCGCGTTTCCTTGCCTTCGGCGAGCTTCGTGCCGTAGCCCGTGGGCGTGAAGAAACCGCCGATACCGGCGCCCGCCGCGCGAATGCGCTCGGCGAGATTGCCCTGCGGCACGAGTTCGAGTTCGATTTCGCCCGCGCGATACAGCGCGTCGAACACGTACGAGTCGGTCTGCCGCGGGAACGAGCAGATGATCTTGCGCACGCGTTTGGCCTTGAGCAGCGCGGCCAGACCCGTGTCGCCGTTACCGGCGTTGTTGTTGACGATGGTGAGATCGCGCGCGCCTTGTGCGATCAGCGCGTCGATCAGTTCGGCGGGCATCCCGGCGGTGCCGAAACCGCCGATCATCACCGTGGCGCCGTCATGGACGTCGGCCACGGCGGCTTGAAGCGAGTCGGAAATCTTGTTGATCATGCCTGTTCCTGAGAGCGATGCGCATCGCGGAGAATCCACGCCACTGATCGCAGAAAGTTCTATATACGAACACTGATTCGTTTAGCGAACGTCGAGCGCATTATGGAAGCCGACGCGCGCGCTTGTCAAGGCGGGGCTTCCCCGAGACTGCACTCCAGTGCATGGGAGAAAAGTGCATGTCTATCAGGATAGAAGCTGCACAAAAGCCGCCGGAAGCGGCGGTGCGCACTATCCCCAATATCTGGAATTCCACTTCATGCTCTAGTCTTTATCTCATTTCGGCATAATGGCTCGCAGTGCGTGTCGCGGCGAGCGCTCTCTCGATGCAAGACCTCGACCTGAATCTCATCCCCTTCCTCGTGGCGATGGAGGACACGCGCAACGTGAGTCGCGCCGCCGAGCGGCTGGGTGTCAGCCAGCCACGTGTAAGCACGGCGCTCGGCAAGCTGCGCGAGTATTTCGGCGACCCGCTGTTCGTGCGCACCTCGCGCGGCATGGAACCCACGCCGCGCGCGCTCGGCCTCATTCCGGCGGCGCGCGATGCGCTCATCCGCATCGAGAAAGGCATGTTGCAGGATCAGGACTTCGATCCGGCCACCAGCACGCACACGTTCTCGATTGCGCTTTCCGACGTCGGCGAGATCGTGTTTCTGCCGCGTCTGTTGCAGGTCTTCGCGGAGCGCGCGCCCAACGCGAATCTGCGCTCGGTATCGCTGCCGCCGAGTCAGGTCGAACGCGGCCTCGAATCCGGCGACATCGATCTTGCGGTGGGTTATTTCCCCGACCTCGGCGGCAACAATTTTTTCCAGCAGCGGCTGTTCACGCATCGCTTCATCTGCATGATGCGCAGTGCGCATCCGCTCGCGGGGCAGCCCATCACGCTCGAACAGTTTCTGAATCTGGGCCACGCCGTCGTGCGCGCCGAGGGCCGCAGCCAGGAAGTGCTCGAGCACTATCTGGAGAAAAAGCGCCTGCACCGCCGTGCCGTGCTGGAGACGCCCCACTTCATGAGCTTGCCGTTCATCCTCACGCGCTCGGACCTCATTGCCACGGTGCCGCATGCAATCGGCTTCGCTTACGTGTCCGAACATGCATCGATCACGCTCGTGGAACCGCCTTTGCCGCTGCCGCGCTTCGACCTGAAGCAGCACTGGCATCGCAAGTATCACAATGCGCCGCGCGGCGCATGGCTGCGCAGCCTCGTCGCCGAGCTGTTCAACGACGCCATGGACGAATGGCCGAAGTGAGCGGCGAGCGAGCGCCGGAACCCGAGTGCCGGTACCTCCGGCGCGACGCGGGAAAACATGAAACAATGCGCGTTTTGGGTGCATGTCGGATCGGGCGTTTGCCCGCACGGCAGTCACTATCTTGCATGGGACCGCGTGGGCGCCTGAAGCGCCATCGCCGGTCGCCACTGGAGCCGATGCATGAGCGAAGAGAAGAAGAAAACGAAGCAACGCAAGACGGAAACGCGGGTGGTCAGCGCCAGCGCACCCGTGGAGCGGCCGTCACGCGACGAAGCCGAAGCGGCCGTGCGCACCCTGCTGCGCTGGGCCGGCGACGATCCTTCGCGCGAAGGTCTGCTCGATACGCCCGCGCGCGTCGTGCGCGCCTACGAAGAGTTCTTCGCGGGCTATCAGGTCGATCCGCGCGACATCCTCGCGCGCACGTTTTCGGAAGTCGACGGCTACGACGAAATGATCGTGCTGAAAGACATTCGCTTCGAAAGCTATTGCGAGCATCACATGGTGCCGATCATCGGCCGCGCGCATGTCGCGTATCTGCCCAAGCATCGCGTGGTGGGCATCTCGAAGCTTGCGCGGCTCGTGGATGCCTTCGCCAAGCGGCTGCAGATCCAGGAAAAGATGACGGTGCAGATCGCCGACACGCTCAACGACGTGCTGCAACCGGAAGGCGTCGGCGTCATTCTCGAAGCGGCACATCAGTGCATGTCCACGCGTGGTGTGCACAAGGCCGGCGTCTCGATGGTCACCTCGCGCATGCTCGGCACGTTCCGCACGGACCCGTCCACGCGTCGCGAGTTTCTCGCGATCGTCGGTCATTCGGGCGCCATGGGTCTCTCGAATACCTGAAGCGGCGGCGCCGATCGGCCATAAAAAACGGGACGCCGCGGCGTCCCGTTTTCTTTGCACTTTAATTCAAGCTAGTTCAGGCGCTCGCGTCGCCGCGCTCGATCTCGCGTATCTTGCCCTGGCGCACGCTGCTGCCCGCCGGCACGCTGTGCGTGAGCCACACGTTCCCGCCGATCACCGAGCCGCGCCCGATCGTCACGCGGCCGAGAATGGTCGCGCCCGCGTAGATCACCACGTCGTCTTCGACGATCGGATGGCGCGCATTGCCCTTGACGAGCGTGCCGTCGAGATCGGCGGCAAAACTCTTCGCGCCGAGCGTTACGGCCTGGTACACGCGCACGCGCTCGCCGATGATCGCCGTCTCGCCGATCACCACCCCCGTGCCATGATCGATGAAGAAACTCGAACCGATCTGAGCGCCCGGGTGAATGTCGATGCCCGTGGCCGAGTGCGCGATCTCGTTGATGAAGCGCGCGAGCAGCGGCACGCCGAGACGATATAGCGCATGCGCGAGCCGGTGATGCGTCATCGCCCAGATGCCCGGATAGCAGAGCAGGATCTCGGTGATGTTGTGCGCGGCCGGGTCGCCCGCGAACGCGGCCTGAATGTCGCTCACGAGCAGCGCGCGAATCTCCGGCAGTCGATGGCCGAACTCGCGCGCGACTTCGAACGCGCGGGCGCGCAGATCGTCGTCGCTGACATGCGCATTCTCCGGCAGGAACCGCAGGGCGCGGCGAATTTGCTCGGAAAGCAGGCGCAGCGTGCTTTCGAGCGTATGGCCGACGTAGTAGTCGACACTTTCGTCGGTGAGATCGGGCGCGCCGTAGTGGGTGGGAAAGAGCGCGGCGCGCAGGCCGGCCACGATGTTGACGATCGCCTCGCGCGACGGCAATTCGCGAATCCCGAGCGGATGGCGCGTGCGATGCCGTTCCTCGCGCGACGCGCGCAGCTCGGAAACGATCTGTTCGAGACCCCAGTCGGGGGAAGCAGCTTTGGACATGGTGATGCAGCAGCGGACGCACGGCCGCGCGGAAGTGTATCGACCCTAGAGGTTACCGCGTTTCGGGCGAGTTCGCCGGAGGGCCCGTGAGAGTGAGCGGCGCGAGATTGCGCGGGTCGGCCAGCGAGAGCGCCGCGATCGGAAGCGGATCAGAGCGTGACGCTGCTCGCGTCGATCCAGCGCACGGCCCAGTCGCGGGCGTGCGCAATGGCGGCGGCTTCGTCGGGGAAGCGCAGCTCGGCGGGGAAAAAACGGTTGGCGACGAGTTCGCCGTCGCTCGAACGCGAAATCACCACATAGGGTTGCCAGGACCCGTCGCCGGCTCGTGCCGGCGCGCAATTCAGCAAATAGCCGCGATGCGTGAATGCAGCGTCGAAGTGCATGTGTCTCACCCGCCCCTGACTGCCTCGTTCATTTACATTTATATATAGCGCGCAAATTCGGAATTCCGAGGCAAAACAAAGCCTTGAGCCGATGTTTCGGCCCATTAATTGAAAGCGCGCCAACTCGATGAAAGAGGATCATACTCCTGGGAAAAAGGCCGATCCAACGAAAAAAATGCGAAATCGCTGGAAGCGTTCTCCTGGCGAACCGGCTTGCTTTTCGGTGCGCGCTCCGGGCGCGCACTGCCCGCTATTCTCTCGATCGAGTCGCGGCGCCGCGCTGGAACGGCGCTTGCGGAATTCAGGCTGACATCAGCCACGTTGGTCCAAGGAGGAAGATCATGATTCGTCCCGACGACACCGGTCAGGCCGCGATGGGTGCAAAGGAAGGCCCGACGCGCAGCGCCGAACTGCATAACGATCGCACGCACGATAGTTCCGTCGACACCGACGGCAAGAACCGCGAAGCCGCGCGCCGCGCGGGTGACGGCGTCATTGGCCCGGACGAAGTCGTCATGAGCAACGCCACGCTCGACAACAGCGTGCCCGAAACGCCGGACGGGTTCGCCGGTTATGACAGTCGCAAAGTGGGCGGTCACCGCCTGCTGTTCGCGCTGGAATCCGGCTACGAATGGATTGACAAGGGTATGACCCCGCCTGAATTGCCCGCCGATATCGCGTGGCAGTTCGTTGATCCCGAGGGCACTGGACAGCGCCGTAATCCGGGCCGCATGCACTACGCCCTCAATCATCTGCGCCCGGCGCGCATCATCGAAATCCTGCGCAAGCCCTGAGTTAAAACGGGGAAGCATAGTTTCGGCGTCAACAGAGCGGCAGTAAAATGCCGCTCATCTGTTTATGCTCGAACTTCAATGCATTAGCACCGGCATTTGAATTCCTCAGTTCTACCGATTTTTACCGACTCCCCTGTCATTCCGGCAAAAAAATACCGATCAATTTGGGCGGAATCAAAGTGCAGCGCGTCGAGTGCGTATAAAAAGAGAAAATAAAATCACGCACAAAATGACAGTCATTATTTAATTGCCATTATTCTCTGCGGCATCAAGACGGCGCCGGCTACGCTTGCGACTTCCTGACGGCACCCGCTGCCCGGAGGCACGGATGTCGCGGCGTGCGTTGCCGCTTCCCGCATCGTCCCCCGCTCGCCTACCGCATCTCCGACAGAAAAAACGTGCGCAAACGGACCCTTTTGCGGAATTAGGGCAATCAGGGAGGGATTTAGTGATAAATTCTTACATCATAAGAAGCGAGGCGCCGATATCGCGTGGCCGTCCACGCTCGCGCCTACCGCCGATGGAGAGTGTTGAACGTGCCTCTACATTTTATTGAGCAGATGTCGCCCGTGCTCGACGCGCCTGAAGAGGCGGCGTGGTTCGACGCGGTGAACGGGCTCGCCAGCTCGTGGGGTTTCAGCCAGCTCATGCTGGCTATCCTGCCTCGTCCCGGCATGCGTCTCGAGGATGCGTTCATTCGAACGAACTACTCCGCCGCATGGCGGCAGACGTACAACGACCACGGCATGGCCTATTTCGACCCGACCGTGTCGCATTGCACGACGCGGTCGTCGCCGCTCATCTGGTCGCCGGAACTCTTCGCGACCGAGCAGCAGCAATCCATGTACGAGGAAGCCCGCGCCTACGGGCTGCGCGCCGGCATTACGCTGCCGATTCACGGGCCGCGCCAGGAAATCGGCATGCTGTGCTTCGTCAACGACGTGAATCCGACCGACAGTTTCTGGGACGACGTGAACCGCGCGCTGCCGAATCTCGTGCTGCTGCGCGATCTGGTGCTGGATACGAGTCAGCGACATCTGACCGAGCACGCCCAGTCGCTGATCCCGAAATTGACGCCGCGTGAGAAGGAATGCCTCAAGTGGACCGCGCTCGGCAAGTCCACATGGGAAATTTCGCACATCCTGAATTGCTCCGAGGCCGTGGTGAACTTCCACATGAAGAACATTCGCGGGAAGTTCGGCGTCAATTCACGGCGCGCGGCCGCCGTGATCGCAACTCAAATGGGTCTTATTGACCCGGGCTAAACGCCATCGGACCTTCGGCGCGGCGCAGTACGCGCTCGGCGCGGCCCAGATCGCCGTCCGAAATCGTCTTGTTGAAATATAAACCCAGCAGAATCGAGACCGGCGGCGGAATTTCCGCGCCCGATTCGAATCGGCTGCCGCGCGACTGCGTCACGCCGAACCGCGCCCAGAAACGGCGCTGGCTTTCCTTCTTCTTCTTCCGATACGCGATGATCAGGACGCGGTCGATGACCGACGACAGATCCCCTGAGGATGAAACCGCGGACGAAAAGGTGGTCGCACCCGAGTGCCATTGATTCTCAATTAGTTCCATGATGACTCTCGCTGTCAGATATGCCTGATGAGTGTTTGCCGCCTGACGAATTCTCCTGAAGAGACCCTACCTGCGCACCTACCCAGGTAGGTAGGTGTTTTTTTATATTCACGACGCATAGCTTTCGATCCGTACTGCCGCGCTTCTTACACGCACACGGAGAGTTGTCATGCAAGCTGTAATCCGGATCGGTCAGAGACAGGACTTCGACAACGAGGTAATCAACGAGATGTACCGGTTGCGTGCGCGGGTGTTTCGCGACCGGCTCGGGTGGGACATTCCTACGATTGCGGGCATGGAAATCGACGGCTACGACGCGCTCGGGCCCCATTACATGTTGATCCAGGACACGGCAGGACAGGTGCGCGGCTGCTGGCGTCTCATGCCCACCGAGGGCCCCAACATGCTGCGCGATACCTTTCCGCAGTTGCTCCACGGCGCGGAAGCGCCATCGTCGGGTAACGTCTGGGAACTGAGTCGATTTGCCGTCGAATCCGGTAATGATCAGACATTTGGATTCGCGGAACTGACCTTGCACGCGATGCGCGCGGTGGTCTCGCATGCGTTCCGCGCAGGTATCAGCCGCTATGTCACGGTCACGACAACCCCCATCGAGCGCCTCTTGCGACGCACGGGCATCGACGTCAACCGGCTCGGCGCGCCACTGCGCATCGGCGTGGAAAATGCAGTCGCGCTCGATATTGCGATGAGCCCGCGAACCCGCGAAGCGCTGTTCGGACCGATAGCCGCGGCGGCCTGAGCGCGGTCGACGTCGCGCAAATTTCACGAAGTGTTGTTTTTGTCAGACAAATAACGCGCGACGTCTGATCGATTTTTGTCCAGTCGGCCGAAAAAGTCAGTCGGCGTTGACTTCGCCAGCCGGCGTTTCGGCCGGTTTGGGCGCCGGCGCGCTCTTGCTGAAGCGGATATGCGAAATGCGCCGCACCATCAGCGCCGCCGCCAGCGCCGCGGCGCCCGTCAGCCCAATCCCGAGATGAATCGCGTCGACGAGCACGTGCCGCACGGCTTCGATCAGCGCTTCGCCGTCGAGTCCGGCGGTTTTCATCTGCGTGACCAGACCGGTGCGCAAGGCCGGATCGATCAGCACGCGCGGATCGGCCAGCAGCGGCCGCCAGCGTTGCTGCAACGGCGCGCCGAGCACGGCCAGCGCATCGCTCACGCCAGCCGCATAGCGGTGGTTCACGATCGTCGCCACCACGCTCGTGCCGAGCATGCCGCCCACCATGCGCGTGGATTGCAGCAGCGCCGTGGTGATGCCGAAACGCTCGCGTCCGGCAATCTCCTGGCCGAACACATTCAGATTGTTGAGGATGAAGCCGAGACCGATGCCGACCGCCGACATCGACAGTTCGAGCCAGAGGTGCGGCGTGCGCAGCGTGGTGAATGCCAGACCCACCGAGGCCGCGACCAGCAGGCCGAAGCCCACGGTCAGGATCGTGGTCGGCTTGCGCAGCTTGATGACGATGCGCGTGTTGATCAGGCTGCCGAGCGCGATGCACGCGGCGATCGGCGTGGCAAGCAGACCGGCTTCCTGCGGTGACAGGCCGAAGCCGCCCTGCAGCAGCAGCGGCGCGAAAAAAATCAGCGAAAACATCACGAAGCCCGAAAGCGTCGAGAGCGTGAACAGCGTGACGAGCTGCGGATCGCGGAACAGGTCGAGCGGAATCATCGGATGCGTGGCGCGACGCTCGCAAATCAGCAAGGCGACCGCGCCGACCACCACCAGCCCCGCCAGCAAGATATTGCCGATGGTGAAGCCGTCCTGCGGCACCGCCTCGATGAAGGTCTGGAATCCGCCCAGCACGAGCGCGACCAGTACCGCGCCGGTCCAGTCGATGCGCACCTCGCCGGTGCGCGCGGGCCGGTAAGACGGCAAGTGCGCCCAGATGAAATAAAGTGCGAGCGCACCGACCGGCAAGTTCACCATGAACGTCGAGCGCCAGCCGAAGTGCTCGCTGAGCCAACCGCCCAGCGACGGACCCGCCGCCGTGCCGATGCCGTAGGCGGCCGCCATGACGACCTGCCAGCGCACCCGCGCGCGCGGGTCGGGGAACAGATCGGGAATCGAGGCGAACGCCGTGCCCACCATCATGCCGCCGCCCACGCCCTGCAGCGCCCGCGCGGCCGCGAGGAAGCGCATGTCGGTGGCGAGCCCGCACAGCACCGAAGCCACCGTGAAGACGATCACGGCCGCGAGCACGAAGCGCTTGCGCCCGAAGTAGTCGCCGAGCCGGCCGAACACCGGCACGGTCACGATCGACGCCAGCAGGTAGGCGCTCGCGATCCACGCGTAGTACTCGAAGCCGTGAAGTTCGGCGACGATCGAGGGCAATGCGGTACTGACGACGGTCTGGTCGAGCGCGACCAGCATGTTGACGAGGCCGATGCCGAGCATGGCCAGAAGCGCGTCGCGAAACGGCAGCGTGGCGGAAGTGGAGTTCACGGGGGGATGACAGCGCGGGGCGAAAAATACGCAACGATACTGGCATGCCAGTGCAGGCGCAACCGCAGCAAAAAGGCAAGCCCGGCAATATCCCGGTTTGCCGCGCCGGTTTTCATCGTCCATGAAGCCGATTTCCGGCGCTTGCAAGCAACTGCATTTCTTCCGATGAAGCCGTGGTATTCCGACGCACTGGCCTTGACCTTCCTGCGCCCTGCTTCCATCTTTCATACGAGTCGACTGCAGGTTCAGACGCGATCCATTAAGCTGCTTGCCAGTCGCGCCATCACCAGACGCCGTGCGTCTTTCGATCCATTCAACGCGGAGGTTCCATGTACACACGCATTCTTGTCGCCGTCGACGGCAGCGCCACTTCGCGCCGCGCCTTCGAAGCGGCGGTCGAACTGGCCAAGGCCATGGGCTCGACCCTGCTGCCTTTCTACGTGATCGAAAACACGCCGATGTATTTCGACGCGCCGGGCTACGATCCGTCGATCCTGCGCAACCAGATGATCGCGCAGGGCAAGGATCTCGCCGACGAAATGAACCAGGCGATGCGCGAGCGCGGCGTGCAAGGCGACATGGTTACGGGCGAGGCCTCTTCGCTCGACGACGTGCCGACGCTCGTGCTCGAAGCCGCGAAAACCCATCACGCCGACCTCATCGTGATGGGCACGCACGGCCGCCGCGGCGTCCAGCGCCTCATTCTCGGCAGCGTTGCCGAACGCTGCGTACGGCAATCCTCGCTGCCCGTTCTGCTGATTCCGTCAGCCGCTGGCGCTCCCGCCGACAAAGGCGAGCAATAACTCCTGGAGACCGGGCATCGGTAGGCGGCCGCTTGCGCGCCAGCAGATTGCGCGCAAGCGGCCTCTGATAAGGCGCAAAGCAATTCATCTCAAAAGCGCGGCAGTTTGCCGCGAATTCGAGATTTGACCCCGGAGGAAAATGCACGACACAGATCAAAGGAGCATGTCGATGTTGACCCCTACCGTGGTATCGAACTCTACTGTGCGCCGCAGCAGCCGCACCCCTGCGGCCAACGCACGAACCTCCACGCGCTGCTCGAACTGTGCAATGCGGCACCTGTGCATGCCGCAGGGCCTGACGGTCGACGAGCTGCCCAAACTCGAAGCCCTGATCTGCAATGCGCGTAGCGTGCGACGCGGCGACTTCGTGTATCGCGCTGGCGATCCGTTCGAAAACCTTTTCGTCGCGCGTTCGGGCTCGCTCAAGACGGTCATGGCGCACCGCGACGGCCGGGAACAGGTCACCGCGCTGCGCCTCGCCGGTGACCCGCTCGGGCTCGACGGCATCAGCACGGGCATGCACACGGCCAGCGCAGTCGCGCTCGAAGACAGCTCGGTGTGCATCATCCCCTACCCGGCGCTCAAGCACATGTGCCGCGAAACCGGCGCCATGCAGGACCGGCTGCATCGCCTCATGAGCGAACAGATCATTCGCGAGTCGTCGCAAATGATGGTGCTGGGCTCGCTGTCCGCCGACGAGCGCGTGGCCGCCTTCCTGCTCGATGTTTCCGAACGCAACGGCCAGCGCGGTTATTCGCACGCGGAATTCAACCTGCGCATGACGCGCGAGGACATGGGCAGCTACCTTGGCATGACGCTCGAAACGGTCAGCCGCACCTTGTCAAGATTTCAAAAGCGCGGCCTGATCGACGCGCAGGGCAAGCTGATTCGTATTATCGATCTCGAAAGCTTGCGCCGCCTCTGAGCGGCGCCGGTCCGCCGTCTGGGCGATCGGGCGCCGGCGCGCCGGTGCCCCGCCTGATCGGCGAGATCCGTCGTGCTCTTCATCTCACCACCGCCACCGGAGCGCCGCACCGCGCCGCGCTCCCGTGACGCGGCGTGCCGGCTCGATGGCACAACTCCTGCGCAGGGGATACAGTCTCGTACTAAACCCTCGCAAGGAGAGTCGTCGAAATGCTTCTCCCGCAACAGCTTTCGCTTGCCGCACGACTGAACCACGCGCGCGCCGCCAGCGACGCCCTCTTCGACGTCGTCAAGCCCGAATTCCGCTACGAGCGCCCGATACGCGAGCGTCATCGCATCGTGTTTTACATCGGCCATCTCGAAGCGTTCGACCGTAATCTGTTCGACAAGCGCCTGTTCGATCTGCCGGCGTCCGACGCGCGGCTCGACCAGCTGTTCGCGTTCGGCATCGATCCTGTCGATGGCGCGCTGCCCACCGACACGCCCGAGGACTGGCCCACGCTGCAGGAAGTGGTCGACTACGCGCAGGCAGCACGGCGCGGTATCGACGAACAAATCGCCGCCCTCGATCTGCCGCTGGGCGCCTCGCATCACGATACGCCCGGCCAATTGCTGAACGTTGCGATCGAGCATCGCCTGATGCACGTGGAAACGCTCGCGTACATGCTGCATCAGTTGCCCTTCGAGTACAAAGTTGCGCCCGAGGCAGCGCCGGCGCGTGCCGATCACCTCTATGCAGTCACGCCCGATATGGTCGCCGTGCCGGAAGGCCGCACGGAACTCGGCATGACGCTGGAGCGCGGCGTATTCGGCTGGGACAACGAGTTCGGCGAGCAGCAGGTGGATGTCCCGGCCTTCGAGATCGACCGTTACATGGTGACGAACGGCGCGTTTCTCGAATTTGTCGAAGCCGGTGGCTACCGCGACCGTTCGCTCTGGAACGACGCCGACTGGGCGTGGAAGGAAGCCGAAGGCGTCGCGCACCCGGTGTTCTGGTTGCGCGGCGAGGACGGCTGGCGTCTGCGCACGATGTTCGACGACATCGCGCTACCGCTCGCATGGCCTGTGTACGTGAGTCATGCCGAAGCCAGCGCCTTCGCCCGCTGGCGCGGCGCGAAGCTGCCGAGCGAAGCGCAATGGCAACGCGCGGCGCATGGCGCGCTGCCCGGCGCGACCGACAACTTCGACTTTCGCGACTGGAACCCCGTGGCCGTGGACGCCACCCCCGACAGCGCCAGCACCTGGGGCGTGGAAGGTCTCTACGGCAACGGTTGGGAATGGACGTCGTCGCTATTCGAGCCGCTGCCCGGCTTCAAGGCGTTCCCGTTCTACGAAGGCTATTCGGCGAACTTCTTCGACGGCCAGCACTACGCGATGAAAGGCGGCTCGCCGCGCACCGCGCAGTGCATGTTGCGTCCGACCTTCCGCAACTGGTTTCAGCCGCGCTACCAGTATGTGTATGCGGGATTTCGCTGCGTGAAGGGTTGACATGCGGGTTGATATGCCGAAGTTGAAGACGGGGAATAACACGTGGTTGGCGATACGAGCTCAACCCCGCGACCAGACCCATGGCGACGCACGCGGCAACTTCCGCATTGGCGTGGCGGCCGTGCCGCGCATGGAAAACTGAGCGCGCGAGCGATGCGCGGCGCAAGCGCGCACCGACGCCGCGCGCGTTAGACCGGCACTCACGACGCGGCCGCGCCCTCCCCGTCCGCCGTTACGTCCCGCAACTCGCGCCGCAAGATCTTGCCGATGTTGCTCTTCGGCAGTTCGCGGCGAAACTCCACGCGTTTCGGTCGTTTATAGCCCGTGAGCCGTTCCTTGCACCACGCGAACAGGTCAGCCTCGGTCAGCGCCGGATCGCGCCGCACCACCACGACCTTCACCGCCTCGCCCGAATGGCGATCGGGCACGCCCACGGCCGCCGCCTCGAACACGCCCGGATGCTGCGCGAGCACGTCCTCGATCTCGTTCGGATACACGTTGAAGCCCGAGACGAGAATCATGTCCTTCTTGCGATCGACGATTTTGAACTGGCCAAGCGTATCCATCACCGCGATGTCGCCCGACCGGAAGAAGCCGTCGGCGCTCATGACCTGCGCGGTCTCGTCGGGACGTTGCCAGTAGCCGGCCATGACCTGCGGCCCGCGCACGCAGAGTTCGCCCGGCTGGCCGCACTCGACGTCGTTGCCCGCGTCGTCGCGCAAGACGATCTCCGTCGACGGCAAGGGCACGCCAATCGTGGCGCTGTAACGCGTCGCCAGCGGCGAATTGCAGGTCACGCACGCAGTCGTTTCCGTGAGCCCATAGCCTTCGATCAGCGGCGTGCCGGTGCGCTCGAACCAGCGCCGCGCCACGCTTTCCTGCACCGCCATCCCGCCGCCCACCGCGGCCACGAGTTGCGAACAGTCGAGCCGCGCGAACTCTGGATGATCGAGCAGCGCGTTATAGAGCGTGTTCACGGCCGGAAACATCGTGATGCGGTAGCCGCGCAGCGCGCGGATCATCCCGCCAATATCGCGCGGGTCCGGAATCAGCACGCCTTGCGCACCGGTTTCGATCGTGAGCAGCGCGCACGTCGTCAGCGCGAACACGTGGTAGAGCGGCAGCGCGACGACCGTCGTGAGTTGGCCCACGGGCCGCCCGTTATCGGCACGCTGCCGGCGCGCCGGTTCGAGCCACGCACGCGTTTGCAGCACGTTCGCGACGAGATTGCGATGCAGCAGCATCGCGCCTTTCGAGACGCCCGTCGTGCCGCCCGTGTATTGCAGGAACGCGAGATCGTCGGGGGACTGCGGCACGGGCGTGAACGGCGCACGCGCGCCTTGCGCGAGCGCGTCGGCGAAGGAGGTATGGCCGCTCAAGCGCCACGCGGGCACCATTTTCTTCACGCGGCGCGCGACGAAGTTCGCCACGAGACCTTTTACGCCGAACAGATCGCCGGGACTCGCCACGATCACGTGTTTGATCGACGTGTTGCCGATCACGGCCTCGAGCGTCGCCGCGAAGTTTTCCAGGACGACGATCGCCTCGGCGCCGCTGTCCTCGAGCTGATGTTCGAGTTCGCGCGGCGTGTAGAGCGGATTCACGTTCACGACGACGCAGCCCGCGCGCAACACGGCCGCCAGCGCGACAGGATACGGCAGCACGTTCGGCATCATGATCGCGACGCGCGCGCCCTTGTGCAGGCCCTTCGACTGCAGCCACGCGGCGAAGTCGCGCGACAGCGCATCGAGTTGCGCATAGCTGATCGACTTGCCCATGCAGGCAAACGCGGGCCGTGCGCCATGGCGGCGAAAGCTCGCTTCCAGCAGCTCGGTCACGGAGCGGTACGGCTTGAGGTCGACATCGGCGGAAACACCGGCGGGATACGAGGCGAGCCAGGGTTGGGTCATGATTGGCGTCCGGTTAGGCGTGGTTGAGCGATGTAGGTCGATGGCGATCCGCAACGGCCTCAGCCTTGCGCGCCATAGAGTTGCTGCACGATCTGTTGCAGGCGTTGCGGCGAGGCTTGCGCGGGCGCGAGCGGTTCGCCCACGGCGAGCGTCAAGGTGCTGGCCGCGCCACGGCGCAGCCAGCGCGGCACGCGCGCGTTCGCGTCGCGCGAGAACACGCTGCCCCAGAGCCCGCGCAACGCCATCGGCACGACGGGTACGGGTGCGCGGCGCAGGATCTCCGTCACGCCGTGGCGAAACGCGTTCATCTCGCCGGTGCGCGTGAGCTTGCCTTCGGGAAAGATGCAGACCAGTTCGCCTTGCGCGAGCGCGGCGGCACAGTCGGCGTAAGCGCGTTCGAGCAGCGCGGCGTCTTCGTGCGCGGGCGCCACGGGAATCGCCTTGACGGCGCGGAACAGCCAGCCCGCGAGCGGCGTGCGGAAGATGCGGTGGTCCATCACGAAGCGCACGGGGCGCGGGCTCTCGGCCATGATCACGACCGCATCGACGAAACTCACGTGGTTGCAGACGAGCACGGCCGCGCCGGTGGCGGGAATGCGCTCGGCGCCCTCGCGGCGCACGCGATAGCAGGTATGCACGAGCGCCCACGCGGCGAAGCGCAGCAGGAATTGCGGCGCGAGCGTGTAGATCCACGCGGCAACCGCGACGTTCAGCAGACCAGTCACGAGAAAGAGACCCGGAATGCCCACGCCTGCCGCCGAAAGCGCCATCGCCAGCAAGGCGGCCGCCACCATGAACAGCGCGTTGAGGATGTTGTTCGCGGCCATGATGCGTGCGCGGTGCGTGGCGGGACTGCGGCTCTGCACGAGCGCGTAGAGCGGCACGCTGTACAAGCCGCTGAACGCCGCGAGCAGGAACAGGTCGGCGAGCACGCGCCAGTGCGCCGCGCTGTGCAGGAAGGCGCCGGCGCTTTGCAACGGCGCGCTCGCGGGCAGCGCGTGGCTCGCGAAATACAGGTCGATGGCGAACACGCTCATGCCGATCGAGCCGAGCGGCACGAGGCCGATCTCGATGCGGCCACGCGAGAGCCGTTCGCACAGCATCGAGCCCACGCAGATACCGAGCGAGAAGGTCGCGAGCAGCACGGTCACGACGTCAGGATCGGCGTGCAGGACGTCTTTGGCGAAGCTGAAAAACGACGAGAGGAACGTCGCGCCCACGAACCACAGCCACGAAATGCCGAGCAGCCCCAGCCACACCGTGCGATCGGTACGCGCGATGGCGAGATTGCGCCACGTCTCGCTCGCGGGATTCCAGTTCACGCGCAGCGCCGGTTGCGGCGCGGGCGATGCCGGCACGCGCGCGGCGGCCACGCGGCCCGCCACGGCCATCAGCAGACACAGCGCCGCGAGCACGAGCGCGCCCTGCTGCGTGGCCGCGGCCAGACCGCCCGCGATCGTGCCCGCGAGTATCGCGACGAACGTGCCGGTTTCCACGAGGCCGTTGCCGCCCACGAGTTCGCCTTCGGCGAGATGCTGCGGCAGGTACGCGTACTTCACCGGCCCGAACAGCGTGGAATGCACGCCCATCAGGAAGGTCGCGAGATACAGCAGCGGCGCGCTCGCGCACCACAAGCCCGCGCCCGCCACGCCCATCACGGCGATCTCGAAGCTTTTGACGAAGCGCGTGAGCGCGGCCTTGTCGAACTTGTCGGCGAGCTGGCCGGCCGTGGCCGAAAACAGCACGAACGGCAGCACGAACAGCGCGGGAATCAGGAAGCCGGCGAGTTTCGCGTCGACGCCGGGAAAGCGCGAGCTTGCGTACGTGACGAGCGAAGTGAAGCCAACCTTGAGCGCGTTGTCGTTGAGCGCGCCGCAGAACTGCGTCCAGAAAAACGGAGCGAAGCGACGCTCGCGCAGCAGCGCGAGGGACGAAGGCGAGGCACGGCGTTGAGCGTGGTTCATGAAAGTCGGAGCTGGCGATGAGTGGGTGAAATGGTGCGGCAATATCGATTCGAAAGCGATCAACGCGATTCGCAATTCGGCGTGCGGTTGTCGAAGATCAGATCGATGCCCGTGCTGTCGAGCAGGCTTTGCGGCGTGACGGTGCGGCGCCGCCACGGAATGCGCCCGAAGAACCACGCGCGCCAGAAACGCAAATCGGCATCGGGGTGGCTGGCGTGCAGCTCGGCGAACGTCATGACGCTGCCGACACGCACGTCCATCGCCTCGTCGAGCACTTCGTGCACGAAGCGCGAGCAGAACTGGCGCGGCGAGTCGAGATCGAAGCCGGTGTCGTAGAACGTGCCGAGCCGCCGCCGCGCCGCCGTGCGGATGCGAGCCGCCTGCGCCGGATCGGGCGCCGTCACGAGCCGCGCGACCACGAACGCGCGGTGCTGCGAGCGCGCCACAAAACGCGCGAACGGCGTGACGCGGGCGAACGGAAACGTGCTTTCGGCCACGCGCGCCTCGCCCGCCACGATCTCCACGACGATGCCGACGTGGTTGGCCCAGCTTTGCGTCGCCGCCGCCACTTCGAGAAACGGCCGAAACGGGACGCGGATAAACACGATGTCGCCGACGGCGAGCGCGGGCATCGGCTCGATGCGGCTTGCCGCGGGGAAGGAGGCGCTTGAAATCATGATGTCCGGTGGTGATTGATCGACCGGCGCATTCTGCCCGCAGGCATCGGAAATCGCTCATCTTGCTGATCAGGTCGCGTAGAATGGCGCTCCGAGTATCATTTTTCGATACCTATGACGACCGAATCCGCCCAACTCATTGAGACACTGAAGCGCCAGTTGCGCGCGCGCCGCCTCACCTATCGGGACGTGGCGCAGGCGCTCGAGCTTTCCGAGCCGAGCGTGAAGCGGCTGTTCGCGAGCGGCCGCTTCACGCTCGATCGGCTGGAGGACCTTTGCCGGTTTCTCGGCTTGACGCTCGCCGAACTCGTGCAGGACGCGGCCTCGGCGGTGCAACCGTTGCGTACGCTCGACGCCGCGCAGGAGAAACGCCTCGTCTCCGACGAACGGCTGATGCTGGTCGCCGTGTGCGCGCTCAACCACTGGTCCATCGACGACATCGTGGCGGCCTACCGCCTCACGCGCGCCGAATGTCTGAAACTGCTGCTGGCACTCGACCGCATGGGACTGATCGCGCTGCTGCCCGGCGATCGCATTCGCCTGCTGGTGGCGCGCGACTTCGACTGGCTGCCGCGCGGCCCGATTCGCCAGTACTTCATGACGCACGGCATGGGCGAATTTCTCGAGGGCGAGTTTGCCCACGACGGCGAAACGCTCGAGTTCGCGCAAGGCATGCTCACCGAAAAGGCGCGCGCGGAACTCGCCGTCGAACTGCGGCGGCTCAAGAGCCGCTTCGCGGCGCTGCATGCAGAGTCGGCGTCGGCGCCGCTCACGCATCGGCGCGGTACGGGTTTGCTGATGGGCACGCGCGAATGGGAGCCGCGCATGTTCGAACGGCTGCGGCGGACCGCGGAGAACGAAGGGAAATAGCGGAGCGAACGACGGCGGCAACGACGTAGCAGCGCGCGAAATTCGCAACGGAAAGCGCCCGGCGAATCCCGCACGACGCGCACACCGGTCATTGCGCGAATCGTTGCACCGATCGTTGCGTGAATCGTGTCGCGCGCGGGCATTGTTCAACATGCATCAACGAGAAACCGCCGCTCGCGCGCACGCCGCGATCGTCAAGCACTCCGAATTTGCGAGGTCGGCGCGCGCTGCCTACACTGGACAACACCGCCCGGCCGCATGGCAGACAGAAGGAGGACGCGCATGAATACCGTGGCCGCGAGGGTCAAGCACGAATTCATGGAGATGCTGCCGCCCACCCTGTTCTTTCTCGTCATTCTTCATGTGGTGGCACTGGTGCGCGCCCTGCTCACGCGCGACACCGGCATCTCGCTGCCCACCGCGGGCGCCGTCACCCTTGCTGCGCTCGTGCTGGGCAAATCCGTGCTGATCGCGAACCTGCTGCCCTTCGTGAACCGTTTTCCGGAGAAACCGCTCATCTGGAACGTGGGTTGGAAAACGCTCATCTATACGCTCGTCGCCACGCTGTTCCATTTTCTCGAGCGTCTCTACGACTACTGGAAGGACACGCATCACCTGGGCGCGGCCAACCGGCAACTGCTCGCGGAGGTGAACTGGCCGCATTTCATCGGCATCGAGATTCTGCTCGTCGTGCTCATCCTCAACTACTGCACGCTGGCGGAACTCGCGAGGGTGATTGGCAGGCGCCGTTTCGCGGCGTTGTTCCTCGGCCCGATGCCCGCGCTGCCGCCCGAAAACGAACCGGCCTGAG
The DNA here is from genome assembly GCF_009789675.1 of Paraburkholderia acidisoli. Classification (NCBI taxonomy): domain Bacteria; kingdom Pseudomonadati; phylum Pseudomonadota; class Betaproteobacteria; order Burkholderiales; family Burkholderiaceae; genus Paraburkholderia; species Paraburkholderia acidisoli. The sequence goes on along the minus strand of NZ_CP046914.1, from coordinate 162,714 downwards.
CGCGCCGGCGGTACGCGCACGACGAAGGAGAAACGCGCATGAACCCGCACTTTTCAGCGAAGATCCTCGCGTGTTTGAGCGGCAGCCTGGCCGCCGCGACGGTGTTCGCCGCCGTCATCATCGCGCCGATGCCGCCCCCCGCGCCGCGCGCGGAGCCGATGCCGCCGCCGCGCGCCGGCTATATCTGGGATCCGGGGCACTGGAACTGGGCAGGTGGGCGTTACGTGTGGGTGGGCGGCCATTGGCAGCCCGCTCGTGTGGGATACCGCTGGGAACCGGGACACTGGGTTCGCGCCGAAGCGCGTTGGCGCTGGATCGACGGCCACTGGATCCGGTAACGCCGCCTGGCTGGCGTGGGCTCGCGCCCTGCGATCCCGCGCCGCAGCAATCGAAGTCAGATTCGTCTTATTCTTGCAGCGGATTTATCAGAATTCGCGACCGGCGAGTATCGGATGGAAAACCGCTTGCCGCCTCATTCTCCGGCCGTCAATGAGATCTGGCACTCAGTCGCGCCAAAGCGACACGCCGCAGGCCTTATCGGCCGTTCACTGACGTACATCAGCTGAAGATATAGTAACATTCGCGCGATCTATCATCCTATGATTGCGGCCCCGCGGGCTGTTCTCTCCAGTGAAGACCAACCTGCTATCGCGCGCCCTCTTCGTCTGGTTTCTGCTCGCCATCTTCGGGACCGCAAACGCGGAGACGACGATGCCGGCTTTCCAGTCTGCCTCGAATGCGGCGAGCGCCGCGTCGCCCGCCGCTTCCTCCGGGAATTCGCCTAGCTTCGCGCTGTATTACGGCGGCAACCCGCCCGTCGATCAACTCTCCGCGTTCGACGCCGCCGTGGTCGAGCCGGACAGCCGTTTCGATCCGCGCGCGCATCCGCTGCCGCACACCACGTGGTTCGCCTACGCGAGCGTGGGCGAAGTGTCGCCGTCGCGCGCCTGGTATAACGCGATGCCCAAGGCGTGGCTGCAAGGCTCGAACGCGGCGTGGGCCTCGCGCGTGGTCGACCAGAGCCAGGCCGACTGGCCCGCGTTCTTCGTCGATCACGTGATCACGCCGCTGTGGCAGCGCGGCTATCGCGGCTTCTTCCTCGACACGCTCGACTCGTATCAGCTGGTCGCCAAAACCGACGACGCGCGCGCGCGCCAGCAAGCCGGTCTCGTCGCCGTGATTCGCGCGATCAAGACGCGCTACCCGGAAGCGAAGCTGATCCTCAATCGCGGCTTCGAACTCATGCCGCAGGTGCACGATCAGGTCTACGCGGTCGCCTTCGAGTCGCTGTATCGCAGCTGGAACCAGGGCGAGCAGCGCTACGGCGAAGTGAGCGCCGCGGACCGCGCGTGGCTGCTCGGCCAGGCGCGCACGATCCAGAGCCAGTATCACCTGCCGGTGGTCTCGATCGACTACTGCCCGCCCGGCGATACGGCCTGCGCGCGCGACGCGATCGCGAAGATCCGCGCCGACGGCATCGTGCCGTACGTCACCGACGGCGGCCTCAAGACCATGGGCGTGGGCTCGGTCGAGCCGCTCAAGCGCCGCATCCTGCTCGTGCAGGACCCGCCCGCGCGCACCGACCTGAACGTCTCGCCGGGCGTGCGCTTTCTGGCGATGCCGCTCAACTATCTCGGCTACGAGATCGACTTTCGCGACGCCAGCGAGCCGCTGCCGCAAGGCGACCTGAAGCGCCAGTACGCGGGCATCGTGCTGTGGCTCAACAACGACGTGCCGCGCTCCAGCGAATACCGCCAGTGGCTGCTCGCCCAGGTCGACGCGCACATTCCCATCGCCATCTTCAGCTCGTTCGGCATTCCGCTCGACAGCACGCTCGCGAGCAAGCTCGACTTGCAGACCGTGAACGGCGCGCCCACCGACGACAAGCTCGCGGTCGAGTCCTACGACCACACGCTGATGGGCTTCGAAATGCCGCCGCGCCCGGACCCGCACGACTTCACGGCCGTGCGCGTCGGGCCCAACAGCCGCTCGCTGCTGCGCCTGCGCTCGGGCGACTTCGAGATCGACGGGGCGGCGCTCACGCCGTGGGGCGGCTATGCGATGCGCCCGTTCGGCGTGTTCGGCCTCGGCGCGGTCAACCAGTCGCGCTGGGTCGTGCAGCCGATCGCCTTCCTGCAGGCGGCGCTGCATCTGCCGACCGACGTGCCCGTGCCCGACACCACCACGATGAACGGCCGGCGCGTGATGATGTCGCATATCGACGGCGACGGTTTCGCGTCGCGCGCCGAGTTCCGCGACGGCGACCATCCGAACACCGACGCGCAACCCGAATATTCCGGCGACGTGCTCTACCGCGTGCTGCGCGACACCGGCATGCCAACCACGGTTTCGCTGATCGAAGGCGAAGTCACGAGCGACGGCCCGTTTCGCAAGATCGCCGCGCACCTGCGCGACATCGGCCGCCGCATCATGGAACTGCCGAACGTGGAAGTGGCCACGCATACCTACACGCACCCGCTGCAATGGATGCGCGTGACGGGCCTCGGCCGCTCCGACGACGCCGACACGCCTACCGAAGGCGGCAGCCAGACCAACAACACCGGTCTCTCGATCGACATTCCGGGCTACCGCTTCAGCATCGACCGCGAAATCGACGGCTCGATCCAGTACATCGACAAGCAGGTCGCGCCCGCCTCGAAACCCGTGCGCATGGTGCTGTGGAGCGGCGACTGCCAGGTGCCCGCGCCCGTGCTGAAGGCCGCGTACCAGGCCGGCGTGCTCAACATGAACGGCGGCGACACGCTCATCACGCGCTCGTACCCGAGCTGGACCGCGATCGCGCCGCTCGGCGTGATGAAGGACGGCTACTACCAGGTGTTCGCGCCGAACCAGAACGAGGAGCTGTACACGGGCCTGTGGCACGGCCCCTTCTACGGCTTCGACCGCGTGCTCGAAACCTTCGAGATGACCGACAAGCCGATCCGCTTCAAGCCGATCGACGTGTACTACCACATGTTCACCGGCACCAAGTACGCCTCGGTGCGCTCGCTCAAGACCGTGCTCGAAACGGTGATGAAGCAGCACGTGACGCCGGTGTTCTCGTCCGAATACGCGCGCACCGTGCTCGATTCGCTCGACACCAGCGTCGCCCGTGACGGCGACTTCTGGGTCGTGCGCAACGCCGGCATTCTGCGCACGCTGCGCCTGCCCGTGGGCAAGGTGCCCGACCTCGCCACGGCGCAAGGCGTGATCGGCTACCTGCCCGGCCCCGGCGGCACCTACGTGCACATGTCGGGCAGCGAGGCGCGCTTTCGCGTGATCGACGCCGCGCGCGCCGCCCGCGTGCCGTATCTCGCCGACGCCAACGGCGTGCTCGACCGCGCGCAGCGCACCAGCGGCGGCCTCTCGTTCGACCTGCACGCGCACGTCGCGCCTCAATTCACGCTCGCCAACGCCGGTGCCTGCCGCGTGACGAAGCGTCCCCTTTCCGATTCCGTCTATAGCATCCATGTCGATGTCGCCTGCGGCACCTGAACGGCAACGGCTGTTTTCGCCGGCCGTCATCGCGATCCTCGGAGCGTTCGTCACGCTGCTGCTGGCGCTCGCCTTTCCGCGCGAGAAATTGCAGCAGCGCCTGCTCGGCGGCGCCAACGTGGATGGCCTCACGATCGCCTATCTCGAAGCGTGGCGTCGCGTCGACCCGAACAACGGCGACGTGCTCTCCGAGCTCACGCGCGAATACCTGAAGGTGCAGCGCCCCGCCGACGCGCAACGCCTGCTGCCGCAACTCGCGCATTCCGACGATCCGGCCGTGCGCCAGATGGCGCTCGCCATTCGATTGTCGATGGCGCAGAACGACCTGTATTCGCTCAAGAACGACGACCCGCGCCGGGCCGCCCGCATGGCCGCGTTCGACGCGCTGCTGCGCGAAGCCACGCACTACACGTGGAACGTGGACGAAACGAAGACGCTCCAGCAGCAGGCGATGGGCATCAACGACGCCGCAACCGCGAGCGTCTTCATCGCCCGCCTGATCGAAGCCGACCCGCAGCACGCGAACACGTGGCGCATGGCGGCGGCGCGCGTGTCGCTCGCGAGCGGCGACTATCGCGCGGCGTCCGACGCCTACTTCGCGGCGCAGGCCGGAGCGGCCACGCGCGGCGAACGGCGCACGCTGTTCCTGGCCGGCGTGCGCGCGCTGCAATCGGGCAATCTGCTGAAGCAGGCGCTCGACGCCGCGAACCAGCATATCGGCGATCTGGCCGACGACCCGGAAACGCTGCGCTATCTCGCCAATCTCGCCGTGGCGGCGGGCCGTCCCGACCTCGCGACGGGCTACGTCAAGCGCCTCCTGAAGATGTCGATGCGCGAGCGCGGCGGCGTGCCGGGCGCCGACGGAGCTTATGGCGCACACGTCGAATATGCGGTGCTGCACGTGCGCCGCGTGGCGCGCGAGAGCCAGGACGGCCGCCGCTGGCTGCGTCTGGAAGGCCTGCCCGCGCCCACGCGCCTCGTGGCCGACGGCGTGCGGCTGCGGCGCGTCGCGACTTCGGCGCCGCAAGCGAACGGCGCGGCCAACGGCGCCACCAGCGGTAGCGCGAGCGATCCGGCCACGGCCGCCGCGCCCGCCTCGACCACCGACGAAGACCTCGCCTACCGCGTGTTCCTCGCCAACGGCGACGTCGCCAACGCGCAGCGCGTGGCCCAGCGCGCGCTCGACAAGGCGCCCGACTCGATGGTGTGGCACAACCGCCTCGCGCAGGTGGCCGAGTGGAATCACCAGCCGCAGGTCGCGTTGCAGAACTGGCTCGCGCTCGCGCAGGCCACCAATCAGGAAAACGCGTGGCAGCAGGTCGCGCGTCTCGCGCCCGGTCTGGACGACACGCGCGCGATTCTCGCCGTGGCGATCCACCAGGCGGCGCTCGATCCGTCCAACCTGAAGCAGGTCGACCGCGTCGTGGCCGCTTACGAAGGCCTCGGCGATCCCGACTCGGCCATGCGCTTTCTCGCCGCGCGCCAGACCGGCAGCATGCGCCAGCCCATTCTCGAGCGCTCCGCCGAACTCGCCGAGCGCAAGGGCGACGACACGCTCGCGCTGCAAACGTGGCAAACGCTCGAACGCCAGTACGGTCCGAACGCCAACTACGCCTACCGTATCGCCACGCTGCTCTACGCGCGCACGCAGTTCGACGCGGCGCTCGCCACGTTGCGCGACGCGCAGCCGGCCGCGCACCCGCAGGACGCCGACTACTGGCGCTTCCTCACGCTGCTCGGCGCGATCGACCAGAATCGCAAGGCCGTGGGCGCGGGCTATCACGGCCTGATGAGCGGCGGCCAGATGAAGCCTGACGACTACGATTCGATGATCAGCTTCTATCAGAACACGCCGCTCGACGCCGGCCGGCTCGCCGAAATGGCGTACCGGCAGAGCGGTCAGGTCAAGATGCTGGAGCAGGCGCTCTATCAGTACCGCCGCGCGTACGCGTGGGAGCGCATCACCGCGCTGCTGAATTCGCTCACGCCGCAGCAGCGCGCCGCCGCCGAGCAGTCGCCCACGTTCCTGCTGAGCCGCGCCGAATACGAACGCCAGCGCGGCGACTTCGCCGCCCAGTCCGCCGACATCCGCGGCGCGGCGAAGCTCGCGCCCGACAACGAGCAGGTGCGCTCGACCTACGTGTGGAGCCTCGTCGACCGCGGCACCGACGTCGAACTGCGCAACGCCCTCGCCCGCTACGCGAGCTACGCCGACAGCGACCCGACGCTTTCCGCGCCGTTCGGCGCCGCCTACCTGCGGCTCGGCGACGGCCGCGCGGCGCTGCATTATCTGCACTTGCAGGCGGCCGGGTCGAAAGCCGACCCGCTCTGGCAGCTCACCTGGGCCGACGCGCTCGAACTGAACGGCCGCACCGACGAAGCCTGGCAATTGCGCCGCCGCGTCTGGACCGATCTGGCCAGGCGCCGCAACGACCCGCACGCCGCGCCGCTGCCGCCCGCCGAGCGCGACGACCTGCGCGGCCGCATGGTCGCGCTCTCGCAGCACTTCGCCAACGGCGACGCCTCGCGCGCCGTGCTGATCGCCATGTTGCGCGAGGACCGCGCCGCCAGCGAAGACACGAGCCGCGCGGCCAATGCGCCGTCCGAGTTCGCGCAGATGAGCGAATTCGACAAGCTGCCGCCCGAAAAGCAGCGCGCGCTGCGCCAGCAGCAATCGACGTACTCGGCCATTGCGCGCGAGGCCGCGATCTCGTGGGCGCAGAACGGCGACGCGAGCGACCTCGAACATCTGTGGCTCGAAAAGCAGTACATCGACAAGAGCACGCGCCCCGTGTATGCGGAAGCGCAGCTCGCGATCGACGAAGGCGACGTCAACACGCTCGACCGCCTGCTGACCAACACGCCCGACCTCGTGCCGCGCGAGAACCGCATCGACGCCGACGCGCTCACGGGCCGCTACGCGCAGGCGCAAACCGACGCCGTGGACGCCGCCGCGCGCGTGCCCGACAACGACGTGATCCAGGCGCCGCTGCGCGAGCAACTGCTGCGCAACGCGCAGTCGGCGGCCGTGACGCAGCGTTATGTCAATACGGGACCGCTGCGCTACAACGAGCAGTCCGCCACGGCCGGCGTGCGCATCGGCAACAATCAGTCCATCCAGGTGCGCGTGATGAACCGCGAGCAGTCGTCGGATGCCGCGCAACTGCCGGTGGTCTCGAAGAACGACCGGCTGGAAGAAGGCATCTACCGCCATCAAGGCCAGAACGACGAGGAGCGCGTGACGATCGGCCGCCGCGAGGCGCTGCGCTCGTTCACCGAGGCGAAGGTCGAAGGCAGCGTCAACGTCACGCGCCGGCTCACGCTCACCTACGAGGCCGGTTATCACCAGTACGCGAACGAGTCGCCGCAGTTGCAGGTGGGCGGCACGAAGGACTACCTCGCGGCGGGCTTCAACTACCGCATCGACCCGCACTGGTTCACGGGCGGCCGCTACGAATACGCGGCGTTCCACGGTCAGGACGGCTCCATGCTCGGCCACGGCCAGCTGGTCGAATTGAACGGCGGCTACAAGATTCGCGTCGATTACCCCGACTACACGGTGCGCGCGATCCTCGCCCACTCGAGCTACAGCGCGAGCGGCACGCCGGGCCAGGCGCTCCAGCAACTGCTGCCGGCGGGCGTGCCGGTCGAGTCGGCGTCGTACATGCCGCAGGGCTCGTCGCAGGCCGGCCTCCTGTTCTCGTTCGGCGAGGACCTGACCGAGGGCTACAGCAAGGCGTGGCGGCCGTTCTTCGTTGGCGGCCCGGTGTACGACACGCATGCGGGCTGGACCGGCCAGGTGCTCGCGGGCATGGCGGGCAGCGTGTTCGGCGACGACCAGGCCGTGCTGTACGGCGCGTATCAGGGCGTGTCGGCGACACGTTCCACGTCGCTTAAAGAGCTGGGATTGCGGTACCGATATCTGTATTGACATGGGTGAGCGGTGGCCGCGCAACCCGCGCATCGGCCCGACATCTGCCAGGACGAAGGAGAAAAACATGGAACGGAACACGATGAACAACACGTCGCGGGACACGCGCGGGGCCAACGCCGCCCGCTGGATGGCACGCGCGGGCCTCGCCTGCGCGATCACGCTGCTCGCCAGCTGCGCGGTGGTCGACCGCAGCAGCGCGCCGCAGCTCTCGAAGACCGACGCCTTTGCCGTGCTGCCGCTCGCCAACAACACGGAAACGCCGCAGGCGGGCCAGCGCGCCGCCTCGATCGTGCAGAGCCTGATGACCTCGTACGGCTACACGAACCTCAAGCGCTACCCCGCTTCCGGCGACGACGAAACGCTGTTCGATCCGGCCAAGCCGGACCAGCAGCAGGCCGCGCTCGGCTGGGCGCGCCAGCAAAACGCGCATTATGCGCTGACGGGCGCCGTCAACGAATGGCGCTACAAGGTGGGCGTGGACGGCGAACCGGCGGTCGGCATCACGCTCGAAGTCGTCGACGTGCAGAGCGGCGCGGTGGTCTGGAGCGCCACGGGCAGCCGCACGGGCTGGAGCCGCGACTCGGTGTCGGGCGTGGCGCAGAAGCTCGAGCGCGAACTGCTCTCGCAACTCGCGCGTTGATGCGCGGCATCGCGCCGGCTTTCCCTCTTCAATCCGCTGATGAATGACGATGAATACACGCTCCACTGACGACGCCGCCGCACGGACCCGCTTGCGCCGGCGCCAGCAACAGAGCGTCCCCGGCGGCTCGCGCTGGGCCCGCTTCGTCGCGCCGCCGAAGGGCGTCGTGCGGCGCCGCACGATCGCGCTCGTCGAAACGCTCGTCGCCACGCTCGTCGTGCTCGCGCTCGGCATGGCGTTCGATCGCGCGGACCCGCTGTTCATGCACAGCGGCTTCGGCTGGATCTGGATCGTGCCGGTGGTGATCGCGCTGCGCTACGGCAGCATCGTGGGCGCGTGCTCGGGTCTCGTGCTGCTCGGCGGCTGGTTCGTGCTGTATCCGGGCGTGGCGGTGCCGCATCCGGGCCTCGGCGCGGCCGCGCTCGCCACGCTGGACCGCGAAGCCAGCTTCCCGGTGGACTTCTTCTTCGGCGGCTTCGTGCTCACGCTGCTGTGCGGGCAGTTCGGCGACATCTGGACGACGCGGCTGCGTCAGGCGCGCGTCTCGCACGACTATCTCTCCGAGCGCCTCTCGATCCTGATGCGCAACCAGTACATGTTGCGCCTCTCGCACGAACGGCTCGAACAGGACCTGATGAGCCGCCCCGCCACCTTGCGCGACACGCTCGTGCGGTTGCGCGAGTTCGCGTTCGCGCAGGACGCCACGCCCGCGCAGCAAGGCGACGTGGCGCTGGTGGGCGCGCAGGCGTTTCTCGACACGGCCGCGCAGGCGTGCCAGTTCGATACGGCGCGCATTTACGCGTGGCGCGGCGGCCATCCGGCAAAGGTGGCCGCGGCGTCGATCGGCCCGGCCTTCGAGCTGGACGAACACGACTCGCTGCTGCGCGAAGCGCTCGAAACGCGCTCGCTCGTGCACGTGGCCTCCGCCGAAAACCAGCATGCCGCGCATTCGGCCTACCTCGCCTGCGTGCCGCTCGTCGATGCGTTCGACAACCCGATCGGCCTGCTGGTCGTCAAGCGCATGCCGTTCCTCGCGCTGACGCTGGAAAACCTCCAGTTCCTGCTGGTGCTGTGCCACTTCTACGCGGACGGCGTGCGCCACGCGAGCGTCACGCGCGGCATGCTCGCGGCGTTCCCGGCGTGCCCGTACGAATTCGCGCTCGACTACGCGCGCCTCGTGCATCTGGCGCGCGAATCGCAGGTGTCGTCGTCGCTGGTGGCGCTCGTGTTCGAGAACGACGAGCGCAGCCAGCCGTGGTTCCAGCACGTGCTGCGCACGCGCCGCGCGCTCGACGCGCAATGGGCGCTGCACACGGACCAGCACCTCGCCATGCTCACGCTGATGCCGCTTTCGGGCGAAGGCGCCATCGACGGTTATCTGCGCCGTATCGAGGAAACGCTGCAGGCGCAGTACGGCGTGACGTTCGAATCCGCGCGCGTGGCCGTGTACTCGATGCCGGTGCCCGATCACGCCGAAGTCGACGCGCTGCGTCGTTTGCTGGAGCGCTGCAATGTCGGAGCGTGAGCGCAAGGTCGAACCGGCCTACCGGAGCACGCCGGACGCGCCGCCGCGCGACCGCGCGGCGCGGCGCAGCCACGTGCTGCTCGCCGTGCTCGCGATCGCGGTCGGCGTGCTGGTGCAGCTGTTCGCGTTCCTGCTCGCCACCCACAGCGCGCCCGACACCTCGGCGCAGATTCTCACAGGCATGGCCGACAGCATCGCGCCCGCCGCGCCCAATCCCACGCCGTGGCGCGGCAATTCCGCGCTGCTGCTGATGTGCTTCGCGCTCGACGCGCTCGCCGCCGTGCCGCTCGCCTTCGGCACCGTCGCGCTGCTGCCCGCGCGCTACCGCCAGTGGCGCCGGCCGCAGTTCGCCTTCCTGTGGCTGCTGCTCGCCGCCGTGCCGCTCCTCGGGCTGCTGTGCGCGCCCATCGCCATCGCGCTCGGCACGTCGCTGCGCCATCGCGAGCGCAATCTGCCGATCGAGCATGTCGACGAACCGGAGTTCGCGGCGGGCAGCGTCGGCACCGTGTCGTACGGCCGCGGCGCGCGCCTGAAGGCCGAGCTGCAGAACGCCGACGCGCCCACCTCGTTTCGCATGACCGCCCTGCTCGCCATGCAGTCGATGCCGGTGCGCACCGTCTCGCCGCTGTTGCAGGACATGCTCGCCGATCCGCTCGACGACATTCGCCTGCTCGCCTACGGCATTCTCGACAACCGCGAAAAGCAGCTCACGCAGCGCATTCTCGCGGAGCGCGCGAAGCTCGACGGCAAGACGGCCGACAGCGCCGTCAAGAGCGACGGCAAAGCCGATAACAAGGCCGACGCCAAACGCGCCGCGCCGCCGCTGAGCGCGCGGGAACGCGGCGAGATCAACAAGTCGCTCGCCGAACTCTACGGCGAGCTGATCTACGAAAACCTCGTGACCGGCGACGTGTACCGCAACGCCGCCGATCAGGCCGACGCCTACGCGCGCGCCGCGCTCGAGGACCTGCCCGACGACGCCGCGTTGTGGCGCCTGCGCGGCCGCCTCGCGCTCGGCAACGGCGAGCTCGACGCCGCCGAAACGATGCTCGCGCGCGCGATCGAGTTCGGCTTCCCGCGCGAGCGCATGCTGCCCTATCTCGCCGAAGCCGCCTACCTGCGCGGCGACTACGCGCGGGTTCGCGCGCTGCTCGCCGAGTCGACCCAATACGCCACGCTGCCCACCTTGCGCCCCGTGCTCGAATACTGGCGCGCGGGCGGCGCGGCGAAACCCACGGGTGGCCGCGCCCCCGAGCGCTTCCGCACCCTGCCGCCCGCGCGCCGCGCCGAGCGCGGCTGACACGCACCTGAACGTAGCCGATTGCCCCTGAAACGCACCTGATGCCGATGAACTCTTCCGCCTCCTCCGACACCGCCACGGCTGGCAAGCTGCCGCGCGCGGCGTCCGCCGACATCGGGCTGCTGCTCGAAGGCACGTTTCCCTATGTGAGCGGCGGCGTGTCGAGCTGGGTCAACCAGATGATCCGCGCGTTCCCCGAGTACACGTTCGCGCTGTGCTTTCTCGGCAGCCGCCCGCAAGACTATCCGCGCCAGTCGTACGAGCTGCCCGACAACGTCGTGCATCTGGAAAATCATTACCTGTACGATTTCGCGCCGCCACCGGTCGCCGAACGCCAGCGCGGCGACAGCGAGGCGTTCGCGCGCTCGGCGCAACTGCACGAGAAGCTGCGCAATCCGGCCATGCGTCACGCCGCGGGCAGCCTCCTGAAGACGATGCTCGACGACCTGCGCCCGGGCGGCGCGCTCAGCGAAGACGCATTCCTGCACTCCGAAGAGTCGTGGCACTTCCTGACCGATCAATATCGCCAGTTCTGCACGGATCCGTCGTTCGTCGACTACTTCTGGACCGTGCGCATCATGCACAAGCCGCTCTGGCAGCTCGCGCGTATCGCCGAAGGTCTGCCGCGCGTGCGCGTGTTCCATACGGTCTCGACCGGCTATGCGGGCTTCCTCGGCGCGCTCGCGCGCTACCGCTTCAACCGGCCGCTGCTGGTCTCCGAACACGGCATCTACACCAAGGAACGCAAGATCGACCTGTTCCAGAGCCGCTGGATTCGCGATAACCGCACTATCTTCGAGCGCGACGGCGCGCAGATCGGCTACTTCCGCGAACTGTGGGTGCGTTTCTTCGAGACGCTCGGCCGCGTGTGCTACGACGCCTCGAACGACATCATCGCGCTCTACGAAGGCAACCGGCAGCGCCAGGTCATGGACGGCGCGCCGCAGGAACGCACGGCCAGCATTCCGAACGGCGTGAACCTCGCCCGGCTCGCGCCGCTGCGCGAGAAACGCGCGCCCGGCGTGCCGAAAACGCTGTGCCTGATCGGCCGCGTCGTGCCGATCAAGGACATCAAGACCTTCGTGCGCGCGATGCTCACCGTCGTGCGCGAGATGCCGGAAGCCGAGGCGTGGATCGCCGGTCCCGAGGACGAAGACCAGTCGTACGCGCAGGAATGCCGCGCGCTGGTGGAAAGTCTCGGGCTGCGCGACAAGGTGAAGTTTCTCGGCTTCCAGAAGATCGACGAGTTGCTGCCGAAGTGCGGCGTGCTCGTGCTCAGCTCGATTTCCGAGGCGCTGCCGCTCGTGGTGCTCGAAGGCTTCGCGGCGGGCGTGCCCTCGGTGACGACGGATGTGGGCTCGTGCCGCCAGCTCATCTACGGTCTCGAAGGCGACGACGCGGCGCTCGGCGCGGCGGGCCGCGTCGTGCAGATCGCCGATCCGCGCGCGCTCGCCGAAGCCGCGCTCGACCTGCTCAAGGACGACAACTGGCGCGCGGCCCAGCAGGCGGGCATCGCGCGCGTCGAGCGCTACTACACGCAGGAACAGATGATCGGCTCGTATCGCACGCTGTATCAGCGGCTCACGGACCTGCCGGATCTCGCCGATACGGGCGCCAGCGGTGCGCCCGGCGCGCACGGTGACAGCCAGCGGCATAGCGGATAAAGGGGAACCACGTGGCCGGAATCGGTTTTGAACTGCGCAAGATGCTCCAGCGCAACACGCTGCTGGGGCTCATGCAGGCTTATACGTACGCCGGGCTGATCAGCTCGGGGCCGTGGATCTTGTCGATCGTCGGCATGCTGATGATCGGCGTGCTGAGCCTGCCTTTCGTGCTGCCGAACACGCTGATCGCGCAGTTTCAGGTGTCGGTGACCTATCTGATATCGGTCTCGCTCGTGCTCACCGGCACGTTGCAGCTCGCCTACACGCGCTTCACCTCGGACCGCCTGTTCGAGAAGCGCGACGACCTGATCCTGCCGAACTTCAACGCCGTGGCGTTCGTCACGACGATCGGCGCCGCCGTGCTGGGCGGCCTCGCCGTCTGGCTGCTGTTTCCGCAGCAGACGGCCGGCTACCGGCTGCTGATGCTCGCGGGCTTCGTTGTCATCGCCAATATCTGGATCGCGACGATCTTCCTCTCCGGCATGAAGCAGTACATGGCGATCATCGGCGTGTTCGCGGTGGGCTACGCGCTCTCCACGGGCGCGGCGCTGCTGCTCGCACATCTGGGCCTGAACGGGCTGCTCGGCGGCTTCGTGGCGGGTCAGACGGTGTTGCTCGCGGGCCTGCTCACGCTGATCTACCGCGACTTCCGCGGCAAGCATTTCATCTCGTTCGAAGTGTTCCAGAAACAGTACCGCTACCCCACGCTGATGTGGTCGGGGCTGCTGTACAACCTCGGCATCTGGATTGACAAGTTCATGTTCTGGTACTGGCCGGGCACGAGCCAGCCCGTGATCGGGCCGCTGCGCGCTTCGGTGATCTACGACACGCCGGTGTTTCTCGCCTATCTCGCGATCATTCCGGGCATGGCGGTGTTTCTGCTGCGCATCGAAACCGACTTCGTCGAGTACTACGACGGCTTCTTCAACGCCGTGCGCGAAGGCGCTTCGCTGCAACACATCGAGCGCATGCGCAACGCGATGGTCGAGGCGCTGCGCAACGGCCTGTGGGAAATCATCAAGGTGCAGACCATCGCGGCGCTGCTGCTGTTCGCGGCGGGCGCGGCCATTCTGCAATGGCTGCACATTTCCACGCTGTATCTGCCGCTGCTTTATGTCGATGTGATCGCCGCGAGCTTGCAGGTGGTGTTTCTCGGCGTGATCAACGTGTTCTTCTATCTCGACCAGCGCCGTATCGTGACCGGCCTGATCGGCGCGTTCGTGCTGCTCAATGTGGTGCTCACGGGCATCACGCTCACGCTCAATCCGGCGTGGTACGGCTACGGCTTCGCGGGCTCGCTCGTGATCGTCGTGCTGGCGAGTTTGTATCTGCTGGACCGCAAGCTCGACATACTGGAGTACGAAACGTTCATGTTGCAGCGCTGAGTCAATCCAGCTCCGCTTCGGGTCCCGGTAATTCGAATTCGAACACCGCGCCGTGGGGCAGGTTCTGCCGCATTCGCAAGGTCCCGCCATGCGACTCCACGATCGACCGGCAGATCGACAGGCCCATGCCCATGCCCGTGGCCTTGGTCGTGAAGAACGGCTCGAACAGGCGCTCGGCGTCTTCCTCGCGGATACCGGGCCCCGTGTCGCTCACGGCAAGCTTGACGCCGTCGGTTTCGAACGGCCGCGTCGAGATCGTCAGCTCGCGCAGGTGATCGGCGGAGTCGCTCATGGCTTCCACGGCGTTCATGATCAGGTTCATCACGACCTGCATCAACTGCACGCGGTCGCCGCTGACCGTGCCCAGTTCGGTACCCAGGTCCTCGCGTATCGACACATGATGCTTGGTCGCCTCGCCGCGAGTGAGCGCGACGACTTCGCGGATCGCGTCGTTGAGCACGAACTGTTCGTGCCTGGCAGGCTGCTTCTTCACGAGCGCGCGCAGGCGCCGGATCACGTCGTTGGCACGCGTGCCGTTATGGACGACACGGCCCAGCGCGAGGCGCACCTCCTTCAGATTGGGCGGGTCCGCGTCGAGCCAATGCGAGGCCGCCTGTGCGCTGAATACCACCGAAGCGATCGGCTGCGTGATTTCGTGACTGATGGACGCCGTCAACTGGCCCAGGGTCGCGATCCGGTTCGCATGCGTCAGCTCGATTTCGATGTCGTGGAAGCGCTTTTCGCTGTGCCGCGCTTCCGCCTCGGCGCGTTTGCGTTCCGTGAGATCGACGACGAAAGCCACGATCTGTTCCGGCGAACTGCTGAGGATCGCGGCGCCGAGCAAGACCGCGACCCGGCTGCCGTCGGCGCGGAGATATTCCTTCTCGACCGGCTGAAGCTCGCCCTCTTTGCGTAACTGCGCGATGGCTTCCACGTCCTGCTGATGCCATTCGGGCGGCGTGAGATGCAGGCAGTTGATGCGCCCCGCTTCGAGATCGTCGCGGCCATAACCGATCATGCGCAAAAACGCGTCGTTCGCTTCGTAGATCGGCCCTTTCAGGTCCCAGATGAACACGCCGACGATATTGGCGTCCACGAGCCGGCGAATTCTGGCCTCGCGCTCGGCGAGATCGCGATAAAGCCGCGAATTCTCCAGAGAAATGGCGGCCTGCGAGGCAAGCAGTTTCAACACCGAAACGCGGCCCGCGGTGAAGACGTGCGGCGCCAGACTGTTCTCGAGGTAAAGCAACGCGATGGGTTTGCCTTGATGCACCAGCGGCACGCACGCCACCGACTGCGTGCGCGGCGGCGAAAAATACGGATCGGCCGAAAATTCGTGGCGTGCATTGGCGTCGTTCAATATGACGCTTTCCATCGTGCGCATGACGTAGTGCAGGATCGACACGGGCAACGTCGTGCGCTCGATCCCGGCCTTCTCGAGACTGACCGTGACGACGTCTTGCGTGGTCGTGGCCTCCGCCTCGATCCGCATTCCGGGGCCCGCACCGAACACCAGCAAACCGCGCTGCGCGCCTGCGTGGGCAATGGCCGTGCGCATGACGGTCTGGACCAGCCGGTCGAGCACGACCTCGCTGGAGATGGCGCGTGAAATCTTGAGCACCGTGGCGAGATCGAGATGTTCGACCGGCGCTTCCATGCTGCTCGCCACGGTATAAGGCTGATAGTCCTGAGAGAGTTTCGGGTGCGTCGCCTCGAGTTGCCGAACCTTGCCTTGCGCACCCCAGCGCAAATAAGCATGGCGCGCGTTCTTCACATAGAGTTCGGCGATCTCGGCCAGCTCGCGCGCCTCGTAGAATCTGGACGCGGCCTGATACGCCACGGCTTCGTTGTGCACGAAACCATTTTTACGCGCCGAGCGGATCGCGAGATCGTAGAGACGTTCCGCCTCGGGAATATCGCCGTCGATACGCGCCAGCTCCGCACCGACGAGCGCCGCGCGATTCTCGAAGTTTTCCGGGCAATGCGCGGCCCAAACCGACAATTGCCGATGATGCGCGGTGATTTCGTCTCTATGCCGCTGCTTTTCACCGGGATTCGCCGTGTGCCAGCAAGCCGCGTGACTCATGGCGCCATAGAAATGAAACTCCGCGGTCTCGAACTGCGAGGTCGCCACCCATAGCACCTTCGACGCATTGAACTTCGCGGCCACTGCGTGCGCGAAATCGTCGGCAATATAGCGCGCTTGCAGCTTGCGAACCCAGTAATCGAACTCGGGAAGCGCCAGCGATGGCGAGCTGCGCAAGTGCGCTTCGAATTCCCGCTCGCTGAATTGCGCCTCGTCGAACGAGCCGAATTGCGGCGTCAGGCCACGCAGCGTTCGCACGAGACCGCGATACGTCACCAGCATGTCGCTGACCAACCGGAAGCGCACGCGCTCCGAAATGGCCACGGCATTTTCGACCTCGCGCTGCACGGTCTCCAGGCTGTCGCCCACCGAGAGACAGTTCTGCGTCAGATCGCACAGCGAATACATCGTGTAGGTGAGATCGCCGCTTTCGCTCGCTATTTCGAAAGCGCGGCGAATCGGCTCGCGCCCTTCGAGCACATGTCTTGCCCACGGCACGACGATATTGCCGTACGAGGTGTAAATGCGCGCCCGGAAGCGCTTCAGATTGCGCTGATCGACCAGATCGAGTCCGAGCCGGCCAAACCGGTAACCCGCGGCGTATTGATCGAATAACGGCCCCGCGTAGGTGGCCAGCCAGACATAGGCATAGCAGGATGCGTCGCTGTTCCCGTATTCGAGGCTCAGGTTCACCATGCGGCACAGCACGAGCGCGCACAGATTCTGGTCGGTGAAAAACGCCGGCGTGACGATTTCCATCAGGATGTCGAGCGTGTCCTGAACCGCGACATCGTCGAGCAGCGGCAAGTCGATCAACGCTTCGATTTCGCGCCCGGCCCGCAGCGTTGCAATACGCCGGAACTCGCTTTCGACGACCTCCATGGACGG
This sequence comes from Paraburkholderia acidisoli, assembly GCF_009789675.1. Classification (NCBI taxonomy): domain Bacteria; kingdom Pseudomonadati; phylum Pseudomonadota; class Betaproteobacteria; order Burkholderiales; family Burkholderiaceae; genus Paraburkholderia; species Paraburkholderia acidisoli. Next base: position 145,797 of record NZ_CP046914.1, on the reverse strand, counting down.
ATGCGATTGCCATTCCGTGCCCGATTCGCGCAAATATTGGAGGCAAATGTCGATGCTGCGCTCGCTCTGGTCCATGGCCGTATGCAATGTAATCCGCAGCCGGGTGACGAGCGCCGCGTGGTGCGGCTTGAGCTTGCGGGCCACGAGTGGCGCGAGGCGAAATTCGGCCGCATGCATGTTGGTGTTGAGCAATTCGCATTCGGCCAGAGAAAAGTCCACGGCGAAACACAACTCGTAGTTCGCGTTCCAGTCGATGCCGCTCAACAACGCTTGCGCCGCCGAAAAATACGTCAATGCCGAAGCGAACGCCGTCGCGGCCTTGGCCCGTTTTCCCGCCCGCAGATTGAGTTCCGCCACGCGCTTGCGCTCGACGGGATCGACGATGAGTTCGATGGCGCGATTGAACTGACTGACGATTTCGAAAATCGTGTCGTCGAGTTGCGAAACGGGCGTGTGGTCGAGCAGCAAACGCCCGATCTCGCGGTGCGTGAAAGCGCGCTCCCGCTCGTCGATCAGCAGGTAAGCGGCTTCTTGAACCCGGTCGTGCAGGAAGCGGTAATGAGGCCCGGTGCGCAGGATCAGGCCGCTCTGAACCGCATACGACAATGCGTCCTGCACCGCCTCGGCCGAGGCGCGGCAAATCGTCTCCAGAATCGAGGCGCGGGCCGTATTGCCGATGCAGGAAAACTGTCTCAGTACCTGTTGCGTCTCTTCGGGGAGCCGGCTGATCTTGCCGATCATCAGCGTGACGACGTTTTCCGTATAGCCTTTGGCGTGAATCTGATTGAGATCCCACGACCAGCGCCCCGCGACGTGATCGAACGTCAGCAGATTTTCATCGGCGAGCGACGAGAGAAATTGCAGCGCGAAGAAGGGATTGCCGCCCGTCTTCTTGTGCAGCAAACGCGCGAGCGGGACGGCTTTCGTAATGGGACAACGCAACGCGTCGGTAACGAGTTGATCGAGTTGCGTGTTGACGAGCGGTCCCAGCACGACTTCGTCCACGGCCGCCCCCGATTGGCGGATAGCTTCCATGCGTCGCGCCAGCGGGTGGATCGCATCGACCTCGTTGCTCCGGTAGGCGCCCACCACCATGAGATTGTGCACATCGCCCTGCACGAACAGATCTTCGAGCACGTCGAGGGTTGCCACGTCGAGCCACTGCAAGTCGTCGAGGAAAATCACCAGCGGATGTTCCGGCCGCGCGAATACGGCAATGAAGCGCCGAAACATCAACTGGAACCGCCGGCGTGCGTCTTGCGGCGGCAACGCCGGCACCGGTGCCTGTGCACCGATGATGGTCGCGAGTTCCGGCACGAGATCCACGATGAGTTGGCCGTTGGCGCCCAGTGCCTGCTGCAACGCCTCGCGCCAGGTTACCAGTTCGTTTTCCGCGAGTATCTGCCGAACGCCGGCCTTGATCGCCACCGCCAGCGACGAATAAGGAATATCGCGGGTGTACTGATCGAACTTGCCGGCCCAGAAGAAACCTCTGCGCGGAACGAGCGCCCGGTGCAATTCGTTAACCACCGCCGACTTGCCGATGCCCGAATAACCCGAAACGAGTACGAGCTCGCTATGCTGGCGCTCGGCGACGCGATCGAATGCCGCAATGAGTTGCTCGACTTCGGCATGTCGCCCGTAGAGCTTTTCCGGTATCAGGAGTTGGTCGGGAATATCGAACTGGCCGAGTGCGAAGCTCGCGATATGTCCACGCGTTTCCCAGTGCGCGAGACAGCGCCGCAAGTCGCGCACCACACCGCCCGCCGTCTGGTAGCGGTCTTCCGCCGTCTTGGCGAGCAACTTCATGACGATTGCCGAGATGGCGGGCGGCAGCGCGGGCACCCGTTCGATCGGCGGCAACGCCTGCCGCGCGATATGGCAATGCACCAGTTCCATGGGGTCGGTGGCGTTGAAGGGCAATTGGCCCGTCAACATCCAGTAGAACACCACGCCGAGTGAATACAGATCGCTGCGTGAATCGATCGAGCGATTCATCCGGCCGGTCTGCTCGGGCGCCATATACGCCAACGTACCGGCGATAAACTCGGGGGGCTCCGGCAACTGGCGCTCGCGGCGCACCAATGAAGCGATGCCGAAGCCCGTGAAGCGGACGTTTCGACTCGCTTCGTCGACGAGAATATGATTGGGCGCGATGTCGCGATGAACCAGGCCTCGCGAGTGCAGTTGCGCCAGCGCCGACGCGATATTCACGGCGAGGCGCAGAAAGGCCACCGTGATGATGGGCACGCCCAGGGACGCGAGCGGGACGCCGCCGGGATCCTCCAGGATCAGCGACATCTCGCCCTGCTCGCACAGCAATTGCAGCGGACGCACCGCCGCGGAGCAGTTCAGCCGGTCGGCCAGCGCATATTCATGGGCCAGGCGGTCCACGACGCCGCGTGCGGGTTGCGCACGCACCGCTCGCACGACCAATACGGGTTCGTCGACGCGGTCGTCGAGCCGCCGCCTTCCCCGATACACCCGGTAGGCTCCATCCTCCCACGCGACCTGCAGCGATTCGACTGGCATCCCATCGGGCAACGGGCCTAAGCGTATCAACAAACACTCCCTGAGCGGCAAACCAACCACCGAGCCATGCAGAACCGGAGTGACGAATGACCGCCCACGGGCACGACGGCGTCACCGTTCGCAGCCGAAACGCCGCCTGCGCAGGTTTCAAAACCATGCGCAACCGCTTCGCTTCGTATTGATCTGGTTTGTTCTATGTATGCTATTTCGCACTTGCCCTGAAAGATTACCTTCCCTGAATTTCAGACGCAACCGCGGTTTGAAAGCCGTTTTACCGAAAGCTTCATTCTCGTCGAATCGTACGAATGAAATGAAGATTGAGTGTCGCGCGACCCGATTATGGGGAAGACGCATGACATCATTTTATGAGCCACCGAATCTTTCATATTCATGACACCGTGAGTGTGCCGGCGCCCGGCGAGGATTTCATTCTTCCGATCAATAGCCGGATTCAAACCATCTGAACGGGCCGATGTGAGCAGCGCTCGCCGCTTTTCACGTTAGATGAATTGGCTAACCAGCTCTCCCGGCGCGTCACGTGAATTCAACCCTGAGTCGGCCTTATTGCTTTCGGAGCGCGTACCTATTCGACGATCAATTCGATTTCTTTATGGCTGCCAAAAAGACGGGACAAAGTCATTTCATCCGGCAATAGAATTCTCTTTTCTCTTTCGGCCGATTACTCAAACTCGCCATAAAACTTACTCTGATAACGAGATTCGTACGCGACGCGTACACGATGCCATGCCCTCACGTCGGAGATTGCACTCATGAAACTGCCCGGTCTCGTTATCGCCATGACAATTGCCGCGGCTTATATGCTGCCTGCGCGCGCCTTCGCACAAACCAACGCACCGGTGACACGCGCGCAGGTGAAGGCCGAACTGCGTGCGCTCGAACAGGTGGGATATAACCCCGCCATTAGCGAAGACATCAACTATCCCTCCGACATTCAGGCGGCCGAAGCACGCCTGCGCGCAACCGGGCCGGTGAGCACGCCGGTCTCCAGCGCAACGAATCGCGCGAACCCGGTAACCTCGCCCAGCGATTGACTTCGCGCCGCAACCTGCTTCGCGGCGAGTGCGCCATGTGCATCACCCAGCGTCTGCCCGCGCGGGTCAATTCCCGTGCGTTCGACACCGCGTGAAGCGTTACGCCGGGTGCGAAACTTGCGCTTCGATTGTTGCAGCATTCGTGGTCACCGCAATGAAATTCATTCACTGCGCATGAATTTCATTCAAGCTCGATGACAGATTAGCAATGAGAGGAAAAGGAGCGTCGCTATTTTTCATACGCCGTAATCAAGACCGTTGCGCTCTATACCATCGTATGGTTACCGTGCACTGCCTGGTGGGCTAAGGTGTATCCAGAAAGACTAACAACCTGAAGGGCAGCCCCGATATTGGCGGGTATGTCCGTCCGAGGGATGGCGTGACTCCAGTCGCTCTTGTGTCCATCGTTGAGGACGATGAGTCGGTTCGAGAAGCAATCGAAAGTCTCATCCGTTCGGTGGGATGGGACGTATTGACTTTCGACTCGGCCAACGCATTTCTCAACTCCGGCGCCGTCAATCAAACACGGTGCCTGATCTCGGACGTCACCATGCCGGGCATGTCCGGCATTGAAATGCATGCGCGGCTTCTGGCACGCGGCTATGTACCGCCCACCATCTTCATTACCGCTTATCCTACCGCCAGCGACGAAGCCACGGCGCTCGCCAACGGCGCGCTTGCCTACTTCGAGAAGCCCGTGGACTCCGCCCTGATTCTGGAAAAGGTTCGGCAGGCACTGGGGCTGCCGTAGCCGCGATGGCTCCGCGCGATGACTCCGCGGTTACGCTGGCACAACACGCAAAAACGCGAATACCCCGGACGCGATCGAGTCACGTCCGGGGTATCGGCATTGACGCTACGTTACTTGCCCATTTGCCTCAATTTGGTCACCAGGGCTTTCGCGCCCGGCGCAGACGACGCCGGGTTCTGGCCGGTGATCAACAGGCCGTCGTCCAGCACGTAAGGCTGCCAGTCCGCGACACTCGAGTATTTGCCGCCCTTCGCCTTCAGTTCGTCTTCCACGAGGAACGGCACCACCTTCGTCAAACCAACCGCCTCCTCTTCGGAATTCGAAAAGCCGGTGACGGTTTTGCCTTTCACCAGCGGCGCGCCGTCGGCGCCAATCACGTGGCGCAATACACCCGGCGCATGGCAAACGAGCGCGACCGGTTTGCCCGCTGCGATCGTGCGCGCGATCAGGTCGATCGAATCCCGATCCTCGGCCAGATCCCACATCGGTCCGTGGCCGCCCGGATAAAAGACACCGTCGAACTCGTCGTGCGCGACGTCCTTGAGTTTTGCGGTGCTGGCCAGTGCGGCCTTGGCCGCGGCGTCGGCTTCGAAGCGCCGGGTCTGATCCGTCTGATTGGCAGGCTCGTTGCTCTTCGGGTCGAGCGGCGCCTGACCGCCTTTCGGCGAGGCGAGCGTCACCTCCACGCCCGCATCCTTGAACACATACCAGGGCGCAGCGAGTTCTTCCAGCCAGAAACCTGTCTTGCGGCCCGTGTTGCCCAGCTGATCGTGCGAAGTCAGAACCACGAGAATCTTCACGGTTTTCTCCTTGATCCGTTAAAGGCAGTGACAAAAAATCGGCAAGCGCCGCGTCAAACCGGCAGATCTTCCGCGGCCGCGTTGGGATAGCCGGGATACCAATTGTTCTTGACACCGAGCGTGCGCACGTCGAATTCGACATCGCCCGTGTAGCGCGGTGCGTATTTCGCGAACGCCGCCTCGATCTCGCGCCAGCGCGCGTGAATCCGCACCATGTTGAAGGCATGAGAAACAATATAGAACTCGCCGGCGAGCAGTTGGCGCATTACGAGCGCCGCGTAGGCGTCGGTGTCCATGCCCTGTTCGGTCTCTCTCGCCAGTTCCGAGCGCACGAGTCCCGGGCAGATCAGCGCGACTTCGATGTGCTTCGGCACCTCTTCGCGCAAGGCAACCGTCATGGCCAGCACCGCGTGCTTACTCAGGATATACCCAGCGCCTTCGGGTATCGCATTGAAGAACGCGTTTTCGGAGCCGACGTTGTAGATCGCAGCGGGCGTACCTTGAGCGATGAAGCGCCGCCCGAAGATGGACACGCCGTTCCATACCCCGAACAGATTCACGTTCAGCACTTTCTGCACGTCTTCGGGCTTCGAATCGATAACGGTCGACGGAATGGGGCCCACGCCCGCGTTATTGACGATCACATCGGCACGGCCGAACTGCTGCCAGGCAAATTCGGCGAGCGCCTCGACCTGCTCGCGTTGTGTGACGTCGCACTCGAAGCATTCCACGCGAGCCGCATGCGGCGCGAGTGCCTCCACGGCGGCTTTCAGACGCTCGCGCTGAATACCCGCGATCAGCAACAAGGCGCCCTGCAAAGCGAACTGTTTCGCGAGCGCGAAACCGATGCCGGTCGCCCCGCCCGTCACGACAACCACCTTACCTTTGTAATCCTTCATGACGCTGGCTCCGCACAGTGCGTTGAACGTGAAAGAGCCACCATTTATACGCACAACGGCTTGCCGGTTCTGTCCGGAAACCCCGGCTTTCGATCACGCACGGCGCACTGCGTCCTTGCGTGAGACCACGGGACAATGCGAGCGGAATCGTCGTCCCGGGCCACCCCTTGCGCCTGACCGGATTCCCATGGTGTTTCTTCAACGAACGAGGTCCCGGATCATGGCAAAAAAACACACTGGTCAGTGCGCGTGCGGCGCGGTGAAATTCGAGTTCGAAACCGACCCCACGTTTATCGCCGATTGCTATTGCAAGGATTGCCAGAAAGCCGGCGGCGGCGCCATGGCGACGTTCTTCGCCATTCCCGAAAGCGATTTCACGCTACTCAGCGGCACGCCGAAAGCCTTTCACTACACCGCGCAATCGGGCAACGGCCTCGACCGCAACTTTTGCCCCGAGTGCGGCGCGCGCCTGTTCACGAGCAACCTGGCAGGGTTTCCCAAGACCGTGTTCGTGACTATCGGAAGTCTGGACAATTCCGATGGCATTGCGCCCATACTCGAAATGTTCACCAAGCGCCGCCTCAAATGGACGCAGCACCTGGACGTACCTCAGTTCACCGACATGCCGGGTTGAAGCGTCGCAGCGTCATTGCATCGCCTCCCGCATTCACCGTAAACAGCAACGCACCGGCCCGCGCCATGGCATCGATGGCGCGGGCCGGTGCATTTCAAGCCGTGTGTTGAGCGAACGTGCCATGCAGCGGCTCAATGTGAATCCATGCGTTGATACGGCGCTATTGCAGGCAAATGTCCCGATAGTCGACCGTGCGCCGATAAACATGCCGGTTCAGCCAGGGAACAAAGGTGTATTCCATATAGGCTTCGCTGCAAATGATGATCCAGTTGTGCAGCGTCGAGGACGGAAGCTGGGACATGGGCGGAACTCCAGAAAGCCGCCTTGCGAGTGGGACGCACCGACTCGCCGCGACAGTTCCAGCCTAGTCGTCTTAAGGGATCATGACCATGCTACCGTGGCATAGACGCGCTTTCCGCAGTCCGCTAACGCGCTATACGTTCGTATGGGCGCGAACCGCTTTTTGCCCGGCAGCTCATCTCGCGCCTGGTTTCAAAGCGCCTCGAAGCCTTCGCGATAATCGGAATTGTGAAGTCTGCCGTTGATATGGCCTTCCATTTCGATCCCCATCGACAACGACGAATCGTCGATATCGTTGAGCAGCCGTTTCGCCGCACGTTGCGCGAGCGGCGAAAACGCCAGCAGCTCGCGCACCATGTCGTCGGTGGCGCTCTCCAGATCGCTGTCGGGCACGAACTCGGTCACGATGCCCCAGTCGAAAGCCTGCGGTCCCGAGATTTGCCGCGAGCGCATGATGATGTCTTTGGTGCGGCCGATTCCCACCATTTTCTGCAGCCTGGCCGAGCCACCCGAACCGGGAAGCTGCCCAATGCGCTGCTCCGAGAGCGCGTACATGGTCGTTTCCGTTGCAAGCCGGAAATCGCACGCAAGCGACAACTCGAAACCCACGCCGAAGCAGTAGCCGCGATTCGCGGCAATGACGGGCTTGCTGCAACGTGCGGGCGCCGACACATTCCACGCGAGATTGGAAATATCCTCCGCCGAAATGCCGCCAAGCCCCACGATGTCACCGCCCATCGAAAAGTGTTCTCCCACGGAGCGCAATACGATCACACGAATTTGCGGATCGTCGTCGAGTGCCTCGAATACGAGGCGCAGTTGCTCGCGCTGCTCCATGGTGACGACATTGAATGGCGGCCGGTCCAGCACGATATCCACGCGCGCGCTCACCTCGGAAAACTCCACGCGAAAGCCGCTGAGACTGGTGAGCAGTGCTTGCGCCGGATGAACAATCCTGGTCATTGCGTTGCCTCTCACTGCAGTTCGATCAATAGTTCGAGCCGGTCAAGCAACGACGCTCGTTCCGCCATTCGAGCGACGACTTACCGGTGCACGCACTCCGTATCACCCCCTCGTATCGAGCAGGTTGAATAGCCAGGCAAACTATGCCAGCCATATCGAGGAACGAAAAGTTAATTGTGGTAAAGCGAAAGATCGCGATCCCGCGTATTCGTCACAGGATTGAATCGCATGCCGAAGCCTGCGCCAAACGCCAGGTTCCGCGCAAAGAAGCGGTCAATCCGGAAAGACAGGATGCTAGTGCCGCGACCACACTGCGCCATGAGCCGACGATGAATTCATCACGAAGGAACGGAAATCATGAAGCGCACTTTCTTGCGGGTCACGCTGTTGTTGGCAACGACGTGGGTTTCCACGACCGCGTGGGCAAGCGGCTACGGACCGTCGCCCTTTTATCGGCCCGAAGTCAATCCGTACACGCTGCATTGCGGCCATGCGCGCGCGGCGAAACCGGCAAGCACGCCGGACGACACCGGTTTTGGCGGCACCGCGCAAGAGGTCGGCCAGTCGGGCGGCCCCGCCCGCATGAGCGAAGCCCCCCTTTACGGCCATCATTGAGGCCCGCGTTCGAACGCACGCAAGCAACGCGGCTAAGGCGCGCCGGGGGTGTTGGGCGACGTGACCGCGGCAATGCCTAGCATGCGGGCCTTGGAAAGAAATTCGCCCAGCGTTCGCGTGCCGAGACGCCTCATGCCCTCACCCCGATAAATCTTGACGGTGATTTCGGTGATACCCAATTCTTCCGCAATTTCACGGTTCGGCATGCCGCAGGCCACGAAATGCATGACCTGCCGCTGCCGTGGCGTCAATTCGAGCCAGCGGTTCTTGATATCTTGAGTGGCCAATTCTTCCGCAATACGGGTTCGATCGAGGTCGACGGCCTCCGCAATGGCTTCGAGCAAATCCTGATCGCGAACCGGCTTGGTGAGGAAATTGACGGCGCCCGCCTTCATGGCCTTGACGGTCATGACGATGTCGCCATGCCCCGTGATGAAAATGACGGGATGCGCAATGCCACGCCGTGCCAGCTCGCGCTGCACCATGAGACCGCTGGCGCCGCGCAAGCGCACGTCGAGGACGATGCACGCCGGACCGGAGATAGGCTCCGCCTCGAAGGCTCCGATCAACGCCTCGCCGCCGGAGAAGGCATTGGCCTGCATCCCCACGGATCTCAATAGCTGCTCCAGGGATTCCCGCACGTCGTCGTCGTCTTCGACCACGAACACGGTCGGCGCATCGAAATGAGCCACGCCGGCAGGTTGAACGTTCACTCGCGCACCCCACAATCAGACGGCAAATTCATCATGGACCGCTACCGCTCGCACGCATACGGCAGCGGAACAGCAACCGGGCAAGCAACCGAAGCGCGCCCGCGTGATGGCTTCACAGGCGGCGGCGCGGCGGCTTGCGTGGTTCGACGCCTAACCGCTGGGCGTCGCGCACGAGATCGACCACCGACATCACCCCCATCTTTCGCATGACATGGCCGCGATGCAATTTCACCGTGATTTCGCTTACGTGCATTTCGTCGGCGATCTGTTTGTTGAGCAGTCCGGAAAGCACGAATTCCAGCACCTCGTGCTCTTTCGGCGTGAGCGCGTCGAAACGCTGACGGAGTTCAGTCAGCGCGGAGTCGGCGGCGAGGCGGTCCGCATCGCGAATCAGCGCCTGCGCCACGGCGTCGAGCATCTCCTGCTCGCGAAACGGCTTGGTGAAAAAATCCATGGCGCCCGCCTTCATCGCTTTCACGGACATCTCGACGTCGGCATAACCGGAAATAAACAGGATCGGAATATTGGGTACGAGTTTCGTGACCGAACGCTGAAACGCCAAGCCGTTCTCGCCCCGCAATCTCACGTCGAGAATCAGGCAGCTCGGCACGTCTTCCCGCCCGAAATTGACGAATTCGAGCGGCGTCTCGAAGAGTTCGACACGGTGCCCGACGGAGCGCAACAACCCGCCCAACGACAACCTCAGTTGTTCGTCGTCGTCGATGACGTACACCACGGAGGAACCCGGCATTCCACCGTTGTTGGTCGAAGTCGACCGCGTCATGATTGTCATCCGGCTTCCTCTTGGCCCGACCTGTTCGGATCGCACTGCGACTACGATCGCCTGGGGCAACGCGCGCGGCGCTCGAGCGCGGCACTGAAAGGCGGATGTCGGGAAACGGCTTCGCGCGTGCGGCTTGATTTGTCTGCGTCATGCATTGCACAGCGAAACGGACACGATGAAAGCTGCGCAACGAAACTATTTTAATGGGAATTCTTCCCATTGGTTTTTTAAATGCGCGACGAAGCCCGCATGACCATGCGTGTTAACCGTCGATCGCCATTCATGCAATCAAAGTTTGCATACGTCTTTAATCGCTTCTATTTCACGTTCGGGATTGCGACGAATCCGCCGGAACGATCGCTTCCCTGTTCGCCGGCACCGAGACGTGCGGCGACCAACGCAGCGTAGCGACGAACACGATCAGCCCCGCGAGCGTCAGGCCGAACCCTGCCCACACGGCGGAAAGCACCCCCCACCCCGCACTGATCGCGGTCCCGCCCGCCCACGCACCGAGTGCATTGGCAACGTTCAGGGAAGCGAGATTCATCGCCCCCATCAGCGTGGGAGCTTCGGGCGCGAAGCGCGTCAGACGGACCTGTATGGTGGGAATGGCGAACATCATCGTCGCCCCGACACCGAAGAGCGACGGCATCAGCACGGCCGCATTGGCCCCGAACGCGGCGAGCACGGCCAGCACGGCGAGCGCACTGCCGAATCCAATAACGAGCCCGCGTGCCGCGTGCGTATCGGCCACCCGTCCGCCCAACGCATTGCCCGCCGTCATGCCGACCCCGAAGAGCGCGAGCGCAATGGGAATCACGGATTCATGCAGTCTCGCAACGTCCGTGACGAGCGGACCGATGAAGGTGTACACCGCGAAGATACTGCCAACGCCCAGCGCGGCCACGATCATCGTGATCGCGACCGAAGGCCGGCGCAACGCGGCGAGTTCCTGTGCGAGCGGGCCGCCGTCCAGCGCGGCGTTCACGGGCACCCAGATCCACAGCGCCGCGAGTGCGAGCATGGCGAGGACGCCCACTACGAGGTAGGTCTCGCGCCAACCGAGCGTCTGCCCCAGAAAAGTGGCGAGCGGCGACCCGAAGATCGTCGCGATAGTCAGCCCCGACATCACGATCGCGAACGCCTTGCCCGCACCGCCGGGGCCGACGATATACGACGCGACGAAGGCACCCGCGCCGAAATACGCGCCCTGAGGCAAGCCGCTGAGAAAGCGCGCCATTGCGAGGGTCGTGACGCTCGTTGCCATGGCCGAGAGCAGATTGCCCACGACGAACATCGCCATCAGAACGAGCAATAAGGTTCTGCGATTCAGTCGCGCACACACGAGCGTGACCAGCGGCGCTCCGACCACGACACCCAATGCATAGGCCGTGATCGCATCGGTCGCTCTGGGAACGGCGACACCCAGCGCCGAGGCGAACAATTGCAGTATTCCCATGCTCGCGAATTCGGATGTGCCGATGCAAAAGCTGCCGAGCGCCAGCGCGAATAACGTCAAGCCGCGTTTGCGCACTTCGGGTTCGCGCGAGCAATGAACGACCACCGACTCGCATTCCGCCGCATACGCTTTCTCGTGCATGATCGCTCTCCCCATTGCGCTCCGGCGCCCGGCCCAATCATGCCTGACCTCGACACCGCGGTCGCGGTGCCGTTTCAATGCGCAATTTGCGTATTCAACGCGAAAGAATCCGTCGCGCAATGGTTTCACACTCGGCCTGAATTGTTTTCCGGCGATTGCCGGTGCCGCGAGGATTATCGTGAATTCCGAAGAACGTTTTATGCTGCCCTCCGAGCCGTTGTTTCCCACGCCCGCCATTCACGCGAGGGAGACAGACCCCGAGGGACTCGTTCCGCTAAATGCCGCGTGGAAAGCGCTGGTGGTCGCGGTCTGGCTATGGTCGCTGTTCGAGACGCGTTGGGAACTCGCTGGCGAAACCCGGATGATGGCCGTCATGGCGACGCTGAGCGCCAAGCTCGTGTTGACCGTGATCGTATTCGGCGCGCTGCGGAGAAACCACGTTTCACTGGTTCTTTTCTCGTTCTGTTGCACCGTGAGCATTATCGTCATTGCCATGGCATTGCCACGCATGTATGCAATCGCGCCTTTCTACTTCTTTCTGTGCTTGATCGAAACCGTACTCAAGACCGCTTCGGTCGTTGCATTGGCATTCGATTATTTCGGTCGCGATACCGTCGTCGACGAATCCCTCCCATTGCCAACACGCTTTCGCCCGGGCGTGGCTTCCGCCACGAGTGAGTTCGGTGAATTCGGCAACGCTACGCGCTTTCGCGAAAGCTTTGAGACCGATGAAATGCGACGATGAATGCGTGCAGAGTTTCACGTTTGTCTTTGTCTCCTCCGGCGGGATCGCATTTCCCGCCCTTTGTCCGCCCGCGCTTGCGCGGGCGCTTTCTCGCGCTCGCCGCCTCGCAAGACATTCGCCCTCTGCTCACCGATCGACCTGTCTCGCTCCAGGAGATATTCATGAAAGCCACTCAAGCGACCCTGTTCTTTCTCGCGGTCGTGCCCATGCTCGCGCATGCGCAAGCACCGATGCCGTCGGATGGCGGCACGCAAACGGCCACGGCGGCCGCACAACCGTCTCAGCGCGCCGATCAGGCCTCGCATGCCGCGATGCATCGTTGGCACGACAACGGCGACTGTGTCGGCCCCAATAGCTTCTGCAATCTGTTCGCGGGAAGTTAGCCGCCATGCCGGCCTGGCGGTGAAAACGCGTGCATTGCCGAAAGAAGCCGCGAATGCCCCGCTTTAGCATGAACTCGCGCTCGAAACGTCGAGAAACGGCAGCGACTTTCTCGAGCCCGACTTTCCTGAACCGCACACCAACGCCTTACGACAAGGACACATTGTGGATACGATCATCGGACAGCTTTCATCGAATCGTCGACAGGTACTCGCCGCCAGCGCCGGCGTGGCAGTCGCGGCGCTCACCGCGCCCGCCATCGCCATGGCCGAAGCGACGGCCGGCAACGGCCATGCGCGAACCGCCTCGCCCTCGCACGCCTCGCGCGGCGAGCGCTTCACCGCCGACTCCGTTACGGTGAAGGATGGCACGCGGATCTATTTCAAGGACTGGGGCAGCGGCAAACCCGTCGTGCTCTCGCATGGCTGGCCGCTCGACGCCGACGCATGGGACACCCAGATGCTGTTCCTCGTGCAGCACGGCTACCGCGTGATCGCCCACGACCGCCGCGGCCACGGGCGCTCCGGCCAGTCGTCGGGGGGCAACGACGTGGATACCTACGCCGACGATCTCGCCGCCGTCATCGAGGCACTCGATCTCAAGCAGGTCACGCTCGTCGGACACTCCATGGGCGGCGGCGAGATCGCGCGTTACATGGGGCGCCATGGCACGTCGCGCGTGGCGAAGGCCGTGCTGATCAGCGCGGTCGTGCCGCTCATGCTCAAGACCGACAGCAATCCGGATGGCTTGCCCATGTCGGCATTCGATAACATCCGTTCGAATCTCGCCGGTAATCGTTCGGTGTTCTACACGAATCTCGCGCTGCCGTTCTACGGCTTCAACCGGCCGAATGCCAAAGTCGAACAAGGCACGGTCGAGGAATTCTGGCGCGAAGGCATGGCCGGTTCGATTCTCGGGCAATACCAGTGCGTGCAGCAATTCACTGTCGATTACACGGCCGACCTGAAGAAAATCGACGTGCCGACCTTGATCCTCCATGGCGACGACGACCAGTTGGTACCGGTCAAAGTCGCCGCTGAAATGTCCGCGAAAATCATCAAGAACGCCCGGCTGAAGATTTACCCGGGCGCCCCGCACGGCATGTGCACAACGGCAGCCGAGCAGGTCAACGCCGACCTGCTCGCCTTCCTGCAAAGCTAGTGCGATTGCCTCGATGAAACGCTCACGGGTTGCGGGAATTGTCTTGCTGCTGGGCGGCGCGCCACTGCACACGCTCGCGCAAACCGCGAGCGGCCCCGTTACGCGCGCCGCGGTGATCGAGCATCTGGTCGACGTCGAACGCGCCGGCTTCCTGCCCACCCAGGCGTCGAGCCTGCGCTTCCCCTTCAATGTGGAAGCGGCCGAAGCGCGCGTCGCCGCGCAACACGCGACGCGTTCGAGCGAACCGCGGACCGATACCGCCGACGAGGCGCAAACTGTTGAGCCACCGCGTTGAGCCGCGCGTTGCCGCGCTCTGCCCTGCGCTATTCAGGTATGGGAATTGCAAATTCAATGAGTCAGTGAGATCCCCGAACACGTTGCTCAAGAGGAGCCCGCCATGCGCCCCCGAATCATCTGCCACATGATGTCGTCGATCGACGGTAAATTGCATCCGAGCCGTTATTCGATGCCGCACGGTTTCGACCGGCGCCATTTCGTGACGCAATACGAAAACGTCGCGGCCAGTCTGGGCGGCGACGGCTGGCTCGTCGGCCGCGTGACGATGGCCGAAATCGTGAAGGACGAGCGCAGCGCGTCCATCGCAACGGGCGCTACGGGCACGCGCGAAGCGTGGCTCAATCCCGAACGCAAGCCCACCTTCGCGATCGGGCTGGACCCCGACGGCAAGCTGCACTACCCGCGGCCCACCGTGGGCGAAGAACAGATCGCCGCCGTGCTCGGCGAGCACGTCTCGGACGCCTATCTCGCCGAGTTGCGCCAGAGCGGCGTCTCGTACGTTTTCGCGGGGAAGGACGGCCACGATCTGCAAGCGGGCGTCGAGGCACTGGGCAACACCCTGGGCATCAAGACGCTGCTGCTCGAAGGCGGCGCGGGCATCAATGCGGCTTTTCTGAAAGCCGGTTTGATCGACGAACTCAGTGTGTTGATTTGCCCCGGCATCGACGGCGTGCGCGGCGTGCAAACGATCTTCGAAGGCCCGGAGGAAAATCGGCCCGGCTACGGCCAATCGCTCGCATTCCAGTCGGTGGAGACGCTCGAGGGTGGCAGTGTTTGGCTGCGCTATCGCGTCGAGCATGGCGAGCGCGCCAATTAACGCCTGGGTGGCATCCGATTAATTATGCGGCCCGCAACCGGTCATTCATGGCCGATTACGGGCCGTTTTCATTACCACTTCATGACAGCACGGCCAACGATCTCGCCCACGCGCAGGCGGTTGATATAGTCGTTGAGCTGATCGAACGAGAAGGTCGTGACGGTATGGCGGATCTTGTCTTCCGCCGCGAGCGCCATGACTTCCATCAGGTCGATATTGTTGCCCCAGAACGAACCATGCAGCGTTTGCTCGCGCGACACACGCGGGAAAAGCGGAATATCGATGCGATCCCCCACCAGCCCGACATCGACATAATGACCGCTGATCGACAGCAGGCTCATGGCGAGTTGCACCATCTCGGGCGCGCCCGCGCAATCGATCATGGCGTCGAGATCTTTCTGCCCAGTGAGTTGGGCGAGTTCCTTGCTGATATCCGCCGACGTTTTGCCTTTGATATCGACGATATAGTCGGCGCCATATTCCTTCGCGATCGCGAGTTTCTCGGGATTGCGTGCGAGCGCCACCACGCGCGCGCCGCCGCCGAGTATCTTCGCGTACTGCACCGCATAACCGCCCAGCCCGCCGATGCCGAACACGCCCACCACGCGGTCCGGACCCATCGCGCCGGAATCGCGTAGCTTCTTGATGCCGCGATACGGCGTGAGTCCCGCGTCGGTCAGCGGCGCGAGCGTTTCGAACGGCAGCCGCTTGTCGACCTTGATCAGATAGCGCGCGGGCACCGGCAGAAACTCGGCGAAACCGCCCACCGGCCCGAAACCCGGCCAACGCACGTTGGGACAAATATGCGTATTGCCGATCTGGCAATGACGGCAAATGCCGTCGCCCCAACCCGGCGCCACCACGACATGGTCGCCCTCGCGAAAGCCGGCCGCCTCGGGCACGATATTGCCGATCGCGTGCACGACACCGGTGATTTCGTGGCCGAGCGTGATAGGCGTTGGAATATCCGCGTATTTGCGGAAATAGCCGTCCACGAGTTGCACGTCGGAACGGCACATTCCACAGGCTTTCACCTGCACGAGAATTTCGTCGGGTTTGATATCGGGTACAGGCACGTCCTCCAGAACGAGAGGCTGGCCGTATTCATGCATGCGTGCTGCTTTCATAACCGGATCCTTTATTCAGTCATAGGTCGAGCGAATGCTTGCGGCACAGAACGAAGATTCAAGCGCGGGCAACGACCACCATCTTCTGGTTCACAAGCTCCTTGATGCCGAATTCGGAAAGCTCGCGACCGTAGCCCGATCGCTTGATTCCGCCGAACGGAAGCTCGGGCGCCGTGGACGAGCGTGTGTTGATCCAGACCGATCCCGTCTCGATCCGGGCTGCCAGCGCCTTGCCTCTCTCGATATCCGCCGTGAAAATGGCCCCGGAAAGACCGAAGTGCGAGTCGTTGGCGAGTTCGACGATTTCGTCGTCGCTGCGCACGACATACACTTGGGCCACGGGGCCGAAAAATTCTTCGAAGTACGCGGGGTTGTCACGCGTGATGTGGGTGAGAATGGTCGGCTGAAACCAGGCGCCGGGCCCCGCGACCGCGGAGCCGCCGTAGTGCAGCGTTGCGCCCTCTTTCACGGCCCGCTCGACCTGCGCCGCGATCTCGTTGCGCGCGTCGATGGAACACAGCGGGCCGAGACCCACGCGTTCGTCCATGGGGTCGCCGATCTTCGTGTTCGCGAACAGCGTGGTGAACTTGTCGAGGAACGCGGCAATGACTTTCTCGTGCACCAGAAAGCGTTTTGCTCCGTTGCAAACCTGCCCGGCACCGAACAGCCGGGCAGCGGCTCCGGCCGCCACCGCCTTGCCGATATCGGCGTCGTCGAGCACGACGAACACGTCGGCGCCGCCGAGTTCCATCACCGACTTCTTGAGATATTTGCCCGCTTGCGAGGCGACCACGCTACCCGCTTTCTCCGAACCCGTGAGCGCCACGCCCTGCACGCGATCGTCCTCGATCAGCACGGCAATCTGCCCGCTCGACGCGAACAAGTTGGTCCAGGCGCCTTTAGGTGCGCCCGCGGCATGCATGATGCCCTCGAACGCCAGCGCCGCGCGCGGCACGATGCTCGCGTGCTTGGCCAGTACCGGGTTGCCGATCGCGAGATTCGGCGCCGCCACGCGTATCAGCTGGTAATACGGGAAGTTCCACGGTTCGACTGCAACGATCACGCCAATCGCGTGATACTCGATCCACGCGTCGCCTTGTGCCGTTTCCAGTGGGTGAGGCGCGAGAAAGGTCCCCGCGTGATCCGCGTAATAGCGCGCGATGTCGGCGCATAGACGGACTTCGGCCCGCGCTTCGTCAATGCGCTTGCCCATTTCCGTCGTGATGATTTCAGCCAGCTCCTCGCTGCGCTCCACCAGCAATTCGGCCACGCGCGCCAGCACGGCCAGACGCGGTTCGATCGAACCCTGAGCCCAGCTCGAGCGGTAGAACGCGTGCGCGCTATCGAGTGCGGCCGAAACTTCGGCATCCGAATGATTATCGAAGCTTTTTACTAATTCCCCGGTTGCGGGGTTCACACTGCGATACGGCATGATTTGCGCTCCTTGCGAGTGAGATCGCGGCGTCAGGCATTCAGCGCGGCAATGGCCGCCGTCGCCACGTCGATATCCTGTTCGACGGTGCCCGCGCTCGCGCCCACCGCCCCGACAATGGCACCGTCGATCACAACGGGTACACCGCCGCCGAAGATCACGACCTTGCCCTCGTTGCTTTCCTGTATGCCGAAGAGCGGCATACCCGACTGCGAGAGCTTGGCGAGATCGTCGGTGGCCTTGTCGAAGATGCGTGCGGTCACGGCTTTGTCGATGGCGAGATTGATGCTGCCGATCAGCGCGCCGTTCTGCCGCGCGAATGCGAGCAAATGGCCGCCCGCGTCGACCACGGCAATGTTGTAGGCAATGCCGAGGCTGGTCGCTTTCGACTCGGCCGCCGACAACATCCGTTTTGCGTCTTCGAGCGTGAGGGTGAGATAAGTGCGTGGCATGGTTGTCTCGCCTTGAAAAAGCAGCGGCCGGATTGGCGACCGCCCGCAATGCATTAAAGACGGTAAATCGGCGTAAAACTTCGTTCAGGCGTCAAGATAGCCGCGACCTTCTTTTCACGTCGCTTACCGTGCCAATTGAAAAATCGGGCCATTCGACAAGTACGTGAAACGCTCGAGACAGGCTTGAAGCAGGCTTGAAACCGATTGGCATCGTGCGGCAATACGATAGTGAGTTTTCGATTTCGCCGATTCCCCGCGAGCACTTGCGATTACCGCTAGCCACGTTTTATTCAAATGCACGCGCCACGGCGCATTTCACGCCGCCTCGCTACCATCGGTTTCAACTTGCGGGAGGAAGCATGAAGCGCTGGCAGTCCGTCGTGGCGATCGCGCTGCTGGGTTTTGCCACGTGCGCGCGGCCCTACACGATCAAGACGTATCACGGCGCAGGCGCGAGCCGCGTGGAGGCGTGCAGTCTCGCGAAAGCGAGCGCCTTGTCACCGCATGAAGAAGTCGCACACGGTCGCATGCTCAAAGTGAGCCGTTGCGAATGCAACCAGGCCACGACCTCGCCGCCATGGCATTGCCTCGTGCAATCCGTCCACGACAAATGAGCCCATGGCTTTCAACCGGAGAATTTCATGAGTATCAAAGACACGCTGATAAATGGTCCGCTCGGTTTTGGAACCGCACCGCTCGGCAATATGTTCCGCAACATCCCCGAAGAGGAATCCGCGGCCACGCTGGAAGCCGCGTGGGCCGCGGGCACGCGCTATTTCGACACGGCGCCGTTCTATGGCGCGGGTCTTGCCGAAATCCGCCTGGGCAAGGAACTGGTCAAGCACAAGCGCGACCACTACGTGCTCAGCACGAAAGTCGGCCGGTTGATCCTGGAAGAAACGGTGAGCGGTCCGCAGGCATTCGGTGAAAAAGGCACGCTCTTCGAACATGGCCACAAGAACAAGGTGGTCTACGACTACACGGCCGACGGCGCGCGCCGCTCGATCGAAGACAGCCTGAAGCGCATGGGCGTCGATCGCATCGACTTCGTCTGGATACACGACATCGCACAGGACTTTCACGGCGACGCCTGGCTCTCCCAGTTCGAAATCGCGCGCACCGGCGCAATGCGCGCGCTCTCGGAATTGCGCGACGAAGGCGTGATCGCGGCGTGGGGGTTGGGCGTCAATCGCGTCGAGCCGATCGAACTCACGCTCGGCCTCAGCGAAGTCAAACCCAATGGCATGCTGCTCGCAGGCCGTTATTCGCTGCTCGATCACGAAACCGCACTGCAACGGCTCATGCCCGCGGCACAGGCACAAGGGGTGCAGATCGTGGTGGGCGGTCCGTATAGCTCGGGCGTGCTGGCCGGGGGCAGGCATTTCGAATATGCCGAGGCGTCGCCGGAGATACTCGACAAGGTCGCCCGGATCAAGGCGCTCGCCAGCCGTCATGGCGTGTCGATCAAGGCGGTCGCACTGCAGTTCTGCCTCGCGCATCCGGCGGTCGCGTCCGTGATACCGGGCGCGAGCAAGCCCGAGCGCATCAAGGAGGATCACGCGGCGCTCCACGAGACCGTGCCCACCGCTTTCTGGCAGGAACTGCGCGAGCAACGGCTGGTGGCGCCGAATGCGCCGCTGCCCATCGACCGCTGAGCGGGAGAGCCATGATGGCCACGGCGCACTCCCACATTGAACTCACTCAAAACGCAGACACCGTTTGGGCTTTCATCGGCGGATTCGGCTCGCTGCCCGACTGGCTGCCGTATATCCCGCACTCCGAATTGAGCGAAGGCGGCCGCGTGCGTCGCCTCGCCAATCCCGAGGGTGCGGCCATCGTCGAACGGCTCATGGCCTTCGACGAAGCAGCCCGCACGTATAGCTACGCGATTCTCGAAGCGCCCTTTCCGGTAAGCCACTATCGCTCGACCTTGCGCGTCGTGCCCGCCGCACACGGCAACGGATCGCGCGTGGAGTGGTTTGGCGAATTCACGCCCGAAGGCGTGACGGACGAGGACGCCACCGCACTATTTCGGGGCATTTACGACGACGGCCTGAAAGCGCTGGCTGGCGAACTAAAGAAAAGAACGCCATAAAACCTTAAAGAAAAGCGAGACAACCTGATTTCCGCCAATCGCGCATCGAGCATGCGGCATGCGTGCTCGATGCGCGATTGCTTCGTTAATGGTGGTGATTACGTCGAGACTGCCCTTCTATAAACTCGTCCCCAAAAATATGGATAAACTGACGCTGCGCCGCGCGCCCTCATCGTGGGCGGTGGCATCGTGCGTCATTCCTCCAGCGTCATTTCGGGACCCCATCATGCCTGTCTCGCACGACAGTCCAGGTCGGAACGCGGTCGTAGCACCGCTCGAAGCGACTGGCATCACGTATTTGTTCGGCTCGTTCCGGCTGATTCCTTCGCAGAAGACGCTGCTCAACGGCGACGCCCGCGTGCTGATCGGCGGACGCGCGCTCGAAGTGCTCACCGCGCTGGTCGAACGCCCCGGCGAACTCATCACGAAAAAAGAATTGATGGCGCGCGCGTGGCCGCGCAGCGTCGTGGAAGAAAGCAACCTCAAGGTGCATATCGCGGCATTGCGTAAATCGCTGGGGGAAAGTCCGAACGATCAACGCTTCGTCGCGACGGTGGTGGGTCGCGGCTATCAATTCGTGGCGCCCGTGCAGCGCACGGTCATACCGCCGGAACTCGCCGTGCCGCCAACTCACTCCCATCCCTCGCACAATATTCCGGCCGCGCTGGTTCGCCCCATTGGACGCACCGAAACGATCGAGGATTTGCAGGGCCGCCTCTCACGCACGCGCCTGTTGACCGTTGCCGGCCCGGGCGGCATCGGCAAGACGACCGTGGCGCTGGCCATTGCGCGCGAGATTGTCGAGGCGGGCGCGCATGACGTCTGGTTCGTGAATCTTTCCCGCCTCTCCAACGCGAGCTTCGTACCTCATGCGGTCGCCAATGCGATTGGTCTCGTCGTGCATTCGGACGACATTCCGCGCGCGCTGGCCCATTACTTCCGGCTGCGCAATCGGCCGCAACTGGTCGTGCTCGACAGCTGCGAGCAGGTGATCGAGGCGGCGGCGATCATCGCCGAACAGATGATCGCCGCCGCACCGCACATGCGCGTACTCGCAACCAGCCGCGAGCCGCTGCACGCCGTGGGCGAACACGTCTTCCGGCTCGAACCGCTCGACAATCCGCCCGACTCCGCCACGCTGACGCTACAAGAAGCGTTGCACTATGCCGCGGTCGAGCTGTTCGTCGAACGCGCCGTGGCGGCGCGCGGCGACTTCGCGCCCACCGACAGCGACGCGCCCGTGGTCGCGCAAATCTGCCGGCGGCTGGACGGTATCGCGCTGGCTATCGAACTGGCGGCCACCCGTCTGGACGCGTTCGGCGTGCACGAGTTGCTCGGCCTGCTCGACGACCGCTTCGCGGCACTCGCGCAAGGCCGCCGCACGGCGCCGGAGCGGCAGAAGACCCTGCTGGCCACGCTCGACTGGAGCCACCAATTGTTGCCCGAAAGCGAACGCGTCGTGCTGCGCAGGCTGGGCGTATTTCCGGGCGCGTTTTCGCTCGGTTCGGCGGCCGCCATTGTCGGCGACGACCCGCTCGCGTACGCCGGTGTGATCGACGCGGTCGCGAGTCTCGTCGCCAAGTCGATGCTCTCGGCCAACGCGGGCAACGACGCCGTGCGCTACCGGCTGCTGGACACGACGCGCGAATACGCGCGCCGCAAGCTCGCCGAAGCCGGGGAACTGGACATTGTCTCGCGCCGCCACGCCGGCTACTTTCGCGACCTCTACGCGCGTGCGGAAGATGGCTGGAACCGTTCGCCCGATGCCCGTTGGCTCGCCGATCACGAGCCTACTATCGACGACGTTCGCGCCGCCTTGAACTGGGCCTTTTCCGCGCAAGGCGACGCGGCAATCGGCATTGCGTTGACGCTCTCCGCGATCCCCGCGTGGATCCATCTGTCCTCGCTCGACGAGTGCCGCACGCGCGTCGAACAGGCGCTGCATCATATGAACGCCGATACCCCGGCGCTCGAACGCCAACGCATGAAACTGTACTCGGCACTCGCCGCCACGGCGCTCTATACGCGCGGCATGGTTTCTCAGGTCGATACCGCGTGGACCAATGCGCTGGCCATTGCGGAGCGGCTCGGCGACAAGGAGTACCAGCTGCGTTCGTTGTTCGCCGCGTGTTGCGGCTTCGTGTATTCCGGCCAGCATCGTGCCGCCGACGAACTGCTCAAGAAGTTTCGCGCCATTGCGAGCGAGACGGGCAACGCCGTTTCGATCTCCGAAGGCAGCCGGATCACGGCGTTCGCCTGGCATCATATGGGCCGGCAAAGCGAAGCGCGTACCTTGCTCGAAGGCGTGCTCGCCTGGTACGCCTCTCCCACGCATCGATCGCAACTCTCCGACAACCATGTGAAGGGGCGCGAAGGCACGCGCTCCCTGATGGCCAGCGTCCTGTGGTTTCAGGGCATGCTCGACCGCGCGCAAGGCGAAGCGCAACAAGCGCTGGACGACGCCAATGCCAGCGGTCACACGTTGACGATCGGCTATGTGCTGGTCTTCGCCTTCATTCCGCTCGCGCTGCACGCGGGCGAGCTGGATGCCGCAGAAGACGCGCTCGTCACCCTGCTCGACAGCGTGGCGAAACACGGACTCATTCTGTTCGACGCCATGGCGCTCGGCCTGCACGGCGCGGTACGGCTGGAACGAAAAGATCCGGCCGGTCTGGCCATGCTTCACGAGGCGCTGGCGCAACTGAGGCGCGAGCATATCGGCATGCGTTACTCGTTATTTGCCGGCATTTATGCGCGCGGCCTGCTCGACTTCGCGCGTATCGAGGAGGCACGGGCCACGGTCGAAGAAGCGCTGGCGTGGTCCGAAGCGCACGACGAACGGTGGTACATACCGGAGTTGCTGCGCATTCGCGGCGACCTGCTCGCCGCGACCGACGAGCGCGATTCCCAGGGCGCGGCCGAGGCGGCTTATCAACGCGCCATCGAGATTGCCCGGCAGCAGGACGCGCTATTTCTGCAACTGCGCGCGGCGAGGAGCCTGGCCGCGCTGAAACACCGGCAAGGCGAACCCGCGCGGGCGGAGCAGATACTTGCGCCGGTGTACGACCGTTTTACCGAAGGGTTCGCTACACGCGACCTCAAAGAAGCGCGCACCCTGCTGGAACGCCTGCGCACGCCGCCCCATTGAAACTCACCGGGCCGAATCTTCCGAAACGGCGAGCAGCGCGTCGAGCAAGCCTTTGGCATCGCGCTCGCCGGAATACAGGCGGCCATTGATGAACAAGGTCGGGGTGCCCTGTACGCCGCTACGCAAGCCGCCGGAAAAGTCACGCTGGATGCGCTCGTCGAACTCACCGGCGAATGCGGACTCAAGTGCGGCCGTGGGAATCGCAAGGCGCGTTGCGTAGTCTGCGAGTGCGCGATCGCCGAGAGAATTCTGATTCTCGAACAACATTGCGTGCGCCTGCCAGAATTTCCCCAAGGCGGCCGCCGCTTCGGCGAATTCGGCGGCATGCAGCGCGTGCTCGTGCAATTGCGTCAACGGAAATTGCCGGAATACGAACTTCAAATTCTTGCCCAATGCGTGTTGAACCGATTTGACGACTTCGTACATGGCCCCGCAATACGGGCATTGGAAATCACCGTACTCGACCAGCGTGAGCGGCGCATCGGCCGGGCCTTCGGAATGATCGTGCGGACCGACCGGCGGCGAGAGTGTGTTCATGGGCTGCCCTGCGATGAAGTAGGTTTCAGGCAGAATAAATCGCTTCTCGTGGAATCAACAGCTATGCGCGAGGTTAGTTTCCGCACGCCGCTCACGCGGGGTTTTAGACCTTCGTATAGGGCACGCGCGTAAAGCCGCGTAAAGCCGCGTAAAGCGAAAACGTCACTCCGACTCTCTCGCCGATTCGCCGTGCGCAAACACAAAACGCCAACTTCCGCGAACATTCAGGCCACGTCGTTTGCGCAATACTCGCATCGAACCACGGTCCAGGGGAACGATGTGTCGAACGATTCGAAGTGTCCAATGCATGAAGCCAGTGACGCGCGCCACGCCAATACGATTCGCGATTGGTGGCCGAACCACCTGGATCTGAAAGTCCTGCACCAGAACGCGCCGGCATGTAGTCCCATGGGAGAGGATTTCGACTATGCCGAAGCCTTCAACCAACTCGACTTCGCGGCGCTCAAAGCCGATCTGCACGCCCTGATGACCGACTCGCAAGACTGGTGGCCCGCCGACTTCGGCCACTATGGGCCGTTCTTCGTTCGCATGGCGTGGCATAGCGCGGGCACCTACCGGATCGGCGACGGTCGCGGCGGCTCCGGTGCCGCACAACAACGTTTCGCGCCAGTCAATAGCTGGCCCGACAACGTCAATCTCGACAAGGCGCGGCGCCTGCTTTGGCCCATCAAGCAGAAGTACGGGCGCCATATTTCGTGGGGCGATCTGATGATACTCACCGGCAATGTCGCGCTGGAGTCGATGGGTCTCAAGACATTCGGCTATGGCGGCGGACGCATCGACGCCTGGGAGCCCGACGAATCGGTATTCTGGGGACCGGAATCGCACTGGCTCGGCAACGCGCGCCACACCGCCGACGGCACGCTCGAAGCCCCGCTCGCCGCTACGCAAATGGGCTTGATCTACGTGAATCCCGAAGGCCCGAACGGCAACCCCGACCCGCTTGCGGCGGCGAACGACATACGCGCGACCTTCACGCGCATGGCGATGAACGACGAAGAAACCGTCGCTCTCGTTGCGGGCGGCCATACATTCGGCAAAACGCACGGCGCCGGCCCGCTCGCGCTCGTCGGCCGCGAACCCGAAGCCGCGCCCATCGAAGATCAGGGGCTCGGCTGGAATAACCGCTTTGGCGCGGGCCATGGCGACGACACCACCTCCAGCGGACTCGAAGTCATCTGGAGCACCAAGCCGACACAATGGAGCAACGAATTCTTCGCAAGCCTGTTCGGCAACGAATGGGAGCTGACGAAAAGCCCGGCCGGTGCCCATCAATGGACGCCCAGAGACAAGGCCCGCGCGCTCACCGTGCCCGACCCGCGCGACCCTTCGAAGCGCCGCTTGCCTTCGATGATGACGACCGATATCGCATTGCGCGTCGATCCTGTCTACGAACCGATCTCGCGGCATTACCATGCGCATCCCGAAGCCCTGGCGGACGCGTTCTCGCGTGCCTGGTTCAAACTCACGCATCGCGACATGGGCCCGAAATCCCGCTACCTCGGCCCCGAAGTGCCGGCCGAAGCCCTGATCTGGCAAGACCCCGTGCCGCCCGTCGATCACCCTTTAATCGACAGCGACGATATCGCGGCGCTCAAGCGTCAACTCAAGGCGTGTGGCGTGCCGGTCTCGCGGCTCGTCGCGCTCGCGTGGGCTTCGGCGTGCACCTTTCGCGGTTCGGACAAGCGCGGCGGCGCGAATGGCGCGCGCGTTCGTCTCGCGCCGCAAAAGGACTGGCCCGCGAATGAACCGGCGCAACTGGCGGAGGTTCTGGAAACGCTGGGGACCCTCCAGGACGCGTTCCACCGCGCTCAGCCCGGGCCGGTCGGTAAGCGCCTGTCAATGGCGGATCTGATCGTGCTGGCCGGATGCGCGGCCATCGAGCAGGCGGCCGCCCGCGCCGGTCACGACGTCGTCGTGCCCTTCACGCCGGGCCGCACCGACGCGACGCAGGCGCAAACCGACATCGCGTCGTTCGCCGCGCTCGAACCGAAAGCCGATGGGTTTCGCAACTATCTCGCCGATAACTCGCCGGTTTCGGCGGAGGCCCTGTTGATCGACAAGGCGCAGCTGCTCACCTTGAGCGCGCCGGAAATGACGGTCTTGATCGGCGGTCTGCGCGCCCTGGGCGTGACCAGCGCCCGCACGCGTCACGGCGTGTTGACGCAACGTGCCGAAACGCTCAGCAACGACTTCTTCCGTCATCTGCTCGACATGCGCACGGTGTGGACGCCGGTTTCCGCGGAGGCCGCCGTGTTCGAAGGCCGCGACCGCGCCAGCGGCGAACTCAAATGGACCGCGACGCGCGTCGATCTGCTGTTCGGCTCGCACGCGCAATTGCGCGCGATCGCGGAGGTCTACGCGAGCGCCGACGCCGCGAAACCCTTCGTCGACGATTTCGTGGCGGCATGGACGAAAGTGATGAATCTCGATCGCTTCGATCTGCGCCGCAGCGCGCGCCGATAAAAAAGGCGGAAACGCATGACACGCTTCCGCCCTTTTCCTCGTACTACAGCGCCGTTAACGCATTACGTCGCCAGTTGACGCTGTTGACGCGCGGGCATCAGCAGCGACACGATCACCGTGACGACGATGTTCGCCACCAGCGCGATCAGGCCGATATAGAGCGGCCACGTCGCGCCGCCCACGTGCAGCGCATAGACGGGCTTGAGACCTTGCAGCGCGGCCAGCCACGTGCCAATCACGATACCCACGAACCAGCCCGCCAGCAAACCGGTGGCGCTCAGGCGGCGCGAGTACAGCGTGAAGACGATGGACGGGAAGATCTGCAGAATCCACACGCCGCCGAGCAGTTGCAGGTCGATGGCGAATTTCGTCGGCAAGGCCACGATGAACAGCAGCGCGCCGAACTTCACCACCAGCGAGACGAGCTTGGCCGTCGCGGCTTCGCCCGCGGGCGTCTGGTTCGGCGCCACCAGCGGACGCCACAGGTTGCGCGTGAAGAGGTTCGCCGCGCCGATCGACATGATCGCCGCCGGCACCAGCGCGCTGATCGCGATGGCCGCCGCCGCGAAGCCGACGAACCACGCCGGGAACAGCGTGCCGAACAGCGCGGGCACGACGTCGGTGGGCGACGTGACCTTGATGCCGGCCGCGATCGCCATGTAGCCGAGCAGCGCGATCAGGCCGAGCAGCAGCGTGTACGCGGGCAGGAAGATCGCATTCTTCTTGACCGTGTTGGCCGACGCCGACGAGAGCACGCCCGTCATCGTATGCGGATACATGAACGCCGCGAGCGCCGAGCCGAGCGCGAGCGAGGCATACGCCGTGAACTGCGACGGTTGCAGCAGAATGCCGGTCGCGCCGCCCTTTGCCTTGAAGAACGTGTCGGCCGCGTCGAACACATGACCGTAGCCGCCGAGCCTTGCCGGAATCAGGCAGACCGCCGCGATCACGACGATATAGATCATGATGTCCTTGACGAACGCGATCATGGCCGGCGCGCGCAAGCCGCTCGTGTAGGTGTAGAGCGCGAGAATCAGGAACGCGATGATGAGCGGCAATTCGCCCGTCACGCCCAGACCCTTGATGACCACCTGCATGCCGATGAGCTGCAGCGCGATATAAGGCATCGTCGCGACGATACCCGTCAACGCGATCGCCGCGGGCAGCCATTTGCCACCGAACTCGCCATGCACGTAGTCGGCCGCGGTGATATGGCCTTTCGCGTGCGCGATCTTCCACAGCTTGGGCATCACGGCGTACACGAACGGATACACGATGATCGTGTACGGCAGCGCGAAGAAGCCGTACGCGCCCACCGCATACACGAGCGCGGGCACGGCAATCACGGTGTAGGCGGTATAGAAGTCGCCGCCCACCAAAAACCACGAAATCACGGTGCCGAACTGCCGCCCGCCCAGACCCCACTCGTGCAACTGGGTCAGGTCACCGCGTTTCCAGCGCGCGGCGAGAAAGCCCACGACGGTGACGAGCGCGAAGAACGCGATAAAGACGGTCATCGCGACCGGATTAACTGGATTCAATTCACTCATTTGGTGCTCCGGTAGACGACATACAACAACAGCGAGGTCAACGGAACCCACAGAAACTGATACCAGTAAAAGAACGGGAAACCGGCGAATGAAGGACGGCTGTCGTTATAGAACGGCAGCCACAGCAGCGCGATATACGGGATTAAAAGGATGACCCAAAGCCAGCTGCGGCCTGCTTGGGGTTCATCCGTATCAGGGTGGTCGATCATCAGTTAACTTCTCCGAGACAACGTTTTCGGTCTGGTTTCACAGCGAAAACGAACCTGGCGCGGAGGAAGGACAAGACGGAGAGAGTTGGCAGAGATTGCCAGGAGACGAGCGCGCGCGGTATGACTGCAAACGTACCGAACGCGAAATCGGGTTCCTTTCTTGCCCATGCCAGCCGCACGGCAGGGTGTATCGTCTTGCAGGTCTCCAGCGATATTTTCAGTTCACACGCCGCGCGTTGAATCGCACAGCGAACCGAGTATATACGGATTGAACTTAATGCGTAGCCGGGTTAGCTATCTTTACGCGCAATTGGTTCTAATACGTCTGAATATCGGTGGGCAAGATGGGATATCGGGAACGGGATTGCGTGCGGAGCGAGAGACTTTGCAGCAATAGGGCAAGGCGCGAACTGCCTGAATCGCAGCCCGGCCCCCATAATCTTTCAATTAACTTTCAACGCTTTCCGCCAGCGTTTTGTAGTCGGTATAGCCTTCCGCGCCGCCACCGTAAAACGTGGCGTGATTCGCGGCATTCAGCGGAGCATTGCGGCGCAGCCGCTCCACCAGATCGGGGTTGCTGATGAACGGCCGCCCGAACGCGACCATGTCGGCGTGCTTCGAGGCAATCGCGTCGATGGCCATCTGGCGGTCATAGCTGTTATTGGCGATGTACTTGCCGCCGAACGCCGCGTGCAGCGCCTTGAAATCGAAAGCGCCCGCCGCGTTGTCGCCGCGCGTCTGGCCTTCGATACAGTGCAGATACGCGAGGCCCAGCTTGCCGAGCTGCTCGACGTAATAGCCGTAGGTATGCTGCGCGTCGCTGTCGAGCGGCGTGTCGCCCGCGGACCGCGTGAGCGGCGAGAGGCGCACGCCCACGCGGTCGGCGCCCCAGATTTCCGCCACGGCCGTGATGGCCTGCACCGGAAAGCGCGTGCGATTCTCGACCGTGCCGCCATATTGGTCGGTGCGCTTGTTGGTGCTGTCGCGCACGAACTGCTCGAGCAGATAGCAATTCGCCGAATGCACTTCCACACCGTCGAAGCCGGCCTCCATCGCACGACGCGCGGCGTTGCGATAATCCTCGACGATGCCGGGAATTTCCGCGGTTTCGAGCGCGCGCGGCATGGAAGGCGGCGCCTGCTTACCGGTTTCCAGAAACACGAGTTCGCCCGCCTGGATCGCCGAGGGCGCGACGGGCGCCGCGCCGTTTTCCTGCAGATCGACGTGCGACATTCTTCCCACGTGCCAAAGCTGGCAGACGATCTTGCCGCCCGCCCGATGCACCGCTTCGGTGACCGGATGCCATGCGGCGACATGCGCTTCGGTGTAGATGCCGGGCGTGAACGCGTAGCCGCGCCCTTGCCGCGAAATATTGGTGGCTTCGGTGATGATGAGGCCCGCCGAGGCGCGTTGCCGGTAGTAGTCGATCGCGAGCGGCGTGTGCACGCCGTTGCGGTCCGCTCGCGAGCGCGTCAGCGGCGCCATGGCGATACGATTCGTCACCTCGATCGCGCCGATCGTCGTGGGAGAAAACAGCACGGATTCGTTTGTCGTCGACATCATGAAAAACTCCTGGATCGGGTGGCGGCAGCGCCGCGAAGACACGTGTCAAGATCGTGCGCGCAGCGCTCAGTTGCCCTCTTCGCGCAGGGTCAGTTTGCTCGTGACGTTCTTGACGCCGGCCACCTTGCCCGCCGTACTCACCGCCGCCTGTTCCTGGTCGGGGTCCGAGATGAAACCCGCGAGCGTCACCTGCCCCGTGGAGGCATTGCCGAACACGACGATATCGGCGTCGCTGACAGCGTGATCCTTGTAGATCGCGCGCTGCACGGTGGTCGAGAAGCGGCGGTTCTCCGCCCGCATGACTTTCTTGCCGCCGCCTTGCGTCGCGGCATTGGCGGTATTGGGGCTCGCCGTGGCGGCGTCCGCGCCCGTCGAGGTTTGCGCGTAGAGCGCCGTGGAAATCAGGACTGCCATACATCCCGCCAGCCAGCTATGCATCCGCTTCATCGCACGACTCCTGAAGTAGAGAATCCGGTTATTCGCATGAGCGCGCCGCATGGGGCCGGCGCGCGCTTTTCATCACGGCACCGATGCTACTGCGAAGCGATTCCGCGCTCTTTCGAAAGCGCACGGCCTGCTGTCCACACCAACGGCATTCCGCAGTCCAATGCACCGCCCGCATGCGAACCATGCGGGAACGACGCGATTTTGTGAGCCCGCACTGCCGTAAGACGCGACTTCGAGAAACCGACTAGAATCGACTGCGAAATTGGCCAGCTCCCCAGCGGCCAGGTCCCCAGAACCGCAAGCCGTTCCCGATGCCCTCCGCTGTTTTTCCGTCCAGGAGAAGCCGATGGATGACCGCCCCGCTACCCGTTCTTCCGCCGCCGGTCCGATCGTTCTGATCGCCGCCATCGCGCTCGTTGCGATTGTCGCTTTCGCCTTTACCGCCGGCTGGCTCGCACCGCAACGCGTCACGCCCGCGAAACTGGTGAATGCCCTCGCGCCGCCGGGCGGTCCCGCGCTCGGCTACCGGCGCAATCACGCGAAAGGCATCTGCTTCACGGGCACGTTCGAATCGACTGGCGCGGCCGCCGCGCTCTCGAAGGCGCCCATGTTCGCGGCCGGTTCGTATGCCGCCATGGGCCGTTTCAATCTGGGCACGGCCGACCCGAAAGCGGCCGATCCCACGGTGCGCGTGCGAGGCGTGGGCTTGCGCGTCGTCGCGCCCGACGGCAGCGAATGGCGCACCGCCATGATCGACGCGCCCTTCTTCGCGGTCTCCACGCCTCAGGCGTTTTATGGCTTGTTGCAAGCATTGGGACGCAAGGACGACCCCAACGCGATGAAGTCGTTCATCGCCGCGAATCCCGAGTTCGGCGCGTTCGCGAAGTGGATCTCCACCACGCCCATGACCGCCTCGTTCGCGGAGGAGCGCTTCAACAGCCTGGACAGCTTTCTCTTCACGAACGCGTCCGGCAACACGAGCACGGTGCGCTGGTCGTTCGTGCCGGTTGCGAAGCCCGAGCTGCTTTCCGCCGACGATCTCAAACAGCGCGGCCCCGACTTTCTCGCCACCGACATCGCGCAGCGCGTGGCCGCCGCGCCGCAGCGCTGGAACCTCGTCGTGACCGTGGCCAACCCGGGCGACCCCAGCGCGGACCCGAGCAAGCCCTGGCCCGACGACCGCCGCACGGTGACGGCGGGCACACTGGTCGTCACCGGCATCCAGCAGGAAGCCGACGGTCCGTGCCGCGACGTCAACTTCGATCCCACCGTGCTGCCCGCCGGCATGCATGTCTCCGACGACCCGTTCCCCGCCGCGCGTTCGGCCGCCTATGCCGTGTCGTTCGACCGGCGCACCGCCGAAGACAAGTACTATCCGCACACCCAGGCCGGAGGCAACGGACAATGACGCCCACCACGCCCAACTCCCGCACCATGCCCGCCACGCCCGCCACGCGTTTCTCGCCGCTGCAGCGCGCCCTGCACTGGCTCATGGCGATCTGCATTCTCGCGATGCTGTTCATCGGCGTCGGCATGGTCTCGACGATCCACGCGAAGTATCTTTCGCTCGTCTCTATCCACAAACCGTTAGGCATCCTGATTCTCGTGCTCGCGCTCGTGCGCCTCGCGGTCCGGCTGGTGTGCGGCGCGCCCGCGCTGCCCGCCAACATGCCCGAGCCGATGAAACTCGCGGCGCATCTCTCGCATCTGGCGTTCTACGTGCTGATGATCGCGCTGCCGCTGCTCGGCTGGGCCATGCTGTCGGCCGGCGATTATCCCGTGGTGGTGGCGGGCCTGCGCCTCATGCCGATCGCGCCGCCGAGCAATGCCCTGCATACGCTGCTCTGGAACGCGCACCGGTTCCTGGCCATCCTGTTCTTCTTTCTCATCGTGATGCACTTCTCGGCCGCGCTGTTTCACGCCCTCGTGCGCCGCGACGGCGTATTCGAGGCGATGGCGCCGTGGGGCAAGCCATCGGCGAATACGGGCAGCAAGCCGGTTGGCGGCGAGTAGAACACGTTGCGGGAATGCGGCGTCAGCCACGCTCCCGCTCGCGCGTGAACTCGAGCGCGAGCAGCCGTTCGGCCAGAAAGTGAAACACGCCGCCCACGAAGCAGCCCACCATGATCTCGAAGGCGCGCAACAGGCCCGTGACGATCGCGGGCTGCGCACCGGCGTGCGCGGAGAGCAGCACGATCGGGCACGTCCACATGCACACGCGCAAACCGCGTTCGGCGCGCGCCACGGCCGCGCACACGGCCACCGCCACCATCAACTGGACGATGGCCGGCAAGCGCAGCGAGATCGCGACGATATTGACGGCCAGCGAGACCGCCACGCCCAGCAGCGTGCCGCGTACGCGTTCATGCAGCGAGACGCGCGTCTCGCTCCAGCGGTCCTGGGCAATCACGAGCGCCGACACCGAAGCCCACACGGGAACCGGCAGCCCGAGCCATAGCGCGAGTTGATAGGACGCGGCGGCGGAGCACGCGCAGCGGAGCACGAAAGCCAGCGAGCGCACGAATTCGTGCCCGCTGGCAGGCGAAGGTGAAGAGGGAGACGAAGACGAGCGGCTCACGCTAGCTCACGGGGCGGCGCGAAACCCGGGGACATTCACGCACCCGCGAGCCCCTCGCCGATCATGTTGCGCGGCACGATGATCGCGTCGTACTGGGCCTCGGTCACCTTGCCCGAGCGCAGCGCGGCTTCTTTCAACGTCGAGCCCGTGGCTTGCGCGTCTTCGGCGATATGCGCGGCGTTCTGATAGCCGATCACCGGCGAAAGCGCGGTCACGAGCATGAGCGTCTGGCTCACGTGCGCCGCGATACGGTCCGGGTCGATCTCGGTGCCTTCCACCGAGTACTTGCGGAACTTCTCGCTGCCGTCGGCGAGAATGGTCGCGCAATGCAGGAAGTTGTTGATGATGACGGGCCGCATGGCGTTGAGTTCGAAATTGCCCTGGCTACCCGCGAAAGCCACGGCGGTATCCTCGCCGATCACCTGGATCGCGATCATGACGATGGCTTCGCATTGCGTGGGATTCACCTTGCCGGGCATGATCGACGAGCCCGGTTCATTGGCCGGCAACTTGAGTTCGCCGAGTCCGCAGCGCGGCCCCGAAGCGAGCCAGCGCATGTCGTTCGCCACTTTCATCAACGCCACGGCCGCGCCGCGCAACGACGCCGAAGCACGCACCATGGCATCGAGCGAGCCTTGTGCCATGAATTTGTTCGGCGCCGTCACGAACGGCTTGCCGGTGAGTTCCGCGATTTTGGCCGCCACCTTGCGCGAGAATCCCGGCGGCGCGTTCAGGCCAGTGCCCACGGCCGTGCCGCCCAGCGCGAGTTCGTAAAGGCCCGCGCGCGCGGCTTCGATCTGCGCAACGCAGGCGTTCAACTGCGCGGCCCAGCCCGACCATTCCTGCCCCACCGAAAGCGGCGTCGCGTCTTCCAGATGCGTGCGGCCGACCTTCACGACGTGCATCCATGCCTGCGCCTTGCGCTCGATCGTTTGCGCGAGCTGTTTCAGTTCGGGCACGAGCCGCGCGTCGATGGCCGTGACGGCGGCGATATGCATGGCCGTGGGAAAGCTGTCGTTCGACGACTGCCCCATGTTCACGTCGTCGTTGGGGCCGACCGGCTGTTGGCTGCCGGGTGTGCCGCCGAGCAACTGGATCGCGCGATTCGACAGCACTTCGTTCATGTTCATGTTGGACTGCGTGCCGGAGCCGGTCTGCCACACGAAGAGCGGAAAATGCTCGTCGAGCTGGCCCGCGATGGCTTCGTCCGCGGCGCGCACGATCGCGTCGGCTTTCCACTGCGGCAGGCGCCCTGCTTCGGCGTTGATCAACGCGGCCGCTTTCTTCACGATGCCATAGGCGTGATACACCGCCTTGGGCATGCGGTCGCCGCCAATCGAAAAATGCTCGAGCGAACGCTGGGTTTGCGCGCCCCAGTAACGGTTGGCGGGCACCTCGACTTCGCCCATGCTGTCGAATTCCCGGCGCATGCCCGATGCGGAAAGCCCGATCGTCACGTCCGTCATGACGGGAAGCGTACGTGTGATGTCCTGCATGGCTAGCCCCTTCGTTCGCACCCGTCAGCTTTCGGGCGCATATTGCGCAACGCCGCTTCCGAACGACCAGTTCTCGCGCGGCACTTCGAGCAGATTGATGAACACGTCTTCCTTGCGAATGCCCACGCGCTCGTGCAAGCCCGCGGCAATGGACGCAATGAGTTGCTTTTTCTGCGCCAGCGTGCGCCCGGCATTCATCGTGATCTGAATCGCAACGAAACCGTCGGTGCGACGAATGCCGAGATAGTCGCCATGGAAAACGAGGTCGTGCGGCGCGTGCTCCGAGAACACCTGAAAGCGGTCGTTCTCCAGCGCGCCAATCTCGAGCACGGACTCGTACAGCACGTCGCTGATCGCGCCGCGTTGCTTGCCGTCGTAACGCCCGGCAACCGTATCGATACGAACGAAGGGCATGATGCGTTTCTCCTTGGGAAAAATGCGGCCGATATTGCGTCAAGCTCGCGTCCCACTCGCGTTAGACATTCCGCAGCCCCAGCACCGAAGCCGTCTCCACGCGCGTCGCGCGGCACGCTTCGGCGTCGGTTCTGAGGTCGATACCGTAAGTGGGCACGATGCGTTTGAGCGCCGGCAGCCAGCCCTCGGCGGTGAGCCGTTCGGCGAAGCACTGCTGCAGCAGCGCAATGGCGATGAATGCCGCCGTCGAAGCGCCCGGCGAGGCGCCGAGCAGCGCGACGATCGACCGGTCGGCCGAAGCGAGCAGTTGCGTGCCGAACTGCAGCGTGCCGCCGCCTTCGCCGTCGGGCTTGATGATCTGCACGCGCTGCCCCGCCACGGCTTCGCGCCAGTCCTCGCGCCGCGCCTGCGGGAAAAACGCCTGCAGCGTTTCGAACTGCTCGTGCGGCGTTTGCACGACCTGCCCCACGAGATACGTTTCGAGGTTGAAGTTATGCGCGGCAACGTCGAGCAACGGCCCGAGATTCGACACGCGCAGCGACTCGAACAGATCCAGATACGAGCCTTCCTTGAGAAACTTACTCGAAAAGCCCGCGTACGGACCGAACAGCAGCGAATGCTGGCCGTCCACCACGCGCATGTCCAGATGCGGCACCGACATGGGCGGCGAACCGTGCGCGGCCTTGCCGTAGACCTTCACGTGGTGACGTTGCGCAACGGCCGGGTTGTCGCAACGCAGCCAGCGCCCGCTGACCGGAAAGCCCGCATAGCCCTGCGCCTCGGGAATGCCCGACTTCTGCACGAGCGAGAGCGCCGCGCCACCCGCGCCGATGAACACGAACTTCGCGACGGTCTCGACCGTGGAGTCGGTTTCGGCGTCGTGCGCCACGATCCGCCAGCGGCCGTCGTCCTCGCGGCGCAGGTCGTGAACGTCGTGCCGATAGTGGATCTCCACGCACTGACGCGCGAGATGTTCGATCATCAGGTGCGTGAGCGTGCCGTAGTCCACGTCCGCGCCCGTGACCATGCGCGTGGCCGCGACCGGATGGCTGGACGGGCGGCCCTCCATCACGATGGGCGCCCACTGCGCGATCACTTCGGGATCCTCACTGTGCTCCATCTGCGCCCAGCAATGATGCGCCGACATCGCCGCGAAACGCTTGCGCAGAAACGCCACGTTGTCGTCGCCGACCACGAAGCTGATATGCGGGCACGCGCGAATGAACGCGGCGGGGTCGGCAATCGCGCCCTCCCGCACGAGGTAGGTCCAGAGTTGCCGCGACAGATCGAATTCGACGTTGACGTCGAGCGCTTTCGAAATGTCGATGGAACCGTCGGGCCGCTCCGTCGTGTAGTTCAATTCGCAATTCGCGGCGTGGCCGGTACCCGCATTGTTCCAGCCGTACGAGCTTTCCTGCGCGCAGTCTTCCAGCCGCTCGAAGATCGCGATGGACAACGCGGGATCGAGGCGATTGAGCAGCGTGCCGACCGTGGCGCCCATGATGCCGGCCCCGATCAGCGCCACGTCGACGTGGCGAACAGCGTCTTCCTGACTCATCGAAGGTCTCCTGAACACAGGCGATCACGCGCGCGGCGTAAAACCGGCTTCCATGCCGGCCGGCAAGATGACGTAGGCGCGCCGCCACGGTTCGTCGCCGATCAGCCGCCAGCGATGCCCGCTGCCCGTCGTGTCTTCGGCGAGCAGCACGTCGCCGGGGCGAATCACGAAGGTCTCGCCCTGCCGGGTGCGAAATTCGAGCGTGCCGCCCAGCGTGAGCACGAGCTGATGCGCGGGCGCGGTGTGCCAGTCCAGCGTGCCGCTCGGCAGCGTCTCGCGAAACGACACCGAAGCCGCGGCGAACGCTTGACCGATCGCGTCGCCTTCATGGCCGCCCGGCAGTGCCAGATAGCCCTCCTCGAATACCGAGGATTCCTGATTGTTGGTGCTGAGCCTGATACAGCGAATCATCGACCTGCTCCTTTGCGAGAGAACGTTCAGCCGCGACGGCAATGAAACGCACGCCGCGGCGCACACGCGGATCACGACACTTTCTTGACCCACACGCCCTGCGCGTTCACGAACTCGCGCAAGCCGAAGTGCGACAGTTCGCGGCCATAGCCGCTCTGCTTCACGCCGCCCACGGGCAAGCGCGGATTCGACGCGCTGAAGCCATTCACGAACACACCGCCCGTTTCGAGCCGCCGCGCGATCTCG
This sequence comes from Paraburkholderia acidisoli, assembly GCF_009789675.1. NCBI lineage: Bacteria > Pseudomonadati > Pseudomonadota > Betaproteobacteria > Burkholderiales > Burkholderiaceae > Paraburkholderia > Paraburkholderia acidisoli. Next base: position 109,003 of record NZ_CP046914.1, on the reverse strand, counting down.
CTCGCCCGCGCGAGATCCGAGGTCCACAGGTTGCCGCTCAGCCCGTAGTCGCTCAGGTTCGCGAGACGGATGGCGTCTTCGAGATCGTTGGCCACCGTCAACGCGGCCACGGGACCGAACACCTCCTCGTCGAAGGCGGCCATGCCGGGCGCCACGTCGCCGAGCACGGTCGGCTCGTAGAAGAAGCCCGGCCCGTCGACGTTCTTGCCGCCCAGCAGGGCCTTGGCGCCCGCCGCGAGCGTACGCACCACCTGGTCGTGCACGCCCGCGCGCAGGTCGTCGCGCGCGATCGGGCCAATGGTCGTGGCCGGGTCCAGCGGATCGCCCGCCTTGACGCGCGCCGCCGCGCTCACGTATTTGCGCGTGAATTCTTCCGCGATCGGCCGCTCGAGAATGAAGCGCTTCGCCGCGAGACACACTTGCCCGGCGTTCTGGAAGCGCGCTTCGATACCGACTTCCACCGCGCGGTCGATATCCGCGTCGGCGAGCACGATATAGGCGTCCGCGCCACCGAGTTCGAGCAGGCTCTTCTTGAGCGCCTTGCCCGCGATCGAGGCCACGGCCGAACCGGCCCGCATGCTGCCCGTGACCGTGACCGCCGCCGTGCGCGGATCCTGAATGACGCGCGCCACCATCTCGTTGCCCACGTGCAGCACGCCGACCACGCCCTTCGGAAAACCGCTCGCCTCGAACGCCTCCTGCAACGCGTACGCGCAACCCATGACGTTGGGCGCGTGCTTGAGGATGAAGCCGTTGCCCGAGAGCATGATCGGGCCCGCGGCGCGCATCACCTGCCAGAACGGGAAATTCCACGGCATCACGGCGAGCACCGTGCCGATCGGCAGAAACGACACATACACGCGGTCGCCGTTGTCCACCGGCGCGGGTTCGTCGGCGAGAATCGCGGGACCATGCTCGGCGATCCAGTCCACGGCCGAAGCGCACTTCTCCACTTCCGCGCGCGCCGCCACGAGGGTTTTGCCCATTTCGTGAGTGGCCAGCAGCGCGAGTGTTTCCAGCCGCTCGCGCAGCGTGGCGGCGAGGCGGCGATAACAGGCCACGCGCTCGCTCATCGGCGTGGCGCGCCAGGCTTTCGCGGCGGCCGCGTTCGCCGCCAGCATCTGCTCGACTTCATCGGGCGTCTGGAACGGCCAGGTCCTGATGATCTCGCCCGTTGCCGGGTTACGTGATACCGACGATTCCTGCAGTCCCGCCACGTCGCTCTTCATCGCTGCCTCCGGTGCATGAATGGATGGTCGCGCGTCGTTCGCGCGAGTCGGCGCATCGGTCACGCGGCGCGTGTCCGGTGCAAACCGTCCAGGTCATGGTACGTGCCGTGGCATGCGTGCGCTGTCGCGAACGCACCAGGATTTATCGAGGCGAACGGAAGCCTTGCGCGGCCGGCCGCCCAGTGGGGCGATCGGCCGCGCAAGGCGTGGCAGCGGCGTCATGAGACGCGCGGGAAACTCACTCGTGCCCAGCCACCGGCACGCGCTGGACTCACCGGCGGTTATTCGCCGGGTGGCGCTTTTGCCGCGAGCTTGCGGAGGTCGCCAACCGCTTTGGGCGACACCGCGGGCGCGCCGTTGCTCCAGCCCGCGCGAATGAACGTGAGCACGTCGGCGATCTGCTGATCGTCGAGCACGTCGGCGTAGCGCGGCATCGGGTACGGCGCGGGAATGCCGTCGATCACGATGTCCTCGGTGCCTTCCAGCGTCACGTGGATCAGCGACAACGGGTTCTTTTCGAGCACGTTCGGATTGCCCGCGAGCGGCGCGAGGAACGGCGCGAACGCCCGGCCGTCCGCGCCGTGGCAATGCATGCAGTAGGTCGCGTAGGTACGCGCGCCCGCATCGTTCGCGGGCCTCAGCAACGACACCTTCGTCGCCTTCGGATCGTAAGCGTAAGCGGTGGGCTCGGGATCGCCCGCCGCGGGCAGCGACTTGAGATAGCGCGCGATGGCCGCGAGATCGGCGTCGCTCATCCACTGCATGCTGTGATTGATCACGCTCGTCATGGACCCGAACGCGCTGGCATGCTGATTCGCGCCGGTCTTGAGGAACTGCGCGATGTCGGCTTCGCTCCAGCGGCCGAGCCCGGCGTTATGCGCGCCGCTCAGATTCGACGCGAACCAGTTGTCCACCGCCGCACCGGAAAGATACGCGCTGCCGGTTTCGTCGAGCGCCTTCTCCTGGAACGCCACGCCGCGCGGCGTATGGCACGAGCCGCAATGGCCGAGCCCCTGGATCAGATACGCGCCGCGATTCCACGCCACGTCCTGCTGCGGCTTGGGCCGATAGCTGCCCTTGTCGAGAAAGATCAGGTTCCAGAACTTGAGCGGCCAGCGCATGTTGAGCGGCCAGCGAATGTCGGACTCGCGATCGGGCTGCCGTATCGGCGCCACGCCGTGCATGAAATAGGCGTAGAGCGCGTGCACGTCTTCGTCGCTGACCTTCGCGTACGACGGATACGGCATGGCGGGATACAGATTGTGGCCGTCCTTCGCCACCCCTTCGCGCAACGCGCGCGCGAAATCGGCCTCGCTGTAGCGGCCGATACCGGTGTCCGGGTCGGGCGTGATATTGGTCGAATAGATCGCGCCCATCGGCGTCATCATCGGCAGGCCGCCCGCGAACGGTTTGCCGTGCGGCGCGGAATGACACGCCACGCAGTCGCCCGCTTTCGCGAGATAGTCGCCGCGCTGGATCAACGCGGCATCCTGCGCGCGCGCCAGCGGCGCCACGCCCAGTTGCGCGACCGCGACCACGGCGAGACCTTGCGCGAACCGCGAAATTTTCCGTGCGATTTTCATGGCCGGCTCCTCACACGGTTTGCAATTGATTGCCCACGGGCAAGCGGTACAAACGCTTGCCCGTGGCCGCAAAAATCGCATTGGCGATGGCGGGCATCGCGGCGGCCGTACCCGGTTCGCCGATCCCGCCCGGCGCCTCGCCGCTCTTGACGATATGCACGTCGATAGGCGGCGCCTCGTGAAAGCGCAGGATGCGGTAGTCGGTGAAATTGCTCTGCTGCACGCGGCCGCGCTCGATGGTGATCTCGCTGTAGAGCGCCGCCGTGATCGCGAAGATCACGCCGCCCTGCACCTGCGCCTCCACCGTGTTCGGATTCACCACCATGCCGCAATCGACGGCGCACACCACGCGGTCGATCTTCACCTCGCCGCGCTCCACGGTGACCTCGGCCACCATAGAAAAGAAGCTGCCGAACGCGTTCATGACCGAAACGCCGCGCCCCCGCCCTTTGGGCAACGCGCCGCCGCCCCAACCGGCCGCTTGCGCCGCCACGTTGAGCACCTGCAACGCGCGCGGCGACTTGCCGAGCAGATCGCGGCGATACTGCACCGGGTCGGCTTTCGCATGCGCCGCGAGTTCGTCGATAAAGCTTTCCACCACGAAGGTGCCGCGAGTGGGTCCCACGCCGCGCCAGAAGGCCGTGGGCACCGCGTTGGGCTCCTGGCGCACGTAATCGACGAGCTGGTTGGGCAGGTCGTACGGCAGCGAAGCGGCAACTTCCACGGCGTCCGGGTCCACGCCGTTCTTCACCGCGCCGGGCGCGAAACGCGCGAGGATCGACGACCCGACAATGCGATGCTGCCACGCGAGCGGCTTGCCGTTCGCGTCCAGCCCCGCCGAAATGCGGTCGTAGTAGCACGGCCGGTACATGTCGTGCTGAATGTCCTCCTCGCGCGTCCACATGACTTTCACGGGCACGCTCAGCTGCTTGCCCACCTTGAGCGCCTGGGTGATCGCGTCCACTTCGAGCCGCCGTCCGAAGCCGCCGCCGAGCAGATGGTTGTGCACCGTGATCTGTTCCGCCTTCAGGCCGGTCACTTTCACGCCCGCATCCACGGCGCGCGTGGGCACCTGCGTGCCCACCCAGATATCGCAGCCGTCGGGCCGCACGTGCACGGTGCAGTTGATCGGCTCCATGGTGGCGTGCGCGAGAAACGGCTGCTCGTACACGGCGTCCACGCGCGACTTCGCCGCGCCGAACGCGCGGTTCACGTCGCCGTCCTTGCGCGCCACCGCGCCGGCGCGTTGCGAGGCCGCCGCGAGATCGCGCGAAATGGTTTGCGTCGATACCGCGGCGCCCGCGCCTTCGTTCCAGACCACCTTCAGCGCGGCCGCGCCACGCTTCGCGGCCCAGGTGTGATCGCCGATCACGGCCACGCCGTTGTCGAACTGCACGACGCGCCGCACGCCGGGAATCTTGTTCGCATGCGTGGCGTCGACGCTCGCGACGGTGCCGCCGAACACCGGGCAATTGACGATGGCCGCGTAGACCATGTCGGGCAGGCGCACGTCGAAGCCGAACAGCGCGCTGCCGTCCACTTTCTCCGGCGAATCGAGCCGCTTGAACGCGGTGCCGATGATGCGAAAATCCTTCGGGTCCTTGAGCTTGACGTTTTGCGGCACGGGCAGTTTCGCGGCCGCTTCGATCAAGTCGCCGTACGCCGCGCGCCGCCCCGAATCCGCGTGAATCACCGCGCCGTTTTCCGCGTGGCACGACGCCGGGTCGACGCCCCACTGCAGCGCCGCCGCGCCCACGAGCAGCACGCGCGCCGTGGCGCCCGCGCGGCGCATGGGTTCCCACGCATAGCGGATGGAGGTGGAGCCGCCCGTCAATTGCCCGCCCAGCAGCGGGTCGCTAAACAGTTTTTCGTTGGGCGGCGCGTGGTCGACCGTCACGCTGGCGAGCGGCACTTCCAGTTCTTCGGCGATCAGCATGGGGATGGACGTGTAGACGCCCTGGCCCATTTCGACCTTCGGCACGATCAGCGTGACCTGGCCGCTCTTGTCGATCTGCACGAACGCGTTGGCTTCGAGCACGCCCGCCTGCGGCGTTTCCACGCCGTCGCCGCCGATCACCGACTTGCGCGCGTCGCCCTGGCTGCGCGCGGGCAGGCTGAAGCCGAGAATCAGCGCGCCGCCCGCCATGGCGGCCGCCGAAGCGCTGAACTGGAGGAAGGTGCGGCGGGTGAAGCGCGCGGCTTCGGCGTCGAGCGGCTTGCCGTTTTGCGCGTCGAGAAGTCCCTGGGACATGTCACGCCTCCTTCGCGGCCAGCTTCACCGCCGCGCGGATGCGATTGTAGGTGCCGCAGCGGCAGAGGTTGCCGGCCATGGCGGCGTCGATATCGGCATCGGTGGGATGTGGGTTCTCCGCGAGCAGCAAGGCCGCCTGCATCACCTGGCCCGACTGACAGTAGCCGCACTGCACGACGTCGAGCTCGCGCCACGCCGCCTGCACTTTCTGCCCGGCGGGCGTCGCGCCCACCGCTTCGATCGTCGTGATCGCGCGATTGCCCACGGCGCCGACGGGCAATACGCAGGAACGCACCGCCGCACCGTCGAGGTGCACCGTGCACGCGCCGCATTGCGCGATGCCGCAACCGAACTTGGTCCCCGTGAGACCCACCAGATCGCGCAGGACCCACAGCACCGGCATATCCGGCGGCGCGTCCACGTCGTGCATCTGACCGTTTACGTTGAGCGTGACCATCGTCACTCCTTACATGCGGCGAGCGTTAATGATTGCGGGGCTGCGGAACGGCTGCGCGCCGGTGCGCTCATCATAGTCGCATCCGCAACGGCGCGTCCTGCTGCGCGGCCGCCGCGCTATTTCGGCTTCAGCGTGATCGTGCAGGTCATGCCCATCGCCAGATGAATGCCGCGCGGCACGTTGTCGAGATGAATGCGCACGGGCACGCGCTGCGCGAGGCGCACCCACGTGAACACCGGATCGACGTTGGCGAGCAGGTCGTTCCCGCCGGTGGGATTGTCGCGATCGACGATCCCGCTCGCGATGCTGTCCACGTGCCCGCGCAGGTCCACGTCGCCGCCGAGCAGCCGCACCGTGGCGCGGTCGCCGACATGCACGCGCTGCACCTTGGTCTCCTCGAAATAGCCGTACACCCAGAACGAGCGCGAGTCGATCATGGCCATGCGCGCGACGCCCGCGCCGACGAAATCGCCGGGATAGAGGTTGAGGTTCGTGATGTAGCCGTCGGTGGGCGCGCGCACCTCGCTTCTCACGCGGTCGAGTTGCGCGGTCTCCTTGCGCACGAGCGCGGCTTGCAGGTTCGCCTGCGCGGCGGCATAGGCCGCGCGTGCCGCTTCCAGCGCGGCGCGCGATTGCTGCGACTGCAGACCGTAGTCGGAGCGCGCTTCCTCCGACACCACGTCCTGCGAGAGCTTCTCGCGGCGCGCGGCCTGGTCGGCGCGCATGCGCGCCTCGAAACGATTGGCGTCCATGGCCGCCTGGGCCTGCTGCATTTGCGCCTGCGCGCGCGCCACGTCGGCGTCGGCCTGCTGCACCGCGTAGACGAAGCGGTCCGGGTCGATCACGTAGAGCACGTCGCCCTTGCGCACCCACTGGTTGTCCTTCACGCGCACGTCCTTCACGAGGCCGGACACGTCGGTCGAGAGATTGATGACGTTCGCGCGCACGCGGCCGTCGCGCGTCCACGGCGCATACATGTAGCGCTCCCAGATCGCCCACATCAGCACAAGTGCGACGAGCAGCGTAACGAGCGTGACGGCCACGCGTATGAGCGACTGCCTGTTCATCTGGCATCCCGGTGAATGGCCGCCCCGCCGGGCGGATCGATGACGTTCATGCTGGCTGGACGATGAGCGCTGCCCCGCAGAACAGCGCGATGAACAAGGCAACCCGAAACAGCCCCGGATGCCACGCGAGCCGGTACACGCCCGCGCTCGCGAGGAACAGGTCGAGCGCGACGAACACCGCGACGCTCGCCGCCAGCACCACGAGCAATAGCGGCGCGAAAAAACCGAACAGGTCGATTTCAACGGGCATCCTGGGCTCCTGCGGTGGCTTGCAGGCGCGCGGCGGAGCGAGCCGCGTCGTCCGCCGCGCTCGCGCTCATGCGCGCGACCGATCCAGCGACCGAACCCACGCCCGAACCCGCGCCAGCATTCGCAGCGACACCCGCACCGTCGTCAGCACCGAGGTCCGCGCCGCCGCCGAGATCGCGCATCAGCAGCACCCAGGCGTCGGCGCGTTGCCCGCGAATCTGCGCCAGTTCGAGCGTCTGTTGCAGCACCACCTTTTGCGCGACCAGCACGTCGAGATAGTCCGTGATGCCGCCGCCGTAGCCCTGATTCGCCAGCTCGTAGGCGCGCTGCGCCGCCGCCACCGCGGCCTGCGCCGTCTGCTCCTGCGCGCCCAGCGATTGCAGCGACGTGACCTGCTGCGTGATCCCTTGCATCGCCGCGAGGACGGTGTCGTTGTAACGCAGCACCGCGTCGTCGTATTCGGCCGTGGCGACGCCGTAGTTGCCGCGCCTGCGCCCCGCGTCGAAGATCGGCAGCGAAGCCGCCACGCCCACGCCGTGCCCGACCGCGTCGCTGTTGACGAAGTTGAAGAAACCGCCGAACGGCACGAGCGACGCCAGCGACGCGCTCGCGACGAGGTCGATGTTCGGATAGAAGTCGGCGTGCACCGCGTCGGCCTTGCGCGCGGCTTCCAGCACGCGCCAGCGCTGCGCGACCACGTCGGCGCGATGGCCGACGAGTTCGGCGGGAATGGCGCTCGGCAGCGCCACAGCCGCGTTGCGCGGCAACACGGGGCGCGTGAGCGTGTCGCCGAAACCGGGCCCCGCGCCAACGAGATACGCGAGTTGCAGGCGCGCCACGGCGATGGCTTGACGCGCGCGCGCGATGTCGGTGCGGCCCGCTTCGAACTGCGTGCGCGCCTGGTAAGCGTCGATATCGCCGCTGATGCCCGCGCGCCGCCGCGCCGTGGCGATGTCGATATTGCGGCGCTCGTCGTCGTTGATCGACGTGTAGAGATCGAGCAGCGCGTATTGCAGCGCGAGGCCGGTATAGGTGCGCGCGACGGCCGCTTCGAGTTCGACTTTCGCGAACTGGGCGTCGGCCACGCTCGCGCGCACGTGATTCAGCGCGCCGCGTTCGAGCGCGCGGTTCTTGCCCCACAGGTCCAGGTCGTAGGACAGCGTGAGCGCCGCCGAATTGGCCCACACGGTCGTGCCGCCGGGCGGCGCGGGCGTGGCGTAGCGCGGAAAGCGTTCACGCTCGAATTGCGCGCCGCCGTTCACCTCGGGCAAGGTGTCGGCGTGAAGCGCGCGCGCCTGCCAGATCGCCGCCGTCACACGCGAACGCACGATATCCAGCGTCGGGCTGTTGGCGGTCGCGCGCGTCATCAGGGCGTCCAGCTGCGGATCTTGCCACGCTTGCCACCACGCCTCGGCCGGCCACTTCGCGTCGTTCGTCGCGTCGCGTAACGCCTGGCCCGCGTCGATCGATGTCGGGTCGATCAACGCCGCCTCGGGCTTGATCCCCGCCCCGCTGATGCAGCCCGCGAGCAACGCCGCCAGCGCGCACGGCACGAGCGTCACGCGCAACGCGGCGCAGGTCTGGCCAGCGGGCGCGTTCATGACGGAGTGGCGCCGCGCGCGGCGGCCGCGGGCAGCAGGTCGCCCAACGCGGCCCACGTGGACCACAGGCGCGCCCGCAGGCGAAAACGCTGACGCTGCGCGGGCGACGCGGTATCTGACGCCGCGCCGTTCGCGCTGTCTTCCGCCTCCAGTGCGGCCACCGCGCGCAGCGTCGCCGCGCGCGCGGCATCGAGCGTCGCGTCGTTGGGGTGTTGCGCGAGCGCCGCGAGCGCGGCGAGCCACGGCGGTTGCGCGGCGTGCCACGCGGGCGGCAAGGCGTTCGCCTCGTCGCCGTCGGTCGTGCGCACCCGCACGACCGTATCGACGATACCCAGTTGCGCGAACGTCGCCCGCGTCGCTGGCGCGCCCGCGCCCTTGAGCCCCTGCAGCACGGTCGCGAGACGCATCACGAGATCGCGCATGGACAGATCGATCTGCGCGGCGTCGTCCGTATCGAGCGTGTCGCGCGCGGCGTGCAGCATCACGCCGCGAATGCGTTGCGCGTAACGCTTGACGAGCCACTCGGCCTCGCGCGGAATCACCAGCGAGAACGCCACCGCCGCCGCGCCGATGCCGATCAGCAGCGCGAAACCGCGATCCAGAATATAGGGCGGGTTATAGGTTGCGAGGTTGGTCGGCGTGAGGATGTAGCACAGGTAGATATTGAAGGTGGCGCCCAGAATCGCCATGCCGGGCAGCGTGTTGACGTAGCTGCCCAGAAACACAAAAATCCCCAGGCACAGCGCCAGCAAGGTGACGTCGCCGAAGCCCGGCATCAGCACGAAGTTGACGACAAAGCCCACGACGCACGCGAACAGGCAGCCCACGAACGCCTGCCAGCTCGCCGCCGCGGGCGTGGGGTTGATCGAAAAGAATCCGCTCGTGATGCCCGCGCCGAGCACCGCGCTGAAGCCGTTGTCCCAGCCCGAGGCGAACCACGCCGCGCCCACCACGATCACCGAGACCGTGGCGCGCAAACCGGAAATCGCGGCTTCGGCGCCATCCGCGCGAAAGCTCGCGCTGCGCATGAACGCGATGGCATGCAGCACGGAGCGCGTGAGCCGGATCCGCGGCGGCCCGAAGGTCGCCGAGCACGCGCCGCAGAACTCCGTGAGCGACGAGACCGTCGACCAGGCCTCGGCCCCGACGATCGCGGCCACGGGCACCGTTTGGGTATCGTGCGACGGCGGCGTCAGTGCATTCACTTCGGCGGGCAAGGTGGCTTCGAGCGCCGCCAAACGCCCGCGCAGCGCCGCGATATCGCCGCCGGGCGGCATGCCCTGCTGCGCCCCGGCGAGCGCATGAACCGGCGCGAGCTGCGCGCACAGCGCCTGCGCCTGCTCTCGCGTGGCGTCGTCGGCTCGCAGGGCGCGTTGGCGCGCGCGATGCAGCGCGTAGATGCGCGTGGCCGCATGCAGGAAGCTGCGGTCGAGTTCCATCAGCGCTTCGTTGCGCAGGCGCATTTCCGGGTCTTCGAACACCGCGGCCGTGCGCAGATCCTCGAGCGCCGCGCCGCTTCTCACGAGCGCCAGATAGCTGGCCTCGGAGAGCGCGGCGGCGTCGCCTTGCGCGGCTTCGCGCAAGGCGTTCAACAACGCGGCCAGCGCCGATTGCCGCCAGCGCAGCAGCGCGGGCACGACCTTGCCGGGAAAGACCAGCGCGCTCACGAGACTGCCCATCGCCACGCCCACGACCACTTCGCTCGTCGTATAGATGACGTTGTGGATGGCGTCATAGGGCATGCGCCATTCGGGCACCGAAGTAATGCACGCCGCGTAGCCCGACAGCACGAACCCGTACGACTGCACGTTCTTGTAGTACGACGAGCCCGCGACGAACAGCCCGATCCAGATCGACAGGCCGACGATGAAGAACGCCGGCGCCTGCGCGAACAGGGCAATGAGCGTGAGACCGGCGATGCAGCCCACCACGAGACCGAGCGTGCGATAAAACGACCGCGCGATGACCATGCCGCTCTGTTGCGCGAGCATCACGATCACCGCCGAGACCATTGCGGTGCTCGGCGAGCGCAGCTCGATGCGCATGCACACCAGCATGCTGAGCACGATGGCGAGCGCAGCCTTCCACGCGTGCAATAGACGGGGGAAATCGTCGTGGCGATACACGGCGAAGTCGTCCCGCAGGCTGCTCAAGAGCTGGCTCATCTCTGTCGACCTCGGCTCGTCACGCGCTGGTTTGGCGAGGCCGCTGGCGTTCCCGCGATCGACCTCGTCCCGGATGGTATCGCCGCCCTGGGCGGCGCGTTATCCATAACGCACGGCAAATGGCGGCGTCGAACTGGCATTCCCCTTCCGATCGACATGAATCCGCGCGAATCCGTGCTCATCCACCGGCATCGGCGCGATCCGGCGCATCGGCGTCGCGCCCGCTATCGCGGCGTGCCGTCTCGCACCACGGAAAGCAGCATCACCAGCGTGGGTGCGCGCACGCCCAGGGTGCCGCGCGCGAGCATGCGGCTGTCGCCGAGGGTCGTGCGGATCGGCGCTTCCTGCAGCGACGCGCCCGGCATCACGGCTTCGATCGCGCGGGCGAGCACCATGGCGTTGACGTTGCGCGGCGCGGGCCGCGTGGGACGCGGCCGGAAGATCTCGTCGCCCGGGGCAATGGCCGCGCCGCTCAGAGCGCAGCGGCCGGCCACGCGTGCCCGGGCCGCGACCCACAACTGCTCGCGGTAGCAGCATCGCGTCGAATCGCGCCAGTCGAGCGTCACGGTCGAACTCGTGGGCCGGTCGATGATGCGCACGATGGGCTCGCATTTCGGCGTGCTGCTTTCCGCGAAGGCGCGCGGCTTCGCACACTCGAAGCTTTCGCTCTTCCGCGGCCGCGCGGCCTCGGGCATGCTCAGCAGACTGAGCGTCTGAATCCACGGGTCGACGAGAGAGGGATTGGCCAGCATCTTCGACTCCTTCGCTGTGTACGTTCAGGTCGACGGACCGCGCGCCACGTGCTCCCGCGCCCCCGGTTCGCCGCTTTCGTTACCGCAACATGGCTGCACGATAACGCGCCTCGCGCGGCGAAACGAGCCCTACCATGGGTTGGATCGCACCGCAGAACAATGCCGGGACTTATACCTTCGTTTAATTCGCGCGGCTCGCCCGCCCGCTGCGCCGCCGGCCCCGCCATGCCTCGCAGCGCCTCGCGCGGCGAGCCAACCTATACCGCGGTATAGGCCACGCAGCGTCGCGCGGCACGTTCCGATACCGAGGTGCTATTTCCCGAGGCGGGAGCGCCGCGCTAGTGTGCGGTTACGGAATCGTCAAACCAGGGCGCACGAGCCAGCACGTGTCGATCGCTGCGCGCGCCTGCCACCAGGGTGATCATGATGGACGCCAGCGCGCTCGATCTATCGCGGATTCAGTTTGCGGTCACGGTTTCGTTTCACATCATGTTTCCCGCGCTCAGCATCGGGCTCGCCAGTTTCCTCGCGGTGCTCGAAGGCTGCTACCTCTACACCGGCAAGCCGCATTACAAGGAACTGTGCCTCTACTGGTCGAAGATCTTCGCCGTGGGCTTCGGCATGGGCGTCGTGTCGGGCGTCGTCATGGCCTATCAGTTCGGCACCAACTGGGCGGGCTTCTCGCGTTTCGCGGGGCCGATCACCGGGCCGCTGCTCACCTATGAAGTGATGACCGCGTTCTTTCTCGAAGCCGGTTTTCTCGGCGTGATGCTGTTCGGCTGGGACAAGGTCGGCCGCAAGGCGCATTTCGCGGCCACGGTGCTGGTGGCCGTCGGCACGCTGATCTCCACGTTCTGGATTCTGTCGTCCAACAGCTGGATGCAAACGCCGCAGGGCTTCATCGTGCAGAACGGGCACGTCGTGCCGGTGGACTGGCTCGCGGTGATCTTCAACCCGTCGTTTCCGTACCGGCTCGCGCACATGACCATGGCGGCGTTCATCGTGGCGGCGCTGATCGTCGCGGCAACGGGCGGCTGGCACCTGCTGCACGGCCGCCGCGATCCGGAAGTCAAAACCATGTATTCGATGGCGCTCTGGCTGCTGCTCGTGCTCGCGCCCGTTCAGGCCTTCGTGGGCGACCAGCACGGCTTGAACACGCGCCGCTATCAGCCCGCGAAAATCGCCGCGATCGAAGGGCTCTGGGAAACCGAAAAAGGCGGCACCGCGCTCAATCTGATTGGCTTTCCCGACATGAATGCGGAACAAACGCGCTACGCCATCCAGATTCCGCATCTGGGCAGCCTGATCCTCACGCATAGCTGGAACGGAGAGATTCGGGGCCTCAAGGAATTCCCCAAGGAAGACCGGCCCAATTCGTCGCTGATCTTCTGGACTTTTCGCATCATGGCGGGGCTCGGCGTGCTGATGATCCTCACCGCCATCGTGGGCGCGCTCCTGCGCCGCGGCGGCAAGCTGTTCGAATTCCGGCCGTATCAGTGGTTCACCGTGCTGATGGGACCGGCCGGCATCGTCTCGCTGATCGCGGGCTGGATCACCACCGAAGCGGGCCGCCAGCCCTGGGTCGTGTACGGCGTGCTCCGCACCCGCGACGCCGTCTCGCCGGTGACCTCGCAGAGCGCGGGCGTTTCGCTGCTGATCTTCGTGATGGTCTATTGCCTCGTGTTCGGCACGGGCATTTACTACATCCTCAAACTCATCCGGACCGGCCCCGGCCAGGCCGGCGAACGCGCCGCCGCGCCGGTCGCGCCCGAACCTTCCGAGGCGTCGGGGCGGCGCCCGCTCGCGGCGGTCGAATAAGCACGCTCAACCCCGCCTCGATCGAATCGCGAACGAGTCTCGCAGGCCACTGGAGAATGCCATGGACGTTACCGTGATATGGGCCGCCATCATCGCGCTCGGTCTTTTCATGTACATCGTGCTCGACGGTTTCGACCTCGGCGTGGGCATGATTTTCCCGTTCTTTCCCGACGAAGCCGAACGCGACATGATGATGCACAGCATCGCGCCCGTCTGGGACGGCAACGAAACCTGGCTCGTGCTCGGCGGCGCCGCGTTGTTCGCGGCCTTTCCGCTGGTGTATTCGACCGTGCTTTCCGCGCTGTATCTGCCGATCGTGTTCATGCTCGTCTGCCTGATCTTTCGCGGCGTGTCGTTCGAAATACGCGGCAAGGCCAATCGCACCAAAAATCTCTGGAATCTCGCGTTCATTTGCGGCTCGGCGGGCGCGGCCTTCTTTCAGGGCGTGATACTCGGCGCGTATCTGCACGGCATTCCCGTGAAAGACGGCGCATTCGCCGGCGATCCGTTCTTCTGGGTCACGCCATTCAGCTTTTTCACCGGCATGGGCCTGATGGTGACCTACGCCTTGCAGGGCGCGACCTATCTCGTCATGAAAATGGACGGCGATATTCAGGCGCGCCTGCACGATCTCGTGTGGCCGCTCACGCTCACCCTGCTCGGTTTCATGATCGCCGTGAGCATCTGGACACCGCTCACCGACGCGCAAGTGGCCTCGCGCTGGTTCGAATCGGCGTTCCGCTACCGGCTGTATCCGGTCCCGCTGCTGGTCGCGCTGGCCGCCGCGCTCATGTATCGCGCGGTCAAGCGCAATCTCGACGTCGCGCCGTTCGTGTTCTGCAACGTGCTCGTTCTGCTCGGCTATATCGGCCTGCTCATCAGCATCTGGCCGTATGCGATTCCCAATAGCGTGACGCTGTGGGACGCCGCTTCGCCGCATACGAGCCAGGTGTTCGCACTGGTGGGCGCGGTCGTGATCATCCCCGTCATCGTCGTCTATACGACGGCCGGCTACTGGGTCTTTCGCGGCAAGGTCGCGCCCGGCAGCCAATACCACTAGCCTCGCTCGCAAGGAGCTTCGTCATGTCCAAACTCACGCCCGAGCCCGAACTCACTTTCAGCAAGCGCATGACGTGGTTCGTCATGCTCTGGCTGCTGGGTTTCGCGGGCACCATGCTGCTCGCCATGCCCTTTCATTTTCTGGTGCGCGCGGCCATGGCGCATTGACTACGCCACTGGACCACGCGCGTCGATAACTGGCTCGCACGACTTCGCGAGCCGGTTATCGAGCGGACCTTACTGGCTCTCGAAGTCCGCCGAAACGCTCAGGTCGCGCAGGCTTTCAATCTCACTGGCAAGCGTGTGCAGATAGTCGACGACCGTCGTGTAGCCCCACGCGCCCAGCACGAGATGGCGCGGCGCCTCGGCATTGCGGGCAATCGCGATCATGGCTTCGCCCGCGCGCACCGGGTCGCCGGGCTGCGTGCCGCTCGTCGCTTTCGTGCCCGTGTGGCGCTTGCCCGCGGTCTCGGCGTAATCGGCGATCTGCGTGAGGGTCTGGCGCAGCGAGCGGCCGGCCCAGTCCGTGCGGAACGGGCCGGGCTCCACGCAAGTCACGCCGATACCGAGCGGCTGGAGTTCCGCGCGCAGCGAATCCGACCAGCCTTCCACCGCGTGCTTGGAAGCCGCGTAGTACCCCGAGCCCGGAAAGCCGATCAGCCCCGCCACCGAACTCACGTTGAGGATATTGCCGCTGCGCTGCGCGCGCATGAGCGGCAGCACGGCGCGCGTCATGGCGAACAGGCCGAACACGTTGGCGTCGAACTGGGCGCGAATCTCCGCGTCCACGCCTTCTTCGGCGGTGCTTTGATAGCCGTAGCCCGCGTTGTTCACGAGCACGTCGATACGGCCGAACGTGTCGCGCGCGGCGGCCACCGCGGCGTCGATCTGATCCTGCCGCGTGACGTCGAGCGACAGCGCGAGCGCGCGGTCTTCGGCGCCGCGCACGATATCGGCGACGCTCGACGCATCGCGCGCGGTCACGACGGCGCGCCAGCCGCGCGCCACGATCTGTTGCGCGAGCGCGCGGCCGAGGCCGGTGGAACAACCGGTGATGAACCAGACGGGGGTCGATGTCGATGTCATGAGATGTCCTTTCAAAGTGCGTGAGCCTGCATTCAGGCGGCGCTCGCAGTGTAGGCTCGTGTCATGCGCGGAAAAAGCCGCACAATGAGAAAGGCCCGTGCGACGTATTTTGATAATCCCCGGCGCCATCTCGCGCGGGTTATCGCGCTTGTGTTCCGCTTTTGTCCGGATCGCGTCCCGCGTCAGGTCAGCCGCTCGCGCACGAAGTCGATGAACGCGCGCAGCTTGCGCGGCATGCCGTTGGGATTGTAGTAGTACAGATAAAGCGCGCCGGCGGGCACCCATTCGTCCAGCACGCTGACGAGCTGGCCGCTCTCGAGATACGGCGCGGCGAGACGGCGCTGGATATAGCTGAAGCCGAGGCCGTCGAGCGCCGCGTGCAACAGCAGATCGTTGTCGTTGGTCGCCACGCGCCCCGTGACCGCAATGCTGATCTTCTCGTCGCCCTTCTGGAACTCCCAGCGGTACAGCGCGTTCGTATCCGCGCTGCGGTAGTTGGTGCATGCATGCTGGAGCAGGTCGCGCGGATGCGCGGGCAACGCTTTGCCCGCGAGATACGCGGGCGAGGCCACGATGCAAAAGCGCATGTTCTCGACGATCGGGATCGCCACCATGTCCTGCGCGAGCACGTTGTCGTAACGAATGCCCGCGTCGTAGCCCTTGCTCGCGATATCCACGAGACTGTTGTCGGAGATCACCTCGAGTTTCATGTCGGGGTGCGCCTGCAAGAACGCCTGAAGCACGGGCACGACAACGAGCGGAATGGCCGAGCGCAGCACGTTCAGCCGCAGCGTACCCGTGGCTCCGCTCGCGGCTTTGCCCACTTCGCTGAACGCGAGGTCCAGTTCCTCCATCAACGGCCGGATGCGGTTGAGAAAGGCGCTGCCCGCCTCGGTCAGGCTCACGCTGCGCGTAGTGCGGTTGAACAGCCGGGTGCCCAGTTGCTCCTCGAGCCGCCGGATGGTGTAGCTCGCCACCGAGTTGGACACGCCCGCGGCCTGCGCGGCGGCGCTGAAACTCTGCGCCTCGGCCACGCGGGCGAACAAGGTCAGCGCGGAAAGATCGGAAACGTTCATGGCCTGGCACCGGGCAAAAAGTGCACAACGATACGCCAGAACGCCGTCAGTTGGCGGCCAGACCGCCGCCCGACACGCCTTGTTTGCCGCGCCAGCGGTGCGGCGTATCGTCGACGTGACGGCGAAACACCGAGGTGAAATGCGCCTGGGTGCGAAAGCCCACGCTGAAGGCGATGTCGGCCACCGTGGAGGTCGTGGTGGCGAGCAGCAGTTGCGCATGCTCGATGCGCCGCCGCAGCACGAAGGTATGCGGCGAGCTGCCGGTGGCCGCCCGAAAGCGCGCCGCGAAATGCATGGGCGACAGGCCGACCGCCGCGCCCAGCTCCGCGAGCGTCAGGTTCTGGTCGATCCGTTCGTCGATGAAGTCGATGGCCATTTTCACGCGCCACGCCTCGAGCGGCGAAACCGACGGCGCGCGCACGGGCTTCACCGCGAAGCGCGCCACCACCACCTCCAGCAGCCGCGCGATGATCGACAGCGTGATGCCGTCGGCGTAGATCGAGCGCGCCGAGGTCTGGCTGCCGAACGCGCGCAGCAGCGTGTCCGTGAGCTTGCCGATCACGCCGTCGCGCAGATACAGCGCCGCGCCGGGCAGCGCGGTCAACGCCGGGTCGTGCGCGCCGTCGAGCCAGCCCGCCAGCAGGCTTTCGGGCACGCTCACGTGCAGAAAGTCGGCGGGCGTGTGGGACATCGCGTGCACGGCGCAGGCCGGCGGCACGAGCAGCGCGCCGCCGCGGTCGATCACGCCGTCGTACACGAGCGTCTCGCCCGCCTTCAGCGTGAGCAGCGACTGCCGCAGACACAGCGTGACCAGCGCGCTCTTCGTGCCGCTGACCGTGTGCCATGCCTCGGGTTGTCCGCTGGTCCAGCGCGACACCACGAGGCGTTCCTCGGCCGCGTCGTCCGCGGTGCGGCTCGGGTCGTCGAGGCCCGCGTGCTGCAACACGATGCTGTCCGCCGAGGGTTGCGCCGAGGGTTGCGCCGCCGCCGGCGCGGTGAATCGATCCGTGCAAACTGACTCAATCATGGCTCATCCCCAAACTCCGTTCGCGCTCCATTGCGCCACGTGACCCGAGGTGGTCGCGCACGGCGAAGCATTGCCCTCGCCGGCGTCACGTCGGGGCGGATCCGATGTCCTGCCGCCACGATATCGTCGAACGTGCAAGGCCGAAAGCCTACAGCGGTATGGTCGTGCGGCCGGGAACGCTGCCCTGACTAAACCAAGGTATAGGTCGCGCGCGCAACACTCGCGGCGGGCGATATCGACAAACCGGGCGCCCTTGCAACACAGCGCGCGCGAAAGTACTCACCATGGCCGTCACATCGGGAATTGCGCGGCTGCGTGGTGAATGCGGCCGGGCAGCCACGCGCAGGGAGCATTCATGGATCGTTTGACACGGCGCCAGTTTCTCAAGCTGTCGGGCGCGGCGCTCGCGAGTTCGAGTCTCGCGCTGCTGGGCTTCTCGCCGGAGGACGCCCTCGCGGAAGTCCGGCAATACAAGCTCAGCCGCACCACGGAAGTGCGCAACACCTGCACGTATTGCTCGGTGGGATGCGGGATCCTGATGTACGTGCTCGGCGACAACGCCAAGAATGCCAAAGGCAGCATCATCCATATCGAAGGCGACCCCGATCACCCCGTGAATCGCGGCACGCTCTGCCCGAAGGGCGCGAGCCTGCTGGACATCGTGCATAGCGAGGCGCGGCTCAAGGTGCCGCAGTATCGCGCGCCCGGATCGGACCATTGGGTCGAGATCTCGTGGGACGACGCCTTCACGCGTATCGCGAACCGCTTGAAAGCCGATCGCGACGCGCACTTCCAGTCGCGCACCGCCGACGGCAAGACGGTGAACCGTTGGACCACCACGGGCTTTCTCGCGGCCTCGGCGGCCAGCAACGAGGCGGGCTATCTCACGCACAAGGTGGTGCGCAGTCTCGGCATGCTGGCGTTCGACAACCAGGCGCGTGTCTGACACGGCCCGACGGTGGCAGGTCTTGCCCCGACGTTTGGCCGCGGTTCGATGACGAATCACTGGGTCGACATTCGCAACGCCGACGTCATTCTCGTGATGGGCGGCAACGCGGCCGAAGCGCACCCTTGCGGCTTCAAATGGGTCACGGAAGCCAAGGCGCACCGCGGCGCGCGTCTGATCGTGGTCGATCCGCGTTACACGCGCACGGCCTCCGTGGCCGACTATTACGCGCCGATCCGCACCGGCACCGACATCGCGTTTCTCGGCGGCGTGATTCATCACCTGCTCTCGAACGATACGATCCAGCACGAGTACGTGCGCAATTACACCGACTTCGCGTTCATCGTGCGCGAGGACTTTGCCTTCGAGGACGGTTTGTATTCCGGCTACGACAGCGCCGCGCGCCGCTACGACAAGCACACGTGGGACTACGAGCTGGGCGAGGACGGCTACGTGAAGACCGACCCGTCGCTCGCGCATCCGCGCTGCGTGTATCAGCTGATGAAAGCCCACTACGCGCGCTATACGCCGGAGATGGTGGAACGCGTCTGCGGCACGCCGAAGGCGAAGTTCCTCGAAGTCTGCGCCATGCTCGCCAGTACGGCGGTTCCCCATCGCGCGGGCACGCTGCTCTACGCGCTCGGCTGGACGCACCACTCCATCGGCGCGCAGATCATCCGCACGGGCGCGATGGTGCAACTGTTGCTGGGCAATATCGGCATTTCCGGCGGCGGCGTGAACGCGTTGCGCGGCCACTCCAACATCCAGGGCTTGACCGATCTCGGCCTGCTGAGCGAAATGCTGCCGGGCTACATGACCTTGCCGACCGAGGCCGACCAGGACTACGACGACTACCTGCGCCGCCACACGCTCAAGCCGCTGCGCCCCGATCAGCTCAGCTACTACCAGCACTATCCGGCGTTCTTCGTGAGCATGATGAAGTCGTGGTGGGGCGACGCGGCCACCGCGCAGAATCACTGGGCGTACGACTATCTGCCCAAGCCGGACAAGACCTACGACGTGATCCAGAACGTCGAGCTGATGACGCAAGGCAAGATGACCGGCTATGTGTGCCAGGGCTTCAACATGATCGCCTCGGCGCCCGACAAGGCCAAGGTCTTCGACGGTCTCTGCAAGCTGAAATGGCTCGTGATCATGGACCCGCTGGCCACGGAAACCTCGGAGTTCTGGAAGGATTTCGGCGATGTCCATCATGCCGACTCCGCGAAGATCCAGACCGAAGTGTTCCGGCTTCCCACGACCTGCTTCGCCGAGGAAAACGGTTCCGTGGTGAGTTCGTCGCGGGTGCTGCAATGGCACTGGAAAGGCGCCGAGCCGCCCGGCTCCGCGCTCGGCGACGCCGAGATCATGGCGAACATCTTCCTGCGTCTGCGTGAAAAGTATCGCCACGAAGGCGGCGCCTTTCCCGACCCGATCCTCAACCTCCAGTGGAACTACGACAACCCGCTGAGCCCGACGCCCGAAGAACTGGCGAAGGAATACAACGGCACGGCGCTCGCCGATCTCGCGGGTTCCGCCGAAGCCGGCAAGGCACCGCTCAAGGCGGGGCAGCAGCTATCGAGCTTCGCGCAGCTGCGCGACGACGGCAGCACGGCCAGCGGCTGCTGGATCTTCTGCGGCGCGTGGACCGAGCAAGGCAACATGATGGCGCGGCGCGACAACGACGACCCCACCGGCATCGGCCAGTCGCTCGGCTGGGCGTGGGCGTGGCCCGAGAACCGGCGCATTCTCTACAATCGCGCGTCGTGCGACGTCGAAGGCGTGCCGTTCGACCCCACGCGCAAGGTGATTGCGTGGAACGGCCGCCAGTGGAGCGGCGCCGATATCGCCGACTACCCGAGCGACGAAGCGCCCGCGCGCGGCATGGGACCGTTCATCATGAACCCCGAAGGCGTCGCGCGTTTCTTCGCGCGCGGCCTGATGAACGAAGGACCGTTTCCGGAGCACTACGAGCCGTTCGAAACGCCGCTCGGCATCAATCCGTTTCATCCGCAACGGCCCGAGGTCACCAACAATCCGGCCGCGCGCGTGTTCGACTCGGATCGCGCGAACTTCGGCAGCGCCGCCGAGTATCCGCACACGGCCACCACCTACCGGCTCACCGAGCACTTCCACTTCTGGACCAAACATGCGCGGCTGAACGCGATCGTCCAGCCGCAGCAGTTCGTGGAGATCAGCGAGGAACTGGCCGCCGAGATCGGCGTGGTCGCGGGCGACCGCGTGCGGGTGTCGTCGAAGCGCGGCTACATCCTGGCCGTGGCGGTCGTCACCAAGCGCATCCGGCCGCTGCTCGTGGACGGCAAACGGGTGCATACCGTGGGCGTGCCGCTGCACTGGGGCTACAAGGGTCTCGCCAAGCCGGGCTATCTGGCGAATACGCTCACGCCTTCGGTGGGCGACGCGAACACGCAGACGCCCGAATTCAAGTCGTTTCTCGTCAAGGTCGAAAAGGCCTGAGGTCGCGCCATGTCGATGCAATCGCTGGACATCCGCCGTTTATCCGCGACGACCGTGGCGCCGCCGGGCGACCGGCGGCCCGTCACGGGCACGGTCGCCAAGCTGATCGACGTATCGAAATGCATCGGCTGCAAGGCATGCCAGACCGCGTGCATGGAATGGAACGATCTGCGCGACGAGATCGGCGAGAACGTGGGCGTCTACGACAATCCGCGCGATCTTTCCGAGCATTCGTGGACCGTCATGCGCTTCACGGAATACGTGAATCCCAAGGGCGATCTCGAGTGGCTGATCCGCAAGGACGGCTGCATGCATTGCGACGATCCGGGCTGCCTGAAAGCGTGCCCTTCGCCCGGCGCCATCGTGCAGTACACCAACGGCATCGTGGACTTCCACGAGGAAAACTGCATTGGCTGCGGCTACTGCATCGCGGGCTGCCCGTTCAATATTCCGCGCCTGTCGAAAACGGAGCATCGCGTCTACAAATGCACGCTGTGCTCCGACCGCGTGGCCGTGGGGCAAGAGCCCGCATGCGCGAAAACCTGTCCCACGGGCGCGATCATGTTCGGCACCAAAGAAGACATGAAGCAGCAGGCGGCCGACCGGATCCGCGATCTGAACGACCGCGGTTTCGCGCAGGCAGGCCTCTACGACCCGGCGGCCGTGGGCGGCACGCACGTGATGTACGTGCTGCATCATGCCGATCAACCGTCGCTCTATCACGGCCTGCCCGACAAGCCGCGCATCAACCCGCTGGTCGTGCTGTGGAAAGGCATCGCCAAGCCCATGGGACTGGCCATGCTGCTCCTCACGGCGATCACGGTTTTCTTCCACTACATCCGCATCGGTCCCAACAAGGTGCACGCGTCCGACGAAGCCGCCGCGCGTGCCGAGATCGACGCGCACGAGGAGCCTGCAGATGGACGCGAATGAGCCCGCCGCCCCCACCCCGCGCATGACGCTCATCGAGCGCTACAACGCGAACGAGCGCACCATCCACTGGATCACGGCCATCAGCTTCGTGCTGCTCGCGCTCTCCGGCCTCGCGCTGTTTCATCCCGCCCTGTTCTGGCTTTCCGAACTGTTCGGCGGCGGCCAATGGTTGCGTGTGCTGCATCCGTTCATCGGGCTCGTGATGTTCAGCGCGTTCTCCTGTCTCGCGCTGCGCTACTGGCATCACAACCTGATCGAATGGAACGACATTCGCTGGCTCATGCATATTCTCGACGTGCTCAACAATCGCGAGGAAGGCGTGCCGGAAGTGGCGCGCTACAACGCCGGGCAGAAGATGCTGTTCTGGACGCTCGTGCCGTGCATGCTCGCGCTGCTGCTTTCGGGCATCCTCATCTGGCGGCGCTATTTTTCCGGCTATTTCCCCATCGACATGGTGCGGCTGGGCGCGCTCGTGCACGCGCTCGCGGCCTTCGTGCTGATCCTCTCGATCATGGTGCACATCTACGCCGGCATCTGGATTCAGGGCACGCTGGGCGCCATGCTGCACGGCTATGTCACGCCGGGCTGGGCGCGCAAGCATCATCCGCGCTGGTTTCGCTCGCTGCTGAAAGCGAAAGACGCCGGGCCGCCCGAGCCGCATTAGCCTGGCTAGCCGGTGCGGCCCGGCGCGGTTTCAGGTATTAGCCACGTCGAGCACGACCACCGCCGTGCGTTCACCCAGCTCCGCGATGCGCGAGAGATAGTTCTGGAAATGCGGCGTGGCGCGGTGCGAGGTGATCGCCTCGTTGTCCTTGTACAGCTCGTCGAGGACGAAGCGGCCGGGCTGATCGTAGTCCTGCCAGAGATCGTAACGAAGGTTGCCCGCCTCGGCGCGCGAGGGCGCGACCATGCCGCGCAAGAGCGTTGCGAGTTCGTCGGCGCGGCCCGCTTTCGCCGTGAGGATAGCCACAATCTTGACACTGGAAGTCATCGTCCTGCTCCTTGAAATCGAATACCGGAAAGAGTCGGCCTGCGCGAGGCTTGCCGTGCGTGCGGGTAAAGCGTGATTCTAGTCCGGCGCCGCGGCCGGCGTGGCTTGAGCGGGGCGCGCGTCATGCGCCTCGCGCGCCCGTTGCTGCCGCTCGTTCAGCACGCCGTGAATCTGCGCGACCACGGCCGCGCCCTCGCCCACCGCCGCCGAGACGCGTTTGATCGAACCGAAGCGCACGTCGCCGATCGCGAACACGCCGTTCACGCTGGTTTCGAGCGTCTGGTGCGCGTCGCCCTGGCTTTCGCCCGCGCCGCGCGCCGCGGCGCCGGTGAGCACGAAGCCCTTGTCGTCGGTGGTCACGCCGCAGCCTTGCAGCCAGCGCGCGTTGGGTTCGGCGCCCGTGAACATGAAGAGATGCTTCACGCGAAACGCGAGCGGGCCGCGCGGTCCCACGCAGTCGATTTCCGCGAGTCCCGCGGCCTCGTCCTTCAAGGCGATCACTTCCGTGGCCGCATAGAGCGTGACATTGGCGAGCCGCGCGATGCGATCGACGAGGTATTGCGACATGTGCGCCTCGAGGTTCGCGCCGCGCACGATCAGGTGCACGTGCTTCGCGTGCGAGGCGAGATAGACCACGCCCTGGCCCGCCGAATTGCCGCCGCCC
Organism: Paraburkholderia acidisoli; assembly: GCF_009789675.1. NCBI lineage: Bacteria > Pseudomonadati > Pseudomonadota > Betaproteobacteria > Burkholderiales > Burkholderiaceae > Paraburkholderia > Paraburkholderia acidisoli. Next base: position 85,571 of record NZ_CP046914.1, on the reverse strand, counting down.
ACCACGGCCACTTCCAGCCCCTTGCAGAGCTTGGCCTCAACTGGCGAGCTGCCGAAGAACACGCCGCGCCCGGTCAGCGAATCGAGTCCGGCGATGGCCGGCCGCACGTAGGTCGCGCCCGACGCCACCACCACGGTATGCGAGGCCACGCGCCGGCCGTCTTCCAGCTCGATCGCGAGCGGCGTCTGTTCGCAGCGCAGGCGCCGCACCCGCGAGGGAATCGAAATGTGCACGCCAAACTTCTGCGCCTGCATGAACGCGCGCGACGTCAACGCCTGGCCCGAAATACCGGCCGGAAACCCCAGATAATTTTCGATACGCGCGCTCGTGCCGGCCTGGCCGCCCGGTCCCCAGCCGTCGAACAGCGCCACCGAAAGCCCTTCGGACGCGGCATAGACCGCCGCCGCGAGACCCGCCGGTCCCGCGCCCACGATCGCCACGTCGTAGACATGCGCCGGATCGAAATCGGGCAGCCAGCCGAGACACTTCGCGAGCTGATTGCCGTCGGGCGCGCGCAGCACGGTGCCGTCCGGGCAGATCACCACGGGGCAATCGAGCGCCGTCGCGGACACGCGCTGCAGGAGCGCCAGCGTATCGGCATCCTTGAGCACGTCGATCAGCGAATACGGGTACGAATTGCGCCGCAGCAGTTCCTGCAACGCGATCAGACGCGCATCGGTCGACTCGCCGATCAGCACCGGCCCGCTGCCGCGCTCGATCAAGCCCGCGCGGCGCAACAGCAGCGCGCGCATGACTTTCTCGCCGAGTTCGGCTTCCATCACCAGCAGGCTGCGCAGGTCTTCCGTGCCCACCACGATGGCCGTGGTGTCCTCGACCGCGACGCCGTCGCCGAGACTCGGATGCCCGAACAGCTGCGCGATCTCGCCCATGAATTGGCCGGGGCGATATTCGAACACGCGATGCACGCGGCCCACCGCATCGCGCCGCACGACGTGGGCCAGGCCGCTCAGCACGACGATCAGGCCGGGGCTTTGCCGCCCCATCGTGAAGATGGCGTCTCCCGCGCGCCAGCGCACGATGCTGCCGAACGCGCGCGCCTTGTCGACTTCCACGTCGAGCAGCACGGGAAACATCTGCTGCTGCCGGCTGAAGAGCGGCGAAAACGCGCCTTCGGCATCAAGGGTATTGATCGGCAGAACGCCCGCCTCGCCCGTTGCCGGACCGGCGGCCGAATACGGCGGATTGCTCCAGGGATTGCGTGCCTCGTCCATCTGTTCTCTCCCGCGTGGCGTGCGCATGAAAGGGGGTGACCGGAACGCCGCTCAGAGCGCGAGGTCGTGCAGCTTTCTGACCTGATCGAGCAGCCAGTGAAAGAACGACGGGTCCGACGGCGGTAACGCCGCGGCGCGTTCGTTCGCGTCGATGGCGTGCTCGCGGCGCGCGAGCAACTGGCACATCGAATGCGCGGCGTCGGGATTGCGCTTGAGCACCGTGGACAGATCGTCCTTGCCGAGCTGATACACGACCGCGCGCGTGAGCGTGGTGAACGCGAGGCGCGCGGGCAGACCGGCGAGCAATTCCATTTCGCCGACGGCGTCGCCGGGGCCCAGCCGCCGCACTTCGGACGGGCGGCCGTCCTCGCTCGCGGCGGCCGAGAGCACACCGCTCTCGACGATGCTCAACGCGAGCGGCACTGCGCCCGAAGCCAGCACGACCTCGCCGCTCGCGTACGCCTTGCGCGCGAGTTGGGCGGCCAGCCGTTCGAGTTCCTCCGGCGCGAGCGCGGCGAACAGGTCGAGGCCGCGCAACAGCCGCACGCGCGCGGCCGCGGGCGCGTCGGCCTTGTCGGCCGCATAGGGTTCGCCGAGCGGCCGCAGCGCGACGCCTGCCGCCGCGAGGTTGCGGTAGCACAGGTCGTAAAGCTCGTTGGAGGCCGCGAGCTTCTTGCCCATGTCGTCCACATAGAGCGTCGCCTCGTACTGGAACGACTGCGGTCCCGTGCTCTTGATGTGCGCGAACGGCGCGGGATCGGCGAGCGCCGCGCGCACGCCCTTGAGCGCGCTGGCGAGCGCGTCGAGCACCACGGCGGGCCGCGCCTCGGGCGTGACGTCGAGCGTGACGCTCAGGCCGTGCAGCGTGGGCGGGCGGCTGCTGTTGCTGATCTTCGCCTTGGCGGCCACGGCGTTGGGCACGATCATCACGTTGCCCTCCGAAGTGAGCAGATGCGTCGCGCGCCAGTTCATCTCCAGCACCTTGCCTTCCACGCCGTCGATCGCCACCCAGTTGCCCACCTCGTACGGCTCCGTGGTGTTGATGACGATACCCGCGAACACGTCGCTCAGCGTGCTCTGGATCGCGAGCCCGAGCACGACCGCGAGCGCGCCCGAGGTGGCCACGAGTCCGCGTATCGGCAGTTCGAGCACGAAGCCGAGCGCCGCGACGATGGCGGCCAGAAACGTCACCGCGCCGAACACGTCTTCGAACAGCCGCTGGCGCCGCCACGTCTTCGGCAGAAACAGCGTGTCGAGCACCACGGTCAACAGCCGCGCGCCCGTGAGCCACCAGATGATCTCGAGCATCTGCCCGAGCACGCGCTGCTCGCGCGAAGCGCCGTAGGCGGCGTGCGAAAACGGGCTCAGCCCCGACGAGAACAGCAGCGCGCTCAACGCGGCATACACGGCGAGCCGCGCCACCAGGCGCGCGACCTCGTTGCGCGGCCATGCGCAGCGCCAGATCGCGATGTCGATGGCGATCAACACGAAGCCGGCAAAGAGCGGATCGTTCACGCAAGCTCCCGTCAGCGTCGCGTATCAATTGAGAGACACCAGCGCCTGCCTCAGGCGCGGCTGCATGAAATCCAGAAAGCACTGAATGCGCAACGACAGGCGCGAGTTGCGATAGAACACCGCGTACACCGGTTGCGTGGGATCGGCGAGCGACTCGGACATCACGTTCACGAGCCGCCCGGCGGCCACGTCGCGCGCGGTCGCGAAGCTCGCGAGACAGGCGATGCCGTGGCCCGCCAGCGCGAGCTGCCGAATGGTCTCGGCGCTGGACGCGCTCAGTGCGGGGCGAAACTGGAACGCGGCGCCCGCCTCGCCCTGCAACGGCCAGAGGTTCAGGCTCGCCGGCTCGCTGAAGCCGATCAGCGCGTGCGCGGCGAGGTCCGCGACCTCGGCGGGCTCGCCGCAACGCGCGAGATAGGCGGGGCTCGCCACCATCTGCAGACGGTCGGTGCCGAGCAGGCGCGCGCGTAAGGTGGAATCGGTTTGCGCGCCCATGCGAATGGCGATGTCGGTGTTTTCGGCGAGCAGGTTGATATCGCTTTCGCTCGTGTTGAGCTGCAATTCGATGGCGGGATAGAGGCCGCGGAATTCGTCGAGATGCGGCACGATCGCGTGCAGCATGAACGCCGTGGTCGCGTTCACGCGCAGACGCCCGGCCGGTGCCTGGCGGCGCGACGTCAGGCGTTCTTCGAGATCCTCGATGCGCAGCAGAATGTCCTTCGCCTGATCGAACAGCAGCGCGCCTTCCTCGGTCAGATGCATGCGCCGCGTGGTGCGATTGAGCAGCGTGACGCCCACCTTCTCCTCGAGCCTGGACAGCGAGCGGCTCACCGCCGACGCCGCGAGGCCGAGACTCTGCGACGCCGCGGTGATCGAACCCGATGCAACGACGCAGACAAAGATCGAGAAGTCTTCGGAGGTGGCTTTCATGGGCTGGCGTAGTCGCGTGCGCGCGAGGACAGTCGCAAGCCGGGCAATGCATCCCGGCACCCGACATCAGCAGCTTAGCCAGCTTCCCCGCGCGATTCCACGCTACCGTGGCATAGAGAATTGCCGCATCGGCATAGGCGCCCTATACGTTGGTATAGCGCGCGCATGTAGCGCATGTAACGCGTGATCGGCGGGCGCCATGCGCGCCGCGTGCGGCGCAGGCGCGAAGGCGCCGCTCGCAGCGGCTGCGGGACGGGAGTCGGGCGCAATGGCGATACGACCGCGGGGCGCGGTGCCCGGCGGTCACGAGGAACGCTGTGATCACGCGACCGTTGCGCATGGAACCGCAAACGGACAGACGAAGCGGCCCGCGTCACGAGCCGTTGGAGATGGCCTTGTGCGGCGCATAAGCGGGACGAGCGCCGAATGCGTCGTGATGGCGCGGACGCGGGTTGGCGTGAAGGTCGGCGTGAAGGCCGGCATGAGAATCGGCGTGCGGGTCGGCGGACGAACCGGCTTCGAGCCGCGCGGCGCACGTGTCGTCGATGTCGTTGAGCAGTTGCTTGACCGCGGGATACGAGGCCGCCGAATACGCGAGCAACTCGCGCACCATGTCGTCGGTGGCCGCTTCGAGATCGCTGTCGGTCACGAATTCGGTGGCGATGCCCCAGTCGTACGCGAGCGGACCCGGAATCTGCCGCGAACGCATCACGATGTCGCGCGCGCGGCCGATACCCACCATTTTTTGCAGCCGCGCCGCGCCGTCCGAGCCCGGCACCTGGCCCGGCCGCTCGGGCCGCTGTTCGGCGAGCGCGTACAGCGTCGCCTCGGTGGCGATGCGAAAATCGCAGGCCAGCGCGAGTTCGAGTCCCACGCCGAAGCAATAGCCGCGCGTGGCCGCGATCACCGGCTTGCTGCAACGCGCGGGCGACGCCACGCTCCACGCCTGCTTCGCGAGTTGCTCGCGCGAGGCATGCCGGAAGTGCTCCAGTTCGCGGCCGCCGCAAAAATGCTCGTGCGCCGAACGCACGACGATGACGCGCACGGCGGGGTCGTCGTCGAGCGCTTCGAACACGAGCCGCAACTGTTCGCATTGCCGCAACGTGATGCGGTTGAGCGGCGCGCGGTCGAGCACGATGTCGGCGCGCGCGCCGCGTTCCGCGTGATCCACGCGGAAGCCGTCCAGGTCGGCGAACCGGTCCTGAACCGGGTGAACGATCTTGATCATGGCTGTCCCTTGCCTGTCGCGTTCGAGGCGATCAGACGATGCCGGTGCGCACGGCGTCCTCTCACGCGAAGCCCGCGCACCACGAAGAATTCAGTATGCCGCGCACGCCGCCGCACCGGTAGTTAAGCGCGGTTAAATGCGGTAAGCCGCGCCGCGCGCGTGCGCCGGATTCTCCGCATTTCCCAAAAAATACGATGGGATCGCGAAAGACCGCGCGCCGCCGCGTCTCTACGATGACTTGCCTGGCGACTAGCGGGATAGTCTCGCGTCGAGCCCGGACTTCTCATCGATCACAAGGAGCGCTGCAATGTCTTTAAGCAAATACCTCAGCACGTTCGCGTTGGCGCTTGCCGCACTCTCCCTCGCCGGCACCGCCTTCGCCCAGGACGATGCCGCCGCGGCACCGGCCGCGCCGCTCACCAAAAAGCAGATTCGCACGCAGAATCATCAACTGGAGTCGAAGGTTCGCCACACGCTGAACCGCACGAAGGAACTCGATGCCTCGGGCATCACCATCGTCGCGCGCAACGGCAAGATCACGCTCGACGGCACCGCCGAGGACGACACCCAGATCCAGCTCGCAGCCACGACGGCGGCCACGGTGCCGGGCGTGACGGGCGTCAGCAATTACGTGCGCATGCGCGAACCGGGCCACTGAAGCCGGCGGGCGAGCCGCGCGCCGCCACGGTTCGCCCCGCGCACGCGTGCTGCAGGCATCGAGCCTCCTGCTTCAGGCGCGGGCGTCGAGCAGGCAATCGAGCAAGACCCGCGCCGCCCTGAGATCGGCGGTATCGAAACCTTCCGTGAACCGCGCATAGACGGGCCGCAGCTGCACCCGGCTCTCACGGCACAGACCGAGCGTGCGCGCGAGCCCCGCCAGTCCCGTCGCCGCGCGTAACTCCAGACTCAGCGCACCCTGCGCGCGCGCCAGTTCGATCGCATCGAGATACGCGCGCCACGCCGGGCCGCGCACCGCGCGCGGGCCTTGCGCTTCGAGTATCGCGGCCTTGATGCGCAGCAGTTCCGGCTCGATCCAGCGCTCCCCGTGCGCCGCCGACCACGCCAGCGCTTCGTCGATGACCCGGCGCGCCGGGTCCGCGCGCCCGAACGACAGCAAACCGCGCGCGTACATCCCCAGATACATGGAATAGCGCATGCCGACGTTCTCGCGGCGGAGTTGCGCGAGCGCCTCGGCGAGCAGCGCGAGGCCGCGCGCGTCGCGGCGCTCGACCAGCAACGCGCCGTGCAGGCAACGCGCCATGCCGTCGTACACATGCAGCCCGTGCTTCGCGAGATGCGTCTGCAAGGTCGCGAGCGCGCTTTCGGCCCGCGGCAGGTCGCCCGTGTAGAGCGCGAGCGGCACCGCCGCCAGCACGAGCGCATAGCCGAGCGTGAGCGTATTGCCCAGCGACTGCGCCTGCTCCGTGGCCTCCTGCGCCGTGCGCAGCGCCTGCTCGGGAAAGCCTTGCAGCCACAGCACGTTGCTCAGGATCGTGCGCGCCGCGCCCCGCCACTCCACGTGAAAGCGCCCGAGCGGACGCGTGTGGCGAGCCGCCGGGCGATGCGCGAGCACGCGTTCGAGATGCCGCCGCGCGGCGGCCTGGCGGCCCGCGCGATGCCAGGCGAACGCGGTGAGCCGGTCGCCGTCGGAGATCGCGGCGGCGTTGCCGGTGGCCGCGGCGAGCGTCCGGTAGCGGTCCAGCAGCGCGTCGGCGGCCGGATGCTTGCCTGCGTAGACGAGCGCGCAGCACGCGGCGAACAGCGCGCGCAACTGGAAAGTCTCGTCGCCGAGCCGCTCGGAGATCGCGAGCGCCGTGGCCGACGCCGCTTCGACCTCGGGCACCATGCCGCGCGTATACATGGTCGAGGCGGCCAGCGCGCCATGCAGCTTCATCGCCCGGACGTCGTCCACCGCCGCGCCGCGCGCGACCTGCGCCAGCGCGGTTGCCACGCGGCCGCGGCATTCGTCCAGCGAGGACACGTGCAGCAAGGCCGGTATCGCCGATACCGTGAGCGCCACGCCCATGGCCGCGTCGCCGCGCGCCGAGAACGCCCAGTCGAGCGCGGCGCGGGCGTCGTCGATGGCGCGCACGCGCGCTTCGAACCAATGCGTGTCGGTGGCTTCGGCCCACTGCGCCTCGTCGCTCGCGAACCGCTCGAGACAGTACGCGGCGTGGCGGCGCGCGAGCGCGTCGAGTTCGCCCGCCTCCGCCAGCTTGCGGCGCGCATAGGCGCGCGTCGTGTCGAGCAAACGGTAGTGCATGCTCTCGCCGCGCAGGTCCGCCGTGACGATCGACTTCGCCACGAGGCTCGCCAGCGCGTCGACGACGGGCGCGGCGCCGAGCGCTTCGTCCGTGACCACGGCCACGGCCGCGTCGAGCGCGAAGGCGCCCGCGAACACGCCGAGGCGGCGCAGCACGGTGCGCTCCACCTCGGGCAGCAGTTGATGGCTCCAGTCGAGCATCGCCAGCAGCGTGCGATGCCGCTCCGGTCCGCCGAAGCCGCCGGCGCCGCCCGCGTCCAGCACGCGAAAGCGGTCTTCGAGCCGGCGCAGCAGCCCGCGCGCGCCGAACCCGTCGACGCGCCGCGCCGCGAGTTCGATGGCGAGCGCGATGCCGTCGAGGCGGCGGCAGATTTCGGCGACCACGGGCGCGTCGGCGTCGCTCAACACGTAGTCGCCGCGTTGCTCCGCCGCGCGCGCGGCGAACAGCGCGATCGCCGGCCACTGCAACGCGGCGCGCGCGCTCAACCCGGCCGATTGCGCCGGATGGCCCAGCGGATCGAGCCGGTACACGTGTTCGCCGACCGCGCGCAGCGGCTCGCGGCTGGTGGCGAGCACGAGCATTCGCGGCGCGACGGCGACAATGCGCTCGGCCATCTCCGCTGCCGCGTCGACCACGTGTTCGCAATTGTCGAGCACGATCAGTTGCGGCCGCACGCGCATGCGCAAATCGTTCTCCAGCGCCGTCGCGATGTCTTGCGAATGCACGGCGAGGCCCAGCGCCGTGGCGACCGCGTGCGGCACCAGCGCGGCGTCGCCGAGCGTGGAGAGGTCGACGAACCAGACGTCGTGGCACGCGGCATCGGCAATCGACTGGGCGAGCGCCAGTGCAAGCCGGGTCTTGCCGATGCCGCCCGGACCCGTGATCGTCATGAGCCGCGTTTGCGGCAGCTTGTCGAGCAAGCTGCCGATGTCGCCCGCGCGGCCGATGGGCGGCGCGAGTCGCGCGGGCAGGTTGTGCGCCACGGCCGCGCGCTCGACCGGCACCGCCTCGCTCGCCCGCAGCGCGCGGGTGCGCACGGGCGCGACGAAGCGGTAGCCGCGCCCGACGACCGTGTCCAGATACGCTTGCCGCGCGGGCGCGGCGCCGAGCGCCTTGCGCAACGCGGCGATCTGCACCTTGATGTTGCTTTCGTCCACCACCGTGCCCGGCCAGCCGCGCGCCAGCAGTTCCTGGCGCGTGAGCAGTTCGCCCGGGCGTTCGACCAGCGCGGTGAGGATCACGAGCGCGCGATTGCCGAGCCGCACGCGCGTGTCGCCGTCGAGCAGCAATTGGCGCGCGGGCATCAGCCGGAAGCGGCCGAACTCGAACACCACGCCGTTGTCGTCGGAAGCTGCGATCATGCGCGCCGTCCTGACGATCGGGAGCCGCGCCCGGCGCGCGTGCCAGGAAGCTCGAGCAGCGCGCGCGCCGCGCGGAGGTCGGCCGTATCGAACCCTTCCGTGAACGCGGCGTAGAGTGCGCGCAAACGCGCGCGCGGGGCGTCGTCGGCATCGGCTAGGCCCGCGCCATCGGCCACCCCGGCCACCGCGCCCGCCGTGCTCGCCGTGCCCGGCCGCGCTTCGTCGCACGCTGCGAGCGGTGCTTCGAGCCGCGCGAGACTCGTCGCGGCGCGCAGTTCGAACCCGCGCGCCCCGAGCCGGTGCGCCTGCGCGATCGCCTGCTCGAACAGCGCGCGGGCCGCGGCGCGCGCGGCGGGATCGTCGGCGCTGGCGAGAATTTCGCCCTTGGTGCGCAGCAGCTCCGGCACGTACCACGCTTCGTCGTGCGCGTGCGCCCGCGCGAGGGCGAGATGGATGGCCGCCAGCGCCTCCGCTTTGCGGCCGGCGCGCAGCAGCCCGCGCGCGTAGAGGCCCGCGTACATCGCGTAGCGCAAGCCGATGTGATCGCGGTCGAGTTGCGCGATGGCGTCGGCGAGCATCGGCAGCGCGGCGGGATCGTTCTGCTCCACGCGCACGGCGCCTTCGAGGCAGCGTGCCGTCGCGTCGAAGATCACGAGGCCGTGGCGCGCCACGTTGTCCTGCAACGCCACCACCGCCGCGTGCGCCGCCGCGATATCGCCCGTGAACAGCGCCACCGGAATCGTGGCGAAGACCTGCACGTAGCCGAGCGTCAACGCATGGCCGCTCGCCTGCGCGTCGGCGTCGGCCTGGCGCGCGGTGCGCACCGCGCGTTCGGGCAAGCCCTGCAGCCACAACAGACTGGCGAGCAACGCGCGCGACCCGTTGCGCGCATCGACGTGATGGTGCGAGAGCTGCGTGCGCTGGCGCGGCGCGACCTGCCGCGCCAGCACGCGCTCCAGGTTGCGGCGCGCGGGCGTCAGCCTGCCCAGGTGGTGCCAGGCGAACGCGGTCACGCGCCGGTTGTCCGACAGCGCCACGGCATTGCCCGACGCCTGCGCGATCGCGCGGAACTTCGTCAGTTGCTGGTCGGCGGCGCGGTATTTGCCCGCATACACGAGACAGCACGAGGCGGCGAACAGGGCGCGCAGCTGATACTCCTTGTCGTCGATACGTTCCGCCACCTGCAGCGCGGTGCCCCAGGCGGCTTCGATCTGCGCGACCATGCCGCGCGTGTAGAGCCCGGAAGCGGCGAACGCCGTGTGCAGCTTCACGCGCTGCACGTCGAGCGCGGGCGCCCCCGCTTCGATCGCCTGCAACGCGTGTTCGACGCGGCCGCGGCATTCGTCGAGCGACGACAACCGCTCCCATGCCGGAATGGCCGAGACCGTGAGCGCGATGGCGAGCCCGAGATCGCCGCGCGGCGAGAACGCCCAGTTCAGCGCGGCGCGCACGTCGTCGAGCGCGCAAACCGGTTCGTCGGGGCCGTGCCCGCCGGACGACGCGTGCCAGTCGTCCTCGAGCCGCGCGTTGAGCGCTTCGCAATGGCATGCGTGACGGCGCGCCACCGTATCCAGTTCGCCCGCGTCGTCGAGCTTGCGGCGCGCGTATTCGCGCGTCGTGTCGAGCAGCCGGTAGCGCAACGGCCCGCCCGCCGCGTTCGCCGACACCATCGACCTCGCCACGAGACCCGCGAGCGCGTCGATCACACCGGCGTGCGTGAGCGTGCCGTCGCACACGATCGCGAGCGCCGAGGCCAGCGTGAACGCACCCGGAAAAATGCCGAGGCGGCGCAGCACGACGCGCTCGATCCCGGGCAGCATCTGATGGCTCCAGTCGAGCGTCGCGAGCAGTGTCTTCTGGCGCTCCGGCGCGGTGCGCCGCCCTTGCCCGAGCGTGGCGAAACGGTCGTCGAGCAAATCGTGCAACTCGCGCACGCCGAACGCGTTCATGCGCGTCGCGGCCAGTTCGATCGCGAGCGCGACGCCGTCGAGGCGCCGGCAGATTCGCGCGACCACGGGCGCGTCGTCGTCCTGAAACACGAAGTCGCTGCGCGCCGCCGAGGCACGTTCGACGAACAGTTCGACGGCCGGATAGCGCAGCGCCTCGTTCACCGTGAGGCACGCCGTGTCTTCGGGCGCGTCGAGCGGATCGAGCCGGTAGATGTGCTCGCCCGCCGCCTGCAGGGGCTCGCGGCTCGTGGCCAGCACGCGCATGCGCGGCGAGGCGGCGGTCAGCTGCGCGGCGATCTCCGCGGCCGCCTGGATGACCTGTTCGCAGCTGTCGAGCACGACCAGTTGAGGACGGCTGCACAGACGGCAGTGATTCGTGAGCGCCTTGAGAATGGCGTCCGAATGCACCGCGAGACCAATGGCGTTGGCCACCGCATGCGCCACGAACCGCCCCTCGGAAAGCCGCGACAGATCCACGAACCAGACGTCGTGCTCGCCGCGCCCGGCGATTGCCTGGGCGAGCGCCAGCGCGACCGTGGTCTTGCCGATGCCGCCCGGTCCCGCGACCGTCAGCAGACGCGCGCGCGCGAGCCGCTCGTGCAACTCGCGGAGCGTGGCCGCGCGCCCGATCGGCCGCACCAGCGCGGCGGGCAGATTGTGCGTGGCGCGCTCCGGCGCGGAGCCGCGCGGGGCCGCGTCCGCCAGCAGCTCGCGCTCGACGGGCGCCACGAACTGGTAGCCGCGGCCCACCACCGTCGCCACGAAGCGCTGCTCCTGCGGTCCCTCGCCCAGCGCCTTGCGCAGCGCCGCCATATGCACCTTGAGATTGCTTTCCTCGACCACGGTGCGCGGCCATGCGCGCGCCAGCAACTCCTGCTTGGTCAGCAGTTCGCCGCGCCGCTCCACGAGCGCCGTCAGCAGATTGAGCGCGCGCCCGCCCACCGGCACGCGCGCTCCGCCTTCGAGCAGGATCTGCTGCGACGGGATCAGCCGGAACGCGCCGAACAGGTAGGCCACGCCCGGCGCCGGGGCGGCCGGGCGCGCGACGCCGCAGGCTGCCCTACCCGCCGCCACGGTCGAGTCGGTCGAGTCGGCCGCCACGCTCACTGCGCGTGGTTCGGACAAAATCTGCATGATGGCAAGCCCGGCGCGGTCCGGCAGCGGCCGCGAGCGTTGCGAGTCACGTGTAATGCCAGGTCGAGCATGCTTCACCTCACTTGTCTTCGGATATCGCAGCGCGGCGTCACACCGGCCGCGTCGAGCCGCGCAGGATCACTTCGCAGCGCAGGTTCGTGGAGCTGAACGGCATGCTCCGCTCGCTGCGCAGCCGCCGTTCGAGTACGTCGGCGATGCTTTGCGCCACGCCGTTGATCGGCTGCGCCACCACCGTGATGCCCGGCTCGTAGAGCCCGAACAACGCCGCGTCGTCGAACGAAATCAGCGACACGTCCTCGGGCATGCGCACGCGCGCGTCCTTGAAACAGCGCAGCGCGCCCAGCGCCATCACGTAGTTCGCCGAAAAAACCGCCGTGGGCGGCTGCGGCAGCGACATCAGCCTGCGCGTGGCGTCGTTGCCGCCGAGGATGGTCCAATGCCCCGACTCCACATAGCGCGGATCTACGGCAATACCGCGTTCCTCGAGTGCGTCGCAATACCCGAGATAACGGCCGTGCGCCGCACTGTCCTCCAGATCGCCCGAGACCAGGCCCACGCGCCGGTGCCCGATGTCGAGCAGATGCCGCACCGCGTGCATGGACGCCTCGCGGTTGTTCACGAACACGCGGTCGGCCTTCAGCCCGGCGATGTCGTTGTCGTACAGCACGAGCGGCACGCCCGCGTCGATCAGCTGGTCGACGCGATCGAACAGATGGTCCTCGCCCGACATCACGAGCGCGTCGATCCGCTGCGTCGAAAAATAGTCCATGCCGTCCTCCATCAGCCGCGTATCGCCGCCGTGGCAGTAAATCAGCAGCGCGCGCCCGTCGCGCCGCAGCGCCCGCGAGAGATGTTCGAGCATGGCGCCGTGAAACTCGTCGAACGACGGCGCGAGCAGGCCCACCACGTGCGTCACGTCGGTCTTCATGGCGACCGCCGTGGCGTTGCGCCGGAACCGCAGCGCCTGGATCGCCTCCTCGATCTGCTCGCGATTCGCGCGCCGGATCGGAAACCCGTTCAGGTAGCGCGACACCGTGCCGATCGCCACGTTCGCCCGTTTGGCGACATCGACTATCGTCGCCGAACGCGGCTTGTCCCCTTCGTTTTGCGTGTCGTCGTTCATATACGGCTCAGTCTGGCGAAGAAAATCATTCGGCCTCGAACGCCACCGCCGCGTGAATGCGCAGGCGCGGCACCGTGACCTGCACCGCGCCGTCCGCGGCGAGCGTCCAGTCGAGCGACTCGCCCGTGAGCGCGTCGTAGGCGCGCACCGGCGGCCGCGGCAGGCGCACGCGCGCGCTCACCGGCCCGATCGCGGGAATGTCCTCGATCATCTCCATCGCGCGCGTGCGGCCGTCCAGCGGCATCGCCTGGCCGCGCAATTGCGGCGCGCCATACAGCAGATGCAGGACGTGGCGCTTCCGGTGCGGCTGATGCGTGAGCGCGAGGCGGCCCGACGTGGGCAGGTCGGTGCGCACGGCCGCGTTGGGCATCAACCGTTCGATCAGCGCGTCGACGATGTCGCGATAGATCGGCTGGCCGACCGCGCGATAGAGCCGGAACACCGGATACGCGATATAGCCCGTGCCCGCGTGCATCGCCACGGCGGCGCCGAGCGACGCCGCCTCGGCATCGTGCGGCGCATGCGCGTGCGAGCTGAAGTGGCGCCAGTTGCGATTGAAGTACGGCGGGCGGATCTCGCCGAACACTTGCGCGCCGTTCGGTGCGGCGTGGGCGAGCGGCTGCACGCACAGCGCGTCGTCGTAGAACACGACCGGGCTCGCGGGCACGCGCGCGTCGAAGCCGCCCGGCATCGTCACGTAGCTCGGCAAAAAGCCCGTGGTCGGCGCCGTCACGCGCAAGCCGAAGTCGAGCGCGAAGCCGTGCTCGCCCTCGCGCGCCGAGCGCCACGACGCCAGCACGGCCCCGCCGCTCGCGAGGTACTCGCGCAAGCGCTGCGCGAGCGCGGCGTCGAGCGCGATCTCGTCGGGCAGCACGACGAGCCGGTAGTCCTCGAAACGCGCGTTCGGGTCGATCACGTCGAACGGGCGATGCAGTTCCAGCAGCATCTGCACCGCGCCGTCGTCGCTCGGATGATTGCGGCCCGCGCCGGGTTGCAGGTGCTCCGCCGAGAGAATCGCGATCTCGGAAACCTGCTGCGCGCCGTCGAGAAACGGCTCCAGCCGCGCGATGCGCGCATACGCGGGCGCGATCCGCTCGTAGGTCGGATGATCGAGCGCGCCGTCGGGATGCAGCGCGTCGCCCACGAGGCAACGCGCGCCGAGCGCCGCCATCTGCGCGCATTCGTAGTCGAGCGCGTCGGGATGCTTGAAGCCGCCGAACTCGCCCCAGCCCGCGTGAAACTTGCCCGTGTGCGCGAGATACTCGAGCCCGAGCGTGGCCGCGTAGCGCGCGCTCGCGGGCAGATGGTTGTAGCCCCAGCCGCCGGTGGGCAGGCTCTCGAGTTCGAGATGCGTGTAGTCCTTGTAGCGCGCGCGTCCGCTGCGCGCGATGTGCCCCGCGTTGTAGAACACGCGCAGCCCGGCGAATTCGGCGAACAGCGCCGCGCTCGTTTCCTCGCGAAATTGCGCGAGCACGGCTTCGTCGTTGATGCGGCGGTCGCGTTCGCTCTCGGGATTCAGACCGCTCGCCAGCATGCGTTCGATGCAGGCCGGGCACACGCAGTCGTTGGCGATCACGATGTCAAAGAACAAACCGGGCGTGTCGTACGCCGAGGCCACTTCGCGCGCCTGTTCGAGAATGCGCTGGCGCAGCGGCGCGTGATTCAGACACAGCGCGTGCCACGCGGGACTCAGTTGCTGGCCGCTCGACGAATCGGTGGCCAGCCCGTGGCTGAACGCGTTCGTCGCGCTGAGCGCGCGCCATTCGGGGTGCTCGCGCGCGGTCTCTTCGTCCCATTGCACCGTGAGATAGACCGGCGCCTCGATGTCGGCGGCCTTCAGCGCCGCGATCATCTCGCCCATGAGGTCGGGCCGCGCGAGGTGCGGATGCACGCGCCCGACCTTGGTCGGGTAGTAAGACCAGCCGTGATGGCACTTCGCGAACACGGTGATCGAGTCGACATGCGCCCGCTTGAGCGTGGCGGCGAAATCCGCCGCGTCGAAGCGCGCGCCCACACCGGGGATCTGCCCGGAGGTATGGAAGTCGAGGTGAATGTGCCGGTAACGCAGCGGCTTCGCGGTGCGCGTCATGGCGTCATTCCTTGATACCGCTGCGATTCAGCGCGCCGCCCGCGAACTCGCGCTGAAACACGATGAACACCACGAGCGGCACGATGGCCGTGACGATCGCCGCCGCCGCGCGCAGGTTCCAGACGGCGTCGAAGGTGCCCGCGAGGCGCGCGAACACGACCGGCAGCGGCACCTGGGTTCGCAGATACAGCAGCGGCAGCAGCAGCGCGTTCCAGCTCCACAGGAATTGCAGAATGCCCACGGCGCTCATGGGCGCGAGCATGTTGGGCAGCACGATATGGCGGAACACGGCGAGCGGCCCGCAGCCGTCGATCCGCGCGGCGTCGATCAATTCGCGCGGGAACGCCGCGAGATAGTTGCGCGCCACCACGATCGACCACGCGAACGACAGACCCACGTAGGGAATCAGCACCGCCAGCGCGTGGTCGATCAGCCCGAGTTCGCGCCAGAGCCGGAACAAGGGAATGACGATCACCTGCTGCGGCAGCACGAACGAACTGACCACCAGCACCATGATCGTGCGGCGCAGCGGAAAGCGCAGAAAATGCAGCGCGTACGCGGCGGCGGGCGTGAGCAGCATCGTCGCGAGCGTGGCGAGGCCCGCGAGTTTTAGCGTGGTCCAGAACGCGTCCGCGAGCGGATAGTGCGTCCACACGGTGCGCCACGCGTCGAGCGTCAGCGTGAACGGTTGCGTGGTCCACCAGCCGAGCGCCGCTTCGCTCAGCGGCCGCAGCGACGTCACCACGATTCCGACAACCGGCACGATCCACACGAGCGCCACGGCGCTCACGAATACGGTGGCCCAGGTCGAGGTCGCGCGCGTCATTTCGCCTCCGCGCCGCGCCGGGCCACGAGCGGTATCGAGACCATTAGCACCGCCGCGAGCAGCACGAGCGTGGCGGCCGCGCCGTAGCCGAGCTTGAATTGCGTCATCGACTCGCGGTACATGAAGAAGCCCAGCGTTTCGGTCGAGCGCACCGGGCCGCCGTTCGTCATCACGAAGATGGTGTCGAAGGCGCGCAGGCTGGACAGCAGATTGATGAAGACGGCCACGCGCACACCCGGCCACGACAAGGGCGCGACGATGCGGCGCACGAGCGCGAGGCCGCTCGCGCCGTCCATGTACGCGGCTTCGATGATCGATGCGGGAATCGCCTGGGTGGCCGCGAAGCACAGCATCAGCGGCAGGCCCACCTGCGCCCACGTATAGGCCACGACGAGCGCGCCGAGCGCCGCGGCGGGATCGCCGAGCCACGCGTGCGTGAACTGGCCGAGGCCCACGGCCGTGAGCGCCGCGTTCAGCAGACCGCCTGCGTCGGGCCGGAAAATGCCGAGCCAGATGAAGCCCGTGACGGTTTCGGCAATGCCGTACGCGGAGAAGATCAGCACGCGCGGCACCAGCGTGGCGCGCGGCGCGAGCGAACACGCGAGCGCCAGGACCCAGCCGATACCCACCGACAACACCGTGGTCGAAACTGTCCAGACCAGCGTGGTCCACAGCGCCTGGCGGAAGTTGGCGTCATGGAAGAGCGCGACGTAGTTGCCGAAGCCCACGTAGCGCGGCGCGCTCAGGCCGCGCACGTCGAAGAAGCTCAGGCGAATGGTGTCGAGCAGCGGATACGCGACGGCCACGCCGAACAGGATCAGCATGGGCGCCATCAACAGCCAGGCGGCGCGCGTTTCGCCATGGCGCTTCGCGCCCGCCTGAACGCGCCCGGACACTCGATCGGACGCGAGATCGGACGCCAGCGCGGCCGCGACATCGCTCAAGCGCGCCGACGACTCGACCACGCGCGCCAGCGCACCGCCCGCTTGCGACGCCAGCGGCGCGGCGCGATTTTCGAACTCGTTCATTGCGGCCATCGTTCCCATGGGTAATGCACGCATGACGGTTTCCTGTGCGCGAACAGGGCGGCGCGACTCGCCGGTTTCAGGGGTAGGCGCCCTTCGCCTTTTGCTCGATCGCGGCGAGCACCTTGTCGATGTTCGCGTCGCTCGGGTCTTCGAGAAAATGCTGGAGTTGCACGCGGTATTCGTCGACGAGATCGCCCGGCAGCAGGTCGCCGAGCACGAACTGGGTCTTGCTCGCCCGCACCGCATTCGACGAAGCCGTGGCCGCCGCGCTCAGTTGCGCGCTGTCGGCCTGCTTCGACGGCGACGCGAGACCATGCCTCGCTTCGATGCTCGCGGCTTCGGCGCC
The DNA here is from genome assembly GCF_009789675.1 of Paraburkholderia acidisoli. Classification (NCBI taxonomy): domain Bacteria; kingdom Pseudomonadati; phylum Pseudomonadota; class Betaproteobacteria; order Burkholderiales; family Burkholderiaceae; genus Paraburkholderia; species Paraburkholderia acidisoli. Next base: position 68,525 of record NZ_CP046914.1, on the reverse strand, counting down.
CGTCACCCAGGTGAGGAACGCGTCCGCCGCCGCGGGATTCGCGCCCGACTTCAGCGCGAGGAATTCCTTGGTGTCGACGCTCGTGGTGTCGTCGTGACCGAGCCCCATCGCGGGAAACTGGAAGAGCGCGTAGTCCTGCCCTTCCTGCAAGCCGTATTCGCTTTTCGCGCGCGTGTTCACCCACATGCCGACCATGTCGTACGCATGCGTGCGCGCCTTGAGCACGTCGTCGGCGGCGTTGTCCCACTCCGTGGCCAGCATGCGGTCGGCGTGGTCGCAGCAGCCGGCCCTGAGCATGTCCGCGTAGCGGCGCAGCGCCGTTTTCACCACCGGGTCGGTCCACGCCATGCGATGCGCCGCGAGCCGCGAGGCCGCCTCGACGCCGCCCACGCGCAGCAGCAGGGTCTCGAACCAATCGGCATGCGCCCACGTCTTGCCCGCGACCGACACCGGCGTCACGCCCGCCGCGCGCAATTTCGCGAAGCTGCCGAGCCATTCGGCCCAGGTTTTCGGCGGCCCGCCGATCCCGGCTTTCTTCAACACGTCCGGGCGATAAAAAATGCCGCTGCGATCGCCGAACGTATAGGTCACGCCATACGTCACGCCCTGGTATTGCCCGAGACGCCGCCATTTATCGTCCAGATTCGCGCCCCATTGATTCGCCTGCCATTCGCGGTCGAGCGGACGAAGAAAATGTGCGTCGGCGAGTTCGGCACGAAACGCGGGCCAGGTATTGATCAGCAGATCGGCTTTCTCTCCACCCAATAACGCGGCGCGAATCGCACCACGGGCGTCGCCTTGAATCGTGAGACTGATTTCGCGAATCCTGATTTCCGGATGGCTTTTCGTAAATGCCGCTTCCAGTTCCTGCATGGTTTCGGCGTCGGAGCCCGAAAGCCAGTTGATGATGACGAGTTCGCCGTTAGCCGCGAACGCGGGTGATGCAACGAATAAAGCGGAAAACAGCACGAGGAACACGGGAAGGCGCCGGCAAACCGCTGCCGGCGCGAAGCTGACGCGTTTCATTACCCATCTCCGGGGCGTGGGCACGGTCCATTGCGAGAATGAGATTCAATTTAGTTGAAACGTTACTAACTAAGTTGAATGGATTCAAGAAAGGGTTAACCCTTTATCTTTTAATCGGACGATTAAAGTTAATTAACCTGATGTTTTAACTATGACAAATCAACATGTAATCAACGCAAACAACTTTCATTGCTCATATCAAAGGAAAACACGGCGAGCGTGCGTTAAGATTCGCCGGCTCCTCGGCCGCCGCTCTCAACCGCACCCTTGAATTTCGCCTATGCAGGTCGATAACCAGGAAGGCGCCGATGTCCGCCTCCTTTGCCGTTATCGACCATGTTCCCGCGAATTCCGCTTTTTTCCGCGCCTGTTTCCGCGCTCGCGCTCGCCTGCGCCGCGCTCGCCGCGTGCGCCAGCAAACCGCCCGCACCGGCCGCGGCCGCCTATACGGGACCCGTCGTCACGCTGCATCCCGTGCCCACCGGCGCAACGCTCGTGAGCACCGGCAATGCGGGATCGCCCGCGATTGCGTGGCTGAACACCCGCCGCGCCGAGCTGGGCCTCGCGCCCATTGCCGTCGATCGCGACCTCGCGCAGGCCGCCGCCGCGCATGCGCGCTATCTGCAACTGAACCGCGCCGCGGGCCACGACGAGCGCCCGGACTTGCCCGGCTTCACGGGGAGCGACGTCATCACGCGCGTGCGGCTGCACACGCCCGTGGCAGGCGCAAGCGAAGTCTTCGCGGTGTACGGCGGCCAGCGCGCGCCCGCCCTGCCTATCGACGAAATTTTCGCCGCGCCGTATCACCGCGGCGCCATGCTGTACGACTGGGCACGCGCGGGCGAAGCCGCGCTGAACGCGGACGCCTCGATCACCGTGCTCGATTTCGCCGATCCCGCGCCCGCGCTCACGGCGTCGGAACTGGTGGCGTATCCGTATCCGGGCCAGACCGACGCGCCGCTTGCCTGGACCGACGAAGAAACGCCCGACCCGATGGGCCCGGACGGCCGCTATCGCGGCGCGGTGCTCGGCTATCCGATCACGCTCTCCGGCGGCACGAACGCGCACGTGGACCTGCTCACGTTCGAATTGCGCAACGCCAAAGGCAAGACGGTGCGCTGCCATATCGCGCCCGTCACACCGGCGCAAAGCGGCCGCAATACCGCCGTGTGCACGCCCTATGAACCGCTGCTGCCGGGCACACGCTACAGTGCGCACGCGACCGGCCTGCTCACGCAGCAATACGGCGCGGCCAACGTGCCCTTCGATCTCAGCTGGACCTTCAGCACCGCCGCGCCCCACCCGCGCACGCTGTTCGCCACGCGCGCCGACACGCTGGATTAGCGCAGCGCGCTCGAACCGCATCGACGTAAAAAAGCCCACGAACCGGCGCCTTTCATGCCGGCTCGTGGGCCACCTCGCACGACCGAGCCACCGCGCGGCGGCGTTGAAAACGGTTAGAACATCGTGCGCAGGCTCAGGCTCGCGCCGAAGTTGTTCGCCTTGCCCGCGGACGTGAGCGGCCCGTTCGGATCGCTGAGCGAGGCGCCCGAGAGATGGCTGTGGTCCACCTCGACATACACGTCGGTGCGCTGGCTCAAGATGTAATCGGCGATCTCGTACACGGTCTGGATCGTGCCGTTGCGGCCCGGCGCGACGTTGTTCGCGTGATCGTACGCATACGAGGCAATGAAGCGCCATTGCGGCGCGAGTTGATAGCTCGCGCCCACGCGCACGAACACGTCGTCGCGCGCGCTGCTTTGCGTGCCGAATGCCGTCGTGGCGTTGCTCACGATGTTGGTGTTCGAGAGCGGGCCGCCGCTGTTGGTGGCCGCCACCGTGCAGCCCGCGTCGCGGCGCGCGTCGATGGCACGACCAGGGATCAGGCCGTGGCTGCGGTGCAGCGTTTCGCGTCCATCGTCGGCAAAATTTCGTCGATGTCGAAGCACCAGCGCGCGAGCATTGGCGAAGTCAATCTCGCGATCCGGCAAATGGGCGACGTCACGCAGCGCAACGCCGCGCGCGTCGAACAGGCCGCCGCCGCGGGTTCGCTCGACGTGCAGGCCATGCGTCTGCTGCAGTCGGGGCGGCGTTCGACGTGGAGCAAGCCGCCGCTTATTGAGCGGCGCCTTGTTGCGGCGTGGCGGCGTCCACGCCGCCGCCCAATGCCGCGTACAACGTGATCAGGCTGCTCTGCGCCGAGAGTTGCGTCGCCACCAGCGACTGCTGCGCGGTGTAGAGCAAACGCTGCTCCGTCAACGCGTCGAGCAGGCTTTCGCTGCCCGCCTTGTACATCGCCATGGAAAGATCGTAGGCGTGCTGATCGGCCTGCACGGTGCGCGTTTGCGCGTCGAGTTGTTCGTCGATGGTCGCGCGGGTCGCGAGCGCATTGGCGACTTCCTCGAACGCCGTTTGAATCGTCTTCTCGTAGTTCGCGACGTCGATTTTCACGGTGACTTTGGCGGCGTCGAGCGTCGCGCGATTGGCGCCCGCGTCGAAGATCGGCAACGTTGCGTTCGGCTCGAACGACCAACTGCGATTGCCGCCCGTGAACAGTTGCGCGAGCGCCGGACTTTCGAAGCCGAGCGCCGCCGTGAGGCTGATGGTCGGGAAGAAGTTCGCGCGCGCCGCGCCAACGTTCGCGTTGTCGGCCTTCAGCGTATGTTCGGCGGCCAGCACGTCGGGGCGCCGTTGCAGCACGGTGGACGGGATACCCGCCGGAATGCTCGTCATGCTCGCGACCGGGTCCACCTGCGCGTCGGGCAGATCGGCAGCGGGCACGGTCGCGCCCACCACGAGTTCGAGCGCATTGCGCGCCTGCGCCGCCGTGGTCGTGGCCTGCGCCACGGCATTGCGCGCGGCCTGCAGGCTCGCCTGCGCCTGCGCGAGATCGAGCGCGCTCGCCGCGCCCAGCGTGTGCTCGCGATCGACGAGATCATAGGTGCGCTGCTGGCTCGTGAACGTGTCCTGCGCGATCGCGAGCAGGCGCTTGTCCGAGGCGAGCGTGAGCCAGTCGCTCGCCACTTCCGAGACCAGCGTGATTTGCGTGCTGCGCCGCGTTTCGACGGTGGAGAGCCACGTTTCCAGCGCGGCCTTGCTCAGGTTGCGCACGCGGCCGAACAGGTCGAGTTCGTACGACGTGAAGCCGAGATCCGCGCTGTAGATATGCGTGGTTTCGCCGCTCGCCGCGTTGGCCGTCGTGCTCGCTGCGCTCGATTCCGCGCTGCGCACCGAGGTGGGCGTGCGGCCCGCGTCTTCGCCCGCGCCGAGATCGATGGCGGGAAACAGCGCCGAGCGCTGGATCCGATACTCCGCGCGCTCCTTTTCAATGTCGAGGATCGCCACGCGCAGGTCGCGATTGTTTTGCAGCGCGAGCGCGATGGTGCGTTGCAGACGCGCGTCGACAAAGAATGTCTGCCAGCCGATATCGGCGGCCATGAGGTTGCCGGTTTGGGCAGCCGACGCCGCGGGCGCCGAGGCCGCATCGGCCCCTGAAGCGGGCCATGAAGCGGGCACGGGCGCGGCCGGCCGCTGGTAGGCCGGCGACAGGTCGATACACGCGCTCAACAGCACCGCCACGGCGCTCGCCGTCACACCATTTCGTATCGCCTTCATGCCGCTCCTCCGCTTGCAGTCCGATTCGCAGTCCGGTTCGCCGCCTCGTACTCGCTGCCCGCCGTTTCCGCTTCGGCGTGCTCCGCTTCCCGCGCGTGTTCCGCTTCGCGCGTTGCCGCCGTATCGGACGCGCCCGGATCGCCGTCGGGGTCGTCGTCCGGATCGCCCGAACCGCCGGGACCGTGCGCGCCGCGCGGACCTTCCGGATCGGTGCCCTTGCGGCTCAGCTTGCGCACCATGAAATACGAGAGCGGCGTGAAGAAGATCGCCAGCAGCGTACCGGCCAGCGTGCCGCCGAACACCCCCGTGCCGATCGACTGGCGCGCCGCCGCGCCCGCCCCGCTCGCGATCACGAGCGGCGCCACGCCCAGCAGAAACGCCAGCGAGGTCATGATGATCGGCCGGATACGCAATGCCACCGCCTGCTCGATCGCCTTCAACGTGCTCTTGCCTTCCTTCTCGAGCATGGTCGCGAATTCGACGATCAGAATCGCGTTCTTCGACGACAACCCCACGGTCACGAGCAGGCCCACCTGGAAGTACACGTCGTTCGACAGCCCGCGCAAGGTGGTGCCGAGCGAAGCCCCGAGCACGCCGAGCGGCACGATCAACAACACGGCCAGCGGCACGGACCAGCTTTCGTACAGCGCCGCGAGACACAGGAACACGAACAGCACGGAAACGGCGTAGAGATACGGCGCCTGACCGCCCGACAGCTGCTCCTGATACGAGAGTCCCGTCCATGCATAGCTGATGCCCTTGGGCAGCTTGCCGACGAGTTGCTCCATGGTCTTCATCGCCTGGCCGGAACTCACGCCGGGCGCGGGATCGCCCACGATTTCGAACGACGACTCGGCGTTGTAGCGGTCGAGTTCGGGCGGCCCATAGGTCCAGTGCGAAGTCGCGAACGCGGAGAACGGCACCATCGTCCCCGACGCATTGCGCACGTACCATTGCTCCAGCGACTCCGGCGTCATGCGGAACGGCGCGTCGCCTTGCACATAGACTTTCTTGATGCGCTGGTTGTCGAGGAATTCGTCCACGTATTCGCCGCCGAGCGCGTCTTCGATCGTCGTGTCGATGTCGCTCGGCGAGAGGCCCATCGCGCTCGCCTTGCGGTCGTCGATACTGAGCGCGAGCTGCGGCGTATCGCTCAAGCCGTTGAAACGCACCTGCCGCACCACGCCGCTCTGATTCGCCATCTTGATGAGCTGATCGCGCGCCGCCGAAAGCGCGGCATGGCCGAGGTTGCCTTCGTCGAGCAGTTGCATATCGAAACCAGAGCTGATGCCTAGCCCGCGCACCGTGGGCGGTTGCAGCACGAATACCTTCGCGTCGCGAATCTGCTGCGAGAGATCGCGCGAGGCCTTCGTCACGAAGCCTTGCGCCGTGTCGTTCGCGGCCGTGCGCTGGCTCCAGTCCTTGAGCTTCACCCACATCATGCCGACGTTCTGGCCGTTGCTGCCCACCGCGTAGCCCGCCACGTTGAACACTTCGGACACGGCCGGCTGCTTGAGCAGATAGTCCTCGACCTTGGCCATGGTGGCTTCGGTGCGCTGACGCGTGGCGCCCACGGGCGCGGTGACGGTCACCATCAGCACGCCCTGATCTTCGGTCGGCAGAAACGAGGTGGGCAGACGCACGAACAGAATGCCCGCGCCCACCACGAGCAGCGCATACACGACGATGGCCGCTTTACGATGGTGCAGGATCTTGTCGACGGCGCGCCGGTATTTGCCGGTCGAGACGTCGAAGCCGTGATTGAAGCGGCTGAAGAACCGGCCCTTCGGCTTCTCGTGACCGTCCTTGAGCAGCGTCGCGCAGAGCGCGGGCGTGAACGTGAGCGCCACGACCACGGAGAGCGCCATGGCCGAAACGACCGAAACCGAAAACTGTCGATAGATGATGCCGGTCGAGCCGCCGAAAAACGCCATCGGCAACAGCACGGCGGAGAGCACCATCGCAATGGCCACGAGCGCGCTGCTGATCTCGGTCATCGACTTTTTGGTGGCTTCGCGCGGCGATAAATGCTCCTCCGACATGATGCGCTCGACGTTTTCCACCACCACGATGGCGTCGTCCACGAGCAGGCCGATCGCGAGCACCACGCCGAACATCGTCAGCATGTTGATCGAATAGCCGGCCATTTCGAGTATGCCGAACGTGCCGAGCAGAACCACGGGCACCGCGATCGCGGGGATCAGCGTGGTGCGCAGATTCTGCAGGAACAGGAACATGATCGCCACGACCAGCACGATCGCCTCAACCAGCGTCTTCACCACTTCCGAAATGGACGTCTTGATGAACGGCACCATCTCGTACGGATATTCGACTTTCAGCCCCGCCGGAAAGCTCGCGGCGCGCTTGTTGAGAAAGTCGTGCACTTCCTTGTCGACCTGCACTTCGTTCGCGCCCGGCGCGAGCTGCAGGCCCAGGCCCGAGGCGGGCTTGTTGTTGAAGTTGGTTTCGACCGTGTATTCCTGCGGCCCGAGCGCCACGCGCGCCACGTCGCCGAGCAAGACCTGCGAGCCGTTCGTCTGGGTCTTGAGCACGATGTCGCGGAACTGCTGCGCGGTGGTCAGGCGGCTGCGCGCGGTAATGGTGGCGTCGAGTTCCTGCCCCTTGACCGCGGGCGCGGCGCCCACTTCGCCCGCCGCCACGTCGTTGTTTTGCGCGTCGATGGCGTTCACCACGTCCGAAGGCATGAGCGAGTACTTCTGCAGCTTGTTCGGATCGAGCCACACGCGCATGGCGTATTCGTAGCCGAATTGCTGCGCCTGCCCCACGCCCGGCAAACGTTCGATGGATTCTTCGAGGTTGCTGTAGAGATAGTCCGCGATCGCGGCCTTGCTCATCTTGCCGTCTTCGGAAACGAGGTTGAAGACGAGGAACGTGTCCGGCGAGGCCTTGCGCACCGTCACGCCGCTTTCCTGCACTTCGGTGGGCAGCAGCGCGTTCGCCGACTGCAACTGGTCCTGCACCTGCACCTGCGCGGTGTCGGGATTCGTGCCCGCCGCGAACGTGAGCTTGATCGAGATGTTGCCTTCGGAGTTCGCCGAGGACGACATGTACATCAGGTGATCGAGGCCGACCATCTGCTGCTCGATCACCTGCACGACCGCGTCCTGATTGGTCTGCGCCGAAGCCCCGTTGTAGGTGGTCGCGATCTGGATGGTGGGCGGCGCGATGTCGGGGTACTGGTCGAGCGGCAGCTGCGTGATGGCGAACGCGCCCGCCAGCGAAACGATGATCGCCAGCACCCACGCGAACACGGGCCGGTCGATGAAGAAGTGAGCGATACGCATTGCGCGGCTCCCTTAGTTCGACGCGGCCGCGGCCGGGGCCGTCGCGCTCGCAGCGGAGCTCGCCGCAGCGGTTGCCATTGCCGGAGCCGCGTCGCTCGTGGCCGCCGCGCCATCGGCAACCGGCACGGGATTCACCGTGTCGCCCACGCTCGCGTACTGCGAACCCGCCACCACGACGCGGTCGCCATCGGCGAGGCCGTTCGTCACGACCCATTCGTTGTTGTCGGCGGTGCCCGCGAGCGTGAGCGAACGTTGCTCGACCTTGTTCTGGGCGTCGACGATCAACGCCGTGGCATTGCCGCGCTGATCGTGCGTGACCGACTGCTGCGGCACGAGTATGGCGTTCTGGTCGATCCCCTGCTCGACCACGGCGTGCAGATATTCGCCGGGCAGCAGCAGCTTTTCCGGGTTCGGCACGATCACGCGCAAGGTGATCGTGCCCGTGGTCGGGTCGACGCCCACGCCCGCGAATTGCAGCGTGCCTTCGTGCGCGTAGGTGGTGCCGTCTTCGAGCGTGATCTTCACTTGGGCGTTGCCGTTCGCATCGGTTTTCACGGACCCGTCAGCGAGTTTCTTGCGCAGCGCGAGCACGTCGGTGCTCGATTGCGTCACGTCGAGATACATCGGATCGTACGAATAGATCGTGGCGAGCGGCGTGGTCTGGTCGGCGGTCACGAGCGCGCCCGGCGTATAGGCCGAAGCGCTGATCGTGCCGGTGACGGGCGCCACCACGCGCGTGTAGCCGAGATTGATGCGGGCGCTTTCGAGCGCGGCCTTGTCGGCGTCGATGGTGGCTTCGTCCTGCTTGAGCGTGGCTTCGGCTTCTTCGAGCGTTTCCTTGCTGATCGCGTCGATGGCGGCGAGCGAGCGGTCGCGTTCGGCAATCGGCTTTGCCGATAACAAGGCGGCCTGCGCTTTTTCGAGGTCGGCTTTGTCGGCGTCGTAAGCGGCCTGATACGGCGCGGGATCGATCTGGTACAGCACCTGCCCCGCGCGCACCACGCCGCCTTCCGTGAAGAGCCGCTTCTGGATCACGCCCGTGACCTGCGGCGTGACCGGCGAGGTGAGGTACGAAGTGGTGCGCCCCGGCAGCGACACCGATTGCGCGTACGGCACGGTTTTTACCGTCTGCACGGAAACCGACTGAATTTTTTTCTGCTCGCTCTTCTTGTCGTGCGAGCATGCCGCCAGCGCAACCGTCAAAACAAGCACGCCCGTGCGGCAGTGCGCGGAAAGTCGAATTTGCATAGTGGCCTCAATGCCGAGAGCGCGATCCACGCCCGATTCGCGGATTATGCAAATCAATTTCGCAAGAAATTAGGAAGTCAAGCCAGGTGTATTGCCAGTGCGGGCGGCCAGCGTAAAATCCGGCTTCATGATCTCTGCCGCCCTTCGATCGGTGCTCGCCAAACACCCGCTCGGCCTCACGACCAAACTGTTCGTCGCCATGGTGGTCGTCAATATCGTGCTGATCGGCGCGATGTCGCTAGGCGCGCGCATCAGCTTCGAGCACGGCTTTCTCGGCTATCTGGAGCAGCAGGACATCAAGCGTCTCGACGCGAGCGTGGCCCCGCTGGAAGCCGCGTATCGCGAGCACGGCAGCTGGGCGTTCCTGCGCGCGAACCGCCATGTCTGGCATCAGCTGATGCTGCCCAATCCGCGCACCTCGCTCGTGGACAGCAACTTTCCGCCGCCGCCCATCGCCGACCTCGTGGGCGCGAACCTGCGCTTTTCGCTGCTCGATGCGAACGGCGCGTATCTCTCGGGCAACCGCGAGATCGCCGCGGGCGCGCCGCGCCGGCCGGTGGTCGTCGACGGCAAAACGGTGGGCTGGCTCGTGATCGTGCCCGTGCAGGAAGTCACGGAAGCCGGCGACCTGCGGTTGCAACGCACGCAGCGCGACGCCAGCTGGGCGCTTGCGGTGGCGGCCATGCTCACGGCCGTGATGATCTCGCTCTGGATCGCGCGCGCGCTCGGCCTGCCCTTGCAGCGCATCGCGCGCGCGACGCACGTGCTCGCGGGCGGCGACTTTCAGGCGCGCATTCCCGTGGTGTCGGCGGGCGAACTGGGGCAACTCGAGGCGGACTTCAACAACCTCGCGCAAACGCTCGAACGCAACGAGCGCGTGCGCGCCGCGCTATTCGCCGATATTTCGCACGAGCTGCGCACGCCGCTCGCGGTCATTCGCGGCGAAGTGGAGGCGCTCGAAGTGGGCGTGCGCGAAATGTCGACGGAAGCCATGCGCTCGCTCTCCACCGAGGTCGCGCGCCTGAATCGTCTCGTGGACGATCTGTACCAGCTCTCGCTTTCGGACGTGGGCGCGTTGCGCTATCACTTCGGTCTCGTCGACGTCGCCGAAGCCATGGAAGAAGTGTTGAGCACGATCCGGCGGCCGCTTGCCGAGGCGCGCATCGCGCTGACCACCGACCTTCCCGGCGAACCGTGCTGGGTGCACGGCGACGAGCGGCGCCTGCAGCAAGTGTTCTTCAATATCTTCCAGAACGTCTTGCGCTACGTGCCCGAAGGCGCGGCGGTGCAGGTTCGCATCCGCCAGGACGCCGCGCGCATTCATATCGACATTCTGGACAGCGGCCCCGGCGTGCCGGACACGGCCCATGCCGCGCTGTTCGACCGCTTCTATCGCGTGGAAGGCTCGCGCAGCCGCTCCACGGGCGGCGCGGGGCTCGGCTTGCCGATCTGCAAGAGCATCATGGAAGCGCACCGGGGCGCCATTTCCGCCGCCCGGGCGCCGCAAGGCGGACTCTGGATCGCCATCCAACTCCCTTGCCCCGAGGAGACGCCGTGAGCGCGAACGATCCCACCGCCGAAATCCTGCTGGTCGAGGACGAGCCGAAACTCGCCATGCTGATGACCGACTTCCTGCGTTCGGCGGGTTTCTCCACGCGCTGGGTGCGCAACGGACTCGACGTGGAAAAGGCGGTGGCGGAACGCATGCCGAACATGATCGTGCTCGACCTGATGCTGCCGGGCCGCGACGGCCGCGATATCTGCCGCGACCTGCGCGCGTACAGCGACGTGCCCATCATCATGGTGACCGCGCAGGTGGAGGAAGTGGACCGGCTGCTAGGCCTCGAACTGGGCGCGGACGATTACATCTGCAAGCCGTTCAGTCTGCTCGAACTGGTGGCGCGCGTGAAAACCATTCTGCGGCGCGTGCGCGCGGATGCGCGGGCCGAGAGCAGCCCGCTGCAATTGAACGAGGCGGCGTTGAGCGTGACGTATCACGGCGTTGCGGTGGAATTCACGCCCATCGAGTTTCGGTTGCTCGCCACGCTGGCGAGCCGGCCGGCGCAGATTTTTTCGCGCAATGCGTTGATGGACCGCCTCTATACGGACGGCCGTATCGTGGACGATCGAACTATCGACAGTCATGTGCGCAAGATACGCCGCAAGCTCGAAGCGATCGCGCCGAACGAGGAACTGGTGCAATCGGTTTATGGCGCGGGATTCCGCCTGAATGTCTAGCGGCTAGCGGCGCGCGGCTAGCGGCGCGCGGCGAGCGGAAGAACCGGACGTTTCCCGCGATTCCACCCCAAAATCCCTCGCATTTTCCGCTTGCACTCGCTGAGCGCCCACGTAGAATACTGTATAGATATACAGTATTGGTGCCAAAGTGGAACTGCAACAAAAGCTCGAGATTCTGGCTGACGCGGCGAAATACGACTCTTCGTGCGCCAGCAGCGGCGCGCCCAAACGCGGTTCACGCGGCGTTTCGGGGCTGGGCGCGAGCACCGGCGCGGGCATCTGCCACAGCTTCACGCCAGACGGGCGCTGCGTGTCGCTCCTCAAGATCCTGCTCACCAACTTTTGCCTGTACGACTGCCAGTACTGCGTGAACCGGCGCTCGAGCAATGTGCCGCGCGCGCGCTTCACGCCCGAGGAAGTGGTCGACCTCACGCTCGACTTTTACCGGCGCAATTACATCGACGGCCTGTTTCTGAGTTCGGGCGTGATCCAGTCGTCCAACTACACGATGGAACAATTGGTGCGCGTGGCGCAGTCGCTGCGCGAAGACCATCAATTCCGCGGGTATCTGCATCTCAAGACCATTCCCGACGCCGACCCCGAGCTCATTGCGCAAGCCGGACGCTATGCGGACCGTCTGAGCGTGAATATCGAATTGCCAACCGACGGCGGTCTCGCGCGCCTCGCGCCCGAAAAGAACGTGCGCACCATCAAGCTGGCGATGGGAACGATCCGGCTCGGTCAGGAAGAAGCGCAGGCCGAAACGAAGGCGCCGCCCTTCACGCCGGCCGGGCAAAGCACGCAAATGATCGTTGGCGCCGACCCCACGAACGACCGCACCATCCTGCAAACGGCCGAATCGCTCTACAGCGCGTTCAAGCTCAAGCGCGTCTATTACTCGGCGTTCAGCCCCATCCCCGACAGTCCGTCCGCCTTGCCCGCGCAGGCGCCGCCGCTGCTGCGCGAACACCGGCTGTATCAAGCCGACTTCCTGTTGCGCGGCTACGGCTTCAATGCAAACGAACTGTTCGAAAACAGCGGCGACCTCGCGCTCGAAATCGACCCGAAGCTCGCGTGGGCGCTGGCGCATCGCGAACATTTTCCGGTCGACCTCAACCGCGCGCCGCTGCGCATGATCGCGCGCGTGCCCGGCATCGGCATGCGTAACGCCAAACGTCTCGTGGAACTGCGGCGTACGCGGCGCGTCCGTTACGACGATCTCGTGCGCCTGCGCTGCCCCATGGACAAGATCCGCCCGTTCGTGGTGACGCAGGATTATCGCGCGGCCCAGCAAGATGCCTCGTCCGAGCAACTGCGCCGCGCGCTCACGCCACCGCCGGTGCAACTCGCGTTGTTGTGAGGCCGGTTCATGCGCACGATCGTGATCGAAGATCGCTTTGCCGCGTGGCGCGCGGCCTCGCTGGCGGCGCTCGCGGAAGACCTCCGGCCGGAGTCGATTCAATGGCGCCTCGCGGAGACCGGAGCGCCACAGCAGCAAGCATCGCTCGACTACACGCCGGATTCGCGCAGTCCCGCCGCGGCATCGCCTCGCATGGCCGAAGTGCAGGTGTCGAAGGAACTCGCCGCCTTGCTCAAAGACGCCGCGTCGTTTCGCGACCCGGAGCGTTGGGCGTTTTTGTACAAGGTGCTGTGGCGCTGGCATCACGGCGACCGCTCGGTGGCATCGGCCGCCGATATCGACGGCTCTCGCCTGTATCGCATGGCCAAAAGCGTGCGCCGCGCGCAGCACGACATGATCGCCTATGTGCGCTTTCGCAAGCAGCGCGACACCCAGGCCGTGCCCGAATACGTGGCGTGGTACGAGCCCGACCACGACGTGCTCGAATGGGCGGCGGAGCATTTCGCGCAGCGCATGGGCCGATCTTCGTGGCTCATCACCACACCTCGCGGCGCCGCGTTCTGGGACGGCGGCGCATTGCATCTGGACGCACGCGGCGCGTTGCCGGGCGATCACCGCTACGACTCCGAAGACGAGGCCGAGGCGCTGTGGATCGCGTACTACCGCAGCACCTTCAACCCGGCGCGCTTGAACGAAGAAGCGCTGGAGCAGCATATGCCGGTGCGTTTCTGGAAGGGCTTGCCTGAGGCCCACCTGATTCCCGGCATGATCAGCGAAGCCAGAAGCGGCGCGCGGCGGCTCGCCCAGGCAAGCGGTGTGGGCTCGCTGGACGGCAAGGTGATCGCGGTCGAGGCCGAGACGGCGCAACCCGTTCGCGAACCACCCTCTTCGCTGGACGCTTGCCGGCGTTGCGACTTGTGGCGTCACGCCACGCAGGCGGTGAGCGGCGTGGGACCCGCCCGTGCGCGAATCATGTTGCTCGGCGAACAACCGGGCGATCAGGAAGACCTGAGCGGGCAACCGTTCGTCGGACCGGCGGGGCAACTGCTCAGCGTTGCCATCGAGCGAGCGGGCTTGTCGCGCGAGCAGGTTTATCTGACCAATGCCGTGAAGCATTTCAAGTGGGAGCCGCGCGGCAAACGCCGGTTGCACAAAACGCCGGCGCAGCGCGAGGTCGAAGCGTGCTACTACTGGCTCGAACGCGAACTGAACGCGGTGCGGCCCGCCGTGATCGTGGCGCTCGGCGCAACGGCGCTCACCGCCTTGCTGCGCGAGAAGGTCAGCCTGCGCGACTACGTGAGCGCGCCGTTCGAGATCCATGGCGGCTGGGCCGTCGCCACCTGGCATCCTTCGTTCGCATTGCGCCAGCAGGACGAGAGCGCGCGCGACACCGTGCTCGGCGACATCACGCGCGCGCTCGTCCGCGCGCGAGCATTGGCGAACCCGACTCCATCGCCCGGCTGAACACCGTGCCGAAAAGGGCTTACGCCGCGCCGCGCTTCTTGATCAGCATGTCGCTGATCCCGTCCTGCACGATTTCGTCGCGCTGATTGAGCATCACGAAGCGGCGCGTGAGCTTGCCCGCGCGTTCGCTCTTGCCGCCGTCGAGTGCGAGAATGTCGAGCCGCAACCGCAAGGTGTCGTTGACGAAGATCGGCGTGACGAACTTCCAGTCGTTCAGCGACATCATCGCGATCACGCTGTCGTGAAAGATACCCAGCTGATGCAGCATGCCAGTGGCCACGGCAATGCCCAGGGTGCCATGCACCACGCGTTGCTTGAAGCGCGTTTTGCCCGCGAATTCGGCGTCGGCGTGAATCGGGTTCCAGTCGCCGGACAGCATCGAAAACAGCGTGAGATCGCTTTCCGTGATCGTGCGGCCGCCGCTTTCGAACGTCTGGCCCACGTGAAAATCCTCGAAGTACAGCGAAGTCATGTCAGTCTCCCCCATCGTCAAACGGTTTCGCCTTGCACGCGCTCGACCGCCATGTCGCGCAGCCGCGCGCGCTGGATCTTCACGCCGTTCGAACTTTGCGTGACCGGGAACGCGTCGACGAACCACACGCGCGCGGGCACCTTGAACGCCGCCATGCGCCCGGCCAGCGCGTGACGCACGCTTTCGGCGTTCAAGCCCGGTTGCGCGGCGGCGATCACGAATGCGACCGCGCGCTGCTGCCCGTCGATCTCGACCGCGACGATCTGCGCGTCGTCGACGCCCTCGATCGCCTTGATCTCGTCCTCGATCTCGACCGGGCTCACGAGAAAGCCCGCGAGCCGGATCGCGTCGCCCTTGCGCGTCTGATACACGAAGCTGCCGTCTTCGCGCAGAAAGCCGATGTCGCCGGTGCGGAAAAAGCCGTCGGGCGTGAGGGCTTCGGCGGTCGCATCCGCGTTGTCGAGGTAGTGCAGAAAATTGCCCGGCGCGGCAATTTCGATCTCGCCGCTTTCGCCGTGCGGCAACAGCTTGCCGCTTTCGATGTCGCGAATGCGGATCGTGGCGAGTTCGCCCGCTGCCGGATAGCCGCCGCCTTCGATGCGCGTGTCGAACGGCATGTCGATCTTCTGGCACGAAAAGAGCGCCTGCACTTCGCTCGAGCCGTACAGCCCGGTGAGCGGCATGCCGCGCGTTTGCGCGTAGGCGGCGAAGCTCGCCAGCCCCGGCTGGAACGCCGCGAAGCCGAACACGCGCGCGGACGGAAACGGCCGCTCGCCCTCGCCCGCTTCGAGCAGACGCCGATACATCTCGTCGCTGCCGAAGGTGTGCGTCACGCGATGCGCCTGCACCAGCCGCGCCGCTTCCCGCGCGTCGAACGTGTCGATCAGGACGACCGGCGCGCCGCCGGCGAACGCCGCGAGCGCGCCGTTCAAACCGAATACGCCGCAGAACGGCAGCGCCGCGAGCATGACCGCGTCGTGCGCGTCGAAGCCGTAGGCGCGCGCGGCGCGCTGGCTGTGACCCGTGATCGTGCGCTGGGGATGCACCACGAGCTTCGGCGCCTTCGTCGTGCCCGAGGTCGTGAAGAGGATCAGCGGCGCCTCGGCGGTTTCGCCCGGGCGGCGCCTGCGCGGCGCGGTCGCCGGTTCGAACGCGCAATGCACCACCGGTTTGCCGATGAGCGCTTCCGGCGTGCTCGCGTCCGCGTCGATCACCGCGATCTTGCGCAGCGACGCGACCGCGTGAGCATCGATGCCGGCCAGTTCCGCCGGAAAATCGATCTTGCGGAAATTCGGCTGAAACACCAGCAGCTTCGCTTGCGACTTGCCCAGAATGTGTTCGAGTTCCGCGCGCCGATACCGCGTGTTGACGGCCACGACCGTCGCGCCAATGCGCGCCGCGCCGAACAGCAGCGCGAGCCATTCGATGCGGTTCACGAGCCACACGGCCACGCGATCGCCCGCGCCAATCCCGTGTTCCTCGAGCCAGCGCGCGGCGCCTTCGGCGAGCGCGTCGAATTGCGCGTAGCTGAGCGTGGCGCCGCCGTCGACGAAGGCGGTGCGCGTGGCATGCGCCGCGAGATGATCGGCAAGCAGCGTGTTCAGCGTGGCGACCGGTGCCGGGGCAACCTCAGTGGAAGAGTCGGACATCAGTAAAGCTCCATCAGTTTCGCATTGGTATCGAGTTCGCCCGGCAGCGCCTCGCGGATCAGCGAGCCGGACTTCATCACCACGACGCGGTCGCTGACCTTGAGCGCTTCGCGCACGTTCTGTTCGACGAGCAGGATCGACATGCGGGTGTCCTGCTGCAACTGGCGGATCGGGCCGAGCAGATCCTGGAACAGCTTGGGCGCGAGACCGATCGACGGTTCGTCCATCAGCAGGCAGCGCGGCCGCGACAGCAACGCGCGGCCGATCGACACCATCTGCTGCTGGCCGCCCGAGAGCGACCCCGCGCGCTGTTTGTAGAAGCGCTTGATGTCGGGCAGCACGGCCATGACCCAGTCGAGCCGCGCCGCGTGTTCGGCAGGCGGCACGTCGGCGGACCAGAGGCCAAGCTTCAGCACTTCTTCGACAGAAAGACTCGGAAACACGCCACGCCCTTCCGGCACGAGCGCGATGCCCGCCGCCGTGGAAGCGCGCACGCTCTGCCGCTCGCGCTTCGCGCCGTCGACGAACACCTCGCCGCCGCTTTGCGCCATCAGGCCGAACAGCGTTTTCACGAGCGTCGATTTACCGGCGCCGTTATGGCCGAGCAGGCACAGTACTTCGTTCTCGCGCAAGGTCATGTCGATGCCGTTGAGCACCGCGCGGCCGCCGTAACCGGCCGTCAGCGCGCGCGTTTGCAGGATCGGTGCGCTCATGCGGTCTCCCCGAAATAGATCGATGCGAGCCGTGCATCGGCGAGCACGTCTTGCGGCGCGCCTTCGGCAAGCAGGCGCCCTTGATCGAGGAACGCCACGCGGTCGGACACGTTCGACACCACGTCGAGGTTGTGCTCGATGATGCAGACCGTCACGCCCTCTTTCACCTGCGCGCGCAGCAGCGCGACGAAGCGCTCGTACGAGCGCGGATCGAGACCCGACGCGGGTTCGTCGAGCAGCCAGATCTTCGCGTTGCTCGCGATCAGCCGCGCCACCGAGAGAAACTTGCGCTCGGCGTAGGCGAGATCGATGGCGCGCGCCTCAGCGAGAGACTGCAAGTGCGTGGTGTCGAGAATCGCGCGCACTTTCTCGTCGCGCGCGTCGCGTGCGCCGCGCCCGCCCGGTTGCCACAACCACGAGCTTTGTTCCATCGCGGTCAAGATGTTCTCGCGCACCGTCATCTGCGAAAACAGGCGCAAGTCCTGAAAC
Organism: Paraburkholderia acidisoli; assembly: GCF_009789675.1. Taxonomy (NCBI): domain Bacteria; kingdom Pseudomonadati; phylum Pseudomonadota; class Betaproteobacteria; order Burkholderiales; family Burkholderiaceae; genus Paraburkholderia; species Paraburkholderia acidisoli. Next base: position 50,946 of record NZ_CP046914.1, on the reverse strand, counting down.
GTGCGGCCAACGCCCGCGCGCGCGATACGCCACGGCTCGCGGCCCGCGATCGACTCGCCGCGCAACAGCACGTCGCCGGTACTCGGCTTCAGATGGCCGGTGATGAGATTGAACAGCGTGGTCTTGCCCGCGCCGTTCGGGCCGATCAGTGTGGTCACGATGCCGCCGCGCAGCGAGAGCGATACGTCCGACACCGCCTGCAAGCCGCCGAAGCGCTTGCCCAGTTGACGCACTTCGAGCAGCACCGGCTGCGTGGCCGCATCCTGCGCGGGAGACACATCGGCAAGCGGGGTCGTGCTCATTGCGCGCCTCCTTTCACCGTACGTTGCCGCTTGCCCGCGCCGACGATCCCGCCCGGCCGGTAGATCATCAGGAGCACCATCACGAGGCCGTAGACCGCCTGCTGCACGAGGCCGACTTCCGCCTGCGGCAGACCCGGCACGAAGCTCAGCGCGGCGGGCAGCAGCATCAGCAGCGCCGCGCCGATCAGCGGACCGAACAGCGAGCCGGTGCCGCCGATGATGACCATCGCCATCAGCAACACGGAAAGATCGAGCGTGAAGCCTTCGACGTTGATGAAGCTGAGATAGAACGTGTAGACCACGCCCGCCGTCGCGGCGAGCGCGGCCGACACCACCACGGAGAGCGTCTTGATCGCCTTCACGTTCTTGCCGAGCGCGAGCGCCGCCGACTCGCTGTCGCGGATCGCCTGCAGATTGCGGCCGAAGCTCGAACGCACCAGCAGCCACAACACCACGCCCACCAGCGCGAGAAACGCGACCGCGAGCAGGAAGAAGCCGTTCGAGGTGTCGATGGCGTGACCGAACACCGTGGGCGACGGAATGTTGGTGATCCCGCCAAGGCCGCCCGTGACCGAGCGCCATTCGGAAAACACGGTCACGCCGAGCATCTGCAAGCCGAGCGAGGCCGCCACGAAATACTCGCCGCGCACGCGCAACGCGGGCAACGCGAGCGCGAGCGACAACGCGCCCGAGAGCGCCATCGACGCAATCGCGCAGACGAACACGTCGGGCGTCACGTGCATCGAGACGACCGCCGCCGTATACGCGCCAACGCCGAAAAACACCGCATGCGCGAGCGAAAAAATGCCCGCGTAACCCATCAGGAAATTGAGCGTCATCGCGAGGATCGCGTTCACGCAGACGAGCACCGCGAGATTCTGCAAATAAGCCAGCATGGAAGCGCCCTCGCGTCAGTGAACCAGCGCGCGTCCGAAGAAGCCGGACGGACGGAACAGGATGAACAGGAACAGCACGACGAACACCACGGCTTCGCTCCATTGCGAGCTGAACCACGCGAGCGCGAGACTTTCCGCGAGGCCGAGCAGCAGACCCGCGCACGCGGCGCCGCGCAGACTGCCCACCCCGCCCACGATGGTCGCGGCGAGGCTGATGAGCATCACGTGGCTGCCCGCCGCCGGGTTCAGCCCCGCGCTCGCGCCGGACAGAATGGCCGCGGGCACGACCGCGAGCGAACCGAGTGCGAAGGCGACTTGCGACAACCGCTGCGGCGACATGCCGAACGCGCGCACGAGTTCGGGGCTATCGGCGAGCGCGCGCAACGCAATGCCGGTCTGACTGCGCGAAAGAAACGTGGAGAGCGCCATGAAGCCGACGATGGCCGTGACCACCGCGATGCCCGCGAGCGGCGAAACGTAAAGCCCGCTCGCGACTTCGACGCCCTTGGACAACGGCGAAGGAATCGCCACGAAGCCGCGCCCGAAGAAGAAGGCGATCAGGTTCTGCACCACGATGCCCACGCCGAACGCGCCCGCGAACAGCGTGAAGAACGAGTTCTCGTGACGCTTGATCGGCTGATACACGAGCCGGTCGAGCAGCACGCCGAACGCCACCGTCACCAGCGCCGCGATCACCAGCGCGACATACCAGGGCCAATGCAGCTTCGCGTAAATCTCGTAGAAGCCGTAGCCGGCGACCATGAACGCCGCGCCATGCGCGAAGTGGAAGATGCGCGTCGCGCCGAAAATGAGCGAGAAACCGCCGGCGGTCAGCGCATAGAGCGCGCCGAGCTGAATGCCGTTGACGAGCAGTTGAATGAAGAGCATGCGGTCGCCTCCGTTACTGCGTGGTCGACACGACCGTGCCGCCCGCGCCGTCGATCTCGTTGATCTGGATGGGCGCGCGCACGGTGCCGTTGGCATCGAACGAGACGCTGCCGCCCACGAGATCGAAATGCTGCATGGCATTGCGGGCCGCGAGCAGATTCGCGCCCGTCACCGGCTCGCCCTGCGCCTCGAGTCTGGCCGCGAGCATCGCGAAGAGACGCACCGCGTTGTAGTAGTTCGCCGCGTATGCCGTTGGCTTGCGGCCGTACTTCGCGCGGTAGTCGGCCACGAAACGCTGTGTCAGCTTGTCCGGCGCGTTCCAGTCGAAACGCTGCGTGGTGTAGAGCGCGCCCTTCGCCTCGGGCAGCGCGTTGATGGCCGGAATGCTGAACGCCGAATAACTCGCGAGCTGCTGGTTCACGCCGTTGTCGCGCAACTGCTTGACGATCTGCGATTGCTGCGCGCCGTACGAGGCGATGAAGATCAGGTCCGGCCTGGCGTCACGCACGCGCGCGACCACGCCGCCGAACTGCTGCGCCGCCGCGGGCACCGCGAACGACGACACGAGTTGGCCGCCTGCGGGCGGCAAATCCTGCGCGAGTTCCTGATTGATCGACTGGCCGAGCGGGTCGTCCACATAGATCAGCACGAAGCGCTTCAAGTGCTTCTGCGTGACGAGATACGGCACGATCGCGCGCACTTCGGAGTTGGCGAGCGGGATCACGTTCCAGAAGTACGGGCCGAGTTGCGCGAGGTCGGGACCGACGCCGCCGCCATTCACCGCGACGGTCTTGCTGCGGCGCGCGAGCGGCGCGATGGCTTTCGAAACGCCGGTGAAACCGGTCAGCACGAACGGCGTCTCGTACACGTTCACGAGCTTGTTCATGCCGAGCACGCCTTGCATCGGCAAAGCCTGGCTGTCTTCGTAACGCAGCGCCAGCGGTTCTTTCAGCAGCTTGTCGGCGTTCACGTGCGCCACCGCCAGGTCGGCGCCCGAGCCGAACGTCTGACCGTATTCGGCGTTCGGCCCGCTCAGCGGCAACAGCGCGCCCAGGGTGAGCGGCGCGGGCGGTTCGGCTTGCACCGCTCGCACTTCTTGCGCCGTGAGCGCGCTCAACGCCGTGAGCGCCGTGAAAGCCGTGAGCGCGGCAAGCGCGAGCGCGCGCCTGCCCCACGCGGCGCGAAGCCTTCGCTTCGTCGATGACATGGGTCGTGTCTCCGTGGTTCTGATTGTTGTGGTTCGCTTTTCGCGATCGTGTCTCTCAGGTTCCGCACGACGTGGTGGCGAGTATCACGCGTGCCGCGCGTGCGTGGCTTTCTTTCTCGTGAACGCCCGCTTAAGCCACGTGAAAGTGCCGCGTTTTCAGGGCTTTTCCTCGTGCGGCTCGCGCAAATGCGCGGACGCCTCGTCTTCCACGCGCTGCCACAATTCGACCGCCATCGGCCGCTCGCCTTCTTCGAGAATATGACCGACGAGTCCGATCGCGCGCGCCATCACGCCGAAGCCGCGCACGATGCGCCACGGAAAACCGAACTCGCAGCAAATCGCGCCGAGCGCGCCCGTGGCGTTCACCGGCAGCGCCTTGCCCGTCACGCGCGCCGCTTCGTCGCCGATCAATTGCATCAACTTCACGTAGCGGCCCGACATGCCGTTTTGCGCGGCGAGTTCGAAGAGGCGCGGCGTACGCGGATCGATGGGTTTGTGCAGCGGATGGCCGAGCCCCGGCACGATCGCGCCGCGCTCGCGATACGCGGCGACCGTGTCGCGCGCGAGCGTTGCCAGATCGGAGTCGTCGCCGCGATCGGCGGGCAACGCTTCGTACAGCATGCGGCACGCGCCTTCCATGCTGCCCACGAACACCGAGCCGAGTCCGCACAAACCGGCCGCCACGGCCGCCTGCAACGACTCGGGCGCGCCCGCATAGGTCATGCGCGCCGCGATCGCGCTGGGGGTCATGCCGTGCTCCACGAGCGTGATGACGAGCGCGTTGAACATGGCCGACTGCTGCGGCGTCGCGGTCTTGCCGGTCAGCTGGAAATAGGCGAAATCGCCCAGATTCATGTGACCGAGAATCTCGTTCGGCAAGTCTTTGCCGCGTACGCTGATGCGCTCGGGCGTGCTGTAGGCGATATCGGAACGCACGAGCGGTTTCGGTTGGCGAGGCATGGCGTCAGTCTCCGGTTGCACGCAGTTCGGCGGTGCCGCTGTTCAACACGATCACGTCGCGTTCGAGCGATCTCGCGCGAAAGCGCACCGTGCTGCCGTCGATCCACAGTTCGGTGCGGATCGTTTCGCCCGGATACACGGGCGCGGTGAAGCGCGTGTGCAGCAGCGCCAGCCGGGCGGGATCGCTCTCGCACGCATGCTTGAGCACCGCGCGGCCCGCGACGGCATAGGTCGCGAGACCGTGCAGAATGGGCCGCTCGAAGCCCGCCGCGCGGGCGACCGACGGGTCCGCGTGCAACGGGTTGTCGTCGCCGGACAAGCGGTAGATGAGCGCGGTCTCGGCACGCGTGGGCAAGTCGCAGATCACGTCGGGCGCGCGCTCGGGCATCGGCGGCGGGCTGGCGATGGGGTCGTCGCTCGGCTGACCGCTTGCGCTGAAGCCGCCGTCGCCGCGCAGAAAGTTCAGTTGCTCGACGGTCGCCAGCAGTTCGCCGCTCGTCTTGTCGACGATCGTGCGTTCGATCAGCAGCAGCGCGCCCTTGCCCTCGCCTTTGTCGATCAGGCGCGCGACGCGCGACTGGCCGACCACCGTCGCCGCCTTCGGCAGCGGCCGGTGAATGCGCAAGGTCTGCTCGCCATGCAGCAGCTTGACCCAGTCGATACCGGTGCGCGGGTCCTTGGCCCAGAAGCCCGGATAGCCGAGCACGTTCGCGAAGGTCGGCGACACGCGCAGCTCTTTCTCGTAGACGAAACGCAGATCGTCCTGATCGAGCGGATCGGCGCCATAACCGATGCCGAGACCGTAGAGCATCGCGTCGTGCGGCCCGTAAGTGCGTTCGAGCGGTTCGAAATGCCAGTGCTTGAGCGTCAGATAGTCGATCATGATTGTGGCCAGTGAAACAGCGGCGTCGCCTTGTCACGGAAACGCTGCACGGCTTCGCGATGAAAGTCGGTGGAAAACGCGAGCCCCTGCCCGAGCGATTCGAGTTCGAGCATGGTGCGCAGATCGCTCGTCAGCGAGGCGTTCAGCGCGCGCTTGGTCAAGGCGAACGCGGCCGGCGAGGCGCTCGCGAGCGCGCGCGCGATCGCGTTGGCGCGGGCGTCGAGCGCTTCGGCCCCCGCGATTTCGAGCACGATACCCATCGCGCGCGCCTCCTCCGCATTCGCTTCGCGCGCGGTGAAGATCAGGTCGCGCGCGCGCGCCATCCCAACGATGCGCGGCAGCGTATAGAGCGCGCCGCAGTCGGGCACGAGGCCCACTTTCATGAAGGGCATGCAAAAGCGCGCGCGCGGCGTGGCGATCACGAAGTCGGCGGCGAGCGCGAAACTGAAGCCCGCGCCATACGCCACGCCATCCACGGCCGCGATCACCGGGCGGTCGAGTTCGAGCAGTTGCGCGACCCAGCCATGCAGATCGTCCACGCGATTGCGACCCGCCTCGGCGCTTTCCACGTTCATGCCGCGCACGTCGCCGCCCGAGCAGAAGTTGCCTTCGCTGCCGCGCAGGATCACCGCGCGCACGTTGCGATCGGCGCGAATCGCATGGACCGCTTCGCGCAGTGCGGCGCGCATCGGCAAGTCGAGCGCGTTCTTCGCATGCGGGCGATTGAACGTGAGCGTCGTAATGCCTTCGGCGTGATCGATCAACAGTTCGTCGCTCATGCGGCCACCTCGCGCGCGAGTTCGGCGAGCGCGAGGTCGAGCGCGTCGATCAGATGCGAGGCCTCGACGCCCGCGAGTTCGACATCGCCGCGTTGCATGAACGCTTCGATGTGCGCGACACACGCCGCCCGTTCAGCGGGCAGATTGGCGAAGCCGTCTTCGAGCCAGTCGATCGAAGCGGTCGGACGCGGATGAAAATCGCCATTGACGATGGCGCGCACGATCGTGCCGTCGCGCGTCAACAGACTCAGCCAGATCAGACCCGCGGGCGCCTTGCGCCGGCCGCGGCCGATGCGGTCGCCTTCGAGCATGAACGGCTCGTAGCGGGTCGCCTCGCTCTTGCCGACGAACCACGCGCGATCCGTCAATTGCGCGGCGGCATCGCGCGCCAGCGCATGCTCGCGTTCGCTCAACGCCCCGCGCGACAGCGTCACGCCGCCGAATGCGCGCCGCACGCAATCGTGCGCCCACTCCACCAGTTCGCGGTGCTCCACCGGCCGCTGCAATTCGTGCTCCAGATACGTGTAGCGCGAACCGAGATCCTTGTGTTTCTTGTCGCGCACTTTCTCGGGTGCCATCGGCATCGCGCGCGCGGCGGTCTCGGTGTCGATCGCTTTCACGTTGAGCAGAATGCGAAACGTCATCGCACCGCCCTCGATTTTTAGCGAGGTCGCGATCAGCTTTCTGCCGTCGATCTCGACGTCGTTGAGCGGCCGATACGACGCCGCGAGCCCGAAGCGCTCGCGCAAACTTTCGGCGACATGACCGAGGATCGACGGAAACGCCTCGGTGGCCGTTTGCGGCACGCCGTTCAGCGAGAGCGGCAAATAAAAGCACAGGAACGCCGAGCCCGCGCCCGCGTAAATCGCACCGCCGCCGTTGATACGCCGCCGCGCGACGATATCGCGCCCCTCGCAAAACGCGACGTCGAGCACCTGATACGGATCTTCGTTCACGCCGATCGTGATGCTGTCGCCGTCGAACACGTTGAGATAGACGGTGGGCGGCGCTTCGCCGCTCACGACCGCGCGCTCGATGGCGGGCGAAACGGAGATGGAGAAGTCGGCGTAACCGGCGTGGCTGTCGATAAAGCGCCACGGTGCATTGGCATTCGTATTCATCGCGTGTCGTGTCTCCTGTCGATCACCGCGTCCGCGTTCGCGAGCGTGTCGTTCGATTCGATATGGTCCGCGCTCACCAGCGTCTGGCGCTTGAAGCGTTCGGCAATGTGCGTCAGCGCGTCATGAGCAAGCTGGCCTTCGATGCGCAGCAGCACGTGGTCGCCGCCATTCGGCTTTTGCGTGAGTTCGAGTTGCAGGCGGCGCGCGCCGTCCACGCCGAGCAGCACGGTCGCGAACTCGGAGGGATAGAGCTTCACGCCCTTCACTTTCACCATGGCGTCGGTGCGGCCGAACACCACGCCGGGCAGCGAAACCGTGCGGCCATGCACGGGCGCCGTGCGCACGAGTGCCGTGAGGTCGCCGGTGCGGTAGCGCACGAGCGGCTGCAACTCCTTGCGCAAATGCGTGAGCACGAGTTCGCCGCGCTCGCCGTCCGCGACCGGCTCGCCGCTGTGCGGATCGATGACCTCGGCGTACAGCAGTTCGTCGAATACGTGTACGCCTTCGCCGCCCGGAAACGTGCGCGCAACGGGCAAACATTCGGACAACGAAAAGCTGTCGATCAGCACGGCGCCCGGCATGGCCGCCTGCACCCGTGCATACAACGCGGGATTGCTAGTGAACGCTTCACCGCCCGCGAAGAACACGCGCGGCACCGGACAGCCCGCCTCGATCAGCTTGATGGCGTGCGAGGGATTGCCCGCGAGCACCGTCACGCCGCAGCGGCGCGCGACCTCGGCGGCGCGTTCGGTTTCGCCGGGCCCGTGCGGAATGCACGCCACGCCGCGCGCCTCCATCTGGCTCTGATAGAACAGGCCCGCGACGAACAGGTGATAGCCGAACGTCACCATGCAGACGTCGCCGGGACCAATGCCGCAGGCGTCGAGGTGCGTCGCGCAGGCGGCTTCGATGGCACGCAGGTCGTTCGCGCTGTGCAGGATGGGCACGAGCGACGCGCCCATGGGCGTGAGATTGATACGCACGGGCGGCACGGGCGGCGCGAACGCGCCATAACCGGGCTGCTGCATTTCGCCTACGAGATCGGCGCGCTTCATCAACGGCACCTCGCGCGCGAACGCTTCGAGGCTCGCGACCTCACGCGGCAAACGCCCGCGATAGAACGGATGATCCGCAAGACGCGCAAGTTGCGCGTTGAGCTGATCGAGCATGTCTCCTCCTTTTTCGAAGGCTTTTTATGCGGCGCGTTCGAACACCGCGGCGATGCCCTGACCGCCGCCAATGCACATCGTCTCCAGACCATAACGGCCGTTACGGCGCTGCAATTCGTGCAGCAAGGTCGTCATGATGCGCACGCCGGTCGCGCCAATGGGGTGACCGAGCGAGATGCCGGAACCGTTCACGTTGAGGCGATCGTCGTCGCGCCAGCCCCAGCCTTTCAGCACGGCGAGCACCTGGCAGGCGAACGCCTCGTTGAGTTCGACGAGATCGAAATCGTCGAAGGAGAGGCCCGTCTTCTTCAGCAGCTTTTGCACGGCGGGCACGGGGCCGATCCCCATCGTCGCCGGTTCGCAGCCGCTCGCGGCCCAGCCGACCAGATAGCCCATGGGCGTCAAACCCAGTTCGTCGAGCTTGTCTTCCGCCACCACGAGGCAGGCGGCGGCCGCGTCGTTCTGCTGGCTCGCGTTGCCCGCCGTTACCGTGCCGTCCTTCGAGAGCGTGCGCAGCTTCGCCAGCGACGCCTCGGTGGCATCCGCGCGAAAACCTTCGTCGCGCGCGAACAGCACCGCGTCGCCCTTACGTTGGGGCACGCTGACCGGCGCGATCTCGTTGTCGAAGCGGCCCGCTTCCCACGCGGCCGCCGCGCGCTGATGACTACGCGCCGCGTACGCGTCGGCTTCTTCACGCGTGATGCCATAGTCGCGCGCGAGGTTCTCGGCGGTCTCGATCATCCCGGAGATGTAGCCGAACCGCTGCTCCGGCTGCGAACGTTCGCGCCCGCGGTCGAGCCGATCGTGCAGTTTCACCGTGCCCGCGCGCGCGCCCCAGCGCATGTCGGTCGTGTAGTACTCGATATTGCTCATGCTCTCCACGCCGCCCGCGACCACTACGTCGGCCGCGCCGCTCTGCACCATCATCGCGGCGGTCACCACGGCCTGCAGGCCGCCGCCGCAGCGCCGGTCGAGCTGCATGCCCGGCACATGCACCGGCAAGCCCGCTTCGAGCGCGGCCCAGCGGCCCACGCAAGGCGTCTCGCTGTTCGCATACGACTGCGCGAACACCACGTCTTCGATACGTTCCGGGTCGATGCCGCTCTTCGCGAGTGTCGCGCGCAACGCGGTGGCCGCGAGCGCTTCCACGCTCACCGGCCGCAACGTGCCGCCGAAGGTTCCGACCGGCGTGCGCATCGGCGCGACGATGGCTGCTCTTCTCATGCAATGTCTCCTTTATCGGTTGTCCTGATGAAGCGCTCAACGCTTCATCAACGTATGCGTGTGCGCTTGCGCTTCGAGTTCGGCGCGCTGTTCGGGCGGCGCGATGTCGATCATCCTGCGCACGCGCCTCGCGAGCGTGAGCCCGCGCAAATCGGCCGCGCCGAATTCGGTGACGATCACGCCCGCATCCACGCGCGGCGTGCTCACCGGTCCATGCAACTGCGCGACGATCCGGCTGCCTTCGCGGCCGCGCGCGCTCAACGCGACGATCGGCACGCCGCCGCGCGATTTCGCGGCGCCGCGCAGAAAGTCCACGCCGCCGCCCACGGCACCCACGTAGCGCCCGTTCACGGCCTCGGCATTGACCTGGCCCGTGAGATCGACTTCGAGCGCGGAATTGATCGCGACGAAACGATCGATGCGCGAAAGCACGCCGATGTCGTGCGTATAGGCGGTACCGCGCATCTGCAACGCGGCATTGCGGTGCGCGAAGCGGTACACGCGTTCGCTGCCCATCAGCACGCCCGCAACGGAAACGTTCCTGTCGAGGCGCTTGCGCGCGTTGGTGATGACGCCGCGCGTTTGCAGGTCGGCGGCGGCGTCGCTGAACATGCCGCTATGCACGCCCAGATCGCGACGGTCGGCGAGCGTCGCGAGAATCGCTTCGGGCATGGCGCCCAGGCCGAATTGCAGCGTCGCGCCGTCCTCGATGAAGGCGGCCGCGTGCTGCGCGATGCGGGTTTCGATCTCGCCGGGCGCGGCGCGCGCGCTTTCCAGCGGCTTGCGATTGGTGTGGAACAGCACGTCGAAGTCGTCGGCGCGCAAGGGTCGCGACCCGTGGGTCCACGGCGCCTGCGCATTGACTTCGGCGATCACCACACGAGCGTGGTCGAGAAACGGCAGCAAATACTCGTGCGCGATGGACAGGCTGTAGTGGCCGTGCTCGTCGGCGGCCGCGACTTGCACGAGCAGCACGTCCACGTCGATCAGTTGTTCGAACTGCGAGTAATGCGAGGGCAGGATGTCGAGCACGCCCGCCTGGGCGAGCGCGCGATTCTGGCCGCCGCCGGTGTACGCAACGAAGTCGATCGCATCGGCGTGCGCCGCTTGCAGCGTGTCCGACCACTGCGTGCCGACGAACACGCTGAAGCGGCCGCCCACCGCATGGCGCTGCTCGACGAGCGCGCGCGTGAGCGTGCAAGGCTCCGCCCCGCATTGACCCCAGGCGACCAGATCGCCGGGACGCACGTAACGCGCGAAATCGAGTGCGCCGATCTCGACCGGACGCGCCGCGCGCTTCGCCGCTTCGCGACCGGACGACGCGCACAGTGCGCTCACACCGGGTCCCACGAGAACACGTCCGCGGAAACATCGAGCGTGTGGAACGACGCGCGCAGCGCGGGCATTGCGTGCTCGGCGATACTTTGCGGCGTCCAGCCTTCGCTCTTCTGCACCGAACGCAGCGGGCGCGGCTGGCTCATCACGAACAACTCGTTGTTGCGCACCGCGAAGATCTGCCCGTTCACGTCGCGCGCGGCGTCGCTCGCGAGATACACGGCGAGCGGCGCGATCTTCGCGGGCGTCATCTGCTTGATCTTTTCGACGCGCGCGGCCTGTTCGTCCGAATCGATCTTGATCGACGAAATCATGCGGCTCCACGCGAACGGCGCGATGCAGTTCGACCGCACGCCGAACTTCTGCAAGTCGAGCGCGATCGACTTCGACAACCCCGCAATGCCGAGTTTCGCCGCGCTGTAGTTCGCCTGCGCGAGATTGCCGATCAAGCCCGAGGTCGACGTCATGTGCACGAAGGCGCCCGAGCCCTGCGCCTTCATCGGCTCGGCGGCCGCGCGCGAGACGTAATAGCTGCCGTACAAATGCACTTTGAGTACGGCATCCCACTCTTCGTCGCTCATCTTGTGGAAGAAGCGATCGCGCAAAATGCCCGCGTTGTTCACGACGATATCCACGCGGCCGAACACATCGAGCGCGTTCTGCACGATGCGCGCGGCGCTCGCGGACTCGGCCACGCTGTCGGTATTCGCGGTGGCCACGCCGCCCGCCGCTGCGATTTCCTTCACCACGTCGTGCGCGGGACCCTCGCTGCGGCCCTCGCCGCCGAGCGTGGCGCCCACGTCGTTGACGACGACCCGCGCGCCTTCCTTCGCCATCAGCAGCGCGATGTCGCGCCCGATGCCGCCGCCCGCGCCCGTCACGATCGCCACTTTGCCTTCGAGCAATTGCTGCGCTGCCATCGACCTGTCTCCGGTTTGTAGTTGGCAATCAGCTTGACCCAAGCGCGCGCGCGAAACAATTTGCGATTCCCGAAGGCCCGTTTCGGCTCGGCTTAACCCGTGAAACGCCTAATGCAAACCTTTACGATGCAGTGCAATACTCGGCGTGCACGCTTGCGCCGTGCGTGTTTCGCTTTTGCGCTCGCGCTCGCCTCTGCCTTTCTCGCCACTCTTACGCGGAGAACCATGCATTTCGATCTGGTCGATCTCAGGCTCTTCACCCACATCGCGGAACACAGCAGCCTCACGCGCGGCGCCGAACGCGCGCACCTGTCCTTGCCCGCGGCCAGCACGCGCATCAAGAATCTCGAGGAACAGGTCGGCGTGAAACTGCTCAGCCGCACGAGTCACGGCGTCACGCTCACGGGTGCGGGCGAGACGCTGTTGCTGCATGCGCGGCGCGTGTTGCAGCAGCTCGAACAGCTTTCCGGCGATCTGCACGAGTACTCGAACGGTGTGAAAGGCCATGTGCGGATTGCGGCGAATACCACCGCGACCAGCGAATTTTTACCGGCCGTGTTGCGCACGTATCTGGTCAACTATCCCGACGTCAACGTCGATCTGCACGAGCGGCTGTCCGGCGACGTGGTGCGCGCGGTGCAGGAAGGCACGGTCGATATCGGCCTCGCGGCGGGCAACGTGCGCACCGACGGTGTGCAGACGATGCCCTACCGGCGCGACCGCCTCGTGCTCGCGACGGCCTTGAGCCACCCGCTCGCCGACCTGAAGAAGCTCTCGTTCGAAGAGGCGCTCGACTACGACTTCGTCGGGCCGCCCGAACAGAGCGCGATCTACGGCTTTCTCAAGCGCGCCGCCGCCGAAGTGCAGCGGCCGCTGCGCTGGCGCATTCAGGTCAGCAACTTCGAAACCGCGTGCCGGATGATCGAAGCGAACATCGGCATTGGCGTGCTGCCCGAGGCAACGGCGCTACGTCACGCGAAAATGATGGCCATCAAGATCCTCCCGCTGAAAGACGCGTGGGCCGTGCGCAATCTGCAAATCGTGGTTGCCGATCTCAATGCGTTGCCGCTGTTCGCGCGCAAGCTCGTCGACGTGCTCGTCGCGGACGGCGTGGGCCGGCTCGACTGAACCGGGCGCCGAGTCCGACACCGAGCCCGGCATCGAACCCGGCGCTCAACGCGCGAAATAGCGGTCGTGCAGCGCTTCCACGTCGACATTCGCCGCGCGTTCGGCGAACGTAAGCTTGCCGCCCTGCATCAGATAGACCTGATCGGCGAGACGCAGCGCCACACGCGTGTTCTGCTCGACCAGCACGATGGTGCGGCCCAACGCCTTCAGCTTCGCGAGAATCGCGAACACTTCCTGCACCATCACCGGCGCGAGTCCCAGCGAAGGCTCGTCGATCAACATGACGTCCGGCGACGACATCAAGCCGCGCCCCAGCGCGAGCATCTGCGCCTGGCCGCCTGACAGCGTGCCCGCCTGCGCGGCGCGCCGTTCTTTCAGCAGCGGAAACATTGCGTAGACTTCGTCGAGCTGGCGTTTCGCGCCATGCCGCCGCGCCTTCGGGAACGCGCCGAGCATCAGGTTTTCCTCGATCGTCATGTCGCGGAAAATCAGCCGCCCCTCGGGCACCATCGCCATGCCGCGTTCGAGCATGTCCCACGTCGCCACGCCCGCGAGCGACTTGCCCGCCAGCTCGATCTGGCCGCGTTGCAGCGGCAGCAGGCCCATGATCGCGCGCAGCAGCGTGGTCTTGCCCGCGCCATTCGGTCCGACGATGGCCGTGACCTCGCCCTTCGCGAACTGCATCGTCACGTCCCACAGCACGTTGATCGCGCCGTAGCCCGCGCGCACGCCGTTGAGTTCAAGCATCGATCGCCTCGCCCGTATAGCTCTTCACGACCGCCGGATCGCGGAACACCTCCGCGGGCGGGCCATCGGCGATCAGTTCGCCGAAGTTCAGCACGCACACGCGGCGGCACAAGTTCATCACCGTCTCGATGTCGTGTTCGATAATCAGGATGCCAATCTGATAACGCTCGTGGACTTCTTGCAGCATCGACATGAAACGGCGTTTGCTCGCGGTTTCCAGCCCGCCGAGTACTTCGTCGAGCAGCAGCAGTTTCGGCTGCGTCGCGAGCGCCTTGCCCACTTCGAGCGCCTTGAGTTCGGTCAGCGCGAGTTCGGTTGCCGCGTTGCGATGCGCTTTGGTGTCGAGGCCCACGAACGCGAGAATTTCGTCGAGCCGCGCCTCGTCGATCTTGCCCGCGCCGAAGCGTTGCGCAACGCGCAGGTTCTCGCGCACCGTGAGTTCGTGCATCGGCTGCGGCACCTGAAACGTGCGGCCCAGACCGAGCCGCGCGCGTTGGTGCAGCGAGGCGCGCAGAATGTCGCGGCCCTCGAACGCGATCTCGCCTTGCGTGGGACGCACGAGGCCCGAGATCGCGTTGAAGAGCGTGGTCTTGCCCGCGCCGTTCGGGCCGATCAAGCCGACGAGGTCGCCGGTGCCGATCGACAGCGTAACGTTGTTCACCGCCGTGAGTCCGCCGAAGCGGATCGTCACGTTGCGCAGTTCGAGTTCAGCTTGCGGCATACGCGTCGGCCCTCGCACGTTTTTTCAGGCGCAGCGCCGTCAATCCCGACGGGCTCACGATGATCATCGCGACCAGCAGCGCGCCCAGCACGATCTGGTGGCTGCCCGGCAGAATGCTCTTGAGCACGAGCTGGTCGACGAGATACACGACCACCGCGCCCGCCAACGCGCCAATGATCGAGCGATAGCCGCCGAAAATGGCCGCGATGATCGGCACCACGGACCACGTGGCGTTGAACGCGTAGTCGGGTTCGAGAAAGTTGATCACGTGCGCATTGAACGCACCTACAATCCCGGTCATCAGCGCGGACAACATCAGCATGCCCGCCTTCAACGCCGTGCTGTTCACGCCCACCACGCGCGTGGCGTCTTCGCTTTCCTGCATGGCGCGCAACGCCAGCCCGGTATCGCTCGCGCGCAAGCGCTGATACACGAGCGCGAAGATCAGCACCAGCGTGACGATCACCAGATAGCCGCCGGTCTTGCTGCCGAAGTCGAAACCAAACAGCTTCGGCAACGCGGGAATGCTCGACAGCCCCGCGGGACCGTTCGTCATGCTCGTCCATTCGGTGGCGAGAATGCGGAAGATCTGCGCATAAGCGAGTATCGCCAGCGCGAAATACGGGCCCTTGAGGCGCAACGCGGGCAGCATCGCGACCGACGCGACCACCGCGCCCACGCCGCCCGCGAGCATGGCCGGAAACACGGGCCAGCCCGCCTTCATCGTCAGGAGCGCGGAGATATACGAACCCACGCCGAAGAATGCCGCGTGCCCGAAGCTCACCATGCCGCCGAGATTGCCGAGCAGCGACCACGCGAGCGAGATGCCCGCGATCGTCAATGAGGCAACGATCAGACTCATGAGATAGAGGTCGCCGCGCATCAAGAGCGGCACGCCGCCGTACAACACCAGCACCACGATCGCGCCGATCACCCCATTTTTCATGCCGCTTTTCATCCCCGCCTCCTTGCCACGCCGAACAACCCGTTGGGCAACACGTAGAGCACCAGCAGAAACAGCAGCATGCCTGCAAGTTCCTGCATCGCCGAGCTATAGAGCGTGACCGTGAGGGCCTCGGCAATGCCGAGCAACATCGCGCCGAGCAGAACGCCCGGAATGGAGCCGACGCCCGCGAGCACGGTGATGATGAACGCCTTGACCGTGAGCGCCTCGCCGATGGACGGCTGCACCGCGCTGCTCGCGTAGATCGACACGCCCGCGCACGACGCGAGTACGCCCGCGACGAGGAACGTGACGAGTTCGATGCGGCGCGGGTTGATGCCCATGAGTCCCGCCGCGTCGCGATTGCTGGACACCGCGCGCACGGCGCGGCCGTACCACGACTTCGACAGCCACCACCACAGCGCGCCCATCAGCACCACGCTGATGCCGAAGGCGAGCAACTCGCTGTTCATGCTCATCACGTTGCCGAGGCTCACGCTGTCCTGCAGCCACGCGGAGCCCGTCGACCGCACGTCGGCGCTCCAGATCATCAGCACCGCATTCGTGCCGATAATGCCGAGGCCGTACGTGAGGATCAGCGAGTTCAGTTCGCGGTCGCGGCGAATGCGGCTCACGAGCCAATACGCGATGGCCGCGCACGCGCACACGACGGGGATCGCGCACGGAATCGCGAACATCGGATTGAGACCCGTGCGCGTTTCGAGCGTGAACGCGATATACGCGGCGAGCAGCACGAGTTCGCCGTGCGCGAGATTGATCACGCGCATCGCGCCGAACACGAGCGCGAGCCCGAGCGCGACGAGCGCATACGTGCCGCCCATCAGCACGCCGGAATAGAGCGATTGCAGCACCAGATCGGACATGTCGCGTCCTCCAGTTGGTCAGAGCGTCACCACGGCACGGCCGGGTACTTGAGCGTGCCGGTGGCCTTGTCCTTCGGCCAGACGATGGCCAGCTTGCCGCCTTGCATCTGCGCCATGTTGTTCAGGAACGCCGGGTTGTCGCCGCGCGCGTCGAAGTGCACGGGGCCGATCAGCGTGTCGAACGATTGCGCGCGCAAGGCGGTGGCGATACCGCCGCTCTTGAGCGTGTTGTTCGCGGCGGCCTTCGCAACGGCATCGAACAGCAACATGGACTGCACGTAGGCGAACTCGGCGAGATAGTCCGGTTCCTTGTGATACGCCTTCTGATACGCGGCGACGAAGGCCTTGCCGTCCGCGCTCGCGAATTGCACCGGATACGGCAACATGGCCGTGCCGATCGCGCCATCCACGAGTTCGCCGAATTCCGCCGCCATCTTCGGCGTGGCCAGCGACCACGCGCCCACCACCGCCTTCAGTTGCGGCTTGAGCACGCGCGCCGCGCGCAGGATGCCGATGTAGTCGTTTTCATAGCCGATCATCAGCATCGCGTCCGGCTTGTCCTGCAGCTTGATCTTGTTGATGACGGGCTTGAAGTCGGTCATCGCGGGATCGAACGGATGCTGGACCACCTTGATGCCCTGCTTTTGCAGCGTCGCGGCAACGTCGCCGGAAAGATCGGAGGTCGCTTGCTTCGTCGACGAAACGATCGACACCGACTGCACCTTCATCTCGCCGAGCAGGCCGACGATAGCCTTCGCGTAACCCGAGGCCGGGCCGATGCGGAAGAAGTTCCTCAAGCCGCGCGAGGTCATCGCGCTATCCACGCCGCCCGAGGTGATGTACACGAGCCCGAGCTTGTCGGAGGCCTCGGAGGCGGGGCTGACCGCATTCGATCCATAGCCGCCCGTGATCGCGAGCACGCCTTGCGACGCGAGCTTTTCGACCCCGGCCACGGCTTTGGCCGGCTGCGCTTCGTCGTCGATCACCGTGAGCTTGACCGTGTTCGCACCGCCGCGCGCGTTGAAGAGATCGGCGGCCACCTTGATGCCTTCGAGCTGCGCGTTGCCCGCGCGCGCCATCGCGCCCGTCAACGGCAGTTCCACGCCGACCGGCAATTCGGCCGCGTGCACCGCGGGCGCGACGAGTGCGGCCAGTGCCACGGTCGCCGAAGCGCAGGCCGCGAGCGCATGCGCCGGACGAAGGCCAACGTGCAAGCGAAAGCTGAAACGAAAGCGAGTCTCCATGCTGCCTCTTTATTGTTGTCGGGTTTCAGAGCGTGGCCGCCGCGCGAATCATGTTGCGCGCGATCACCAGTTGCTGGATCTGCGTGGTGCCCTCGTAGATGCGGAACAAGCGCACGTCGCGATAGAAACGCTCGACGCCGTAGTCGGCCACGTAACCCGCGCCGCCATGAATCTGCACCGCGCGATCCGCAACGCGCCCCACCATTTCCGAGGCGAACAGCTTCGCGCACGACGCCTCCGTGCTGACGTTGTGGCCGTCGTCGCGCCGACGCGCGGCGTCGAGCACCATGCAGCGCGCCGCGTAGAGTTCCGCCTGACTGTCGGCGAGCATCGCCTGGATCAGCTGGAATTCGGCGATCGGCTGCCCGAACTGCTTGCGCTCCATCGCGTAACGCAACGCGTCGTCGAGAATGCGCTGAGCCACCGCCACGCAGATCGCCGCGATATGAATGCGGCCTTTGTCGAGCACCTTCATCGCGGTCTTGAAGCCAACGCCCTCGTTGCCGCCGATCACGTTCTCCGCCGGCACGCGCACGTTTTCGAAGATCACGTCGCAGGTGTGCGCGCCTTTCTGGCCCATCTTCCTGTCGCGCTTGCCGAAACCGATACCCGGCGCTTTCGCGTCGACGATGAACGCCGTGATGCCGCCCGCGCGCGGGTCGTCCGGGTTGGTGCGGGCCATCAACGTGAAGATGCCCGCTTGCGGCGCGTTCGTGATGAAGCGCTTGGTGCCGTTGACGACATAGTGGTCGCCGTCGCGCACCGCGCGCGTCTTCAGCGAGGCCGCGTCGGAACCCGACTCCGGTTCGGTCAGCGCGAAACTCGCGATCACTTCGCCGGTGGCCATCTTCGGCAGCCACTTCGCCTTCTGCGCGTCGGTGCCGTCGATCACGATGCCTTGCGAGCCGATGCCCACCGTCGTGCCGATAATGGAGCGAAACGCCGGCGAGGTCTTGCCGAGTTCGAACATCACGAGCACTTCTTCTTCCATCGTCAGATCGAGACCGCCGAAGCGCTCGGGAATCGTCAGACCGAACAGACCGAGCTGCTTCATGTCGTCGACGAGTTCGGCCGGAATTTCGTCGGTTTCGGCCACGCGCTCCTCGTTCGGCACCAGACGTTCGCGCACGAAGCGCGCAACGTTGGCGAGCAGCACGTTCATCGTTTCCTGATCGCGGATCATGATTCGCCTCGCTTTGCGATTGAATGAAAACTCACTGCCACGGCACGCCGGGATATTGCGGCTTGCCCGTTGCATAGTCGGCGGGCGAAACCACGACGAGTTTGCCGTCGCCGCGGAACTGGCCCATGTGCGCGACATAGCCGGGGTTGTCGCCGCGCGCGTCGAACGCGACCTTGCCGAGGAACGAGTCGCCGGTTTGCGTCGCGCGCAGCGTGTCCGCCAGGCCGCCCTTCGCGAGCGTGCCCGCCTGCGCCGATTTGCCGATCGCGTCGAACAGCAATTGCGCGTAGGCAAACGAGGTCTGCGACTGGTAGTTCGACTCGGTCTTGAAGAGACGCTGGTACGTTTCCGAGAACGCTTTCTGGTCCGCCGAGCGATAGTCCGCCGGCGAGGCGAGCACGGTCGCGCCATACGTGTTCGGCACGAGGTCGGGGAACGACGCGGCCATCTTCGGGCTCGCGAACGCCCACGGCGCGGCAATCGCTTTTAACGGCGGTTTCAGCACTTTCGCGGCGCGCAGAATGCCGACGTAATCGTTCTCGTAACCGACCATCGCCATCGCCTCCGACTTGTCCTGCAGCTTCACCTTGTTGATGACGGGCTTGAAATCGCTCATCGACGGATCGAACGGATGCATCGCGGTCTTCACGCCTTTCGCTTTCAGCGCGGCGTCGAGTTGCTGCGCGAGATCGCTGGTCGCGTCCTTCGTCGAATAGACGATCGACACCGACTTCACGCCGAGCTGATCGAACAGACCGAGCATGCCTTTCGCGTAGCCCGGCGTGCCGCTCACGCGAAAGAAGGTCTTGAGATTGCGCTTGATGAGGTCGTCGCTGGTGCCGCCCGAAGTGACGTACACGAGGCCCGCCTTGTCGGCGGCTTCCGAAGCGGGCCCGGCGCAGTTCGAATTGGCCGCGCCCGCAATGGCGACCACGTTCTGCGAGGCGAGCTTCTCGACGGCCGCGACGGCCTTGGCGGGATTCGACTCGTCGTCGATCGCCACGAGCGTGATGCGATCGCCGGGATGGCGCTGGTTGTAAAGATCGGCGGCCACCTGGATGCCGCGATACATCTCGGTGCCCGCCTGCGCGAGCGAGCCCGTCATCGGCAATTCCACGCCAACCTTGTATTCGGCGGCATGCGCGTTGAGTGCGCTCAAGGCGCTGAGCGCGAGCGTGCCGAACAGCACGCGCGCGGCGGCGGCTAAGGGTTTCATCGTCGTCTCCAGATTGTTGTTTCGACGCGCTCTGTCGACGCGCCGCTTTACTGCGACTTCTCGTGCTGCTTCCGTGCCGCCTGAATGCGGCTGCCTTATGACGTCACGTCGTCCAGCATCGCGCGCAAACGCTGCTTGAGCAGCTTGCCGCTCGCGGTGGTCGGCAGCATCGGCAGTTGCACGACGCGCGAAGGCCGCTTGTACGGCGAGAGGCGTTCGGCGAGATAGCGCTGCAAGTTGTCGGCATCGAGTTCCGCGCCGCTCTTCATTTCGACGAAGGCGATCACTTCCTCGTTGTTGTCCTCGGTGCGTTTGCCGACCACGGCCGACTGCCGTACGTCCTCGAAGGTGTTGATCACCGATTCGACTTCGATCGGATACACGTTGAAGCCCGAGCGAATGATGAGATCCTTCGAGCGGCCAACGATGAAGAGCGCGCCGTCCTCGCCGAGCCGGCCGAGATCGCCGGTATTGAGCCAGCCGTCGGCGCTCAGCACTTCGGCGGTCTGCTCGGGCGCGCGATAGTAGCCGCGCATCACGCCCGGCCCGCGCACCCAGAGTTCGCCCGCCTCGCCCGGCGCGGCGTCCTCGCCGTTCGCGTCGACCACGCGCAACGCCGCGCCCTCGACGATCTGCCCCGACGACGTGTCGCTGCGCGGCGCGTCCATGCGCGTGATGAACAGCGATCCCGCGTATTCGGTCATGCCGTAGCCGTGATGCAGCGGCTGGCCGAACGTGGCTTCGACGTCGCGTTTCAAGGTCGGATCGAGCGGGCCGCCGCCGGTGTAGAGATAGCGCAGGCGCGGCGCCCGCACGTCCACCTGCTGCTCGCGAATGTGCGCGAGCACACGCGTGAACATCGTGGGCACGCCTTGCAGAATGGAGATTTCGCTGTCGGCCAGCGCGCGCACCACGTCTTCGGGTTTGAAACGCGCGTAGAGCAGCAGGCTCGCACCCGCCTCGAAGGTCGCGAGCAGCAGCGTGGCGAGACCGAAGATGTGCGAGATGGGCATCACCGCGTAAGCGCAGTCGTCGGGCGTCAGATTGCGTGAACGCGACGAGACGCGCGCGAAATGCATCAACCCGCGATGCGTGACCATCACGCCCTTGGGATCGCCGGTCGTGCCCGAGGTATAGATCAGCAGCGCGACTTCGCGGGCGAGCGTTTCCGCCTCGCGCGGGCTGGCCGTGTCGACGGCACCGATCATCAGCGGACCGAGGCCGCGCGGCGCGATCTCCCGTGCGCGATAGCGCACGCCATGGCGCACCGCGTCGGGCGAAGCCGAATGCGTGAACACCATGAGGCGCGGCCGGCAATGCGCGCGTATCACTTCGATCTCGCGCTCCGAGAGCCGCGCGTTGACGACCGCCGGCCACGCACCCAGTTCCGACAACGCGAACAGCAGCACGATGGACGCCGCGCAGTTCTCGGTGACGATCATCACGCGGTCGCCGGTGCCGACGCCATGCTCGCGCAGAAACGCGATCGCGTCGCTCACGTTGCGCCACAACTGCGCGAAACTCGTCGTGCCGCCCTCTTCTTCGCGGATCGCAGGCGCGTCGGGCAACTGCCCGGCCCAACGGCGCGGAATATCGCTGATACGCGCCTGCATCGTGGCCGGCGTGGTCTGCGCACCTGTACTCATTCGGCTTCCCTCTGTATTGCGATTGGAAGCCAGTGTCGCTGGAAGACCTTACGGGGACAATTCGTTTTGCCCGAAGTGGGGTTTAGGCGTCGCTTAACCTGGGAGATACCCGGACCGGGCTCGTGCGCGGGGCGCTGCGCGTGAACTGGAGACGCGGGCTATTCGACATTCGCCGCCGCACTAAAGCCTGGCGAAAAAACGCGCGCGGCGAATGCCGATTCGCTCACTCGTTCAAATGGAGCGGGTCAGGCCGCCATCGACGCGAATATTCTGGCCGGTGATATACGCCGCGCCTTCCGAAGCGAGAAAGGCGACGGTCGCCGCGATCTCTTCGCTCGTGCCGTAGCGCTGCAACGGCACGCTTTCGCGGCGCGCTTCCGTTGCAGGCAAGCTGTCGATCCAGCCGGGCAGCACGTTGTTCATGCGCATGTTGTGGCGCGCCTGGCTGTCCGCGAAGAGTTTCGTGTACGCCGCGAGACCCGCCCGAAACACCGCGGAGGTGGGGAATTGCTCGCTCGGCTCGAAAGCCCATGCCGTGGAGATGTTGATGATCGCACCGCCCTGCTTCTGCATGATGGGCGCGACGAGCCGCGTGGGACGGATGACGTTCAGCAGATACGTGTCCATGCCGCGATGCCAGTCTTCGTCGGTGATGTCGAGGATCGGCCCGCGCGGCCCGTGGCCCGCGCTATTCACCAGCACGTCGATACGGCCCCAGCGCGCCACGGTCAGGTCGACGAGTTTGCGCAGGTCGTCGTTGGACTGGTTCGAGCCCGTCACGCCCACGCCGCCCAGTTCCGCCGCGAGCGCCTCGCCTTTTCCCGACGAGGACAGGATCGCCACCTTGAAGCCGTCCGCTGCCAGACGGCGTGCCGCCGCTGCGCCCATGCCGCTGCCCGCTGCCGTCACGATTGCCACTTTTTCTGCTGCCATGGTGATAATCTCCCACAGGTTGAAAGTGCCGTAAAACCAACGCAAACACGCTGGAACGATTCAAAAGAATAGCATCGCGAACGCCTCGCGACGCCGTAGTTTCCCTAGCCAATAGCAGTAGAAAAACTATCGCATGAACGACCCGCACGACACCCTGCCTTCGCTCAACGCACTGCGTGCCTTCGAGGCCGCGAGCCGGCATTTGAGCTTTCGCCGCGCCGCCGAGGAATTGCGCGTGACGGAAGGCGCCGTCGGTCAGCATGTTCGCGGTCTGGAAGCCGCGCTGGGACTGAAACTGTTCGAGCGCAAGCCGCGCAGGCTCACGCTCACCGGGAACGGGCAAACGTATGCGGCGAGCGTGAGGCGTGCCTTCGATCTACTGGTGGAAGCCACTCAGGCATTGCGTCCCGAGTCGCTCAAACTCACCGTGAGCGTGACGCCCACTTTCGCGGCGAAATGGCTGATCCCGCGTTTGCCCGATTTCACCGCGGCGCATCCCGAGATCGACCTGCGTATCGTGGCGACGGAACGCAATTCGCATTTTCAGGCGGACGGTGTCGACCTCGCCGTGCGTTACGGCTTTCCGCCCTTCGGTCCGGGACTCAATACGGCACTGCTATTCGACGACATCCTCGTGGCCGTGGCGAGCCCGCGTGCCGTTGGCAACGCGCGTGGCGCACCTGGCACGACGCGCGCCATCGGCCGTCTGCTCGAGCGCCATGCGCTCTTGCACGACGCGCACGACCAATGGCCGCAATTCCTCGCGCAACTGCATCACCCCAAGTCCGCAACCCAGGGAAAACACATTCGTTTCAATCAGACGTCACTCGCCATCGACGCCGCTTCCGAAGGCCAGGGCATCGCCCTTTCCCATTACGCATTTGTCGCGCGCGACATTGCCGCAGGCCGCCTCATGCGCGTATTCACGGAAGAGCTGAACACGGGGGCCGGCTTTTATCTCGTCTCGCCGCGCAAAAGCCGGCACCCGGAGCCGGTCGCGCTGCTGCGCGCGTGGCTAATCGATCAGGCGCGCGCCGAACCGCAAGCCGCCGTTAATTAATGCGCCGCAATAACGTAATGGAATCCCGCGCTAAAAACCCGCCGCAAATAGGCTGTCAACGAGCGTTGTAACGGCGAGACAGCTTTTTTGAATTTTTGTTAATAATTTTTAGAAGCCAGCTTATGATCGCCACCTTCAGCGCGCCAGTACCCACTGACGCATTAGATTAATCACCCACGGAGTTCGCGCCCTACAGGGTGTGCACTTACAAATAGAATCGGGGATTCCATGAAGAAGACCGCCGCGGCTTTCGCCGTCAGCCTGCTTGCTCTCTCTGCTCAATCCGCTTTTGCACAAAGCTCGGTCACGCTGTACGGCCTCGTCGATACGGCTATCCGTTATCAGACCAACGCGAACTCGGCTAACGACGGCCTCGTTTCGATGCGTGAAGGCGCCGTGACGCCGAGCCGCTGGGGCGTGAAGGGCACCGAAGATCTGGGCAACGGTACGTCGGCGATCTTCAAGTTGGAAAACCAGTTCAACCTGTGGAACGGCCAACTCTCGAACACCTCGAACACGCTGTTCCAGCGTAATGCGTACGTCGGTCTGTCGAACACGCAATACGGCACGCTGACGCTCGGCCGTCAACAAACGCCGTTCTTCGACGAAATGGGCAACACGTTCGACCCGCTGACCGTTGCCGACTACTGGCAAGACAGCTGGGCGTACAACCCGGTCGGTCCGTTCCTGTTCACGAACAGCTCGGTCAAGTACACGAACACGGTGGGCGGCCTGCATGTCGAAGGCATGTACGGCTTCGGCGGCGTGGCGGGCAGCACGGGCATGAACAGCATGTTCGGCTTCACGGCTTCGTACGCGCTCGGACCGCTCCAGGCGCTCGTGGGCTTCCAGCAGAACGACGTGGCCGGCAAGAAGTTCAACATCACCAACGTGGGCGCGGTGTACGCGTTCACGCCGGGCCTGCGCCTGCTGGCCGGCTGGATGCATTCGCAAGACAACTCGGGTACGGTCGACAAGGCCAGCCAGCAATCGGGTGCACCGAATCTGCTGCGCGTGAGCCCGAACCGTATCGACGACAACTTCTACCTGGGCACCACGTGGCAAGCCACCGTGCCGCTCGCGATCACGCTGGCCGGCTACTACGGTCATGCTCGCAACGCGGCAATGGAAGACGGCTCGCTCGGCGTTGGCACGAACTACTCGGCCACGCTGCTCGCCGAGTACTCGCTCTCGAAGCGCACCGAAGTCTATGGCACGGTCGACTTCACGCGCGGTACGGGTGCGTACCTCGCGGACTACCCGGGCCGCAACAACCAGACCGGCGTTGCCGTCGGCCTCCGCAACATCTTCTGATGTCGCGGCCCGGCGCTGCCGGGCTTGTCGATCGCTATCGACACGAAACCGCATGCGTCGCGAGACCCATGCGGTTTTTTTCGTTTCGCCTGCTTAGATATCCGAACTTTTCGGTGCGTCTCCGAGCGCCGCGCATTCCGTGCGCAGACATTCGACAAACGCTTCCTGCACCGCCGTGCCCAGCCAGTCGCCGCGCACCGTGTAGCCCACCGTGCGGCTCGCTTCGGGCGTCTGCACCGCGAGTTCGAGCGCGACCATGTCCATGCCCGGATAGCCCTCACGAATCAGCGAGCGCGCCAGCAGCGTAATGCAATCGCTTTCCACCAGCATCGCCATCATCATCGGCATGGAGCTCGTCTCGGCCACGTGGCGCGGCTTGACCGCGAGGCTGGCGAGAATCGAATCGATCACCGCGCGGCGCGGCACGTTGCGCTGTGGCACGACCCAGTCGTAGGGCGCGAGATCGCCCGCCGCGAGCGACTTCTTTCCCGCGAGCCCATGCCCTTTTCGCACGGCGACCACGTACGGGTCGGCGAATAATTCGGTTTCCTGAACACTGCCCGTGAGGCGCGGATCGCGCAGCGCGCCGATGATCACGTCGATCGCGCCCATGCGCAATTCGCGCAGCAAGCGTTCGTGCGAGCCCTCGTCGATCGTCACGCGCGCGGCGGGATAGCGCGCACGAAGCCGCTCGACCGTGCGCGCAACGAGACGCGGCGGCATCATCGGCAGCACACCGATCGACACGCGCCCGGTCTGCAAGCCGCGTGCATAGGCGAGGTCTTCGCGCGCCTGCGCGATTTCGTAGAGCGCGAGGCTCAGGCAGCGCGCGAACTCGACACCGGCCGGATTGGCGGCGACATTGTGCACACGGCGCCGATACAGCGAAACGCCCACGATCTGCTCGAGCTGCCGCGCTGCCCGATGCACGGCGGGCTGAGAAATGCCGAGCTGCTGCGCCGCCTCGACGGCCGAACCCGCGTTGGCGATGGCGATATGGCAACGCACTTGCGCATCCGTGAGGTGCCGGCAAATATGACTGGCCGCGCTGGAGGGCGGCGCCTGACCGATCAGGCTCGCCACGCCGCGCTCCATCTGATCGAGCATGCGCCGCACGCGCCGGTGCAGGATCGCACCTTCGGTCGTGAGTTCGCTGCCGCCGAAGCCGCGCTTGAACAACGCCCCGCCGAAACCCGCTTCCAGCTTGCCGATGGCGAGGCTCACGGCCGGTTGCGTGCGCCCGGCCCGTGCCGCCGCCTGACCGATGCCGCCCGCTTCGCACACGGCGTCGAAGAGAAACAGACGCCTTAATCGCGTCAGATCGTCTTCGGCAAGATTGTCTTCATCCACGGCATTTTGTGCTTTCATTGTGTTGACAGTTGCATCCGCATAAACCATTAGCTTAACAATAATTTATGCCATAGGTCGTACTTCATATTAAGGCAGTTGACGGCTTCTCACTTACAGTGACGCACATCGCATCACAGTGTTTTCAGCCAGGAGCCTGATCCATGTCGGTCGTCATCGATACGCATACTCATGTTATTTCCCCGGATACGCAGCGCTATCCGCTCGCGCCGGTGGGCGGCCACCAGTCGGAATGGTCGGCCAAGCGACCGGTCAGTATCGAAGGCCTGCTTTCGTCGATGGATGCCGCCGGCATTGATCGCGCCGTGGTCGTGCAGGCATCCACGGTTTATGGCAACGACAATAGTTATGTCGTCGAAGCGGTGCGCCACCACGCGGACCGCTTCGCGGGCGTGTTCTCGATCGACGTGCTCGCGGCCGACGCCGTCACGCAATTGCAGCGCTGGCTGGACGCGGGCCTGAGCGGCCTGCGCCTCTTCACCACGGGCAGCACCATGCCGGGCCAGGCCGGCTGGCTCGACGACGAGCGCTCGTTCCCCGTCTGGGAATACGCCCAGCGCCACAACGTCTCGATCTGCCTGCAGATGACGGCGCAAGGCATTCCGGCGCTGCTCAACATGCTCGGCCGCTTCCCCCAGGTACGCGTGCTGCTCGACCACCTCGCGCGCCCCGAACTCGCAGGCGGTCCTCCGTACGAAGCCGCGGCGCCCCTGTTCAGCCTCGCCTCGCATCGCGGCGTGTATCTCAAGCTCACGAATCGCACCATCGCGGAAGCCGCGCGCGGCGCGTCCACGCCGGAAGCCTTCTTCCCGCGCGTGCTCGAAGCCTTCGGTGCCGACCGTATTGCGTGGGGCTCGAACTTCCCGGCCGCAGAAGGCTCGCTGCCGGAACTGCTGACGCAAGCGCGCGCAAGCCTCGCGATGCTGCCCGAAGCCGCGCAGGAAGCCATTTTTGGCGGCACCGCACGCGCGATCTACCCCGTGCTCGCCGCGTAAATCGCCGTTCGATCGCCAACGCTCGAAGAACGCCAGGCATTCCCAGGTAATTGAAAGGACCGCAGATCGTGAGTACGAATCCGAACGCGCCGAAAGTGACCATCGCGCTGAAGCGCTATCCGCATACGCAACCGCTGCTCGACGGCGAATTCACCGATCCCGCCGTGAATCTGGTTTTCGACGAAGTCGAGCCGATCCACCGCGCCTTCGCACCGATGGCGCGCGAGCAGGCCTTCGACGTGAGCGAACTCGCCATCGTCACGTATCTGCAGGCCAAGGCGTACGGCAAGCCGCTCGTGCTGCTGCCGGCCGTCGTGGCGGCGCGCTTTCAGCAAGGCTGCATTATTTATAATGCGCGTCGGGGCAAACTCGACGTGAGTCAGCTCGCGGGCAAGAAGATCGGCGTGCGGGCGTATTCGCAAACCACGGGTATGTGGGTGCGCGCGATTCTCGGTCAAACCTACGGCGTGCCGCTCGAACAGATCGACTGGGTGACGTTCGAAGGCGCGCATCTCGAGGAATATTCGTCGCCCTCGTTCGTGCGTGCCGCCGCGCCGGGTCAGCAAATGTTGCCGATGCTGCGCGCGGGCGAGCTCGATGCCGCGATTCTCGGCAACGATCTGCCCGACGAAGCCGGTCTGGAACCGCTGATCGAAAACGCCGCGGCCGCCGACCGCGAATGGTACGCGCAACACCATTACGTGCCGATCAACCACGTGGTGGTCGCGACCGAAGCGCTGCTGCGTTCGCAACCGCAAGCCGTGCGCGCCGTGTACGACCTGCTCAAGCGCGGCAAGGCCGCGGTGGCGGAGCAAAATGCGGGCAAACCGGACAAGCTGCTGTTCGGTTACGACGCGCTGCGCGGGCCGCTCGAGGAAACGATTGCCCAGTGCGAGGCCCAGCAGTTGCTGCCGCGCAAGCTGACCGTCGACGAGATTTTCGCCGACACCCTCGACATTCTCGGCGAGGCCGCGCGTTGATGCAGCGCTCGCGCAGATTGCCGCAGAAGTTTTGCCGATTTTCGAGCGAACCCGAGTTCGCCGCCGTTTGAGAAGGAGACGTCATGAGTTTGCCAGGCGCGCACGCCACGAAACCCAAGGGCCGCCAGCCGTTCTACCGGGACC
Source organism: Paraburkholderia acidisoli (assembly GCF_009789675.1). Taxonomy (NCBI): domain Bacteria; kingdom Pseudomonadati; phylum Pseudomonadota; class Betaproteobacteria; order Burkholderiales; family Burkholderiaceae; genus Paraburkholderia; species Paraburkholderia acidisoli. The sequence continues at coordinate 22,756 of NZ_CP046914.1, read as the reverse complement.
TGTCGTTCCAGGTGCTGGCCGGCATGGCGCTCGGCATCGTCACGGGCTACGTGTTCCCGAAGTTCGGCATCTCGCTGCAACCGCTCGGCGACGCGTTCATTCGCGTGATCCAGATGCTGATCGGCCCGATCATCTTCTGCACGGTGTGTAGCGGCATAGCGGGCGTGAACGACTTCAAGAAGGTGGGCCGCGTCGCGATCAAGGCGCTCTTCTACTTCGAAGTGGTCACCTCGCTCGCACTCGTGCTGGGGCTCGTCGTCATCAATGTGCTCAAGCCCGGCGTGGGCATGAACGTCGACATGAGCACCGTGCACTCCTCCGCGGTCGACGCGTATGTCGCCAAAGCGCACCACGTGGTCACGACGAGCGAATTCCTGCTCAACGTGATTCCGCACACGGCGATCAGCGCGTTCGCGGGCGGCGACGTGCTGCAGGTGCTGTTCTTCTCGGTGCTGTTCGCATTCGGCCTCGCGGCCATTGGCGAACGTGCCCGCCCCGCGCTCAATCTGATCGACGCGGTTTCGGGTTCGCTGTTCTGGATCATCGGTCTCACCATGAAGGTGGCGCCGCTCGCGGCATTCGGCGCCATTGCGTTCACGGTCAGCAAATTCGGCTTCGGCACGCTGATCTCGCTCGGCAAGCTCGTGCTCGAATTCTATTTGACCTGCGCCCTGTTCCTGATCCTGATCCTTTGGCCGATCGCGAAGCTCAATGGCTTCAGCTTGCTGAAACTCATGCGGTATATCGGCGCGGAATTGCTGCTGGTGATCGGCACGAGTTCGTCGGAGACCGTGTTTCCGCAATTGATCGACAAGCTCGAACGACTCGGCTGTGAGAAGTCGGTGGTCGGTCTCGTGCTGCCCACGGCCTACACGTTCAACCACGACGGCACCTGCCTCTATTTCGCGGCCGCCGCGGTGTTCCTCGCGCAGGCCACCAATACGCCGATGAGCTGGCACGACCAGTTGGTGTTGCTCGCCGTGCTGCTGCTCACGTCGAAGGGCGCAGCGGGCGTGTCGGGCGCCGCCATCGCCGTGCTGGCCGCCACGCTGGCCGCCTCGAACACCATCCCCGTGGAATCGATCGCGTTGATTCTCGGGATCCACAAGGCGATGTCGAGCGGGTTCGTGTTCACCAATATCGTGGGCAACAGCGTGGCGACGATCGTCGTTGCGAACTGGGAGAAGGCGCTCGATCGCAAGGCACTGCGCCACGAGTTGAAGACGGGTTTCATACCCACTGAAACGCCCGTTGCCCATCTCAAGCAAACGAGCAGCGGTTCCGCAGGAAATTGACACCCGCTCGGGCGAAGCACCTTCGCTCCGCCCGAGGCTCGCCTCGCAGCCGAGCAAGTTTGTTTAGTTAGTCATACCAGGTAAATCCGGCATCTCGCATGCTGCGGTGCGCCGGACTCAGAACGATAAAACAACATAGGAGACTCACAGTGAAGATCAAGGTCTGGAATACGATTGGGCTGGGGCTGTCCGCCTCGGTGGGGCTGATGGCATTGCCGGCGCATGCGCAAACCAGCGTGCAACTCTACGGCACGGTGGACGGCGGGATCCGCTACCAATCCAATGCGGCGGCCGGCGGCGGTTCGGTCGTGACGATGAACTCGAACGGCTATTACAGTTCGAACAAACTCGACTTCGGCGGCCGTGAAGACCTCGGCGACGGCTGGTACTCGCACTTCCTGCTGGAAAGCGGTTTCAATCTCGGCAACGGCCAGTTCGACAACACCACCGGCACGGAATTCAATCGCCAGGCGTTCGTGGGCATCGGCAACAAGCGCTACGGTTCGCTCGACCTGGGCCGCCAGTACACGATCGCGCACGACATCATCAGCATCTACGATCCGTTCCACTTTCACTTCACGCCGATCATCCCGCTCACGACGGCCTCGGACGGCACCCGCAACAACAACGACGTGAAGTACAAGAACACGTTCGGCAGCCTGCTGTTCGAAGTCGACAATTCGTTCGGCGGCGTGCCGGGCGATATCGCCAGCGGCGCCACGCGCGCCATCGGCATGAGCTATTCGCTCGGCCCGGCGAAACTGGGTGGCGTGTACGGGCACCGCAACATCCTCTCCGGCACCAACTATGTGGGCGACAGCTACTACATGGTGGGCGGCAGTTATCGCCTCGGCCCGGTGAATCTGTCCGGCGGCTTCATGTCGGAAGACCTGCAAACTCCCACCACGACGCATGCGGTCACGAACAACGGCTTTGGCGGTCTCTCCTGGAACATCTCGCCGTATCTCGTGTTCCGCGGCGCGTACTACCAGACCACGGTATCGAACGACAAAGCGGGGCGACGCGGTCTTTCGGTACTCTCGCTCGCGTATCTGCTTTCGAAGCGCACGACGCTGTACAGCGAAGCCGATTACACCTCCTACCGTCACGCCGTGGTCAGCACACTCAACCCGGCGGGGGCCTCGAGCCAGACGGCCGTGACCATCGGTATCGATCACCTGTTCTAGACGGCGCGATATTCTTCATGTCGATGTCTTGACACAATAGTTCGGATTACTACCTTTTCGTGTCATTGGCGCATTGCGCGACGTTTCCCTGCGTCGTGTAATGCGCTTTTTTTTCGCCGCGATTCTCGCCGCCGTGCTCGCCGCATTGTTCGCCGATAATCCGCGCGCCCAATCCTAGGTTCCAGATTCAGTCGAATCGCATCCCCGCCCCAAGCAAATCACTGTTTTAAAAGCACTTTCCTACCCTTTCTCGCAGGGAAAGCATGCTTGAGGCATGTTCAATTTTCGCGCTCCCGGAAATTGACCACACTAGCCATCACGCCCCGTCCGCGTGCGCGAGGGGCGGCACGATCAGAACCCAGGAGACACCATGAATACCCAACCACTCGAGCTGGGCAGCGGCACGCCCGGCGCCCCGCGCCGGCCGCTATCCGCCGATGCCGCACACGACGCATCGCAACACGGCGCGCAAGACGTCACGCTCGGCAGCTTCATGGACGACATGCCAGTGGGCTCGCTGCATCGCTTCGTCGTCTGGATCGTCGGGATCGGGCTGTTCTTCGACATGTACGAGATCTTTCTCGTCAGTTCGATCGGCTCGGCGCTGCAAAACGAATACGGTCTCGACGCGCATAGCCTCGCGTTCAAACTGCTGCTCGCTTCGGCGTTCGTCGGCATGTTCTTCGGCTCGCTGTGCCTTGGCAGCCTCGCCGACCGTATCGGCCGCCGCCGCGCGTTCCTCCTCACGCTGGTCTGGTACAGCGCGTTTTCGCTGCTCGCGGCGTTTTCGGTGAATGCAACGATGCTCGTCATCTGCCGCTGTCTCACGGGGGTGGGCGTCGGCGCGATCTACCCGGTCTCCGACAGCTTTCTCTCCGAGATCCTGCCGAAAGACCGGCGCGGCCGCCTCGCCGCCTGGGCCTATACGACTTCGTACGTGGCCGTGCCGCTGGTCGGCTTTCTGGCTGTGTGGCTCAATCCGCTGCATCTGGGCGGTATCGCGGGCTGGCGCCTGATTCTGGCGATCGGCTCGCTCGGCGCCGTATTCGTGCTGGCCGTGCAGCACCGCCTGCCCGAAAGCCCGCGCTGGCTGCTCGCGCAGGGTCGCGCCGACGAAGCCTATGCCGCGGCGCGCCGCTTCGCCGAAAGCGCGGGGGCTCGCCTGCCGCAACGTTTCGCCGAGCCGAAAGTCCAGCAATATCCGCTGGGCCTCGCGGGGCGCCTCGCGCTGCTGCGCCGCGCGCCGTACGGCAAGCGTTACCTCATGCTCACCATCTTCCACCTGTTCCAGGGCTTCGGGTATTACGGCTTCGGCACGCTTGCGGGCGCCGTGGTGAAGAGCCGCGGCTTCGACGTGACAGGCAGCACGTTGTTCGTCGCGCTTTCGTTCCTGGGCTACCCGATCGGCTCGCTGCTCTCGGTGCCGCTGCTCAACTGGATCGAGCGCCGCACGCTGGTGATCGCCTCGCTCGTGTCGATCGCGGTGTTCGGCGTGGGTTTCGCCTACTCCGACAGCTCGACACTGATCGTAGGCTTCGGTGTCCTGACGACCTGCGCCTCGAACGTGTTCAGCAATGCATACCACGTGTATCAGGCGGAGATTTTCCCGGCCAGCGTGCGCTCGACCGCCATCGGCACAACGTATTCGCTCTCGCGCATCGTGAGCGCCGCGCTGCCTTTCGTGCTGCTGCCGGTGCTCACGCAGCATGGCCCGCTGGCGATGTTCGGCGTGATCTCGGCGGCGCTGGCCATTGTTGCCGTAACGCTGCGCGCGCTCGGGCCGCTCACCACGCGCCGTAGCCAGGACGAAATCAACCCGGTCTGACCGTTCGCCCGGCAGCGCGGCCGGGCTTGCAAAAACGGGGCGGTTGCTGCAACACGCGGCGCCGCCCTTTCTTCATTCGGTTACGCGATTCGACATGTAATCGAAGAGGCTGACGATGTCCGAGCTACGTGCGCTCTCCGCTTTCACGCCCACCCACAGTGTGCGCGCCGACCACGCGTCCGAGAGTTTCACCTTGACGACGCCCGCCTTGCCGCGATCGTCGCTCACGGCCTCGCGCGGCAGAATGCCGATACCCAGCCCCGCTTCGATCATGCGAAACACGCCGTCGAAATTCGACGCCTGAATGCGCAGCTTCAACGAGCGTTCGAGCGCGAATGCGGCGTCGGTGAGACGCGCGAGCAACGAACTGCCGTCGCTCAGACCCACGTAGTCTTCGTCGAGCGTATCGGCGAAACGCATGATCTCGTGCTGCGCGAAGCGGTGCGTGCGCGGCACCAATAGCACGAGTTCGTCGCGCCGGTACAAACGCCGCTCGATGCCGGGCGCGGGCACGTTGTCCGCGAAGACACCGATATCGGCCTTGCCCGAACCGAGGGCTTCGACGATCTCGTGACTCAGGCGTTCCTCCAGACTCACCTTGATGCCCGGATATTCGCTGAGAAAGCGCGCGAGGTCGACGGGCAGGAACTGCACGATCGACGACGTATTCGCCCACATGCGCACGTGCCCGCGCACGCCCGCCGCGTAGTCGCTCATTTCGTTGGCCATGCGGTTCACCTGATCGACCACGCGCGTGGCGTGTTCGAGCAAGGCGTGGCCCGCCGGCGTGAGTTCGACGCCGCGCGCGCGCCGCAAAAAGAGCGCACAGTCGGTGACGCTTTCGAGTTCGGCAATGCGCTTGCTCACCGCGGAGAGCGTGAGCTGACCGTGTTCCGCAGCCTTGGTGAGACTGCCGTGCTCGGCAACGAGCAGAAACACGCGCAGCGACTGCAGATCGAAATGAAGAGGATTGACCATGATGAAAAGGCACGAAGCCGAAGCAGCGCGAGCCCCGATTGTGCGGCATCGCGCGCCGACGCGAAAGGCCGCCTTCGGGCGAACGCATGCTGCGATGCGAAGAAAAGATCGGGCGGCGCCAATGAGAAACGGGCGTGCATCGCTGCACGCCCGCGATTCCGGACCCTTGTCCGGCTGGTTCGCCGCGGCGCCGGCGCCCCCCGATGCCGCGACAAAGCGCGCGGCATTCGCATCGGAAACGCGCTCATTCGCGCGGGTTGCCGATGCGAAACGCTGGATCAGGCCGGATCAGATTGGTTCGGAAATTTCGATGAGATTGAGATCGGGGTCGCGCACATAAACCGAGCGAAGCTTCTGCGTCGCGCCCGTGCGCTCCACCGGCCCTTCCACGATGGGCCATTGCATCGCTTCCAGATGCGCGATCACCGCCTGTAGCGGCACCGCCGCGATAAAGCACAGATCGAGCGCGCCGGGCACGGGCACGTGCGCCTTCGGCTCGAACTCGGCGCCGCGCACATGCAGATTGATCTTCTGGTTGCCGAAGCGAAACGCGAGGCGCCCGGCGCCGAAATGCTCCAGTTGCATCTGCAGGACTTCGGTATAGAAGTGCTTCGTGGCCTCGGGGTCCACGCAGGTCAGCACCAGGTGGTCGAGGTGGTCGATCAAGGTCATGCTGGATTCCTTTGCGGTCATGAAAGCGTCCGTTCGGCAGGTACGCCTTGCGCGTGTGCGGGCATCGCGTGCAGGTCGAGACGGCGCCCCGCCTTGAGGATCTGGCTCGGCACGTCGTGACCGATCAGGCCCGGCAGACGCGCGGCCGCGTCGAGCACGGCGGCGAGATCGACGCCCGTGTCGTAGCCGTCGAGTTCGAGCATATGCACGAGTTCTTCCGTGCACACGTTGCCCGTCGCGCCCGGCGCATACGGACAACCGCCGAGGCCGCCGAGCGAAGCGTCGAAACGCACGATGCCCGCCTCGAGCGCCGCGAGCGTGTTCGCGAGCGCCATGCCGCGCGTGTTGTGGAAGTGCAGCGTGAGTTCGAGCGCGCCGAATGCCTGCGAGGCGCGTTTGCACAACTCACGCACTTGCGCCGGATGCGCCATGCCGGTGGTATCGCAGAGCGTCACGCCTTGCACACCCAGCGCCGCGAAGCGCTCCATCCAGCCGAGCACGGTGTCGAGCGGTACGTCGCCTTCCATCGGGCAACCCATCGCCGTGGAGAGCGACACGTTGATCGCCACGCCGGTGCCACGCACCGTGTCGATCACGTCGCGCAACTGGGCGAACGACTGCTCGCGCGTCATGCGCAGGTTCGCGCGATTGTGGCTTTCGCTCACCGACATCACGAGATTCACTTCATCGACATTGCACGATAGTGCACGTTCTGCACCGCGCACGTTGGGCACCAGCACGGTGTAGACGACGCCCGGCGCACGTGCAATATCGTGCATGACCGCTTCCGCGTCGCGCAGTGCAGGAATCGCTTTCGGCGAGGTGAACGATGTCACTTCGATCTTCGCGTAACCGCATGCACTGAGCCGGTCGATCAGCGCGATCTTGTCGTCGGTGTCGATAAAAGCGGCTTCGTTCTGGAAGCCGTCGCGTGTCGCCACTTCGTTGAGGTACAAGCGCTTTTTTTCCCGATTTCCGATCGTCGTCATTTCGTTTCCCGATTTTGTTTGTCGATTGCGCTGGTCGTTACGCTGGTCGATTGGGTCCGTCGATTGCATTTGCCGCGGCTTCCCGCTCTCAGGTTCAGATCACGCCACGGCCGCGCCAGGCTTCACGCGTGGCGGCATCCACGCCGATCGATTCGAGCACGGCGTCGGTGTGCTCGCCAAGTGCGGGTGCGCTGTGCTCGATGGTGCCCGGCGTCGCGCAGAGTTTCGGCACCACGCCCGGCACCTGCACGCGCGTACCGTCGGGCAACGCGTCGTCGACGATCATCTCGCGGGCGTGGTAATGCGGGTCGGTGGCGATATCGGCCACGTCGTAAATGCGCCCCGCTGGAATGCGCGCTTCGTTGAGCGCGGCGAGCACGTCGTCGAGCGGCTGGCGCGCGGTCCATTCGCCGATCGCCGCGTCAATGCGCGCGACCTGCGCGACGCGTCCGTCGTTCTGCGCGAGCGCGGGATCGTTGGCGAGATCGGCGCGGCCGATCAGGTCCATCAGGCGGCGGAAGATACTGTCGCCGTTGCCCGCGATGAGCGCGTATTTGCCGTCGCGGCAACGGTACGCGTTGCTCGGCGCGATGCCGGGCAAACTGCTGCCCGCGGGCTGGCGCACCGTGCCGAACACCGAGTACTCGGGCAGCAGGCTTTCCATCATGTTGAACACGGACTCGTAGAGCGCGACGTCCACGACCTGGCCCTGGCCGCCCTGCTGTTCGCGATGGCGCAGCGCCAGCAGAATGCCGATCACGCCATGCAGCGCCGAAAGCGAATCGCCGATCGAAATGCCCACGCGCACCGGCGTACGGTCCGGCTCGCCGCTCAGGTGGCGCAGGCCGCCCATCGCCTCGGCAACCACGCCAAAGCCGGGCCGGTCGCGATACGGCCCCGTCTGCCCGTACCCCGAGACGCGCAGCATGATGAGCCCCGGATTGATCGCGCTGAGTTCGTCCCAGCCGAGCCCCCAGCCTTCGAGCGTACCGGGGCGGAAATTTTCGATCAGCACGTCGGTTTCCGATACGAGACGGCGGATCACGTCCTGGCCTTCGGGCGTGCGCAAGTCGAGCGTGAGCGACTGCTTGTTGCGCGATTGCGCGGCCCACCAGACCGACGTGCCTTCGTGCAGCAGACGCCATTTGCGCAGCGGATCGCCCACGCCGGGCGGTTCCACCTTGATGACGCTCGCGCCGAACTCGGCGAGCATGCGGCCCGCGAACGGTCCCGCAATGAGCTGTCCGAGTTCGAGTACGCGAATTCCTTCGAGCGGTCGTGGCATGGCTGTCTCCTGAACGTGTCGCTGGCTAGCTTCGGCTTGGGCGGATTGCCGTCATGACCGCCATGATGAGCGCGTTCGCCGCGCTTGATAATCGATGCTTGCTCAATCTGGCTTGAGCAAATGGAAAGTCTCGACCCATCCCCGTCCGGCGCGGCGTTTCCCATCGTCGTCATGAATGCGCCAATTTTCCCGATCGGAAAGTCGGCTCCGCCAAAGCGCAACTCTCGCCCGCACGCCGCGCGCGACAATGCATGCGCTCGCCTCGTCCCACTCTCCCAAACAGGAAGCCTGCCGCCCATGCACGTCGTTTTTCTCGATCGCGCGACGCTCGCGCCGCAAACGCAGCTTCGCACGCTGCCTTTCGAACACACGCTCGACACGTTCGAGCGCACAGCCGACGCCGAAGTGGCCGAACGCATCCGCCATGCCGACATCGTCGTCACGAACAAAGCGCGCATAACGGCCGAAGCGCTCGCCGAGGCGCCGCGCGTGCGCATGATCGCGGTCGCCGCCACGGGCACGGACCATGTCGATCTGCACGCGTGCGCGGCGCGCGGCATTGTCGTGAGCAACGTGCGCGACTACGCCGGCAACACCGTGCCGGAACATACGTTCGCCTTGATTTTCGCCCTGCGCCGCAGCCTGCTCGCGTATCGCGACGCCGTGCGCGCGGGCCGCTGGCTCGAATCGGGTCAGTTCTGTTTCTTCGATTTTCCGATCCGCAACCTGGCCGGTTCGACCATCGGCATTATCGGCAACGGCGCGCTGGGCGGCGCCGTCGCGCACATGGCGCAGGCGCTGGGACTGCGCGTGCTGTATGCGGCGCGCGCTTCGCACAACGACACGCCGGCGGGCTATGTACCGCTGGCCACGCTGCTTGCGCAAAGCGACATCGTCTCGCTGCATTGCCCGCTCAACGCGCAAACGCGCAACCTGATCGACGCGCAGGCATTCGCGCAGATGCAGCGCCGGCCCTTGCTCATCAATACGTCGCGCGGCGGGCTCGTCGATGAAACCGCGCTGGTGGACGCGCTGCGAAGCGGTGCGATTTCAGGCGCGGGATTCGATGTGGCAACAGAAGAGCCGATGCCGGCCGATCACCCGTTTCAGGCGATTCTCGATCATCCGGCGTTCATTCTCACGCCCCACGTGGCATGGGCGAGCGACGAGGCCATGCAGGCGCTCGCGGATCAACTCGTGGAGAATATCGCGGCGTTTCAGGCGGGCGAACCGCGCAATGGGGTGATGCCGCGTCAGGGCGAGACGATGCAAGCGGACTGATTCAAGCAGACTGATTCAAGCGGAATCCGTGAAGCGGTAGACCACCGGACAGACTGAAGCGCGGCAACCGGAGCGGTTGCTCGCGCGATAACGCTCAGGCCACCGCGGGTTGCTTCGCGTGCCATTCGTCGATGGATTGCTTAGCCGATTGCTCGACCACGCTCAGTGCCATCAACACATCGATCTTCAGCTTGGGAATCTCGAGCACGACAGCAGGCAGCGTGGCCTGTTGCGTTTGCGCTTCGATTCCTTGCAGCTCCGCGCGGCATTGCCACTGCGTATCCGTTGCGTCTGCTTTTGCATCGACAGTGACTCGAAAGCCACGGTATTCGACTGCCATTCTGACTCTCCCGAAACCTGACAAAACGTAATTCCCGAACCGCCAATTGACTCAATGCCGGACTCAATGCCGACCAGCGGTGAGGATGCCGAATATATCATCAACGGGAAACGGCTTCAGCGAAGGTCGCACACTCACGGGCAAGGCGCGCTTGCGCCCTGCTTGCGTCCGCTTGCGTCCGGTTTACGCCGCGTTTAAAGGGCTCGAATGCCGCTTCGGCTCAACTCGCGAGACGCGCGCGCGGCGTAGCTTGCCGCATCGTGCGCCAGCCGACGATCGCGAGCGATACGCCCGAAACGACTGCCGCAAGCGAAACGTAATAAGCGGGAGCGAGCGTGTCGCCAGTGGCATGAATCAGCAACTCCGCAATGGTCGGCGCGAAGCCGCCGAAGAGCGTCACGCCCAGGCTATACGCGATCGACAAGCCGGCCGAGCGCACGTGGACCGGAAAGATCTCCGACATCAGCGCGGGCATCGGACCCGAATACGCGGCCTTGAAAATGCCGGCCGCACCTTGCAGCACGAGCAGCCAGCCCAGCGTGGGATGACGCTGCAACATCGAGAACATCGGATACGTGAGCGTGGCCAGCAGAATGGACGTGGTCAGCATGATGCGCACGCGCCCGATGCGATCGGAGAGCGCGCCCATTACGGGCGAAAGCAGGAATTGCAAACCGCCGTTGAGCACGACCACGCCGAACGAGGTGGCCGCCGCCATATGCAATTGCTTGACCGCATACATCGGCATATAAAGCTGAAGGATATACACGCCCACCGTGGATTGCGCGACGATACCCACGGCCAGCAGCAAATTCACCCATTGCTGCGTCAAACGCGGCCGTGCTTCCACCACCACCGATTCCGCATCCGCTTTTTGATTGGCGACGAATTCCGGCGTTTCGTCGAGATGCGAGCGAATATACCAACCCACTGGGCCGAGCACGAGCCCGAAGAAGAACGGCACGCGCCAGCCCCACGATTGCAGTTGCTCGGGCGGCAGCCACCACGCGAGCACCGAGCCGAACGCAGCCGCGAGAATGGCCGCTGCACCCTGACTCGCGAATTGCCAGCTCGCGTAATAACCGCGCTTTGCGGGGCTATGCTCGACCATGAACGCCGTTGCGCTGCCGAATTCGCCGCCCACCGCAAAGCCTTGCACGAGACGCGCGAGCAAGATCAGCAAGGGCGCGGCCAGCCCGATGGAGGCGTACGGCGGCATCACGGCCATGGCGAGCGTGCCCAGCATCATCAAGGCGATGGCGAGCGTGAGCGCCGCCTTGCGCCCTTTGCGGTCACCGTAAATACCGAGCACGATCGCACCCAGCGGGCGCATCAAAAAGGAAATGCCGAACGTGCCCACGGCAAGCAAGGTGGAGAGCCATTCGTCGTGCACGGGAAAGAACTGTTTCGCGATGATGGGCGCGAAATAGCCGTACACGAGAAAGTCGAACCATTCGAGCGCATTGCCGATCGACGACGAAAACACGATACGGCGCACCATGCCGCGACTGAGTGGCGCGCTCGCGCCCGACGATCCGTTCTCCATACCTGTCACCTTCTATTATTTTGATCTGCTAATCGAATCGCGTGGAATGCCGCGCGTTTTATCAACGCGCGGCGCCCTTTTCAAAGCGCTTTTAAAGCCGCTTCAAAGAGCGGCTTTAAAGCGGCTTTAAAACCCGGCCGCCAAACCGTCACGCCGCGTGTCGCTGGCCGCCACGTAGCCGCGATCCGGGTCGTTGCGATCGAGCTTCCAGATGAACTGACCCGAGCCGAAATCCATATACGGGTCGTCGATGCCCTTGATCTCGTGGCCGAGCGCCTGCAACGCCTGCGAACATTGCGGGTCGAACGTCGACTCGATGTCGAGCGTGAAGTCGCGGTTCACCTTCCAGCGCGGCGCGTCGCAAGCGGCTTGCGGCTGCTGGCCGTAGTCGAGCATGCGCACGACCGACTGCAGGTGCCCTTGCGGTTGCATGTCGCCGCCCATCACGCCGAAACTCATCACGGCTTCCTGCCGGCCCTCCACCTGCTGCGTGAGGAACGCGGGAATGATGGTGTGGAACGGCCGCTTGCCGCCCTCCACCACGTTCGGCGACTTCGGGTCCATCGAAAAACCGCAGCCGCGATTCTGCAGCGCGATACCGGTACCCGGCACCACCACGCCCGAACCGAAGCCCATGTAGTTCGACTGGATGAAGCTCACCATCATGCCGTTCTCGTCGACGGCCGAGAGATAGATCGTGCCGCCCGTGCGCGGCATGCCGAAGTCGAAATGCGTGGCGCGCTTCGGGTCGATGAGTTTGGCGCGCGACTTCAGATAGGCGCTATCGAGCATTTGCTCGGGCGTCACTTCCATCGAACGCGGATCGGCCACGTAGCGATAGACATCCGCGAACGCGAGCTTCATGGCCTCGATCTGCAAATGCTGCGACTCCACCGAATCGCGCTTGAGCGAAGCCAGATCGAATTGTTCGAGAATGCCGAGTGCGATCAGTGCCGCAATGCCTTGCCCATTGGGCGGAATTTCGTGAACCGTATAGCCGCGATAATCCTTGCCGATCGGCTCGACCCATTCCGGGCGATAGTTGCGCAAGTCGTCGGCGCTCAGCGCCGCGCCGCATTCGCGCGAGAACGCGGCGATGCGCTCGGCAATCTCGCCTTCGTAATAATCGCGCGGCCCTTTTTCCGCGAGCATGCGCAGCGTTTTCGCATGACCGGGGAAACGCACCAACTCACTCACTTCGGGCGCGCGGCCGTGCGGCATGAAGGTATCGGCAAAACCGGGCTGATCCTTCAACTCGGGAATGGCGGCGTTCCACTTGCGCTGCACGATCGTGGCGACAGCGTGGCCGCGCTCGGCGATCTCGATGGCCGGTTCGAGAATGTCCGCGAAAGGCAACTTGCCGAACTTCGCGTGCAACGCTTCCCAGCCGGCTACCGCGCCCGGTACCGTGACCGAGTCCCAGCCGCGCCTGGGCTGTTTCGCGAGACCGTTTTCCTCGCCGTATTTGCGCTTGAAATAGTCGAGATTCCACGCGGCGGGCGACACACCCGACGAATTGAGGCCGTGCAGTTTCGCGCCGTCCCACACGAGCGCGAAGCAATCGCTCCCCAAGCCGTTCGACACCGGCTCGACCACGGTGATCGCGGCTGCCGCGGCGAGCGCGGCGTCGACGGCATTGCCGCCTTTCCAGAGCATACGCAGCCCGGCCTGCGCGGCGAGCGGATGCGAAGTGGAGACGATATTGCGGGCGAACACCGGCAAGCGCGGTGTGGGATACGGGTTTTGCCAGTTGAATCGCGTCATGTGAATGCCGTATGAATGGAACCGATCTAACGATTATGTTGAAGGTTCAAGCAAAAAAATATTAATATTTTATTCTCGATACTTAAAAATTTTTTGCGATGCTGACCCTCCGTATGCTGCGTACCTTGCAGGCCGTGGCCCGCACCGGCTCGTTCGCCACGGCCGCCGAAAAGACCGCGCTCACGCAGGCCGCCGTGAGCGTGCAGATGCGCAGTCTCGAAGAGGCGCTCGGCCGCCAGATCTTCGACCGGCGCGCGCGCCAGGTCGCGCTCACGCGCGAGGGCCGCGAGATTTGCGCCAAGGTCGAACGCATACTCGCGCTCGTCGACGAATTGCCCGCGAGCGCCGGCGACTCCCTGCGCGGTTCGATCATCATCGGCGCGGTCGTCTCGGTGATCGGCGCGCTCTCGCTCGCGGTGGCGCACCTCAAGACCGGCCACCCCGAACTCGAAGTGCGTTTGAGTTCCGCGCGTTCGAACGAACTCGCGCGCATGGTCGAAGACGGCGATCTCGACCTCGCGGTGGTCGTGGGCGCGCCAGACGGCGCATTGCACGACTCGCTCGCGTGGACGCCGCTTTACGAAGAACCGCTCATGCTCGTCACGAGCCGCGCGACCTACGGCGACGACGCACGGCGCATTCTGCGCGAACGCGGTTTCCTCCGTTTCGACCGGCGCGTGCCCACGGGCGTCGTAATCGAAAACGCATTGAGTGAGTTGCGCATCGAACCGCTCGAATATCTCGAACTCAATTCGATCGAAACCATCGTCTCGCTCGTGCGCAACGACGTGGGCGTGAGTGTGTTGCCCGTCTTGCGCGGCGGCAACTGGCAGAACGATCCCAATCTGCGGCTCGTGCCGTTGCCGGGGCGCGCGTTTCTGCGCAGCGTCGGCATGATTCATCGTAAAGCGCACAAGCGCACGTTGCTCAACGAAACGATCGCAGACATGTTGCGCGGATAACCCCGCGCATTCGGCAGGCAACGGTGCAGGACATCCAGCACGAATGCGTTACGCCGATCGCGTAAGCTAGGCGTGAAATGAAAGCGCGCCGATAGCAACGAAACCACGGGCGAATGACTCATGCCGAGATCGCTGGCCTCGATGTTGTGTACGTTGCTGCTGGCCGCCTGCCAGTTGCCGCCGCTCGGCGAGCGCACGCCTTCCAGCGCACTGCCCCCGGCCGAGGCGCAAAGCACGCCGCTCGGCAAGGCCGTCGCGCAGGAGATGGCGGCGCACCCCGGCTTCACGGGCATCGACCCGCTGCCCGATTCGCTCGAATCGTTCGCCTCGCGCGTCAGTCTCGTGCGTAGCGCGCAGCGCACGCTAGACGTGCAGTACTACATCTGGCGCAACGACCTCACTGGCACCTTGCTGCTGGAAGCACTGCGCGAAGCCGCCGAGCGCGGCGTGCGCGTGCGGCTGCTGCTCGACGACAACGGCATTCCCGCCTCGCTCGACAGTACGCTCGCCGCGCTCGACGCTCATCCCAACGTCGAAGTGCGATTGTTCAATCCGTTCGTGTTACGCCACCCGAAATTCATCGGATACCTGACGGACTTCTCGCGGCTCAATCATCGCATGCACAACAAGTCGCTCACGGCCGACAGCACGGCGACGATACTGGGCGGCCGCAATATCGGCGACGAATACTTCGCGGCCACCGACGGCATCGTGTTCGCCGATCTCGACGTGCTCGCGATCGGCCCCGCCGCCGCCGACGTCGCGCACGATTTCGACCGTTATTGGGCGAGCGCCTCGGCGTGGCCCGTGACGCGCATCGTCAAGCCCGCTGCAACGGACCAGGCGCGCGCGCTCGACGACGCGGCACATGCCATCCTGCTCGATCCGGCAGCAGCCGCTTACGTCGCATCGCTTGACAAGGTCACCGACGTGAATCGCCTGCTCGACGGCACGCTGCCGCTCGTCTGGGCCAAAACGCGGCTCGTGAGCGACGACCCGGCGAAAGCGCTCGGCAAGGCGCCGCCGCAATCGCTCATCCTCGCGCAATTGCGCGACATACTCGGCACGCCCACGCGCGAACTCGATCTCGTCTCGCCGTACTTCGTTCCCGGCGAAACGGGCACCGGGTATTTCACGCAACTCGCCGCGCAAGGCGTGACGGTACGCGTCCTCACCAACTCACTCGAAGCCACCGACGTGAGCGCCGTGCATTCGGGCTACGCGCGGCGGCGCAAGGCCTTGCTCGCGGGCGGCGTGGAACTGTTCGAGCTGCGCCGCGCGGCGGGCGCCACGGCGTCCGCAAGCCAGGACACCGGCGCGAGTCCCTTCGGCAGTTCCGGTTCGAGCCTGCATGCCAAGACCTTTGCCGTGGATGGCCAACGCGTGTTCGTCGGCTCGCTCAATTTCGATCCGCGCTCGGCGAATCTCAACACCGAACTCGGGCTCGTGATCGAAAGCCCCGAACTCGCGCAGCGCATCGAAACGGCATTCTGGACCCAGGTGCCGCAACTCGCGTGGCAGGCGCATCTCGACACGGGCGGTACGCTCTATTGGACCCGCGTTGCCAGCGGTCGAACGCTGCGTTACGAGACCGAACCGAACACGACATGGCAGCAACGACTCAGCGTGTGGTTCTTCTCCATTCTGCCGATCGAATGGCTTTTGTAGTGGATTGACCACCGCATTTGTCATGGCCATGAAAAACGGCGCGGGACCGCAAGATCCCGCGCCGTTTCCATGACGATGCAACGCGATTCAGCGCGCCGCGTGGTTCAGCGCCTGTACCGCTTCGAGCGCACCGCCCACCATCTCGCGCAACACGGGCTGCACGCGATTGGCGAGCGAAGGCACGTAATCGAACGGCGCGGTCTCGCTCATATAGGTGGACTGGCACATCTCCAGCTGAACGGCATGAATGCCGTCCTGCGGCGCACCGAAGTGACGCGTGATATAGCCGCCCTTGAAGCGTCCATTGGCGACCCAAGTGTACGAACCGTTCGCCGCGGCGTGTTCCGCGCGCGCCTGAACCTGCGCGTGTGCCGTGCGGCCGTCCTGCGTGCCGAGATTCAGATCGGGCAATTTATCGTCGAACAGGCGCGGCAACACGCTCGCAATCGAATGCGCCTCCCACAACAGCACATTGGCGTGGGACGCACGCAGGCGCTGCAATTCGGCGGCCAGCGTGTCGTGATACGGCTGCCAGTAATGCTGCACGCGACGCTGCTTCTCCTGCGCGTCGGGCGCACGATGGTCACGATAAAGCGGCTCGCCACGAAACGTTTCGGTCGGGCACAGCGATGTCGTGGTTTGCCCCGGATAGAGGCTTTCGTCGTTGGGCGGCCGATTCAGATCGATCACATAGCGCGAGAGACGCGCGCCCAGGATCGTCGCGCCCATCTCCTTCGCGAACGCGTAAAGGCGATCCAGATGCCAGTCGGTATCTGCAACCGTCAACGCGATATCCGTGTATTGCGCACGCAGAGAGTCGGGAATCTGCGTGCCGAGATGCGGAATCGAAATGATGAGCGGCGCAGTGCCGCGTTCGAGTGAGTAGAGGTCGTTCATGGTTCGATGTCTCGTGTGTGACCCGCGTCGTCACGCCGCCTTCAGCAGCGTGGCGAGCGCCGCGCGGTAATCGGCATAGAGGCGAGCTTCGTCGCGATGACGACGCGCCGCTACCACGCGCTCGCCGCCCGTATAGACGTCGAGCACGGGCGTTTCGCCATGTTCGCAAAAGACAACCGACGAGAGCCATGTGGCGGGCCGTTGTTCCGCCAGGTTCGGATGCTGCGCGTCCAGCACGACGAAATCGGCGCGGGCACCGGCTTGCAATGCGCCCGTCGCACGTCCCGTGGCGCGCGCGCCGCCTTGCACCGCCGCGCCGAACAGACGGTCGGCCACGTGCGCTTGCTGCGGCCCGGCGAGCACGTTGCGCTCGCGGCGCGCCAGACGCTGGCCGTATTCGAGCAAGCGCAATTCCGCGCGCCAATCCACGCCGATATGGCTGTCCGAACCCACGCCGAACGCGCCGTTCGCCGCAAGATAATCGTGCGAGGGGAAGATGCCGTCGCCGAGATTCGCTTCGGTCGTGAGGCACAGGCCCGCAATCGCGCCGCTGCGCGCGAGCGCCGCCGTTTCCCCGGCATCCATGTGCGTGGCGTGCACGAGACACCAGCGCGGGTTCACGTCGAATCGATCGAGCAGCCATTGCACGGGCCGCGCGCCTTCGGTTTCCAGACACGCGTCGACTTCGGCGGTTTGCTCGGCGATATGGATATGCACCGGCGCACCCGGCGACATCGCATCGAGTCCGGCGAGCAGCGCACGCAGCGAATCGTGCGAGACCGCGCGCAACGAATGCGGTGCGACGCCGTAACGCAACGCGCCGTGCTCGGGACGCCAGCCACGCAAGGTATCGACGATACCGAGCAGTTGGTCCGGCGTGTTGATGAAGCGGCGTTGGTCGTCGCGCGGCGCGCGCGCGCCGAAGCCGCTGTACTGATAGAGCACGGGCAGCATGGTCATGCCGATGCCCGCTTCGCCCGCCGCCGCCACCACGCGTTGCGCGAGTTCGGCGGGGCTCGCATAGCGCTGGCCGTCCTGCGCGTGATGCACGTAATGGAACTCGCACACCGACGTGTAGCCCGCCTTCAGCATCTCGACATAGAGCCAGCGCGCGATCGCGCCGAGATCGTCGGGCGTGATGCGCGCGGCAAAGCGATACATGAGATCGCGCCAGCTCCAGAAACTGTCGGTGGGGTTCGCGCGGTATTCGGTGAGGCCCGCCATCGCGCGCTGAAACGCATGCGAGTGAAGATTAGGCATGCCAGGGATCAGCGGACCCGCCGCATGGGCGACGTGACGCGGCGCTTCGGCGAGATCGGGCGTGACGCGCACGAGCGCGCCCGCAGCGTCCCACTCGAGCAGCACGTTTTCGCGCCAGCCTTCGGGCAACCAGGCGTGCGCCGCGAACAGCGCACGGGACGTTGAATCCGGATTCGTTCTGATAGGGGCATTCATGCGTAGTCGCGACGCGCGAGATCGCGCCGTTCATAAACGGTTTCGCCGCCGCGCACCACGCGCGCGCACAGCGGACGGCCGATCCAGTAAGCGAGTTCCGCGAGCGATTGCACCGACCATACGGCGAAATCGGCGGGACGTCCGGCGGCGAGCGTGCCATGATTCCGCGCGTCGCCGAATGCGCGGGCTGCGTGACGCGTCACGCCTTGCAGCACCTCGGGCACGGTCATGCGAAAGAGCGTGGTCGCCATGTTCATCATGAGCAGCAGCGAGGTGGCGGGCGACGTGCCCGGATTGCTGTCGGTGGAAATGGCGATGGGCACTTCGTAGCGGCGCAGCAGATCGAGCGGCGGCAATTGCGTCTCGCGAATGAAGTAGTACGCGCCCGGCAACAATACGGCCACCGTGCCGGCCTCTTTCATTGCGGCAATACCCGCTTCGTCGAGAAACTCCAGATGATCCGCGGACAAGGCACCGTAGCGCGCCGCCAGCGCCGCGCCGCCGCTGTTCGAGAGTTGTTCGGCGTGCATTTTCACGTCGATACGGCGCTTCGCGGCGGCCTCGAACACGCGCTCGCTCTGCGCGAGCGAGAAGCCGATGCGCTCGCAAAATACGTCCACGGCATCGACCAGACCCTCTTCCGCGAGCGCGGGCAACATGCGCTCGCACACTTCGTCGATATACGCGTCTGCGCGGCCCGCGAATTCCGGCGGCAACGCATGCGCGCCGAGAAACGTCGTGCGCACCGTGACGGGATAACGCTCGCCGAGCCGCCGTGCGACGCGCAACATCTTGCGTTCGCTGGCGAGATCGAGACCGTAGCCCGACTTGATCTCGACGGCCGTGACGCCTTCGGCGAGCAACGGTTCGAGACGTGCCGCCGATTGCTCGAACAACGCGTCTTCGCTTGCCGCGCGCGTGGCGCGTACCGTCGAAACGATGCCGCCGCCCTGCTTCGCGATGGCCTCGTAACTCACGCCGGCAAGACGTTGCGCGAATTCGTCGGCGCGCTGGCCGCCGTAGACGAGATGTGTATGGCAATCGACGAGACCCGGCGTGACCCACGCGCCTTGCAGATCCTCGCGCGACCAGCCGGCGTACTCGTGCGGCAGATCCTGCGATGCACCGAGCCACGCGATCTTGCCATCGTTCACGGCGATCGTTGCGTGCTCAACGACATCGCGCGGATCGCCCTGCGCGCACAGATTGAGGTTGTGCCAAAGCGTGCGTTTCATCGCTGCGAATCCGTTGGAATGAGCGTCAGCGCGATAGCGAGCAGCGCGCCCGCGCCGCGCGTTTCGAGCGTCGATGCGAGCGTTGCGACGGGTGCGTCGATACGCAACGTGTCGCCGGTGGCGAGTTGCACTTCGAGCTCGCCATCGACGCGGATACGTTGTTCGCCTTGCGCGCAATACAGCAGCACGGTTTGCGCCTGCACGCTGCGCGTGGCGTTGTCGCGCCACACGTCGAGCGTACCGCGCGCCGCCTCGCGACGCACCATGAGGTTGAAGTCGCGCGTGGGGCCGTCGATCAATCGCGCGCTAATGGACGCCTCGCCGCGAAACCGCGCGATATCGAGCGGCGTTTCGAGCGCGTACGTCTTTTCAGCGTCACCGCTTTCATCGCGCGCTTCGTGCAAAAGCATGCCCGCGCCTTCCAGCAACACGAGCGTGCGATCGACGCCCGCGAAGCGCGAAAACGGCCCGGCCTGCGCGACGTCCGCCACGCTCACGCGCCACGCGAACGTATCGAGCGACGCGCTGCCAGCCGAAGTCGACGAGCCCGCCGCGATCTCGCGCGTGACGCCGCCGCCGTTCTTCCACGGCGACGCCACGAGATCCGCGCCGCGCAGCACCGTGAGCGTGGCTTTCACCGCCGCGTGCGCGTCGTTCATCGGCCGAGCATCGGCAGGTTAAGGCCCGCTTCGCGCGCCGTTTGCTGCGCGAGTTCGTAGCCGGCATCGGCATGACGCATCACACCCGTGGCCGGGTCGTTGTGCAGCACGCGGCCGAGGCGTTCATGCGCGGCCTGCGTGCCGTCGGCAACGATCACCACGCCCGAGTGCTGCGAGAAGCCCATGCCCACGCCGCCGCCGTGATGGAGCGAGACCCACGACGCGCCGCCCGCCGTGTTCAAGAGCGCGTTGAGCAGCGGCCAGTCGCTCACGGCGTCGGAGCCGTCTTTCATCGACTCGGTTTCGCGGTTCGGGCTCGCGACCGAACCCGTGTCGAGGTGATCGCGGCCAATCACGATGGGCGCCTTCAACTCGCCGTTCTTGACCATTTCGTTGAACGCCTGACCGAGGCGATAACGATCCTTCACGCCCACCCAGCAAATGCGCGCGGGCAACCCCTGGAACGCGATGCGCTCGCGCGCCATGTCGAGCCAGTTGTGCAGATGCGGATCGTCGGGAATCAGTTCCTTGACCTTGGCGTCCGTCTTGTAGATGTCCTCCGGATCGCCCGAAAGCGCGACCCAGCGGAACGGCCCCTTGCCTTCGCAGAACAGCGGGCGGATATACGCGGGCACGAAGCCGGGGAAATCGAACGCGTTTTCCACGCCCATTTCCAGCGCCATCTGACGAATATTGTTGCCGTAGTCCAGGGTGGCCGCACCGCGGTCCTGCAGCGTGAGCATCGCGCGCACCTGTTGCGCCATCGAGGCCTTCGCGACCTTCACGATGCTGTCCGGCGCGACCTTCTGCGCCTCGCGCCATTGCTCGACGGTCCAGCCTTGCGGCAGATAACCGTTGATCGGATCGTGCGCGCTGGTCTGGTCGGTCACGCAGTCGGGCGTGATGCCGCGCGCGACGAATTCGGCGAACACGTCGGCGGCGTTGCCGAGCAGGCCCACCGAAACCGGCTTGCCGCTTTGCTTCGCTTCTTCGACGATAGCGAGCGCTTCGTCGATGGTTTTCGCCTTGCGATCGACATAACGCGTCTTCAGACGGAAGTCGATGCGCGTTTCATCGCACTCGACCGCGATCATCGAGAAGCCCGCCATCGTCGCGGCCAGCGGCTGCGCGCCGCCCATGCCGCCCAGGCCGCCCGTGAGAATCCAGCGGCCCTTGGGGTTGCCGTTGAAATGCTGGTTCGCGACCGAATAGAACGTTTCGTAAGTGCCCTGCACGATGCCCTGCGAGCCGATATAGATCCAGCTGCCCGCCGTCATCTGGCCGTACATCATGAGGCCCTTGCGGTCGAGTTCGTGGAAATGCTCCCACGTGGCCCAATGCGGCACGAGATTCGAGTTCGCGAGCAGCACGCGCGGCGCGTCGGCGTGCGTGCGGAACACGCCCACGGGCTTGCCCGACTGGATCAGCAGCGTTTCGTTTTCTTCGAGATCCTTGAGCGACGCGAGGATCTGGTCGAAACATTCCCAGTTACGCGCGGCACGACCGATGCCGCCATACACCACGAGCGCATGCGGATGCTCGGCGACTTCCGGATCCAGATTATTCTGGATCATGCGATAAGCGGCCTCGGCGAGCCAGGTCTTGCAGACCTTTTCCGGGCCGCGCGGTGCGCGGATCGTGCGGGTCGGGTCGAGGCGGGGATCGGTGAAGTTGGGATGGTTCATGGCGTCCGTGTCGAATCGGCTTGGCAAGGTTGAAAGCGGCGCCCGACGATGCGGCGCGGGCAATGGGTGCTGCAACGTGGACCTAGTCTAACGCCGTCAAGTTGTATATACAACTCGTTTTCAAAAAAGTTGGCTAGGTAATTACCCTGAACCAAATGCGGGATTTTTGGCGTTTAAATGCGGGCGAGGCCGTTCGAAGCGCGCCTCATTGACTAGACAGCTTCATGAAGCGAGGGAAAAGCGAAGGCGAGTCGAAGCCCGGCGGAAGCCGCCGGACCCGTCGAGATTCAGGGAAGAAGGACAGCGCGGGGATGCAGGCTCAGACCGTGCCCGCGAGATGAAAGCGCGACGACGGATGCCACAGGCGCACCGACGTCGCGACGTGCCGGCCCACCCACGTACGGCGCAGCAACAGCAGGCACGGCTCGCCGATTTCCATGTCGAGATACTGGCGCACGCGCGCTTCGGGCTTTTGCGCGTAGATACGGAATTCGGCGCGCTGAATGGGCGCTAGCCGCACCATATAGTGATTGGGTGTTTCGACCGTGAAGTCCTGCGCGAGATAGTCGGGAAATACCTCCGGATTCACGTAGCGATCTTCGTATTGGATCGGTTCGCCTTCTTCGAGGTGAACGATGCGCGAATGAAATACCGGTCCCGCCTCGAGTTCCAGCGCGGCGATCGCGTTGGGGTCGTTGCTCGGTTCGAGCGCGAGCACGCGCGCCGCGTGGCGATGGCCGCGTGCCGCGATTTCGTCGGCGATATTGCGGATCTGCAGCACAGTGGATTCGTACTGGCGCGGCGCCACGTAGGTGCCCGAGCCACGCACGCGATTGAGCACGCCGTCGGCCATCAATTCGCGCAGCGCCCGCGAAACGGTCATGCGCGCCACGCCGAATTCCTTCACCATTTCCGTCTCGGACGGCACCACGTCGCCGGGCTTCCATGCCCCGCTTTCAATTTTCGCGAGCACGTGACGCTTGATTTGTTCGTAGGCCGGCAACGGAGCGCCATTGACCGTTTTCTTTTGCAT